>NZ_KB976065.1:367888-558144 GCF_000398845.1 Citrobacter sp. KTE151 | reverse complement strand
TATTGTGGTAGCGGAAGGTCAGAAAGAGGTTGTCCTGTGTTTTTCTTCTTTTCAGCAGATCATGGAAAAACCTTTATCTATAAAATTATAGCTGAGGAGTACAACACCCCTGAGCGATTCAGTAAGCTTAAAGTGGTAGTGGCGAATGATGGGGTTTACTTAAGAGATGAGTCTCAAACAGAGAGTGTATATTCTCACCCTGTAGGTCTTCGCGATCTTCATTCAGTGAATAAATTAAGATTTTCAGATGGAAGCTTAATAAGCGTTTATGACGACTGGCAAAAAAAAGTTGATGAGTTAGTAAAAGAAGAATTGATAAGAAAAAAAATTCCTTATGCAAACGAGTATGGACCGAGGTTTAATATATTCGACTATATCAGAACATTAACACCACCGAAAACTCATGAGGAAAGTAATTTGATGGCAAATGAACTGTCAGATATTCAAATCAGGATTGAAGATGAGGTTTATAGCAATAGGATTAAATTTCCAATTCTTTTAACTCAGGGCTTAGATAGTAAATATCAGTGTAATAAAAGCATTAAAGCTAAAACCATCACGTATACCAATGTGTCAAGTGGGAAAAAGGTGGTGGTGAAAAATGAACAGTAATTCTGAACCCATCCGGGAACTTGAATGTAAATTTGATGATAATGGGCATCCCTCCTGGCGCTCATTCCCGTCTCATAAAAATTGCCAGATTAGAGGCGGGTGTGATTTGCCGCCGCACTTACCAGGTATAATTATACTTGTACATGGCGTCAATTCGACAGGTGAGTGGTTTTCAATTGCGGAGGATAAACTTTGCGAAGGTCTGAATAAGAGGCTTGGATTAACCGGGACATCATACGAACTGAAAACCAATAAGTATCTTTCTGATGATAAAATAGATGCTGAACCTCTCATAGAAAGAGTTCTGCCTGCACCTAAGAAGCAAAAATCACCAGTTATTCGTTTTTACTGGGGATATTCTTCATCGAAAGGTAATGAAGATCAATATGTTATACCGTTAGCCAATAGGAAAGGTGTTGATTATCATCAGTTGAAAATGCAAGGTGTTTCTCATGAAAGCATTATTGCTCAGGGGCCATTTTTCTGGGGCGGGGGGCCATTCCAGAACGGTACAAATAATCTGCACTCTTTATGGAGTGAGAAAGGATTTAAAGAGAGCGTTGCCGGTATTAAGATACAATGGTTTAATGAAGATAAAGACCGCCTGTTAACCAATGCCCCGCCGCGAAAATATTATGCCCATGCGGCCAAACGTCTTGCAGACCTGGTTGACAGTATTCGTAAAAAATATCCCAAAGATACGGTGACCATTGTTTCTCACAGTCAGGGAACCATGGTCGCAATGGCTGCCGTAGCAATTGCTGAACAAGCACCTGATGCATTATTTGTACTTAACTCCCCCTATGCACTGGATCACAACGATCTCAATGGTGCGTCGCTTCCTGCAGAGGAATGTATCTCACCTAAAGGGAGGCAAAGTACATTGTCTGCCATTGTTGATAAGGTCGCTTCCAGAAAAAATCATTTGTCATCACTGGGCTATGAAGGGCTTTGTGTCGGACAAACGGCAGATAAAAAAAACTGGCGACCTGATGTCACTCTTGCTGATGAAAATGGTACCAGTCTTACCGAACGCGATAATCACGGGCGCACTTATATCTACTTTTGTCCTCATGACCGTGTTATGGGATCACGGCCGCTACGCTCAATTGGCTGGCAGGGATTACCCAATGATTCTCAGGGGCAGCCTCATCCTCTGCTGAAAAAGCATCAGGGAAATATATTTCAGCGGATGCTGGCTCGCAGTACTCCATGTGGCGAAGCTCCAAATCCCGTGACGCCTTTTGCAAAATTGCCGGACGGAAAACCTTTCTGGGATGATAAAGGCGACCAGTATCAAAGCAGTAGTTTCACCTATCCGGATCCTCCAGAATGGCAAACGGTTTTTATTAATGCCGAAAAAGTACCTGAGCCATTATCAGCGGCCACATTGGCTAATTTTGATGGGTCCCGAGTTGGAGCTGAACATGATGCCAGTCAAAAAGATGGCTGGGGAGAGATTAACCCGAAGAACAATCAAAAAAAAGACAATACCTATGACAATTACATCAATCTATATCCTAATCAGGATATTGTGATTGGCTTTAAGAATTTGGGGACACAATCAGAGCCTCGACTGGTACCCGTGACTCGCAAAGAAACATTTGAAGAGAAAGATGCTCGCCTGAGAACCTACGTTTCCCAGCCCACGGACCATAGTACTTTGCCAATGCGTGCTGATTTCATGTCGCAGGTGGTAGCTTATGATTTGCCGATTGGGTATTGCGATGCAACCTGGGATAAGGAATTTATGGCTGATTTACGGCGAAAAGCTGACTGGGTACAGGGGGAGGATCCCTATCTCTTTAGTGGAATACCTGACAAAGTGCCAGAGCCTGATTTAATTAGCCGGGATACTGTTGGTGATGAGTTTAATACAGAGCAACGTAAGTTACCCGCTTACAGAGTTGTAAATAAGGCATAAATATATTTAAGCTGACTTTAAGTCTCGGTGAGTTTTCTAAAATTAAGCACTATGGAGTCAGGTGTTTAATTATAATTAAAGGAATAGAAAGTGGGTAAATTTGCAGTTGTTTTAGGGGATGTCACTACACATGGTGGTAAAGTCACATCAGCCTCATCCAGTTTTGATATATCCGGTAAAAATGCCGCACTCTTAAATGATACCGTCACCTGCCCTGAGCATGGCATAAATAAAATTATTGAGTGCGATATTTCTGCCTATGAAGAAAACGGGCGTGGAATTGTTCTACATGGCTGTAAAACGCAGTGTGGTGCAAGCGTCATCGCAAGCTTGCAGGATATGGAGGTTGGCTGATGGGATGGTCTCTGCCGGAGGTGCCTGAAAAAGCGCAGGCAACGGCCTGGTCGCCCTGGGTCTGTCTTTTGATTATCGTATTAGGCCTTTTCATTGGCCTAATTGTTGCTGTGCTGAAATTACCGACGACAGGGTTGCCTTCGTTGAGCAGTGGGTACTGGTTACCACTGACTATCCGGACATTTACAGGCATTTCGGCAGCTATCGCTGTCTATAGTTTCTGGTGGGAAACGCTCGCAATTCGAGTCTGGAACTGGAATGAGTGGTGCCGGAGTATGCGTCTGAAATGGCGCTTACGCGCGCATCAGCATCTCGTCATTCTTAGCCATGTTTTCATCACTGCCAATACGAACCTGTTGTCTCGTCTTGCACATACACAGGCAGGGGATAGCGCGGACCCGCCACCTTTAACGTTGTTGTCGGACGCCCCTATTACGCCCGGCATTTCACGTTTTGAGCAGCTACTTCGTCATCTCATCGCTCAGATAAGTCCTTCGATTCAGCGACGATATCCTTCCGGCCCACTCCAGATTATTGTTCAGACCAATGGTAGCGACAAAGATCGTGAATCTCAGTCATTCCATCGCATCTGGTCAGTAGGTCTCACACCTTGGAATGTCGACGTTCATTTTCAGGATGCAGATTCATCCTTTGGTGACTGGAATCAGTTTGTAGGGTCAACAAAGCGGCCCGTACTGGTACTGGCAATGCACTATCGGCTTCCCGATGATGTTCTACCTGAATTTGCCAGCGCGTTGTTTATGATTCATCCGTCGATGCTAAATCAGGGTGAAGGAAAAAATGCGTTACGGATTTTCCGGGCGATGCCGCTCAACACCCGTACGCTTGCAACGGAACTCAGTGAATTACGGGATATGGCCCTCACGCCTGCCAGCAAGAAACACCTTGTCTGGCACAGTGGGCTGTCAGATGCGCCACGGCAGTCAGTGAATAGGGTGCTGAATGATCTGCCGGTTCCTCTGTACGATAGCATTGGAACTGGTGGTGTCATTGACTTTGACACCGCATGTGTCTGGTATGGCGGCCTTGCTGGCTGGGCAATGATTGGCGCTGCGGCTGAGATGGCTGCTTATGGCCCAGCCAGTCAGTGGCTACTTCTCGAAGGCGAGGAAGATGCCTGGGCAGTGACGATCGGAAACAACGCCCCCGAAGTCGGGTCTGATCATTCGTTATTCAGCCACCCTTCCCCGGAGGATCTGTTCTGATGGCATTACTGCTCAATGCCGGGCTGTACAGCCTCATGATCCGCTATTTCCCTTCAACGGCATTCTCCTGGTCAGGGATCACTCTTCTTCTGCTGTCACTGATAGTGATATTGCCCGGGTTGGCTATTTTGCTGAGGCGAATTACAGCTCGTCTCCAGCGCCCGGAATTTATCAGGGTTGCACGACACTCCGTAAAGGAATAACCGGCATGAAAAAGATTTCAAAGCCACTGGGGGCTGGGCTACTCATCGTGGCAGTCCTGCTGTTGATACTCTTTATTTTTGCACAGACAACGCAGTTGCCCTCTGATAGTGGTGACGATAATTTCTGGTATGTGATGGCTGGTTTCATCATCCTGACTGCCACATTATGCACCTTGGTATTTTTTACGTGGTCCAGGCAACAAAATCCCTCTCCCGTTACGCCTGATGGTGAAAATAATCACAAAGAAGAAAGAACGTCGGATCAAAATGATTTTTCAGCACTGAACAAACATCTCAGAAGACGGTACTCGTTCTTCTGGCGTCATAAAGTCCGTCTGCTACTGGTCACTGGCGACGAAGCCGCTATCGAACAGCTGGTTCCCGGCCTGCAGGAAAGCCAATGGCTGGAAGGGAACTGCACGGTGCTGATTTATGGTGGCAGCCTGACCGCAGAGCACGACACAGAAAAATACGCTGCACTACGCAAATTACGCCGTGGACGCCCACTGGACGGGATTGTCCGGGTAATACCTCAGTCTTTTAACCTGACGCCACAGGTCAGTGACAACGATTTACGCGGGCTGGAAAAAATCAGCGAGCTGCTGCGTTATTCTGCCCCGGTCTGGCTATGGCAGTTATGCGACAGCAACTGGTCGCAGACAAAACGCCCTGAGCAGACTGTCGGGGCACGCTTTCCGCTGCGTGCAAAAGAAGACGATATTACCCGCCAGCTTGAAAGGATACTGCCGGAATTGCGGGCACAGGGTATTAGTCAGGTCGCTGAGAACAACGGTCACGACTTCCTGCTGCGCCTGGGCCAGCACCTCAAAGACGGCGGTATCGCCCGCTGGGCTCAGCAACTTGTGCCATGGCTGTCTGCCTCCCAGCAACGCGTTCCGCTGCGTGGCCTGATGTTCAGCCTGTCGGGAAGTCAGTCGCCTGAAAACGCAGTTGCTTATACCGATGCGGAGAATTATGTCCCGGAATCACAGCGCCATGCGCTGACTCTGCCAGCGACCTGGCAGGGTATCGTTGACGACTGCCCCCGTGTACGTGGCCGCCGTGTCGGGATGGCGTGGGAACAAACGCTTGCCTGGATACTGATGATCATTATCGGGGTCTGGGGGGGCGGGACGCTGCTTTCGTTTTCACTGAACTACGGGCAAATCTCTTCTGTCGCGACAAAAGCACGCAACCTGGTGGAACATCCTTCCGTATCGGATTACCAGCTGACGACACTGCATGAACTGCGTAACGATGCGGGTCGTTTACAGCATCACATTCAGAATGGCGCACCTTTGTATCAGCGCTTTGGCCTTGATCATAGCCAACATCTGCTGAGCGCGATGCTGCCGTGGTACGGTGTCGCGAATAATCGCCTGATTCGCGATCCGGCCAATGCCGCTCTGACGGAAAAACTGACCGCGCTGATCAACTCTGTGCCGAACAGCGATCGGCGTGCGCAGCTTGCTAAACCCGGTTATGACCAATTGAAGGCGTGGATGATGATGGCCCGGCCGGATAAAGCCGACGGCGCATTCTACGCGCAGACCCTGAAAACCGTGCAGCCAGCGCGGACGGGCATCTCTACCGGTCTGTGGCAAAGCCTGTCGCCGGATTTGTGGGCCTTCTATATCGCCACACTCCCAAAACAGCCACAGTGGAAAATCACGCCGGATGCGCAACTGGTCAGCCAGAGCCGCCAGGTGCTGTTGCAGCAAATCGGGCGTCGCAACGCGGAAAGTACGCTGTATGAAAACATGCTCAAATCGGTGCGCCGTAACTTTGCAGATGTATCTCTGGAGGACATGACCAGCGGTACTGATGCCCGCCGCCTGTTCACCACTGATGAAGTGGTACCAGGCATGTTTACCCGTCAGGCGTGGGAGGGCGGTATTCAGCAGGCGATAGAGAAAGCGGCTAACTCCCGTCGTGACGAGATTGACTGGGTGCTGAGCGACAGCCAGAAAGCGGTTTCCTCAGACCTGTCGCCGGAAGCCCTGAAAGCACGTCTGACGGAGCGTTACTTCACCGACTTTGCCGGCAGTTGGCTGAGCTTCCTTAACAGTCTGCGACTGAACTCCGCAAACAACATCGCCGATGTGACTGACCAGCTGACGCTGATGAGTGATGTGCGCCAGTCACCGCTGATTGCCCTGATGAACACTATCGCCTGGCAGGGGCAGACCGGCCAACAAAGCGAAGGGCTGTCCGACTCCATCATCAAGTCGGCCAAAGACCTGGTGGGCGGGAAGGATAAACCGGTGATAGACCAGGCGGCATCGGGCCCTCAGGGGCCGCTGGATGAGGCCTTTGGCCCGCTGCTTCAGCTTCTGGGCAAAAACAAGGGCAGCAACGTCATGTCGGCTGATAACACGCTGAGCCTGCAGACCTACCTGACCCGTATCACCCGTGTACGCCTTCGTCTGCAGCAGGTAGCCAGTGCTTCTGACCCGCAGGAGATGATGCAGACTCTCGCCCAGACCGTGTTTAAGGGCAAGAGCGTCGATCTGACCGACACCCAGCAATACGGTAGCCTTATTTCGGCAAGCCTTGGCGAAGAGTGGAGCAGTTTTGGCAGCACGATGTTCGTGTTGCCACTGACTCAGGCCTGGGAAACGGTGCTGCAGCCGTCGGCGGCGAGCCTGAATGATAAATGGAGCCGCGCCGTGGTGGCGAACTGGCACACGGCCTTTGACGGGCGCTTCCCGTTTGCGGTGAGTAAAAGTGATGCCTCTTTGCCGATGCTGGCTGAATTTGTGCGTAAGGACAGCGGACGTATAGAGCGCTTCCTGACGACAGAGCTCAACGGTGTGCTGCACAAAGAGGGTAGTCAGTGGGTACCGGATAAGGTCAACAGCCAGAGGTTGAACTTTAACCCGGCCTTCCTGCGGGCCATTAACCAACTGAGTCAACTGTCAGACATTCTGTTCACAGATGGCAGCCAGGGCATCAGCTTTGAACTGCAGGCGCGTCCTGTGCCGCAGGTGGTGGAAACCCAGTTGACCATTGATGGACAAAAGCTGCACTACTTCAACCAGATGGCCGACTGGCAAAGCTTCCGCTGGCCGGGAGATACCTACAAGCCGGGGACGATGCTGACCTGGACCACGGTCAATGCCGGTGCGCGTCTGTTCGGGGATTTCAGTGGGACCTGGGGCTTTATTCGCTGGCTGGACCAGGGCAAGCGCCAGCAGCTTGACCGCAGTCAGTGGATGATGAGTTTTACCGCCCCGGATGGTCGCACCCTGCAGTGGGTGCTGCGCTCACAACTCGGAAAAGGTCCGCTGGCGTTGCTGGAACTGCGTGGTTTCACGCTGCCGGATCAGATATTCAGTGTTGACAGCGAGGCCACCGCGCAGGCGCTGATGGCCAACACCAGAAACAATGACATGGAGGGGGGCGAATAATGAGCACACTGCAGAATCTGGTTGCCGCCTGTCAGGCTGACGAAACTCAGTTGCGGCAACAGGCGCAGGCACGCACGGAAAACTGGCAGCCCTGGCTTGCTCCGGTAAATGACACCAGTCCGACCGGAGAAGACCCCGGTTATGACGATGATTTTCAGCGTATCCGCGAGGAGGTCAATAAACTATCCGGCATCGATACCGGCCTGATTTGCACGCTTGCCGAAAAACTGCTGACCACCACAGCCAAAGATATCCGGATCGCCACCTACTACTGCTGGGCGCGTCTGCATCAGGACGGGGAGACCGGCTTTGCCGAAGGGCTTGAACTGCTGGCCAGATTGCTACAGCGCTATGGAACGCAGCTTCATCCTCAACGTGAGCGGAGCCGTAAACCGGCGCTGGAGTGGCTCGCAGGCTCCCGCGTTCTGGACAGCCTGTCACTCTGGCCGGAAGTAGTACGCGATGATGCACTGCGCACTGCCGGTGCGCTGCTGCTCATCCGCGACAGTCTGGAGCCAGAACCAGAAGCGTCACGGCCAGAGCTCAATGCACTATACAGTGCTCTGGAGTCTCGCCTGATGAAGGCCGGTGGCGTGGATGCTGTGGTACCGCAGAACGCTGGTAATAAGGCTCAGTCACAGAGCGCTACGCATACCATCGAGTCAGACACGCCGGTTTTGAGCCGCATCACCTCAGGTCAGGATTTGCTGGCCCAGGCCCGTACCCTGACCGGATATCTGCGTGAGCAGCCCGATGGCTGGCTCGCCGCACACCGGCTGATGAAAAGCCTGCGTCATGACACGCTGAGTGCTATTCCGGCACCAGATGCCGAAGGGAAAACGCGCATCGAACCGCCGCGCGCTGACCAGCGGGCCATGCTCAAACGCCTGTATCTGCAGCAGAGCTGGCTGGAAATACTGGAGCAGGCGGACAATACCTTCTCGCGTGGTGCCAATCACCTCTGGCTGGATTTGCAGTGGTATATCCACCAGGCACTGATAAAGTCAGGGCAGGATGTACTGGCCGATATCATCACTGCAGACCTGAAAGGGGTGCTGCGCCGCCTTACCGGGCTTGAAACTCTGGCCTTTAACGACGGGACGCCGTTTGCGGATGAAGTGACGCTGAACTGGATAAATCAGAGCGTACTGGACGATATGTCCGGCTGGCGGGATGAGCCGGTCAGTGCCGTCAGTGAGACGGACAACGATATTCTGGCCCTTGAGCCGGAAGCGTTGGAGAAAGCGGACACTGACGGTCTGGATGCCACACTACACTGGCTGCAGACCCGTCCGGGCTCCGACTCCACAAAAGACAAATGGCTGCTGCGCCTGCTGATGGCCCGTGTAGCCGAGCAGAAGGGCAAGAATGAACTGGCGTTGCATCTGCTGGGCGAGCTCGATGGTGCTGCGCAGTCCATCACCCTCACGCAGTGGACACCGGCGCTGTTGTTTGAAGTGAAATCGCGTCGCCTCAGACTGCTGCGTATGAAAGCTACACGCAGTGAAACCGATAAATCACGGCTTCAGCCCGAGATGGATTTGCTTCTGTCCGGTCTGATTGCGCTCGATCCGGCAGGCAGTGCAGTGCTTTGCGGGTAACACCACTTGGCATACCTTTAAAACACACATATTCAGGTTTTTATGGACGATTTAACCCTGCGTTATTACGACGCTGAAATGCGCTACCTGCTGGAAGCGGGCGAAGAGTTTGCCCGTGCTCACCCGGAGCAGGCGGCAATGCTCAATCTCGATAAAGCGGGCGCGCGCGACCCGTATGTGGAACGCCTGTTTGAAGGCTTTGCCTTCCTGATGGGCCGCTTGCGCGAGAAACTTGATGACGATCTACCGGAACTAACCGAAGGGCTAGTCAGCCTGCTGTGGCCGCATTACCTGCGTACCATTCCGTCAATGTCGGTGGTGGAGTTCACCCCTGACTGGCGTGAGATGAAAGAGCAGATGCGTATCGTCAAAGGTTTCGAGGTAAACTCGCGACCGATCGGTGAGAAGGGTACGCGCTGCCGGTACACCACTACCAAAGAGATTACCCTTCAACCGTTGTCGCTGGAGCACGCCCGACTGTCCACCGACCCTGACGGGCGTTCGGTCATCACGCTGCGCTTTAATTGCAGCCATCTTGCCGACTGGAGTCGTGTCGATCTCAGTCAGCTCCCGTTCTACTTCAATGCAGACGCTCCGCTGGCCTGCGCCATGCATGAAGCTTTTACCATGAACACGGCCCGCCTATGGTTGCGGATGCCGGGAGACATGGACAGAAGACCGCTCGACGGATATTTCACTGCGCTGGGCTTTGGTGATGACGATGACCTGTGGCCGAAGGGAAGCAGCAGCTTTAGCGGCTATCAGCTGTTGCTGGAGTACTTCACCTTCCGTGAGAAATTCATGTTCATGGGGCTGCATGGGCTGGAGACCGTGGCCTTTCCGGCTGAGCTCCCATGGTTTGAAATCGACGTGGTACTGGCGGAGCGCTGGGAGCATGATTTCAGCTTTACCGAAAAGCATTTGCGCCTGAACTGTGTGCCGGTGATTAACCTGTTCCCGCTGGAATCCGACCCGCTGACGCTCAACTCCCTGCAGACCGAATACATGCTGCGCCCAATGCGCGTGCAGGATGGCCATACCGAGATATACGCGGTGGATTCGGTAATGTCATCGAGCCAGCACACCTACGTGCCGTTTTCGAGTTTCCGCCACAAAGGTGGAATGATGCGTCATGAAGCGCCGGAATATTACTACCACACCCGCGTGCGCCGTGGCCCGTCGGGCCTGCATAACACCTGGCTTATCCTTGGTGGTGAAGCCTTTGATAACCACACCGTACCGGAAGACGAAAGCCTGTCGCTGACGCTCACCGGCACCAACGGCCAGCTGCCACGACGAGCACTGCAGAGCACGGTGCTTGATACGGTGATGAAAACCACCTCGACCAGTATCGCCGTACGTAACCTGTGCGCGCCGACGCTGCCCTGTTATCCGCCGGCGCAGGACCGTTTCCACTGGCGCGTGCTGAGTCACCTCGGCAGCGGATTCCTGTCGATGATGGATAATGCCGATGTGCTGCGCGGTACCCTGGCGCTGTACGAGTGGACCGACAGCGAGATGAACCGCCGCCGCCTGGAAGCCATCATTGACGTGAAGCACAGCGAAACCGAGCGCTTTGAGCAGGGCTACCTGGTACGCGGTGTGCAGATTGAGGTGACGCTGGACAGCCACGGCTTTGCCGGACGCGGTGACATCTGCCTGTTTGGTGAGATGCTCAGCCGCTTCTTCGCGCTGTATACCGATATCTATTTGTTTAACCGCCTGATTATCATCCTGCAACCAACCGGAGAGCGCCTGGAATGGGAAGAGAAGCACAATCGCCGTATTCCCGGCTGACCCCGCGGCTCGAAGCCGACCTTCACCGCATCAACTTTTACCGTTTATGCCAGTTGCTGGAGAAGCGTAATCCGGGCAGGTCGCTGATGGGCTCAACCAGCCACCCTGCAGATGACCCGGTGCGATTTGCACCACACCCCGGGATGGGCTTTCCGGCGAGCGAACTCAAAGCCGTTGAGTATGACGAAGAGAATGACAGTAAACCACCGCTCATCCGCGCGACGTTTATGGGGATGTACGGCGTTGATTCGCCGCTGCCAACCGCCTATCTCGACGACATCACCCAGCGCCGCGAAGGGCATGAGGCATTACAGGGCTTTCTGGATATCTTCAGCCACCGCATCCTGACTCAGTTTTATCGTATCTGGCGAAAATATTCCTACCCGGCCACATTCGAGCCAGGCGGGACTGACAGCATCTCGCAGTCGTTGCTGGGCCTGGTGGGGTTGGGCATTCCTGGTACGGCAAACCATATTGCCACGCCGGTATCCCGATTTCTTGCGCTGCTGGGCGTACTGCAACAGCCCGGTAAAACCCAGGAGGGAATGCAGGCGCTGGTGACGCTGCTGGCCCCGGATACCACTGTGAAGGTCAGCCCCTACTGTCTGCGCCCGGTGGAGGTCAGCCAGCCACTGGGCTTTTACGGTGATGACGATTTTCTTCTGGATGGCAACACGCCGCTCGGTGACGAAGCGATGGATTCCAACAGCCAGCTGCTCGTTGCTCTCACCACGGAAAATGAACAGGAAGTACAGGTCTGGAAGCCGGATGGCCTGCTGTATCAGGACTTTCTGGTGATGCTGCGTGTCTATCTCGGCTGGCGCTTCAAGGCAAAAATCACCCTGACCACCGCCACTCGTCTGCTGGCCGCGCCGCCCCTTGGCGAAGGCCCCTTCTGGCTTGGGATGAATGGCGTGCTGGGCGCGGAAGACGAAGACCTCCCGAACGATATCCCCCAGACCTTTACGACCGAACTGGGCTATTACACCGGACTTCAGCCCGCGACACCACAACAAGGAAACCGACGTGTTACGTACAAGTTTAACTAATACAGCGCGCTGGCTGTTACCCCTACTGGCATTCAGTCTGACGGGCTGCGGGGTGACGCAGGGTATCACCGATGGCACCAAATCGGCCTTTAACACCGTGTTCTACAAAAAAATTAAGGTACTGCACCTCGATTTCACCGCGCGTGAGGCGCTGAACACCGATTCGCGCGAGAGTAACTCGCTGTCTGAACCGGTAGTGATCCGTATCTACCAACTGAAAGACCGCAAAACCTTCGACAAAACGGTCTACCAGCAGTTGCTGATAGACGGGGAGACCATTCTGAAAGCTGACCTGCTGGCAAGCCGTGATGTGGTGGTTAAGCCGGGCGGTGATGCGACCCTGAATATGCCGATGGAGGCCGATACACAGTTTGTGGCGGTGGTGGGTCTGTTCCGTCACCCGGATATGGTCAACAACACCTGGAAGCTGGTGATAGGCCGCGAAGAACTTGACCCGGATAAGCCGCGCATTCTGGAAGCCGGTAACAACCATCTGACGCTGCAACCGCTCAAGGACGAATGATGACCCAGGGACATAACACGCCTTCGCTGTATGAAATGCTGACCGGAAATTTTACCGGTGGTCTCAATCTCAACCAGGTCAGTGAAGAAAATCAGGTCATCCTCTCGGTACTGGATAACATGCAACGCATCCTCAACTGCCGTGCCGGCACTCTGGCGCATCTGCCAGACTACGGCCTGCCCGATATGACGAAAATCCTTCAGGGCATGCCGGGAACGGCCCATGAGCTCATGGGGACATTGTCTGCCGTTCTGCTCAAATATGAGCCTCGCCTGAAAAAAATAACGGTTGTCCTGCTGGAGCAGCACGTTCCTGGTGAACTGCGCTATGCCATTGATACTGAGCTGAAGGGAATTGGCCTTGTGCGTTACGGCACCGAGTTTATGCCCGAGGGGCGGGTTCTGATTCGGCACCTCAAGAGGCAGGGTTGGCTTGAGACTGGAGTGTACTGACATGGAAAAGAATCGCATCAGCACCGGGGGGGACCCGCGTGCTTTCATGGAGTTCGGGCAGTTACGTGATGAAATTAGCAAGCTGACTCACCCTGCGCGCCCGGACGTTGACTGGCAAAAAGTTGAACAGTTAGGCCTGTCATTGTTTCGTCATAATGGCGTCGAACTGCAAACACTGGCCTGGTACACCGTAGCCAGAATACGTAATGCGGGACTGGAGGGACTTGCCGAAGGCACGGAACTTCTGGAGGCCTTACTGACGCACCACTGGAATGCAATATGGCCACAGCAAACCCATGCCCGCGTTGAGATCCTGGCATGGCTGTCTGTTCGCTTACAGCAAGAATTGCGTACGCTAACGCTGTCATATGCTGATTTATCAAAGGTGTATCGGGTTGAACAAAGTTTAAAACATGCCTGCGCAGTGCTGCAACGGCTTGAATTAAAAGCGCTTAGTAAACTGGAGGCTATCGTGACCTGGATGCACAATGCAGCTTTGCGTCTGGAGAAGTCCGATCCCGATTCGGGATCGGCCGTAGTGATGATACCGGCTCCAGGTGCAACAAATAACGTTGCGACGTCTTTGCCACAGTTGGTCTTTGTGGTTAATGAGCCAGCGTCGTCCGGGCAATCGAGCACAGCGGTTTTAGCGACCAAAATCGATCATGGAACCCGACGCATGTGGCTGGGGTTTGCTATCGGTGTCATGGTTACAGCAGTGGTGAGTACAGGCGCTTTTCTTGGTATCAACCCTATGCGAGCTGACGGATATGAACTGGTTAAGCCATTGCCGCAGGTGCTGACACCTGAACAATTGTCCACGTTGAAGCAGTCTTCAGATTTGAAGGGGAAGAAGCAAGATATAATTGCTGCAACGCAAGGGCAATTGGACGTTTTACATCGCTTGTCACCTTTGTGGTCGCGGGAATATGCTGCATCATTAGCGCAGCAGTTAGTCACTCTGTGGCCGGAAGAATCGCAGACGACAGTACTCACGAGCAGATTACAGAAACAGTTAACTACGGAAGCGTTGCCGGAAAGTGCTCTGCAAAACTGGCATCATGCCCAGCAGGGACTGGAAGCGTTAACCGCCCAGCTAAATGCGCTTGATGAACGCAAGGGTAAATACCTGACGGGGTCGGAGTTGAAATCAGCCATTTTCACTATCCGCCGCCAGCTTGACCAAACGCCGCCGACAGAAGAATTGTTGCGTCAAATCGATGAGGAATTAAAAAAACAGGGGAGTGTGTCACCCGCTTTGTATCAGCAGCTCGATATACGGCTTAACCAGCTTCTTAATCGTTATACGCTGCTGAAACAAAATACCATTCGAGGGCGGTAGCACTGGAAATAAGCCAGCCAAAGACCATCAAATGAGTCAGACGTTTATATTAACTTAGTTAATGATCTTCGTTATAAAATCATGCGAAAGAGTCAGCGCTTTCGCTGATTCAGGCGGATTGTATGCCTTATTATAAGGATCGCAAAATCCGTGACGGCTGTTGAGTATATGAAACGATACTAGTGGATACTGACGGAGTTTATGCTGGAGAAAGTAAGGATCACAGGCTTCTTCATATTTCGCCTGGATAACCAGTGTTGGGCTGTTGGGCATTATATCAGTATAATCACGTATACGGCTTCCGTAGAAACTGACGATACCATCGCATTGTGTATTCTCCGAACAAAGCCATGCTAATGTCCCTCCAACACTGAATCCGACGATTATTATTTTTTTATAATGATCACGTATTCTTATCAGTAAATCAAAGATCATTGATGTATCGAATCCGCAGAACTTCATAAAATAATCGTATGCCTGGCTATGTTGATCGTATGAGAAAGGTTCTTCGCGGTTCAAAAAATTGGGGCAATATACATCAAGTCCTGTATTGTGCAGTTCTTTACATACTTGCTTGATATGATTATTCAATCCATAAATTTCATGTAAAACTATCACAGCATTTTCATTTTTAGATAATAGAGTATACATCAACTGTCTCCAATAGTTTTTAACTATCTATTTTAATAATAAAGTTTGTCAAGGGTTATCACCGGGCGTAAATATTACAACCTCTCTGAAAATCTCGTTGCCAAGAATCTCGAGCTGATTCATTACCTCATCACTGGCCTGTTCCATTCTTTTTAACGCCAGGGACATATGCTCATGGTCGCCAGAAATCGAATACTCGATTGCAAGAACGCCGGAGTTATGTAACCTCTGGTGAGGGTCCTCCAGATTTTTAAATCCCGTTAAATGAGCGAAACATCTTCCAGTATCACCGTAATACCATTTCCCCAATCTGCACTGACTATATGATGTCAACGTATCATCTAATTTATTCTCGGTAAGTTTTTTATATAGATCTATTTTCCAGATAACATGATCCATTTTAATGATACTTAAAAATAGTAAATTTGATATGTAGTCAATAATTGCCTTCATTGCGGCTGATTTTTCAATTACACTTTTAATAGAAAAAACAACTTCATTCATATGCTGAGTGATTTTCGTGATTATTGCTAGCTGTGCTTCGATGGAGGTATCAACCGTAGAACCATTATTCTGGAGGGTTTCCGTTTGCAAGAATATATGGTTAGTGCACGTTTTAACATTTTCAGCCAGTTGTCTAACCTCTTTAGATATAACGCTAAATCCTCTTCCCGCCTCACCTACACGGGCAGCTTCAATCGCTGAATTTATTGCGATTAGATTTGTATGATTGGCAATTTTTTGTATGTCTTTAATTGCATCATTAATTTCAGTCAGTGATAACTTCAGATGAGTCATTTGTTTTTGAATTTCTGCTGATTCTTTGCCTGCCTCATTGATCTCAATAACGAGTGATTCAAGGGAATGCATTGCTTTATTATTTTGTGCGTTTAGTTCTGTTATTTTATCTTTTTCTGTATTTAATTGTTCATGAGTTGAAATTAATGATGTTCTGATCAGGTTGAGTGTTGAAATGCCAGAAGTGAAATGATGGCAGATGATTTTATTGTAGTTTTCTGCTTTTTGTTCAGCGATGGGGGCGTCAGCTTCGATGATGTCGGAAGAAGTGTTGTAATTATAGTTACTATTTCTTTTAACTATCTTAGCGATAATTTTCCTGATCATCTTATCAATCCTTTTTCTATAATAGGTTTAAGAAAATAATGGTTTAATAGTTTATCGCCTATGTTATAGATTACGTCAATATATTTTTAATTAGTATTATTTGATGTATTATAATTTCTTGATAATTGTTTTGTTGAATTATTTTACAGAAATGTCTTGGTGTTTTTTAAATGCGCGTGTTATCTATTAAGATAAGGATTATACTTCAGTTGAACACTACAGATAATGATATTTCAGAGTATTAAAATCTCCATCTGTTAGTTTTATATTTTAGCTTAACCTAAATATTCCTGTGATATCACTCTCCAGCCTGGATGTGTAGTTGGATTACATCATTTATGTGTGCATTGAAAAATTCAGAGAGTGGTTAGATGTATCACTATATATCGAGTACATGACCAAAATTGAGATTGCGATAACCGCCGGTTAAAATGCAACATTATTAATGTATTTATAATAACAGCGGTGCCCGGACCCGGACTAACGCCGCAGGCGGTGAACAACGCGCTTGTCGCGCTGGCCCCGCAGGGGTGAGCCGCTGGAGACGAATAATCGAACGGAGCTTGATGGAGAGTCCGTTTCTCCAAAAGCAAAAACCCGCCTCTAGGGCGGGTTCTTTAAATAGTGGTGCCCGGACTCGGAATGGATTTTGTTTTGTAATTGCATTGATTAGAATGGTTTTTATCTTGTTCCATAAACGTTGAGGCCCCCATTAAGGCCCCCTTCTGCAAAGGGTCAAAATTTGATGGTTGAACAGGAACTTTTACATCCATCTGAATACTATTTGATGGCAAGGTATAGTGATCTACTACGGAATCGCAGTGAGCACCATCCATGTTTGAAAATGATACCATAATTTGGTTCCTTACTGTTTAGTGGGCAACGCCCCTGGATAGTGTTTCGCGATAATGTCGTTCAGCTTATCGACCAGCTCCGATCGCCTGAACGTGATATGGACAGTTCCCTTCTGAAAATACTTAATCACAGACATCTCATCCTCATAACGGGTGCTATGCCTGTTCTCATGGATATGGTCGCTTAACCGGCGCGTGACGTCGGCGCGATTGTCGGGGATGGCCTTCCCATCCAGCAGCATCAGCATGCGCTCAAGGTCCGTTAACCGGTCACGCTGCCAGCCCCAGTTCAGACCAAATCCCCACCGGTCATATTTGACAAGCCCCGTCACGATGATTTTCCCGCCAAACCTACAGGGGCTGTTTGTCTTAAAATTCCAGCTCAGACCTTTAAACACGTTAATCACACCTCGTTCAAACACCTCACCTTTATTCAGATGCAGTTGTTCGAATGTGTTGAGAATATTCTCTTCACTGATAGCCGGAATATCGTCTTTCTCCAGGCTGTTGTACCACTCGTCGCGGACCTGTGCGTCCATGAGCGCCAGCATTCCCGAGCGTTGCATCAGATCCCGCCATATACCACGATCGATATTGCGAGTAATGGCTTTCATGGCCGTATCAGTATCCTCCATCAGCCAGCAGTCGTAGCTGTATTGCCGCATTCCCTATTCATTCGCTTTACCACCGCCGATGCTGCGGGTCAGCGTCGAGATATCGTCAAGTTGTTGTATCAGCGTTTCAATCTGTGCAATCGCGAAATTACGTCCGGTGATGATGCGCTCAATACTGGTAGAACAAATCACATCGGTATGGCCGGTTAACACTTCAGGTTCGGTGAGGGTAAGATCTGACATTTTAATTTCCTTTATATAAAGCAAAGCGCCAGCCGGTAAGGGCTGGGGCTTATAGGTGTGTGGTGAGTATGGTTCGGTGGCTAACAGGTTCTGGTCTGTTGCAGAAGCTGAAGATGGCGGAGATTACGAACATCGTTTCGCGCCTGCTCAATCCAGGGCAACAGCACTGCTGAATCCGTCTTGTCTTCGTCGTTGTCGAAAATAATGCCGGTGTTGCAACTGATGTTGTCCTGCAGCCAGCCAATCAGAATGTTGAGAGCCACTTCGGTGGTTAATTCCGGCATGTAAAAACCTTGTGGTGATTGAGGTGGGGTTACCAGTCAAAGGTTGTAAAACTTGGTAGCACTTCGCCAAAGGCATCCAGATGAACAATGCCAGCGGCGTAGCGACGCATAAGCGTCACTAATAACCGACGGCAGGCTTTTGACAGACCGAGGCGTTTGAGGCGTAAGACCGGAAACGACCACGCGCCCAGGTGGAGCAGATAACCCGAGCCGGTATAACTAATCCATTCAGACTCGCCAAAGTCTTCATGCTGGTGTGAAAGGGTAAACAGCAGAGCATTGTCTTCCGCCGTGATATGTGCAGTGCTGCACTGAATGCCGTTCAGGCGGGCAACGGGCGGAATTGGATCTTCAACAATCAATTTCCCCGGTTCGTCAGCAACGAGAAGCGAATAACCGTTCTGGTTCACCACATTGATCAGGTCGGTCAGTTCAATACCGTCAATGTCTACGACGATCCGGCCCATGTTGAGGGCCAGTACGTTGATGGCATCGGCTTCCACCGTCAGGGACAGCTTCATGGTTGCACCTCACGGTATTTGCCGGTGGTGATGTCGGTAACGGCCCTGTAGCTATGACGGGTCATCAGCCCGGTGGCTTTGCGGGCGCGGAGAATATCGATACTGGTGAGAAGCGGCGACTGAGTTTCCGCGTTAAAACCGCGACGATCAGTGCGTACCAGGTCGTATTTCTCCACGATGAAATTCACCGCGTCGCACAGTGAGATACCGGCATCGATATGCTCTTGGATCACACCATCTTTGCCAAATGGCGTGTCGTTGAGCGTCAGACCGTAGTGACGGTCCAGCAGGTGACTCAGGAGGCGCTGCCAGATCGCCACGGGTGACGGGCGTGGCGAAACCTCCCGTTTCGGAGGAACAGGTTGTGTTTGCATAATGGAAACCTTTACTGGTGAGTTAAACGAAGGAAAACTGCCGGGAGGTTTATTCTGTTGTTGCAGGTGTCGGGTAAATTGCGAGATAGACGTACCCGTGCGAGCCGAGGCTGTCGGCCTCGCATATCAGCCCTTTTGCATACAGCGTGACGCAGTGCTGATGACGGGGATTCAGCTCACCGGAAAGCAGCATCAGCTCCAGTTGCTTCAGCAGTAGCGGGAATGCCTGGTCGAGATGGCGTAAATCCGCGTCGCTGAAGGTGCCGGTGATGCTGGCGCGGTCGTTCAGGTAATGCAGCCGGTTGCTCTCCTGCACCAGACGTGCGCCAAAACAGGGGGTGATATCGCGTTTAAGCCCCCACCAAGGGGCGGCGATATCGTGGTTTACAGGCGGTATTGTATTCGACAATTTTAGCCTTCCTTAAACGTGAATTAATTCAGCGTAACGCTGCGTAATACGACGTACGGGCCGTTGCGGTCCTGACGGTGTTCTGCGAAGACGGCGAGCACGCCGCTGATATCCTGCACTTCCCGACCTGCGTAGTGGCAGATGCTGCCGGACCATGTGTATTTGCCGGCACAGAAGCGAAACAACCGGGACTGCGGATGCTGGCGGTATATCGCCATCGCCTGGCGTTTGCTGATGATTTTCATCGTTATTCTCTCCTTAAAGCCACCCTCTCTCAGCAAACGAGACGATCTCCATGCCGCCCACCACCAGGTGATCAAGCAGTCGGATATCAACCAGCTCCAGCGCCTGCTGAATACGCGTAGTGACCTGACGATCTGCATTGCTGGGTTCGGCAAGGCCTGACGGGTGGCAATGCGCCACAATGACAGCGGCACAGTTATGCTTCAGACCGGCCTTAACCACCTCGCGGGGATGGACCTGCGTATGATTGATGGTGCCGGTGAAGAGCGTTTCGTGGGCTATCAGACGATGCTGGTTATCGAGGAAGAGTACAGTGAATACTTCACGCTCCAGTGAGGCGAGTTGCAGACGCAGCCAGTCACGAACGGCGGTGGTGGAGGTAAAGGAGGCGCCGGGCTCGCGTAACTGGCGTTCCAGCAGGGTCAGCGCACGTCGGATAGTGCGCTGTGCGGCGGGAGATATTCCCCCGCTGTCGGGGGGGCAAGGGGTTATATTCATTGGCTTTTCCTTTATGTTGACCCGTCCGGGATTGATGTGTTGTACAGTTTCACGGCAACGACGAACTCGTCGTGCTGGGATTCAAACCATGACCAGATAGGGAAGAGAGAGGTGCCCGTCAGAAAATGCAGGAAGAGTTCGTCGGTCACAACGTCTCCGTCCTCATCCCTGACCGTTATTTTCCCCAGCGCATCCCACAGGGTATTCAGGTGAGACAGTTCATACGACATGGCGGGATGCTCAGTCGATGATGTGCATGATGGCGCTGCATTCCGGGTGACTGAGCGCGTAATCCCGCAGGCGGTAGTAGTGCTCCGTCATGGCATCGCATTCGGTGCGCATGGCATGGTGGCTGTAAGTCATCAGACAGACGGCAATCCCCGCAGCGTCGGCACTGAGTTCACCGCCGTTGCCGTTCATAGTGTTGAACAGCGACCACGGTTCATTGTTCTCCGCTTCCGGGGCCATAAACGCACCACCGTTGCTGAGCGTATAAAAATTCCAGATACCGCCGTTGTAGTCGGCGCAGAAACGGTCCATCCACGCGAAGACCGTCGGCTCAAGGATTATCCACTGCGGTATGCTGCCGAAGTACTGCGGCCAAAAGCCGATGCGCTGCTCGTCCTGTACGAGGGTGGCGGTCAGCGCTGGCGCAGAACCGGCAGGTTGTGGCGGTAACGGAAGGGTATCGTGAAGGTTAATAATGTCGGTCATGTTAGTTTTTCCTTGTTTATTTATCGGGTTGGGGATGCTGGTTCAGCAGGAGTGACGGGCAGGACTGCGCATAGCCATCTTCATCGCACCGTGAGGGCCAGATGCTGTCAGATACAGACAGTCGGCACAGGCTGAGCTCGCCGGGACGGTAGCAAAGATGTCTGCACCAGGCGCAGAGGTCATCGTCGGAGATGGAACGGCAGCCGGACTGGTTTTGCAGGGAAACGGGCCAGACAGCCGTCAGACGGGTATTTGCAGGAATGTGCTGCATCAGCTCAGTGCCTGCTGCAGTTCTTCGGCCATCACCCAGAGCGCGCGGTTGAGTTTGATATCCCCGTCGATACCGTTAACCGCACGAGTGTGGGTACGTTTACCCTGTGCGGTGCGTCCGCTCAGCCCGCCTTTCAGCAACGATTCCTGAATGCGGTTATAAACGGTCCACAGGTCGTCCTGATGGTCCTCATACCGTCGCGGTGTCAGTATCTGCGCTGCGGTCACCGGCTGATATTCTTCACCAAAGCGGTATGTCAGTGCGGCGTTCGCCAGGGCATGTTGCGCGGGTGCTGGTAGTCGAAGTGACTGCATGGCCTCGCGCTTTTCTTCCACCCGATCAAAGACACCGAGCACTTCATAAGCCCCCTCAATCACTTTCCCGGCCACATCGCCACGATGCGGTACACGAATTTCACCGAACGACTGTCCGCAGACGAGCCCGTTGGTGCAGATGGCTCTGAACAGCCCCGGCAGCATCTGGTATGAGCTGCTACCATCGTGCGAGTTAAGCAAAATGATTTCGGGAACCTGCTGGCCGGTTATCTGACCGGTACGACGCAGGCGCAGCAGATGTTTGGTGTGCTCCCGGCGGTCAGGGTCGCGTACGCGTGACTGGCAGGCGAAGAAGGGTTCAAAGCCTTCGCGTTGAAGATTTTCGAGCAGAGTAATGGTGGGTATGTAAGCGTATTTTTCGCTCCTGGAACCGTGGCGATCTGCACTGAATACGCTGGGAACGACCTGCATCAGTTCTTCGCGGGTTAACGGACGATCGCGACGGATCTGGTTTGTCCGTCCAAAGCGGCTGGCTAGTCTCATGGTAAATTCCTTATTGTTGATTTAACGGCATAAACAAAACAGCCATGCTCCTGTGGGAGCATGGCTTTTTTGTGTGGTCGCTATTGGGTTAAGCTGTGGTGTGTCAGTGTTTGGGGATCCCGTGGCTGAGCAGATAGCGGTTAAGCCATTCCCCGGCACTGGCTTCAAAATTCCAGGCCCGCCAGATTAACGTCCCCTCGCTGTCGCGAATAACCAGCCGAAAGTGCGTACCCTGGTCATCTTCTATAGTGACGTTGTGGTAAAGCGTGACCACGGCTTCAGCCTGTCGGCGGGTGAATTGCCCTGGCGGTAACGACGTATCGTCAGTGACTTGCATATTCAGTTCCTGATGAATGGCATAAAACAAAATGCCCCGCTCAGTGAGCAGGGCATCAGTGGGTTAAGTGTGTGGCAATAAGCTGCAGTATCTGTTCCATGAGCGCTGTGATTAAGGCACCTGCGAGCAGGGTTGCCGCCTGTCTGGCGATGTAAATACTGTCTTCGTCATAGCCTTCTTCGCGGAAGTGGTCTTCCACAAACTGCTGCGCCCGGCTGCTGGCGCACCACGTCAGCACCTGACGCAGGGTGTTGAGCACGATTTTCAGTAATGTCATTGGGTCAAATCTCAGAGGGGGGATCCGGATGAATCTGGGGCACACAGGAATGCCCCGGCCGGATAATAAGAGGAGAGCTGCGTTACTGCGGTGACGGAGACTCCGGCGGCACAGGGGCCTGACCATGAATAATGCGGTGCTTCGCCAGTGCCTGCGGCATATCGTTGATGCAGTATGTAATGTAGAAGACGTTGAGCACCACGGTATAAAACGCATTCATCTTCAGGTCAAACCGGAAGGTGTTCAGCGCATAGTGTCGCAGTGCTGCTCTGGCCTTAAAGGCCCAGACGATGTACATCACGCCGCAGGTGAGCGACAGAATGCCGCTTAAGGCCAACAGTGTATCGCTGCCCGTGTAGTAGCCCGCCAGGTCCGGTGAGGCCATCACGCCGAACTGTCGTCCGAGCCCAAAACAGACGGCGAGCCAGATGATAAACAGATTGCCGCAAACCGGATATCCGGTGGTGTCGCTGATAATCTGCTGTTTTCGGTACAGCCACAGTAACGGCCAGATGCCGCAGGTGGCGACGGTGAGTAGAACAAAATGCAGGGTTGGCGTCGTCAGTCGCTGGCTGAGTGTCGAAATGTCGGTCATATCGTATTGTCCTTGATTGATTTTGCTGTAAACCGGGGATGCGCCGGGTTACCCGGCGGTCAGTGTCGTGCATTCGGGCATATCAGCCAGAACCTTGTGAACGTTTCCAGCCGAAGGGGTAAAGTGCCCCACCTGTTTGTCGTTGACGTAAATCTCAAACGACGTTGCTTTTCTGATGGCATCAATGAACGACAGCCAGGCGTTGTCGCCGTTACGCCAGCCCAGAGAGGACGGCAGGGGGAACGTCTGGTCATCCGTGACGACGGTGATGGCGGTTTTCTCATCCTGTGAATCGGCACCGCTGCCGTCAGGCAGGGTGAGCATGACGTGATGCTGCAGGATATTCTGGTCGTCAGGGTTGCCGGTGCAGTTCAGGTTCATCATCACGTTTTCCGGGCTGGTGATGATGTACTCGGTGACGCCCATACCGAAGCCACTGCTCCACATATTGGGGACCGCCTGTGCCGTGATGGCAAAGGTCAGTAATCCTGCTGACAGGATGGCGTGCATGAATCGCATGGTATTTTTCCTTCTCAGTCAAAAATGTTGTTGGGGGGCAGCCGTGTTACATGAGTTGTTTACCCACGACGATAAGTCCGGCCAGCCAGCCGATATACTGTGGGCCCACAAGCCAGAACAGACGGGCCTTGAGTAATCCGGTCATTCCTTCGCGGGTGTATACCGCATCCGGCATCAGCCATTGTCGAAGAGCAGCACCGACCGTCATACCGGCTCCGGGCCCAAGCGTCATCCAGAACAGATATTCCATTCCCTGACCAAAACTGCGTATCTCGCCGGTACTCCCGAACACGTTAAACAGCACGACCACAAGCGCGATGGCGAAGGCAATCGCGAAATATTTAATGACAAGCGCCATGTTCAGATTTCCTTATTTTCTGCACTGCTGAGCAGCGCTCAGCATGTTGTCCATGAAGCGCGGGGGGACATAACCGTATTGCTGGTTCATTTTCTCCAGCTCCCCGTGCGTATATTTCGTTTTGAGGTCATCCCGGATACATCCGCAGACGGCGGTAGTACCGCCGCCTGATTTGCATCCCCGGATAAACTCGCGTTCATTTTTGTCGCCACAGCCGCTCAGGGTTACGGCAGACAACATCAGGGTGAAGAGCAGCAGAGGGCCTTCGACAGGTTTCACGATTTGACTCCTTTGGGTCTGGATGGATGTTCAGGGTGTTGTTCCCTGAAGGTGTGAATGACATCACTGATAAAGCGAAAGTGGGGCAGTGCGCTGATAAATCCCTCTTCAGTAATGAGCGAACTGATTTCGCTCCGGCGACGGAAGGTTTGCTCTGAGAGTGAGGCCGAGATAATGTCTTCCAGCCGGAACACCCGAAGGCTCCCCCGGCAACAGACGACCAGATACCAGTGCTGATGCCGGTAAATCAGGCGGTAAGGCTCCTGCTCATCGTGACGGACACCGCCGACCAGCAGACTGACCACCCGGTGATGACAAATGGCTTCGGCCAGACGATGAAAACTGTCAGCCTGTGTCCATGCTGGCGGTAAGTCGTGCCAGATAAAGCAGGGTGAGGTGCCCGTTTCATTCATCAGCAGGTGCATCAGTTGCCGGTTCTGCGACGGGATAATGCGTGCGATACCGGTACTGCGGGCAAAGGAAACGGCCCCCGGAGAGTGATCACGCGTGGCGCTCTCACTGAGCCGATACGTGCCGTTCTCCCCGATAATGTCGAGGTGGACCAGCCGTTGATGTAAGTCACGACGCAGGGTGCGTATCGATACACCAAACTCACCGGACAGTGTCTGAAGGGTCAGCGTTTCTCCGGCCATTAACCGGCTGATAATGACCGACAATCTGACGGCCAGCCGGTCGTAGCGGGCCTCTTCATCGGGTCGTTGCATGGACGCTCCGTGTGCGATAAATAGGTTGATATTTCATGCGGTTATTATGCGGGCGGGGAGGGACACGTTATGTCCATCCCCCGTAATGGCGGAAAAGAAAAAGTAAAATTCATCTTTCAGTAAACAGGAGAATTAACAAAGGGTTAGTGCCAGGTAGCTGAAATGACGACAGCATGCTGACACGCCCTGTCATCAGTCGTGCCGTAGCGAGTACGGTCAGCGGCTCAGGCTTTGTGCAGGATGGGCTGACCCTTATTAACGTTACGGTGCACTGAAGATATGCTCGCACTGCGTGCAGCCGTATTCATCAAAGACGGTACCGTCCAGTTGTTCTCCGGCCAGAGAGCCTGCCACCGCACCAGCACAGGCGCCGGACAGAAAACCAATGAGGCCTCCGGCTATCGTACCGACAACCGGAATGACTGAACCTATCAGCGCACCGGTGGAGGCTCCTTCAAGCCCGGCAATGCCTCCGGCTGTTGCGCCAATGACCCCACCCGTCTTTTTACCCACATGGCGCAGTCGTATGTTTTGCGAACCGCAATTCGGACAATGCATTTCTTTCTCCCTTATTACTGGCAATAAATAGCCGCCTTCATGAGCTGGCGGACCGTGTATCAGAGAGACCTGGGTACCGGAACAGAAAGCATAGCTGTGACTTAGCGCGAGAAGCATACGCACGGGTATTTTGTGGGACAGTTGACCCGGGAGAAGGAATAACGACGGTAACAGGGTATCGGGACCCCGTTTGTTCTTACTGGACACATTAACCTCCGTGAGTGAAATAACAAAACGGCAGCACTTCTGCTGCCGTTCTCACACCGGTAATATAGGTCTGAAATTATTTTGAATGTCATTTCTGGTCTGTATTACTGCCTCCGCTCACCTTGTTTTTAGCGCAAAGCCCTCACTCACCACCACAGGTTTTTCGGTAATGGTCATTAATCAGCATTTCCAGCATATCACTGATGCGAACTCCGCTACGTTCTGCCATAAAGTCCAGTCGAGTTTTTGTTTCGTTCTTCAGGTACGTATTGAGTGCTTTTTTATCGGTACGGGACTGACGTAATTTTTGCTGGTTCCAGGCTTTATTCAGGTTCAGAAGGAATAAACGCTTTGTATCCGGTGCATCGTCCCATAAGTCGATCGCCGTGCGCAGGGCTAAATTGCGTTCAGAATGACTCAGGGGGGTAAACCAGGTACTCATTCCTGGCGTTGAAATATTTAATGAGAGCCCGATAGTGGGCGCATTTCTTTCTTCCTGAAGCGATTTGAGGCTGTTCCATGCCCACAGTACCGCGTCTTCTTCATTAGGTAACCATTTCAGCGGAGCTGGTTTGCTGTAAATATTTTTCCACTGGTCTTTCAGCCTGTCCATGACCTGGCGCTTGAGATGATTTACCGGTGGGGTCGGAATAATAATGTTGTCGAAAAAAGAGATGATAATATTAATTCTTTCCTGGTGGCTTGTCGGAGATACACTCAGATTCATTCGCTGATACCAGTTCTTTCCGAACTCTGCATTTGCTGGTTTGTCAATACCAAGTTCGTAGTCTCCGGCCTTGCAAATATACGCCCATAACCAGAATGTTGCCCGTTCATCCTGTTCTAGCCAGTCAAAACTTTCCAGCGGAAGGATGTTTTCATCACGGGCTGTTTCCATATCAGAAAAAAGTCTTGCCCGCTGTTCTGCATTCGGTATGAACTGATTAATCAGTTTGTTGAGTGCCTGTCGACAACTTTCTGCATCCTGGTGAGGAATGTCACGGGTGTTAATTATTTTATTAACACCCAGCCACCCGGCATAAAAAGCACAGACTCTCAGGTCACGGGTTTTTATAAGATGTTGTCTGCCATTGTCGTAATGTACAACCATTGTGGATACCTGTAATCGTAAACTACATAGTAGTGGTTATGGTGGTGATTGTTGTAGCTACACAGTATCACGATGATGGTTTTATCGTCACTTAAAAACACATCTGGTAGTCATCGTGAGGTTTTATTGTTGATTTATACTGGTTTTGACAAGGTTTTACCATGGTTTTAAAGTTGTCATTTTCTTTGTTTATCTCTCAGATGCTTCTCTGTTTACTGGATGAGTATCGTCTCAATAGGTTATCTTGTTCTCCTGCATGCTTTCGTTTTCATCCCCATCATGGTGCCTGGTTCGCTTCAGGGGGCATTTCTGGTATCAGGTCGGGCTGCCATGAGGTATTTCCATTTTGTTGCTCATAATCAGGATTGAGGGCTTCTGCGGGCAGTGATGATACGGGGTTAATTTGATTGAGGTTATTTGATATGACGTGGTGTCTATTTTCATGTTATTGAAAAAAGATAATTCCAGAGTAACTGATGCAGGCGTTTGTTGTAGGTAAGTGCTGTCTGGCGTGGTTATCTTCATAGCTATTGTTATGCCTGGCGTGTTGGATTGGTATTAATATATTAAAGAAGGGGTCTTATCATTTGTAACAGTAATCGATGATGTGTTATCAGTAAGTGGGTTATGCCTGGGAGGTATTATTATCTGAAGGTATTCACTAAGGGGATAGTACTATTGGATGGTATCCATTGAGCAATCATTGCCATCAGGTAAGAAATACACCATTCAATGTAGTCACAACCTGAATGTTTAGCACTCATTAAAAATCTATCATTAAGAAAACAGAATTGAATTGAGTCGATATTACCATTGACTAGTCCTCGTCAGGATAAAAGTGAAGATGATTAACATCAGTAATCTAATAATCATAACGACAGGGTGGTTACTGGTTAACAGTAACGTTTTGGGTGAATGGTCATGCCTGAAAATCAGCAGGTGAGTATCAATGGTTTATTACTGGTCTGCGTATTAGTGATGAGCGTTAAATGCTCAGTCAGTGAACTAACCTGTAGTAAGCCTGTCGGTATTGCTCTGTCTGCCTGATATTGACGCTTACAATACCTGTCAGTTACAGATACTACGGTGACCCGTTATCCCTGAAAGTTTTTTGATATGTGTAAACAAGGCCATTGGTAACGACTGTAAACGGGGCATTATCCGTGTTGGTGATAATAGTCATGATTGTATCGTAAACAGAATAACCCGATTGAGGTGACGTGGAATAGGGTGATTATCCTGGTAATCACCGCAAGCTATTTAATAAGTAATTGAGCGCTGTAGTGTCTTATACCGCCATAGCTTCCTGTGAGCCTGCATAAGCGCATTGAATAACACGATAGTGGAAATCTGTGGTTAGTATGAATATGGCGCTCCTGATGCGTTACAGGGCGTTTTAGCAGTAGTCCCGATAACGATTATTTATCGGGCTTATTGAACGGGGTAATAATATCATGACAGCAATGAGGGACTGGTACAGGGGCTCTTGCCCCGGGTATATACATCCCTCTGGGGTAATATTTGCTTTTCAGGGTAACCACAACCTATTTTGGGTCCAGGTCAATACAAGGGCATCGCAATCTTCAGCTGCTTCTGTAAGCCAGAATTGCAGCGACTTAACAGTTTCGATCTTCGCTACTGGCCTGACATTGCCGGGATCATTCGCTCACTGGGGATGGAAGAGGTGGAGGTAACATTCAGGGATGAAGCGACAGAGGCAATTATCAACGCCCGCAGACCTTCACAGACGGATTTCTTCAGAGCGTTATTCGATAACATCAGTAACCAAAAAACCGGGGATTACTACGCCTTGTCACGGAGTTTTAAACTCTCCGATACAGCACTGGCGACGATTTGTAATATCACCCGTGATTTGCCACCCGATGAACTCGTTGACGCCGCTTATGTCAAGCGTACCCGCCATCGTCTAACGGGAAGACTGTTTTTTCGCAGCCTTCGGGTCACCCGGCATTAGAACCGATTTCTGAGAGGCGATTACCCTTTACGCAATCATTCTGCCAGCCACGATATTTTACTGAAGCCAGCCGTCTCTGAGGGATCGACTGGCGGACTCGCTGAAGGCAATAAGTTTTTTTTAACAGCACCGGTAATGGTTATGAACGATAACCCACCGGAGTCCATTTTAATGAGTTACACATACGACCCTTACTGGCAGCAACGCATCGCTGATACCTTCAGTTGCGCTCTTAACGCTTACACCCGCTTACTGGCCCTGCGTGTTGACCTCCGTCTGCCGGATACGCCAGCGGCCACCGATGCTGCTGTTATCTCCCGCTTCACCGATTCCCTGAAAGCCCGGATTGATGCCCTTCAGACGCGTCAACGTCGCGAGGGCAAACGCGTCTGGCCGACCACGCTGCGTTTTATCTGGGCGCGGGAGTTTGGTGAAATCAAAGGGAAGAAGCATTACCACGCGGTGCTGTTGCTGAACCGCGATACGTGGTGCGGACCGGGAGATTACAAAGACCCGGATTCGCTTGCAGGTATGATTAAACAAGCGTGGTGCAGCGCCCTGAAGGTGGATGCACAGGCGCATGCCGTTCTGGCTCGTTTCCCGGCGAGTCCAGTCTCATGGTTGACACGTGGCGATGGTGCTCAACTGCAACAGGCCCTGTCGCAGGCGGCCTATTTAGCCAAGCTGGAGACCAAAATCACCGGTGACGGTGAGCGTAACTTCGGTTGCAGCCGTGGCTGAGCCAGACATATCTCGATTCATCAGGCCTGATTGTGCGGGCCGGGTAATTTTTTACAACGTTCCCCTATCCTCTGAGGAGAACCGGTAACCCCATGATTCAACCACCACCGGACGTCTCCCGATAGCCATATCCTCAGAGGGAGAAAAATACCATGACCACGTTGAATACGAATATTAATGCCAGCCCTGACACACTGCTTTCAGCTCAGGACCCGCTTATCGACATGACCTTTATCACCACGTTTACCGGGATGACCGACAAATGGTTTTACAAACTGATTGGCGACGGGTTGTTTCCGAAACCCATCAAGCTGGGGCGCAGCTCCCGCTGGCGCAGAAGCGAGGTGGAAGCCTGGATGCAGCAGCGTATTGCTGATTCCCGTGGCGTCTGAGCAGGGAGGATATCTGAATGGAAAAACGACGCCGCACTCAGCCACAGGCCATCCCGGTTCGCTGGACGTGTCCCCGTTGCCGGCGACAGTACTGTGGCGCCAGACCCTGTCCCGTTTGTTTCAGACCCACCGACGCACCTGCACAACCGTAACCTTTCTGTATTCCGGTGCCGACCACCAACCGTACCGACCCGCTAACGCATAACTGAACCGCCATTCACCCTGCCACGCTGCCCGTACCGGGACGGCTGACGCCTGCGTGTCGTCTGGCGGTAAGGAGAGTACCACTATGTATGCAAAATCGTTTATGGCTCTGGACGGCAACGGCCGTCTCACGGGAGCCATAACCGCGCAGACCGCGCCGTATGACCGCTACAGCTGCCATCTGTGTGCCAGTGCCCTGCAGTACCATCCTGAATACGACACCGAACGTCCGTGGTTTGAACATCATGCAGCAAAGCTTTCGGAGAACGGTCGACAGCACTGCCCGTATGTAAAGCCCGGGGTGAGGGAGACCCGCCATATCCGGCAACTGCAGTCTTATGTACCGGAAGCCCGTCCCCTGGTTTTCTACGCAGACTGGCACTGTCACGGCTGCGGCAGTGATTACCACGGTGAGCGCTACTGCCTCACCTGCCGGACGGGCGAGCACAGTGATGTGCGTGCTGATACCAACCGGATAGAGGAAGTGACGGCATGCGCATGCTGAAATGTTATCTGGCCAATGACCGCGAAGGCCACTTCGCGACAGCCGGGGAGGCCGTGAGTGCGCCGGGGCAGATATGGAGCTGCGCGTCCTGCGGCTGTCGACTGGTGCTCCATGCGGGGACATACGGGGAGCCGCCGTGGTTTGAACATGACCAGCAGAGCGTGGCCCGGCATGTGCTGATGGCCTGCGCCCACCTTGACCCGGAAGTGAAAACCGAAGCCCGGCACCGAAAGCTGCGCAGTCTCATCAACGGGCTGGAAGCGACGGTAATGGTGCTCTCCTGGTACTGCGTGTGGTGCGGCGACCATTACCAGGGCGTGAAGCACTGTCCCCGGTGTCTGACTGGTATCTACAGCATCGAAGAAGCGCACTGGCAGAGAAACTACTGCTGCAGTACCAGATAGTTCCCCGTCTTTATGAACCAGATACCGCCGTAGAGGCGGTGTCCTCCCTGATTTAACCTAAAGAGAGTCTGCATTATGAATCATTCTTACATACGGGCGTCTGATGCTGTCAGCGCGGATGCCGTCAGCACGCGTGCATTTCTGCAACAGGCCGTTGACCATTACCCGCGACTGGCGGCATTCAGCTTTACGCTGGCGCTACCGTATCGTGAAGCCATGAGCGAATACCGGTCATTGATTCTGCGTTTTCACTCTGAAGTCTGGCAGCGCACCGGCGAATATTCGCGCCAGCGTCAGCAGGCACGACATCGTTCACTCCCGACGCTGTTACGCTGGATATGGGAGACGGCCAGCGCACCGGAGTGCAAAATGGTGCTGCTGCTCAATCTCGATACGCTGGGTACAGGGCGAAACCTGCAACTGACCGACAGTGCGCCTCCGGGGCTTAACGCCATCATCGCCGACGCATGGCAAAAGGTGACCGGTACCGCCTGCACTGACGGTGTAACGAGTATGACGCAGATCATTATTAACCGCGTCGCTCAGGGAGTCTTCGCAACACCCTTTAACCAGCTTACCGTGCATGTTAAGGCCATGTCAGAGCCAATAGCAACGGCCAGAACGGGGATGATTTGTCCGTGAAAGTAATAGCTTCTCTAATTAATGGGGGAGTTATCCAGGTCTTCCCCGGTGTCTGCAGCGCCGATATAATCCCTGAATGAAAAAAGCTCACGATACCTTACCCCCGGAACAAACCGTCACAGCACTTGCGCATTTCGCCTGGTGCGCCCTTGTCGCCTTACGTACCGCTCAGCAGGATGGTCAGGCATTGTCGCCACTCAGCACGCATGCATTTATACTGCGCTGGTTAACGGTGGCGTATAAGCAAAAACGGTTTCCACGTGCAATCGCATCTGATATTGAGGGATTGCTGACGCTGGGGCGTAACAAAGGCCTTGCCGCCAGCTTATTCAGTCGTCTGGAATATCTGTGGTCTTCGTGCACCGGACCGGTGTCAGCGCAGTCGGATTTGTATCGGCTGACGTACGCAATTGAACAGCTTAAATCGCGGGGCTGGGTCAATGCAGCGGTGAGTGACAGGGACTGGGACAATGAAACGCTTCTGGCCCTGGAATACAGCGATGCGAATGCACTGCTGGTAAGGAAGTCGGCACTGACCTGCGGATTTTCGGATGGAGGGAAACTCGTTGCGCCGGTTGAGTTTCTTGTGAATGGCGACTTGTCAGCCTGTATGGCTGTTTTTGCGGCTCATACACTGTCGGCTGTCATGCTGGAGTCGAATCGGATCGTGTTACAACCTTGAGCAGTAAAACAACCGTTCTCAACCCGCAGCAAAGCTCATCACTGTCCACGTCTGTCTTTCTGTAAACCGAACGGGTGTTGTTCCTGGTCGCGCTAATGCACCGGCGGCTGAGATATTCATATCGCTGGTACAGGTATGAGATATGCGTAAAGTCCGGGCGTTGCAATTCCTTTAATCTGAAAAAAAATAAATAAGCCCGGTTTACGTGAATAATAAGAAATGATGGAAACCTGAAACTGTCGCCAGTTTTTCACATGCTCAGTCACGTCCAGCTTCTCAATTTCTGATAAAAGTACAAAATCAGATATTTCACGTGACTGGTGATATTTTGTACAAATATACACCCTAAGCCAAATTGATCATTTTCTGTACATCCTTATCCCGCGGGGCCTGAAGGGTTATGGTGTAAAATTTTTATAAATCAGAAAGATGATATTTTTTTTGTTAAAAGCCAGGAATGTAAATCTTTGTTACATTTTTTCATTTTCGATCTGGCAGGGAACGTTCCCAAACTCCAGCCATTGGGCCTTATCCGAAATTTTTCATTTCAGACAAATACCCAGAAAATACAGTGTCGACATGCTGGTGGATGGAATGCGCCCGCTTTTTTTGGTTCCGGGATTTTTATTTACGTCGGATGACGCGAACCGGAAAGTTGTTCTGGCTGGGTAATTTTTTCTTATTTATTTTTCACTGGCATTGACCGTTTCTATCACTCCATAGAACAGGGACAGCCATGTCTAATTCTTCCTTTCAGTCCGAAATCCCTAAAGCGCGTATTAATTTAAAACTTGATTTGCATACCGGTGGTGCGAGCAAGAAAACGGAGCTCCCCCTGAAATTGCTCGTGGCGGGCGACTTCAGTAATGGTCAGGAGTCTGCCCCTTGTCTGAGCGCAAAAAAGTTGATTTGAATAAAAATAATTGTGATTCTGTCATTTCTGAATATTCCCCAAAAGTCAATCTTACCGTTAAAAACACGCTTGCTGATGATGGCAGTGAAGACAACATCAGTCTGACCTTCCGGAGCATGAAGGACTACCAGCGTCGGTGAGACATCCGCGTCATACAACTCTTTGAACGCAGCCACTATCTCACGGGTGGTCATCCCTTTGGCGTACAGTGACAGGATTTGGTTATCCATCCCGGTGATCCGGGTCTGGTTTTTCTTCACCAGTTGGGGCTCGAAGGAGCCGTCACGATCGCACGGCGTACGCAGTTCCAGCGGGCCATCGCCGGTGGTAACGGTTTTTGTGAAATAGCCGTTGCGGGAGTTGGCACCCGGTTTAGACTGATGTTTACCGTAGCCGAGGTGATGGAGCATTTCGGCGTTGAGGCGGCGCTCAACGTTGATTTTTTTCAGCAGGCGATCGAACTGGTTGAGATCGTCAGGGGTTTTGAGATTTTTGGTCAGTTCGTTAGCCAGAGCCTACAACTGTTTTTCGTCCATAAAGTAACCTGCTTTTGATGTTGAATTGAACATATCAAAATCAGGCAATTACACAAACTTGTGTACAGGCTCCATACAGCTAACCCGGCCCGTCACATCGTAATGTCAACCCGTAATGCATAACATCATGCAGCGTTCCATTAATGAGTCGGGAATCATATTCAACCTTCTTGAATCGCCACGGGTAATCTAGACACTTCCGAGCCGTTGATGGACTGACCCCACCCCGGTAGACGATCCTGCCCTATAGTAACGAGCGCATGGCAGACATGTCCCCGTTCTGGATGCTAAATGTTCTGAACAGCGCCGAACTGGTACTGGGGCAGTATCAGCGCCTGCAGCACAGCCCGCCAAGTACTGTGGTTCCGACCTTAATGGGGGCCGCCAGCTGTCAGTAAAGGTCAGTGTCTGACCCCGGAGACACGCGGACAGCCAAGCACCTACCAATCATCTGCTGGTCCCGCGCTAGCAAATCAGCCAGTTGCGTAAAGAAATGCGGCATGTTGTGCCGCTGGTTCTGAATGGTCAGGTTGGCAGCGCGATGACGAATGACATGCTGCCGCAGGCGGCTATCCCGGGAGAAGGGGGAAGGTCTGGCGTGAGTCTTCAGCGGTGAGCTCAATTGCTGCATGGGTCACTACCTTCGCCATATCTTGAGCATACTACCGGAGTAGTCCAGCAACAAAGTGGCCGAACTACTTCCATGGAACGTGGTTCTTCCCGATAAATAATCGTCAATACGGCGCTCGTTTAACGCTTACACATTAAATATTAATTAAGCCTGATTGGATGTTTTTCATTTTTTTTAATTGGTGTGCTTGACCTTCCAGTAACATCAACCTTTAGCCTTGTAAGAAATTGCTACAGCGCCGTTTTCGGATGGGCCGGGGCTGCCTGTGGCGTATGAAAGGATCACTGTTATGAAAATGAAAATTGGGGTTCTGATTGTGTCGGCCGCAATCATCGCCACTGCCGGGATTGCGTTTGCCCGGGATAGTGGCGGCAACGATGAGCCGGCCGCAGCGGCCGCACCTATGGCTCCCCAGGTTCCCGTAGCCGAAGTGCTCTCGCGTCAGATAGTCCCTTCGGCAGAGTTTACCGGTTCATTGGCGGCCCCAAAAACCGTAGAGCTACGCCCACGCGTTGGCGGTACCATCGACGCTGTCAGCGTACCTGAAGGCAGCATGGTGCGTCAGGGGCAGCTGCTGTTCCAAATTGATCCTCGTCCATTCCAGGTGGCTCTTGACAGCGCGCAAGCACGACTCAAGCAGGCAGAAGCGCTGGCTATCCAGGCCAATCGCGATTTTGAACGAGTTGGTCGGCTGGTGAACAATGGCGCGGTATCCCGGAAAGATTACGATGACGCCGCTTCTACACGTCATGCTCGTCAGGCTGAGGTGCAGGCTGCAAAGGCCGAGGTTGCGGCGGCGAAACTGGACTTGTCTTATTCGCGCGTGGTGGCACCGATTACCGGCCGCGTGGATCGCATGCTGGTGACTGAGGGAAATCTGGTCAGCGGCGGTGGTACGGGATCTGCGACGCTATTGACAACGATTGTTTCCGTCAATCCGCTATACGCTTACTTTGATATTGACGAAGCGACGTTCCTTAATTCAGTCAGCAAGGCACGTCCTGACGCAGTTAACAAGGTGGAAGAGCGTTTACCCGTGCATGTTGGGCTGGCGACAGAAAAAGGTTTCCCGCATCAGGGAACGCTCGATTTTGTCGGGAATCAGATCGATCGTAGTACCGGTACTGTCAGGGTACGTGCCGTAATCCCTAACGACGATGGGAAACTGACGCCAGGTGCCTTTGCCCGCGTGCAGCTGGCCACCGGTGCGGCACATCAGGCGATTCTGATTGACGATCAGGCGATAGGGAGCGATCAGGGACGCAACTATGTCCTGGTGGTGGGTGCGGATAATAAGGCGCAGTATCGCCCGATTGAGCTGGGCGCGGTGGTTGATGGTTTGCGCGTGGTCAAGAGTGGCCTGAAAGCCGGTGAGAACATTATTATCAAGGGGCTGGTGCGTCCCGGTATGGCGGTGACGCCGCGTTTGACCCCGATGCAGGCTTCTGGCGCGTCGGTTAGCGAGGGGGAAAAAGCCGGCTCCGTTGAAGGGGGAGGCCAATAATGAAATTCCCACACTTCTTCATCCAGCGGCCTATTTTCGCGATTGTGTTATCGGTGTTTATGCTGATAGCTGGCGCTCTGGCTTTCTTTCAGCTTCCGCTGAGTGAATACCCATCGGTAACACCGCCTACCGTGCAGGTTTCGGCAAGCTACCCTGGTGCTAACCCTAAGGTGATTGCTGACACCGTTGCTGCTCCACTGGAACAGGCAATCAACGGGGTGGAAGGCATGTTGTACATGAGTTCCCAGATGTCTGCCGACGGTCGAATGGTCTTGACGATTTCATTCCGGCAGGGAACCGACCCCGATATTGCGCAGATTCAGGTGCAGAACCGGGTTTCTCGGGCCTTGCCGCGCTTGCCGACTGAGGTGCAGCAGATCGGTGTCGTGACGGAGAAAACGTCACCGGATATCCTCATGGTTGTGCATATATTTGCACAGGGCGATCGCTACGATCCGCTTTATGTTTCCAACTATGCCATGTTGAACGTGCGTGATGAGCTATCACGCTTGCCAGGTATTGCCAGCGTCACGCTTGGGGGCGAGGGTGAATACGCGATGCGCGTCTGGCTGGATCCGACCAAAGTCGCTTCCCGCGGTTTGACGGCCAGTGATGTGACCGCAGCAATTCGTGAGCAGAATGTCCAGGTCGCGGCCGGTTCTGTCGGTCAACAGCCGAACAGCTCCTCAGCCTTCGAAGTCAGTATCAATGCCCAGGGGCGTCTGACCACCGTTGAGCAGTTTGGCGATATCGTGATCAAAGCTGGCGCTGACGGGCAGGTTACCCGCCTGCGCGATGTTGCGCGTCTGGAATTGGGATCGGACAACTATTCCCTGCGCAGCCTGCTGGACGATAAAAATGCCGTGGGTATGCACATCGTTATGACGCCAGGCGCCAATGCGCTGGACGTCTCTGCCTCGGTTCGGGCGACGATGGCGAGGCTGCAGGCCAACTTCCCGGAAGGTATCGAATACCGTATCGCTTATGACCCGACAGTGTTTGTCAGCGCCTCGTTGAAATCAGTGGCAATGACGTTGCTGGAGGCGACGGTGTTGGTGGTACTGGTGGTGATGCTGTTCCTGCAAACCTGGCGGGCTTCGATCATCCCTCTGGTCGCGGTACCTATTTCGTTGGTCGGTACTTTCGCCCTCATGTATTTGTTCGGCTTTTCGCTCAACACGCTGTCGTTGTTTGGTCTGGTGTTATCGATTGGTATCGTTGTCGATGATGCCATTGTGGTGGTTGAAAACGTCGAACGGCATATTGCACAGGGCCGTTCTCCGAAAGAAGCGGCAAGAAGGGCCATGGACGAGGTGACTGGCCCTATTTTAGCCATTACTTCCGTTTTGGCTGCTGTGTTTATTCCTTCTGCGTTCCTGTCAGGATTGCAGGGGGAGTTCTATCGCCAGTTCGCGCTGACCATCGCCATTTCGACGATCTTGTCTGCGATCAACTCGTTGACGTTGTCGCCGGCGCTGGCATCGGTTCTGCTTAGACCCCATCAGGATATGGCGCAGGCCGACAGGTTGACGCGCATCATGGATCGCGTATTCGGTGGTTTCTTCCGTCGCTTTAACGCTTTCTTCGATAGATTGTCGAACAACTACGTTGGCGCAGTCCGCCGGGCCGTACGCGGCAGTATCATCGTGCTGGTGCTGTATGCCGGTTTCCTGGGCCTGACACTGTTGGGGTTCCAGCAGGTTCCTAACGGTTTTGTGCCCGCTCAGGACAAATACTATCTGGTTGGGATTGCTCAATTGCCTTCCGGCGCCTCGTTGGATCGCACGGAAGCCGTAGTGAAAGAGATGTCCCGAATTGCGCTGGCGGAACCTGGAGTGGAAAGCGTCGTGGCGTTTCCTGGGTTGTCGGTAAACGGCCCTAACATGCCTAACTCCGCATTGATGTTTACCATGCTGAAACCCTTCAGTGAACGTAAGGATCCTTCGCTGTCTGCCGAGGCTATTGCCGGTAGCCTGATGGGGAAATTTAGCCAGATACCTGACGGTTTTGTCGGGATCTTCCCGCCACCACCGGTACCGGGGCTGGGCAGCATGGGAGGATTTAAACTCCAGATCGAAGACCGGGCAGGGCTTGGCTTTGAAGAGCTGACCCGTGTTCAAGGGATGGTTATGGCGAAGGCCATGCAGGCTCCTGAACTGGCAGGGATGATGGCCAGTTTCCAGACCAACGCACCTCAGTTGCAGGTTGATATCGACCGCGTCAAAGCCAAGTCTCAGGGCGTCGCACTGACCGATATCTTTGATACGTTGCAGGTGAATCTGGGGTCGCTGTATGTAAATGACTTTAACCGCTTCGGTCGTACGTATCGGGTGATCACTCAGGCGGATGCGCAATTCCGTATGCAGCCTGAAGATATCGGGTTGCTTAAAGTGCGTAATGCCGCGGGTGACATGATCCCACTGGGAACGCTGGTGAACATTACCCGTACCTCTGGACCAGACCGTGTTATGCGTTACAACGGTTATCCGTCGGCGGATATTACCGGTGGCGCAGCGCCTGGCTACTCCTCCGGACAGGCAACGGCAGCTATTGAGAAGATCGTTAGTGAAACGCTGCCTGAGGGAATGACATACGAATGGACCGATCTGACTTACCAGGAGAAGCAGACTGGCAACTCGGCGCTGTATATCTTCCCGTTGGCGGTGTTCCTGGCGTTCCTGATCCTGGCCGCACAATACAACAGCTGGTCGCTGCCGTTTGCGGTGCTGTTAATTGCCCCAATGGCATTACTTTCCGCGATCGCCGGGGTTTGGCTATCGAATGGAGATAACAACATCTTCACGCAGATTGGTTTTGTGGTGCTGGTGGGACTGGCGGCGAAAAACGCAATCCTGATCGTCGAGTTCGCTCGCGCCAGAGAGAGTGAAGGCGTCGATCCTCTGGCTGCTGTGCTGGAGGCCGCTCGCCTGCGTCTGCGCCCGATACTGATGACCTCGTTGGCATTTATTGCGGGGGTTGTGCCTTTGGTGATCGCGAGCGGTGCCGGTGCGGAAATGCGTCATGCCATGGGGATTGCCGTGTTTGCCGGGATGCTGGGGGTGACGCTGTTCGGACTCTTGTTGACGCCAGTGTTCTATGTCGTGGTCCGTAAGCTGGTTATTCGCCGGGAAATCAAGCAGGCACAGCGGGCAATCAGTGATTCACGGCCATGACGGGCGGAGAGAGAATAATGAAAGCAGAGTATGAAATGAACCATCGTATTAATAAACTCTCGGTGCTGGCGATGGCGCTGGTATTGGCCGGTTGTACTATGGCGCCGGACTACGAACGGCCTTCTGCACCAACGAGCTCAAGCTATCCTTCGGGAGCGGCTTATGCTCAGGGAACAGTTTCAGCGGCTCAGACTGCCGTGGCTGATATCGGTTGGCGCGATTTCTATCGTGATCCGTTGTTGCAACAATTACTTGAGGTCGCGTTGGCAAACAACCGCGATCTGCGCAAGTCGGTGCTGGATGTTGAGGCCGCGCGGGCTCAGTACCGGATCCGTCGTGCCGATATGTTGCCAACACTGAATGTGGATGCGGGCGCTACCGTGCAGCGTCTGCCCGCAGATGTCAGCCCGAGTGGTACAACGCAGATAACGCGGAGTTATGACGTTAATGGTGCGGTGTCAGCCTGGGAGCTGGATTTGTGGGGACGGGTTCGTAGCCTCAGCGATCGGGCGCTGGCAACGTACCTGGCGTTGGATGAAACACGGATTGCGGCAAGGCTGAGCCTGCTCGCTGAGGTGACAAACGCTTATCTGACGTTGCGTGCGGATCAGGAGTTGCTGCAACTGGCTCACGATACGCTGAGCACGCAAAAGAGGACTTACGCATTGACCCAGGCGCTGTTTGATGCGGGTAATGCAACGCAAATTGATTTGCGGCGCGCAGAGATTGCGTTGCGTACTGCGGAAGTCAGTCAGGCTGCTTATACGAGGGTGGCGGCGCAGGATCGCAATGCACTGGTTTTGCTTTTAGGGCAGCCATTGACGGCCGAACTCTCGGCCAGCCTGGATAAGGCGAATACCTTGCCCGATGACATCATCCCTTCCGCGTTGCCGGCGGGCTTGCCGGCAGAATTGCTGGTGCGTCGTCCGGATGTCCGTGCGGCAGAGCAGCAACTGCGTGCGGCCAATGCCAATATCGGGGCCGCTCGCGCGGCATTTTTCCCGGCAATCAGTTTGACAGGATCGGCTGGTACGGCCAGTTCGAGTCTGGACGGGTTGTTCGAGCCGGGGTCAGCGGCCTGGAGTTTTGTTCCGCAAATCTCGTTGCCTATTTTCCGGGGAGGCGCTCTGCGCGCCAATCTGGACCTAGCCCAGGTACAAAAGCGCATCGAAATTGCGAATTACGAGAAGGCGATTCAGGTTGCCTTCCGCGAAGTGGCTGATGGCCTGGCGGGCAGACAAACCCTGGACGATCAATTCCGTTCAGAACAATTGTTGGTGCAGGCCAGCCAGGCTAACTATGAATTGGCCTCACAGCGCTTCCGGGCCGGTATTGACGATAATCTGGCGGAGCTTGACGCGCAACGAGCGCTGTTCAGTGCACAGCAAACTCTGGTTCAGACCCGACTGGCGCGAATGAGCAATTTGGTCAATTTGTATAAAGCGCTGGGGGGCGGATGGACAGAAAGCTCTCCGGCTAAGCCATAACTCTCCGGGCAGGTTAACGCCACTGTCTGGCGATAAGGTCGGCAATACGTGGGTGGAGGGATAAAACCGCCCGCGTATTGCATTGTCGTAGGGATAAGGGGTTACGGCGCGGCAACCACTTCTTTTACTGCGAGGACTGCTACGTCTTCGTCTTGTTGCCCGACAGCCGGCAGAAAGCACAACTGAACGGTTTACTTGAAATACTTTGGGGCAGTATATATCCCCACCTCAGGTGAAACGCTTAGTCAGAGAATATAAGCACGAAAATTTTTGGCGATAGGGCTTGACCTTACAACGGTGGCAAGTTCTATCATTGAAGTTACTACAACTAAATAGGATATATATATGCAATTACATCTAGAAAATATGACATGCGGCGGATGTGCCCGGACAGTGACTAAAGTGATTCAAAATATTGATCCTGAGGCAAGTATCATAACTGATCCACCGACTCGTAAGATCGAAGTGAAAACTTCTTTATCTACTGAACAAGTTGCTAATGCTTTACGTGAGGCAGGTTTTCCTCCGAGAGAGTAGTTAACTAAAAATGGTTACCTCCCCGCTGTGGTAACCATTTTTTATCATGTATCCTTACGGTTAGAAGTATTTCTGTTATTATTATGCACCATGGTGGGGTGTTTAGATGTCTTGAGTTGTAGTTTTGATTTAATATGTCTATTACTTAACTCACTAATTTTTTCTCTATGTTAAATGTATTGTGTTCAATATTTATGTGTGATTTACTAAATCATCGGTTTTTTCTTTTAAGGCCTCATTAATGTATCATGTGACGTCAAGTATTTGTGGAGGGAGTATTTGGTTTTTTTTAAATATATTAAGAACAGGGTGGTATGCCAAATTTATCATCATAAAAAGTAAGAAGAGCGAAGTATACGTAAACCAAACGCTGTAAGTTTAAGCATGCCATTTTTGTTCCATGCACTTCTTGATAGCTCCGGGTTTTCAGTCATCAGCCGATACCTCTTCCTGTATCAGGTTATTCAGAGATTCATGAGGCCGCTCGTTATTGTATTACCTCAGCCAGCATAATGTAATTCTCCCGTACCTCATTCTGAGTTCTAAATAGATTAAAATCCAGTATTTATGTCCGATAGCGGCGGTTAAACAGTTCTGCTTTGCATTAGTAACCCGCGTCCCCGGTAGGCGTTGATACGATATGCTTCCCGCAGAGAATGCACCGACTGGTATTTCTGTGCCGGCCTTAGAACTTTTGCTTCAGCATCTCCTGAAGCATCTCCTTGTCCACACTCAGGCCAGCCACCTGTTTCTTCAGTAGCTGATTTTCATCCTCCTGCTACCGCATGTGATTCAGTTCTGAATGAGAAATATCGCCTTATTCCTTACGGTATGTAATGGGATTGTCAGGGCATCGTACAATAGCGTGTTCGACAGCGTGATGAACTACTATCCAGAAGAGCTTGACCGTACGTTCGAGATAATTCTCGATAGCGTGGAGGCTCATATAAAGGTCTATGTGTCGGTCAAGAATCTTGATGCCAGTATGGCGGTAGAAGTACTCAATGAAGTAATATCAGCAAATATTATTGCTATCTAAAAATCAAAGAGACTGATATGTTAGTCTTAAAATAATAGTCAGTTAGAGACTCAACGGACGGAACAAACTAGCTGGCAGTTCGTACTATGCCCATACTATTATGGAATGACGATATTCAATTTATGTCAAATTTTTCAAGTATTCATTCGTCAATTCTGGTTAAGCTGGGATTCGGCCCATCTGACATGTGATGTCGTAGTTTTCCTGATATTTTCGTGGTCATTGTTTATGGGGGGGAGAAGAACCTCGGCGCAAAAGACTGTCGGTGCGGTCTTATTTAAGGTGCTAGGGTTTTCTTTCGCTATACATGATTTTATACTAGCGAGAATATAGATAAAGGATTTGGGAATGTAATGAATTTTAATGCTGTCCTCATATGCTATTATCCTGCGCTTATAATCCACTCCACTGAAAGTGTAATAGTACATGCTCCTGCTCGTAATCTTCCGGTGATATATCACTCAGGGCTTGAAGCCATTTCCAAGCCAGTAGATGACTCGCAAAACATCATCTGATATCAACATTCAAATATATGTTTCTGATAGTCCACTTTTCGGAGACTCTGCCAGTTCCTGGCGTGTCAGAATGTCCAGTTGATACCAGCAAAACCGCTGATATTGTCTCGCGCTGACACAACAGGACTGTCACTGGTTTTATCCGCAAGCCAGGCATATGAAGCGCCCAGTAGGGTGCCCCAGTGTTCATTAAACTGATGCTGCCAGCTCAGGGTAGTCTGCGTAGCATAAAATCCTGCGCTACGGTTGTATTCCCGGAAACCGGTTGTGCGGCTCTGGGCAGCATTAACGCCGTACCAGGTGTTAATGTACCGGGCGTCACCAAAAAGTGCCGCGCCCTGCAGGGCAACCGTATCTGTGTCGTTCTGCCAGGGCACGAGCGTCAGCGAGGCCTGGTACTGTACCCCCTGTGAATCCGTCAGCGGCAGAGTTGCACGGATTTCCGGGGTAAACCAGCTGTTCACCTGCCAGCCAACAGCAACCTGCGTGTTCAGTGCACCACGGATGTTTCCCATTCCTTTCAGTTTGTCAGAACCATCGCGCCACGATGAATTTTGATCGGCACGGCCAAAACTGTATCCGAACGCATTTTCAAAATAGAGGCCATTATCCGTCTGCAGGTCATAACCGATACCTTTTGTTGAGTCGAAGAAAAACGCGCCTTTACGGACCTGCAGGGAAGGCATCACTGTCCAGTGCTGCTTATCCGCGCCACTGTAGCGGGGGGCGTTTTCTCCCATTATCCCCACCGTCACTCCATCCTGATTGCCGCTGTCGGCAATAGCGGACCCGCAGGTCGCTGCCAGCAGGATCACTGTACACCCTGTTACAGACGAATACGTTGCCATCATATATCCCTCGTTTTATGTTTATGCATTACGGTAAGCTGTGACCCGCCCGGCCACCCGCAGTGGATTATGACGATGCTTTATCAAGACTCAGCGTGGAAACCATCAAGAAACCATCAAGGCAGAATGAATGAACACAAAACGTATTCTGATTATCGAGGACGACCGGGATGCGGCGAATGTGCTCGAAGCCTATCTTCGCCGTGAAAACTTCGGGGTCATACTGGCCCATGATGGAAAAGCAGGACTTGAAGCCGCCCTTACCCAGCATCCTGCACTTATTCTGCTTGATATCATGCTGCCGGGTATGACCGGAACAGAAATACTCAGCCGGCTGCGCCGCGAATCCGATGTTCCCGTGATAATGGTCACCGCAATGGGCGAGGCCCCGGACCGTATCGGGGCCTTACGCTTCGGTGCGGATGATTATGTCGTCAAACCTTATGATCCGGGTGAGGTCGTGGCCCGGGTGCAGGCGGTGTTACGGCGTGGGGCGGCAGCGCATGCTAGCGCTGAAAATTATCGCCGGGTGGGGGCCGTTGAACTCAACCGGGACACCATGTCAGTCGCTGTTATTCACGATGAAAACCGGGTGCACCTTGAGCTGACCCCCACCGAGTTTTCACTGCTGGACATGATGATGACCCGCCCCCGGAGCGTCTGTTCCCGTCAGACGCTGCTTGAACACTGCCTGCCGGAAAGTGATGCGCTGGAGAGGGTGGTTGATACACACATCTATAACCTACGCCGCAAACTGGAAAAAGCGGGGGTCAGCGGTGTGCTGACCAGCGTGAGAGGGATCGGTTACCGGTATCTGCAGCCATGAAAAAAAGAGAGTCCCGTTCATTATGGCGCTGGATTTGCGTCAGGGTGTTGTCGCTGGCGGCCGGCAGTGTCGTGCTTATCGCCCTGTGCATGTGGCTGCGTTTTGCCCTGCTGGATGCCTGGGTACAGCATCGGATGCCGGAGGCGGTACGACAGGAATTTCTGCATCTGCGGGAAAATCCCGATCTTAATCGCATCCGTTACCATGAAATTATTGATGACTGGTACGGACTGCAGTTCTCAGATCCGTCCATTGCGTCAACAGACTGGCTGACGCTGGGAGGGCTGGTCCTGTTTGTGACACCGCTGATAATTATGCTCGGTTTGCTGGCCGCCCGGCCTCTCGCCCGGCAGTTCGGTCTGCTGACGCGAGCCTCCGCAGCGATAGCGCAGGGGCGTTTTACCACTCGCTCAAAAATGGATGCAAGTGCGCCCTCTGAATTGATGTTGTTTACGCAGAACTTCAATACCATGGCCGAAAGACTTGAACGTTATGACCGGGAATTACGGGCATCTCATGTTGCAGCCGCGCATGAACTGCGCTCTCCACTGACGGCCGCGGTGGGCCGTCTACAGGGAATGATGGACGGCGTATTCCCGGCTGATAAAGCGCAGATGAATATGGTGATGAACCAGCTCCTGAGCCTCAGCCGTCTGATTGATGATTTGCACCTGCTCTCACTGGCTGATGCAGGGCAGCTTACGCTGAATAAACAACGCTTCTCACCCGCCGGATTACTGCAGGAAAAGATTGCCTGGCTACGGCCACAGGCTACCGCCGGGCATTTCGGTTACGACACGGATATCCCTCCGGGAGAATGTTGTGCGGACCCGCTGCGAATCGGACAGGTCTTTACCATTTTAATGGAGAACGCACTGCGTTACGCGACGGAAGGCGGGAAGCAAACGATACAGGGTTCCGTTCAGTCAGGCTACTGGACGTTCTCCTTCCGGGATTACGGCGCGGGCGTCGAACCGGATTTTCTGCCGGTGATGTTTGACCGGTTTACCCGTTCTGATGTTTCCCGTTCCCGTCATTCAGGAGGCAGTGGACTGGGTCTGTCGATTGCCAGAGCCATTTGTGAGTCTCACGGCGGAACGCTGACCGCCAGTATCCCGCAAGAGGGGAACGGACTCCTGTTTCGGGTGAAACTGCCCGTATGAGTTTTCTTTTTCACTTTTCTTGACCAAATCTTGATGGTTCGTCGAACGTATCTGGACACACCTGCGGTTTACTCATGGCAGCATTTTTTCCGGAGGCTGCCATGCCATCATATTCATTCATCCCCCTGATAGCGTCTTTGCTTTTCTGGCGACGGGGCTCAGCCCTGGTTTTCGCCCTCGCCCTGCAACTGACCGGCTGTGATAATGAGCCGGTATCCCGCCATGTCCCACCAAGACCGGTGATGACCACGGAGGTATCTGCCGGCAATCATGGCGGACAGACGCTGATGACCGGTGAAATATTGCCCCATGAAGAGACGATTATCGGCTTCCGTACCGATGGCCGGATGGTGAAACGACTCACGGATGTGGGGCAGTCAGTGGTTGCCGGGCAGGTACTGGCTGAACTGGATGATACCGATTTGCGTAATCAGTACCGCAGTGCTCAGGCGGCAGTACAGGAAGCCGAGGCAAGCGCCAGGCTTGCTGAGATAAACCTGCGACGCATGACGCTGCTTGCCCCGCAGGGTGCGGTTGCCCGGGTTCAGCTTGACGAGGCCCGCACAAACCGCGACACGGCAACAGCAAAACTGCAGAGCGCTCAGGCCGACCTGAGCAGTGCAGCGGACCGTCTGGGGTATGCGCGACTGCTCTCACCGGTTACCGGGGTGGTCACCACCGTCAGCGCCGGTCCGGGACAGGTAGTGACCACCGGACAGGAAATCCTGCGGGTGGCGCAGTCAGGGGCCCGTGATGCGGTCTTCAGCGTACCGGGGGCTCTGGCTGACACCCTGAAACAGCAGCAGACACTCACCCTGCGTATGGCGGATAACCCGTCGGTGTCGGTAACCGGAACGCTGCGTGACATCAGCCCGCAGGCCGACACACAGACCCGGACCTGGCGGGTACGCTATGACCTTGAGAATGCACCCGCGGTAATGGCTATGGGGGCGACGGTCACCGGGTCATTACCCCTGGGCGGCAGTGAAGTGTTTCAGGTACCGGCATCTGCCCTGACGAGGAAAGAACAGAAACCGGCAGTGTTCGTGGTGGACACCGGCAAAAATCGCCTGCGCCTGACACCCGTTGACATTGCGGCCTATATGACCGATTCGGTGCTCATCCGCAAAGGGCTGACAGCCGGTGAACAGGTGGTCACTGCCGGGGTCAGTCAGTTACGTGACGGGGAAAACGTGCTGACGGAGAACCAAAAATGAAAAATGTTATGCACGCTTCCGGCGGTTTTAATCTTTCTGCCTGGGCACTGGCCCACCGACAACTGGTGGCTTTTCTGATGCTGATGGTCACGGTGACAGGCGTCATGAGCTTTCTAAATCTGCCGCGCAGCGAAGATCCGGCGTTTACCATTAAGACCGCCGTGGTGTCGGCACAGTGGCCGGGCGCAACGGTAAAAGATACCGTCAGTTTCGTCACCGACACGCTGGAGAAGAAGCTCCAGGAAATCCCACATCTGGATTATATCGAGAGTTACACGCGTCCGGGCTCGTCGGTGATTTTTGTGAACCTGCGTGATGACACACCGCCGTCAGAGGTTGCGGGTATCTGGTATAGCGTGCGGAAAAAGATGGACGACATCCGGGCATCCCTGCCGGACGGCACCACCACCCCGGCCGTGGATGATGAATTCGATGATACATACGGCACAATTTATGGCTTCACGTCGGACGGCTTCACTCCCCGGCAGTTACGCGATACCGTCGATGATATCCGGACATCTCTGCTGGCTGTTCCGGGAACAGGGAAAGTTACGCTGCTGGGTGACAGCGAACAACAGGTGGTGATTGCTTTTGATCCACTGAAACTGTCGGGAATGGGACTCGATCTTCAGCAGGTGACGGCGGCTCTGCAGGCACAGAATGCCGTCACGCCCGCCGGACGTATCCGGACATCACAGGAAAATATGTCGGTGGAAGTCAGTGGCGCCTTCACATCCGTGGACAGCCTGCGGCAAATTGTGCTGCATACCGGAAACCGTTTTATCCCACTCACCGATTTGGCCACGGTCACACTGCAGCAGGCAGATCCGCCCTCACCGGAGTTTAGGGTTAACGGTAAACCAGCACTCGGGCTGGCGATTTCGATGGCTCGCGGTGGAAATATTGTTGATTTTGGTCGGGCGCTGAACGCGACGATGGACAGGATCCGCACGCATCTTCCTTACGGGATCAGTGTGGAGAAGGTGGCAGACCAGTCGGCCGTAGTCAGTGACGCGGTGGGAGGATTCGTCCAGGTGCTGGTTGAGGCCGTTATTATTGTGCTGGCCGTTTCTTTTGTTTCGCTGGGCAGCCGGGCAGGTCTGGTGGTCGCCGTGGCCATTCCGCTGGTGCTGGCCATGACATTTACCGGGATGGAACTGGCCGGAATAGGGCTACAGCGAATCTCCCTCGGTGCCCTGATCATTGCACTGGGACTGCTGGTTGATGATGCCATGATCACCGTAGAAGCCATGGTGTCGCGGCTTGAGGCTGGCGATGCCCTGAGTGTGGCCGCCACGCAGGTATTTCGTACCACCGCGTTCCCGATGCTGACGGGGACACTGGTGATGATTGCCGGATTTATACCGGTGGGATTTGCGGCATCGAGCGCAGGAGAATACTGCTACTCCCTGTTTGTGGTGGTACTGACAGCGCTGCTGAGCTCATGGCTGGTTGCGGTTCTTTTCTCGCCGCTTACCGGCGTCTGGTTACTGCCGGAACAGCATTCACATCAGTCACATAAGCACAGTTTCTTTCACCGTCATTATACCCGCCTGCTCGACCGGGTGATGCAGCACCGGCGCAAGACACTCGGTTGTGCCCTGGCGATACTGATATTGTCCGGGGGCGGAGCCCTGCTGATGCAGGGTGAGTTTTTCCCAGCGTCCGATCGCCCGGAGCTGCTGGTGAGCCTGACTCTGCCGCAGAATGTCAGCCAGGCACAGACGCACCGCGACGTCCTGAAGTTTGAAGCGAAGTTGCGCGATAATCCTGATATTGACCATTACTCAAGCTACATCGGTTCCGGCGCTGTGCGTTTTTATCTGCCGATGGATGTTCTGCTGCAGAAAGAGAACATTGCCCAGCTGGTCGTAGTGGCGAAAAATGAAGCGGCGAGAAACCGGCTGCAGAAACAGCTTGAGCAGATCCTGTCGAAAGATTTCAGTACGCTCACAACCCGGGTATCCACACTGGAGCTGGGCCCTCCGGTGGGCTGGCCGGTCAGATACCGGGTATCCGGGCCGGATAATACCCGTGTACGTGAACTGGCCACGCAACTGGCAGGGATGATTGCCCGCAATCCCGATACCCGGGGTGTCAATCTGACGTCCGGTGAACCGGAGCGGGTCATCCGTCTGCGGGTGGATCAGACGCAGGCGCGTGCCACCGGCATGACGTCTCAGTCACTGGCAGGAACGCTTGCCACGCTGTTTTCCGGAACCACCGTGACCACCCTGCGCGACCGTAACCGCCAGATTGATGTGGTGCTGCGGGGAAATGAAGCCTCACGACAAAACCCGGCGTTACTGAATGCTCTGATGCTGACATCATCGACCGGGAATAAAGTTCCCCTGGGACAGGTCGCCACGCCAGAATGGACGCTGGATGATCCGGTTATCTGGCGTCGGCAGCGGTTGCCGTTTATCACGGTTCAGTCGGATACCGCGCCCGGCGTTCGTGCAGAGACCGTGTCATCGGCACTCTCTCCGGTGGTTGCCGGTTTCCGGGAGAGTCTCCCGCCGGGTTACAGTGTGGAGGAAGGTGGAGTGGTTGTGGAATCGGAGAAAGGAAACAGCTCAGTGTATGCGGTATTGCCTGTCACGCTGATGGTGATGCTGTTACTGCTGATGATTCAGTTACAACGCTTTTCGTCGATGCTGCTGGCCCTGCTGATGGCACCGTTTGGTTTGCCTGGGATAGTTGTGGCTATGCTGCCTTTTGGCATACCGATGGGGTTTGTGGCGCTGCTGGGGATCATTGCACTGGCCGGGATGATCATCCGTAATGCCGTCATTCTTATTAGCGAAGTGGATGTGGGGATGAAAAATGGTTTCACTGCGGATGAGGCGATCAAAGTCGCCGCGCTGCACCGTTCACGCCCCATCATGCTGACCGCTTCGGCGGCCATTCTCGGGATGCTGCCGATTGCCCGGGATGTTTTCTGGGGACCGATGGCATTTGCCATTATTGGTGGGCTGCTTTCAGCCACACTGGCAACGCTGACACTACTGCCGGCAGCAATAAGTCTAATCTTTCACTGGAAACCGTATCCCTGACGAGTCCTGCCGTATCATCGCCTAGTGCTTCGACTAATGATTGCAACCCGCGGATATGGGGATGACCGTCGCTGCCGGTTGCGACTGCTAGGATCATGGCGCCGGACGCCGCCATGACCTGCTGGATCGTGGTGAACTCAGGAGGGGATTCGGCGTGTGAGACAGCGACTATCTGTGACCTCCGAATGAGGTGAATGGATGGTTCGTCGTTGTCTGAGCGCGCACTGGTTCAGTCGTCTTTCCCAGAACCACTTCAAGTACCAGCGCAATTTCGAGCATCCAGGGGATGGGACCCAGCAGACGTTTGAGGATAGCACGCACCTGGTCCGGAGGCTGTTCACGCACTTCGTTATAGCCACATTGACCCAGCCGGGTCTGCACCTCGGCTTCGGAAAGTCCCTTCACGATATTCTCAGGGAGCATCTCCATACACCCTTCTCCGGAAATACCTGACCCGGCAGGTCAGGTATGTTGTTATGGCGATAAAATGAAAATCTGCCGGAGACATGGCGCGGTTAAGTGTATGGCGCATATGCTTTTACAGCAGTGTCATCACAAAGAAACCAGTGGCAGTCATCAGAAGCGAGCCAGTTACGTGCGTCAGTACGGAAATGACAGCCCATGCATAATTGCCATTCTGAAGTAACACCACCACCTCAGCAGAAAAGGTGGAAAAGGTTGTCATACCGCCACATATGCCGGTGGTAATAAAAAACTTCCAGGCGGGATCAAGGTGAGGCTGCCGGACAAAAAAGGCCAGTGCCATACCGATGATAAATCCGCCAACCAGATTAACCACCAGGGTACCAGGTGGAAGATTGGGGAAAAGTGCATTGAGACGCATGGACAGTATCCAGCGGATCACACAGCCGATCGATCCGCCTATCACCACCGCGAATAATGATTTGTACATACCACCTCGCTGAAATCAGGGCACCATCAGACCGTCATTCAAGGGAATAACGTGCGGTGATGGCCCGTTTTTCATTCATTTCATACAGTACGGGGATTCCCGTCAGGACATGCAGATCGGGAACCTTATTTTCATCAATCTGCTCAATAAACATGGTCAGCGCACGCAGTGTATTAGCATGACTGACCAGCAACATGGTTTCGCCACTGGCGACGCGCAGGACAATGACGTGGTGCCAGTAAGGCAACAACCTTCGTTGCGTCATTTCCAGACTTTCTCCCCCCGGCAAATCCGTCAGGGACACATGACGATAACGTGCCTCACGATGAAGTGAAGCAGGTGCATCCGGCAACGGAGGGGAGATACCACGATAGCTCCTCCGCCAGTGATAAACGATTTTCTGGCCAATCTGTTGAGTGGCTTCATCTTTGTTCATTCCCTGAAGCGCACCGTAATGACGTTCATTTAACCGCCATGATTTGTCCACCGGTAACCACAATTGATTCAGCGCTTCCATTATCAGCCAGAGCGAATGAATTGCCCGGTTCAGAACGGATGTGCAGGCTCCATCTATGATTGTAGTGGCACACTGATTCCGGACCGTTTTATCAGGTTTGCTGCGCGCCGGGTTTCCTCCACTCCTTTCAGCATCAGCGGGACATTTTCCCATCCGGTAAAACGATTTTGCGATTCAACTAACTTTCGCCATGGCGGAGTAAAATAATTTTCCCCATAACAACTACCTGTCTGTCACCCACAACTGAACCGGAAGGACCTGAACCCGTTGAGTTGTTTGTACTGATTACCCGGATTTACCTGGACTCCGGTCAAGGAGGTGACGCATCAGAAGATGGGCACCGCTCCCGATGAACAGCGCGATTACAACGGCACTGGTATCATCCGGCAGTATATTAAAAAAGGCATCAGCGATCAGGAAAACCAGACAGTTTGCCTGGATCCCCGTTGCTGTTACAGTATGAGTATTTTTCCGTTCACAGAACCACCCTACCCCTTCCCGTATCTGAGCATACGGGAAGGGTGACGGAATCAGCGTTTTTTGAAGGCGGCTTTACCGGCGAAGATGGCGGCATCACCTAATTCATCTTCAATACGCATCAGTTGATTGTATTTCTCAATGCGCTCCCCACGGCTGGGTGCACCGGTTTTCAGGTGACCAGCCCGCAGGCCGACGGTCATATCTGCAATGAAGCTGTCCACGGTTTCCCCGCTCCGGTGCGAAATAAAGGTTCCCCAGTTGTTATCCTGACACAACTGGACGGCTTCGATGGTTTCACTCAGGGTGCCTATCTGGTTCAGTTTGATCAATGCGGCATTGGCCAGGTTTTCATCGATACCTCGCTGGATATATTTCACATTGGTCACAAAGATATCATCGCCAACCAGCTCAACTTTATCGCCGAGCGCGCGGTGCAGGAGCTGCCAGCCGGCCCAGTCGTCTTCCGCAAGGCCATCTTCAATCAGGACTATCGGGAAATCCTTCACCAGTTGCTCATAGTAGCGGGTCATTTCGTCGGCGCTGAGCCGGGTATTTTCGGTACGCAGGGTATATTTCCCATCGACGTAGAATTCACTGGAGGCCGGATCCATGCAAATAACGATATCTTCGCCTGGGCGGTATCCCGCCTTGCTAATTGCCTCCACGATAAGCTCCAGCGGCTGACGGTTTGAGGAAACGGCCGGTGCAAAACCGCCTTCATCGCCCACGCCGGCGGATAAACCTTTTTCCAGCAGGACCTGACGCAGGGCCTGGTAGACCTCACTGCCCCAGCGAATAGCTTCGCGTACGGAAGAGGCTCCCCATGGTGCAATCATAAACTCCTGAAAATCAGCGCCCTGCCAGCGGGCATGAACTCCGCCGTTAATGATATTCATACAGGGAACCGGCAGCAGATTCGCGCCGACGCCACCCAGATAGCGGTAGAGCGGGGTAGAGGATAGTTGTGCCGCCAGGCGGGATACTGCCAGCGATACGCCAAGGATCGCATTAGCACCCAGCCGGCCTTTGTTTTCTGTGCCATCAAGGGCAATCAGACAGTTGTCGATTTCTTTCTGGCGGCGTACATCGTAGCCCTGCAGGGCATCGTTAATTTCGGTATTGACGCACTGGACCGCATCCTGAACACCTTTACCGCCAAAACGTGTCTTGTCATCATCGCGATGCTCGATGGCTTCACGGGAGCCGGTGCTGGCACCGGAAGGAACGGAGGCACGGGCCATACTGCCCCCTACAGAAGTCACTTCAACCTCTACGGTCGGGTTACCGCGGGAATCCAGAATTTCTCTTGCGATGATACATTCAATTTCAAAGCTCATAAGTTTGACCTTCTTTTAAGGGGCTGGAATATGTTTAATCAGAACATCAACAGAAAGGTGATTGATGAATTCGAAAGAAAAGGAGGAAAAAACCCCGAACAGGCGGTTTTCATGCCCCAGCATGACCAGATCGATATCTTCATGCTGAACAACGGCCTCAACGTCCCGGAAACGATGGATGCTGACGATGGACCTGACGTTGATATCAATACTGCTGGACTCCACCAGACGGCTAAGCATTGCCTTTGCATCAATAACTTCGCGGGACTGACGGTCTTTGGTTAATGAGTCACTGGTATAATCCAGTTCCCTATAGTCAGCACTGAGATGCCCGACAGTAATACGGGTGCCCATCTCTTTTGCCAGACGTTCTGCCTGCTCAAGCAACAGCAGACCATCGGTTTCATTCTGTACAAGTAACAAGGCATGCCGGTAAATTTGCATAAATCACCTCTTATAAGAAGCGAAGCGGTTGGTCAGCCAGGGGAGGATTTCTTTTTTCCGGCTTGTCATGCCGGGCAGCGATACCTGGCGGGAGCCTGTCAGGCTGCTGTCTGAAAAAAGCAAAACGGAGTTCCGGCTGGTAATGTCTGTCACCATCAGGATCACCATGTCCAGCACGCTGTCCTTGCAGGTTTTATCCATTTCCTGCAGTAGCTCAGGCAACAGGGGAGTAATATCAGCCATGTCGCGGACCTCAATTTGTGACAACAACAGCGGCACATCATGGATCCGGTAATTTTTGGCGTCACGATTGAGTAAAACCGACGCGGATTGCCCGGTTATATCTGTTTTGGCTCGCAGCAGCCCTGTCACAAACTGGTCATAATCGATACCGGCGATTTCCCGCAAAACAGCCACGGATTCCTGATCCTGAGTGGTGGTGGTGGGACCCGTCAGCGCAACGGTATCACTGAGGATCGCCCCCATCAGCAACACAGCCTGAGCGGCAGTCAGCGGCATCGGAATGTCATGCATGAGAATTGAGAGAATTACTGTTCCGCAGCATCCTACCGCCCGCACCCAGACATCCGGTGGATTGCGGGTAACAAGGGTACCAATACGATGATGGTCAATGATGCCGATGACGTTGCTGTCCATCAGCGAAGACGGTCCCTGCTCTGCATCCGTAAAATCAACCAGCCATACGGTTTTATCTGTCAGATCGACGGTGAGTAAATCGGGTTGTGAAACACCCGCAGCGTTGAGGATATAACGGGTTTCCGGGGTGATATCCCCCAGGCGCCAGGGCGTTGCGGGACGACCGGTGTAATTAAGCCAGTCAGCCACAACCAGCGCGCTGCAAATAGCATCGCTGTCAGGATTTCGATGACCGAAGACATAAATCGGATTATCTCTTTGAAAAGAGAGAGATTCTGCGGTAAGCGGTAATGTGGTTTTATTTTGCATAGCTATACCTGACATACATGCCTATAAGAGGACAACTTCATCTGTATATCAGGCGCCATCATCCGGTGTTGAAAAACCGGCGGTTGGGAAAGGTGGAGCACCATCACCTTGTAAATCAATCTTATATGGGCCTTTGCATTAAATCAATATTTATTGTTGGCCCTCGGTTTCGTACACACAAGTACATCCTGTCCCGCCAAAAACGTTTACAATAGTGCGCCGAATGAAGCAATTTATACCTTCTTAATTATATTTATGATGAGTATTATCGCCGACGTATCCTGACTCAGCTTAACCGGAGAGAAGGTCGTAATGCAGTGGCTAGGGCAATCTGTTATGGCCAGCGTGGTGAGATCAGAAAACGTTACAGTGAGGGATTGCGTGTGAGGTCGCCAGCGGAACCAGATGCATCCCACTGGGGGACAGCCAGTCCGGCTATTTGCTCTGCGACCATCTCTTGCGTTAACTGGTCAGGTTCAGGGTAGTACAGTCCCGGGTTACTTATCTAGGACTGCAGTCATGCGGGCAAAGTTGTTCTGGTCAGCACTGGTGATGCGGTAGGACGAAGCACCGGATTCCTTGGCGATAGCGGCAATTTTCGCTTCCGCGTTGCTGAGTGTGTCAGCAGTAACACTGACTGACTGGGCGAAGCCAGAGAAAGAGACTACGGAGAGCATACTGGCAGCAACAAGCAGTTTGATATTTTTCATGGTCATATTCCTTGGGTTATCTGGTCATCTGGTGATACCGGCATCATCGCCGTCTCACCTGTTGATGTGCATTAAAAACCCTGTAGTAAATACAGGGTCAATAAGTTATTTTGTAAATTATTGTTGGCTGTGTTTTTTCGTTTTCATACAACCCAGCTCTTGAAAGAGCCTCACCGTGGCTGACGAGGCATGAGAAAATACGGCCGTAACAGACACCGCGAAACCGGGATTGCGCTGGGGAGATAGGTCGGTGCAGGGCCGTTAACTTACAGGATTAGTGAGGGTTTATGATGTTATGGCTACTGATTAAGTACGCGATCACCGCCGGAATGGTTGTTTTTATCTCTGAAGTTGCCAAGCGTAGTGATCGGCTTGGTGGTCTTGTCGCCGCGCTTCCCCTGGTTACTGTGCTTGTGCTCGTGTGGATGAAGCTGGAAGGACAGAGTCAGCAAAAAATAGCCAATCATGCGTGGTATACATTCTGGTATGTAGTGCCGACACTACCTATGTTTTTACTATTCCCTGTTTTCTGTCAGCGATTTGGCTTTTGGATCACGCTGGGTAGCTGCTGCGTCGTAACCGTCCTTATTTTCTTTTTGTGGGCCAGTGCGTTACGCCGTTTTGGCATAAATCTGATGTGATAATGTACGCTGTTGTGAAGCCAACTGCACTATTGCCGGAGGAAACACCGACTAACTCCGAACCATATCAGGCTTTTTAACAGGATAAGAGAGTTTTCAAGGGGGCCGGCTTCCTGCCGGAAGCGCGGTTCTTTCTGTCAAAGACAAATTCAGATGTTCTGGGGAGGTGCGGATATTACAACTATTATACTCGCTGTCTTTCCTTATTGATAATGTCACCCTGATTTCCCGGTTTTAAATGTCACTTTCTGCTGATTTCTGATGAAGAAAAAAGGGCAGTGAGCTCATTTTTTCAGGCTTGATTTGAAAAGAGAGGGTTCAGCCAGAACCGGATTGATGGCTCTGAGCTGAGCCTGAATCTGTGCCCGCCTTTTAGGCATACTCTGGCTGCGCCTTTCTTTTTCCTGCGGCTTCAAGCTCATCCTGTTTTTCCTTCGCCAGCTTCAGCACCGCGTCAAGCCTTTTGTTATCAACGATGCGCCCCTGACTGATGCAGTCCAGCTTATCGAACATCTGATATTTCAGTGTTCTGTTTCCATGGCGGAATTTGAGCGTACCGTCCGTATAATCAAAAGCGAGGATTTCTTCTCCGACTATGCGTGAGTTTTCGTCAGTGGGATCAACCAGATAAAGGATTTTTTCATACTGAAAAGTCAGTGCTTTTGAGAGCGTCCGAAGCGTCTGCCAGGCGAAAATGTCGTCCAGTTCCAGGTGGCTCTCTAGACCGTGCGGTGAAGGTTTTTCGGGTATTTTGCCAGTCTGGCAAAGCGGTGGTTGAAGTCGCTGATGAACGTTTCGATCCAGGCGTTGGCGGCATCAATGCAGGTGATATTCTCCAGGCACATCTCCTTAACCAGCCGCTCCTGCAGCGTCAGGTTGGCGCGCTTAACGCGGCCCTTGGCCTGAGAGCTGTTGGCACAGATACCCGCCAATAGTGGACACGCGACTAAGTGAGTAAACTCTCAACCAGAGGTAGCTCACATGACTAAATCAGTAACCGTCAGTAAAAAGCCGCGTAAACAGCACACTCCCGAATTCCGCCAGGAAGCTCTGAAGCTTGCTGAACGCATTGGCGTCGCTGCCGCTGCCCGCGAACTCAGTTTGTATGAATCGCAACTCTATGGCTGGCGAAAAAAACAACAGCAACAACTGACATCATCTGCACGCGAAAGCGAACTGGATGCTGAAAATGCCCGGCTTAAACGCCAGCTTGCGGAGCAGGCAGAGGAGCTGGCTATTCTCCAAAAGGCCGCGACATACTTCGCGAAGCTCCTGAAATGAAGTATGTTTTTATCGAAAAATATCAGGCTGAGTTCACCATCAAAGCCATGTGCCGGGTGCTGCGCGTGGCCCGTAGCGGCTGGTATGCCTGGTGCTCCCGGCGTCATCAGATAAACACGCGACAGCAGTTCCGTCTGGCCTGTGATGCCGCGGTTCTCAGAGCATTCACTGATGCAAAACAACGGTATGGTGCGCCACGGCTTGCGGATGAGCTCCCGGCCTACAACATCAAAACGATAGCTGGCAGCCTGCGTCGCCAGGGGCTTCGGGCAAAGGCAGCCCGCAAGTTCAGCCCGGTCAGTTATCGTGAGCATGGCTTGCCTGTGTCTGAGAACCTGCTGAAGCAGGACTTTTACGCCAGCGGCCCGAATCAGAAGTGGTCGGGAGACATCACCTACTTACGCACCGATGAAGGCTGGCTGTATCTGGCAGTGGTGATTGACCTGTGGTCGCGAGCTGTCATCGGCTGGTCAATGGCACCGCGAATGACGGCACAACTGACCTGCGATGCGTTGCAGATGGCGCTGTGGCGGCGTAAACGCCCGAAAAATGTCATTGTTCATACTGACCGTGGCAGCCAGTACTGTTCAGCGGACTATCAGGCGTTGCTGAAGCGGCATAATCTGCGCGGGAGCATGAGCGCGAAAGGCTGCTGTTACGACAATGCGTGTGTGGAAAGCTTCTTCCACTCGCTGAAAGTGGAATGCATCCACGGTGAACGCTTTATCAGCCGGGAAATGATGAGAACAACTGTATTTAATTATATTGAGTGCGATTACAATCGCTGGCGTCGCCACAGTGCCTGTGGTGGGCTCAGTCCTGAACAATTTGAAAACCAGAACCTTGCTTAGGGCCGTGTCCACATTACGTGGGTAGGATCAGTTCACACCAGGAAAACGATTAATGACTGGCGGCAGGATTATAACGAGTGCCGTCCACATTCATCGCTGGATTACCAGACTCCAGCTGAATTTCCAGCAGGCTGGCGAAACGGGAAATATGAAGAAAAACCAACCGACATTACTAATTGAAGGTTATATCTAATCCTGGGGTCAGTCCAGTTTATTTAGACAGTTTTGGCATTTCATGTCACGTGATTTAATGTCTGGGTATTTATTCTTTTGATCAGAGTAAAGCTAGAGTTGTTTGAAGGGAAGGGGATAGGAATGCGTGAGTTCCAGCCTCCAATTACCTGCAAAGACATATTTTGAAACCTATATAAATGGGGTAAGAAAAAATATCTTCAGTGTAAAACGATATAAAAATTGCCATATCTTATTGATTATGAGTGAATTTTATTGTTTAAGAAAAATTTCTCGATAAGTGGATGTTCAAGACAGTCAGCGCTATATAAAAAATACAATAAAAAGTATTGACCCTATAGTAGTTGCAGGGTTTTTAATGCTCATCAACAGGAAACGAGCAGTATGCTCTTATGATGAACATTAACTTTACTAGGGTTATCACTATGAAAAATATCAAACTTCTCGCAGCAGCTGGTTTTCTCTCTGTTGTCTCATTCTCTGGTATGGCGCAGACGGTCAGCGTAACTGCTTCCACTCTTGACAGTGCAGAAGCAAAAATTGCTGCTAAAGCAAAAGAAGCACAAACGTCATACAAAATTCTCTCTGCGTATACTGGTAATCGAGTGCATATGACCGCTAAATTAGGGGATTAATAGATAATCATTTTAGGGTATCTATAGGAATATATACCTTGATAAAATCTGCCACTATATACTAATTTTTAATGCTTGATATGCCACATGTTTTTTCCTTGAATAGACTTTAGCGGACTGCTGATAAAGAGTCCGTATTTTTTTAATGTAATACTAATAGTTAAGTATGGTTTTTTATCCGTGCAAATATTTTAGCTCCACGTCCTCTTTGTGGAGTTGCCCCCGCTAAAACGGACACGGTTAATTTATAGCTAGCAGCGAACTTCTGTATTCCCTTGGTGACTGCATTTTCAGCCCTTTATGGGGATGCCAGTTATTATAGTCTTCCATCCATTCCGTCAGTTTTCACATCACTGTCATGGCATCCGGCAGGTCATTAACATACACGTAGTCACGCTTGAACGTTTTAACGAACGATTCAGCCATCCCATTGCTCTCCGGACTGCGCACTGGCGTCGTACACACGATGAACCTGAGTGAGGTGGCGAACGTTCTTATTGAGTCCGCTATGTAGCAACAGCCATTATCGGTCAGCCACTCAACGGCATGTGGCAGGTAAAGCGTATTGCCAAAGCGCTTTTCCACACTCTCTGTCAGCAGATCCTGCACCATAACGCTGTTTATTCCACCTGTTGTCGCCGACCAGCAGATGGCTTCGCGATCACAGCAGTCAAGGCTGAACACTACCCGCACGACTTCCCGATTCAAGCAGCGGATTTCAACACCAGTGCGTATCCGGCTTGAGTGTCACGACGTTGCCGGTATGACTGTGCTCTGGCTTTCTATGGCCAGATTTTGCCAGCAACAGGTTATTCGCCTGCATGATCCGGTAAATGCGTTTGTGGTTAACCCGCCAGTTTTGTTCCTTCAGCGCACGATTGAGGTGTGCCGTCACGCGACGGTAGCCGTTTGTCGCCCGCTCGCTGCATATCTGGCGGATAAGCGGTAACAGTCGGGCGTCATCATCTTTGCTATAGCGGGCTGGCCGCTGCTGGCGCTTCTTTAGCAGCCGTTCATAAAGATTCGAACGCGATACGCAGAGCACTTCTGCTATTCGGATGAGGAGGTATCGTCCGGTGGCAGCAATGGCATGCGCGATATCAACTTTTTTGCCTAGGCTATCTCAAGCGCGTTCCTATGGATTTCGGCTTCCATCGTCTTGCGGCCCAGCATTTGTTCAAGCTGTTTGACTTTTTTCTCCAGCGCTTGGACCTCGGAGACACTGACGACCTCGTCGCCAGCGACGATCGCAGACTTTCCACCCTCGTTCATGAGCCGTTTCCACTTAAAAAGAAGACTGGGTGTGATGTCATATTGCCGGGCAACGAGTGAGACGGTGTAGCCGGGCTGCATGGCGAGCGCAACAAAACGGGCTTTCTCTTCAGGAGTATAACGACGGCGTTTTTGCTCGCCAGTGATCACTTCGATTCTTTGCACAGGACACTCCTTAAACATAGCTCTATGACTATGTCTTACTGGTGAGGTGTCCGGTTCAAACGGAGGCTATTACCCTTTGATATTTTCACTTTTTTGATTCATTCTCAATGCCGATGCTTGGTTAAATCAGAGAAGCGTTCATCATCAGCTATCAACCGGTGCTTTTACGATTTAAGGGGTTAAGACACCGCTCACTATTCTATTCCGTTAGCCTGACTCTGTGATTTCCCGAACATAGTTCAGTGTTCTGAACAGATAAAACCAGCATATTTCTGTCCGGAGCGTCAGACAAGATTGTCTGATAAAGGGGGAGCTGCTCCTTGCAGATTAGAGCATCTCTATGTTAGCAACGTCCGCTCCTGGCACGCATGAGACATTCAGAGCCATAACTGCTGGGGACAGCCTGGCAGTCCAGTTCTTCTGTTCGGTTTCACGACTACACGTCGCCATAATTCGCTATGATGAGAAAAACAGAATAGGATATCGAAGATGAAAACTGTCGAATTTTTGCTGTACACCCTCAAACCCGGTACTGGAAAAGACTTTCATAGAATAATGAAAGAAGTGAGTGTTCCACTTCACCGTTCAGTGGGAATGGATGTTATTTCTTATGGTATATCAGCACATGACGACGATGCTTACTATCTGATCAGGGCTTATAACAGCCTCTCTCACCTGAAAACTGCCCAGGACACCTTTTATGATAGCGAAGCATGGCGTCATGGTCCCCGGCAGGCCATTATCGATAGAATAAGCATCAGCGTTAAATCGGTACTGACTCTCACTGAGAGTGCCGTTGAGCATTTACGAACCCACTGACCCTATCGCTATACGTCATGGTAAAGCCGGGATAGACACACCAGCAAGACGTTACTGTTATTCAGTACATCAGAGATGAGGCTACCGCCTCACATGCTGAATGCGGGATGTTTGACCGGCATCTATGAGCGAAGAGCGGAAGTTCGCTTTCGGAAAACCTAATCCATGTGCCAGAGGGTCTCTGAAAGAGAATGGGGCGTTTAAGTGGGGTACTTACAAAAAATCAGCCTTAACGTACAATAATTTTCGATATCCAAACTGACCCCATTAAGAGTTATCCAGCATGTATGTCTCTTCAATCAACGATTAGTACGGAGACTCATACTAAACTGGAAATAAATCTCATAATAGCGCTTAAGCCGGAATGACTAGCGCTGTCCGGCAAATAGTCGCGGATGATTCAAGATCCACTTATTAAGTGGATCTTGATAGCATCCTGTTAGTAAACCGCTTGTTTTATAAGTAAAATTCCTTTGGCGGGTGTGTAATATTCAGTAGGCTGGCCGGTTATTTCACGCAGCACCTCAGTGACAATACTATTGACCATTCCCGTCAGTTTAAGCAATTCGGCAAAAGTTTCATTCTTGTCAATTATCTTTCTGGTGCCATTTGGAACGTAGAGCAGCATTGCAGCATTAGGGTTCTGTGCAAGATAATTTAGCCATCTGTGAGTCTCTACAAGGACAGCCAGCTCGTAGTATTGGCTATGTCGGAGATTGTTACCATCTGCGTGGTACATCAGCGAGGCAATATCATAACTACTGAGTTCAATTTTAGTACCCTCAGCTTCACTATCCGCTTTTAGTGTCTTAAGAAAACGAATAGACTTACGCAATCCTCCATTACATTGATCGCATTTGTCTTTAATTCGTTTGATGTGGAGGAAAGGTAGGTTGTAGATACGTTGACGTGTGTTTTTATCTATAATAGTGACCCCACGTTGATCTACATCTTTAGTATGTTGGTACTCTTTGGTATCCCACCAGATGCTTGGCACCACATCCACTTCTCTCTGCAAAGACCCTCCCGTTATTCTCAAAGATTTGGCGTTGTTGTCATCAACATCTGCCGCAGGGAAAGTTGCTTTCAGGGCATCCCTAGCGGCATCCCTGAGTTCAAGGATGACATCCCCATCATTTTTGTTCGTAGGGGTGTAGCGGCCAATACCGTCGCTATCATAAATAAGCATCTGAGTGTCTATAATCAGCAGATCCACATCACTGAAACTTTTAATATGAATATCCAGTGGTACAGAGCCTTGGACACGAAACTCCAGATTAAGATCTAATTTCTTTACCAGTTGGTTCTCAATACGCTTGGCAGTTTCAAAAGAAATTTCGGTATAGCGGTTATCAACCGGTTGCATGGCACCTATAACATAGCGGGTTGCAGAATCTTGTTTTCCCCTGGTTTCCCAACTTTCATTTAAATCCAGGAAACCTTCTAGCAAAGCATAGTTTTCCAGTCCATCAATCCTCTGGTTACTGATTGACTCTCTGGCTACGTTTAATTGATCGAATGTCCCTTTACGACGAGACTTCATGCGTTCAATTCGCGCACTAAATGAATTAGACATTGTCGATCCTAGTGATTGTCATTGTTCCGTAAGTAGCCCGGCCTTGACCGTTAAAATAATGGCCTTCAGCAGATTTGAGTCCGTCGTCGAACCTGAACTCTGCGAATCCAACATGTGAAGTCAGGTGTTCTTCACCTGTCTTGGGTTGGTTGCGGTAGTTATAAAGCAGCTGGTAACCAATTCCCTCGTCATGAATGATGGAGGCTGTCACACTATCCGAATGCGATGATTGAGTTTTCAGATGAATTCTGACTTTGTCCCATGACTGGACAATTCTCAGCTCACCTTCCCAGGGTTTACCACCTTCAGATCGGGTATGGCCTTCAACATTCCAGCGGCCTGCAAGATTTGGCACACATAAAAATTTCCCGAGGTAGGTGTTATGCCAGAGATTTTTATCAAACCATGTATACAACCCCATGTAGATCCCACCGGCGCTAATAAGTGAAAAAACTGAGGCAGGTATGTGGCTGTTAATGTGAAAGTTTTTCAGCCATTCGATTAGTGTGAGTGCTAGTAAAATCAGAACGAACGATATAACTGAGGCAACAATGGCAATATATCGGCCGACTTTACTGCGGTTAAAACCGCAAATCACAATGTACTCGTGACTTTTCATGAAATGGCGTCCAAGTGAGATGAAAACTAAAAAAACTATATATAGGTAATTTTACTATATCAAACCCTAGATATGGATGGATTGACAGTTATTTCTCGGTATGGTTATCAGAACGAGTTTTAAGTAGATCTGGAAGAAGATACATCCAGATTTCAGTCAGATACCGCCATCGTCATGTCAGCAGGAACCGGATTGATTTCCTCGTTTCATAGCGGTCAGGCTTGCCTGAAAATGATACCTTCGCAGGGAATGTTGATTGAGCTGGGCGGTGTCATTTTTCTGTTTATAGGCGGATTACTTGCAACCCTTGGCTGGCAGTGGCCGTTTTTGCTTCATCTTTTTGCCTAGGTTCTTCTGGTTATGCAGCTGGCGTTTGTGCCGTAACAATTGTCCTCTGGGACAGAAAACATGAATGAAAACGCCGGAGAAAGCGAATCGGTGAGTGCGACTCGATTAGCGCCTGTGCTTTTTGCAGCCCTGCTGTCCATGATTTGCTTCTTCACCAGCATTATCATCATTCCGCAGGTGTTTAGCTGCATGGCTATTGGGGCAGCAGAAACCGGATACTTTCTGTCGTTTATCTCACTGGTCGCCGTCGGGGCTGCTGCGATGATGCCGCGCCTCATAGCGCGTTTACGTGAGTACGGAAATCTGTACACGGCGTTTAGCTGCTACGCTGCCGGACATTTCATATTTTCATTCGCTGATAATGTAGTGTTCTACATCGCTGGCGGGGTTTTAATGAGTTGTGGGTTTGGTCTGTCGGTGCCGCTTGTGAATCATATGACAGTCGAGCAGAGTCACGCTCGCGTCCGGGGACGTAACCTTGCCTGGCTTTCTATGGCTATATTCTCCGGCCAGTTTTTATCATCATTCATGGAAATCATCCTAGGCTGTGTCCCTTAATTGCATAATCTTTTGTAAAACAGTCTGATACAGCCCAGTTTAACCATCGCCAGATAATTCCTCGCCGTTTTGTCATAACGTGTGGCTATGCGACGATATTCTTTCAGGCGACCAAAGCAACGTTCAACAACATTGCGATTACGGTAAGCATCACGATCGAGTTGTGAACGACCATCTGAGGCCATTTTTTCATTGGATTTGCGAGGAATGACGGCTTTTATACCCTTGTTTTTCAGTTCGTTCCGTAACGCATGTCCGGAGTAGGCTTTATCTGCCAGTACGGCATGACCACGTCGCTTCATGCTGCCATTCTGGCGCTGAACACCAATACCGTCCAGCAGACGTTGTGCGAACTGGCTTTCATGGGCTTGTCCGGGGCTCAGCACAATATTTAACGGCAGACCGCTTCCGTCTGTCGCCAGATGGATTTTGGTGCCAAAACCGCCGCGAGAGCGACCCAGCCCATTATCTCCGGCGATATCGGGATGTTTTTTTGAGCCCCGGCTGCACATTTGAGTGCACGGATATTACTGCCATCCAATGCTGTCGCTGACCAGTCAATAAGACTGTTTGTATCAAGTAACGTAAGTAACTTGTTGAAAATCATGTTAATCACTCCTGACTTTGACCACCGGTTAAAACGGTTGTAAACGGTCTTCCATGGACCATATCGTTCAGGCAAATCGCGCCATGGTGCGCCTGAACACAGCACCCAGAACATACCATTGATGACCATACGGTGTTCTGCCCATGGGCGTCCGGCCCGTGGTGTTGCTGGTTCAGCAGGTAATAAGGGCTGGATGAGAGCCCATGCATCATCGGGAAGGTCGTAACGAGCCATAGTTCAATGTGTTGTGGAAACAGGCAGTTACTATAGCTCAGGTGATTAAGGGACACAGCCTAGGAGATTCATCAGTCGTCTTCCGGGGGACCGCGACAATTGCGGTGGCGGTAATTGTCGCTCTCATGGTGATACACCGGAAACGTCGCTTTAAAACGGCATAACGTCTGTCAGTATCAGCAACGCCGACATTGCTGAGCCGGCTTAGTCTGGTGCGGGTACTGAGGGTGCAAATGTCCGCTCTTGGCACGAAGCGGACATACATCACAAGCGCCGTACATACGCTCTATAAAACAACTGCTCCGGCGCTGCGGTACCAAGGGCGAATCCCGGAGTGCTTTACTCAAAAATGAAACGGTGCTTATATGTTCTGGCTTCAGCTTAAATAATTAATCGGGCCTGCAATATACGGGGCCTGCTCAGTGTCTTTGCCGTAAAGGATTAGGTATGGAAATTGAAATTAATTGCTGTAATAACATCGATAAAGCAAATATAACTCTGGCAGAAAAAAAACTAAATATTAAATTTGCGCCTAACGGCACCGGAAAAAGCACCATTTCCCGCGCGATTCAGTGTACGGTAAACGGGGATGAACAGGGTCTCAGCGACCTGCTTCCGTTTAGATACCGTGGTTCTAATCCCGATGCAGTACAGCCTAGGGTAACTGGTGTCGATGGCCTGCAAAACGTCATGTGCTTTAATGAAAAATATGTCGATCAATTCACTTTTCAACCAGACGAGTTAGTAAGTAATAGTTTTGACATCTTCATCAAAAGTGAAGCGTATCACGAGACAGAACGCGAAATCGAAGCCATGGTCGTGGCCATACGGCAGCAGTTTGCTGATAACGTCGGGCTTGAAGAATTCATCACGCACCTGGGGGAACTCAGCGCCGCATTTAAGCTGAGTAGTACCGGGATTGCAAAAACGTCTACCGGTATGAAAGGCTTATCCGCTGGCAACAAGCTTCAGCACATTCCCGACGGTTTGGAATCTTATAAGCCGTACATCCAAAGTAAAAGCAGCGTAGAGTGGATCGAGTGGCAGACCCGGGGGTATGAGAAATTCTCCGCGCTATCCGACGGCTGCTGTCCGTTCTGTACTGGCGACTCCCGTGAAAAGGCCGAGCAGATTAGCCGCGTCAGCGCGGAGTATGATAAGGCTGTCATTAAAAACCTGATCGGCCTGATCGGCGTGCTAGATAAACTCGGCGAATATTTTTCAGAGCCTGCCCGTGCCCGCCTCGCTGATATTACAACCCTAAAAAGTGGGCTGGAAAAACAGCACGAAGAATATCTCGTGACAGTGAAGAAGCAGACAGACAGCCTGATAAATATGCTGAATACCCTTAAGACTCTTAACGGCTTTACGTTCAGCGCTTCAACCAACGTCAAGGCTGCACTGGAAGCCTGTCGCCTAGACGTGAAGTTTTTCCCGGAGCTGCAGTCGGATAAAACGGCCCGCACCGTAGCCAGTCTCAATACCTCTTTAGACGACCTGACGACGCAGGCCGGACGCCTGCAGGGTCAAATAAATAAGCAGCGTCAGGGCATGCAGAAGCTGATCCTCAAGCATAAAACCGATATCAATACCTTTCTGGCTTACGCAGGCTATCGTTATCAGGTGGATATCACTGGGGAAGGCGATAAATGTCGGCTGAAACTGCGCCACGAAGACTTTGAAGGCTACGTCAGCGGCGGCAGCCAGCATCTCAGCTACGGTGAACGCAACGCCTTTGCCATTGTTCTGTTTATGTATGAATGCTTAGCCAAGAAGCCAGGCCTGATCATTCTTGACGACCCGATTTCATCGTTTGATAAGAACAAGAAATTTGCCATCCTGGAGATGCTGTTTCGCCGCAATACCGGTGAGTGCCTGAAAAATGAAACGGTACTGATGCTGACTCACGATGTTGAGCCTATTATTGATACACTGAAGTCCGTCAGGAAGCTGTTCAGTAATCTGGTTACGGCCTCACACTTGCACTACAGCGCAGGCTGCATCACCGAGCAGCTCATCGGTGAAAGTGATATCCGCACTTTTGCTCAGATCTGCCAGTCTGTCACTGACTCTGATAGTGAAGACATCATCAAGTTGATCTATCTTCGCCGACATTATGAAATTATGGACGACCTCGGTGATGCCTATCAGGTGCTGTCAAACCTTTTTCATCACCGTGAAACGCCCATCGACACCCGTGAACCCGTTGTGCAGGGAGTGGGACATCCTGAAATGTCCGCAGAAAAAGTTGCCTTCGGCTGCCAGGCAATCGCCGATCGCATTCCCGGCTTTGACTACCAGGCCACTTTCGTTCAGCTCACCGACCCGGATCGTATACGTGCGCTTTATCTGCTCTGCCGTAATGGCTACGAGAAACTGCAGGTGTTCAGGTTGCTTCAGACCGGACTCGAGAACGCAGTAATACGTAAATTCATGAATGAGACCTACCACATTGAAAATGAATTTATCTGTCAGCTGGATCCTGCCCGGTTTGATCTCATTCCTGAATATGTCATCAGGGAGTGCGACGCGCTTATACTTCCTCCTCCACCGGCAAATGACGATGCGCTGGAAGAAATTGCCTGACCTGTCGGAGGCGCGAGTATATTAATGCGCTTCAGTTTTCAGTGCGGCTCCAGTCAGGGCCAATAACCACCAGCAGGCGATTACGGTCTGTTACCCGGACCGTTTTCCCCTACCGCAGCGACCTGATGAGCTTCCGGCCTCGCGGCTGGGCCTGACATTCAGAGTGCTGACTGTACCAAGGCAGCGCCACCTCAAGGGAGCAGGAAGGCGACAGGATACATGATCTTGCACGGTAATCGGATGCATTACGGTAAGCAATTCCATCACATGAAGATAAACAATGAACCATCCTGAAATTCACGTCAAAGACTGGATTGATGTGGGCAATCGTGAGTGTGTGGTGCAACGACTTCTTCCTCCAGTGTCTCCCGTCGGCGTCTGTATTGTTGTTCTGAATAAAACCAAACCGACCACCCGGATCGCTGGTTGGAAAGGTGAAAAGTGGTACTTCATGCCCAGCCATGACTTTGGTGGCTATGCAGATGAGTATGATCCCTGTGTACGTGAACTGAAACGGGGCCGTCGCTGACCCCACGAGGTAATGTAGTGCAACTGCGTTTAGGCCAGACTACACGTCACAACACAAGGGCTGCATTCTGATGTTGACCATAACGCATTGTGATGTAGCAATGTCCGCTTTTGGCACGAAGCAGACAAACTAGATTATCCGTGGCTATTCAATAAGCTTGCAAAGCAAGGTTTCTCCTTCATGAGGTGGCCTGCTCACTTCGCTTTATCTGGTGATAGTGAACCATCAGGTATTTATTACATACAAGGGAAGGGGGCAGGTTTCATTATTAAAAGGTTAATTATTAAGGTTTTAATAAATTAATGATGAAACAACTCACCAAAGTAATGAAAAACTAAGGTGAGTTGGAATTACACAAGCTCTACTTATCAAAATTCATTCGGGTTATTCTTCAGCTATGTGAAATACCATGTCCTGAAGAACATGACTTACATGGTGATCCATTATGCTATAAAATATGTACTTACCCTTTCTCTCTCCGCGAACAAGCCTTGCACTTCGTAACAACCTCAGATGATGACTGACCAGAGATTGTGATAACTGGAGCGACTCAGCAATGTCGCCTACAGAGACCGAACCACGCATACAGTAAAGCAGGATTCGTAGTCTTGACTGGTCCCCCAGTAGATGGAAAATCTCGGAAAGTTGCCCAATGTCGTTTTGCGAGAGCATTGATAGATCTGGCTCCGCGACATGATCTGTCGCGGAACAGTCTTGTATGTTGCCGCAATCTGATGTGCTGGACATTATGATTCTCCCTCCTAAATTGATAGTGCATCACCAGAGGCCTGATTAATGTTTGTGGCCTGGACTAGAATGGTTATGCTTTTTTCCGTGTTCGTGTTCGTGTTCGTGTTCGTGTGTTGTGGTCAACTAAAACTGGCCACCGCGTTAGAGTTTTTCCAGTATCGGTTTTCTGATTCGTTTGGTGGTAACCCACCATTATATTCGTGCGGTCTTAGTGCGCTGTAATATCCAACGATATAGTCCGTTATTGCGTGAGCTGCATCGCTGAAGCTTACATAGCCCGTCGCTGGCACCCATTCGTTCTTCAGACTCCTGAAGAAGCGCTCCATTGGGCTGTTATCCCAGCAGTTTCCACGCCGACTCATACTCTGCCTGATCCGGTATCGCCACAGTAACTGCCGGAACTGCCTGCTCGTATAATGACTGCCTTGATCGCTGTGGAACATCACCCCGACGGGCTTACCACGGGTTTCCCATGCCATTTCCAGTGCTTTCATGGTAAGCCTGCTGTCCGGCGAGAACGACATGGCCCAGCCCACTGGTTTTCTTGCGAACAGGTCGAGAACAACGGCGAGGTACGCCCAGCGCTTACCCGTCCAGATATAGGTCACATCACCGCACCACACCTGATTTGGTTCCGTTACGGCGAACTGTCGCTCAAGATGATTCGGGATAGCAACGTGCTCATGACCGCCACGCTTATACCGGTGAGTCGGCTGCTGGCAACTGACCAGCCCCAGCTCTTTCATGAGTCTGCCAGCAAGCCAGCGCCCCATCTGGTAGCCTCTCTGGGTTGCCATTGTGGCGATGCTTCTTGCTCCGGCAGAGCCGTGGCTGATGTCATGCAGTTCAAGTACCTGGCTGCGTAATACAGCCCGTCTGCCGTCTGGCTTTTCAGGACGGTTTTTCCAGTATTTGTAGCTGCTGCGATGGACCCCGAACACATGGCAGAGAGTGGCCACAGGATAACGCGCCCTGAGTTTCCCGATTATCGAGAACTGTTCAGGGAGTCTGACATCAAGAGCGCGGTAGCCTTTTTTAATATTTCATTTTCCATTTCAATACGTTGTAGCTTTTTCCTGAGCTCACGGATTTCAATTTGTTCCGGGGTAATGGGGGAGGCTTTTGGTGTTTTTCCCTGCCGCTCATCACGTAATTGTTTCACCCATCGCGTCATTGTGGAAAGGCCGACATCCATAGCGCTGGCTGCATCTGCCACGGTGTAGTTCTGGTCAACGACCAGTTGAGCGGATTCGCGTTTAAACTCTGCGCTGAAATTTCTTTTTTTCATTATGGCACCTGTGTTGTTCTGAGGTGAGCATATCACCTCTGTTCAGGTGGCCAAATTCAGTAAACCACTTCAGTGTTCGTTACGCAGTTTTGTCGGTGAAAGGCTGCATGTATTATCGTTTTGATCGTAATTCCAGTCGATTCCCACAGTTGCATGTTCTATTTTGAACTGCTCATAAAGTTCTTGTTTTACAAGCTTCACAACGTCTTTTACGTCCACATCTTCCTTGACTCTTACTTCCAGTGTTGCCATCGTCCGACCTGAGGTTATTTGCCAGACATGAATATGACTTACGGCTGCTAAGCCCTTAACAGAACTGATTAGTCTCTGTTCCACCTTGTCTGGGGAGGCATCTTCAGGCGCTCCTTCTAACAGGATGTGCAGCGATTTTGCTAATAATTTCCAGGCACTACGTAAAACCAGTGCTGCGACAAGAACGGAAAGTATTGGGTCAATCGGTGTCCAGCCCGTGTAGTAAATGACAATAGCGGCGACAATAGCGCCAACAGAACCCAATAGATCACCCATCACATGTAAAATAGCACCTTTGACATTAACATGATCGGTCTCACCACGGGTCATGATCCATAATACCAATATGTTGACCAACAATCCTGCAATGGCAACGATCAGCATTGGGCCTGCCAGTATAATTGGTGGAGCTTGTAACCTTTCCCATGCCTCATATGCAATCCACGCCACAATAGCGAAGAGTGTCAGGGCATTAAAGAATCCCGCGATGACTTCAAATCGCAAATATCCAAAGGTTCGTTTGCTATCAGCAGCTCGACGGCCAAAACGGAATGCCGCATAAGCCAGCGCCAAAGCTACTGCATCTGTAAGCATGTGGCCTGCATCTGCCAGCAATGCTAATGAGCCAGAAAGTATCCCTCCAACAGCTTCGACCACCATAAATGTGAATATCATGAGGAAGGAGATAAGGACTTTACGCTCGTTTGCACTGGTTACTGCTGGAGTATGGTCATGCTCGTGATCATGTGATTGTGACATAGGGCCTCAAGCGGTTGGTTATACATGATGCCTTCAATATAACATATGAATATGTGTTCATGTAAAGGGTTTTTATATCCATTCCTTCCACGGCATCGGCATGTTCAAAATAATGCGCTTGACCTTCCCACGATGGTAAGCCTTAAGGTTGTTCTTTATCTGACCATAACGATGAGAAATACATCATGAGCATTCAAAAAAAACAGCATTCTAATGATGGTGAAACTCAAGTCAGCTTGCCCATTGAGGGAATGACTTGTGCAAGCTGCGTTGGACGAGTTGAAGCCGCTCTGGCTAAGGTTGAAGGCGTACAAAACGTAAGCGTTAACCTTGCAACAGAGCGTGCAGATATCCGCCTAAATGCATTCGTTAATCGTATGGCGTTGGTTGAAGCAGTTGAAAAGGTTGGTTATGAGGTTCCTCAAGCTTCTGTAGAGTTATCAGTTCAGGGCATGACATGTGCATCATGCGTAGGGCGTGTCGAAAAATCGCTCCGAGCGGTTAAAGGTGTAAAAGAAGCCACTGTTAATTTAGCGACTGAAAGAGCTACTGTACGTGGAACCGCAGGAGTTGATGACCTCATAACTGCTATCGAAAAAATCGGTTATGAAGCCAGCCTGGTTGATAACCAAAGCCAGAATAATGATAGTGCCGCAGAAAAAAAAGATGCTGAAAAGGTTGCGTTGAAGAAAGATTTAGTTCTGGCGACCGTACTTGCGTTACCAGTATTTATTCTGGAAATGGGGTCGCATGTGATACCGGGAATGCATCAATGGATAATGGATACCATTGGGCTCCAGGAAAGCTGGTATCTCCAGTTTGTATTAACATTGCTGGTGTTGGCTATTCCGGGGCGGCGCTTTTACCTGAAAGGTATTCCCGCGTTATTAAGACTTGGCCCAGACATGAACTCTCTCGTCTCCGTCGGGACTCTCGCTGCATTCGGTTATTCAATGATTGCGACCTTTGCTCCAGGTCTTTTGCCTCAAGGTACCGTCAATGTGTATTACGAAGCTGCTGCGGTAATCGTCGCTCTTATTCTTTTAGGACGATTTATGGAGGCGCGAGCTAAAGGTCGAACGTCTGAGGCTATCAAGCGTTTGGTTGGATTGCAGGCCAAAGAGGCGCATGTGCTGCGTAACGGCATTGTCATCGATATTCCCATTAGTGATGTAGCCCTTGATGACATTATCGAAGTTCGACCAGGTGAGCGGATACCTGTTGATGGTGAGGTGAGTGAAGGAACAAGTTTTGTCGATGAATCGATGATAACGGGGGAGCCTATCCCCGTCGAGAAAGTTCCCGGAAGCTTAATGGTTGGCGGGACTGTTAACCAGAAAGGAGCATTGAGGTTGCGTGCAACAGCCGTTGGTGGCCAGACGATGTTGTCACAAATAATCAGAATGGTAGAGCAAGCCCAGGGCTCTAAACTACCTATACAAGCCGTGGTCGATAAGGTGACATTATGGTTTGTTCCTGTGGTGATGCTGGCAGCGTTGTTAACTTTCCTTGCCTGGTTAACATTTGGGCCATCACCGGCCCTGTCTTTCGCACTGGTTAATGCCGTGGCTGTATTGATCATTGCCTGCCCATGTGCAATGGGATTGGCTACCCCAACCTCTATCATGGTAGGTACTGGGCGTGGTGCAGAAATGGGGATCTTGTTCCGTAAGGGAGAAGCTCTGCAGTTGCTTAAAGATGCCAGGGTTGTCGCTGTAGACAAAACAGGTACTTTGACTGAAGGGCGCCCAGTAATGACAGACCTGGAGTTGGCCGAAGGGTTTGAGCTTGACTTAGTATTAGCAAAAGTTGCCGCTGTTGAATCACGTTCGGAACATCCTATTGCCCGCGCTATCGTTGAAGCTGCTCTAGGAAAAGAGATATCGCTGCCAGCGTTGACTGAGTTTGATTCAATTACTGGGATGGGCGTCAGGGCTACCGTAGACGGAGAGCGCGTAGAGGTCGGGGCCGATCGATTTATGCGTGAGTTAGGCTTGGATATCGAGTATTTTTCAAAGACTGCGATACGCCTTGGAAACGAAGGAAAATCGCCACTCTATGTTGCTATTGATGGACGTCTGGCTGCCATTATCGCAGTCGCTGACCCTATTAAATCAAGTACGCCGATTGCCATAAATGCATTGCACCAACTGGGGCTCAAAGTCGCAATGATTACCGGTGACAATGCCAATACAGCAAATGCGATTGCGAGACAGCTTGGTATTGATGAAGTGGTTGCCGAAGTGTTGCCAGAAGGGAAAGTTGAAGCAGTTCGTCGGTTGAAGGAGTCTTACGGTAAGGTCGCTTATGTTGGTGATGGCATTAATGATGCCCCAGCTTTAGCCGTGGCAGATATTGGGCTTGCAATTGGTACAGGTACCGATATAGCGGTGGAATCTGCTGATGTTGTCTTAATGTCCGGCAACCTACAGGGTGTGCCTAATGCTATTGGATTGTCTAAGGCAACCATAGGTAACATCAGGCAAAATCTTTTTTGGGCGTTTGGTTATAATGCCGCATTGATCCCTGTAGCAGCAGGCCTGCTGTACCCTGCCTATGGATTGCTGCTTTCACCAATCTTTGCTGCAGGCGCGATGGCGCTATCCAGTGTATTTGTCCTGGGCAACGCACTTCGTTTGCGTCGGTTCCAGCCTCCGCTGGCAGAAGACTCTGAGCACTAAGAAAAGGGGAGCTATGAACATTGGTAAAGCATCGAACGAATCAGGAATCTCCGCAAAGATGATTCGCTATTACGAGCAAATTGGTCTGATTCCTGCTACTGGCCGTACCGAAGCGGGCTACCGTGATTATGCACCCAATGATGTCCATCGTCTGATTTTTATCCGCAGTGCGCGCGATCTTGGTTTTTCTCTTGAAGAGATAGCCGATTTGCTCAAGTTATGGAATGACAAATCTCGCCAGAGCGCCGATGTTAAACGTCTGGCACAAGAGCATATGGATGATTTAGAGCGACGTATGGAAAATATGCGACGAATGGCAGATACACTCAGAGCTCTGATCAAAAGCTGTGCTGGGGATGAGCGAGTTGAATGCCCAATACTCCAGACATTAATGACCGCTGATGCTAAAAGCCATCCCGGTAAGAGAGAAGGGGCAGTGCAACGTCGTTCTCGTGGTAACGAAATGGAAAAAGCCTGACCCCTTATTTTAAGGGCATGATGGCGTAGCACAAAGCTGTATGGGCTTGTGTTACGCCATCAGTCTAATCAACTTATAAGCGCACACCACTAATGCACACCCCCCAAGTGGTCAGTTGGTACGGTTAAAGGAAGATCACCATTCTCTTCATCAGCAGTCAATTTCTGTACTATCCCGCATTCGTCCACGCTCCGGTCTGAGCTGCAATAGTTATTAAGTTCTTTGAGTTGTATTTCCAGGGCTATTAATTCTTTAATACGATGCTGAACATGAGTGAGATGGGCACTGATTATTGCATCAATGGGGCCACAGTCTTTACCGTGATTATTCATTGCCAGTAGCAATGCACGTATTTCCTCATGGGTCATATCAAGAGAGCGGCAGCGTCGGATAAATAATAACTTTTCCAGATGAGTATTGTTGTAACGGCGATAGTTATTTTCAATATCTCTTAATGGAGCCTGAAGTAATCCTTCTTTCTCATAGTACCGAATAGTTTCCACCGGACAATCCGCCTTACGGGCCAATTCACCAATTTTCATGCCTCCCCCCTTATGCGCTTGACCCTCTAGTTAGATTAGGGTCTTTAATCGTCAGTATAGTTAACAGATGAGGCAATGAAAATGAGTGGTGGTGTAAAAAATAGCAAAAACCCTGCAGGAGACGAAGCGGCTAGTTGCTGTGAAACGTTCAATTTAGGGACAGGACTCCGGGTTAAGAATACTGGTGAATCACATAAAGCAAATGATCATGCACATGATCAGCAGGCTCATAATCACAAGAAATGCAGTGATGATCATTCCCATGAAGGTCATAACCATGAAGGCCATAACCATGAAGGCCATAATCATGATGCCCATAGCCATGGCGGCGAAGGGCATTCGCATGATGAGCATAATCATAAGGGATGTAACCATGCTCATGCCGCGCAAGAGCATTCTCATGAAGGCCACGATCACGGCCATGAGGGGGATTGTTGCTCCGCTGCTCCAGAACAATTGAGTAGCCTAGGGGGCTCGCAGGTTGTGGCTGGTGGATTACGGACAGAAATTCGCATTATGCAGATGGATTGTCCTGTTGAAGAAAATCTTATCAAAAAGAAACTGGGTGGAATGAGCGCTGTTAAAGAGCTTGATTTCAACCTGATGCAGCGTGTTTTGACTGTAACCCATACACCGGATTCGCTTGAAGCTATCATGGCTGCAATTCGCTCGTTGGGATTCGCGCCAGAAGTCTCTGATAATACTAGCGGCAAGAAAAATACCCAGGAGAAAAAAAAGCCCTGGTGGCCATTAGCTCTTGCTGGCGTAGCTGCTCTTGCAGCCGAAGTGATGCACTGGGCTGATATGCCTGACTGGCTAGAAGCTGGGTTGGCTTTGATAGCAGTGCTTTCTTGTGGTCTGACAACCTACAAAAAAGGTTGGATTTCGATTCGCAATGGCAACTTGAATATCAATGCACTAATGAGTATTGCCGTTACTGGGGCTTTGGTCCTTGGGCAGTGGCCAGAAGCGGCGATGGTTATGGTGTTATTCACCATTGCCGAGCTGATAGAAGCCAAATCACTTGATAGAGCCAGAAATGCAATAGGTTCCCTGATGAACCTGACTCCTGAAACTGCAATGGTCCAACAAGCTGATGGAACATGGCAGGAAGTTGACGCCAGTAGCGTACAACCGGGCAGTATTGTCAGGGTAAAACCAGGTGAACGAATTGGTCTCGACGGAGAAATCGTCAAAGGCCAAACCACCATTAACCAAGCTCCAATTACAGGTGAAAGTATGCCTGTCGATAAAATTGCGGGCGATGCTGTATTTGCTGGAACAATAAATCAGTCAGGCTCTTTTGAATATAAAGTCACTGCAGCTGCAAATAATACAACCCTTGCTCGCATCATTCATGCCGTTGAGCAGGCGCAAGGCGCCAAAGCAGCTACACAACGTTTTGTTGACCGCTTTTCCCAGATTTATACCCCCGTCGTTATGGGTATTGCTGTTGCGGTTGCTGTATTGCCACCATTGTTTGGGGCAGGAACATGGCAGGAGTGGATCTATAAAGCTTTAGTTATGCTTGTCATTGCGTGTCCATGTGCCCTGGTTATTTCTACGCCAGTAACGATTGTTAGTGGACTTACTGCAGCTGCTCGCAAAGGGATTCTCATTAAAGGCGGTGTTTATCTTGAGCAGGGACGTAAGCTAAAAGCCCTTGCGCTGGATAAAACAGGAACTATTACCTATGGGAAACCAGTACAAACCGACGTAATGGTATTCAATGGGTGGAGCGAGCGTGAAGTTCGTACTACTGCAGCTAGTCTCGCTAGTTACTCTGATCACCCTGTTTCACTGGCAATTGTGAATGCTTCTGCTGATTTGAAAAAGCAGGATGTTGACAGCTTTGAAGCGATTGTTGGGCGAGGTGTGCATGGCGCGATTACAGGTAAGGATTTTTACCTTGGTAACCTGCGTTTGACTGAAGAACACTTTAATTGTCCATCAGAGATTAAAGCAACAGTACAAAGGCTGGAAAGCCAGGGTAAAACAGTTATTTTACTCAATGATGGTAAGCAAGTGCTTGGGTTGTTCGCTGTTGCTGATACTGTTAAAAACAGCAGCCGTGAAGCGATTGAACAACTTCATGAACTTGGCGTTAAAACTATTATGCTGACTGGTGATAACCCACATACAGCTAAAGCAATCGCATCTCAGGTTGGAATCGATGAGGCTCGAGGGAATCAATTGCCAGAAGATAAACATCGTGCAGTTGAAGAGCATTCACGGATTGGAATCACTGGGATGGTTGGTGATGGTATCAATGATGCACCGGCTCTGGCTGCAGCTGATATCGGTTTTGCTATGGGCGCAATGGGTACTGATACGGCGATTGAAACTGCAGATGTAGCCTTAATGGATGATGACCTGCGTAAAATCCCAGCCTTTGTAAAATTATCCCGACAAACGTACAGCTTACTCGTGCAAAATATCAGCCTCGCTCTAGGTATTAAAGCCGTATTCCTTGTACTCACGCTCATGGGAATGGGAACTATGTGGATGGCTGTATTTGCTGATGTTGGTGCCAGTCTTCTGGTTGTGGCAAATGGCCTGAGGTTATTACGAAAATAAAGAGTTGGGTCCCTGAGTTCTTCATGGATGACAGACTCAGAGACCGTATTCTGGTTTGAATATATTCATAGAATATGGTTTGGGGGGAGAGAATGGACACCAGGAAATATTCTGAAAGTGTTGTCAAAGATATTTTGCAGTGGGTTGAAAGTTCATTGAATACAACCTTGCCAGTAGAATTTATTGCTGAGAAGTCTGGGTATTCACGATGGCATTTTCAACGTTTGTTTAAACAGACGACCGGTGTTGCGCTGGGTGAATATGTTCGTGCTCGTCGATTATCATGTGCTGCGATTGATCTGAAATTGACTTCCAGAACAGTCCTAGGGAAGGTGCGAATAAGCAGGTCATTTCTTCCCAAGCTGACTCGCTGATTAAAATTTCGCGGATCTGGGCCGATTTTTTTCCCGCAAACACATCGAATCAGCCTATTTAGGCTATTTTTTCCACCATTTCTGGCGTTATTTCCGGTTTTTACTGAGATCTCTCCCACTGACGTATCATTTGGTCCACCCGAAACAGGTTGGCCAGGGTGAATAACATCGCCAGTTGGTTATCGTTTTTCAGCAGCCCCTTGTATCTGGCTTTCACGAAGCCGAACTGCCGCTTGATGATGCGAAACGGGTGCTCCACCTTGGCACGGATGCTGGCTTTCATGTATTCGATGTTGATGGCCGTTTTGTTCTTGCGCGGATGCTGCTTCAAGGTTTTTACCTTGCCGGGACGCTCGGCGATCAGCCAGTCCACATCCACCTCGGCCAGCTCCTCGCGCTGTGGCGCTCCTTGGTAGCCGGCATCGGCTGAGACAAATTGCTCCTCTCCATGAAGCAGATTACCCAGCTGATTGAGGTCATGCTCGTTGGCCGCGGTGGTGACCAGGCTGTGGGTCAGGCCACTCTTGGCATCGACACCAATGTGGGCCTTCATGCCAAAGTGCCACTGATTGCCTTTCTTGGTCTGATGCATCTCCGGATCGCGTTGCTGCTCTTTGTTCTTGGTAGAGCTGGGTGCCTCAATGATGGTGGCATCCACCAAAGTGCCTTGGGTCATCATGACGCCTGCTTCGGCCAGCCAGCGATTGATGGTCTTGAACAATTGACGGGCCAGTTGATGCTGCTCGAGCAGGTGGCGGAAATTCATGATGGTGGTGCGATCCGGCAGGGCGCTATCCAGGGATAATCGGGCAAACAGGCGCATGGAGGCGATTTCGTACAGGGCATCTTCCATGGCACCGTCGCTCAGGTTGTACCAATGCTGCATGCAGTGAATACGCAGCATGGTCTCCAGCGGATAGGGCCGTCGGCCATTGCCCGCCTTGGGATAAAACGGCTCGATGACAGCGGTCATATTCTGCCATGGCAGAATCTGCTCCATGCGGGAGAGGAAAATCTCTTTTCGGGTCTGACGGCGCTTAGTGCTGAATTCACTATCGGCGAAGGTGAGTTGATGGCTCATGATGTCCCTCTGGGATGCGCTCCGGATGAATATGATGATCTCATATCAGGAACTTGTTCGCACCTTCCCTAATGGTAAGGCCATGTGTATGAAGGGCAAAGCGGCACCTGAGCTGGTGGACAGCGCAAATAGAATTCTGTACCCGATGAAGAGAACCCATCCTAAAGGTGCCGAGAACCCGGGCTGGAAACGTATAAGTTGGGAAGAGGCTATGTCAACGATAGCCGGACAACTGGAAAAATTTAAACGAGAGAACGGAGCTGAATCTGTCGCTTTCGGTTTTACGAGCCCAAGCGGTACCCCCCTCAGCGATGCAATTGAATGGTTAGAGCGATTTGTTCGTATCTATGGCAGCCCAAACACCAGCTATGGAACTGAAATATGTAACTGGCATAAAGACGTTGCACATCGATGGACCTTTGGCTGCGGCATCCCTGTTGCTGACTATTCCCATGCCGATCTTATCCTTCTTTGGGGGCATAACCCCGCGAATACTTGGCTTGCCCAGGCTAGTGCGATTGGTACTGGTCGAAATAACGGTGCAAAACTGATCGTCGTGGATCCTCGCCCGACACCTTTAGCGAAAGAAGCAAATGCCTGGCTTGATGTCAATCCTGGAACTGACGGTGCATTAGCTTTGGGGTTAAGCCATCTCCTGGTAGAAAGAAACCTGTTTAATCATGAGTTTGTTCGAAACTGGACTAATGGTCCTTTGTTGGTTCGAAATGATAATGGTTATTTTCTTCGGGAAAAAGATATTAACCCACTTGCCATCAGTAATCGCTATACAGTTTGGGACGAACACAACCAGCAAGTCACATTTATCGATTCCGAGACTCGAACTGAAGAAACGCTGACGCCTACAGCTGCACTTGAGGGTAATGTTGAAGTTGCAATAGCTGATGGTGCAAAAATTTCCTGCCAAACGGCGTTTTCATCTTTTAAAGATATGTTGGCTAATTATGACCCAGAAAACGTAAGCCGTATCACCGGGGTATCTGTTGCATCAATTGAAGCCGCTGCGAGTTTGATTGCCGGGGCCAAGAAAATCGCCTACCACAGTTGGTCTGGAGTGGCACAACACACTAATGCCACCCAAACAGAACGTGCGATTGCGACACTGTATGCTTTAACCGGTTGTTTCGATCAGGAAGGATGTAATCGAATCTATGCCAGCCACCCGGTGAATGTGGTTAATTCACCGACACTGATGCCAAAATCACAATGGGATAAAGCATTAGGTCTTGAAGAAAGGCCTATCGGGCCGCCTTCACAAGGTTGGGTTCATTCTCAGGATATCTGGCATTCAGTATTAGAAGGTACACCCTATAAAATTCGCGGGTTAATTGGCTTTGGTGCCAACATATTACTTTCACAAAGTGATACTTCTCTCGGACAACAGGCGCTTGAGGCACTTGAGTTTTATGCCCATGTAGATTTGTTTGAAACGCCTACATCAAAGTATGCTGATATCCTTCTGCCAGTAAACACTGCCTGGGAGCGCGAAGGCCTAAGAACCGGGTTTGAAAGTAGTGCTGCTGCTCAGGACCACATTCAGTTGAGAAAAAAAATGGTCTCTCCGCGCGGTGAAAGCCGTTCCGACCTTGAGATTGTTTTCGATCTTGCATGCCGGTTAGGAATGAATGAAGCGTTCTTCGACGGCAATATTGAGGCAGCCTGGAATTATCAACTAGAACCATTAGGTTTGACTGTTGAGATGCTCAGAAATAAGCCAGAAGGTTACGATATCCCGCTTGAGCATAAAGTCAGAAAATATGCTTTCAGAGACCCAAATAGTGGATATCTGGCAGGTTTCAATACAGAAACAAAACGTGCAGAGTTTTACTCTGAGATCCTTCATCGCTATGGTTACAATCCTTTACCTGAGTATGTACAGCCGCAAGAATACCAGCGCAACGATCCTGATTATCCACTAATGCTGACATCCGTTAAAAGCGGATTCTTCTGTCATAGCCAACATCGAAGCCTGACTAGCCTACGAAAAAAAGCACCTTATCCAACGGTAGACATTTCGGCAGCTCTGGCTGACGAAGAAGGTATCAAGACGGGGGATTGGGTAGAAATTGAAACGAGAGCAGGTCTTGCTCGATTTAGAGCAAAAGTGGAAGCCAAACTCTCTCATGAAACTGTAATTGCTGAGTTTGGGTGGTGGCAGGCTTGTCCTGATTTTGGCAAACCTTCATACCCGGTTAAAGGTGAGTACAGTAGCAATTACAATAGCTTAATCAGCGGTGATAGCTATGATCCAGTCAGCGGTGCTTTACCTTTGCGTTCATTCCGCTGCCGCATTCGCCGCTTGAATGATTTTGAGCTGATAAGACGCCCCTGGGAAGGTCGTAAAACATTCAAAGTCATTGAACTGAAAAAAGAAGCAGATAATGTTACGACAGTTACCTTCCAATCGAATAGTGAAGGCTACTTACCTGATTATGAACCGGGCCAGCATATCACTGTTAGCTGTTGTCCGATGAGCGATTCTGAAGAGATCGTTACCCGGGCGTATTCGCTGACAGGCCCTGCGTTTGTTCATGACCGTAAAACCTATTCCATTTCTGTCCGTCATCAGAAAGCGACTGATGAGAAAGGTGAATATGTAGAAGGAATAATGTCATCCTACATAAACACGCATTTGCAGATAGGCAAGGATGTTGAACTTACGCCTCCTGGGGGGAATTTCATTGTCCCGCTCAATGCCGTCCAGCCTGTCGTAATATTTGCTGGCGGTATTGGAATTACTCCATTCATTTCCTATCTGGAGTCTATTAACCCCCAAGCGGAAGGTCCGGAAATCTGGCTTTTCTATGCTAATCAAAATAGTAGGCTACATGCGTTTAAGAAAAGAATTGCGGAGCTAAATGCGTCTATTGACAGGCTTAAAGTAATTAATATCTACAACCAGCCCCTCGACTGTGATATTCCAGGATTGGATTATGATAGAGCTGGTTATGTTGGTGCGGGAGATGTCGAGGCATATCTTATTGAGAATAATGCTCGTTATTACATGTGTGGTCCGCAGCCTATGATGGATGCGATATCCCGAGGGCTTCAGGAGAGAGGTGTACCTGCATTTGCTATTTTCTACGAGATATTTCGTTCTCCGACAAAAATAAATAATGATCCCTCATTACGTCATAAAGTAATTTTTGCAAAATCAGGAAGAGAAGAGATCTGGACCACGGATAAAGGTACTCTGCTGAATTTTGGAGAAAAACTTGGGATTAAAATGCCTAGTGGTTGTCGTGTTGGACAATGTGAAAGCTGTTCAACTAAGGTGATTGCCGGGAACGTGCAGCATCTGAATGGTGTGGAACCCTCTGATGAGGGTGCATGTTTGACATGCCAGTGCATTCCTGCCGGTGATATCACTATTGATGCCTGAGATAGGTATTAGCATCCTTTACATCAGGCCATTTTAGTGGTCTGATGTTATTCAATGGATAACGCTATGTTTTAAAGACATTTTTAATTATTTTGCGCCAATCCAACTCAATAACCGATTTAATGAATTATTTCAGTGCGATCTTCATGAATTTTTATCATCCTCCCCCTTACCTTCAAGTTACTGCAAGTCTTAGCCTGTAAGAAATTACTACAGTCACCAGTTTCGGATTGGCCGAGGAGTTTTAGTGAATGAAAGGCTTGCAATGATAAAATTGAAACTTCATTGTTTTTCTGCATCGAGCCTAAAAAAATGACCGGGTATCCCTGAGCACAAAACCAGCCATCCACTCGATACATACAGGAAACGCGTTGATAACCGCGCTGCCATGGATGCCATATTCTTCTTCCTCAGGACTGGTTGTCTGAACGCCACCGGGATATGTTCATCGAGTTCTGCACACCGGCGCTTTAAGGAGTGGCACGATTCAGGCATTTTTGAGCGCTTCTGGCAGAACGGTTTGCTTGCCTGCGAGCATCTGGACAGCATTGACTGGTCCTGGTTGTCGATGGACGGTTGTATGACCAAATCGCCGCTGTCAGGAACAAAAAACAGGTCGCAATCCTAAGGACAAAGGGAAACAAGGTGTAAAGCGCAGCCTGCTGACGGACGCCAGGGGGCTTCCTCTGTCGCTGGTCGTCGCAGCAGCGAACACGCACGACATCAAATTGGTTGCGGATACGCTCGATGCCCTTCAGGCGGGGCATCCGGGGGGAAACTCAGGCTCTGTCTGGACAAAGGTTACGAAGCTGGATGGCTGAAAACGTATCTGCAGAGTCGCCGTTACGAGCCACATATTCAGTCCCGTAAAGAGGAGTCTGACGCCAGTAAAAACAGGGACTTCAAAGCCCCTCTCTGGGGCGTTGAGAGGACTCATAGCTGGATGAATCGCTTTCGCCGGGTTCTGACCCGATGGAAAAAGAAGGCCGAAAATTACGAGGCTATGTTGCATTTTGCCTGTGGTCTTATCGTCTGGAATAAAGTCCTATTGAGATAGGCTCTTAGTTAATAGAATCCCGTTCATATGGTCTATCATATGCTGTATACAGATCGAGAGAGTACCACTTGCACTAAAATTTATTGTATTCCCAAAAGCATCAAGAGCGGTGACATTTATTTTCTCTGCACGGTATACAAAACGACTGGTTCCTGGTATAGAAAGACATTTTTCCTCAGTGATATTTTTTTCTTCCTTACTCTCAGCAATTACCGGATTAATTAATACTATTGGTTGCACCAGCGATTCAGGGACATCAATTACAGCAATCCTTTGGTGAACACCAACCTGGGTTGCTGTTAAACCTACACTGGATGTACCGTACATAGTGGTAATCATATCCTTAATAAATTGCCGGGTTATCGGTGAAATATGTTCGACGGGCATTGCAATGATCTTCAATTTGGGATCCGGATACTTTAAAACTGATAATAATGACATGCAAGGCTACTCTTTATTTAAATGGCAGTAAAAACGATATGTTTTAAGTCGGACCTGAGTGGAGAACCGGGACAGAAATAACTACCGGACTGACAGCCAGATATAAATCTTCTGCTGCCTGCGAACGTCATTCCGGTCTGTCCTGCTCAACAGCACAACAGACCGGAAACACTATATCAGAGAAGAGGAAGGGTATAACTGACTGTAACCCGGGTTTCATCCTGGTCACGCTGTCCAGCAGAGCCTTTTCTACTTGTGTCAGGCAGAGCGCTGCGCATTGTGGCATTTTTTACGGAGATGCCAAGTCCGTTAAGTATTCCCTCGGGGATAGTATAACTCAGGGCAATATCCCGTTCCCATTCCCCCTTTCGCCCATTCCCGGTATCAATATTATCGGCGTTCAGATAGAGGATACTTAGATTCAGCCCTTTGAGCCCTGCATCAGCAAAATTATAGGCGTACCGTGCCAGCCAGGTTCGCTCCCCCGCCCTGCTGAATTTTAGCAATTGTGCATCAGTAATTAACCAGGTGCTTGTTCCTTCTCCATCACCACGATTCAGATATGGAAAGTCACTTTTCCCCGTCAGCCACTGATAACCACTGCTCACACTGTGACCTCCAGAAGACCATGTCAACTGACCGCTATAAACATTGTTGTCCACTTCTCCCTTTGTGCGATTATTTCCGTAATAACCAGTACTTACATATCCGGCACTCCGTCCTGCAGCACTTCCGTTCTTTCCGTCTGCATCGCTGATGAATATACGAATATCTGATTTCAGGTTCCCGGAAACGATTTTCAGGTTATGTGCCAGTCCGATATAGTTTTGTCTGTAAAAATTATCCAGCTCACCGTAATAGTATGAGAGAGTCATGTCTTTCATAAGAGTATAGTCACCACCGGCGAAATAAAAACGATTACTGCTCCGTGAAGTGGGACCACTTCCATTGGCTCCGGCAATGGACATTCCGCGCATATCTGTGGAGTTACGTCCTTTTGTATGTGTGAGAACGCCGCCGGTCAGACTCAGATCGTCGATATCTGTTGATGATATTTGTCCTCCCTGATATGTCATGGGCAAAAGGCGGGCATCGTTGTATATAACGACGGGATTTTTGGGCTGAAGCGTTCCATAACGGAGTTCCGTATCAGATATTTTTGCCCTGCCGGTAACCCCCAGGCTACCGAACTGATGAACCGCTCTGCCATCATTGTCTAGCGGAAATACTGTACCGGGTTGCCGACCTGACGCCGGTGAGCCTGCTTTACCTCCTCCGTCAAGTCTGATGCCCAGTAGCCCCAGAGTGCTCAGTCCGAATCCCACTGGCCCTTCAGTATAACCTGAATCGTAATTGAGGATGAACCCCTGTCCCCATTCTTCCTGTTTACTGAACCCGTCCCCACTGCGATTATCTGTATTAATATAGAAATTGCGGAGTGTGAGATTGGCCTTACTGTCTTCAATAAAACCGGCTATCGCATTAGGGACTGTAACTCCCGGCATCAAAGCTACAGCAGATATTACGAGTGTAACTATTCTCATTCAGGTAATTCCTTTAGCTTGCCTGATATCAATATACGCGGTAACACGAAGGGAAAATGGCAGAAAATAATGAGGTATTTGTTTACCGCTGCACTAAGTACGAATCCAGTTCATATCAAAAACCATGAAGTGGCTACAGGGTCAAGACTTTTTTTTTCAGACTGACTGCTTATACCATGGATTGGCCCTATGCACCGTGTTTCTGCTGGTTGTAAGACAGGAGACTTCCGTTTAGACCGGCACTGTTTTCAGGGAGGGAATCAATCTGATGTATCAAGCGAATTGGGTTAATTGTAAGCGTCCAGCGAGACTTGCAACTACCCACAATTATATTAAGGTAATCATTATGATAATCAGCTAAATTACTTTCAGGGATGGTTGAATGATTAATCAGGAACAGACTTCGCTTTCATGGCTCGATGAGGAAATTAATTCTTCTGTCTTTAGCGATCGCCGCCGTGCCAGTCGTTTTAAAAGTCTCATGCAAAAACTCTGGCGGGGGATGGGCAACAGCCTCCCTTTTGCCTGCCAGGATAATGCAGCAACAAAAGCCGCTTACCGGTTCCTTTCCAGTGACAGGATTGATGAGCAGCACCTGCTGCAGGGACATTCCGAGGCTACCAGTCAAAGGATATATGCGCTGCAAGGTGAGAAGATTCTACTGCTTCAGGACACCACAACATTTGGCTACCACCGGGATAACCCTGATGCAGTAGGATTTGCAGGCAATCACACCTAATCAAGATGGGGAATGATGCAGGTGTCAATTGTGGGATCCTGATGCATTCGAGCCTGGCAGTGACGACATCAGGGCTCCCGCTGGGTCTGACCGCGGTGAAGTTCTGGACCCGAAAAAAATTCAAAGGCACTAACGCACTTAAAAGGAAAATTAATCCGACCGTTTTTTTACATCAGATCACTGGCTGACAGTCAAAGACGTGGCTCACGTCTTCATGGTTGACATAGTCTGTCCGGACAGAGATGTCCATATCCGAGCAAGTTTCCGGCAGGAACGAGGTTGCCATAGCTCCGGATGAGAGCATGCCAGTCAGAATCAGTACTGCAGTCACGCTAAATTTTTTCATCTGTATATTCCTCTTCATCAGATATCGCCGTTTCACCTGTTAATGTGTATTAAAAACCCTGTGGTTCATACAGGGTCAACACCCTTACGCTGTTTTTTCTGGTGGGATAAGGACAAAAAAAAAGGCTACCTGGGGGTAACCTGACTAAAACAGTCATCAAGGAAAACGGACAACAGGGATAGGGTTGTCCTGGAGGGTGTGTCCGCATGTGAGGTCGCCGGCGGAACCGGAGGTGACCCCCACTATAGTGGCAGTCAGTCCGGCAGTTCCCTCTGCGACCATCTCACGCGTTTACTGCTCAGGTTCAGGGTAATACCGTCCCGGATTACTTATCAAGTACTGCAGTCACGCGGGCAACGTTTTTCTGGTCTGCACTGGTGATGCGGTAGGACGAAGCACCGGATTCCTGGGCGATAGCGGCAATTTTCGCTTCCGCGTTGTTCAGGGTGTCAGCAGTAACGCTGACGGACTGGGCGAAGCCGGAGAAAGAAACTACGGAGAGCATACCGGCAGCAGCAAGCAGTTTGATGTTTTTCATGGTCATATTCCTTGGGTTATCTGGTCATCTGGTCATCTGGTGATACCGGCGTCATCGCCGTCTCACCTGTTGATGTGTATTAAAAACCCTGTAGTAAATACAGGGTCAACAAGTTATTTTGTAAATTATTGTCGGCTGTGTTTTTGTCGTTTTCATACAACCCAGCTCTTGAAAGAGCCTCACTGTGGCTGACGAGAAATGAGAAAATACGGCCGTAACAGACACCGCGAAACCGGGATTGCGCTGGGGAGATAGGTCGGTGCAGGGCAAGTTAACTTACAGGATTAGTGAGGGTTTATGATGTTACGGCTACTGATTAAGTACGCGTGCGTATTCTGGCGAAGTTGAACGGTTATTCCGGAGGAACGTGAACGCGTTATTCCCTAACGCGCCCTAACTTCTTTTTATTACACCGACCGTTCACTTTCAGTCAACCTGTGCCAGTCGTTTTCTCATCGACTCACCCTTCATTTCCAGCCGGTGGGAGTTATGCATCAGACGATCAAGGATCGCGTCTGCCAGCGTGTTATCGCCAACGCAGCCATACCACTCATCCGTTGGCAGCTGGCTTATCATCACCGTGGCGTTCTTTCCGTATCTGTCATCCATCAGTTCCAGCAGATCGTTACGCTGCGCTGGCAGCAACGGCTCAAGGCCCCAGTCATCCAGGATAAGCAGCTGCGTTTTTGACAGCTGAGCCAGCTGCTTTCGGTAACTACCGTCTGCGCGGCTGTGCGTCAGTTCAACCAGCAACCGGTTCAGTCTCCAGTACTGTACGCTGTAACCCTGCTGGCAGGCGTTGTTGCCAAGGGCGCAGCCCACATAGGTTTTGCCGCAACCGCAGGGGCCGGTTATCAGCAGGTTCTGCCCCCTGACCACCCATTCGTTCTGGCTTAGCTGAGCGATCCGAGAACGTTCCAGGTTTCTCGCTGGCTGGTAGTCGATGTCCTGGACCGAGGCTTCAAGCCTCAGGCGGGCTTTTTGTAGCAGACGTTTCTGTTTACGCTGATCCCTTTCGAGTGATTCGCGCGTGACCAGCAACGCCAGTCTTTCCCTGAAGGAGAGCTCTTCGTAAGTGCCGGGTTGCTCCATCTGTGAGGACAGCGCGGCCGCCATTCCCGTCAGTTTCATTTCTGTCAGCTGTTTCATCAGCGTATGTGGCATTATCGGATCCCTTGTTTCAGTGGAAGTGGCGTGGGCCACGGATGTTTTCATGTTCCTGAGGAAGCTCCCGGGACGGGTGCAGATCTTTGTCCGCCGGAACCAGGTCGCGGTTATTCTTCAGGATCGACTTTATCTGCTTCAGCCGGGTTAACCCCTCTGCATTGGCCAGCCGACAGCTGTTATTGACGCGCTCAGAAGGATATTCACGCGTCAGGCTCAGCAGCCCCAGACACAGGCGATAGGCCTGTTCCGGATGCGCTTTTTCAGCCAGACGCTCGCTGACCCACGTGAAGGTGTCGGAGCCCACACCGGCCGCCCAGCTTTTCAGCCGCTCTGGCGTCCACTGCTGATGATGACGATGGCGCTCCGGCATATGTTCTGCTGCCGTACTGTTGCCCGGATGAAGACGCCGCGGGTGACTGGCGATCATCTGCCCGTCAGACCAGACTTCAAGCAGGTTGTCGAAGGCATGAAGCTCCACCGTTTTACCGACGTGCTGATGGGGGACTGAGTAGTGATGCTGTTCATATTCCACGTGATAATCGATATTCACCTTCGCTTTTTTGATGTGCCGGTAGCGCCACTGCTGCACCGGTAATGGCCTGAGCACAGTTTTGTCCAGCCTTTCGAAGGCCTCACGGCGATTGCCCGGCAGTTTTTTGAAGGGACGTTCGTTGAGCCCGGTTACCAGCGTACGGATACAGTGGTTCAGCTCAGCAAGCGAGAAGAAGACCTGGTGACGGAGCCGGGCCAGGATCCAGCGTTCGACGATCTGAACGCCAACTTCCGCCTTCGGCTTGTCTCTGGGTTTTCTGGGGCGGGCAGGTATCACCGCAACCTGATAATGCTCAGCCAGCTGCTGATAGGAGGGATTCAGTTCGGGATCGTAACGACTGGCTTTGCTAACCCCGCTTTTCAGGTTATCCGGAACCAGGATTTCGGGGACTCCACCGAAGAACTCCAGCATCCTGACGTGGCTGAGAAGCCAGTCTGACAGCGACTGCGTATAGGTAGCCTCCGCGAAGGTGTAGTTTGATGCGCCCAGCACCGCCACGAAGATCTGGGCCTGCCGGCATTCACCCGTCTCAGGTGAGATAACCGACACTGTGGGTCCACAATAGTCGATAAAGCATTTTTCACCGGCAAGATGCTGCTGGCGCATGGAGCGTTTCTGTGACTGGCACCAGGTCTGGTAGCGGCAGCAGAACTGCGAGTAGCTGTACGCCCGAACCGGCATCCTCTGGCAGTATTCCTCCCACAGCAGGTGGCGGGTGACGCCTTTTTACGCAGCTCCATATGGATTTCAGCCCAGTCGGGATCCTCCAGCGCGCCAGGACGACTGTCAGACTCAGGATAAAGCAGACTGGCAAGTAGGGGCTCTGACATTCCTTCCGGAAGTGGCCAGGAGATCCCAGCGGCTTCAAGTCGTTTGAGCATTTTCTGGATGGCACCCGTGCTGACATCTGCGCACTGGCTTATCTGGCGGAAGGACAGGCCGACTTCAAAACGCAGCCTTAAAATTTCATGGATTTTATGCATTGCGATTCTCTTGTTTGGCATATATCACACCCTGGAATAAAAGGGATAGATATAGCATCAAAAATCAATGCGTTAAGAATGATTCTGGCAACGTGAACGGCAATTCCGGTCGGGTGAACACCGATTCTGGCAAAATGAACAGTGATTCTGGTCATGGTGCAAAATCGGGGTATTTTCCGCCGGAATACGCGTTCACGCAAAACCAGAAATAGCGTTCACGTTCCGCCAGAATACGCAACGCGATCACCGCCGGAATGTGTAAGCGTTAAACGAGCGCCGTATTGACGGTTATTTATCGGTAAGAACCACGTTCCATGGCAGCAGTTCCGCCACTTTGTTGCTGGGCCATTCCGGCAGTACGCTCAGGATATGGCGAAGGTAGGCCTCCGGATCGATACCATTGAGCCTGCATGTTCCGATAAGACCATACAGCAGGGCTCCGCGCTCACCGCCGTGGTCGCTGCCGAAGAAGATAAAATTCTTTTTCCCAAGACAGACGGCACGAAGGGCTCGTTCGGCTGTGTTGTTATCAGGCTCTGCCAGGCCATCATCACAGTAGTAGCACAGCGCATCCCACTGGTTCAGGGCATAAGCGAACGCTTCGCCCAGACGGGATTTTTTCGACAGAGTGGCGCTTTTCTCCACTAACCAGTCATGCAGGGATATCAGCAGCGGCTTACTTCGGGACTGCCTGGCTGCCAGCCGCTCAGTTGCAGGGAGGCCCCGTATTGCTTCTTCGATTGAACCGCCCCGGGAATCCTGGAGACTAAACTCTCAGTAAAAGGAGATCCCTGATGAAATCAAAATCAGCTAATCGTTACCCGCCGGAATTACGTGAGCGCGCTGTCAGAATGCTCATTGAGCATCTTGATGAATATGACTCTGAACCGGATGCTATCCGTGCCATATCGTCAAAAATTGGTTGTCATTACGATACCCTGAAAGGCTGGCTACGCCAGCACAGAAATGACTTACGCGGTGGTATCAGCCCCGTCAGGACTGGTGATGGCGAGCTGACCAGTAACGAACGTCAACGTTTAAAAGAGCTGGAGAGGGAAAACCGGGAGTTGCGTCGCAGCAATGATATTCTGCGTCAGGCATCAGCCTATTTTGCTCAGGCGGAGCTCGACCGCCACTGGAAAAAATAATGCCACTGCTCGAACGTCTGAGTGGTGCCCACGGGGTCGGGCCGGTATGCCGCGAGCTGGATATTGCCCCGTCGACATATTACTGGCATCAGCAACGTCAGCAATCGCCGGAAAAACACAGCCTGCGCTCGCAGCGTGATGCGCTTCTGAAGGTGCAGATACAGCGGGTGTACGACGATAACTATGGCGTCTATGGAGCCCGCAAGGTCTGGCGTCAGTTACAGCGGGAGGGCATCGGCGTGGCCAGATGTACAGTGGTACGGTTGATGAAACTGATGGGGCTCGCAGGCGTGCTCCAGGGCAAAAAAGTCCGCACCACAACCAGTCGCAGAGATACCGCAGCACAGGACAGGGTAAACCGCCAGTTCGTAGCGGAATGTCCCAACCAGCTTTGGTGTGCAGATTTTACCTACGTCATCACCTGGCAGGGCTTCGCCTATGTGGCGTTCATTATCGACGTGTTCGCTGGCGTCATCGTGGGCTGGCGGGTCTCATCATCGATGGAAACGTCGTTCGTCCTGGATGCGCTGGAACAGGCACTGTGGTCACGGCGACCTTCGGGCACCATCCATCACAGCGACAAAGGCTCTCAGTATGTCTCGCTGGCCTACACGCAGCGGTTGCAGGATGCAGAGCTGCTGGCTTCCACGGGGAGTACCGGTGACTCGTATGATAACGCGATGGCGGAGAGTATCAACGGTCTGTACAAAGCGGAGGTCATCCACCGTCAGGCCTGGAAGAAGCGCTCAGAAGTGGAACTGGCTACGCTGGCATGGGGGGACTGGTACAACAATCGTCGGTTGCTGGAACGACTTGGTCACATCCCTCCGATAGAGGCAGAAAAAGCGTATTACGCTTCCATCGGGAACAAGGTTCTGGCAGCCTGAACTTCCGAACTTAACTCTCTCCAGGAAAACCGGGGCGGTTCAGTATGAAAACGCCCTCCGGGTGGTTGCGCTGGGGCGCCGTAACTACATGTTCTTCGGCTCTGATGGTGGTGGTGACAGTGCGGCAGTGATGTACAGCCTGATCGGTAGCTGCAAACTTAACGGCATCGAGCCGGAAGCCTGGCTGCGCCATGTGATCAGCGTCATCAACACCTGGCCCGCCAACCGCGTGAAAGAACTGCTGCCCTGGAACGTCACCCTCTCTGTAAACTAATTTTTACCCCACGTCCTTCACGGTGCGCTTACGGTCAGGCGGAGTTAAGGTATTGTAGAAGTGTTGATTTCGGCGGGCTTAGAATGCAAAAACGGACCACCATGGAGGTCCGTTGATATGAATTTGGTGCAAGACTCGCAATCGAACCAAAGATGCGGGGATTTTCAAAACTCGTGCTTAATTTGGTAATTCTGACGGTAAAGGCCAGTCTTCTGGTACCAGGGCAGGGGGCTTGGTCCAGGGAAGCTCGGTTAAAGCATCCTGGAACCACTGGTCGCGAAGATTTGCGTGCTCTGTCACGATAAGCTGGAAGCCTGGGACTTCTTCTTGTGTAAACTTCAGCAGTAACGCAAACAGTCTACGTACTGCTGCTAAGTCAGCATCAGCTTCCGTTTTCTGAACAGTACCATCAGCTTCCTGGTAAATTTTTTCAGAAGGGAAATAAACTTGGGTAGGCTGATCAATTAAAAGAAACTGAGGAATGGGGCAATTGTTCTTTGAAGCAAAGAGATGAAGGGCTAACAAGGCAGACAGGTGATAAGCGAGATGATTTTCGCCACCGCCAGTTCGACTCATTGGTACCGGACGATCTGTACGATCAAAGATAATAGTCATTTGGCTTAGATCAAACCGTGCAGGGAGCCCCTGAAATTCTGCATCAAAAGCCTGGATGTAGCGTGTAATCTGTGACGAAATGTTATTCAGAATAGATATGAGTCTTTCATGGCTGCTATCAGCTCCAAATTTCCTTTGTAGGTCTTCGACTTTGAGCTTTAGACGACGATTTTCTGCTTCATATGTGGCCAGTTCTGAGTTAGGTACAAGGTCTTCAAGGAACAAACTTATACGACCAATTACTCTTGCCGCAGCATTATTGCGTGTGCCTAATTGCTCAATAACTTCGTTTGCCGCGATTGCCGCAGCAAGCTCCACTTCTTTGGCTCTTATCGAACTTACAATGGTCTGAACCTCATCTTCTAGTTCAGTAAGATAAACATCCATTTTAGGGCGTTGGCCAGCCACAATGCTCATTTCAGCGTCGAGAGTTGTTAGTTCGCTCAGGAGTGCTTTAGCAATTGGAGATTCCAGTGCTAAATTTGCTTCACAGAATGGCCATTGCCATTCACCAGTTTCCGGATTTTTCGGTAGAGCCTTGATAGAAGATAATCGGTCTTGCTGCTCTAAAACTTCGTTTTCAAAATTACCTGATTGCTTGGCATACATCCGAGCAGAATCAATTCGGGACTGGGTCTGACGTCTGTCTTGTCGTAAACCAGCAATTTCATTTTCAAGAATGGATATTCTATGTCCATCGTCTTCAGGTAGGGGGGACGGAATCCATTGCATTGCAGAACGCAAAACATCAATTACTTCGTCAGTTCCGATTCTCTCTTTGTCTTGTGTGATGATACCCACGGCTCTGGCTTCAGATAAAAGCCCAGAACCTTTTAGCAGTGATGTATCGATTGTATCGCGAGCTTGTTCAAGACGTTTGGCGTTGATTTTCAGATCTCGTTGTGCTGTTCGGAGTTTGGCCTCAAGTTCATAGCGATCATTTGATGAAATACCTAAAAGAATCGGTAATGTGTCGCGAATAGCTTGTGGCTGAAATGCCTCATTTTGTCGATAAAAAAGTTGATCTTTATTTGCTACAAGGCCCTGCTTTTGGAAAAGGTAATAAAAAGTATGCTTGATGTTTGCTTCAAAGCTTTCTCTGCTGTGCCCAATTGCCACGTCTGTACGGTTCTCGCGGATGCCAAGTAATCGTGACAACAGTGCGACTACAGAATCATCATCGGTGTTAACCGAGAGGTCTTTGAAATTTGGTGCGGTCAGTTCATTTCCTCGTCGCAGCATAACGGTGCCACAGCTTGTGGCTCCTGCATTTGGTGTTGGTTTCGCGATTAGTACTTGTTCCTGTGAAAATTGATAAATGACTGCGAACCATGACACTTTATCGCGAATAATACCTTCTGGTACGTTAAAAGTAGATCGACCCATACAGTATTCAATGATCTCAGAAAGAGCTGATTTACCGGTTGAGGAACGGCCAGTAATGACATTTAAACCATTAACCTTAAATTGCAGGTCCCGACGTTGGCCATCATGGCTGTAGACATGAATCGACTTAATTTTCATGGGCGTATTCCAAAGGTCGTGTACACCGTAACGCGATCTGCAATACGGGCAAATTCTTTTCCTATATAGCGCGCGACACGCTGGCATGAGATTGATTCTTCAGTCCCTATGACCGATTTGCGAACTTTATTAGGTATTGTTTTCAATCGGCCGTCTTGCGTTACGACAAAACATCCTCGTTCCATGAGCACTCCAAAAGCTTCAAGCGTAAATGGCAGCATATTATTGACGCGGTTAGCAAAATTAATGAGTAATTTGGGATTGTTTTCTATAGTTTTCAAAAGGTAGCGGCGAGGATTTTCAGCAAACACTTGGCGAGAATCTTTTTGCAGACATAATGGTAAAACTAAAAGAGCGAGAGAAAATGGCATGCCCTGTGAGTTTTCCTCTTCGTAGCTCTGCATTGCTCTGAATAGTACAACACCACAAAATGCAGGATTGAAAAGATTCCTTATCTCGAATGGACGCTGATCCCATTGCTTCATGCTTGGGCTCCCAACAATTGCCCAATTCTATTTAGGAAGTGGGGATGCCAGAAAATTTTGGGTAGTGGTCTACTGTTCGCAAGGATGTGAAATCCTCCTCGAACTACATAAGGCTCAGTCACTCGTTCTCGGATTCGCAATGAGTGAATATTACCACTTTCAAGATCGGCCCATTGATACAATGCTTTTCCCGCAGTAATAAGTACTTCGTCAGCTGAATTTTCATCTAATTCTTCAAAAACTACGTCTTTATAGCGACTCCATTCATCAACAAGGCGGTCTTCATAATCTTCCATCTCTCCTGTTACCAAAAGGTTTTCACGCGCCCATGAAGAACGCTGCTCAAATGCTCGGTAGTAGTCGAGAATAGCGTTTCGGATACGATTAGAGGAAACCCCTATTTCACGGAGTTGCACAACAAAGAGCCTGGGATCATTCATCGCATCGATTTCTCCAACGGGAATTTTTCCTCTGAACGTAATCGGCAGATTGTCCGATTTGTACTCTTCAGAAAATGCTGCAAGTTTGTCGGAAATCTCATAACCAAAAATCGCCTCTTTACGTTTCCCTGTTAGCAGATCGACTATCGTGTTATTCCACCACCCTTCAAGTCGTTCAAAAATAGCGTCTCGGTTATCGCGTCTAATGATACGCATGTGTTGATTTTTGATAATTGTTGGGAGGTCTTCAATGCGAGGCCCGCCATCAAATATGATTATCCGTGATAAGAAGTCATCTTTTTGCTCATCAGTCAGTTTATTGAACTCATCGGCTATTGCCGTGATCAGTTTTGACTTGCTTCTAGCCAGAGCTGTGTTGGTGAGTTGAGTTATTGATACTGAATTATCGTCTTTTGTTGGCGGTTCGACTAAGAAGTGTTGCAGGAACGAGGAGTTTGAGATAGATCCGGTCGTAAACAAAAAGAAACGAAGATTTGCTTCGGTTTTACCATCACGATTATAGCGGTCAAGCCAGATGCGGACTGACTTCCAAAAATCGGTAGACAGGTCGGTTAGAGTATCCCCATCCCCTTTGTGTTTGAGCGATGCCAGTGTTTTGACACCATCAAAACTAACGAAGTCTAGGTCATCATCTTTTTCGATCAAAACAGATGTATCTTCTGGCCACTGAAGAAGCTTAAGTAGCGCAAAACGAGGCTGATAGATATACCCTAAGCCCTGTTCACCAGCAGCGTATTGATCGCTAGATACTCCGGTCATTTTAAGTCCCTGCGTCGATTGCGCTTTCAGCTGTACGGAAAATGGCTCATGAAAGCAACAAGTTACCATCCAATGTTTGGTGGTACGTATCACATCATCGATATTAGCTTAAAACAATACCACTGTGTTTCCTGCGTGAATAGAAAAAGTAAGTACTTGAGAATGCTAAATGTGAAGTGAATAGCCTTCCGTGCCGAGGTTTATCGTGCTGATGAGGCACTTTGTAACCTGAATGGAAAACGGCGTTCGGTCATGTGAAGGTTTTTGTTGTAAAAACGCTTCTTAATAGGGGGACCTATATGGTCTTCCCCCGTATTGCAAGAACGCAGTGACAATGAAAGTAACAGGTTTGCTTTCGTATATTCGGCCTGTTGATGAAGCTACTGCTTCTGGCCTTGATGAAACATTCGCGCATATCGTCCTTAACGCTTACACGGCCTTGATTAATTCTGGCCAAGCCCCGATCCCAGGTTTTCGATATGCAGGTTTGACCTGTTTTTCATCGTTTCTGCTTTCTACGCAATGCTGGAGTTAACGGTATAAATTACCCTGTTTCAACTTCTTATTTCATGCTACCGAAACCCGGTAAACTTCATTACGAGTGATAATAACCCAGACAATACGAATTAACTTATTTGCCAGGGCGACGACTGCCCTGTTAAATCCTCGTTTCTCCCGGACCAGGTTAACCCATGAGCTAAGTTGATCCGTTTTGCCTGCGGATCTGAACAAAACAGCTCGGGCACCATGTATCAGCATTGATCTGACGTAGCTGTTTCCACATTTGGTGATCCCCAGAAGAACCTGTTGCCCCCCTGTGCTGAATTGTCGTGGAACCAACCCAAGAGCCGCTGAAGCATCCCGACCTCTTTTAAACTGTTTTCCATCACCCATCCAGCTTTTCACTGCCAGACTAACCAGTGGACCAAAACCCGGAATAGAAAGTAGGCGCTGGCATACTGAATCCCCGGCGGCATTTTTTCGCTGTCGGTTGTCATACCATATGAGTTCATCATCCAGAGCCGCCAGCCGCTGATATTGCCGTTGTAACAGTTCACGCATCTGGGGCGTAAATCCATTCTCTGCATCTTCAAGCAACTCGGGTAATTTACGTCGAAGCTCAGTTGCGCCTTTACGCAAAACAATACCATACTCTGCCATTAACCCTCTGATATGGTTGATTAACTGCGTTCTTTCTTCAGAAACAAGTCGTCGCATTTTTAAAAAGGTTTGTTCATCCTGCTGAGATAGCGTTTTTACCGGAACTGGGCGAATTGTTCCGTGCCAGCAGGCTTCGGCAATGGCCTGAGCATCGTTATAGTCGTTTTTCTGGCGACGCTGATAAGCCCTGACGTGCTGAGCGGGTAGCATCACAACATCATGCCCCGTCTTTTGAATTTCTCTGGCCCAGTGATGAGAAGCACCACATGCCTCCATGGCGACAATCATCCTGGACTGTGTCGTAAACCAGCCAATCAACTTTTCACGAGAGAGCTTAATCCTTCCACCAGGCTTCCCTTCCGGTGAAAGGCTGAAAAGATAAAAATTTGTTTTCGCAAGATCAATTCCAATAATGTTCAGCCTTGACATGGTTTCTCACCCTTTCAACGCTGATTGAATTACCACCATCATGACGGTATTGAGAGTCGCCGTGAAGGAGGGGGTAGACCATCTCATCGCTTACGTTGCTGATGAAGACATTACAAACATCGCGGTGTATTAATCAACGGGGATCAGGTCAACCCGCCTCAACAATGGCGAGTCACTGACCGTCAGGAGCCTTGCTGACGAATTTAGCATTTGCGAAAAAACAATACGGCGTGATCTGACCGAACGTCTTGCTTACCTGAACTTGCTCCGACAGGGAAAGCAGTACTGGATCGCTTCACGTTTAAGTCCATACAGCGCGGTAAATATGCCAGAAGGTTATAGAACAAACAAAAAATAAAAGAATTACGTTCCCCGCACCTTCAGGTGCGGGTGAACAACCACTAACTTTTTGTCGATGAACTGAGAAGATTGTCAATATAATCAGCGTACCACTGCATCATTTCTCGTCTTCCATCCAGATACTGTGCATGGTTATATGTGCCGCGAATGCTGTTTTTATCCACGTGAGCGAGCTGCATCTCGATCCAGACTGTATTAAACCCCTGCTCATGCAAAATGGTGCTCATAGTGTGGCGAAAGCCGTGTCCGGTAGCTTTACCATCGTAGCCGATACGTTTGATAACCATGTTGATACTGGCTTCACTCATCGGTTTGTTGATGTTGCAGCGCCCTGGAAACACGAGTTGATACTGACCGGTATAAGTGCGGAGTTCCAGCAGGATCGACAGAACCTGGTCTGACAAAGGCACCAGATGTTTGCGGCGCTTTTTCATCCGGCTTTCGGGGATTGTCCACAATGCATTCTCCAGATCAAACTCTTGCCATTCTGCAGCGCGAAGTTCAATCGTACGAACCCCCGTCAGTAGCAGCAGACTGGTTGCCATACGCGTAATGCAACTGCCATGGTAATTAGCCAGACTGGCAAGGAACGCGGGTAACTCGGATGCCTGTAGGTGAGGGAAGTGCTCGGTCTTTGGTGCGGTCAGAGTACCGGTCAGTTCCGCAGCTGGATTAATCGTCGCACGCCCTGTTGCTATGGCGTAACGGAAGATCTGATTGCAGTACTGCCGGACCTTACGTAATTTTTCCAGCGAACCGCGTTTTTCAATCAGCCGTAAAACTTCCAGCATCTCCAGAGGCAGGATCTCAGCGACAGGGCGTTTGCCCACATACGGGAAAATATCCTTCTCCAGCGCCTCCTGAACGCTTTCTGCGTAGCTTTCCGACCATGAGATACACTTATGCTTATGCCACTCCATGGCGAGTGCCCTGAAGGTATTTACGACGGATATTTTTTTGGCGAGTTTTTCGAGCTGCTTTTTCTCACTCGGATCGCCGCCATCAGCAATCACTTTTCTGGCTTCATCGCGTTTTACACGCGCGTCAGCCAGAGAGATTTCAGGATAAACACCGATAGATAACTTTTTCTCTTTACCGGCGATACGGTATTTCATACGCCAGTAGCGTTTTCCGGTGGTGGTTACCAGGAGAAAAAGGCCACGTTCGTCAGAGAGTTTATAGTCCTTCTCTTTAGGCTTGGCGGTCTCGACCTGCCGGGCTGTCAGTGCCATATGGGGGCCTCAATTTTCATTGAACACAAAGAGCCCCCTGAAAAGCCCCCGGATGCAACTTGATTTAGAGAGAATCGAGTTGAGGTCAGTGGAGTTCGTAATGTTGGAAAGTGGCGTATAGCAGTGATTATACTTGAGTTTTGTGATGTTTGGGAGACGTACATTGAAGTGAAAGTGGTGCCCGGACTCGGAATCGAACCAAGGACACGGGGATTTTCAATCCCCTGCTCTACCGACTGAGCTATCCGGGCAACGAGGCGCATTAAACCCGATTCGCTTCGCTTCGTCAACGAAATTTCTTCAAATCAATGCAGACTGCACAATCTATCACCACATTGCTGCTAATGCACGCATTCTCAGGCAAAAAATGCCGTCCAGGCGGCGGAAAGCGGCATTGCCAGCAGCAGGGCAGGAAGCATATTCACAACCGCAAACATTTTGATGCCGCAAATACGCAAACCGGTTGCCAGCAGCAATAGACCGCCTACGGCGCTGAAATCGGCCATCATAGCTGGCGTCGTCAGGGGTAAAATCAGTGCTGCACAGGTGGCGAGCGTTAACTGGATTGCCAGCATCGGCATGCAAATGGCGGATACCGCGATTCCCAGCGAACAGGCAAAAATGATGGCCGTGAAGAAATCCAAAAATGACTTGGCGATTAAAATATTCGGGTCGCCGGTCATCCCTTCATGTATCGCACCGAAGATCCCGGTACCGCTGGCGCAAAACAGCACAATGATAGCCACATAGCTTTGAATAAAGGATTCGTGCGTTACGTTGGCGTCCGAGCGGGTGAAAAGCTGCTGCGCTTTGGCTACCGTGGCATTGATCCCTTTTTCCAGATGACAAAACTCGCCAATTAACGCGCCGACGAGCGTTGCCAGAACCATCACCGGTAGATTGGCGCATTTGATAACCAGCAAGATACCAATCCCTAACGAGGCCAGCCCGAAAATAGAGGTCATGGAGACCCGAATGCGTTCTGGTATATGCTGGCTGAGCAGCGCGCCGAGAATGCCACCAAATAAAATAGCGCTGGCATTAATAAAGGGTCCGATTACCACATTTGCTCCTGCATACCCATCATCGTCTTGATACTAAAGGCAATTAGCTGGGTGAAATTATGTTTCAGATTGCATTATTATGCCGCAACTTTCAGACGAAATGCTTGCTTATCTGTAAGGTTTTCGCACAGGATTTTATCTTGCGCCTGTAAGTGAAAGATGCCATGATTGCGCGAATTTTCTCCTGTCTGAATGGGGCTGCCTGGGATGATATTACTCCCCCTACATCGCCTTCAACATCGCCTTTTTGCGCGACGTTTGCCCCTTCCCGCGACTTATCTTTACGCTCCCACCATGCGGTGAGGGCAGCGCACGCTCACTGCAGGATAACAGTAAAATCAGAGGCTATCTGCTTTTACTGATGTCTGGCGGTCGGGGCTGGTAACCAGTTTGACCTGTCATTTCGTGGGCAAAGCCATGCGGCGTTGTCCGGGACTTTTGATTTTCCCGAAACGGGTTATTGCGCTTATGAAATCAATGAAAATTGCCGCCAGTAGTGAACTGGTTTCTCGTCTGTCCAGCCATCGTCAGGTGGTGTCGCTGGACAGTACCGATTTTACTGACGTTGCGGCAGTCGTCATTACCGTTGCGGACAGCCGCAGTGGGATCCTGGCTTTGCTGAAACGCACCGGTTTTCATCTACCTGTGTTTCTGTTCGCAGAGTCTGATGTTGATGTGCCTGTGGGCGTTAATGCGGTAATTCGCGGTCAGGCTCAGGACTGGCTGGAGCTGGAATCTGCTGCCTGTCAGTATGAGGAAGAGCTGCTGCCGCCGTTCTATGACACGCTTACCCAGTACGTCGAAATGGGGAATAGCACGTTTGCCTGCCCGGGACACCAACACGGTGAGTTTTTTAAGAAGCATCCTGCGGGCCGACATTTCTATGAGTTCTTTGGTGAGAATCTGTTTCGCGCGGATATGTGCAACGCTGACGTTAAGCTTGGCGATCTGTTGATTCATGAAGGAGCAGCGAAACATGCGCAGAAATTTGCTGCGAAAGTTTTCCACGCGGATAAAACCTACTTTGTGCTGAATGGGACCTCTGCGGCCAATAAAGTGGTCACCAATGCGCTGCTGACGCGCGGCGATCTGGTGCTGTTTGACCGCAATAATCATAAATCGAACCACCACGGGGCGCTGATCCAGGCGGGTGCTACGCCGGTTTATCTGGAAGCGGCGCGTAATCCGTTTGGCTTTATTGGCGGCATTGATGAGCACTGCTTTGATGAGGAGTATCTGCGCCAGCAACTTCGAGAAGTTGCGCCGCAAAAGGCTGATCAACCGCGCCCGTTCCGTCTGGCGATCATTCAGTTGGGTACCTATGACGGTACGATCTACAACGCCCGGCAGGTGATCGACAAGATCGGTCACCTGTGCGATTACATCCTGTTTGATTCCGCATGGGTCGGTTACGAGCAATTTATCCCGATGATGGCCGATGGGTCGCCGCTGCTGCTAGAGCTCAATGCTAACGATCCGGGGATCTTTGTCACTCAGTCGGTACACAAACAGCAGGCCGGATTCTCGCAAACCTCGCAGATCCATAAAAAGGATAACCATATTCGCGGCCAGGCGCGGTTCTGCCCGCATAAGCGTCTGAACAATGCGTTTATGCTGCATGCTTCCACCAGCCCGTTTTACCCGCTGTTTGCGGCACTGGACGTTAACGCCAAAATCCATGAAGGCGAGAGCGGCCGTCGGCTATGGGCGGAATGTGTGATGCTGGGGATCGAGGCCCGCAAAGCGATTATTACCCGCTGTAAGCTGCTTCAACCGTTTATTCCTCCGATAGTGGATGGCAAACCGTGGGAAAGCTATCCGACACAGGTGATTGCCAGCGAGCGTCGCTTCTTTAGCTTTGAACCTGGTGCTAAATGGCATGGTTTTTCTGGATATGCACGCGACCAGTATTTTGTCGATCCCTGCAAACTGCTGTTAACCACTCCGGGCATTGATGCGCAAACCGGGCAATATACTGAGTTTGGTATTCCGGCGACGATTTTGGCGCATTATCTGCGTGAAAACGGTATCGTGCCGGAGAAATGCGACCTTAACTCGATTCTGTTCCTGCTGACCCCGGCAGAAAGCGCTGAGAAACTGGCGCAACTGGTCGCGATGCTGGCGCAGTTTGAACAACATATTGAAGACGATACGCCGCTGGCAAACGTGCTGCCCACCATCTTCAACAAGTATCCGGTACGTTACCGGGATTACACGCTGCGTGAACTGTGTCAGGAGATGCACTCACTGTACGTCAGCTTTGATGTGAAAGATCTGCAAAAAGCGATGTTCCGTCAGGAGAGTTTACCTACCGTGGCGATGAACCCACAGGATGCTAACAGCGCCTTTATCCGCGGTGATGTTGAACTGGTGCGTATTTGTGATGCCGCTGGTCGCAGTGCGGCAGAAGGCGCGCTGCCTTATCCTCCGGGCGTACTGTGCGTGGTACCGGGCGAAGTATGGGGCGGGGCGGTGCAACGTTACTTCCTGGCATTGGAAGAGGGCATAAACCTGCTGCCGGGCTTCTCGCCGGAGCTGCAAGGGGTTTACAGTGAAACGGATGCAGACGGTATTAAACGTCTGTATGGATATGTTCTGAAGTAAGCGTCATCTGACCAAATAGGGCCACCATCAGGTGACCCTATTTAATCAATAAAGATTAGTGCGCGATAGTCTGGGCGCCTGCCGGAACGCGTACGTGTTTGTATTTAAACAGCGCAACGAAGGCAAAAGCCAGAACCAGCGAGTAACCTGCGAAGATCAGCCACACGGTCTGCCAATCGGTAATACCGTTCAGCGTATAGTGTTCAACTACTTTACCGCTCACCAGACCGCCCAGAATACAACCGAAGCCGTTGGTCATCATCAGGAACATGCCTTGTGCGCTGGCGCGGATTTCAGGGCGAACTTCTTTCTCTACAAACACGGAGCCAGAGATGTTGAAGAAGTCGAAGGCGCAGCCGTAAACAATCATCGACAGAACCAGCAGCACGGTACCAAACGGTGTTGGATCGCCGTAGGCAAACAGGCCAAAGCGCAGCATCCACGCCACGATACTGATAAGCATCACGTTCTTAATACCGTAACGGCTTAAGAAGAACGGGATGGTCAGGATAAACAGCGTCTCGGAGATCTGCGAAATCGACATCATCACCGACGCGTGTTCAACGATGAAGCTGCCGGAGAACAGCGGATTGTTATCGAAGCTGTGCAGGAAGGTATTACCGAACATATTGGTAATTTGCAGCTCTGCGCCCAGCATCATAGAGAAGATGAAGAAAATCGCCATACGCTTGTTTTTAAATAGCGCGAAGGCATCCAGGCCCAACATGGAAGACCAGCTCTGGTTTTTCTGCTGATTGGCGACCGGGATATGCGGCAGCGTCAGGGTAAACAGCGCCAATACGACGGACAGCGTCGCGCCGATATACAGCTGCATATGGCTCAGTTCAAAGCCGGAGAAGCTTACCGCCCACATCGCCAGAATAAAGCCGATGGTGCCCCAGATACGGATTGGCGGGAAGTCTGTAACAATATCCATCCCGGCTGATTGCAGGCGATAGTAAGAGATGGTGTTGATTAACCCCAAAGTTGGCATATAGGCCAGGGAGTTAAGCAAGATCACAAAGAACATGGCGCCTGGCGTGGTGACTTCGGCTGCGGCGAACAGCGTTGCTGCGCCGACCAGGTGACAAATGGCGTACACCCATTTTGCACTGATCCATTTGTCAGCCACGATCCCTAACAGCGTAGGCATAAACACGGCGGCGATCCCCAGCGAGCTGTACACCGCGCCAATGGATGCACCATCAAATTTAAGGGTGACAAACATATAGGAGCCGAGGGTAGTGAGCCAACTACCCCATAAGCAGAACTGCAGAAACGAGAGAACTTTCAGCTGCAGCTTAAGATTCATGTTAATTTCCTCACACCGTAATGCGGATGAATGTTTTAAAAGGCACATTTGCCGTGGCTATATGATGTGATTCTATCAACGAGAGGCACTCTTTTTTTGTTACCTGTGACAAATATTTGCAAACAATTTCGGATTGCAAAGCAAAAGAGTGATGGAGTTAACGTTTTTCCCTCTTCAGGCCCCCGTTTTAGGGGGCAAGAGAGGGATACATTAGCGGCGACGATATGATTTTTGTGCGGAATTGACCTTGTAAAGATATCGGCGTGATTCAGCTGATGGGTGTCGGGTGGTCAGCGTTTGATAAACGTCCCCAGGGGACATGCTGTTAATGATGTTTGCGGCCTGAATTTTATCGTTCGAGAACACGCGCAGCACGCTGCCCGCGCCGCCGTTATACGCGGTGATCACCGCATAGCGACGCGAGGTCGGATTATCAATGCCGCCCAAATAGACATTATTCAGCATTGCCAGATAGGCAGTACCGGTATCAATGTTGCTGGCCGGGTCAAACAAGAAGCTACGGCTTGGCGTGCCTGAGCGCCCCTGGGAACGGAACACATCTTTTCCGGCGCTGTGTTGTACCACCTGCATGAGTCCCAGCGCATCGGCATGGCTGACCGCATACGGGTTAAACGAGGATTCGGTTTGCATGATGGCCAGAATCAGTGACTCGTCGACGCCATACTTACGTGAAGCCTGACGTACCATGCCGACGTATTTATGCGCGCGCTTATCAAGGTGGTTCGGGACCAGATTGATCGTCACGCTATAGATGATACGCAAGCCATTGCTGCGCTTTTTCAGTCGCGTTTGTAGCAGGTAGTTGGCAAAGTTGGTTGCACGTCCCTCCCAACGAATAGGCTGGCCGGTATTATCGACTACCTGCCCGTACAGGAACGGCTCTTTGGAAATCTTAATGTCGTCGACATCGGAATAGAGGTCGATAGAACCCGGATCATCACCCATCAGCAACGTCTTGATAATCGCTAGACGCAGATGTCCGGCGGGATCTGTCCCGGCAATGGTCTCGACGGTTATCGTACCGTCATCAAAATTGATATGGCTGCGGGTTTGATACTGATCGGTATACTTTACGTAGTCCTTCGGACCCGCAATCAGCACTTCCTTAAATCCCCACAGATTCTCAATGTTATGGGCAAATTGCCCCATCAGAATATCAAAACCGTTGGTATCCTTGACCCAGGCTTCGTTATAGGAGTCGCCTTTTTTGGTCGAACTGGAACAGGAGATGAGCAACGGCGCGATAACGGCAAGCGCGAGAAATTTTTTCATCATTCCGGGAGTGCGTGTTGTGTTTGTTGTTGTATCGTTTTGCCGGATGGCAGTGCAAGCACCCTATCCGGCCTACGAGATTGCCAGCAAGCGATGCTTATTTTTTTTCTTCAGGCGTATAGCCTTCAATATGCACATCCTTACCTTCAAACAGGAAGTTAATCATCTCCTGTTCCAGTAACTTACGGTGTTCAACGTTCATCATATTGAGTTTCTTCTCGTTAATCAGCATGGTTTGTTTATGCTGCCATTGCGCCCATGCTTCTTTAGAAATCTCGTTATAGATGCGTTTTCCCAGATCGCCCGGGTACAGCTGAAAATCCTGTCCTTCTGCTTCGCGTTGCAGGAAAGTGCAAAAAATCGTTCTGCTCATAAAAAATCCTCTTTATCGACCGGTACGTTAAACCTGTGTGCCGGCACGTAATTGCTGTAACAAACGCTCCACGGGGGCCGCCAGTCCGACCGACGGCGGTTGCGCTAAGTTATACCAGAGCGCGTTGCCTTCATCCATGCATGAGGTGAATGAGGACACGGGAAGCCACATAGGCACAATATCTAAGTGGAAATGGCTAAAGGTATGGCGAAACGCATTAAGTTGGGTCAGATTATCTGCGTTAATTTGCCGTTGCGCCAGCCAGTCGCGTAGCCCATCCTCATCATCAAACTGCGGAAAACAGTATAAGCCACCCCATAAGCCGCTGGGTGGTCGCTGCGTGAGCAACACCTCGTTTTCATGCTGCATCAGTAAAAAATAACCCGTCCGTTCTGGTAATGTCTGTTTGGGCTTTTTACCCGGGTACAGCGGCCAGCTTGCATTGGCGCTCGCCACACAGCCATTTTCCAACGGACACAGGGAACATTTGGGTTTTGAGCGCGTACAGACCATGGCGCCTAAATCCATCATCGCCTGATTAAACCGCTCAACCCCATGGGCTGGCGTAACCTGCTCGCTCAATTCCCACAGTTTCTTTTCGACCTCTTTTTTACCCGGCCAGCCGCTTACAGCATAACAGCGAGCCAGCACACGTTTGACGTTACCGTCAAGAATCGGAAAATGCTGACCCAGGGAGAGAGAAAGGATCGCGCCTGCAGTTGAACGTCCGACGCCTGGCAGGGCGGCCACTTCATCAAAGGTTTGCGGGAATGAGCCGCCGTGCAGCGTCACAACCTGTTGCGCGGCTTTATGCAGATTACGCGCTCGGGCGTAATAGCCCAGCCCGGTCCATAAATGCAGGACTTCATCCAGCGGCGCATGGGCTAAATCCGTTACCGTTGGGAAGCGCGCCATAAAGCGCTCAAAGTAGGGGATAACGGTCGCAACCTGAGTTTGTTGCAGCATCACCTCAGAGAGCCATACTTTGTAAGGCGTCTTATCAATTTGCCAGGGCAGCGTTTTCCGCCCGTATTTGTCGTACCAGCTCAAAACCTGAGCCGAGAATTGAGACGCTTGCATGATTACCGTTTCATTATTGCCGGGGGCAAGATTGCAGCACAGCGGCAACGGGGTGTAAACCGGAACTTTCCGCTGCTCACTTTCTTCCTTTACTTGCATCCGGCAACTAACTTTGGATAATGCCCGTTTTCAGAACTCAAACACAGCAGACTAAACTTTTATGAAGAACGACGTCATTTCACCGGAATTTGATGAAAACGGCCGCCCTCTGCGCCGGATTCGTAGTTTTGTTCGTCGCCAGGGGCGACTGACGAAAGGGCAGGAACACGCGCTGGAAAACTACTGGCCGGTGATGGGCGTTGAGTTCAGCGAAGAACCTGTGGATTTCGCTGCGCTGTTTGGTCGCGATGCGCCAGTCACGCTTGAAATTGGTTTTGGTATGGGGGCTTCGCTGGTGGCGATGGCGAAAGCGCGTCCGGAGCAAAATTTCCTCGGCATTGAGGTTCACTCACCGGGCGTTGGCGCGTGTCTGGCTTCAGCTCATGAAGAGGGCGTCGAGAACCTGCGTGTCATGTGCCATGATGCCGTCGAAGTCCTGCATAAAATGATTCCTGACAATTCTTTATCTATGGTTCAGCTGTTTTTCCCTGACCCGTGGCATAAAGCACGTCATAATAAACGCCGTATCGTTCAGGTACCGTTTGCTGAGCATATCTTAAGCAAGCTGAAGCTGGGCGGCGTGTTCCACATGGCAACCGACTGGGAAGCCTATGCGGAGCACATGCTTGAAGTGATGTCCTCGATTGACGGGTATAAAAACCAGTCAGAGAGTAACGATTACGTACCGCGCCCGGAATCGCGCCCGGTAACCAAATTTGAACAACGTGGTCATCGTCTTGGCCACGGCGTATGGGACTTAATGTTCGAGAGGGTGAAATAATGGCAAAGAACCGTAGCCGTCGTCTGCGTAAAAAAATGCACATCGACGAATTCCAGGAAGTAGGATTTTCGGTTGCATGGCGTTTCCCGGAAGGTACATCTGGAGAGCAGGTCGATCAAATCGTTGATGATTTTATCAATGAAGTTATCGAACCGAACAAGCTGGCCTTTGACGGCAGCGGCTATCTGGCCTGGGAAGGTCTGATCTGTCTGCAGGAAATCGGCAAATGCACCGAAGAACATCAGGCTATCGTGCGTAAGTGGCTGGAAGAGCACAAACTCGAAGAAGTGCGCACCAGCGAACTTTTCGATATTTGGTGGGACTAAGTAGCAAAGGGTCGGCAAATGCCGGCCCAATTTGTATTGAGGGAAAGATATGATGCGCAAAACGCTGCTGGCGGCAGTCCTAACGTTCACGGCGATGGCCGCACATGCTGATTATCAGTGCAGCGTCACCCCGCGTGACGATGTGATTTTGAGTCCACAAACGGTACAGGTGAAGGGTGAGAACGGCAACCTGGTCATTACCCAGGCCGGTGATGTCACCTTTAACGGTAAACAGTACAACCTGAACGCCGCGCAGCGTGAACAGGCCAAAGATTATCAGGCGGCGTTGCGTAGCAGCCTGCCGTGGATTGACGAAGGTGCCAGAGCGCGCGTGGAGAAAGGTCGCGTGGCGCTGGATAAAATCATTGCCAAAGAGGTCGGCGAAAGCAGCAACATGCGTGGCCGCTTAACTAAGCTGGATGCGCAATTGAAAGAGCAGATGAACCGCATTATTGAGCATCGCACTGACGGCCTGACCTTCCATTATAAGGCGATTGATCAGGTCCGTGCGGATGGACAACAGCTGGTCAATCAGGCGATGGGCGGTATTTTGCAGGACAGCATCAACGAGATGGGGGCGAAAGCCGTGCTCAAAGGCGGTGGTAATCCGCTGCAGGGCGTGCTCGGAAGCCTCGGAGGTTTGCAAACCTCAATTCAGAACGAATGGAAGAATCAGGAACAAGACTTCCAGCAGTTTGGCAAAGATGTTTGTGCCCGCGTCGTGACGCTGGAAAACGATCGTAAAACGCTGGTTAGCAATCTGAAATAATCTTCACCTCTTTTTAACGGCACAGAAACATTCTGTGTCGTTTTATTTTGTATTTTTCTGTTTTTTTGATATCCATCTCTAAGAATAACAATTTGATAGAGATATAAATCTGGTTAATTGGATGGCGTCACATTATTCATCTGTAAGATAGACATAATGCTGCAAATTCAAGTAACTGGAGAAATAACATGGAGTTTTTCAAGAGAACGGCACTTGCCGCACTGGTTATGGGTTTCAGCGGCGCGGCGCTTGCACTGCCAAACATCACTATTTTAGCTACCGGCGGGACGATCGCCGGCGGTGGTGACTCCGCAACAAAATCTAACTACACGGCAGGCAAAGTCGGCGTAGAAAATTTGGTTGATGCCGTACCTCAGTTGAAAGATATCGCCGTTGTGAAAGGCGAGCAGGTGGTGAACATCGGCTCCCAGGATATGAATGACGAAGTCTGGCTAACGCTGGCGAAAAAGATTAATACCGAGTGTGATAAAACTGACGGCTTCGTGGTAACACATGGTACGGATACCATGGAAGAAACCGCCTATTTCCTCGATCTCACCGTCAAGTGCAACAAGCCGGTGGTGCTGGTCGGCGCAATGCGTCCGTCTACAGGTATGAGCGCTGATGGCCCGTTCAACCTGTATAACGCCGTGGTAACCGCCGCAGACAAAGCCTCTGCCAACCGTGGTGTGCTGGTGGTGATGAACGACACTGTTATGGATGGTCGCGACGTGACCAAAACTAACACCACGGATGTCGCTACTTTCAAATCCGTTAACTATGGTCCGCTGGGTTATATCCATAACGGTAAAATCGACTACCAGCGTACGCCTGCGCGTAAGCACACCACATCCACGCCGTTCGATGTATCTAAGCTGACCGAGCTGCCGAAAGTTGGGATTGTATACAACTACGCTAACGCCTCCGATCTGCCAGCCAAAGCATTGGTAGACGCGGGTTACGCCGGGATCGTCAGTGCGGGTGTAGGTAACGGTAACCTGTATAAAACCATTTTCGATACGCTGGCAACTGCCGCGCATAAAGGTACTGTTGTGGTGCGCTCATCCCGTGTACCAACGGGCGCCACCACCCAGGATGCTGAAGTTGATGATGCGAAATACGGATTTGTGGCTTCAGGCTCTCTGAACCCGCAAAAAGCGCGTGTTCTGCTGCAACTGGCTCTGACCCAAACCAAGGATCCTAAGCAAATCCAGGAAATGTTTAATCAGTATTAATCACTCCGGCCCCGGTCATTCGACTGGGGCGTTTTCTCAAAGTCTCCTGAATATGCGTAACGATTAATTCGCTCATCATTTTTGTGGTTATGATGATTGCCGATCGTTATTTTGCATATTTATACACCTTAGTGGGAATGGTCGGGGATTATACATTTTTTGAAAGACCTGGACGAAAGAGCATCCTGTAAAGTTTTCCGCCATGCTGACCACTAAAGGCACACCTGTCAATAATGCGCCCGTGGGCGCATCGAGCATCACTCCGCCAGAAACAGCTCCAGCAGCGAATTCAAAAATAGCTTACCGTGTTGGGTAATCTGCCAGTATTCATCGCATTCACTCAGATAGCCCTGGGCAATGGCCTCATCGATCTGTCGACGAATAACGTCTTCGGTAAGCCCGGTATATTGCGTGAACTCCGCGCGAGGCGCGGCTTCCAGCAGCCGGAAACGGTTCATAAAGAACTCAAACGGCTTATCGGCCTCGGCGACATCTCGCTGGCTTTCCAGATAACGTCCTTGCATGTATCCACGCGGATGTCGCGTTTTGGTAGTGCGCAGGATGCGACCGCCTGGGAAAGTGACTTTGCCGTGCGCGCCGCAGCCAATGCCTAGATAGTCGCCAAAACGCCAGTAATTTAGGTTGTGCTGACACTGATAACCCGGTCTGGCGTAGGCTGAGGTTTCGTACTGCTGATACCCCGCGGCGGTCAGCAATTGGTGGCCTTGCTCAAAAATATCCCACAGCGCGTCGTCATCCGGTAATACCGGTGGTCGGGACCCGAACAGCGTATTCGGTTCGATGGTCAACTGATACCAGGAAAGATGCGGCGGGTTGAGCTCGATGGCCTGTTGTAAATCGCCCAGCGCCTCTTCCAGCGTCTGATCCGGTAAACCGTGCATCAGGTCGAGGTTAAAGCTGCGTAGTCCCAGACCGCTCGCCAGGTGCGCTGCACGTTTGGCTTCTTCCGGCCCGTGAATACGTCCCAGACGTTCGAGTTTGGCGGAGCTAAAGCTCTGTACACCAATGGAGATACGGTTTACGCCAGCACGTTGATAATCCACAAAGCGATCGGCTTCCACCGTACCGGGATTCGCCTCCATCGTGACTTCTGCATCTGCGGCGAGATTCAGCCGTGCGCGCACGCCGTCGAGCAGCGTTTGCATTGCCGGGCCAGAAAGCAGGCTCGGCGTACCACCACCGATAAAAATCGTCTTTACCTCGCGGCCCTGGGCGTGGGCCACCTCAGAATCCAGATCGCTCAGCAGATGCTGCACATAGTCGTCATGAGGGACTTCGCCTTTAAGCGCATGCGAGTTGAAGTCGCAGTACGGGCATTTCTGCACGCACCACGGGATGTGTATGTAAAGACTTAACGGCGGAAGCTTAACCATTACGCAGGGCATCCAGCAGCAGCTTCAGCGCTTGTCCGCGGTGAGAAATCGCGCTCTTTTCTTCGCGGGTCAGTTCGGCGGCGGTTTTCCCTTCAGAGGGCACAAAGAAGATTGGGTCGTAGCCAAAACCACCGTTTCCGGCAGGTTCACGGGCAATAACGCCCGGCCAGCGTCCGTGGCAAACCACAGGTGTTGGATCGTCTGCATGGCGCATATACACCAGCACGCAGTGGAATTGTGCCTGGCGCTTGTCATCAGGAACATCCTGCAGGGTGTGGAGCAGTTTTTCCAGGTTCTGCTGATCGGTTGCATCTTCGCCGGAATAGCGGGCTGAATAGATGCCCGGCGCGCCGCCAAGGGCATTTACCGCCAGACCGGAGTCATCAGCAATGGCGGGTAAACCGGTAATTTGCGCGGCATGACGTGCCTTCAGAATGGCGTTCTCAATAAACGTCAGCCCGGTCTCTTCTGCAGAATCAACACCCAGATCCGTTTGGGCAACAACATCAAGACCGAAATCACTCAGAAGAGAGGCGAGTTCACGCACTTTACCGGCGTTGCCGGTCGCGAGGACAACTTTTTGCATGGGATACCTAATCAGTTAGCGCCGCAATTTCGGGCGGGATCTGTTGCGGATGAATGATTTTAACCTGTTTGTGACGACCAAGCTCGCCCTTCTCAATGACGACCTGGCTTTTTGCCACACGGAACTGTTTGCCGAGAAACTTCACCAGATGGCTATTGGCTTGCCCATCAACCGGTGGGGCGGTAATGGCGACTTTTAGCTCGTCGCCATGTAAACCTACAATACTGTCACGACTGGCTTTAGGCTGAATGTAGAGCCGTAAAACCAGACCGTCATCGCAGGGGGTAACGGCACTCATAGCGCCATCCACAGCCCCGGCAGCAGCATGTTACCTGTCGCCTGTAATACTTCTGCGATGCCCATGTTAATGACATACAGCAGCAGAACCAGGATCATTGGCGAGAAATCGATCCCGCCCATGCCTGGAAGTAAGCGACGAATAGGACGCAGCAGCGGATCTGCCAATTGAATCAGCACGTACTCCACAGGGCTGCGGCCCTGGCTGACCCAGCTCATAATCGCCATCACCAGCAGAACCCAGAAAATCAGCAGTCCGATAGTCTTCAGGACAATCAGCACGGCGGCGATCCAGATGATCGGCTGGAACGTAACCACCTTAAACAGCACGATGGCCTTGATAAAGCTCAGAACGAGCGCAACTAATGCCGATGCGCTGTCAATTGGCCCCATCGGGGGAATGATACGGCGTAACGGCCCAATAATGGGCTGAGTGATTTTCACAATAAACTGCGAGAACGGGTTGTAGAAATCGCAGCGAGACCATTGCATCCACACGCGCAGCAGCAGCGCCATGGTATACAGCTCAATTACCGTTGAGAGCAGGAAGGTCAACGTATTCATGGTGTTCCTTAGTTTTCCTTATTTTTTAGTGTAATCACGAGCACCAAAAATGGCAGTGCCGATGCGCACCATCGTGCTACCCGCCGCAATGGCGGCATCCATATCATCAGACATCCCCAGTGAGAGCGTGTCGATACTTGGGTAGCGTGTTTTCAACCCGGCAAATGCTACCGCCATTTGCTGTGCAACTTCAAACTGCCTTACATAATCTGACTCTGGCGCCGGAATCGCCATCAGACCACGCAGGGTAATGCGTGGCAGCGCGGCGACCTCAGCCGCCAGTGCGTCAAGCTCTGCAAGCGGAATACCTGACTTACTGTTCTCATCGCTGATATTAATCTGAATCAACACATTGAGCGGCGGCAGTTCCGCCGGGCGCTGTTCGCTCAGACGGGCAGCGATACGCAGACGATCAATCGTATGGCACCAGTCAAAATGTTCAGCGACCAGACGACTTTTATTCGACTGCAGCGGGCCGATAAAGTGCCACTGCAGATCGTTAACGCCTTTTTCCTGAAAGTAGCGGATCTTATCCACCCCTTCCTGGACATAGTTTTCACCGAAGGCACGCTGCCCTGCGGTCATGGCTTCTTCGATGGCGCTCGCAGGTTTGGTTTTGCTGACTGCAAGCAACATAACTTCTTCTGAAGACCGCCCGCAACGCGTCGCGGCGGCTGAGATTTTGTCCCGGACATGTGCCAGGTTATGCGCGATATCGTTCATTTTCCGAGGATGTTCATATGAATATGGAAGAAATAGTGGCCCTTAGTGTAAAGCATAACGTGTCGGATCTACACCTGTGCAATGCATGGCCTGCGCGCTGGTGCATACGTGGGAAAGTCGAAACCACACCATTTACTACGCCTGGTAAGGCTGCAGATAGGCTGAGTATAAAAATGTGAGTCTGTAGGAGGACGTAAACAGATTTAACTGACAGAATTTTCAATTCGTTTTATTCAGCTCCAGTTTGCGCCAGTGTAAATATTCTACAGTTATAAAATCTGGGATGATATTTATTTATAATAAAGCAAAAAAATTAAATAGTTGGTAAGGTAAATATTATAACCTCATTTGTTATTAAGCAGCAATACACATCGGAAATACAGCTTGCGGGCATATTTGTGATGTCAATAAATAGAGTTGGGAGCATTTAATGTTCAAGGTGATGGTTCGCTTTGTGATATTTCATACTCTTCGTTTATAAATGAGATTTTGCAAATGTGGAATAAAGAAGCCGCTATAAATTTTGTTAGGAATAATGCTCATGCGCACGCTACAGGTTATTGTGCCAGGGCAGTAACAGCAGCAATCGAACATGGAGGCGTATCCTTGCATCATGATAATGCTAAAAATATGGGTAAATATTTAGTATTGGCTGGTTTTCGTGAAGTATATGGCAATCCTATTAAAGGTGATGTTGCTATAATTCAACCATATACTGGAGGAAATACAGCAGGGCACATGGCGATTTTTGATGGACATTACTGGTGGTCAGATTTCAAACAGGAACATGGCGTGTATCCCGGACCTGGTTATCGTAAAAATCAGCCCTCGTATAAACTCTATAGGCATAACTGATGAAACGATTGATATTATTTACTTTTCTATTCTCATCGTTTGCTATGGCAGGAATAATACCTGCTGATACTCAGGCATTAAAATTCAATGCCTGGTATATAAAGCAGATTGCTCATAATATCATCCCAGTTGCAGATGATCCGACGGCATTAGAGCCTTATGTTATTATTGATACATTGAATAAATTAAAGCAAGCTTATAGAAGCAATGAGCTTGAAGAGGATTATTTTCTAAAAGTTCAGGATTTTGCCGATGAAGACTGGAGTAAGCATATTAGTATTGATCTAATTATAGCTGATCCTATTTGTACCAATGTCTATTTGACATTTGGAACAGGGGAGTCATCTCAAAAAGTTATTGACTGCATGGTAGAAGAAAAAGGTGTATGGAAAATCAAGAGCGTGACTACTCGCTATTAGTCGTTGTTTTCACCAATTGAAAATAATCCTGCGACGATGGCTTCTTCGATGGCGCTCGCAGGTTTGGTTTTGCTAACTGCAAGCAGCATAACTTTTTCTGAAGACCGCCCGCAACGCGTCGCGGCGGCTGAGATTTTGTCCCGGACATGTGCCAGGTTATGCGCGATATCGTTCATTTTCCGAGGATGTTCATATGAATATGGAAGAAATAGTGGCCCTTAGTGTAAAGCATAACGTGTCGGATCTACACCTGTGCAATGCATGGCCTGCGCGCTGGCGCATACGTGGAAAAGTCGAAATAGCACCATTTACTCCCCCTGACGTGGAGAATCTGCTGATGTGCTGGCTCAGTGAGCAACAACAGGTACAGTGGCGGGAACAGGGGCAAATTGATTTTGCCCTTACGCTGGCGGACTCCCGGCGTCTACGCGCCAGCGCATTTGCTCATCAGCAGGGAACCTCGCTGGCGCTAAGATTGCTACCGCTTGAATGTCCTCGTTTAGACGATCTTCAGACCCCCGAGGCCATACCTGAACTGCTGCACGGTGAAAATGGATTAGTTCTGGTCACTGGAGCCACCGGCAGCGGTAAATCAACCACCCTAGCGGCGATGGTGGAGTACCTTAATCAACATATTGCGGGGCATATTCTGACGCTGGAAGATCCGATTGAATATCGCTACACCAGCCAGCGTTGTCTTATTCAACAGCGGGAGGTGGGCGTACACTGCGCTTCTTTTGCTGCCGGTTTACGCGGCGCGTTACGCGAAGATCCCGACGTCATTTTGCTGGGCGAGCTGCGCGACGTGGAAACTATTCGTTTGGCCTTAACGGCAGCGGAGACCGGGCATCTGGTGTTGGCAACCTTACATACGCGAGGGGCGGCGCAGGCCATCGCGCGGCTGGTGGACACCTTTCCCGCACAGGAGAAAGATCCGGTGCGTAACCAGCTTGCAGACAGCCTGCGGGCGGTACTTTCGCAAAAGCTGGAGGAAGATAAGCAGGGAGGACGCGTGGCGCTATTCGAACTGCTCGTCAACACTCCCGCCGTGGGCAATTTGATCCGCGAAGGGAAAACGCATCAGCTACCCGGTGTGATTCAAACCGGGCAGCAGACAGGTATGCAGACGTTTGCACAAAGTCAGCAGCAGCGCCAGGCGCAGGGGCGACTTTAGTAGCCCTGCTCGAAATAGCTTTCAAGGATAATAACGGCAGAAGCGGAATCTACTTTGCCTTTACTCAACGCCCGGTATCCGCCTTGCTCAAACAGGCCTGAGCGGGCTTCGACGGTGCTCAAACGTTCATCGTGTAGCGTTACGGTTACGCCAAAGCGACCGTGAATGCGGTTAGCGAATTTGCGCGCGCGCGCAGTAAGGGGTTGTTCGGTGCCATCCATGTTGAGCGGCAGGCCGACAATGATTTCGTCCGGCTGCCACTCTTTTAGCAGGCGTTCAATCAAACTCCAGTCTGGCGTACCGTCCTGTGCTTTGATGGCGGGCAAGGGTCTCGCCGTACCGGTAATGCGTTGACCAACCGCGACGCCGATACTTTTCGTACCAAAATCAAAAGAGAGTAATGTTCCGCTCATCAGGCGTGTCCCGCCACGCCAGGCATGGTCTGAATATCAATCCCGATAAGCTTCGCCGCATCGCGCCAGCGGTCGGCAATCGGCGTTTTAAACAAGATGTTGAGGTCTGCGGGAGCAGTGAGCCAGGCGTTATCCAGTAGCTCTTGTTCCAGTTGACCTTTTTCCCATGATGAATAGCCCAGCGCAACCAGCACTTCGGATGGCTGCTCCTGTGTACCCAGGGTTTCAAGTACATCGCGGGAGGTCGTGATGATAGTGTTATCTGAAATGCGAATACTGGAGGCAAAGCGTGACGGCGGGGTGTGTAGAATAAATCCACGGTCTTCCGCCAGCGGGCCGCCGAGCATCACCGGTTTGTCCAGACGAATGGCAGGATCGCGTGCTTCTGGAGTAATCTTCAGCTTTTCCAGAATCCCTTCAATTTGTAAGTTTTCCAGAGGCTTATTGACGATAATCCCCATTGCTCCGTTCTCATTGTGTTCACAGATATACACCACGGAACGGCGGAAAATCGGATCCTGGAGAGCAGGCATGGCAATTAGAAAGTGATGCTGTAAATTCATTGTCAGAGGTTCTGTTTCCTGGTTCAAAAAAGCAACAGAGCCCAGTATGTGGGCAAAGCGCGAAGATGTCACCCTCTGAAGATAGCTTTGCCGGATGGCGGCTTCGCCTTATCCGGCCTACGGGGTGCGAATGTAGGCCGGATAAGACGCGAAGGCATCGCCATCCGGCAACTTATTTATTTCTGCAAACGTGCCTCGATGGCGTCCATCAGCATACCGGTAATCGAAACCGGGAACTCCGCTTCAATTTCACGAATACAGGTTGGGCTGGTGACGTTAATTTCCGTCAGACGGTCGCCAATGATATCCAGACCGACAAAAATCAAACCTTTTGCTTTCAGCGTTGGCCCAATGCGACGTGCAATTTCCCAGTCGCTGTCGGTTAATGGACGCGGCTCGCCACGACCGCCGGCTGCCAGGTTGCCACGGGTTTCGCCGCCTTGTGGAATACGCGCCAGGCAGTACGGAACGGGTTCGCCATCGACCACCAGCACGCGTTTATCGCCGTCTTTAATTGCCGGCAGATAGTTCTGCGCCATGCAATAACGGGTACCGTGCTCGGTCAGTGTTTCGGCAATAACGCCAAGGTTCGGATCGCCTTCCTTGACGCGGAAAATAGATGCGCCGCCCATGCCGTCCAGCGGTTTGAGAATGATGTCGCTGTGTTTTTGCCAGAAGGCTTTCAGCTGCGCTTTGTTACGCGTGACCAGCGTTTCCGGTGTCAGGTCGGCAAACCATGCGGTGAACAGCTTCTCGTTACAATCGCGCAGGCTCTGCGGTTTGTTGACGATTAGCGTCCCTTTCTCCTCTGCACGTTCCAGAATATAGGTTGCGTAGATGAACTCGGTATCAAACGGCGGATCCTTACGCATCAGAATGACGTCCAGATCTGCCAGCGGGAGATCCTGCTCGCTATTGAACTCATACCATTTGTCGTAGTTCTGCTCTACGCTCAGGGTACGCGTACGGGCGCGGGCTTCACCGTTGATCAGATAGAGATCGGCCATTTCCATATAATGAATTTCGTAACCGCGACGTTGCGCTTCCAGCAGCATAGCGAAGCTGGAATCTTTCTTGATGTTGATGCTTGCGATGGGATCCATCACGATGCCGAGCTTGATCATTGTTCTTCTCCGTTAGCCCAGATCGCCAAAACGCACCTGTAGCGCGGTGATGGCGGTGAGCGCAGTTGTCTCAGTACGCAGAACGCGAGGTCCTAACAGAATATCAGTAAACTGATACCGTGCGGTCATGGCAATTTCATCTGCCGACAGCCCACCTTCGGGGCCAATCAGCAAGCGGATGCGTTCCACCGGGAGCGGCAGCGTATTGATGCTGGCGCTGGCGCGGGGATGCAGGTTCAGTTTCAGACCTTCATCCTGTTCGGCGCACCACGCTTCCAGATCCATCGCCGGGCGAATTTCAGGCACCCGATTACGACCGCACTGTTCGCAGGCGGCAATGGCGATTTTCTGCCACTGCTGGAGCTTCTTGTTCAGGCGTTCGCTGTCCAGTTTAACGCCGCAGCGCTCAGAAAAAAGTGGCGTAATGAGGCTTACACCCAGTTCAATCGATTTTTGGATAGTAAATTCCATTTTTTCACCCCGCGACATCACCTGGCCCAGGTGGATGTGTAGCGGCGATTCTCGATCGTCGAGTTCAGCGTTAAGCACCTTCACGTCCACGCTTTTCTTACTGGCGTGGGTGATTTCGGCGTCGAATACCTGATTGCTGCCATCAAACAGCTGTAGCGCCTGGCCAGGCCCCATACGCAGCACGCGGCCGATATGGTTGGCTGCATCTTCACACAGTGAAATTTGGCTGCCGGAAGTGAGTGGCTCAGGGTGATAAATGCGAGGAATGCGCATAGTTAAACATCCGCGTCATGGCCCTGGGCTGCAAAAGGCCTGGGCATGGTTAAAAAATATTGCTGCTAGTGTAGGTTAGCTCTTTTGCGCCTGGCAAGCGCGTTGCACATAGGGGTTATGGTTCCCCTGTACCTTCGCAATGCGTTCGTCGCGCTCACACTCCCAATCGGTGACCGGATACTGCTTATTCCAGGCATTAAAAAGCTGAGTTTGCTGGCGGGAGAGCGTCAGGTTGTATTGGTCGCGCATGTAAAAATAGGTACGCGCGATGGCGCCACGGGCGCGGGCTGGCGGCTCGGCAACTTTCTCTTTGAAGTCAACCTTCATGGTGCATTGTCCATATTGGCCTTCGCCACCATTCCACTGGCTGTACATAAAGTTTGCGCGATCGCCATTGACCTCACCCACCGCGGGCTGCAGGTTATGCATATCGCTTTCCATTTTGCGATAGACCGGATCTTTAGCGCAGTTTTTACGCCCTCCGTCCTGCCAGCACTGGCGCTGATGACCAAATTGCCAGGCGGGGACAACGTGTTCCCATTCAATTCGACTGGCGCGGTTTTCATTTTTTCGCACTTTATAGCCGCAGGATTCGAGGTCAACGACCCCTTTTTTTCCTTGCCAGTTAATTTTACATCCGCAATAGAAATCGCCTGGCGCATCGGCGTTAACTTTAACGCCTGCTGCTTTTGCCTGAGAAAAACTGTTGATGCCTTCGGCTAAAACCGAGCCTGAAAACGCAGCGGCTAATAGGGCCGCAGCAAAAGAAAGATTACGGTACATCACGAACTCCGTGTCAAAACGAGCCCGCAACGTAGCGAAAGTCATTCCTGTATGCAATCAGTTAGATCAGAAAAGTTCCTGATAATTCTGAAGATTATTCTGCAACCAGCGGTTGACCGCAGTGAACGCAGCGGTAGGTGGCTTCGCCGCGTACAACGCGGTTATGGCGGCGGACGGTCAGTTGGTGTTCCTGACACTTACAGCGGTATGTAAAGGTCTTACGCTGCACGGATTGCAGCTCAAACTGATGCGTGCGCCGGGCCGGTACGCCCAGCACGCTCTCCATCATCCATTTCCACTCTTTCCCGTGCGGCGGTACGCGGCCAAAGTGTTTCCACACCAGTAGATGCGCCAGTTCATGGGGCACCACTTCGTTAACGAACGCGTCAACATTCTCCATCAGCAAAACTGGATTAAGACGAATTTCGTAGGTTTGTAGCCACGCGGTACCCGCGGCGGTTCCGCGCTGTTGGTAAACCAGCTTTGGTTCCGGGTATTGGCGTTCGAGCTTGAGATTGGCCTGAGCGAGTTTTTCCCGCAGGCTGCGCATAACGGCTTGCTGGATGGCGATCGGGAGACGGGAGGTTTTCATAACGCCAGAGGATAGTGCGACAGGGAAGGGACTGCAAGAGGAAGGCTCCCTCCCACGGGGGAGGAAGCCTAACGAGATTAGTCGTGTGCGCCAATTTCGCGCAGTTTACGACCTTTCATCAGGTTACGTTCAATGTGTTCCAGAGAGACGTTTTTAGTTTCAGGGATCAGCCACAGGGTCAGGAAGATGAACAGTACGTTAAGGCCACCGTAGACCCAGAAGGTGTTGGCGCTGCCCAGCGAGTTCAGCATCGTCAGGAAGGTTGCGCCGACAATCATGTTGGCAATCCAGTTAGTTGCGGTAGAGCAGGTGATGCCGAAATCGCGACCTTTCAGCGGCTGGATTTCAGAGCACAGTACCCAAATCAGCGGACCGGCGCTCATCGCAAAGCCAACGATAAACATTAGCAGCATCAGGACAGCGAAGTATTGTGCGGCTGGCGAGTGAATACCCACGTGCATCATTGTACCCAGCACGCCCATACCGACGGCCATGACGATAAAGCCGAGGATCAGCGTAGGTTTACGGCCCCAGCGGTCAACCAGGCCAATGGCGATAAAGGTTGCCAACACGTTGGTCAGACCGACAATAACGGTCCCCCACATCTGTTCGGTGGTGTTGGTGTAACCCGCCAGCTCAAAGATTTTTGGCGCGTAATACATAATGACGTTCATCCCGGTGAACTGCTGCATCACCTGTAGCAGGACGCCAAGGAAAACTGCGCGGCGGAAGTTGCTGTTTTCTTTAAACAGCGCCCAGCCGCTCTGCTTCACTTGCAGGCTTTCACGAATTTCATCCAGCTCGCGTTTGGCTTCAGCGCTGGTGTCACGCAGACGCAACAGAACGCGTTCGGCATCGACAAAACGACGTTTAGCCGCAAACCAACGCGGGCTGTCCGGCAGGAAGATGACGCCAACCAGCAGTAACAGGGCAGGAATGATGATCACGCCCAGCATCCAGCGCCATGCGCCGCTGTAGCTAAACGCCGTATCGGAAAGATACGCACCTAAAATACCGATGGTGATCATTAACTGATACATAGAAATCATGCTGCCGCGAATTTTTTCCGGGGCGATTTCGGACAAGTACAACGGTGCGGTATAAGACGCAACGCCGACTGCCAGGCCGAGCAGCACGCGGGAAACCAGCAGCACTTCAACGTTTGGCGCTGCGGCGGAGAACAGCGAACCAGCAACAAACAGGATTGCGCCGATCATCAGGCTTTTTTTACGTCCCAACTTGAAGGAGAGCCAACCGCTGCCGACGGCGCCCACTGCCGCACCAAACATCATGGAACTCACCACCCATTCCTGAGTGTGTGGGGTAATTTGGAACTCGTCGGTGATGAATGGTAAAGCACCGGCAATAACACCGATATCCAGGCCAAAAAGTAATCCAGCCAGGGCTGCCAGGAAGCAGACAAAAAATGTCATGGCTTTGTTGGAATGCCCCGTTTTTTTATTGTCAGGCATGATGCCCTCCGTTGGGTAGCTAGTTTTGTTGATGTTAAGGGTAGGTGAGTACGGGGTAAAAAAATGCGAATCACATCACATTAGTGTAATCGGTTACACTAACATTCATGTGGATTATTGTTTAATGAGTTGAAAGTTAACATTATTTATTATTATAGAATAAAGTTGATTGGCTGATTTTAAGACAATGCTGAAATATGATGTAACAGTGATGCAATGCTGGTAACGAAGAGATGTGAATTCAAGGTGGATAGAAATACCGTGCTATGTAATCGCTTTCATTTGTTATTGAAGCAAATGAAAATAGCGTGGCTATAGTGATGGGGGATGGGAGAGCAAATGACATAAAAAAAGACCAGCACGAGGCTGGTCTTCATAAGCGTTGAGCCGTGGAGGAATTACTTCAGACCGGCAGCTTCACGCAGCAGGGCGGCTTTGTCGGTTTTTTCCCATGGGAAATGTTCGCGACCAAAGTGACCGTAAGCGGCGGTTTCTTTGTAAATCGGGTGCAGCAGATCCAGCATCTGAATCAGGCCATACGGGCGCAGGTCGAAGAACTCACGCACCAGCAGGGTCAGCTGTTCTGAAGGCACTTTTTCAGTACCGAACGTTTCCACCATGATAGAGGTCGGTTCAGCCACGCCGATTGCGTAGGAAACCTGAATCTCACAACGGTCAGCCAGGCCAGCGGCAACGATGTTTTTCGCTACGTAGCGGGCTGCATAAGCTGCGGAACGGTCAACTTTAGACGGATCCTTACCAGAAAATGCGCCGCCGCCGTGACGGGCCATGCCGCCGTAGGTATCAACGATGATTTTACGACCCGTCAGACCGCAGTCACCCATTGGACCGCCGATAACGAAACGACCGGTTGGGTTGATGAAGAACTTGGTTGAAGCTGTCAGCCATTCAGTCGGCAGTACCGGCTTGATGATCTCTTCCATAACGGCTTCTTGCAGCGATTTCTGATCGATATCTTCAGAGTGCTGAGTCGACAGAACAACCGCATCAATACCGACGATTTTACCGTCGTCATACTGGAAGGTTACCTGGCTTTTTGCATCCGGGCGCAGCCAGGATAAGGTGCCGTTTTTACGCACTTCAGCCTGACGCTGCACCAGACGGTGAGCATAGGTAATCGGGGCTGGCATCAGCACGTCGGTTTCGTTGGTTGCATAACCAAACATCAGACCCTGGTCGCCTGCGCCCTGTTCCAGCGGATCCGCACGGTCAACACCCTGGTTGATGTCCGGAGACTGTTTACCAATCGCGCTCAGTACCGCACAAGAGTTGGCATCAAAGCCCATGTCGGAATGCACATAGCCAATTTCGCGAACCGTGTTACGGGTGATCTCTTCGATATCAACCCATGCGCTGGTGGTGATCTCACCGCCAACTAAAACCATGCCGGTTTTGACGTAGGTTTCGCAGGCAACGCGTGCTTTCGGATCCTGCTCCAGGATTGCATCCAGCACGGCATCAGAGATTTGGTCAGCGATTTTGTCAGGATGCCCTTCTGATACGGACTCGGACGTAAAAAGGTGTTTTGCCATATTTAATTTCACCTAAGGAGAATGTAGTTAGCTCAAACTGTCGAGTGGAATAGCCATGTGTAGAAGATTCTACCATGAGTCTGCAGATGACGGACACTGGCAGTCTGAGTGTTAATCGGTATAGATGGATTAACATCTGGACGGCTATTTTAAGTCGGTTCTGCGCCTGATTTCCAGCTTTTTTTGATTGAGCTCGTATTGTACTGAAAATGTAACTGGAAATTTTTCCTGACGGTGCTGGCAATGCGCGTATTTATCTTTTGCTTTTTCGTACTGTTGTCGGTATAAAACGCGGCGCGCGGCTCATATCCGTCATACTTCAAGTTGCATGTGCGTTGGCAATACTCGCCCAGTCACTTACTCCTGTAAGCGCCTGGGGATTCACTGCGTTGCCGCCTTCCCGCAACTCGATTTATTGAGGATAGACAAAAAAGCACACGACGTTTTCATCGTGTTGCCACTTCCAGCCGGGTTAAAACTTTAGCTTTGGCTTGTGGGTTCGTTCCGTCAGGAGCAACCGTGGAGGTGATACGAGATAATGAACCGTTGTATTCTGCTGAATCTGTCGCACCGTTCTGGTGTACATATGTCCCCCGCAATCTGCATCTTGCATACCTGCCGATGTTATACCCATCTCGGCGCTTCTCAGGACTCCAGGGCCGGCAACGGTCACTAAGAACTGAACAAGGGCGCTCTTGGTAAACAAGAGTTTTCTCGTGGTTTCGCCGAACCGTCAGCATTAAGTTCGGTTACGTGTTTACATTGATATGAAAAAGAAACCGGTCGCACAGTCGGAGCGTCAGCACTATCTGCTGGAAATTCTGCCTGTATTTGGGTTGTTATCGCGTCTTCGGATTGCGATAGTAGTCAACTGTTTTACACTTGTTAATAAAATTTGAGGTTCGCTATGTCTGACGACATTTCTTTGGGTTCGCCTTCGTCAGCAGGCGAACACGGTGTACTACGCTCCATGCAGGAGGTTGCAATGAGTTCCCAGGAAGCCAGCAAGATGCTGCGTACTTACAATATTGCCTGGTGGGGTAATAACTACTATGACGTCAATGAACTGGGCCACATCAGCGTGTGCCCGGATCCCGACGTACCAGAAGCGCGCGTTGACCTTGCTGAGTTGGTGAAAGCCCGTGAAGCGCAGGGCCAGCGTTTGCCTGCATTGTTCTGCTTCCCGCAGATCCTGCAACACCGTCTGCGTTCGATTAACGCCGCGTTTAAGCGCGCCCGTGAGTCTTACGGCTACAACGGTGACTATTTCCTCGTTTACCCGATCAAGGTTAACCAGCACCGTCGCGTGATTGAATCGCTGATCCACTCCGGCGAACCGCTGGGGCTGGAAGCCGGTTCTAAAGCTGAACTGATGGCCGTTCTGGCTCATGCCGGAATGACCCGCAGCGTGATCGTGTGTAACGGCTATAAAGACCGCGAATACATCCGCCTGGCGCTAATTGGCGAAAAGATGGGCCATAAGATCTATCTGGTCATCGAGAAGATGTCTGAAATCGCTATCGTGCTGGATGAAGCTGAACGACTGAATGTTGTTCCGCGTCTGGGCGTGCGTGCGCGTCTGGCGTCGCAAGGGTCCGGCAAATGGCAGTCCTCCGGCGGAGAGAAATCGAAATTCGGCCTGGCGGCAAACCAGGTGCTGCAACTGGTAGAAATGCTGCGCGAGCGGGGTCGTCTGGACAGTATTCAGTTGCTGCACTTCCACCTCGGCTCACAGATGGCGAACATTCGTGATATTGCCACCGGCGTACGTGAGTCGGCGCGTTTCTACGTTGAGCTGCACAAGCTTGGCGTAAATATCCAGTGCTTCGACGTGGGCGGTGGCCTGGGCGTGGACTACGAAGGTACCCGTTCGCAGTCTGACTGCTCCGTAAACTACGGCCTGAACGAATACGCGAACAACATCATCTGGGCCATTGGCGACGCCTGTGAAGAGCACGGTCTGCCGCACCCGACGGTAATTACCGAATCCGGTCGCGCTGTTACCGCGCATCATACCGTGCTGGTGTCTAATATTATCGGCGTTGAGCGTAGCGAGCATACCGAAGCAACGCCTCCGGCTGACGATGCGCCGCGTGCCTTGCAAAGCATGTGGGAAACCTGGCAAGAGATGCATGAGCCGGGAACCCGTCGTTCGCTGCGTGAATGGCTGCACGACAGCCAGATGGATCTGCACGATATTCACGTTGGGTACTCTTCAGGCACCTTTAGCCTGCAGGAACGCGCGTGGGCAGAACAGCTCTATCTGAACATGTGTCACGATGTGCAAAAACAACTCGACCCGAGCAACCGCGCGCACCGTCCGATTATCGACGAGTTGCAGGAGCGTATGGCGGATAAGATTTACGTCAACTTCTCGCTGTTCCAGTCGATGCCGGATGCGTGGGGGATCGATCAGCTGTTCCCGGTGATGCCGCTGGAAGGGCTGAACAAGGCTCCTGAGCGCCGTGCGGTGCTGCTGGATATCACCTGTGACTCTGATGGCGCTATCGACCACTATGTTGATGGTGACGGCATTGCGACCACCATGCCGATGCCGGAATACGACCCGGAGAACCCGCCGATGCTGGGCTTCTTTATGGTGGGGGCGTACCAGGAGATCCTTGGCAACATGCACAACCTGTTCGGTGATACCGAAGCGGTTGACGTGTTCGTCTTCCCTGACGGCAGCGTGGAAGTTGAGCTGTCTGACGAAGGGGATACCGTGGCGGATATGCTGCAATACGTGCAGTTGGATCCGAACACCCTGCTAACTCAGTTCCGTGACCAGGTGAAAAACACCGATCTGGATACCGAGTTGCAGCAGCAGTTCCTCGAAGAGTTTGAGGCAGGTCTGTACGGATATACCTATCTCGAAGACGAGTAATGCTGTTGGGGCTCGCTTGAACCTGAGCAAATTAACGGCGATAATTCGCCTATACAAGTAGTCACGTAAATCAATCCCTTCCTCGTCGGGCTTAACGACGCGGAGGGGATTTTTTTTCACCGATTTTAAAAGAGGTCAGTACATGAGCACCTTAGGTCATCAATACGACAACTCCCTGGTTTCTAACGCCTTTGGTTTTTTGCGTCTGCCAATGAACTTCATGCCGTACGACAGCGACGCCGATTGGGTGATCACCGGCGTACCGTTTGATATGGCAACGTCTGGCCGCGCGGGCGGTCGTCATGGTCCGGCTGCGATCCGTCAGGTTTCCACTAACCTGGCGTGGGAACACAATCGCTTCCCGTGGGACTTCGATATGCGCGAGCGCCTGAACGTGGTGGACTGCGGCGATCTGGTTTATGCGTTCGGTGATGCCCGTGAAATGAGTGAAAAACTGCAGGCGCATGCTGAGAAGTTGCTTTCTGCCGGTAAGCGCATGCTCTCTTTCGGCGGTGACCACTTCGTCACGCTGCCGCTCCTGCGTGCGCATGCTAAACACTTTGGTAAAATGGCGCTGGTACACTTTGATGCCCACACCGACACCTACGCTAACGGCTGTGAATTCGACCACGGTACCATGTTCTACACTGCGCCGAATGAAGGTCTGATCGATCCGAATCACTCTGTGCAGATCGGTATTCGTACAGAGTTCGACAAAGATAATGGCTTTACCGTGCTGGATGCTTGCCAGGTGAACGATCGCGGCGTAGATGACATCATCGCCCAGGTTAAACAGATTGTTGGTGATATGCCGGTGTATCTGACCTTTGATATCGACTGCCTCGATCCGGCGTTTGCTCCAGGAACCGGTACGCCCGTGATCGGCGGTCTGACTTCCGATCGCGCGATCAAGCTGGTACGTGGTCTGAAAGATCTGAATATCGTCGGGATGGATGTGGTGGAAGTGGCTCCGGCCTACGATCAGTCAGAGATCACCGCGCTGGCGGCGGCTACGCTGGCACTGGAAATGCTGTATATCCAGGCGGCGAAGAAAGGCGAATAACGGGTTTCGGACTATTTTGCCGGATGTCGCTGACGCTAGTCCGGCCTACATTATTGCTGAATTTGTAGGCCGGATAAGGCGTTCACGCCGCCATCCGGCACTGTTCGAGGATTATTTTATCCCGTCTGCGCTCATGCGATCGCGAATGTGTTGCGCACGTTCTGCAGATGCCGGGTGATCGTCAAACATTGAGCTTTGGCGTCCTGCTTCCAGTTTAGCCAGTTTCTCAAAGCTGGTAGCCAGTCCTGCCGGATTGATCCCACGTTTGCGCAACAAATCATACGAGTAATCATCCGCTTCGGATTCCTGACGCTGGGAGAACTGCGAGTTCACCAGTTTCTCGCCAAGATCGCCCAATTGCGACTGCGACAGGCTGCCGACAATGCCGCCAGCGGAAGCCGCTGCTGCACGTACGGCGTTAGTGCCCAGCGCGACCTGCATGCCTTTTTTCACGTGACCCAGCGCGACGTGGCCCATTTCGTGGCCGATCACCGCTTCGACTTCGTTATCGGTCATCATATCCATCAGGCCGCTGTACACGCGGATACAACCGTTCGCCATGGCAAAGGCATTCACATCTTTCGCCATATAGACTTTGTAGTTCACCGGCTGGCCGTTAATGTTGTCGCCAAGCGCGGCGGCGATTTTGCCAAGACGCGTTGCGTACTCGCTGCTTGCAGGGGCGATAGTAGCCTTGCTGTCCATATCTTTACAGGCCTGATCGCTCAGCGCTTTTACCTGAGTATCGCTCAGACTATAGGCCTGAAAAGCCTCTGCGCCAGAAGAAAGCAGTCCGTTTGAGTCCATGTTCTGGCAGCCGGTCAATGCCGCCGCCATGCTCGTAGCAAGCAGTAAAGCGCGAATTTTCATTTTTTCTCTTCCGCACAAAGTCAGGATTTTTCTAAAAAATGCGTCGTTTGCAGGTAAACCGACGCTCGGCCTTAGTATAAAGAAAAGAACATTCAGCGGGCGAGAAGATTGCGCAACTTGCGCGTATGATCCAGAGATTTCTGAAGCGGTAAAAGGATGCTCCATGTACATGACACGCGGCTTGGGTTACATTGTTGGCACTTTTTTCCGGCGTAGCCCAAAACGCGCTGTCGTCAAGTCGTTAAGGGCTCAGCCTTCATTATCCGATCTGGAGTCAAAATGTCCTCACGTAAAGAGCTTGCCAATGCTATTCGTGCGCTGAGCATGGACGCAGTACAGAAAGCCAAATCCGGTCACCCGGGTGCCCCGATGGGTATGGCTGACATTGCCGAAGTCCTGTGGCGTGATTTCCTGAACCACAACCCGACTAACCCGTCCTGGGCTGACCGTGACCGCTTCGTGCTGTCCAACGGCCACGGCTCCATGCTGATTTACAGCCTGCTGCACCTCACCGGCTACGATCTGCCGATGTCCGAGCTGCAGAACTTCCGTCAGCTGCATTCCAAAACGCCGGGTCACCCGGAAGTGGGTTACACCGCGGGTGTTGAAACCACTACCGGTCCTCTGGGTCAGGGCATTGCGAATGCTGTGGGTATGGCTATCGCCGAAAAAACGCTGGCGGCGCAGTTTAACCGTCCTGGTCACGACATCGTTGACCACTTCACCTATGCTTTCATGGGCGACGGCTGCATGATGGAAGGTATCTCTCACGAGGTATGTTCCCTGGCCGGTACGCTGAAGCTGGGTAAACTGGTAGCGTTCTACGATGACAACGGCATCTCTATCGATGGCCACGTTGAAGGCTGGTTCACCGATGACACCGCTAAGCGTTTCGAAGCTTACGGCTGGCACGTGGTTCGTGGCGTTGATGGTCACGATGCTGACGCGATTAAGCGCGCAGTTGAAGAAGCTCGCGCTGTGACCGACAAACCGTCCCTGCTGATGTGCAAAACCATCATCGGTTTCGGTTCCCCGAATAAAGCTGGTACCCACGACTCTCACGGCGCACCGCTGGGTGATGCAGAAATCGCACTGACCCGCGAACAGCTGGGCTGGAAATACGCGCCGTTTGAAATTCCGTCTGAAATCTACGCGCAGTGGGATGCGAAAGAAGCAGGCCAGGCAAAAGAAGCTGCATGGAACGAGAAGTTCGCTGCTTATGCGAAAGCCTTCCCGCAGGAAGCTGCTGAATTCACCCGTCGTATGAAAGGTGAAATGCCGTCTGACTTCGACGCAAAAGCGAACGAGTTCATCGCTAAGCTGCAGGCTAACCCGGCGAAAATCGCCAGCCGTAAAGCGTCTCAGAACGCGATTGAAGCGTTTGGTCCTCTGCTGCCTGAATTCCTCGGCGGCTCCGCTGACCTGGCACCAAGTAACCTGACTCTGTGGTCTGGTTCTAAAGCTATCAACGAAGATACTGCCGGTAACTACATCCATTACGGTGTACGTGAATTCGGTATGACCGCTATCGCTAACGGTATCTCCCTGCACGGTGGCTTCCTGCCGTACACCTCCACCTTCCTGATGTTTGTGGAATATGCCCGTAACGCGGTGCGTATGGCTGCGCTGATGAAACAGCGTCAGGTGATGGTCTATACCCACGACTCCATCGGTCTGGGCGAAGATGGCCCGACTCACCAGCCGGTAGAGCAGGTAGCTTCGCTGCGTGTGACCCCGAACATGAGCACCTGGCGTCCGTGTGACCAGGTTGAATCTGCCGTTGCATGGAAATACGGTGTAGAGCGTCAGGACGGTCCGACCGCGCTGATCCTCTCCCGCCAGAACCTGGCACAGCAGGAACGTACCGAAGAGCAGCTGGCGAACATCGCGCGCGGTGGTTACGTGCTGAAAGATTGCGCCGGTCAGCCGGAACTGATCTTCATCGCGACCGGTTCTGAAGTTGAGCTGGCTGTGGCTGCCTGGGACAAACTGACCGCTGAAGGCGTTAAAGCGCGCGTGGTTTCCATGCCGTCTACCGACGCGTTCGACAAACAGGATGCCGCTTATCGCGAGTCCGTACTGCCGAAAGCTGTTTCCGCACGTGTTGCAGTGGAAGCGGGTATCGCAGACTACTGGTTCAAATACGTGGGCCTGAACGGCGCTATCGTTGGTATGACTACCTTTGGTGAGTCTGCACCGGCTGAGCTGCTGTTTGAAGAGTTTGGCTTCACTGTCGACAACGTTGTCGCGAAAGCAAAAGAACTGCTGTAATTTTGATTACAGGTGAAAACGGGTCGCTTATGCGGCCCGTTTTTTTAAAGTAAGTAAATTTATTTGATCGTGCGCAACCCGAAAATGTAGATTTGCATCACAAATATGATATTTAGCGATGTTTTATATTTGCAACTTGAATCACATTATTACTGTTGATTTTTATATTTCTTTTATCAATCCATTGTTTTTAAAGGAATCACCAAAAAACATTCTGCGCTGTATGTAGTTTTCTCCTCGATTGATTTCATTTCGCCGTGCGCGTATTTTATTTTTAACGCTAACTCGTACCCTAAAAATAAAATAAGGAAAATGTATGCGGCTGATTGATTACTTTCCCGAATCATCTATCTCAATAAAAAATTCAGCAAAGAACTGGCAGGAGGCAATTGACTTTTCTATGTCATCCTTACTTGCCAATCATTATGTCAATTCAGATTATATTCAGGCCATTAAAGACTCAACGATTAACAATGGTCCTTATTATATTTTAGTGCCAGGCGTCGCCATGCCGCACGCTCGACCGGAGTGTGGCGCGTTAAAAACCGGTATGTCATTAACGCTTCTCAAACAGGAAGTGAAATTTGCCGAAGATGATGAAGGTATCAGATTATTAATCGGATTGTCGGCGGCTAATGCTGATTCACACATTGGCGCTATTCAGGCCTTAAGCGAATTATTATGTGAAGAGGAAGCACTAACCGCTTTGTTAGCGGCTAAATCAGAAAAACAATTGGCGGATATTATCGCTCAAGCATAATTAACGGTTTCCTTTCAGGACATTATTATGGAAAACAAGTCTGCTCGTGCCAAAGTCCAGGCTTTTGGTGGGTTTTTGACTGCAATGGTCATTCCTAACATCGGCGCATTTATTGCCTGGGGTTTTATTACCGCATTATTTATTCCTACTGGTTGGATGCCGAATGAGCATTTCGCCAAAATTGTCGGTCCGATGATTACCTATTTACTGCCCGTCATGATTGGCTCCACAGGGGGACATCTGGTTGGCGGGAAACGCGGTGCGGTAATGGGGGGCATTGGTTCTATTGGCGTTATTGTGGGCGCGGATATCCCGATGTTCCTTGGCGCGATGGTAATGGGGCCGCTTGGCGGTTGGGTGATTAAGCATATCGACCGTCTGCTGGAAAAACGCATTCCTGCAGGCTTCGAGATGGTTATCAATAATTTCTCTCTTGGTATTGCGGGAATGCTCTTATGCTTGCTGGGGTTTGAAGTTATCGGTCCGGCGGTTCTCATTGCCAATAATTTTGTGAAGGAGTGTATTGAAGCGTTGGTTCATGCGGGCTATCTGCCGTTGCTATCCGTAATCAATGAGCCGGCAAAAATCCTCTTTCTGAACAATGCCATCGATCAGGGGGTGTATTATCCGCTGGGGATGCAGCAAGCTTCTGAAACGGGAAAATCGATTTTCTTCATGGTGGCATCCAACCCAGGGCCGGGATTAGGTTTGTTACTCGGCTTTGCTATCTTTGGCAAAGGGATGAGTAAAAAGTCTGCGCCAGGCGCCATGATTATCCACTTCCTCGGTGGTATTCATGAACTGTATTTCCCGTATGTGCTGATGAAGCCTCTGACCCTGATCGCGATGATTGCCGGGGGAATGACCGGGACGTGGGTATTCCACCTGCTGGACGGTGGGTTAGTTGCGGGGCCAAGCCCAGGATCTATATTCGCCTATCTGGCATTAACGCCGAAAGGTTCTTTCCTCGCGACCATTGCAGGAGTCACCGCGGGAACCGTTGTTACTTTTGTTATTACCTCTGTCATCCTGAAAATGGAAAAGAACGTTGAAACAGAAAGTGAAGATGACTTTGCTGAATCAGCCAGAACCGTCAAAGCGATGAAGCAGGAAGGGAAATTCTCTTATAAAAACATTAAACGTGTCGCTTTTGTCTGTGATGCAGGAATGGGTTCCAGTGCTATGGGGGCAACCACGTTTCGTAAGCGTCTGGAGAAAGCGGGATTGAATATTACTGTGACGCATTATGCTATCGAAAACGTTCCGCAAGATGCCGATATTATTGTCACCCATGCCAGTCTTGAAGGTCGTGTTAAACGTGTAAGTGAAAAACCCTTAGTGCTGATTAAGAACTATATTGGTGACCCATTGTTGGATGATTTATTTAAACGCATTACTGCGAACTAGCCTTCTTCTATTTTTGGAGTGAATATGAAAACGAAAGTTGCTGCCATATATGGCAAGCAGGATATTCGTATCCGTGAGTTTGAACTGCCTGCAATTACAGATAATGAATTGTTAGTAAGCGTAATATCCGATAGCGTTTGTTTGTCCACCTGGAAAGCAGCAGCATTGGGGAGCGATCATAAACGCGTACCGGACGATCTGGAAAACCATCCGGTGATTACCGGACATGAATGTGCAGGTATCATTGTTGAGGTGGGAAAAAACCTGACGGATAAATATAAGAAAGGTCAGCGTTTTGTGTTGCAACCCGCGATGGGATTGCCAAGTGGATATTCAGCAGGATACAGCTATGAATATTTTGGCGGCAATGCGACATATATGATTATCCCGGAAGTGGCGATTAACCTGGGATGCGTTTTGCCTTACCACGGCTCTTATTTTGCCGCCGCCTCATTGGCAGAACCGATGTGCTGCATTATTGGCGCGTATAACGCGAATTTTCATACCACTCCTTACGTTTATGAGCATCGCATGGGGATTAAGCCAGGGGGGAACATTGCGCTTCTGGCCTGCGCCGGGCCGATGGGTATTGGTGCAATAGATTATGCCATTAACGGGAATATTCAGCCGTCGCGCGTGGTGGTGGTCGATATTGACGAAGCACGACTGGCGCAGGCTAAAAAACTGTTGCCCGTTGAGCTGGCAGCAGAAAAGGGGATTGAGCTCATCTATGTGAATACTACTGGCATGGATTCTCCGACAGCGATGCTGCGAGCGTTAACTCATGACGCAGGTTTTGATGATGTCTTTGTGTATGCGGCAGTGCCTGCAGTTGTTGAGATGGCTGATGATTTACTCGCGGAAGATGGTTGCCTGAATTTTTTTGCCGGTCCTACGGACAGTAACTTCAAAGTGCCGTTTAATTTTTATAACGTGCACTACAACAGCACTCACGTTGTCGGGACATCCGGTGGTTCAACGGATGATATGAAAGAGGCTATTGCGCTCAGTGCAACTGGCCAACTGCAACCGTCGTTTATGGTGACGCACATTGGCGGCCTTGATGCAGTTCCGGAAACTGTATTGAATTTACCGGCGATCCCCGGCGGTAAGAAGCTGATATATAACGGCGTTACCATGCCACTAACCGCCATTGCTGATTTTGCCGAGAAAGGGAAAACTGACCCATTATTCAAAGAACTGGCGCTGCTGGTGGAGGAGACGCACGGTATCTGGAATGAAAAGGCAGAAAAATACCTTTTGGCACACTTTGGCGTTGATATCGGGGAGGCGGCGATATGATGTCGCTGGCATGGCCGCTATTTCGTATCACGGAGCAGGCTGCACTGGCAGCCTGGCCGCAAACCGGGTGCGGCGATAAAAACAAGATTGATGGTCTGGCTGTGACGGCAATGCGGGAAGCATTGAACAGTATTGCCATTCGCGGACGCATCGTTATTGGCGAAGGGGAGATTGATCAAGCCCCGATGCTGTGGATTGGTGAGGAAGTGGGAACCGGCACCGGACCTGAGGTAGATATCGCCGTTGATCCTATCGAAGGAACCCGAATGGTGGCTATGGGGCAAAGCAATGCGCTGGCCGTCATGGCGTTTGCCCCTCGCGGTAGTTTGTTACACGCCCCTGATATGTACATGAAAAAACTGGTTGTTAATCGGTTTGCGAAAGGGGCGATTAATCTGGCGCTGCCGTTGGCAGATAATCTGCGTAATGTGGCAGAGGCGTTGGGTAAACCGCTGGAGCGACTGCGGATGGTGACGCTGGATAAACCGCGCCTTCAACCAGCGATTGCCGAGGCGACACGGCTTGGCGTCAAGGTCTTTGCTCTACCCGACGGCGACGTGGCCGCCAGCGTGCTGGCCTGTATGCAGGAGAATCCTTATGATCTGATGTATACCATTGGCGGCGCGCCTGAAGGGGTTATTTCAGCCTGTGCGGTTAAAGCGCTGGGGGGTGATATGCAGGCTGAACTGATTGATTTTTGCGAAGCGAAAGGAAATAACGCAGATAATCGTCTGATTGCGGCACAGGAACATCAGCGCTGCGCGGAAATGGGCGTTGAGATCAACCGGATCTACGCGCTGGACGAACTGGTAGGGGGAAATAAGATCCTCTTTAGCGCGACAGGGGTCACGGGCGGCGATCTTGTGAAAGGGATCCAACAGGTTGCGAATGGTGTGCGCACGCAAACTTTACTAATCGGCGGCGCGGATCGAACGTGTAATATAATAGACTCTCTGCATTCATGGTGATTTATCGAGAAACGAATGACGACGCTGACAGAAGACGATGTGCTTGAGCAACTGGATGCTCAAAATAATTTACTCTCGTTTATGACGACGGCACATAACATTTTGCTCCAGGGCATTAAGCGCTTTCTACCGTCGCTGTTCGTTAATAACGATGAAGAGATCGTGGAATATGCAGTGAAGCCGTTACTCGCCCAGAGTGGACCGCTTGACGATATCGACGTTGCGTTACGTCTGATTTATGCGTTGGGAAAAATGGATAAATGGCTTTATGCCGACATCACCCATTTCTCTCAGTTTTATCAGTATCTGAATGAGCAGGATAATATCCCCGGTTTTGCCGATGACATTACCTGGGATTTTGTCAGCAACGTGAACAGTATCACCCGCAACGCAACGCTCTACGGTGCGCTGGAGTCGATGAAATTTGCCGACTTTGCTGCGTGGTCCGAAGTGCGCTTTAGCGCAATGGTCAAGACGGCAATGACGCTGGCAGTGACGGCGATTTTAAAGGAATTAACGCCGTGAAAATCAAACTAACGGTGAATGGGCTACAGGTTGAAGCACATTACCGTGATGATGAGATAGAGAACGTCCACAAACCGTTATTACAACAGCTGGCAAAAATACACGCCACTCACCCGCAGCGACGAACAATCGTTTTTCTCAGCGCACCGCCTGGTACGGGTAAATCGACGCTGACCACCTTCTGGGAATATCTCTCCCGTCAGGATCCTGGCCTGCCGGAGATCCAGACGCTGCCGATGGATGGCTTCCATCACTACAACACCTGGCTGGATGCTCATAACCTGCGAGCATACAAAGGTGCGCCGGAAACCTTTGATGTGGATAAGCTTGCACAGAATCTACGTCTGATAAGGGAAGGGGAGGGCACCTGGCCACAGTACGACCGGCAAAAACACGATCCGGTAGAAGCGGCCATAACAGTGACCGCGCCGATTGTGATTGTGGAAGGTAACTGGTTATTACGCGATGATGAAAGGTGGCGGGCGTTAGCTGAGTTTTGTGATTACTCGCTGTTTATTCGTGCTCCTGCCAACGCGCTCCGTACACGACTGGTAGGCCGTAAACTGGCGGGCGGACTATCACAAGCTGACGCTGAGGCGTTTTATGAGCGTACCGACGGACCGAATGTTCATCGGGTACTGGAAGTGAGTCTGCCTGGAGACCTGACGCTGGAGATGCTGGAATCTGGTGAATATCGGATTGCGTGAAGGCCAATTATTCCTGTTAAGCCGTAATGATTATTACGGTTTACTGGAATAATTTCCCCCGGTCTCAGCGGGAAAAATGTGATGTACGTCAGATAACTGTTTTCTTTGGCTGGACAATCATTCCTTTTATTCCGCGTTTCGCTTATTCTAGCTGAAGCGTTTCAGTCGATTAAATGTTCGACAATTAATCAATTAGTCGCAGTTTGCGACAGGTAAGGTTTCCCTGAGCGATTTGCTGCATTACTCTGTCTGCCACATCGTTTCTGAGAAATCCTTGCAGGAGACCTATGACCGTACGCGTAGCGATTAATGGTTTCGGTCGCATCGGACGCAACGTGGTTCGTGCTTTGTATGAATCCGGGCGTCGGGCGGAAATCACCGTGGTGGCAATCAACGAACTGGCGGATGCTGCAGGCATGGCGCATTTGTTGAAATATGACACCAGCCATGGACGTTTTGCCTGGGATGTTCGTCAGGAACGTGACCAGCTCATCGTTGGCGATGACGCGATCCGCATTCTGCATGAGCGAACGCTCGATGCGCTTCCCTGGCGCGAACTGAGTGTCGACGTTGTGCTGGATTGTACGGGGGTTTTCGGCAACCGCGAACACGGCGAGGCGCATATTGCCGCTGGTGCAAAAAAAGTGCTCTTTTCACATCCTGGTAGTCACGACATCGACGCAACCGTTGTGTATGGCGTTAATCAGGATCAGCTGCGCGCTGAACACCGGATCGTTTCCAACGCCTCCTGCACCACGAATTGCATAATACCCGTCATTAAATTGCTGGATGATGCTTACGGCATTGAGTCTGGTACCGTCACCACGATCCACTCTGCGATGCACGATCAGCAGGTTATTGATGCCTATCATCCTGACCTGCGTCGCACGCGAGCGGCCAGCCAGTCTATTATTCCGGTTGATACCAAACTGGCGGCGGGCATCACGCGAATTTTCCCGCAGTTTAACGATCGTTTTGAAGCGATTGCGGTGCGTGTACCGACCATAAATGTGACGGCGATCGACTTAAGCGTGACGGTGAAAAAACCAGTAAAAGCCAGTGAAGTCAACCAGTTGCTGCAAAAAGCAGCACAAGGTGCATTTCATGGTATAGTTGACTATACGGAATTACCGTTGGTCTCTGTAGATTTTAACCACGACCCGCACAGCGCCATCGTTGATGGTACGCAAACGCGCGTGAGTGGCGCTCACCTGATCAAAACGCTGGTCTGGTGTGATAATGAATGGGGCTTTGCTAACCGTATGCTCGACACAACGTTAGCGATGGCTGCTATTGGTTTCAGGCTCGACGCTTGAGCGTCGACAAAACTTTATGAATCAACGAGAGGATTCACCATGTCTGTAATTAAGATGACCGATCTGGATCTGGCTGGTAAACGCGTTTTTATCCGTGCGGACCTGAACGTACCAGTTAAAGAAGGGAAAGTAACCAGCGATGCGCGTATCCGTGCTTCCCTGCCGACCATCGAACTGGCCCTGAAACAGGGTGCTAAAGTGATGGTAACTTCCCACCTGGGTCGTCCTACCGAAGGCGAGTACAACGAAGAATTCTCTCTGCTGCCGGTTGTTAACTACCTGAAAGACAAACTGTCTGCTCCGGTTCGCCTGGTAAAAGATTACCTGGACGGCGTTGAAGTCGCTGCCGGTGAACTGGTTGTTCTGGAAAACGTTCGCTTCAACAAAGGCGAGAAGAAAGACGACGAAGCACTGTCCAAAAAATACGCTGCGCTGTGTGACGTATTCGTAATGGACGCTTTCGGTACTGCTCACCGTGCGCAGGCTTCTACCCACGGTATCGGTAAATTCGCCGACGTAGCTTGCGCTGGTCCGCTGCTGGCTGCTGAGCTGGATGCGCTGGGTAAAGCGCTGAAAGAACCTGCTCGTCCGATGGTGGCTATCGTTGGTGGTTCTAAAGTTTCTACCAAACTGACCGTTCTGGACTCTCTGTCAAAAATCGCTGACCAGCTGATCGTTGGTGGTGGTATCGCGAACACCTTCGTTGCTGCTCAAGGCCACAACGTCGGCAAATCCCTGTACGAAGCTGACCTGGTTGATGAAGCTAAGCGTCTGCTGACGACTTGCGATATTCCGGTCCCGACTGACGTTCGCGTAGCGACTGAATTCTCTGAAACTGCACCGGCTACGCTTAAATCCGTTAGCGATGTAAAAGAAGACGAGCAGATCCTGGATATCGGCGACGCTTCTGCACAGCAGCTGGCTGACATTCTGAAGAATGCGAAAACCATTCTGTGGAACGGCCCGGTTGGCGTGTTCGAATTCCCGAACTTCCGCAAAGGTACTGAAATCGTTGCTAATGCTATCGCAGACAGCGAAGCATTCTCTATCGCAGGCGGCGGTGACACCCTGGCAGCAATCGACCTGTTCGGCATTGCTGACAAAATCTCCTACATCTCTACTGGCGGCGGCGCATTCCTCGAATTCGTGGAAGGCAAAGTACTGCCAGCAGTAGCCATGCTCGAAGAGCGTGCTAAAAAGTAAGACATTGATGGGCAGGGAAACCTGCCCAATTATTAGCGCGCTGTCGAGCGCGCCCCCTTTCCAAGGCCGAAGATACAGGACTCGCAACATGTCTAAAATTTTTGATTTCGTAAAACCAGGCGTAATCACTGGTGATGACGTACAGAAAGTTTTCCAGGTAGCTAAAGAAAACAACTTTGCTCTGCCAGCTGTTAACTGCGTTGGTACCGACTCCATCAACGCCGTTCTGGAAACCGCTGCAAAAGTTAAAGCGCCGGTAATCGTCCAGTTCTCCAACGGTGGTGCTTCTTTCATCGCGGGTAAAGGCGTGAAGTCTGACGTTCCTCAGGGCGCTGCAATCCTGGGTGCTATCTCTGGTGCGCATCACGTTCACCAGATGGCTGAACACTATGGTGTTCCGGTTATCCTGCACACTGACCACTGCGCGAAGAAACTGCTGCCGTGGATCGACGGTCTGCTGGACGCGGGTGAAAAACACTTCGCAGCAACGGGCAAACCGCTGTTCTCTTCTCACATGATCGACCTGTCTGAAGAGTCTCTGGAAGAGAACATCGAAATCTGCTCCAAATACCTGGCGCGCATGTCCAAAATGGGCATGACTCTGGAAATCGAACTGGGTTGCACCGGTGGTGAAGAAGACGGCGTGGACAACAGCCACATGGACGCTTCTGCACTGTACACCCAACCGGAAGACGTTGACTACGCATACACCGAGCTGAGCAAAATCAGCCCGCGTTTCACCATCGCAGCGTCCTTCGGTAACGTACACGGCGTTTACAAGCCGGGTAACGTAGTTCTGACCCCGACCATCCTGCGCGACTCTCAGGACTATGTTTCTAAGAAACATAACCTGCCGCATAACAGCCTGAACTTCGTCTTCCACGGTGGTTCCGGTTCTACTGCTCAGGAAATCAAAGACTCCGTAAGCTACGGCGTAGTGAAAATGAACATCGACACCGATACCCAATGGGCTACCTGGGAAGGCGTTCTGAACTACTACAAAGCAAACGAAGCTTACCTGCAGGGTCAGTTGGGCAACCCGAAAGGCGAAGATCAGCCGAACAAGAAATACTACGATCCGCGCGTATGGCTGCGTGCTGGTCAGGCAACCATGATCACCCGTCTGGAACAGGCTTTCAAAGAACTGAACGCGGTTGACGTTCTGTAATTCCGTCTGCGGACAGTAAAAATGGCTTCCTTTGGGAAGCCATTTTTTTTACTGCATAACGCAAGTTCCTTTTTCACCCGCCAGGACCTGCGGCGCATCCTTCAGGGCGCCGATAAATGCTGCGTTTCCGGTCTGTTTGACAAACTGTATCACCGCCGCCGCTTTCGGGCCCATTGCACCGTCAGGCGCGGCAAACGGCGCCAGCTCTTCTGGTGTGACATGTCGTAGCGCACGCGCCTGGGGGGTTCCCCAGTTTTCATACACGGCATCGGCGTCCGTCAGGATCAGCAGGTGGTCAGCGTTAATGGATTGCGCCAGCACGGCAGCGGTCAAATCCTTATCAATGACGGCTTCGGTTCCCTGATAGCCATCGCCTTGCGCAATGACCGGAATACCACCACCGCCACAGCAAATCACCATGTGTCCCGCATCCATCAACGTGCAGATGGCATCACTGTCGAGAATTTTTAGCGGTGTCGGGGAGGGAACCACGCGGCGAATATATTGCCCATCCGCTTTCATCTGCCAGCCATAGCGTTCTTCCAGCTCTGTCTGTTGATCCGGCTGGTAGACGGGGCCGATATATTTACCGGGGGTTGAGAAAGCGTCATCCTGCGGATCGACCTCAACGCGGGTCATCAGCGTCGTCACGGGCGCGTTACCCGTGGATGACGCCAGCGCCTGGGCAATGGCAAAACCGATCATCCCCTGACTTTCCGCAACCAGAATGTCCAGCGGCCAGGCCGGGGACTCTTTGTAAGCCGCGTTCTGTAGCGCCAGCAGACCAACCTGAGGACCGTTGCCATGAACAATGACCAGTTGATAATCACGGGCTAATTCGGATGCCATTTCGGCAAATACCTGAATACTACGCTGCTGGTTTTCTGCACTCAAAATTTCTCCGCGCTGTAATAAGGCATTGCCGCCAAGCGCAATGACAATCTTCTTTTTCATTAATGACCTCATTGTGAAAAATATCTCGTGGTCAACATAGCGTTTTATCGCTTTTATTATGTGATAAGGTCGACAACTCAAATACCTGTAAAAATATCTCGATAATTAATGATGTTTTCTGTCTCTTTATTTAAATTGCTTTGAAAGTGATTATTAGACTTTTTTTAATAATGTTGTGGCCAGTTCCCAGGAATTTATAACAATGGATTTTGTGTGATTTTGTTCAAATGAAATGAATTTTTACCCCGATATGGTAGACGCAGTTAAAACATCAAACCTCACGTATCCTGTCAGATAACATGAGGTATTCAGCGGTAATGATTACCGGGAGATTAATTATGTCTGGTTCATATGAAGTGGCTGAGGCCACAAAGAAAAGAGGAATACCGGCCTGGTGGGTCACCGTTTTTCTGTTCTGGCTGGGATGGATTTTTATGTATGCCGACCGCACGGTGCTCAATCCGGTGATGGGCGAATTAGAAAAAGAATTTGGCTTAAGCGGCACACAATTGGGTATTCTTAATTCTGTGTTCTATTTTTCTTACGCATTACTTCAGGTACCTGCCGGAATTCTGGGTGACAAAATTGGTAAGAAAAAGGTGCTGGTTCCGGGGTTTATTCTTTTTGGTGTTTTCACCGCGGTAACCGGCTGGGCAAAAAGTTGGTACACCCTGCTGTTTGCCCGCGTGGTGACGGGGGCGGGTGAAGGAACCTATTATGGTCCGCAATACGGTCTTTCCTCTGAGCAGATCCCGAAGAAGTACCGCTCTCTTGGCAGCGCAATCATCAACAGCGGTATGGCTTTTGGTATTGCGCTGGGGCTGATGACCTCAAGCTGGCTGGTATACGATCAGGGATATTCATGGCGGATGCCATTCTATGCGATGGCGGTTCCATCCGTGCTGGTTGGGGTGGCTATCTGGCTATTTGTGAAAGAGAAGAAACGTACTGCCGACGCCGATGGCGCGCCGGTTAAAAAGGGTAAATTCAGCGATCTGCTGAAAAACCGTAATTTAATTATCACCTATATTATGGTGTTCTGTAGCCTGTTCGGTTTCTTCGTTATCCTGACCTGGCTTCCCTATTATCTGCAAAGTGAACGGGGTATCGCTGGCAGCGAAACCGGATTTATCTCTTCGCTGGTGGCCTGGATTTCCATTCCTGGGGCGCTGCTATTCTCCAGCCTGTCTGACAAATTAGGCAAGCGTAAACCTTTAATTATGTTCCTGGTGCCGGTCGCGATTATCAGCATGTTGTCAATTATTTGGATGCCGAATATGACAGGTGTTATCACTGCGCTGTGTGTCTATGGTCTGGTGGGTAAACTGGCGCTGGATCCGGTACTGGTTGCCCTGGTAGCCGATAGCGTGGATGAAAATAATTACAGCACCGCATTTGGCTTATTTAATTTTATCGGCATGAGTTCATCCATTCTGGCACCGATTATTGCCGGGGCTGCGCGTGATATGACCGGAAGCCTGGCTTCCAGTTTCTATGTTTCAGCCGTACTGCTGGCTATTGGTTTATTCGCAATGCTGTTTTTAAAAGAACAACGCACATAAAGAGGTAGTGGTAATGATTTACGCCTTTATTAAAAAGGGAAGTTTTCAGGATTCCGTCAGCCTGATGATCATTTCCCGAAAACTCAGTGAGCGCCCGGAAGTTGATCAGGTTTCGGTCATGATGGGAACACCAGCCAATAAATCGATGCTGGATTCCACAGGGTTCTGGCACGACGACTTTGCCGATGCCACGCCAAATGATATTTGTGTGGCGGTCAGAACCGAAGGTGAGCGGCCTGAGATCCTGGATTTGATTCGTGAGCAACTGGAGAAAGAGCTAAGCGCGATCGCCAACGCGTCGGGGAGTTCACATCAACTGGTGAAAGCTCGCCGCTTCGAAAGCGCGTGCCAGAAATTACCTCAGGCCAATCTTCTGCTGGTCTCCGTCGCCGGAGAATATGCCGCATCTGTTGCCAGAGAGGGGTTGCAGGCCAATAAAAACGTCATGTTGTTTTCCGATAACGTATCGCTGGAGCAGGAAGTTGAGCTGAAAACCATGGCCCGCGAGCGCGGGCTGATCGTCATGGGACCAGACTGCGGAACGGCGATGATTGCCGGAAGCCCATTAGCTTTTGCCAACGTCCTGCCTGAAGGCGGGATTGGCGTGATTGGCGCGTCAGGCACTGGTATTCAGGAAATTACCTCGCAGATTGCGCTGCATCAGCAGGGCATTAGCCATGCGATTGGCCTGGGGGGACGTGACCTGAGCGCTGACGTGGGCGGTATCAGCGCATTGACCGCGCTGGAGATGCTGGCTGCGGATGATGCCACGCGGGTAATGGCTTTTGTCTCCAAGCCGCCGTCTCCGCAGGTGCGAACCCGCATTATTGCTGCGATGCAAAAGGTGGGGAAACCGGTTGTCGCGCTGTTTCTGGGCAGCAAGCCGGAGCAGCGTCGCGAAGGAAACGTCTGGCTGGCGAATTCACTTTCTGATGCCGCGCGGCTGGCGGTGCTGCTGATGCGCGTGGCGCAGCAGAGACGAGCTCAGCCGGAAGTGGCAGGCAAAGGGATTTACGGCCTGTATGCCGGGGGGACGCTGGCCGCGGAAGCCGCCATGCTGCTCTCAGCGGGGCTGGGGGTTCCCGTGAGTGAAAGCCACGACCAGGGCGTGATGCTGGACGCCGGTGGTCATCGTATTGTCGACCTCGGGGACGACAGCTACACCCTGGGCAGACCGCATCCGATGATTGACCCAACCACCCGCAGCATTGAAATCGAAAAACTGGCCGCGTTTCCGGATGTCGGGGTACTGCTGCTGGATGTCGTACTGGGCTATGGCGCCTGCGCCGATCCAGCGGGGGCGGTTGTTGAGGCGGTAGATCAAGTGCGCGCCAAACGCACTGCGCCGCTGGTGGTGATTGCTACTCTGACCGGAACCGAGGGCGATCCGCAGGGCCGCTGCGAGCAGGAAGAGAAACTCCGTGAAGCCGGGGTTGCCGTGGTAGAAACCCTCGAAGAGGCGGTACTGCTCGCCGTTAGCCTGACGCATCACCAGATTCACAATATTCCACAGACGCATAGCGCGCTTCTTGCGGGCGTACAGGTTATCAACGCCGGATTGCGCAGCTTCGCGCTGGATCTGCAAAGTAGCGGTACGCCGGTTGTGCATTATCAGTGGGCGCCTGTTGCCGGTGGCAATGCCCGTCTTGCCAACTTACTCAAACAGTTACATTAAGTTCAGAGGTACGGATATGTATTCATCTATTGCACAGGCCAACGAAGCCATTATCGAACGAATTAAAGCTGCACGCCCCCACTGGGTTGCCGTGCGTCCTGCAAAAGAAGCGGTGGCCGAATTATCTTCTGGACGCAAATTACTGCACGCTGGTCCGCCGATTGCCTGGGGAGAGATGACTGGCCCAATGCGCGGAGCCTGTATTGGCGCATCGCTGTTTGAAGGCTGGGCGGTCACGGAGGAAGATGCCCTGCGGATGCTGGAGCAGGGAGAGGTCGAGTTTATTCCTTGCCACCACGTTGGCGCGGTCGGTCCGATGGGTGGTATTACGTCCGCCAATATGCCGGTGCTGGTCGTGCGTGATATCGTCCACGGCAATCAGGCCTGCTGCAACCTCAATGAGGGGATCGGCAAAGTGATGCGCTTTGGCGCTTACGGCGATGACGTGCAGAAACGTCTGCGCTGGATGCGTGATACGCTGGCGCCGGTATTGCAGGAAGCGCTCTCGCAGATGGAAAACGGCGTCGATCTGACGGCACTGATGGCGCAGGCTATCACGATGGGCGATGAGTTCCACCAACGTAATATTGCGGCCTCTTCTCTGCTGCTACGCACGCTTTCTCCGGTGATTGCCGGACTGGCGCGTCCGAAGGCGGAAATCATTGAGGTGTTGCAATTCCTGAGCGTCACCGACCAGTTCTTCCTTAACCTGGCAATGGCCTACAGTAAAGCCGTTATGGATGCGGCGGCGGAAATTAAAGCAGGTTCTGTGGTGACCGCCATGACGCGTAACGGCCGTGATTTCGGTATTCGCGTGAGCGGCACAGGCGATCGTTGGTTTACCGCGCCGGTGAACACGCCGCAGGGGCTGTTCTTTACCGGCTATAGCCAGACTGATGCCAATCCGGATATCGGCGACAGTGCCATCACGGAAACGCTGGGGATTGGCGGTGCTGCGATGATCGCCGCACCGGGCGTAACGCGCTTCGTTGGCGCGGGTGGCATGGGGGCTGCGCTGGAGACATCGGAAGAGATGGCGGAGATCTATCTTGCCAACAATCCGCTGTTCCAGATCCCGTCATGGGATTTCAAAGGGGCATGTCTGGGGCTGGATATCCGTCGCGTCGTGGAAACGGGGATTACGCCGCTGATTAACACCGGTATTGCTCACAAGGATGCGGGGATCGGCCAGGTGGGGGCGGGCACCGTTCGCGCACCGCTGCTCTGTTTTGAAAAAGCGCTTGAAGCGCTGGCGGAACTGCATCACATCACGGCATAACAACGTTGCCGGAAGGCGACGCAGTTGCGTTTTATCCGGCCTGCGAATGAGTTCATTCCGTAGGCCGGCTCGGGCGCTCTCCCTGCCATCCAGTGTCCTGGAGTGTATCGATGGTGACGATTAAGGCATTAGCCAGCGCGGGTTTTTATCGACTTCCCGATGGCGAATGGAGGTTGCACAGCCGCTTCTCGCAGGCGATTAATTTTTGCCGTCCTGACGGCGAGCTGTTGACGCTGTTTCGCTACGGAAAGGGGATGGGACCGACGGGCATGCTGCTGAGCACCACACAGTTTTCCCGCGTGGCGCATATTGAACGACTTATCAAACAGGGGAGCATCCTGCGGGGACAGGGTATAGCGCTTTGCTCGCGTCGCACACTCCGGATGTCGCTGGATCCTGCCGTACTTGCCCCTGTCGATCTCTCTTTTTGCACTCAACACAGTGGTCTTTCCGGAGCGCTGAATCAGCCACTCAATACGATGTTGCACTACCCTGAAATCATTGAGCAACTTGAGTGCTGGCATCGTGGCGTGACGCCTGACTGGCGCTGGCTGATCGGATACGGCCCAGGACTGACGCCCAGCGGCGATGATATGCTGACGGGGATGCTGGCTGTGCTGTATGCTGCGGGGCTTTCTGCCAAATTGCGCTATTTTTTACCCCCGACGGAGCAACTTGTGCCGCTCACCACGTCAGTAAGCTGTAGCTATCTGAACAGCGCCAGAGTGGGCGAATTTTCAACGCCGCTACAGAAGGTGATACGTGGTTTACAGTCCGGACGCGATCCGCATTCTGCAATCAGACGCCTGCTTGCTGTCGGGCACTCCTCGGGGGCGGACATATTGCTGGGAATCGCGATAGCGCAACGGTGGTTACAGGTGGTCGACTCAAGGGGAACGCATGCTCGATCAGGAAACAATACGCACTTTTATTCGGGTTGCACAGACGGAGAGTTTTTCCCGCGCGGCCAGCTCCCTGCATAAAACGCCCGCGGCGATTAGCTATCGCATTAAAACGCTGGAAGAGCAGGTGGGGACGCAGCTCTTTTTACGTACAACCCGCTCCGTCAGTCTGACGCTAGCCGGACAACATCTGCTTGAGCATTGTCGACAGTGGCTTAACTGGCTGGATGCAATGCCGGACGAGCTTCAGCAGATCAACGCGGGCGTTGAACGGCAGGTGAACATCGTTATCAACAATCTGCTGTACCAGCCGCAGACCACGGCAGATTTACTGACCTGGCTGCACCAACAATTTCCCTTCACCCGATTTCAAATTTCCCGACAGGTCTATATGGGCGTGTGGGATTCGCTACTGTATGACGATTTCCAATTGGCGATTGGCGTCACCGGATCGGAATCGCTCTCCAATAATATCTCTCTGTTGCCGCTGGGAGATATCAGTTGGCGGTTTGTGGTAGCGCAAAATCACCCGCTGGCCAGCCATCCAGTGCCGGTACTGTCAGACGATATGCTGCGCCGCTATCCGGCTATCAATATTGAAGATACCTCGCGTACGCTTACGCGCCGCGTCGCCTGGCTGCTTAGCGGACAAAAGGAGATCAAAGTGCCGGATCTCAGCACTAAGCTGGCCTGTCATTTAAGCGGGCTTGGCGTCGGTTTTTTACCCGAGCGGATGTGTCGTCCTTATGTTGAATCCGGGGCACTGGTTGCCCGTGAGGTGATTAATCCGCGCCAGCCATCGCCGCTCTCGATTGCCTGGAAGAATGCGGGCAGCGGAAAGGTGGTCAGTGAAATTGCGGACATTTTTAAGCAAAAAGATTCTCTGGTGAGCGGGTTCCTGCGGATGGTCGACCGACCGGCGGAGAACTGAGTTTACGGCGGTTTTTTAAGGGATCATGTTGAAAAAATGGCAGATTCGGTCTTTTTTGTTTACCTTTAATAGGGTGTTTTCGTGAGATTGATCTCGTAATTTTTTTGACATGCTCAAGGACTATTGAATGGAAGATTTGAATGTTGTCGACAGCATAAACGGTGCGGGCACCTGGCTGGTCCGCAATCAGGAGCTACTGTTGAGCTATGCCGTCAACATCGTTGCGGCCATCGCGATTGTCATTATCGGTATGATCGTGGCGCGTATCGTATCAAACACCGTTAATCGCCTGATGCTGGCGCGTAAAATTGATGCCACCGTTGCCGACTTTCTTTCTGCACTGGTGCGCTACGGTATTATCGCTTTCACGCTGATTGCCGCGCTGGGTCGCGTTGGGGTGCAAACTGCCTCCGTGATCGCCGTTCTCGGTGCCGCAGGTTTAGCTGTCGGTCTGGCACTGCAAGGGTCGCTGTCCAACCTCGCCGCAGGCGTGCTTCTGGTGATGTTCCGTCCGTTCCGCGCGGGTGAATATGTAGACCTTGGCGGCGTTGCGGGAACCGTGCTTAACGTGCAGATTTTCTCCACAACTATGCGTACCGTAGACGGTAAGATTGTGGTGATCCCAAACGGTAAAATCATTGCCGGGAACATCATTAACTTCTCTCGCGAGCCGGTCCGTCGTAACGAATTTATTATCGGCGTGGCCTACGACTCCGATATTGATCAGGTGAAAAAAATCCTCACTGATATCATCCAGTCTGAAGATCGCATCCTAAAAGACCGTGAAATGACGGTGCGCCTGAATGAGCTGGGCGCTTCCTCGATTAATTTCGTCGTACGCGTCTGGAGCAACAGCAGCGATCTGCAAAGCGTCTACTGGGATGTACTGGAGCGTATTAAGCGCGAGTTTGACGCCAACGGTATCAGCTTCCCGTACCCGCAGATGGATGTGAACTTTAAACGCGTGAAAGAGAACGCGACCGAGTAACTTCAGCTAAAAACGCCCGCCAGAGAGAGGCGGGCGTTGATTTATCTCGTCTTGTTAAGAATTGCGCTGACACCCTGCATCAGCTCGCCAACATCGTTTATTCCTTTACTTTCCTGTTGGGCAATCCATTCGGCCTGAACGTGCTGATACCCGGTAGCGGCTTGCCACGCATTCAGCTCGCTGTTGGTCAGGTAATGAACGTGTGCACCCTCTTTTGCCATCTTTTTCGCCATTGCGGTCAGGCTTGCGTCCTGCACTGCGCCAATACGCTTTTGCGTCATGGTGGCGGCCCGATTGATGGCTGCGCGATCTTTCACGTCCAGGCTATCCCAGACGTCTTTATTCATCACCAGAAGATAAACGTGTCCGAGCCAGAGCGAAGGGGAGAGCTGAATATAGGGGGCCGCCCGCTGGGCATGGATATCATCTCCGCTGTCGAGGTTAACCATCAGGCCGTCAAGCTGTCCGGTCTGAAGCGCATCGGTAATTTTTTCATTCCATGGCATGCTGACCGGCACGCCGCCCGCGTTGCGTAAAAATGATTGATGCCAAAAGCTGGCGGTCCGCCATTGGCTTGCATTCAGCTGTGCCAAATTGACGTTCGGTTTGGTAGTAAAAAATCCAACCGGATAGCCGAGGAAAAACTGAAGATTCACCAGATTGTTGTTTTCCAGCTCGCGACCAAACTGGCGATACTCGCGGAAAATCCGCTGAAAGGCGTTAACCTGCGCTTCACCACGACCCGGTCCGAGGGGGAAGCTCTTAAAAATCTGGTGTCGCGGCAGTTGTTCGGGCGTGTACTCAGGGACCACGATCCCCATATCCGCCACGCTGCCCTGGCCGATAGTTTTTAAGGCGTCATAGCTGGTGGACAGCTCGCCGTTCCAGTGAGCGTCGATTTTCAAACGTCCAAGCGACTCTTGTTCGATCGCGCGAAAAAAAGTCTCTTTTATGAGCCGGGTACGCATGTTGCCATATGGCTCGTGATCGGTATAGCGCAGCGTTCTGTCTGCGCTGGCGACAGTGGGCCACAAACTGGTAACTACCAGCGAGGCACAGAAGAGAAAAATGTTCGCGTTATGCTTCATACCCATTCCTTTGGTATAGACAGATTTATCTTTCAGCATACCTCGGGTAACGCACAATCGCTATTGTCAGAGACTGAATATGGAGGGGAGTGTGCGCGGTATTATTAATAATGCTAATTACTGATTAATATTATCCATTTCCTCTAATGAATCCCGCGCAGTATAGTCTGCCCACAAGACAATTATGTGAGATGTTTTACATGTTATCCTACTATTTTCAAGGGCTTGCGCTTGGTGCAGCCATGATACTTCCGCTTGGTCCACAAAATGCCTTCGTGATGAATCAGGGGATCCGTCGTCAGTATCACATCATGATTGCTTTACTCTGCGCCATCAGCGATTTAGTGCTGATTTGCGCGGGGATCTTCGGCGGTAGCGCCTTGCTGATGCAGTCGCCATGGCTGATGGCGCTGGTCACCTGGGGCGGGGTCGCATTTTTACTCTGGTACGGATTCGGTGCGCTAAAAACGGCGATGAGCAGTAATCTGGAACTGGCCAGCGCCGAGGTGATGAAGCAGGGGCGCTGGAAAATTATCGCCACTATGCTGGCGGTGACATGGCTCAACCCACATGTTTACCTGGATACCTTTGTGGTGCTCGGGAGTCTGGGGGGACAACTGGACGTTGAGCCTAAACGCTGGTTTGCACTGGGAACCGTCAGCGCTTCGTTCCTGTGGTTCTTCGGTCTGGCATTGCTGGCGGCCTGGCTGGCACCGCGTCTGCGAACTGCGAAAGCACAGCGCATCATCAATACGCTGGTAGGATTAGTGATGTGGTTTATCGCTTTTCAGCTGGCAAAAGAAGGTGTTGCACACGTTCATGCGCTGTTCAACTAAGTGTTGTCTGATGGACAACGCAGCGAGATCGGCTAAGCTTGCCTGCATGTGCCCTGAGTTTTGGGGTAATTAATGAAACATGGAGGAACGACCGTGAAGTTCAAAATAATGGCCCTGGCGGCATTAGTCGGATTCAGCGCACTATCGGTACAGGCAAATGAGTTGCCAAATGGACCGCACATCGTGACTTCCGGAACGGCAAGCGTAGATGCAACACCAGACATCGCCACCCTGGCGATTGAAGTGAACGTTGCTGCAAAGGATGCGGCTTCCGCGAAGAAGCAGGCCGATGAGCGCGTGGCGCAATATCTGTCCTTCCTTGAACAGAACCAGATAGCGAAGAAAGACATTAGCGCTGCAAACTTGCGTACGCAGCCGGACTACGACTACCAGAACGGCAAAAGCATCCTCAAAGGTTATCGTGCAGTGCGCACCGTTGAAGTCACGCTGCGTCAGTTGGACAAACTCAACGCTCTGCTTGATGGCGCGCTGAAGGCCGGTCTGAATGAGATTCGTTCGGTATCGCTGGGCGTTGCACAGCCGGATGCTTACAAAGACAAGGCGCGTAAAGCGGCGATTGATGATGCTGTTCATCAGGCTGAACAGCTGGCCGCGGGCTTTAATAGCAAACTGGGTCCCGTTTACAGTGTGCGTTACCACGTTTCCAATTATCAACCGAGCCCGATGGTACGGATGATGAAAGCAGATGCAGCGCCTGCAACCTCCGCTCAGGAAACCTACGAACAGCCGGTTATTCAGTTTGACGATCAGGTTGATGTCGTCTTCCAGATTGAGCCTACAGCAACCAATAAGTAGTCTTGATATAGGCGTAAGTCGCCATCCGGCAAGTTTTTAGCCTGATGGCGATGCTTACGCGTCTCATCAGGCCGACAAAACATTCCAGCCGGTTTTTTCTGTGAGCAACTGTAAAAATGAGACCTCACATTCAGTCTTTTTTTTCGTGGTAATGAGGATAGGCCATAGCGATTTTTAAGGGGACGCTATGGATATTTTTATCTCGAAAAAGATGCGTAATTTCATTCTGCTGGCGCAAACTAATAACATCGCCAGAGCGGCAGAAAAAATACATATGACCGCATCGCCTTTCGGTAAAAGCATTGCTGCACTGGAAGATCAAATCGGCTATACGCTGTTTACCCGTAAAGATAACAACATCAGCCTGAATAAAGCCGGACAGGAGCTGTATCAGAAGCTGTTTCCCGTCTATCAGCGCCTCTCTGCCATTGATAACGAAATTCATAACGCCTCTTGTCGCTCGCGGGAAATCGTCATCGGTATCGATAATACTTATCCAACGATTATTTTTGACCAGTTGATTAGCCTTGGCGATAAATATGACGGCGTTACGGCCCAGGCCGTTGAATTCAGTGAGAATGGGGTGATTGATAATCTGTTCGACCGCAAACTGGATTTCATTATCTCGCCACAGCACGTTTCTCCCCGCGTACAGGAGTTGGAAAATTTGGCGATCAGCGAACTGTCTCCGCTGCGTCTGGGGTTTCTCGTTTCCCGGCGCTACGAAGAGAAACAGCCGCAGGATCTGCTGCGCGAGCTACCCTGGCTGCAAATGCGCTTCCAGAATCGCGCCAACTTTGAGGCAATGCTGGATGCTTATATGCGGCCCTGCGGGATCAATCCGACGATTATCTACCGTCCGTACAGCTTTATGGCCAAGATTAGCGCGGTGGAACGCGGGCAGTTTTTGACGGTGATTCCTCATTTTGCCTGGCGGCTGGTGAATCCGTCGACGCTAAAGTATTTCGACGCGCCCGGCAGCCCCATGTATATGCAGGAGTTTCTCTATTCGCTGAAAAATCATCGCTATACCGGCACCATGCTCCAGCATATTGCTGAAGATCGTGACGGTACGGCAAGTTAACCGAGCATCGATCCTGTCTCGAGAAGGTTGCGATGCAGATCGAACGCATGGCTGAGATCGTGATGGATATGCCCGCCGGGCGCTTTTTCCAGATAGCGGTGCAGGTAGTCCCGGTAAAGGGGATGCGCACAGTTATCGATAATCGTGTGCGCCCGCTGCATCGGAGATAACCCACGCAGATCGGCAATCCCTTGTTCGGTCACGATCACTTTAACGCTATGTTCGCTGTGGTCGACATGGCTGCACATCGGCACGATGGTTGAGATTTTCCCGCCTTTGGCAATCGACGGCGCCATAAAGATAGACAGGTAAGCGTTGCGCTCGAAATCCCCGCTGCCGCCGATCCCGTTCATCAGGTTCACGCCCGCAACGTGCGTGGAATTGGCATGGCCGTAGATATCAAACTCAAGCCCAACGTTGAGCGCAATGACCCCCAGCCGACGGATGATTTCCGGGTTATTGGAGATCTCCTGCGGGCGCAGCACAATTCGGCTGGCGAAGAAGTCCATGTTGTCGTAAATCTTCTGTAGCGACGGGGCTGAGATGGTCAGGCTGGAGGCGCTGGCACCGGTGATCTTGCCCGTTTCCAGCAGATGCACCACCGATTCCTGTAACACCTCTGAATACATCATAAAGGGCGGGATATCCGGATTCTCTCCCAGTCTCGCCATTACCGCGTTATTGATATTGCCCACGCCGCTTTGTAAGGGCAGAAACTCTGCTGGAATGCGTTTGTGCGCCATTTCTGCCAGTAGAAAAGTGACTACGTTATCGGCAATTTGTTGGCTGACCGGATTGGTTTTATCCGACACATTCCCGGCATCGGGCAGCTCGGTATCCACCACCGCGACCACTTTCCTGGGGTCTATCTGCACGCACTGACTGCCCACGCGATCCATGGTATGAAATATGGGTACGCTGTTACGCCGCGGCGGTGCGCCGGGTATTACGATGTCGGCAAACTCAGCCACGCGCGGATTATGGTAATGATTCAGCTCGATAATCACCTTTTTCGCCCGCAGCAGCCAGGTAGGCGCATTGCCAATACCGCTGGAAAGCCAAATCCGGCCATCCGGCGCAATGGCGGAAGCTTCAATGACGGCAACATCGATATCGCCAAAAAAGCCGTAATTAACCATCTGCGCGACTTCGCTCAAATGGAGATCGACAAACCTCACCTGGCCCTGGTTAATTTTCTCGCGCAGGCCAGATGAGGTTTGATAAGGCGCACGCCAGGAAACGGCATCCGCCGCGGATAGTGCATCATCAGCGGCGGCGCCAATTGACGCCCCGGTCAGCAGGCGGATCTGAAAAGGCTGCCCGTCCTGATGCCGTTCGCAGGCGCGTTGGGCAATTGCGGTGGGTAACGCTTTTGGCGAACCCGCGGGGGTAAAGCCGCTGAACGCCACCATATCATCGTGCTGGATAATTTCTGCCGCCTGTTCGGCGCTCATCCGTTTCATGGCCGTCTCCTTCGTCGGACGTGATTAATGGCCAACAAAATTAGGTTTACGTTTTTCCATAAACGCGTTCATCCCTTCCTGATAATCCTCGCTGTCATACACCGCGCGGCGCATGCCCTGAATGCGCTCGAATTCGTCAGAGTTCATGGTGTGTGCTTCGCCCAACACGCGCAGTTCTTCTTTGATGACGGCGATTGCCAGCGGCGCTTTTTCCGAGATGTGATGCGCCATTTGCAGGGTGAAATCTTCCAGTTCCTCGGTTGGAACGACATGGTTGAGGATCCCGACCGCCATAGCGCGTTGAGCGGTGATGGGCGAGGCGGTAAAAATCAGCTCCTTAACGATGTGAAAACCAGCGTCGCGGGTCAGGTTGTGGATGCCCACCAGGTTATAGGGCACGCCGAGGTTGACCGGGGTCATGGAGAAGGTAGACGTACTGGCTGCGATGATCAGATCGGAACTCATGATCATCTCAAACGCGCCGCCCCAGACGCTGCCTTCAACCATGGAGATCACCGGCTTCGGATATTTTTGGATCATACGAGTTATCTGACGCAGCGGATCGTCATAAGAGAGCGGATCGCGACGTCCGGTGGGGAGTTCATGAATATCATGCCCGGCAGAGAACACTTTGGCCCCGCTCGGGGCGCGCAGAATGATGCAGCGAATGTCCGGACGATTGAGGTCGTTCAGCGCCTGCATCAGATCGTCAATAAACACTTTGCTCAGGGCATTGAGCTTGCGGGCGTAATTGAACTCAATGACCGCGACTTTCTGGATGATGACCACGTTGACGTATTGATAAGACATAATGTTCTCTTTATTGAAAGTAATGATGCTGGATAAATTCGCTGATGTGCCGCAGGCCGGTGCGCGGCGAAAGATCATTGTTTTTGACGGCCAGCAGCGTCTGCTGGAAATACTGGTCGAAATCAGCCCGTGCAAACAGCAGATGCAGGGCTTCTTCTTCAGCCTGCTTGTGTAGCCATTCCACCGCCTGCTGCTGGCGGACTTTTTCCAGTCGACCGCTGGCGGTAAGGCACGTTTTAAAGTCGGTTATCGCCTGCCAAACCTCCTCAATGCCGCGTTTTTCCAGGGCGCTGCAGGTCAGAACCTGCGGCTGCCACTCGTCATATTTGCGGCGCAGAATATGCAGGGCGGATTCGTACATATGGCGGGCGATGGCAACGCTGGTACGGTTATCACCGTCGTCCTTGTTGATGACGACCAGATCCGCCATCTCCATCAGGCCTTTTTTGATGCCCTGCAAATCGTCGCCACCGCCGGCGATTTGCAGTGAGAGAAAGCAATCCACCATGCCTGCGACTTCGGTTTCCGACTGCCCAACGCCGACGGTTTCCACAATCACCACGTTGAAGCCAGCCGCCTCGCACAGCAGCATTAATTCGCGGGCGCGCTGGCTGGCGCCGCCTAAATGACCGCTGGAAGGAACCGGACGTATAAACGCAGATTCTGCGCGAGCCAGTTCCGTCATGCGGGTTTTATCACCCAGAATGCTGCCGCCGCTGACCGGGCTGCTGGGATCGACGGCGATCACCGCTACCCGTAACCCGCGGCGAATTAACAGCATGCCGAATGCTTCCAGAAAGGTGCTTTTACCCGCGCCCGGCGTGCCGGTGATCCCCAGACGCAGGGCGTTACCGGTGAACGGCATAATCGCGTCCAGCAATTGCGTACTCAGCGGCTGGTGGCGCGGGTGATTGCTTTCGACCAGCGTCATCGCCTGGGCGAGCGTAGCCCGTTCACCGAGTCGCAAGCGGCGGACGGTATCCTCAAGCGTGGCGGCGTTAATCATGATGCTGACTGATACGGGTTAACACATCGCGGACGCTGTCGAGCATTGGCGTGCCTGGGCCATAAATGGCTGCCACGCCATGCTCGTGCAGGAAAGCGTAATCCTGTGGCGGAATAACCCCGCCGGCGACGACGCAAATGTCTTCGCGTCCCCAGCCTTTGAGCGCGGTGACCAGCTCCGGGATCAATGTCTTATGACCCGCCGCCAGCGATGATGCGCCAATGACATGCACATCGTTTTCTACCGCCAGACGGGCAATTTCCTCCGGTGTGGAGAACATCGGGCTGAGATCGACATCAAAGCCGAGATCGGAGTAGGCGCTGGCGATCACTTTTGCGCCGCGATCGTGGCCGTCCTGACCCATCTTGGCGATCAGAATACGCGGGCGGCGGCCATTTTCTGCGAGGAACTGTTCAGTTTGCGCAACAATGGCATCGAACTCATCGGCGGATTTGTCGGACTGGTGATAGCTTTGCGCAATCACCCCAGTAACACACTGGCTGGGAACCAGATAACGGTCAAAGGCGGCCTCGAGCGCATCGGATATTTCGCCGAGCGTGGCGCGAACGCGGGCGGCGTTGACGGCGGCTGCCAGCAGATTTTCATTCTGCTGCGCGGCGTGGGTCAGCGCGGATAGCGCGGTTTTAACCGCATCATTGTCGCGGGTGGCGCGGATATGCTGCAGTGAGGCAATCTGCTCGTTGCGCACCTTCACGTTGTCGATCTCCAGCACCGACGTGTCGTCTTCTTTATCCAGCTTGTATTTGTTCACCCCGACGATAACGCGCTTACCCTGGTCGATCAGCGACTGTTCGCGCGCGGACGCTTCTTCGATCATCCGTTTAGGAAGTCCGGCTTCAATCGCCTTCGCCATGCCGCCTGCCTCATCAATCTGCTTGATGATCGTGCGCGCCTGCTTCACGATTTGATCGGTGAGTGATTCGACGTAATACGATCCGGCCAGCGGATCGACGGTGCGGCAGATCTCTGATTCTTCCTGAATGATGATCTGCGTATTACGCGCAATACGGGCGGAGAAATCGGTGGGCAGACCGAGCGCTTCATCAAAAGCGTTGGTATGCAGAGACTGGGTGCCGCCAAGCGTAGCGCCGAGCGCCTCAATGGTGGTTCGTACCACGTTGTTGTACGGGTCCTGCTCGGTCAGGCTCCAGCCTGAGGTCTGGCAGTGGGTACGCAGAGCGAGAGATTTCGGGTTGGTCGCGCCAAAACTGCTGACCGCTTCGCTCCACAGATACCGTGCAGCGCGCAGCATGGCGACGTTCATAAACAGATCCATGCCGATGCCGAAGAAGAATGACAGGCGCGGGGCGAAGTCATCAATTTTCAGTCCGGCGGAAAGCGCGGCCTTGATGTATTCAATACCGTCTGCCAGCGTAAACGCCACCTGCTGTACGCAGTTTGCCCCGGCTTCACCCATGTGATAGCCGCTGATGCTGATGGTATTAAAGCGCGGCATATTGCCTGAGCACCAGGCGATGATGTCGGCGATAATGCGCATGGAGGGTTTTGGCGGATAAATGTAGGTGTTGCGGCACAGGTACTCTTTCAGAATATCGTTCTGAATGGTCCCGGTGAGCTGTTCCGGCGTCACGCCTTGCTCCTGCGCCGCGACGATATAAAACGCCAACACTGGCAGCACCGCGCCGTTCATGGTCATCGATACCGACATCTTATCCAGCGGGATCTGGTTGAACAGCACCTTCATATCTTCGACGGTATCGATCGCCACGCCGGCTTTGCCGACGTCGCCCGCTACGCGCGGGTTGTCTGAGTCATAGCCACGATGAGTGGCAAGGTCAAAGGCGACGGAAAGCCCTTTTTGTCCAGCGGCGAGGTTACGGCGGTAAAAGGCGTTGGACTCTTTGGCGGTAGAGAAACCGGCGTATTGGCGAATCGTCCACGGCTGCGCGGTATACATAGTGGCGCGTGGGCCACGCACGTAAGGCGGCAGACCGGGCAGGGTGCCCGTGACTTCCAGATTATCGATATCCGTTTCGGTGTACAGCGGCTTGATGACAATCCCTTCCGCCGTTTGTCTTTCCAGCGACTCAACGGTTTTTTCCCGTCGACTGAGTTCTTTATTGGCGAGTGTTTGCCACTCCTGCACGTTTGCCATTTTTTGCTCCGTATTACGCAATAAGTTGAATCTTTGCGAATACGGTGTGCTTTTTCATTTGGCTTGTCGCCAGCAAAAAATAGCCAACAGGACGTCGTTTTTTGCCGTGTGGCGTGTTTTATTTTGTGATGTATTTCAAAGACGTGGCGGGAATAGCATGAAAAGAGGGGAAAGGCTTGCAGGCCGGATAAGGCGTGACGCCGCTATCCGGCCTCTGTTCGAGGAATTAATCCTGACGCAGTACGTTGTGGCCATAGGCCAGCAGCGCGTCGGTGACGTTGCGCATCATGCGGCTTTCTGGTGCAAAGCGGTGCCAGTACAGCATCCGACGCTGGAACAGGCCTGGCGTTAAGTCGATAAGCTCACCGCTTTCCAGCTCTTTCTCAATCTGTAAGTGTGGGATCATGCAGCAGGTTGTTCCCTGACGGGCTAACTGGACGAAGGCTTCAGACGAGTTAACGATATGGCACGGTACGCTGCCCGGCGGTAGGTCGAAGTTTTGTTGCAAGAACGCCTGGTGCATATCATCAAGATGGTCAAACGCGACCGCCGGGGCTTTCAGCAGGGCGGAACGGGTGACGCCGTTTGGGAAATAACGCTCGGCGAAAGGTTTAGAGCCAACAAACAGGTAGTCCAGCGCGCCCAGTTTATCCACCAGACAGCTTGGCAGCGCCTGATGTTGAATACTCACCGCACCGACTACTTCACCACGACGTAGACGTTCCTGGGTTCGGGTTTCATCTTCAACCTGCAGGTTCAGTCGAATCGGTGAATTAGCCAGTACCGGGGCCAGTGCCGGAAGTAACCAGGTCGCCAGACTGTCGGCGTTCACCGCCAGCGAAAGCAGAAGCGGCGTCGAGCCGGTTTGTTCATCGCCCAGCCACTCGTCTTCCAGCAGTTCAACCTGGCGCAGAAGCGCCAGTAGTTTCTGTCCCTGTTCCGTTGGGCGCGGCGGTACGGTGCGCACCAGCAGCGGTTGTCCGAACATATTCTCAAGCTGTTTTATGCGCTGTGAAACCGCGGATTGCGTGATGCACAGCTTTTGCGCCGCGCGCTCAAATCCTCGTTCACGAATAACCGCATCCAGTGCTTGTAGTGTTCTGTAGTCCGGACGTTTCATTGCTTTGACGCACTCCTGAAATTTTTGCTTGTTCTGCACTATGACACAATTTTTGATTGGGTAAAGACGAAATCCGCCGCTTGCGAGCGGGTGTGGGGACATTTTTCTGCACAATGTTCTATAATGCGCGTGAATTTTCCCACCATATTCACACCACAGGCGAAACGATCATGACGCAGGATGAACTGAAAAAAGCAGTAGGATGGGCGGCACTTCAGTATGTACAGCCCGGCACCATTGTGGGCGTAGGTACAGGTTCAACAGCCGCACACTTTATTGATGCGCTGGGCACAATGAAAGGTCAGATTGAAGGTGCGGTATCCAGTTCGGACGCATCGACTGAAAAACTCAAAAGCCTTGGCATCCACGTGTTCGATCTTAACGAAGTGGACAGCCTCGGCGTATACGTTGACGGCGCGGATGAAATCAACGGTCACATGCAGATGATCAAGGGCGGCGGCGCAGCGTTGACCCGTGAAAAAATCATTGCTTCCGTGGCGAAGAAATTTATCTGTATCGCGGATGCGTCTAAAGAAGTCGATATTCTCGGTAACTTCCCGCTGCCGGTCGAAGTGATCCCAATGGCGCGCAGCGCTGTGGCTCGCCAGTTGGTGAAGCTGGGCGGTCGTCCTGAATACCGTCAGGGCGTCGTGACGGACAACGGCAACGTCATCCTCGATGTGCACGGTCTGGAGATCCTCGACGCCATCGCGCTGGAAAATGCCATCAATGCGATTCCTGGTGTGGTAACCGTCGGCCTGTTTGCCAACCGTGGCGCGGATGTCGCGCTGATCGGTACGCCTGACGGCGTGAAAACTATCGTAAAATGATCTGACGGGAGCGTCTTCTCCCGTTAAAAAAATTTTGGCAGGGCAAATTTGGTGACTTGTGTCACGTTTATAATATTGTCCTGCCGATCTCTCCAAAGAAAAAGTTATCGCCAGTATTTTCCTCTGACATTTCCCGTTGAATGACATTTCTTCAGCACGGCGACGCAAACGTTCATATTGCCGCAATATTATTTTTTGATATGTTGAAGAGACGGATGAAAATCCCACACACAACACATCAGTTTGAACAAAAAAAGACAGGGTCGGGGAAATGGCAAAGGTATCACTGGAGAAAGATAAGATTAAATTTCTGCTGGTTGAAGGCGTGCACCAAAAAGCACTCGAAAGCCTTCGTGCAGCAGGTTATACCAACATCGAGTTTCACAAAGGTGCTCTGGACACTGAACAACTGAAAGAGTCCATCCGTGATGCCCACTTCATTGGCCTGCGATCCCGTACCCATCTGACTGAAGATGTGATTGACGCCGCAGAGAAACTGGTCGCGATTGGCTGCTTCTGCATTGGCACCAACCAGGTTGATCTAAGTGCAGCGGCAAAGCGCGGGATCCCTGTGTTTAACGCACCATTCTCTAACACACGTTCCGTTGCTGAGCTGGTGATTGGCGAACTGCTGCTACTGCTACGTGGCGTACCCGAAGCGAACGCCAAAGCGCACCGCGGGGTGTGGAATAAACTGGCTACCGGCTCTTTTGAAGCGCGTGGTAAAAAACTGGGGATCATCGGCTACGGCCACATTGGTACTCAGTTGGGCATTCTGGCGGAATCACTCGGGATGCATGTCTTTTTCTATGATATTGAAAATAAACTCCCGCTTGGCAATGCCACACAGGTACAGCATCTTTCCGACCTGCTCAATATGAGCGACGTGGTCAGTCTGCACGTGCCGGAAAATGCCTCCACCAAAAACCTGATGGGCGCGCGTGAGATTTCGCTGATGAAGCCGGGGGCGCTGCTGATTAACGCCGCTCGCGGTACGGTTGTTGATATTCCTGCGTTGTGCGACGCGTTAGCGACTAAACATCTGGCGGGGGCTGCAATCGACGTATTCCCAACCGAACCGGCAACTAACAGCGATCCTTTCACTTCGCCGCTGTGTGATTTCGATAACGTGATCCTGACGCCGCACATTGGTGGTTCAACGCTGGAAGCGCAGGAAAACATCGGTCTGGAAGTAGCTGGGAAACTGACCAAGTATTCCGACAACGGCTCTACGCTGTCTGCGGTAAACTTCCCGGAAGTTTCGTTGCCGCTGCACGGTGGTCGTCGTTTGATGCACATTCACGAAAACCGTCCGGGCGTACTGACGGCACTGAACCAGATTTTTGCCGAGCAGGGCGTCAACATTGCCGCGCAGTATCTGCAGACTTCAGCGCAGGTAGGTTATGTGGTTATCGATATTGAAGCGGATGAAGATGTGGCGGAGAAAGCGCTGCTGGCGATGAAAGCCCTTCCAGGAACCATTCGCGCTCGTCTGCTGTACTGATTTCCTCTACATGGGCAGGCGGTTGACCTGCCCATCTTTCCTCTGATTTCCCTGCCTCAAAATCTCTTTCTGTAACGCATACATTCTGTTTTCGAGCTTTGCCGCAGTTGGCAACTAAAGGCAGCGTTGCGTGTTGTACAGCAATAAAAGGAATTTACGATAGGGGCGCAGCATAGCGCTGAAACGGGAAAGCCCCTACCGAAGCAGGGGCTCTAAAAAGGAAAGGGACGATGATGAGATACGTCATCATGCTGCTGATCCTGTTAATCATCGCTTGGCCAGCATATTAACAGAGAGTACGCAGGAGGGAGGTTCGCCTCCCTCACCCTTCACCGAGGAATTTAGGTCAAAAAAACGGCGCTGTCAATCGGCAAAAAACGGCTACCACTCCCAGATTTTGGACGGCGTCACCACCGCTGGCAGCGGGATATCCCACTCTTCAACCGGCAATTTTTCTACTAACTGGCAGTCATGCGCGTAGCCCACGGGTTGGATCTTATGCTGCTGCCAGTTTTGTAGCGTGCGGTCGTAAAATCCACCGCCCATGCCCAGGCGTTGCCCGTCCTCATCAAATGCCACTAACGGCGTAATCAGTACGTCCAGCTTTGACAGCGGCAATACGTCGCGTACATCAAGCCGTGGTTCCTGGATCTTTAAGCGATTGGTCACCAGGTCGCTGCGCGGATGATAGTGCAGGAACAGTAAATTACCGGGACTGAAGGGATGAAGAACCGGAAGGTAAACGCGCTTGCCCGCTCGCCACAGTTGATCTATCAGCGGCTGGGTATCGAGTTCGCCATCGAACGAGAGAAATACCGCCACAGTATGCGCGAGTACAACAGGGGGAAAACTGAGCATTCGGGTCGCGGCTTGCTGACCGTATTGTCGTTGCTGTTCAGAGGTCAACGCGCGACGACGCTGTCGAATCAGTTGACGAATTTCTTGCCGGGATAAAGGGAGTTCAGAAAGTAGTGTCATGGCTGTTGCCAGGTAGAAGGGAATCTCCGAGATGCCGCCGCAGGCTGTAACCCTTGAACCCTTGGTTCAAGGTGAATGCGTCGTCACAGTTTTAAGGCTTCTCGGACGGGCCGAGCATGCTCACCAACCATGGAGCGCCACATTCTTGTGGTATGAAATATCGGCTCAGGGGACTGGCCCGCTTGCAAACATCTCAGAGAAATTTTGTCTTCACGGTCACTCTACCACAGTAAACCGAAAAGTGTTATTCAAAGTTTTGGCCCGTTTTTTCGGTTATGCGACCCTGATCAAGCAACGCCTGTTCGATGGTCTGTTGTAGCATCCGAATACGTTGTTCCATGCTCGCCGCGTACTCACGCGTCTTCGCTTTTTCCTGAGTTAATTCATAGCTGATGTTCAACGCGGCGATGAAAACCAACTGCTCAGTATTTGTGACTCTAGTGCGAACTTTCAGATCTTGCAATCGCTGATTGAGATCGTCCGCAGCCTGATTCAACGCATCCCTTTGTTCAGGCGGGCAATTCACTCGCAGTGAACGGCCAAATATTTGGATATCGACGGGTTGTGCAGACATGCCACCTTCCTGCTGATTGACTGCGCTGCCTTCGTCTCCAGACCTTGGGTCCGCGAAGGGGCGACACTATAGCTACCCTGGTATCAAGATACAAGCCCTTTTCTGGTCCACCAGGGCCCAAAGTGGTAGCATACCATGAATATTCCTCCCTTTGATGACGAATGCTTATGTCTATACAGAACGAAATGCCTGGCTACAACGACGTTAGCCAGTTTTTGAACCAACAAGGGGCTGGAATAACCCCGGCCGAAATGCACGGCTTGATCAGCGGGATGATTTGCGGCGGCAACAACGACAGCTCATGGCAGCCGCTGCTGCACGACCTGACGAACGAAGGTTTGGCCTTCGGTCACGAGCTGGCTCAGGCACTGATGAAAATGCACTCTGCCACCAGCGATGCCCTCGAGGACGACGGCTTCCTTTTTCAGCTTTATCTGCCTGAAGGCGACGACGTTAGCGTGTTTGATCGTGCCGATGCGCTGGCGGGGTGGGTAAACCACTTTTTGCTGGGCCTTGGCGTTACGCAGCCAAAGCTCGACAAAGTGACCGGTGAAACCGGTGAAGCGATTGACGACCTGCGCAATATCGCTCAGTTGGGATATGACGAAGACGAAGATCAGGAAGAGCTGGAAATGTCGCTCGAAGAGATTATCGAATACGTGCGCGTAGCCGCCTTGCTGTGTCATGACACGTTTACGCGTCAGCAGCCGACCGCGCCGGAAGTCCGTAAACCGACTCTGCACTAAGAACGAAACGCAAAGGAGAGTGTGATGAGCGAGATATCTCAGCAAGAATTCCAGCGTCGTCGCCAGGCTTTACTGGCACAAATGCAGCCCGGCAGCGCCGCGCTGATTTTTGCCGCGCCTGAAGCGACGCGCAGCGCGGACAGTGAATACCCGTACCGCCAAAGCAGTGATTTCTGGTACTTCACCGGTTTTAACGAACCGGAAACCGTGCTGGTGCTGATTAAAAGTGATGACACTCATAACCACAGCGTTTTGTTTAATCGGGTTCGCGATCTGACGGCGGAGATCTGGTTTGGCCGCCGTCTGGGCCAGGATGCCGCACCGGCAAAACTCGGCGTTGACCGGGCGCTGGCCTTCAGTGAAATCAACCAACAGCTGCACCTGTTGCTCAATGGCCTGGACGCGGTGTACCACGCGCAGGGCGAATATGCCTGGGCAGATGAGATTGTGTGCACGGCGTTGGATAAACTGCGTAAAGGCTCCAGACAAAATCTGCACGCACCCGCCGCGATCATCGACTGGCGTCCAATGGTGCATGAAATGCGCCTGTTCAAATCACCAGAAGAAATTGCGGTCATGCGCCGTGCCGGAGAGATCAGTGCGCTGGCGCATACCCGCGCGATGGAAAAATGCCGTCCGGGAATGTTTGAATACCAGTTGGAAGGGGAGATTCACCACGAGTTTACTCGCCATGGCGCGCGTTACCCATCCTATAACACGATTGTCGGCAGCGGCGAAAACGGCTGTATTCTCCATTACACCGAAAATGAAAGTGAAATGCGCGATGGCGATCTGGTGTTAATTGACGCCGGGTGTGAATACAAAGGTTATGCGGGCGACATTACGCGTACCTTCCCGGTAAACGGCAAATTTTCCCCTGCTCAGCGTGAAATCTACGACATCGTACTGGAGTCATTAGAGACCAGCCTGCGCCTGTATCGCCCGGGGACGTCCATCCAGGAAGTCACCGGCGAAGTGGTGCGCATCATGATTACGGGTCTGGTGAAGCTTGGCATTTTGCACGGCGAGATCGACCAACTGATTACCGAAAATGCGCATCGCCCATTCTTTATGCATGGTCTTAGCCATTGGCTGGGACTGGATGTGCACGACGTTGGCGTTTATGGTCAGGACCGCTCACGTACTCTCGAGCCAGGAATGGTACTCACTGTCGAACCGGGGCTGTATATCGCACCGGACGCCGATGTGCCGCCTGCTTATCGTGGTATCGGCATTCGTATTGAAGATGACATCCTCATCACCGAGGACGGCAATGAGAACCTGACCGCCAGCGTGGTGAAGAAAGCGGATGACATTGAAGCCTTAATGGCTGCGGCGCGACTGCAATGAGCGTGATTATCGTTGGCGGTGGTATGGTCGGTGCGACGCTGGCGCTGGCCATTTCTCAGCTCAGCCACGGGACTCTGCCTGTTCACCTGATAGAAGCGAGCGAACCTGAAACTGACCGCCATCCAGGGTTTGACGCCCGGGCGATCGCGCTGGCGGCAGGGACCTGCCAACAGCTGGCGCGAATTGGCGTATGGCAGGCGATTGCCGATTGCGCAACGGCGATCAAAACGGTTCACGTCAGCGATCGCGGCCATGCCGGATTTGTGACGCTGGATGCGCAGGAATACCGTATTCCGGCGCTGGGCCAGGTGGTAGAACTGCACGATGTCGGGCTGCGTTTGTTTGCGCTGCTGCGTAAAGCGCCGGGCATCACGCTGCACTGCCCCGACCGTGTAGCCAGCGTGTCACGCACGCAGGAACGCGTTGAGGTTACGCTGGAAAATGGCGAGATGATCAATGGTCGCCTGTTGGTGGCCGCCGATGGCACGCGCTCCGCACTGGCTACCGCCTGCGGCGTTGACTGGCAGCAACAACCCTATGAACAACTGGCGGTGATTGCCAACGTCACGACCTCCGTTGCGCATGACGGGCGAGCGTTTGAACGTTTTACGCAATATGGCCCGCTGGCAATGCTACCGATGTCTGATGGTCGCTGCTCGCTGGTGTGGTGCCATCCGCTGGAGCGGCGTGATGAGATTATGGCCTGGTCCGACGAACAATTTTGCCGCGAACTGCAAACTGCGTTTGGCTGGCGGTTGGGGCGTATTACCCAGGCCGGTAAACGCAACGCCTATCCGCTTTCATTAACCTCGGCGCAAAAAGCCATTACCCATCGTACTGTGCTGGTGGGGAACGCAGCACAGACGCTGCATCCCATTGCCGGACAAGGTTTCAACCTTGGTCTGCGCGACGTGATGAGCCTGGCTGAGACGTTGACGCAGGCGCAAAACTGCGCGGAAGATATCGGTGATTATGCGGTGCTGGCACGCTATCAGCAGCGCCGCGAACGCGATCGCGAAACGACGATTGGTGTGACCAACAATTTGGTGTATTTGTTTGCCAATCGCTGGGCCCCTTTGGTCGTTGGGCGTAATGTCGGGCTGATGGCGATGGAATTATTCACGCCTGCGCGCGATGCGTTGGCGGAGCGGACCCTCGGTTGGGTTGCGCGATAGATATAACCTGTAGGCCGAATTAAAAAAGCAGGCCTGATTAGCGCAGCGCCATCAGGGAATGTCGCGGAAGTAATGCCGGATGGCGGCTTTGCCTTATCCGGCCTACGGTTTTTGATTGTCCTATTTTCAGGAGCAAACAGTGCAAAGTGTTGATGTAGCAATTGTTGGTGGCGGCATGGTGGGGCTGGCGGTTGCCTGCGGCTTGCAGGGCAGCGGGTTGCGCGTTGCAGTGTTAGAACAACATGTTCCGCAGCCTTTGGCGGCGGATGCACCTCCTCAGCTTCGCGTATCGGCCATTAATGCCGCCAGTGAAAAACTGCTTAGCCGACTGGGCGTCTGGTCCGACATTGTTGCCCGTCGCGCTTGTTGCTACCACGGCATGGAAGTCTGGGACAAAGACAGCTTTGGGCGTATTGCGTTTGATGACCAGAGCATGGGCTACAGCCATTTAGGCCACATCGTTGAAAACTCAGAGATCCATTACGCACTCTGGCAAAAAGCGCAGCGTTCAGCGGACATTACGCTGATGGCGCCCGCTGAGTTACAGCAGGTAGCCTGGGGTGAGAATGAGGCATTTCTGTCCCTGAAAGATGGCGCAATGCTGACAGCTCGCCTGGTGGTCGGCGCCGATGGCGCTAACTCCTGGCTGCGCAACAAAGCGGATATTCCGCTCACTTTCTGGGATTACCGTCATCATGCGCTGGTGGCGACTATCCGTACGCAGGAAGCTCACGGCGCGGTTGCGCGGCAGGCGTTTCACGGTGAGGGGATCCTGGCGTTCCTGCCTCTCAGTGACCCGCACCTGTGCTCTATCGTCTGGTCGCTCTCGCCGCAGGAAGCAGAACGCATGCAGCAGGCAAGCGTTGACGAGTTTAATCAGGCGCTGAATATCGCTTTTGATAATCGCCTGGGGCTGTGCAGCCTTGAAAGCGAGCGTCAGGCGTTTCCGCTGACGGGACGCTATGCCCGTCAGTTCGCTGCTCATCGTCTGGCGCTGGTGGGGGATGCGGCGCATACCATCCACCCGCTGGCGGGTCAGGGGGTTAACCTTGGCTTTATGGATGCGGCGGAGTTGATCGATGAGCTGAAGCGGCTACAGCGTCAGGGCAAAGATATTGGTCAGTATCTCTATTTGCGCCGCTACGAGCGCAGCCGTAAGCACAGCGCAGCGATGATGCTGGCCGGTATGCAGGGCTTTCGTGAACTGTTTGCAGGCGAGAATCCGGCGAAAAAACTGCTGCGTGATATTGGTCTGAAACTGGCCGATACCCTGCCAGGCGTAAAACCACAGCTCATCCGCCAGGCGATGGGACTGAACGATCTTCCTGAGTGGTTACGCTAGCGTCCGTAAGGACAATCTTAAGAGTTTGAGACCCGTCACACTTTCCACTCCCGGCCTGCGCGCCGGGGTGCTTCTCTCATTTGAAATAATCTAATTCCACGCCTTTTTTCGCATTAGTTTTTTTAATATTACGTTTTTTTCATAACGCCATTTTTGACAATTTTTCCACATTTAATGTTGGTTGGTGCTGTTAATTCCAGCTTGTATTTATTTTTTATTCTGATTATTTGCCGTATGGATGGGGTTTTGTTCTGTCGGTGATTTTGCTGTTTTTGGCCATAAGCTAATGTGATGGTTAATTTTGCCTTATGGTTTAGCGTCTGTTTCGGTGGTAAGTTCAGGACAAAGAGAACGTTTGCGTCGTGGCCCCTGGAGCGGCTGCGGTGCTGGGTTTCGTGGCGAAAATTTCACCGCGAAAGAGTTGGTAGCCCCGCTTATTCAACGAGGACAAGATGGCTCAACAGACTCCTTTGTACGAACAACACACGCTATGTGGCGCGCGCATGGTAGATTTCCATGGCTGGATGATGCCACTGCATTACGGTTCTCAGCTTGATGAACACCATGCTGTTCGCACCGATGCCGGAATGTTTGATGTGTCACATATGACCATCGTCGACCTGCGCGGTAGCCGCACCCGGGAGTTCTTGCGTTATCTGCTGGCAAACGACGTCGCGAAGCTAACGAAGACGGGTAAAGCCCTCTACTCCGGTATGCTCAACGCTTCGGGCGGCGTGATAGATGACCTGATTGTCTACTACTTCACTGAAGATTTCTTCCGCCTCGTTGTAAACTCCGCCACCCGCGAAAAAGACCTCTCCTGGATTACCCAACACGCTGAACCTTACGCCATCGACATCACCGTTCGAGACGATCTATCGCTGATTGCGGTGCAGGGCCCAAACGCGCAGGAAAAAGCAGCCACATTGTTTACTGACGAGCAGCGCCAGGCGGTAGAAGGCATGAAGCCGTTCTTCGGCGTTCAGGCGGGTGATTTGTTTATCGCAACCACCGGTTATACCGGCGAAGCAGGCTATGAAATTGCCATGCCGAGTGAAAAGGCGGCAGACTTCTGGCGTGCGCTGGTACAAGCAGGTGTCAAACCTTGCGGTCTTGGCGCGCGCGACACGCTGCGTCTGGAAGCCGGCATGAACCTGTACGGTCAGGAGATGGACGAAGCCATTTCTCCGCTGGCGGCCAACATGGGCTGGACCATCGCGTGGGAACCGACTGACCGCGACTTTATCGGTCGGGAAGCGCTGGAAATGCAGCGTGAAAAAGGCCACGAACAGTTGGTTGGACTGGTGATGACCGAGAAAGGCGTACTGCGTAATGAACTGCCGGTGCGTTTCACCGATGCTTCCGGCAATCAGCAGGAAGGCATTATCACCAGCGGGACATTCTCCCCAACCCTGGGTTACAGCATCGCGCTGGCGCGTGTCCCTGCGGGTATTGGTGAGAACGCGATCGTACAGATCCGTAACCGCGAAATGCCGGTAAAAGTGACTAAACCTGTTTTTGTGCGTAACGGCAAAGCCGTCGCGTAATTCATCCTTTTTTGGAGATTGATTGATGAGCAACGTACCTGCAGAACTGAAATACAGCAAAGAACACGAATGGCTGCGCAAAGAAGCTGACGGCTCTTACACCGTTGGGATCACCGAACATGCTCAGGAGCTGTTAGGTGACATGGTTTTCGTTGACCTGCCCGAAGTTGGCGCAACCGTCAGCGCGGGCGATGACTGCGCCGTTGCGGAATCCGTAAAAGCGGCATCCGATATTTATGCGCCAGTAGGCGGTGAGATTGTTGCGGTTAACGACGCGCTCAGCGACTCCCCGGAACTGGTCAACAGCGAGCCGTATGCAGGGGGCTGGATCTTCAAAATCAAAGCCAGCGATGAAAGCGAAATTGAATCGTTGCTGGATGCGACTGCATATGAAGCTTTGTTAGAAGACGAATAAATACGCTTCATTCTTCACGTTGCAGGTGTGTTGGCTTTCTTGCACACCTCAGTTACTTACTGATGTAAGCTCCTGGGGATGTGCTGCGTCGCCGCCTTCCTGCAACGCGAATTTTTTGCGTATTCAGGTAAGTAGAGACACCTACGATTCACTGCACGTTTCAGGAACCATCGCCCATGACACAGACGTTAAGCCAGCTTGAAAATAGCGGCGCTTTCATTGAACGCCACATCGGACCGGACGCCGCGCAGCAGCAAGAGATGCTGAATGCGGTTGGCGCCGAGTCGTTAAACGCGCTGATCGGCCAGATTGTGCCGAAAGACATTCAGCTCGCAACCCCGCCACAGGTGGGCGAGGCGGCGACCGAATACGCTGCGCTGGCTGAATTAAAAGCCATCGCCGGGCGTAACAAGCGCTTCACGTCCTACATTGGCATGGGCTACACCGCCGTGCAGCTGCCACCGGTTATCCTGCGTAACATGCTGGAAAACCCGGGTTGGTACACCGCCTACACCCCATATCAACCGGAAGTCTCCCAGGGCCGTCTGGAAGCATTGCTGAACTTCCAGCAGGTGACGCTGGACCTGACCGGCCTGGACATGGCTTCCGCTTCTCTGCTGGATGAAGCTACTGCTGCAGCTGAAGCCATGGCGATGGCCAAACGCGTCAGCAAACTGAAAAACGCTAACCGTTTCTTTGTGGCGGCTGATGTTCATCCGCAAACGCTGGACGTAGTGCGTACTCGTGCGCAAACTTTTGGTTTTGACGTCATTGTTGATGACGCGGCAAAAGCATTGGATCATCAGGATGTGTTCGGCGTGCTGTTGCAGCAGGTTGGCACCACCGGTGAAGTGCACGACTACAGCGCCCTGATGGCTGAGCTGAAATCCCGTAAAATAGTGGTCAGCGTCGCTGCCGACTTTATGGCGCTGGTACTGCTGACTGCACCGGGCAAACAGGGCGCGGATATCGTTTTCGGCTCTGCGCAACGCTTCGGCGTACCGATGGGCTACGGCGGCCCGCACGCGGCATTCTTTGCCGCTAAAGACGAATTCAAACGCTCCATGCCAGGCCGTATTATCGGCGTCTCCAAAGATGCAGCGGGTAATACCGCCCTGCGCATGGCGATGCAGACTCGCGAACAGCATATCCGCCGCGAGAAAGCGAACTCCAACATTTGTACCTCGCAGGTTCTGCTGGCCAACATCGCCAGTCTGTATGCCGTTTATCATGGCCCGGTTGGCCTGAAACGCATCGCTAATCGCATCCATCGTTTGACCGATATTCTGGCAGCCGGTCTGCAACAGAAAGGATTGAAGCTGCGTCATGCGCACTACTTTGACACTTTGTGTGTTGAAGTGGCCGATAAGGCTGCGGTACTGGCGCGTGCTGAAGCGGCAGAAATCAACCTGCGTAGCGATATCCATAACGCGGTAGGTATTACGCTTGATGAAACCACCACCCGTGAAAACGTGGTGCAGTTGTTCAATGTTCTGCTGGGAGACAGCCACGGTCTGGACATCGATACGCTGGACAAAGACGTGGCGCTCGACAGCCGTTCCATTCAGGACAGCATGCTGCGTGATGATGCGATCCTCAGCCATCCGGTGTTTAATCGCTATCACAGCGAAACCGAGATGATGCGTTACATGCACTCGCTGGAGCGCAAAGATCTGGCCCTGAACCAGGCAATGATCCCGCTGGGATCTTGCACCATGAAGCTGAACGCTGCCGCCGAGATGATCCCTATCACTTGGCCGGAATTCGCTGAACTGCATCCGTTCTGCCCGCCAGAGCAGGCAGAAGGTTATCACCAGATGATCGGCCAGCTTTCCGAATGGCTGGTAAAACTGACCGGTTATGACGCAGTCTGCATGCAGCCGAACTCCGGCGCGCAGGGCGAGTATGCGGGTCTGCTGGCGATTCGCCATTATCACGAAAGCCGTAACGAAGGCCATCGCGATATCTGTCTGATCCCGGCCTCTGCCCACGGTACCAACCCGGCCTCCGCACAGATGGCGGGTATGCAGGTAGTGGTTGTCGCCTGTGATAAGAACGGCAACATCGATCTTGGCGATCTGCGTGAAAAAGCGGCGCAGGCGGGTGAAAACCTCTCCTGCATCATGGTGACCTATCCCTCTACTCATGGCGTGTATGAAGAAACGATCCGTGAAGTGTGCGACGTTGTGCACCAGTTTGGCGGCCAGGTTTATCTTGATGGCGCGAACATGAATGCTCAGGTTGGGATCACCACACCGGGCTTTATCGGTGCCGATGTCTCACACCTTAACCTGCATAAAACATTCTGCATTCCGCACGGCGGCGGCGGCCCAGGTATGGGGCCAATCGGTGTTAAATCGCATCTGGCGCCGTTCGTGCCGGGTCATAGCGTAGTACAGATTGAAGGGATGCTCACCCGTCAGGGCGCGGTTTCTGCGGCACCGTTCGGTAGCGCATCCATTCTGCCGATCAGCTGGATGTACATCCGTATGATGGGCGCAGAAGGTCTGAAGCAGGCAAGCCAGGTGGCGATCCTTAACGCTAACTACATTGCCAGCCGTCTGAAAGATGCCTATCCGGTGCTGTATACCGGTCGCGATGGTCGCGTGGCACATGAATGTATTCTCGACATTCGCCCACTGAAAGAGGAGACCGGCATCAGCGAACTGGATATTGCCAAGCGTCTGATCGATTACGGTTTCCATGCGCCGACCATGTCGTTCCCGGTAGCGGGTACGCTGATGGTGGAACCGACTGAATCGGAAAGCAAAGTGGAACTGGATCGCTTTATCAATGCGATGCTGGCAATCCGCGCAGAGATCGATCGCGTGAAAGCCGGTGAATGGTCGCTTACAGATAACCCGCTGGTTAACTCCCCGCACACGCAAAATGAGCTGGTCGCGGAGTGGAATCACGGTTACAGCCGCGAAATCGCCGTCTTCCCGGCGGGCGTAGCGAACAAATACTGGCCGACCGTGAAACGCCTTGATGACGTTTACGGTGACCGTAACCTGTTCTGCTCCTGCGTGCCGATGAGTGAATATCAGTAATCGACTGATTCAGCTATCTTTTAAAGGCGCTTCGGCGCCTTTATTTTTGGGGAGAATAGTGATGGCTATAGCACTGGTTACGGGGGGCAGTCGCGGTATTGGTCGGGCAACCGCGCTGCAGTTAGCGCTAGAGGGTTACACGGTCGCCGTTAACTTTCATCACAATATTCGCGCGGCAACGGAGGTGGTGAACAATATCGCCGCTGCGGGAGGAAAGGCGTTTGCTCTGCGGGCAGATATCAGCGATGAAAGCCAGGTCGGGGCGATGTTTGAGTCCATTGACCGCGAGGGCGAGCCGCTGACTGCGCTGGTGAACAATGCCGGGATTTTGTTTGAACAGAGCACGGTGGAAAGCCTAACCGCTGAGCGTATTAATCGCGTCCTGGCGACTAATGTTACCGGCTATTTTCTGTGTTGTCGGGAAGCGGTAAAGCGCATGTCGTTTAAGCACGGCGGTCAGGGCGGGGCGATTGTGAATGTCTCTTCGGCGGCGTCACGGCTTGGCGCCCCGTTCGAATACGTTGATTATGCAGCCTCAAAAGGTGCGGTGGACACGCTTACCACCGGCCTCGCGTTGGAGGTTGCGGCGCAGGGGATACGCGTGAACTGCGTGAGACCCGGTCTTATCTACACGGAAATGCATGCGTCAGGCGGCGAGCCGGGAAGGGTGGATCGCGTGAAATCCATGTTGCCTATGCAGCGCGGCGGACAGCCGGAAGAGGTCGCGCAGGCGATAACCTGGCTGCTGAGTGAGAAGGCGTCTTACGTCACGGGCAGTTTTTTGGAGCTGGCCGGCGGGAAGTAATGCGTTGCTTGCCGGATGGCGGCGTAAATGTCTGCTCTGGTCTACAGGTTCAGTTCCCGTAAACCGGATAAGCGCAGCGCCATCCGGCAAAAAATTACAGATTCTCGCCGTTGCTGGCAATCACCGCTTTATACCACTCAAAACTTTTCTTACGCGATCGCGACATATCGCCGGTGCCGTCGTCGTGTTTGTTCACGTAGATAAAACCGTAGCGTTTGCTGTACTGGCCGGTGGTGAACGAGACGCAGTCGATGCAGCCCCACGGCGTGTAGCCCATCAGATCTACGCCGTCATACGTTACCGCTTTCATCATCTCTTCGACGTGGGCGCGCAGATAGTCGATGCGGTAGTCGTCGTGGATGCTGCCGTCTTCTTCCACTTTGTCGTAAGCGCCAAATCCGTTTTCAACGATAAACAACGGCTTCTGATAACGCTCGTACAGTTCGCATAAGGCGTAACGCAGGCCGACCGGATCAATCTGCCAGCCCCAGTCGGATGCTTTGACGTGCGGGTTCGGCACGCTGCCCTCAAAACCGGAAATAGCATCGCCGCTACCGCCTTCCGCTTTTACCGCGTTGGTCATGTAGTAACTAAATCCGAGATAGTCGCAGGTGCCTTCACGCAGGATTTGTTCATCGCCAGCTTCCATTCGAATATTGAATTCGCGGCGCTCCCACTCGTTCAGTACATAAGATGGATAGTAGCCGCGCAGTTGAACGTCGGTGAATACATAGCGTTCACGCATCGATTCCTGCGCGAACATCACATCTTCAGGCTTACAGGAGTACGGGTATAGCGGGACCATTGCCAGCATGCAGCCGACTTTCATTTCAGGGTTGATGCGACGTGCGGCTTTCACCGCCAGAGCGCTGGCCACGAACTGGTGGTGCAGCACCTGGTACATAGTCTCTTCCGGGTTTTCATGCTCGGTATACACCACGCCGGAGCAGCAATAGCCAAACAGCGGTGCACGCCAGTTACGCTGGTTGTTGATCTCATTGAAGGTCATCCAGTATTTGACCTTGTGCTTGTAGCGCTCAAAGACCACTTCAGCAAAACGGACAAAGAAATCGACGACTTTACGATTGGTCCAGCTACCGTACTGTTGAACCAGGTGTAGCGGCATTTCGAAGTGGGAAAGGGTGATGACCGGTTCGATATTGTACTTCAGCAGTTCATCAAACATGTCGTCGTAGAATTTTAGCCCTTCTTCGTTTGGCTGGGTTTCGTCCCCTTTGGGGAAGATACGGGTCCAGGCAATTGACGTACGGAAGCATTTGAAGCCCATCTCGGCAAACAGCTTAATGTCTTCTTTGTAATGACCGTAAAAATCGACGGCTTCGTGGTTGGGGTAGTACTTACCTGGCACGACGTCCTGAGTGATTTCTCGCGGAACGCCGTGTGCCCCCCCGGTCAGTACGTCGCAAATGCTGGGCCCTTTGCCACCTTTATTCCAGCCGCCTTCAACCTGATGCGCCGCAACCGCGCCGCCCCATAAAAAATCGTTTGGTAAGGTAAGTTTTTTCATCTGCGCTCAGTCTCAAATTAATACAATCTGATTTTGAGTCTAACAAAGGAAAGATAAATGTCACGATATAACAAAATAGCGTTAATGTGATTTGTTACATCAAAAAAACATATTGTTTTTTTTTACGCTATTCTTTTCGCCAGCTTGCGACCGAGTGATTCCAGAATATAAATAACGGGGATCTGCGTGGTTATATCGTATACCCCGGCAATGCGTGTCTGTGGAACGTGCCAGGAGAGATTAAAGTCGGCAAGTTTCGCGAGGCGCGAATGTTCATGGCTGGTGACCGACAGAACCTTACAGTTATGCAGACTGAACTGGCTGGCAAAGCGTAGGATCTCTTCGGTTTCTCCAGAAACGGAAAGCACGATCGCCAGCGCGTTTCTGGCCATATCATTAGTTACCGGGAAATAAGGGTCATCGATGTGGTTACTGAATTTTCCGACGTTTGAGAAAAAACGAGCGCCATATTTTGCCAGGGCTCCGGATGTTCCCGCCCCGACGAATATAATACGCTCGGAAGATAATATAATATCAACAGCCTGATCGAGTAATTTGTCGAACTCGTCGTTATTGACGCCTTTAAAGAAGCTGATGATTTCGCTGGCACCGAAATTAGCCTGTTGCGGTTCATTCTGCTCTAAATATAATTTGAAGCGTACGCGAAATTCTGAGTAACCTTCACACTTAAGCTTGCGGCAAAAGCGCAGTACGGTGGTGGTGGAAACGCCCACGGCATCCGCCAGTTCGCGAATGGTCATGTACATGACTTTGTCACGGTTTTTGATGACATAGTTGTAGACCAGCATCTCAAGATTGTTGAGACTGGCGATGGCAGCGTGGGAGAACATACTCACAATGGCAAAACTCACTCATCAGACTTCATCTACAGGGAATAATAACATGCAGCCAAATGACATCACTTTTTTTCAGCGTTTCCAGGATGACATTCTGGCCGGACGCAAAACCATTACGATTCGTGACGAGTCCGAATCACACTTCAAAGCCGGTGACATTCTACGGGTTGGGCGCTTCGAAGATGAGGGGTACTTCTGCACGATTGAGGTTGTTGGCACCTCAACCGTCACGCTGGATACGCTGACGGAGAAACATGCTCGCCAGGAAAATATGACGCTAGAAGAACTTAAACACGTGATTGCCGAGATTTACCCGGATCAAACACAATTTTATGTGATTGATTTTAAATGTCTTTGATTTTGACGGTACGCCTGTTAGCTGAATATTAAAATATAATATCATGATTTTTATGGATTGTTATTTAGTTGGCAAATATTTTAGCTAACAGGTGTTCACTGGAACCATTCTCAGTTACGCTAGAGGAGCAATCACGATAGTGTTCGTTTCTCGGGAGTAAAATATGGTTCAGAAGCCATTAATTGCGCAGGGATATTCGCTGGCAGAGGAAATAGCCAATAGCATCAGTCACGGTATCGGGCTGGTGTTTGGGATTGTCGGACTGGTATTGTTGCTGGTTCAGGCAGTGGATACCAACGCCAGCGCCATGGCGATAACCAGCTATAGCCTGTATGGCGGCAGCATGATCCTGCTGTTCCTCGCCTCAACTTTATATCACGCGATCCCCCATCAAAGAGCGAAAGTCTGGCTGAAAAAGTTCGACCACTGCGCGATTTATCTGCTGATTGCCGGGACCTACACGCCATTTCTGCTGGTGGGGCTGGATTCGCCGCTGGCACGTGGACTGATGATTGTTATCTGGAGCCTGGCGCTGCTCGGTATTTTATTCAAACTGACCATTGCGCACCGGTTTAAGGTCCTGTCGCTGGTAACCTACCTGGCGATGGGCTGGCTATCGCTGATTGTGGTGTATCAACTGGCGGTTAAGCTGGCGGTGGGTGGTGTGACGTTGCTGGCAGTTGGTGGTGTGGTGTATTCGCTGGGCGTTATTTTCTACGTCTGTAAGCGCATTCCATACAACCATGCGATCTGGCACGGCTTTGTGCTGGGTGGCAGCGTTTGCCATTTCCTGGCGATCTACCTGTACGTGGGGCAGGCGTAATTATTATTACCCAGCGGTGCTGTGCTTACCGGGTCTTTAAAACTCGTGACCCGGTAAGATAAAGTCACCACCCGGCGATTTACTCTTCCAGCGAATAAGGCAGCGGTACGATATGCAGCGTTTTCGCGTCGTCACGAACGCGGAACACGCTGTCGGCTTCCATGTCGTTATTCATCACAACCTGCACCAGTACCTGTCCATCCGCCAGTTGCACCGCGGCGAGTACGGTGCCGGTACGGCGCCAGTTCTCACCCATTTTCAGCTCCAGGTCTTCACCTGCTTCCGGTACCCGACTGGCCGCACCTGCCAGCGTCCACATGGCACGTTTGTTGGCTCCGCGGAATTTTGCACGAGCAACCATTTCCTGACCGGTATAGCAGCCTTTTTTAAAGCTGATCCCGCCCAGAGCCTGCAGATTGGTGGCTTGCGGAATAAACTGTGCGCTGTTGGCAGTATCAATCACCGGAATACCTGCTTCGATATCCAGCGCCAGCCACTGTTGGCTGTTATTTAACTCCGCTTCACCGCGCAGCTTCTCTACCAGGGTTTCCGCCGTTGCAACATCAACGATCAGCAGGAAACGCTCAGCGGGATGTTCGAACCACAATATGGTGGAAGAACCTTCAGTAATGACCTGTTTATCGCTGTTTGGTAATTCGCTAAAGAGATTGGCCAGCGCAGCACGCGCCTGGAATCCCGCGACGCCCAGCAGTACGCGCTCGTCGTCCGGGGCAATCGCCACCTTCGAGAAGACCGCATATTTTTTCAGTTCGGTGAGCTGCGCATCGCGCAGACTACGGCGCTCAAGCCATGCAAAACCGTCACCCTGGCGGAACAGACGCAGGTTGCTCCACATTTTACCTTTGGCGTCACAATGTGCTGCCAACACGTGCTGATGCTCAGTCATCTGGCTGACATCCGCTGTGACCTGACCCTGAATATACTTCTCACTGTCGACACCGGTGATGGTGGCGAGCGCCCATTCATCGAGCGTCATTAGCGTCAGAGGCAAGCGCGTTGACGCGAAAGGCTGGCGAGGAGGAAAAGATATAAAAGCCATAATTAATGTCCTGATTTGCTTAACGCAGTGATAATGACTAATGGTAAAAGAGCTATGGCCCATTGCAAGCGGTTTAAACAGGCTATTTGTGCCATATATTAAGCTTTGCGAGGAGACATCCAAAAATGCTGAATCCTTTGACTTAATGTGGTTTTATTTAGCGAGCACGCTTCCGTTTACTGATATTCCCGTAAATATGAGGGAAAAACACGTTACAATAGCGGGATACTTCGTTTTCGCGAGACAGGAAGAAGAACATGGATATTAACAACAAAGCACGTATTCATTGGGCATGCCGTCGCGGTATGCGTGAGCTGGACATCTCGATCATGCCGTTTTTCGAACATGAATATGACAGCTTAAGTGACGAAGAAAAACGTATCTTTATCCGTCTGCTAGAATGTGATGATCCAGACTTATTTAACTGGTTGATGAATCATGGGAAACCGGCTGATGCTCAGCTAGAGCAGATGGTGCGACTTATCCAGACACGGAATCGGGAACGTGGTCCAGTGGCAATCTGATTTACGCGTTTCATGGCGCGCGCAATGGCTTTCGCTGCTCATTCATGGGCTGGTCGCGGTATTTATTTTATTGATGCCCTGGCCATTGAGCTACACCCCATTATGGCTGGTTCTGCTCTCTCTGGTGGTGTTCGATAGCGTCCGTAGCCAGCGCCGAATCAATGCCTGTCAGGGCGAGATTCGGCTGTTGATGGACGGTCGTCTGCGCTGGCAAGGGCAAGAGTGGACTATTGCTAGCGCACCCTGGATGGTCAAAACAGGCATGATGCTGCGTTTACGTTCCGATGCCGGAAAACGTCAGCATTTGTGGCTGGCGGCAGACAGTATGGATGACGCGGAGTGGCGGGATTTGCGGCGGTTAATACTGCAACAGGCGAAGCAGGGATAATGCTGATGAATGCCTGATGGCGTGCAGCGTTAAGGTCTACGGTTCGGTGCGGCATGTAGGCCGGATATGGCGTTTACGCCTACATCCGGCAAAATGGTTATCAGGACCAGTGTTCGGCCATTTCACCAAGGATTTGCTCGCACCAGGCCTGAATGCGTTCATCGCTGAGATCGTACTGGTTTGTTTCATCCAGTGCCAGGCCAACAAACAGCTGTCCATCGGCAATGACGGGCTTATCGCTGGTAAATTCATACCCTTCGGTTGGCCAGTAACCAACAAATTTTACGCCTTTGGTGACCAGTTTATCGTGCAGCATACCCAGCGCATCCAGGAACCATTCACCGTATCCCAACTGATCGCCCATACCGTAAAGCGCAACAATTTTGCCTTCCAGGTTGAGGTCGTCCAGTTGCTCCCAGACCGCTTCCCAGTCCTCTTGGATTTCACCGAAATCCCAGGTTGGGATGCCTAAAATGAGCACGTCATACTGCTCCATTAAGGTCGGGGAATCATCTTTGAGGTTGTGCAGTGTCACCAGTTCGGGACCCAGGATATCGCGGATTTTTTCTGCTGCCATTTCGGTATAGCAGGTGCTGGAACCGTAAAAAAGACCCATGTTCATGACGTAAACATCTCAATTCTGCTGTAGCGTTGCGGGTAGTGTAACAGAATCGCCGCATTCTCGGCACAATGAGGCATAATGCATCAAAAATGAGAGTGAAATAAGGGGCGCGAGTGGAACAGGATCTGGCACGCATCGAGCAGTTTCTTGATGCCCTGTGGCTGGAACGAAATCTGGCGGAAAACACGCTAAGTGCGTATCGTCGCGATCTGACCATGCTTGTCGAATGGCTACATCACCGCGGCGCCTCGCTTGCGACCGCGCAGAGTGATGACCTGCAAGCATTGCTGGCTGAGCGGATGGATGGGGGATATAAAGCCACCAGTTCCGCACGCTTGCTCAGTGCAATGCGGCGTTTTTTTCAGCATCTGTACCGTGAAAAATATCGCGAAGATGACCCCAGCGCCTCGCTTGCATCACCTAAACTTCCGCAGCGTCTGCCCAAAGATCTCAGCGAAGCACAGGTCGAACGACTTCTGCAGGCGCCGCTGATAGAACAACCGCTGGAACTTCGCGACAAAGCCATGCTGGAAGTATTGTATGCCACAGGCCTGCGCGTGTCTGAACTGGTGGGGCTGACGATGAGTGACGTCAGCCTGCGTCAGGGCGTGGTTCGGGTGATCGGTAAAGGTAATAAAGAGCGCCTTGTCCCGTTAGGTGAGGAGGCGGTGTACTGGCTGGAAACGTACCTGGAGCATGGGCGTCCGTGGTTGCTCAACGGTGTATCAATAGATGTGCTGTTTCCCAGCCAGCGGGCGCAACAGATGACTCGTCAAACCTTCTGGCATCGTATCAAACACTATGCTGTGTTGGCTGGAATCGACAGCGAAAAGCTGTCCCCGCACGTCCTGCGGCATGCGTTTGCCACGCATCTGCTCAACCATGGCGCTGACCTGCGCGTGGTGCAGATGCTACTGGGGCATAGCGACCTCTCGACAACGCAGATTTATACTCATGTCGCAACGGAGCGCTTGCGGCAACTACATCAACAGCATCACCCGCGAGCGTGAGTGCTGACAGGAAAGGATAGGTTATGAAAAAACGTTTTATGATGTTCACCCTGCTGGCGACGGCGTTTTCCGGCATGGTACATGCAGACGATGCGGCGATTCGCCAGTCATTAGCGAAGCTGGGTGTTCAGAGTACCGAGATTCAGTCTGCTCCGGTTGCGGGCATGAAAACTGTACTGACCAATAGCGGCGTGTTGTACGTTACCGAAGACGGTAAACATATTATTCAGGGACCGATGTATGACGTGAGCGGTGCAAGCCCGGTAAACGTCACCAACCAACTGCTGATGAAGCATTTGAACGCGCTGGAAAATGAGATGATCGTCTACAAAGCGCCGCAGGAAAAACACGTCATTACCGTTTTCACCGACATCACCTGTGGCTACTGCCACAAGCTGCATGAAGAGATGAAAGACTACAATGCGTTAGGGATCACCGTACGCTATCTGGCCTTCCCTCGTCAGGGACTTGAAAGCCAGGCCGAGCAGGACATGAAATCTATCTGGTGTGCGAAGGACAAAAACAAAGCCTTTGACGACGCCATGGCTGGCAAAGATGTGAAGCCAGCGACCTGTAATGTGGACATCGCTAACCACTACGCGCTGGGCGTACAGTTTGGCGTCAGCGGTACGCCGGCGATTGTGCTGAGCAATGGCTATGTAGTGCCTGGCTATCAGGGCCCGAAAGAGATGAAAGAATTCCTCGACGCACATGCAAAACAAACCAGCGGTAAATAATTCGCGTGAAACAACAGATACAACTTCGTCGGCGTGAAGCCGACGAGACCGCCGAGCTACCTGCCGACTTGCCGCCATTGCTGCGCCGTTTATACGCCAGCCGTGGCGTGCGCAGCGCGCAGGAGCTTGAGCGTAGTGTGAAAGGCATGCTGCCGTGGCAGCATTTGAACGGTGTCGAAAAAGCGGTTGAAATCCTCTATAACGCTTTTCGCGAAGGAACCCGAATCATCGTGGTCGGCGATTTTGACGCCGATGGCGCGACCAGCACCGCGCTCAGCATTCTGGCGATGCGCGCGTTGGGCTGCAGTAACGTGGACTACCTGGTGCCTAATCGTTTTGAAGACGGTTATGGATTAAGCCCGGAAGTCGTTGATCAGGCCCATGCCCGGGGCGCTCAGCTGATTGTCACCGTCGACAACGGCATCTCGTCCCATGCGGGTGTTGAACATGCCAGAATGCTGGGGATCCCGGTCGTTGTGACCGATCACCATCTGCCTGGGGACACGCTGCCGGGCGCTGAAGCGATCATCAATCCTAACCTGCACGATTGTGAATTCCCGTCTAAATCGCTGGCTGGCGTTGGCGTGGCCTTCTATCTGATGCTGGCGCTGCGCACCTTCCTGCGTGACAAAGGCTGGTTTGATGAACGAGGAATTGCGCCGCCGAACCTGGCGGATTTGCTCGATCTGGTTGCGCTTGGCACGGTGGCCGACGTGGTCCCGCTGGATGCCAATAACCGCATTCTGACGTGGCAAGGCTTAAGCCGTATTCGTGCCGGAAAGTGCCGCCCTGGTATAAAAGCGCTGCTGGAGATTTCCAATCGCGACCCACTCAAATTGGCTGCCAGTGATTTAGGTTTTGCCCTCGGGCCACGGCTGAATGCAGCGGGGCGTCTGGACGATATGTCCGTTGGCGTGGCGCTGTTGCTGTGCGACAACATTGGTGAAGCACGCGTGCTGGCCAATGAACTGGACGCACTCAACCAGACGCGTAAAGAGATCGAGCAGGGTATGCAGGCGGAAGCGCTGACTCTGTGTGAAAAGCTGGAACGCAGTAGCGATACGCTACCAGGCGGTCTGGCGATGTACCATCCCGAGTGGCATCAAGGAGTGGTGGGGATTCTGGCATCGCGTATTAAAGAGCGCTTTCACCGTCCGGTAATTGCGTTTGCCCCGGCCGGTGACGGTACGCTGAAAGGCTCCGGGCGCTCGATTCAGGGGTTGCACATGCGCGATGCGCTGGAGCGGCTGGACACTCTTCATCCAGGTATGATCCTCAAGTTTGGCGGTCACGCTATGGCGGCGGGTTTGTCGCTGGAAGAGGCGCAGTTTGAGCGTTTCCAGCAGCGTTTCGGCGAACTGGTAACCGAGTGGCTGGACCCCGCCTTACTGCAGGGCGAAGTGGTGTCAGACGGTGCTCTGAGCGCGGCGGAGATGACCATGGAGGTCGCGCAAATGCTGCGTGATGCCGGACCGTGGGGACAAATGTTCCCGGAACCGCTGTTTGACGGGCATTTCCGTCTGCTCCAGCAGCGTCTGGTCGGTGAGCGTCATCTGAAGGTGATGGTGGAGCCCGTCGGTGGTGGACCGTTGCTGGACGGTATTGCCTTTAACGTTGATACCACCTGCTGGCCGGATAACGGTGTTCGCGAAGTTCAGCTTGCCTACAAACTGGATATTAATGAGTTTCGCGGCAACCGCAGCCTGCAGATTATAATCGATAATATCTGGCCACTTTAGCGTCACTTTACACAAAATCATTCAAGCAGCATCGAGGCGGCAAGTGGATGAGTCTCCATGAGCGTATGAGTAGTACGTGACTGGGGCGAAATCGCGCAGCCAACAAAGAGGCAGCTTGAAGGATGATGTGTATATTCGCTATAAAAAAGGGTGTGGATTAGTTACAATCCCGCTCTTATAACCGCATTTTGACTAGTCCAATAAAAGAAATCAGACAATGTTTGAAATTAATCCGGTAAATAACCGCATTCAGGACCTCACGGAGCGCTCTAACGTTCTTAGGGGGTATCTTTGACTATGATGCCAAGAAAGAGCGTCTGGAAGAAGTAAACGCCGAGCTGGAACAGCCGGACGTATGGAACGAACCCGAACGCGCGCAGGCGCTGGGTAAAGAGCGTTCCTCCCTTGAGGCCATCGTCGATACGCTCGATCAGATGAGCCAGGGCCTGGAAGATGTCTCCGGCCTGCTGGAATTGGCTGTAGAAGCCGACGACGAAGAAACCTTTAACGAAGCCGTAGCAGAACTTGATACGCTGGAAGATAAGCTGGCCCAGCTGGAATTCCGTCGTATGTTCTCCGGTGAATATGATAGCGCAGATTGCTATCTCGATATTCAGGCTGGCTCAGGCGGTACGGAAGCACAGGACTGGGCAAGCATGCTGATGCGTATGTACCTGCGTTGGGCCGAAGCGCGCGGCTTTAAGACTGAAATTATTGAAGAATCTGAAGGTGAAGTGGCGGGTATTAAATCCGTGACCATCAGAATTGCTGGCGAATATGCTTACGGTTGGCTGCGTACCGAAACCGGTGTACATCGCCTGGTGCGCAAAAGCCCATTCGACTCCGGCGGTCGTCGCCATACGTCGTTCAGCTCTGCGTTTGTCTACCCGGAAGTTGACGATGATATTGATATCGATATCAACCCGGCGGACCTGCGTATTGACGTTTACCGCGCTTCTGGTGCGGGCGGTCAGCACGTTAACCGTACCGAATCTGCGGTGCGTATCACCCACATCCCGACTGGGATTGTGACGCAGTGTCAGAACGACCGTTCCCAGCACAAGAACAAAGACCAGGCCATGAAGCAGATGAAAGCGAAGCTTTATGAACTGGAAATGCAGAAGAAGAATGCCGAGAAACAGGCGATGGAAGATACTAAATCAGATATCGGCTGGGGTAGCCAGATTCGTTCTTATGTCCTTGATGACTCCCGCATCAAAGATCTGCGTACCGGGGTTGAAACCCGCAACACGCAGGCGGTGCTGGATGGCAGCCTGGATCAATTTATCGAAGCAAGTTTGAAAGCAGGGTTATGAGGAACCAACATGTCTGAACAACACGTACAGGGCGCTGACGCGGTAGCCGACCTTAACAATGAACTGAAAACGCGCCGTGAGAAGCTGGCGAGCCTGCGCGAGCAGGGGATCCCCTTCCCGAACGATTTCCGTCGCGATCATACCTCAGACCAACTGCATGCTGACTTCGACGCGAAAGAAAACGAAGAGCTGGAAGCGCTGAACATTGAGGTTTCCGTTGCTGGCCGTATGATGACCCGCCGTATTATGGGTAAAGCATCATTCGTTACGCTGCAGGATGTTGGCGGCCGCATTCAGTTGTACGTTGCTCGCGACGATCTGCCGGAAGGCGTCTACAACGAGCAGTTCAAAAAATGGGATCTGGGCGATATCCTCGGCGCGAAAGGTAAGTTGTTCAAGACCAAGACCGGTGAGCTGTCTATCCACTGTACCGAGCTGCGTCTGCTGACGAAAGCGTTGCGCCCATTGCCTGATAAATTCCACGGTCTGCAGGATCAGGAAGCGCGCTATCGTCAACGCTACCTGGACCTCATCTCTAACGATGAATCCCGCAATACCTTTAAAGTGCGTTCACAGATTATGGCTGGTATCCGCCAGTTCATGGTTGGTCGTGGCTTTATGGAAGTTGAAACCCCGATGATGCAGGTGATCCCTGGCGGGGCGGCAGCGCGTCCGTTTATCACCCATCATAACGCGCTGGATCTGGACATGTACCTGCGTATCGCGCCGGAACTGTACCTCAAGCGCCTGGTGGTTGGCGGCTTCGAACGCGTATTCGAAATTAACCGTAACTTCCGTAACGAAGGCATCTCTGTTCGCCATAATCCAGAGTTCACCATGATGGAACTCTACATGGCTTATGCGGACTACAAAGATCTGATCGAACTGACCGAATCGCTGTTCCGTACGCTGGCGCAGAACGTTCTGGGAACGACTGAAGTGCCTTACGGCGAAGAAGTCTTTGACTTTGGTAAGCCGTTCGAAAAACTGACGATGCGCGAAGCGATTCAGAAATACCGTCCGGAAACCAACATGGCCGATCTGGATAACTTCGATTCTGCAAAAGCGATTGCGGAATCTATCGGCATCAAAGTTGAGAAGAGCTGGGGTCTGGGCCGTATCGTGACCGAAATTTTTGAAGAAGTTGCAGAAGCGCACCTGATTCAACCGACCTTCATTACCGAGTACCCGGCAGAAGTTTCTCCGCTGGCGCGTCGTAATGATGAAAATCCGGAAATCACCGATCGCTTCGAATTCTTCATTGGCGGACGTGAAATCGGTAACGGCTTCAGCGAGCTGAACGATGCAGAAGACCAGGCGCAGCGTTTCCAGGATCAGGTTAACGCCAAAGATGCAGGTGACGACGAAGCGATGTTCTACGACGAAGACTATGTTACCGCTCTGGAACACGGTCTGCCGCCGACTGCGGGCCTGGGCATTGGTATCGACCGTATGGTTATGCTGTTCACAAACAGCCATACTATCCGCGACGTAATCCTGTTCCCGGCAATGCGCCCGGTTAAGTAAGATGTGAAATGCCGGATGGCGGCTGATGCCTTATCAGGCCTACAATGCGTTATGTAGGCCTGATGGGCGTAGCCCCGTCAGGCAATCAATTCCCGTTGGCAAACTTGCGCAGTAACTCTCGCGCCTTAACGTCTGAAACCTGCATTACCATCCACGGGCTAAAAGCCCACGGCGTCGCGTCAATCCCGCTTAAAACATCCTCAAGCTTGCTCCACTGGGAATCCATCACTTCATCTGGGTTTAGCTGTAGCTCACTGACGATATGTGCGGCATAAACCGGGCATACTTCGTTTTCCACTATTCCACTCGGGTCCGTTGCGCAATAACGAAAATCAGCATACACGGGGCTGAGCGAGTCGATGTCTGCACCCAGTTCGAAGCAAGCCCGGCGGATAATAGCGGCTTCGGTGGTTTCACCCAACTGCGGGTGACCGCAGACAGAGTTGGTCCAGACGCCTGGCCAGGCTTTTTTGTGCAGCGAACGGCGGGTGACCAGCAGTTGACCCTGCTCGTTAAATATCCAGCATGAGAAAGCAGAGTGCAGGGGGGTTGTGGCGGTATGCGCCGCATACTTTTCCAGTGTTCCACAGGGCTGGCCCTGCTCATTCAATAAAATGACATGTTCCTGTCGCATCGCGTCCACCATCAATCTTAAGCATTCACATTATATGCTTTATTAAGTCAGAATGATTAACAGAGGGTGTGAAATGCCAGAGTCGACGCTTCGTTGCGCGATATGATTTGGCATCCGGTTTCTGGCTGCTATGATAAAGCGTCTGAAAATGTTGCGAGGTATTGTTTTGAGTGCAGGACGCCTGAAGAAAAATGGCCTGAGTATCGCGATGCTGCTGTGTGTCGGTCTGCTGTTAGCAGGCTGTTCCGGGAGCAAGTCGTCTGATACAGGAAGTTATTCCGGCTCCGTGTATACCGTGAAGCGGGGAGATACGCTATACCGTATTTCGCGCGCCACCGGGACCAGCGTAAAAGAGCTTGCACGCCTGAATAATATTTCACCGCCCTATACCATTGAAGTGGGGCAAAAGCTGAAGGTCAGCGGCGGCGCAAAAACCAGTTCAGGCTCTGGCAAAACAACTAAGAAATCCTCAACCAAAACGGCGGCGGTCAGACCATCTTCGTCCGTACCGCAGTCCTCTTGGCCACCGGTCGGACAGCGTTGCTGGCAGTGGCCTGCCAGCGGTAAAGTGATTCTGCCTTATTCAACCGCGGACGGCGGCAATAAAGGCATTGATATCTCAGCTGCGCGCGGTACGCCGATTTATGCCGCCGGAGCCGGGAAGGTGGTTTATGTCGGTAATCAGCTGCGTGGTTACGGTAATCTCATTATGATTAAGCACAGTGAGGACTACATCACTGCGTATGCGCATAATGACACCATGTTGGTGAACAACGGTCAAAACGTGAAAGCCGGGCAGAAGATCGCGACGATGGGCAGCTCGGATGCGACCACGGTGCGGCTGCATTTCCAGATCCGCTATCGGGCGACGGCTATCGATCCGCTGCGTTATTTGCCACCGCAGGGCAGTAAGCCAAAATGCTGACGGTGAATTAATCGCCAGTCAGTCAGTTAGTCCCTTGCCAAGAAGAGCGTAAGGTTTATAATCCCTTACGCAATCCAATGCGGGCGTAGTTCAATGGTAGAACGAGAGCTTCCCAAGCTCTATACGAGGGTTCGATTCCCTTCGCCCGCTCCATGACACTTCTTAAAGTATTCTAACCTACTGAATCCCTTGGGATATGGCTTAAAGCCTCCTTGCAGAGTTACTTACTGTAACCCACTGTGTAACCCTCTCAGGGCATACAGACATATGATTCAGCTATCCAGCAGTCACAAACTTCCAGCCGTCTCCTATCTCTACCAGCGTAACGGCGTCTACTACTTCCGTCTTCGGGTCAGACAATCAAACAATGATAGAATGACCTCAGTATCATTACGGACCAAGGATAGACGTACCGCTATGGCTCACTCAAGGCACATCAAGGCAGCACTCAAGGCAATACACGCAGACAGACCCAACGCTACCTATGAGGAGATGAGGGGCCACCTTAAGGACATCGCTGAGTGGGAACTATCGACGGGCCGCTCTGACCTCTTCGAGCCTGACATGAGGGAAACATATAGCGGGCTTTATTCAGAACTTGGTGGGAACCTTGTTGATGCACTAGCCTGTGAACCCCTTAGCATTGACCAGCATCGTTACATTCACGAGGCTTTGGGAGTGCTTAAGGCCTGTATGAAGCGTATCGATGCGGGAGACAGTCGGCCTCTGATAGATTACGTCGATCGTTTTGATGATATTGATCGGCAAGATGACCAAGCCTCTGTGTCCTTATCTGTTAGTGCTCCAGAAGTAAAACCAGAAGTCACGCCTAGCGTCACCGTAGCGTGCCTCTTTGAGCAATACGAAGCGGAGAACGCTCAGAACTGGAAGCCCGCCACCTTAAGGGAAAACAAAGCGTCACACGCTGCGTTAATCGAAATATTCGACCATCTGGGTCTCAATGCTGAAGCCAGTAGAGCAGACATGCTCAGAGTTCGTGATGTGCTCCAGCAGTTACCTAAGAACCGTAAGCAGCGCTTCAAGGATGCCTCATTGGCTGACCTGCTAAGCCGTGATGATAAGACTGATTGTCTGGATGTCGTTACCATCAATAATAAGTATCTCATCAAGATGGCGGCTGTCTTTAAGTGGGCTGTGCGTAATGACTTGATTAAAAAGAACATGACTGAGGGGTTGGAACTTAAGGTTCCCCAGCGTAAAGCCTCTGAGGCCCGTAACGCCTTCTCTACGGAGCAGGTGGGGCAACTACTGGTTGCCGCTAAGTCATACTCTCAGAAGACTTCTGGCAAACCTTATCACTACTACGTTACCGCTTTGGCTGCTATCACTGGGGCAAGGCTTAATGAAGTCGCACAACTTCAGGTCAAGGACGTTAGGACCACCGAGGCCGGGACCGTTTATATTCATATCAATGAGGATGACAGCAGCCTACCCGGTAAGAGTATCAAGAACGCTCACAGTGATCGCTGTGTGCCTCTGGTCGATGGTGCCTATGGTTTTGTATTGGCTGACTTTATGGCGCTTGTAGAGACCCGTAGAGGCTCTGGTGGTGATGACGCTATGGTCTTTGATGGTTTGCGCCTAATGAAGAACGGTTACGGTGAGCAGGTGAGTAAATGGTTTAACCGTACGCTGTTACCTAAGGTTGTAGCTGACCGTGACGGATTGGCGTTCCATTCGTTTAGACATACAGTTGCGACTCAGTTAAAACAACAAGGTGTCGAATTGGCGTATGCTCAGGCAGTCATGGGGCATAGCTCTGGGTCAATTACCTATGACCGATACGCTAAAGAGGTTGAAGTGGATAGATTAGTTAATGTGCTGGCTGATATTTATAAGGAGACTGGTATCAATGGCTGAGTATCATCCGGCTGTATTTAGGGCTGCGGCTTTCAATTGTCCTTATTGCAATGTTTACTCAAAGCATGAATGGCTCCCCTTAAAGGGGACTCGGGTGGGAATTGCTCTTGACCTATTTACTAAGATGTACGTTTCAGTGTGCCTGTGCTGCTCAGAGGAGGCTTATTGGTGTGATGAGCGGTTGATAATCCCGGCATCAACTGATGTCGAAATGCCCAGCCCTGACATGCCGGAGGACTGTAAGTCCGACTACATGGAGGCTAGAAGCATCGTCAATCTGTCTCCTAAAGGGGCCGCTGCGCTTCTCCGTCTGTGTCTTCAGAAGTTAATGGTCCACTTAGGCGAGCCGGGGAGCAACATTAACGCCGACATAAAGTCTCTCGTGGAGAAAGGATTACCTCCTCGCATTCAACAAGCAGCAGACATCTGTCGTATCGTAGGGAATCAGGCGGTCCATCCCGGAGTGAAGTGGTTTACTGAATTTGGCCACCTGAACAGAGGTGATATGCTCACCTCAGAACAACACAGGTGCCATAATGAAAAAAAGAAATTTCAGCGCAGAGTTTAAACGCGAATCCGCTCAACTGGTCGTTGACCAGAATTACACCGTGGCAGATGCAGCCAGCGCTATGGATGTCGGCCTTTCCACAATGACGCGATGGGTGAAACAATTACGTGATGAGCGGCAGGGAAAAACACCAAAAGCCTCCCCCATTACCCCGGAACAAATTGAAATCCGTGAGCTCAGGAAAAAGCTACAACGTATTGAAATGGAAAATGAAATATTAAAAAAGGCTACCGCGCTCTTGATGTCAGACTCCCTGAACAGTTCTCGATAATCGGGAAACTCAGGGCGCGTTATCCTGTGGCCACTCTCTGCCATGTGTTCGGGGTCCATCGCAGCAGCTACAAATACTGGAAAAACCGTCCTGAAAAGCCAGACGGCAGACGGGCTGTATTACGCAGCCAGGTACTTGAACTGCATGACATCAGCCACGGCTCTGCCGGAGCAAGAAGCATCGCCACAATGGCAACCCAGAGAGGCTACCAGATGGGGCGCTGGCTTGCTGGCAGACTCATGAAAGAGCTGGGGCTGGTCAGTTGCCAGCAGCCGACTCACCGGTATAAGCGTGGCGGTCATGAGCACGTTGCTATCCCGAATCATCTTGAGCGACAGTTCGCCGTAACGGAACCAAATCAGGTGTGGTGCGGTGATGTGACCTATATCTGGACGGGTAAGCGCTGGGCGTACCTCGCCGTTGTTCTCGACCTGTTCGCAAGAAAACCAGTGGGCTGGGCCATGTCGTTCTCGCCGGACAGCAGGCTTACCATGAAAGCACTGGAAATGGCATGGGAAACCCGTGGTAAGCCCGTCGGGGTGATGTTCCACAGCGATAGTAATAATGCCGATGTCAGTCTTTACCACCACTTAGTTTGCCGTTTAACCAGATTGGTGTGATTACTGATGCAGTGAAGACCTTCCCGCATCCT
>NZ_KB976065.1:358275-365173 GCF_000398845.1 Citrobacter sp. KTE151 | reverse complement strand
GATATATCTCCCGCGAAGTTTACACGTTACTGCGCAATCAAAACAGGCGGATCAACAGTATCCCGATAACAGCTTGACTCTTAGAAGGGCGTCCAAGGCAGTCATTATACGAGCAGGCAGTTCCGGCAGTTACTGTGGCGATACCGGATCAGGCAGAGTATGAGTCGGCGTGGAAACTGCTGGGATAACAGCCCAATGGAGCGCTTCTTCAGGAGTCTGAAGAACGAATGGGTGCCAGCGACGGGCTATGTAAGCTTCAGCGATGCAGCTCACGCAATAACGGACTATATCGTTGGATATTACAGCGCACTAAGACCGCACGAATATAATGGTGGGTTACCACCAAACGAATCAGAAAACCGATACTGGAAAAACTCTAACGCGGTGGCCAGTTTTAGTTGACCACAACAGATTACGGAAAGTATTCCCGCTGGTGGGCTGAAAGTAATGCACAGGAACGCCAAGAGGCTGAGCGTCGACGTAAAGAGGCTGAGGAACATCAAGAGCGTATGGCCGCTATTCATGCAACGCCAGCAGAGATTGCTAAAGCTGCCGCTGAACGTAGAGCACGCGACGAAGACCTGATTAAACGCTTCGGCAATAAAGGGGCCTCTTTCGGATACTAACTGATCACTTTCGGCGGCGCTGCTTGGATTCTGAGATAAGACCAAGGGTGTCGCCAACTACTTTCTACGTAGCGCACTTATATACTAAGGAGATATTTATCATGGCTATTATAAATCAAATTAACAAAGTAACCTCACTTGCTTCTCTGCGTCAGCCTCAGCGTGACAAAGATGGTCAAATTATAAAAGGGTCTGTATGGGGTACTGACACCTCACGCACTGACTATGTTCAGATGACCAACGGTCAAGACGCCCAAGTTCTCAACGTAGGCTTCACGGACCGCTCAGGTCGTCCGATGGCCTTCGGGAATGACTCACATGATTACGTTCAAGCGCTGGAGGACTCTTTGGACGAGACCTTCAACGATGGTGATTTCCGCACTGCTGTAATGGAGCATGTCTTCCCCTGTGAGTTTCGCCCATACGGCACTGACCCTACGCCTATTCGCCGTCAGGCTCTCCAGAATCGTACCGTCCGCTTTAAGCATAATGGTGCGTTTAACCCAGCTAAGGATGCTCCGTCTACTACAGCCATCACCGGGGCAAGTGTAACTGTCACCCCAGTGTTGAACCCTGAGACCAATAAGACTGGCATTCTGTGTTCTGCTGCTACTCATGTATCTGACTTCGATATGATGGGAGGGTGGACTGAAGGGGCGCTAATCCAGACTGTAGGCGATATGCAGGTCCAATACTGTCGTCAAATGTTTGCCGCTGTGGTCGATGTCCTGAAAGATACACCAGACCTACAAGTCATCGAAGCGGTCCCACTGAGTGGGAAACCCTCTGACCAAGCTGAGGACCTTCTGGACATCTTAGCGCTGAATCTTCCGGTCGAGTTGGGTAACACACTGCCTGACTATGCTGTATTGGTCCCTGAGAAACTAGAGGCAGTCTTGGACCGATCTGCTCAACGCGCAGGCCATGAAGATATTAGCGACCTGCTGGGCTGCACAGTATGCGGCTATGCGGGTGATGATACAGGTGTCTATCTCCTGCCTAAGCGGTTCGCTTCTATCTCTTTCAGGTCAACTAAAGGCGCTAAGACCGTGGATGTAAAAGTGACTCGTAATAGCAATACCGCTGGGTATGACCTTGAGTTAATCAGCGTGGTCGATGTGTTGGCTACCGGTTCCGTTAAGGTGAAAACTGGAGCATTCGACGTTGAGACAGACGCCTCTTTCCCGTTGGTCCATGCTATTCGTTTTACTGCCGTAGAGTAGCTATAAACCCTGAGTGAACATACGGAGGACCCCATGAACTTACAGGAGTTGTATGTGTTCGTCCTCTGCGTCCACTTGGTCTGCCAGATACTCTAAAGTGATTGATAGATACTAGCGATCAATTTCAGTTTACCGATCGAGACAAACGATCATCAGTATGCCCGCATCCGGGCTATCCTTTAGACTCCGTTTTTATGGTTATTTAAAGGAATATCAACATGTTGAAAGGTATCGGGTCATTTATCGGGATGGCTTTACTATTACTGGCTGCTGGTTGTATGGCTGGTTACATCTATGGTGGGGTACAGTGGTCAACATATCGGGCGCTTGCTAGGGCAGTGAGTGCCTTTTGGTGGGCCTCCGGGGCTTTGTTCTTGCTGGGCATCGTGTACCGTATTGTCTTCAATAGATTATCGTCGGTTTGTGGCGTTCTCTTTACTGCCGCAATCGCCATTGCTCTGGTGCTAACTGGTCTTCACTTTGCGGTCGGTGGGGGCTGGTGGCACTAGCAGATGGTTCTTGTGCTTAAAATTCCTCACAAAAATCTCCGCAGGTATCTAATATATAAAGTTTAACGACTTCCCCCTGTAGCCCTCTCAAAGTTGTTCCCTGAGCAGTGGGGGCTACCATCTCTTGATGTTTAAACATTAGGACATTACAGCACTTCTCAGCTTGGTTCTATTCCTCCGAGGGGAACATTACGTTCATTCAGCCTTGACCAGAGATCACTCAATGTGTAACCATTACTGTAACCAAAAGGATTCATGATTCTTTATGAAACAAATGGTTAGTGAGTGATTGTCTTCGATGCTTCGATTCCCTTCGCCCGCTCCAGCTAATGCTATCTAAAATATCTTTTAGAATCAGTATGCTAAAAGCGGATGTAAACCGGGTTATCCATCTTGGTACCCACGGTATTACTCATTGCTGCTGCGATCTGGTATGTGGTTAGGGAGCATATCAAATAGCTGGCGGTGGTTCTACGTTCTTACCGCGATAGTCCAACAACGAACAAAAAGCCGAGCACCCGGCATAACTCCTACAGCTTTCAGTGAAGCGCATTTTTGCCGATGCTCCCACATGCCACACGTCGAGATGACGTTGCAGGGAATAAACAGGTTTTATGGTGGTTACGGTACTTGCAAACCATATGCAAGCTCTGCCAGCGTCTCAGCCACGCTCCCGAAAGGGTACACGGCGTCCTGATAAACTTCACTGTCTGACATAACCCCCGATGAAGTCGCTACGCTCCGCACGTTGTCTTACCACCAACGGGCTTTATGGCTTGTATTGTCTGAAATCTTGTAATGAGTTAATTCTCAAGGCTTCTCGATATTTACTAAAGTACCAAAAAGGCCACGACTGAAAAGTACTGTATTCAGGCGAGGGGGTGTCCCCCACTCAAAGGAAGCCTTTCCCCCGTGTGCCTTTCGGATCTGGGTGGCTGTGGAACGCTACTACAAACGCTCTGTGTGTTCTGCTGGGGATTCACCTTGCTGGTCTATCAGAATTCACGTACAGACGCTTGTTCAGCTTCTGAGCGAGGTTGTTCGTGCGTGGGTACAGTGCCGTTTGTTATGTGCGGTGCACCTGAGGGGTTATAGGGTGCAGCGTAGTGTAGGGGGTCTATTGGTGACAGCACAGATATGCGGTGCAGCTTCCTGTATCAACCTGCGGCATTCTTCAATTTGTGAAGAGGTTTGCTTCTCTCTCTCTGTGTAGTCGCTCTCTCCTCTCTCACTGGCTCTGCTTGCTGCTACGCTTATCGTTCGTTCGTCGTTCGCTCTCGTGGTACTCTCGCTTCTGCTCTCTGTCGTCACTCAGTCAGATTCTCATTCTTCATATCTTTCGTTCGTTCCTCTCTCTGTATAGTGTGGAACTATTTACTTGTTGATTTTAAAGAAGTTTACTCTCTCTTTATTCCGGTAGTTTATAGCGATTATGTGATTGCACTACACCAGTTGTGTTAATAGTTCTCTTTGCCCTTTTCCTGAAAGGCTTCGCGGTATCAATAGCTAGGATTGTTATGGATTTTTATGCGGCTAATCGTAGGTGCTGGTCTGGTATCGACAATCGTTCGTTAAGTGATACTAGAATTAGGTATCATGATTGGTATCATTAAAATAGCCATTGACATTAAGTGATTCCAATACATATGATGATACCGTTAATTGATACCAGTCAAGGGAGCATACACGATGAGAACATTTGCATATTGTCGAGTTTCAACCACCGAGCAGACAACCGAGAATCAATTGCTTGCTATTCATAATGCGGGCTACGAGATACCTGATGCCCGAGTAGTGCAAGAGCAAGTATCCGGTGGCGTGCCTGCTATGCAGCGTGATGGTTTTAAGTCACTGGTAGAGCATAAGCTAGAGAGCGGGGATGTTCTTGTTGTGTTGAAGTTGGATCGCTTAGGCCGTGACAATATCGATGTGCAGCAGACTATTGAAATGCTCATGCAGAAGGGCGTTAAAGTGGTGTCACTTGATTTGCCTGTGTCAGACCTATCCAGCTCCGAGGGTAAATTAATGTTACGGATGTTTTCTGCCTTTGCTGAGTTCGAGAAAGACCGTATCCGGGAGCGCACTCAGGAAGGGCTGAGGCGTGCGAAAGCTCAGGGCGTTAAGTTGGGCAGGCCCGAGGCTAAGGACACGACTGTGAGTGTACAGCGATGTAGGGAGGGTGGTCTGAGTCAGTCAGCGGCAGCAAAACAACTAGGTATCGGGATTGCAACGGTTAAACGGCACTGGAATAAACACATCTAAATGGTTTATCCAATTCTGCTGCCTTAACTTAAGCTTCTGTAAGTAATTGAATTTACTATGTGGTAATTAGAACCACACTTGTAAGGGGAAGGAAGCGAGTACCGACTAGGGTTGTAGAAATCCTGTCTTACAAACGATGGTAATTAGAATATCACTCTCTAGGGAAGGAGGCGAAGTCCGCACAAAACGCTTTCGCACCCTCCTGTAATTCTCCGTGGCACGTGTGCTCGGATAGCAAGCACCTGTACACACCCCACAAGGAGATAAGAATGATTGATAGCAGTACCCTACCAGAGCAGTTCCCGGACGTGCCAGCAGACCTGAACCGGATGCAGTCTATGCAGTGGTGCATGTGGATGAACGGACATACCCCATCCCTGAATGAACTACAGTCTGTGCAAACTAAAGAGCTGTACGAGCGCTACCGAGCGCAGAACGGGCGAAGTGACCTGAGGGCCGCAGTAGCAGACAAGCTACGTGCAGAGGCCAGTATACGCCGTATCGCTATGCAGAACCCGAACCGTGTGAGCCTGAACCAATCACAGGTAACACAAGCCGTTAAGACCTCCCTGGATGTGTTCAACAACGGGGAGACTAAGCCCGCAGTTAGCATTGTCCGCGACCTGTTACCCGGAAAGGATGTTAAGCCCGTGATGAATCGACCACAGCAGCGTAAACGCATGAAAAAAGCCATGAAAGCCAATGCAGGACACCCTGCGATTGTTACCGCACAGAAGCAGGGGAACCCTATTCGAATGGATGCAGATACCCTGTCGAGTGGGCTAATGAGCCTACAGAATGCCGCTATGGTTGTCCGTAAGCTGGATGAGCATGAGAAGCGCCTGGGTGATATGGAGTCCCGCCTGAAAGAGCTGGAGGCATTCAAGACTAACACCGAGAAGCGCCACGCTATTGAGGACTCAGGGCAGACACCAGAGCAACGAGTACTTGAGCTGCGTAAACAGGGCTTAGGCTACAAAGCTATCAGCACTGCTACTGGTGTCCCTGCCAGCACTGTGCGCGATATGTGCAAGCGCCACTCGGTTTGAGGGTGTGGGAACTGTACTGAACCCCGGATCCTGGACAAACAGTTCAGACTCCGGAGGTTCAAAATGAAACATCCTTTTTCTCTCAGACTGGCGGCTGTTCAGCACGTTCTGTCCGGCCAAGCCGGAATTGCTGAAGCTGCACGCCAGTTTAAAGTCGGCAGGACGCCACTCTCCCGCTGGATACGCGCCTTCAGGCAGCAGGGTGAGACAGGTCTGGAGCATCGTCCTCATCGTTTTTATTCCGCAGAGTTCAAACTTCGTGTGGTTCACTATATCCTTGAAAACCGCTGCAGCAGCGCTGACGCTTCTGCGCTCTTTGCCATTCCCAATGAGACGCTAATCCAGAACTGGTTGCACAGATATCGTACAAAAGGCACAGTGGAACTTAATCCGTCCAGAGCAGGCTCCGCCATGACCAAACGTAAACAGCCTTCCGAAGCAAAACCTTACAGTGAAATGACGCATCCTGAGCTGCTCAGAGAGCTTGAATATCTGCGAGCGGAGAATGCATATTTAAAAAAGCTGAAGGCCCTGAGAGCGGAAAATGCGCTCAGGGAGCAGCAGAAAAAGCCCGGCTAGTCCGCCTGCTGCTGCCTGACCACTCGCTGAGATGCCTGCTGCGGGCGGCCAGCCTGCCCCGCAGCAGCTGGTACTATCATCAGGCTAACCCCGCCAGCAGGCCTGACAAATACGCGGAAGTAATACCGCTTATGGCGGCAATCCACAGGCAACACAAGGAGTGCTATGGCTATCGTCGCATGACTACGGAGCTGAGAAGAAGGGGTACCCGACTGAACCATAAAACGGTGGGGAAGCTGATGAGGCGGCAGGGTCTGTTCTGTCAGATTCGGCGCAAAAAGTACAGTTCGTGGATGAACGACAGTAATCAGGCTTCGCTTAATCTTCTTGCCCGGCGCTTCAGAACAGAAGAAAGCGGAAAAAAGTGGTGCACTGATGTGACAGAGTTCAGGATCGGACAGGAGAAGCTGTATCTGTCTGTGGTGCAGGACCTGTTTAATCTCGAAATTATCGCGTGGCAGATGTCTCAGAAGCCGGTGCTGAGCCTGACCTGCGGGATGCTGGAACAAGCGCTGAAAGCCCCAGTCCGGAAAACAGGGCTGATGCTACACAGTGACAGTAATAATGCCGATGTCAGTCTTTACCACCACTTAGTTTGCCGTTTAACCAGATTGGTGTGATTACTGATGCAGTGAAGACCTTCCCGCATC
>NZ_KB976065.1:355349-356375 GCF_000398845.1 Citrobacter sp. KTE151 | reverse complement strand
AGAAGGGCGTCCAGGGCTGGCAGTACCGGACGCCGATGTGGCGTTCAATGCTGGCAGATGCCGGAGTGACCCAGAGTATGTCACGCAAAGGGAACTGCCTGGATAATGCGGTGATGGAAAACTTCTTCAGCCATCTGAAGGTGGAGATGTATCACCGTAACCGGTATGACTCAGTGAATGTGCTGATGCAGGATATAGAAGGCTATATCTGTTACTTCAATAATGAAAGGATCAGCCTCAAAACAGGTATGAGCCCGGTGGAATACCGGGCATCAAGAGAAATGTAAAAAGTGTCCAGGTTATGGGGTTCAGTACAGGAACCCGCACCCCTTCGCACCCCCTAAAACCCCCAAAAGTCTTACTTACTAAAGTAAGTATATAGCTACACCTCTCCCCGATTATATCGCTGTACAACCTGTATCAGTGTTAGTCCCGTCAGGGTTAATTGACACACGGGTAAAGTACAACCCTGTGTTCGGCACTCCAGTTAACCCTGACAGACATGACACCCGTTATCTCTGCTTTATCAAAGGCAAGGGCTATCTCTGCTGGGATGTACGATGGGATGTACGATGGGATGTACGATGGGATGTACGAAACCAACTTATCAACAGAATGCACCAACAAGGAGACACACAGTATGAAATGGAACGATTACTCCAAGCCCGGTAGCAAATTGGGCACAGGCTACCAGAACGTTTTTGACGTTAAGCCGAAGGGGACAAGCCTAAGCCCATCCGAGCGCTCCCGATTACAGACAATCGGAAAGGAACTACGCACAGCACGGGGGCAGCACCGTGCCCGACTGGTACAGGAACTTGAGGACTTATCCGATAACAAGGAATTTACAGCAGCGGATTCACGCATGATTACGGCGTATGCCAAAGCCGGGGCAATGCAAGAGCAGGATGGGTATGCACCGGGGGATGCACAGCGCATGTTGGATATGGTACGCGATGCCACCGATGAGTAGCCCCTGTACTGAACACCTGTACTGAACCCCTGTACTGAACACCTGTACTGAAC
>NZ_KB976065.1:141294-355339 GCF_000398845.1 Citrobacter sp. KTE151 | reverse complement strand
CCTGTACTGAACACCTGTACTGAACCCCTGTACTGAACACCTGTACTGAACACCTGTACTGAACCCCTGTACTGAACACCTGTACTGAACCCCTAAGAACTACCAAATGGAGAATGTATGAACACAAGCACCAACACTGAGACAATCACCCTACCTGTACCCGGTCCCGCACAGGAAGCCTGTGAGGCCAGTCAGAGCACCGTACAGGATACCGACTACCTTTCACTGACAGCCACAGTGGACACACTGCTGGAGGCTGTGCAGGCCGCTACAGATACGTCTGAGTTACCAAGCATCCAGATGTACAAGCCAGACGCGACACAGGCAGGCGCGTACCTACAGGCACACTATGGCAGTATCCTACGTGGTATGGATGAGGCTTTCCGTGATGTGAGAATCAGCAAGCCGGAGGATATCGAGTTACTGGTGCGTGGATTTCTGATTAAGCTGGTGAATCTGAGCATCCGAAGCAAACACAGCGCCTTGAATCAAGCCAGAATCAACAAGGATACTGCACAGGCCGACGCACTGGGGGAGGAGCTAGCTCACTCTGTGCAAGCGTGCATGCTCACTCAGAAGATGCGGGAGAAGTTCAGCCCGGATGAGGTGCAGCTAATCCAAGAGCACGCTCAGGCCGGGCGCATGAACATCGCCAAGAGCATGGCCGGGCAGGATGTACAGTTCCTGATTGCAGATACCGACTGGAAAGACAAGGCCGATGCAATGGCTAAGATTCCCGGTAGCCGTAGCATTACCGCCAGTATCGGGACAAAGAACACGGGTGATTCTGTGTCTGTGCAGTTCCGAGATGGTGGATGGGTGCTGGCGTGGTGGAACTCTGCTGAAACCGGTAATGGTGACAATCCCGGCTGGGTGGTTATCCAGTGCAGTGAGAACCTGCGGGACACCTTGCAGCGTGAGCGTGCGCAGCAGCGTGAGATTGATACTCTGTTAGGCCGCCGACGCCCGCAGATGCAAAGCAAGGTGTTCACCGATGAGCTGGCGTAAGGGCAGCACACTACCCCTGCAATCCGGTAAGCACCCCACTAACCGGGAGTTACAGCTTATGCGGTTAGGCTATCCCGAGTACCAACAACGGCTCAGCAGCATTCAGCAGCATAACCCCGCTCGATACAACGCCATTATGGATAAGCAGAAACTCTTCACTAGTGGTGACTTCCGGTGTGTGAAATGTGGCGGTGTCGAGCAGTACACCCGGAATCTGGCTTGCCGTGGTTGCTGTATTAAACGTAGCAAGGCGGTGTTTGTTCTTCTCGAATCGCCTTACATCCTGAATCCCGAGTACCGGTATATCCCCGATGAGGTGGCCTCAGAGCGGTATCAGGAGCGCGTGCAGGCGAAGCAGTACCTCGATTGGTTCAGGGGCGAGTTAATGCTGGTGCGTGTCCAGTGCGGTCAGTGGCTGCTAGAGCGTGGCGTGCTGTTTCAGCCGGGCAAGGGTGGACGTTCTCAGGGAGTGCAGTATCTCCAGCCTAACCAGAAACGACACGCTGAGTTTATGAACAATCCCGAGTATCGGGAAATCTTGAATTATATCGAAAACACTATAGGAGAAAGGCCATGAACGGTGATCTTGGTTGTTCATTACAAGAAGCTATTGCCCTTAACCGCATTTTAAAGCTGTGTAGCGATGCACCGTCGGGGCTGGCGTGGCGAGCACGCTCTGGGAAAGGTAAAGCGAATAAGCGGGAAGGCGACCCAGCAGGCGGTTTAAATAGAACGGGTGGGCGGGATTATCGAGTCATGGTGAACGGGAGGCGGTGGACTGCTCCCGCCGCCGTTCGGATTCTGCTGAGTCTGGAATCTGTCCAGCGAATCAAAAAGGAGGTTTGATGCTGTACACAAAACAAAAGGCGCTCCCTACGCAGGTACCAGCGCTTCACGAGTCGCTTTGCTTAGCCAATGATTCTCCATCCGGTATTCGTTATCGCGTGTCCAGTTCGCTTGGTGTTCACGTCCCGACTTGTGTTGCGGGATTACCCACAGTGGTATCGTCATGGCCTCCTGATGTGGCTGAGATGTTCAGAGGCCAGCACTTGCACCCGTTAGATTATGAAGTGTCAGTACAAACAGGTTGGGATATCCAAGAGATAGGCGAGGGCTTGTGGGACGTTAATCCCTTGCTAGAAACATTCCCTGCTGCTGAGGTTCGCGCTGCTTTGAAGCACTTGGAGCTTGAGCGTGAGATTCAGTTGCTAACGCGAATTGTTGAGACTGATAAAGAGCAAGTGCAGAAAAAAGACGTTAAAAAAGTATCTAGGTTCAATGGTCGGAGCGCCGATTAAGGGGCTACATATCGCCGCAACGTATTTTAACTTCAAAAATAATATACTCCATTGATTTAAAATTCAATCAAACTTGTATCGGTATATCGTCTTATACGTTGGTAATAGCAATCGTGCCTCTAACTCAAATCATCAGTTGGTATAATGTGGTACGGTACTGCTGTCACCAATACCCCCCCCCTATACTATTACCGTGCTGTTAAGTCTCAATCAAAAAAATTTAACCTTGCTCTGCTTCTTGTACATGTTAATCGTTCATGAAAGTAATGCTCCATAATATGGGTGTTCAGTGTTTTTAAATTTATGAGCGGTTAACATGGTTTTAGATTGCAGGGTGTTCCTCATAGGTTTACTGATATTGATTTCTATTGTTGGTTTGTTTTTTGTTGCTCAATATAAACTCAATGTGTTTTAAGGAGTGTCTTATTATAAGTAATGATAAGGGGAATGATATTATAGTTAATTGCTTCGCAGTCGATACAGAATCTCCGAGCGGTTTAACTTGGAAGCGTGCCCTATCCCAGAGAGTTAAAATCGGTGCTTGTGCTGGGACTCTCGGTAAAGATGGTTATTGGTCTGTTCAATTAAAAGGAAAGAAGTACGCTGTACATCGTATTATCTGGTCTGTTATCAACGGTACTATTCCTGCTGGGCATTGTATCGACCATATAGACGGGGATAGAGGTAATAACAATATCCTGAATCTGCGATTAGCTACCAGAGCGCAGAACAACCAGAATGCACGTAAATGTATTACAGGTAATAATCTACCCAAGGGAATTAGTGTTAATAAAAAAAATGGGGTTTATTGTGCTCAAGTACAAAGTGACGGGAAGCGGTGGCGTAAGCATGGGAAGAACCTTGAGCAACTCACCCATGAGGTTCAATTAGCCCGTACAATCTCACACGGGCAATTCGCATGTCATGGATAGATTTATTTATTATCTTCTAGGGCGGGGCAGCGGGGCGTTGTTAAGTCACTGCACCGCCCAATATTTCGACCGTAAATAATAAACTCCCTCGGCTTGGTTGGGTAGTATTTATCGAATAAAGTTATCGTTTCATTTAGTAACTGATTGCAAGAGTCAGGGGAGGCGGTGACGAGATGCCCGTTAACTTCTAATAAGCAACCGAGACTATAGTACCAGCCGTTAAAGCGTTTAATATTAACCTCACGTAAAGAAATATTATCAGTGCCGCTTCCAATATAATATGATGCTTCATCATTCATTGGAGCGCGAGAGAATACAAATAGAATGCTTACTACAAAGCCCAGTGCGATAAGTTGGGCTACTATTGAGATAGCCCGCCCTTTAATTATGGATACCTTGAACATACTAGCCCCTTGCTGAATGGGATTGTTATTATACAGGTACAGTTGTGCCGTTATGTTCCGTAATCTAGGCGACAACCACTGTGCATTAATACTTTGCTCACCTACCAGTTTGAAAATAAACTGGGATCTCTTTCATAAATTTGTATAAGAAGAGCTGCACCAACAACACGAGCAGGTTCAATCATGTAATTATCAAAGTCAACACTACTTAGTAGTTCCAATTCTGGTAGGAGTATTTTATCTATTATATCTTTGGATGTGGTTCTTTTATATTTCATTAGCAGAGGAGCATACAGGGGTAGAGTTGGTTGGAGTTCATTTACAATGGAGAATGATTGTACTAATAAAGAAGTGCCTAGTCGAGATTTCATAAAATCATTGGAGTCATGATAATTTAAAAACCATTGCTGAAATGGTAGTAATGTTTTGTAATCGGATTTTGATGGTCCGAATAATTTAAATAGTATACCCATCCTTTACCTTTTTATTTATTTGAGTTGTTGAGTGAATTTCATTGTGGCTTAAACAATCTCGCCTCTATCTTTTAGGTGGCAGCTTGATTTTACTCCATTCTGCCAGCAGTGCTAGGGTATTGGTAATTGGTTTGATAGATCAATACTCGTTAATCGATCGGTTTAATCGATCATCTTTGGGGGGCTTCCACATGGTAAATCGCTTGTACCAGTGACACATAATCGGCTAATTCTGATAGAAGTGCACCAGAGCTGTAAGTTTTGAATGATTCAGTCTTGCCCCTTTCATGACCAACAATTTGTGCAATCCTATCCTCCGGTACGCCAGCGCGGTCTAAGGCAGTAATGAACATTCCGCGCAGACTATGAAAGCATTGTCTGTCTGTGGCATTGGGTAAAACCTTATCCCGTAGGCGGGTGAATTGCTGGCTGTACCACGGCCCCCTTTTACCATCGAGCCGCTTTATCAAGTTTGACTGCGGTAACAGGTACTCGCCTAGCTCGCCTTGCTGGTTCAATTGTTTGCATCTAGTAACGACGCTTTGTAACGCTGGGTGCATTGGTACAACCCGTACACCTGCTTTTGTTTTAGCTGCTCTCACGCTAAAGCACATGACACCCTCGATTTCTGAGGCGTCAGAGATCCGTAGAGAGGCGATTTCATCTAGCCGCATACCTGAGTAAAGCCCGATTAAAATAACGTCCCGTAGATCGTCTGAGGCGTTATTAAGTAGGACATTTATTTCATCCGGGGCGAATGCTTCATAACTTTTTATTGTTCTCTTGGCCTCTAGTCTATGCCCGGTAAATGGGGAGGCCGCTGGTATATTGTCGTAGCAACGGCGGGCGTACTCGTACACCGTGTTTAATCCTGATAAATAATTCTGGATAGTCTGCGTGGATTTCTTAGGCTTGAGCGCTCGAATAAATCCCGTTACCTCGGTGCGGCTGATGCCTGTTAGTTCAGTATCAGCAACGTTTAGATACTTGAGAAATAAACGAGAGGCTAGGGCATGTTTGCTTATTGTGCTGAGGCTTCGAGATTGTTTGTACTCGGCAAGATACTCATTCGTAACGGCCTGTAGCATAACCCTTTGGCCTGATAACGCCTGTGATGATTCTCCTAGTTGTTGTATGGCGTGGATAGCGCGATTTAATAATACCGCTCCGGTATCAATTGCGTGCTTTTCCTTTACGTGGTTCCACTCAACAACTAAGCGGTCTCGAATTACTCTCGCTTTCAGAACGTCTCGCTGCCCTGTGCTTTTCTTGAATAGCTTTCGTCCATCGGTTAAGTGGCGCATATGCCTAGGGACTGATATTTGAAACATCCAAAGGCCTGTTTCATGTTTGTACAGATACTGGTTCTTCTTGTTACTACCCATAGCGTTACCCCATGTGGTGATGTATATTCACCGCACCAGCAATGGGCTTAGGCACTTTCGATTACATAAGAAAGCGATTTAGTTCGATTCCCTTCGCCCGCTCCAAACACACTTCTCTGAACGTCTCCCAAAGTCTACAAATCCAGTATCTGTGAGCCTTGTAACAATTATTCGCTGTTTATACGTCTACGGACGTCTACCGGAATCTATACGCATTTGTGTATAGTGATGTGTATAGAGTGATTACCGACCATCGAAACTATACACATGCCGCTTACAGACCTTGAAATCAGGCGCTCCAAGCCAAAAGATAAGCCCTATACACTTAATGATGGAAATGGCCTTTCCCTGCTGATTGAACCAAACGGATCTAAAGGGTGGCGCTTCCGGTAGTTTCGACGGCAAGCCAAAAATGCTGTCTCTTGGTACATACCCCACGTTCTCCCTGACTGATGCCCGGCAAAAACGCGATGATGCCAAAAAACTGGTAGTCGCTGGTATAAATCCAAGCGACGTCAGAAAGCAGGGAAAAATAGATCGTCAGGCTATTTATGGCGCCACTTTCGAAGGAATAACGCGGGAGTGGTACGAAAAGCGCATTGATCGCTGGTCTGAATCCTATGCGGAAGAAATGCTGTCAACTTTCGAAAAGGACGTTTTCCCGCTTATTGGTCATCGTCCTATTTCATAAATTAAGCCTATGGAGCTGCTGCACGTCCTCTCCAGACTTAACGACCGAGGAGCAACAGAGAAATTACGCAAAGTGCGTCAGCGATGCGGTGAGGTTTGGCGGTACGCCATAGTTACCGGCCGTGCCGAATACAACCCAGCCCCTGATCTTGCCGGTGCATTTGCGCCGCACAAGAAAGAACATTACGCCTTCCTTAGTGTTGACGAACTTCCCGCCTTTTTCGATGCCCTGAATTCTTATACAGGCAGCCTGGTTGTGAAACTGGCCGCTCGCCTCCTAATCATAACCGGGTTACGCCCTGGAGAACTTCGCCAGGCTGAGTGGTCGGAAATCGACTTTGAAAATAAAGTGTGGGAAGTACCAAAGGAGCGCATGAAAAAACGTCGCCCTCATTGTGTGCCGTTGTCATATCAGGCTATCGCCATTCTTGAGCAACTGAAGCCAATAACAGGGCGTTATTCGTTTATTTTTCCGGGCAGGATCCAGCACAGCAAGCCAATGAGTGAAATGGCGATGAATGTTTTATTCAGGCGTATAGGTTATGCAGGAAGGGTAACGGGGCACGGTTTTCGGCACACGATGAGCACTATTTTGCATGAGCAAGGCTATAACACGGCATGGATAGAGATACAGCTGGCACACGTCGATAAGAACTCAATTCGTGGGACGTATAATCACGCTCAGTATCTGGACGCTTCAGTGGTACGCAAGTTATATGGATGATTTGGAAGTTAGGGGAAATGTGATGCATGGCTCGTTTGGTCAATTGGTGCGAAATAAATAAAGGTTGCAATGAAAATAAATAGCGCAGAAAGAATTTTAGAGTGGTTTGATCTTGAAAGATATGATGCATATACCAAGGGGTTGAGCTACGTGGAATGGATCGCTGCTTTATGGGAACGATGTGAATATTGGGATTACGATTATCACGCCCAGCCTAAATTATTTCCAGATCTTTGGAGTAACAAGGCACGGGAGCTTGCGGCAAAGGCAGAGGGTGAAAAACGGATACGCTTTGACTCCTTTATTAGTGAAATGAAAAGTGGGGTGGTACTTAAACCCGAGTGGCTGCAAGCAAGAGTTGATGAATGTAATTGTTATGCGAGTGTTCATAAGTTGGAGGAGTCTGACATTATGGATCTTGTGGATATTTATAAAATTGACAAGGAATATGATGAGTTTACTAGTGGCTTAAGGCTTCATATAGATTTAAATACTGAGGATAAATATATAATGCAACAAATAAAAATAATCATTGCTAATGAGAGGGAACTCAAAAATTTATCACCATCTAAATCTCTGAATGATGCCATGATAGGGAAAATTATTAATTTAAGATTGCTTCAATATCTGGATGCTATTTTATTTTCAAAGAGGGAGCGGTTAGAAATTAACCATGTTGCATTGGCAAGAGTGCTTTATCCTGATGAGTATGATGTTAATCCGATAGAAAGAGTTAGGAAGACAATGCCAGAGTTATCAGCAAGTGTAATGAATGCTGGTTTTTTGAATGCCTCAGAAAGCCGCCTCGCTGATTACTAACCAGGAACCTGGAATGATAATGCATCCATATCATTCCAGGTGAAATTAATTCTAGTCAATCCAAGCAACTTTGATTAGTTAACCTCCAGACAGTGATAAATAATCTTCATTACAGCTAAAATAAATTTCCGCACATTCCGCGACTTCTGATTCATTACGCATTCTAATTCCCCCCGTAGACTTTAATAGCCCACGGGAGAAAACTAAGAGCAACACAACCTGATCAAGCTGCCAGAAGTTATGCGCCGCACAGGATGCGGCAAAGCCTGGATCTATCGACTCATTCAGAAAGGTGCCTTCCCTACCGCCGTAAAGATTGGTTCTCGTAGTGTTGCTTTCGTCGAAAGCGACGTTGATGCGTGGGTTAACCAGCGTATTGAAGAACGAGACCAAGGAAAGGGCGCGTAAAATGAATAAAAGAAAAAACGTTGATGATGAAGTTAAATGTGGCGGCATGTCCACGATGTCCACGGGCGAAGGATTGCCGATCATCGAGTGGGCCGGTGTTCGCGTCGTCACCTCCGAGCAACTGGCTGATGGATATAGCACGGGTGTCGAAAATATCCGCCGCAACTTCAACCGCAACAAATCCCGTTTCGTCGAGGGTACGCATTACTTTCAAATTTCAGGTGGTGAACTGGAAAATTTGCGCGGGTCTTTTAGTCCCGCACAAATTTCAACCAGGACAAGAAGCCTGACACTCTGGACCGAACGCGGCGCCCGTTAACGCCAAACTCTGAGCCTGATGATTTAAATCGGCCCTTGGGGCCGTTTTTCTTGAGGATAAAAAATGTATCCGTATACCCATCAGCCGCAAAATCCACTCGCCGGACTCGACCTGTACGATCCACAGATTCGGCAACTGGTTATGCAGCACTATACGCACCTGGCTCACATGCTGCCGCAAGTGCAGCAGCAATTTTATCAGCCACAGTACCAGCAGCAGTACGCGCCACCGCCGCCTGCCGTCCCTGATTTTGGGCTTACGCTTGCTGAGCAGCAGTTTCTTTATCAGAACGCGAATTTAATACCGGCGTTTTATCAGACGGCGGACGGGAAAGTGCTGAACAAAATGCTGGTGGAAGGATTGCAGAAAATGTTGGGGGTGAGCAGTGGCGCTGATACAACCGCAACAGTGGCCACCCAGACCGGGAATGCCACCGGATGACCAAGACTGGGAAGAATGAAAAAGACCAGGGAAGGCAACACTCCTTGCTGGATTATCTGGCGTTGCGCTTCAGGTATGCCTGGCAGATTTTACAGATGCGATCAGTGCTCCCTTCCAATTCCATAACTAATGACATTACTTCAGCGTAATCACAATCCCTCATAAGAACCTCGCCAACAATTTAGAAATATCTATAACTAAATCTCACCCAAACGCCTAATCATATCAATCTCGGTCGCCAATCTTACTCTCGCCGCAGCAATGAAGGTGAACCAACATTCTTAGGTGCTGAACCAACAGCATTTTGAGTTTGTCGGTTCACACAAATCCAGTACTGGCGCGGCTTGCAGACCAGTGAATCAACGTTTTTTCTGTGTCTATATATGCGTTTTTTTTGCATCATCAGTGCTACGGAAAAAGCCCCGTAATGGGGCTTTGCCTGATGCTTGATTCAATGAGCTGAAATTTCAGCACATCGAGACGGGAGCAGATTTGCGCGTATCTCGCCGCCGGTGAGGTTAACCCCGCCATTGGCTGAGTTCCCCCATTGGAGGGAGTCAGAACTCCCGGGAGATCGTCAAATAACCGTTGTGCCGGATTGAGCATTCATCATCGTTCAGCAATGCGGAGGCGATGAAAATATCCTTCTTTCCGTCGGCGTTAATGTACGTGTAACGCGCGGCCAGATTCATGACGTGACCATTATGATAAATGCCGTAATAGTCGTCCTCTGATAACCCGTTGCCGGCTGCGGTATCGGTCTTCGCCAACTGCCTGGCAAACACATCAGAAACTGGCGTGATGCTCAATACTTCCACCGTAGTTTTATTACGGTTCACAGATGAGCGAGCAATCAGCAGATCCTTAGTGAATGCAGAAAAAAGCCCCTGTTCGATAAAACGACCTGGCGCTGCGCATTCACTACCCGGCAGAATGGCAGCGTACACAGATGCTGTGACCATAGACAGCATCAGCAGAACGGCGCGAATCATCGCGTTACCTCCAGCTCTGACCCAGTATCTTTACTGACTAAAAGGCGTGTGGAGTGACTCATGATGATACAACCTTCTGAGGCAAATCCCGCAATGCCGATACGCTTATCACCATGCATACGGAAAGTGCGCATATCACGCCCGTAAGAATTGCCGCTGATGTGTTTCAGCGTGATAGTTAGCGGGCCTTTACTGGTACCGTGTCTGCCAATCTTCCATGTGCCGCGTGGAATTGGCCCCATGCCGCGAACGTGCTCGCGGTCTGGATTATTTTTATTGGTCAGCGAGCCTGAATAACCGGTTTCAATCAATTTTCCGTCACGGTACAGTTCGCCGGTACTCTGCTTGTATAGCCATTTAGCCATGTGTGATCTCCTTATGCGGTTTTGCGTTCTTTCCAGCTGTCAGCGTGCTGGATATTTCCGTCAACGTAATTCCAGGTGATTTTCTCATAACGCAGGCCCACATGCTCAATGTGTCCATGCTTTTCGAATTCCGGATCCTTCGTATCAAACATGATGGGTACGACGTGGCACACCTTCACGTTATCGAGTTGCACGTTAAAATATTCTTCTTCCATGCCGTTATTGTTGATGCGGTAATATTTGAAGACGGCCTTTGCCAGGGGGCGGCCCGTTGTTAATGCGCGGTATAAAAGCGGGGATGATGGGTCAATCTCTTTTTCGAAGGTGTACGCCTCATGCTGGCGCGTTCCGGTGGTGGCCCCGGTCATATCATCAGTAGGGATAAACACATCGTGTTGCATGCCAACCAGCTCTATACTTTCTTCGCGCCCGGCGACCTCTACTCCGCCCTTCAGTAATTTCCCGTCTTCCTCGTATAGCCATAAATAAACCGGTATCGCCATTCTTAATAACTCCTTTTAGTTGAATAACTGACCAGACATTACCGCCCGCTGACATTGCAAAATGTAATATTTAACCCTTCGCCGTTACCTCAATAAATATTATTAATGCATTATCATAAATAATTATTTATATGAATGTATCATGGGTTTATGTCCTGAGGTTCACAGCATGAGTGAACACAAGTGATCACTTTCCATGGATGATGTTCGCCACTTAACCCAATGATATTTTTTTTGATAAAATGGCATTGGTGAATAGGGTGAACACTTTTTTATATAAAGTAATTTTCCTGATAAATAAAAAAAGCGGCATCCGCCCTAACATTTATCTTCGTAAAAACCATTCTGCCGCTTTCGGTATGCCAGTTACTGGATGAGAGCAACTACCACGGATGCCTGGTGATTTAACATCTTGCGGATCTTCTTTTTCACGTCTAACGATGTGGATAGCGGTCTACTCCAAGCGAGTGATAAATGTGTATAGAAATGTGTATAGTTTTTAAAAATAGAACACGAATTCCCTTTTTTCACTGGCATTTCTTTGTGTTGTTCTACGCCCTTCGCCGCCTCTCCTGATTCAATTATCCTTCGTAATCTCAATGTGTTTCTTTGTTTAACGGTCAGACAGATTCAATGCACGACTATGCAGGCTAAACCGATGGTGGGAGACGATAGGCTCCCCTGGCGGGAGATACCTCATATGAAACTAACTATCCACAGGGGCCAAAGAGAAATCTTTGACGCTCTCGGATAGTAGAGCCTTGTATATGCTGGTTAATCCTTTCAATTCGCGATACTGGTGTCTTAAATATCGCATTCCCCCCCGTGGTACAAAAAATCAACTATCAATCAATTGAATTTATTTAAGAAATTTTAAGGAGTATGTTTGATTGTCTGTCTGAAAATATATCAATGCTAATACAGGTCACGTAGTTAATTGTTAGATTATAATTCCATAGTTATCTTTTTTTTGAACACGATATAAGATTAACCATTCTTCATAAATAAGTAATATAGTCTTTTTGTAGGTCAATTTTCTCTAATCGGCAGTAACAGGTTTTAAATGGCTTAGACTTGGTATGATGTTACCTTGATAAACATAGTGGACATCTATTTTGTTAAAAATATATTCAGGAGTTTTATCATTAGTGATAATTTCTTAAGGTGACTAGTTTTGTTCTCATTATCCTATTAAGAAATTATGTAGATACACAAAAATATACGAGTCAGTTTAGTAAGGTATACCAATTTTAATACTTGCTATGCCGGGTGGCTCGTTAGCCTTGTGTATATTATGTCATTACTGTTGAAGAATATGGCAAATATAATTAGATAGACTACTGTTGTACTGATTAAAATCTCACACGGTATAGCTTAGAATTTAAATGTAAGGATACGGGTGACAATTCAGCCAGGCTACCTTTAACCCCGGTATGTATGCTGTAAATTTGTAAGAAAATGTTTCTGTGTGTTTTGAGACTTTTCTCATTTTGAATAAAAGATGAAAGTGCGATTTCACAGGTGGTACTAATAATACAACCAATAATCGCATTAAAATGCCGATATCCATTAGTAATTCAAATCTAAGAATGAATAATTGATAGTTTTTAGCTATGAATGGAGAGGGGTTGATATCACATCCTTGTTGTGTAAAAGTTCATTTCATGTACTTAGCAATATTAATAAAATTAATTACTCGATTGTTAGGTATTTTTTAGAGGGTAGGTGTGCTTAAAAGTACGCACTTACCTTTCCATGGATGAAATAGATTTTTTTGAGGTTATGGAGGCTTCATGAAGTATCAACATTTCTGGCCACCTAATGATATTTACTTTGGGGGTGGTGCCGCTAGTGTTATTGATGAAATGTCACTGATTACAAACGAAAGAAATTATTTATTTGTGAATCTTAATCAATACAGCTTACGTAGCACCTTGGCTTTTTTCTCACGGAATAAAAATATCAATAAAATCATAATCATCATTTCCAGCTCACGGTTGATGCCTTTGGCTCTTTTTTGGCTGGATAATATCAAAAATGTTATTGCTGTTTTCGATACCTCAACATCTGTGTCGGAGATGATTAAGAAAATAAGCCTATATCGACGAAATGGTGACAAGATAACAGCAGGGCGAAGGGAATGTAACTTTAAGATTAGCAACAAAGATATCATGAAGATGAAGTACTTCTTAACCGAAAGCGGTATGGAGGAGCTTCAGGATAGATTTATGAACTCGCCGTCAACATTGTATCGTTGGAGAAAAGAAATCGCCCTTAAATTCGGCGTGCGAGACCCTCGATATCTTCTATTGCCAGAATAAAATACTATGCGTTTTCTCATTAAGAATTACAATTAAAGATCCGATCTTTAATTGTTGTTTTAGAACGGATACTGCATACGACCTCCATTTAACTAAAATTAGGAAATATAAAATTTCTAGCCTTGCTTAGACTAGAAACTGTCGTGATTTCGATAAGAATAGATACGCTGGCTAAGAACGTCAGGGGCGGTAGCGTTCCAGAGAACATCTGGGATTTATTTAAAGTTAATAATTATTAAATAAGGGACTTATCAGTAATGATCAGCAAAGATGATGTAAAAATTGCCATTATTGGACTCGGGTATGTTGGCTTACCATTGGCTGCTGAATTTGGGAAAATTCGTCAGGTGGTTGGTTTTGATGTTAATCATAAACGTATACTCGAGCTAAAAGAAGGGATCGATGTCAATCTCGAAACCACAGAAGAAGAGCTACGTGATGCTCGCCATCTGACGTTTACCTCATCAATTGATGAAATCAGAGAATGCAATTTTTACATCATTACCGTCCCGACGCCGATCAACGATTATAAGCAACCAGATCTCACCCCTTTGATTATGGCAAGTGAAACTGTTGGCAAAGTACTGAGGCCGGGGGATATCGTGGTGTATGAATCTACGGTATATCCAGGGTGTACTGAAGAAGAATGCGTGCCGATCCTTGAGCGTATGTCAGCGATGACATTTAACAAAGACTTCTTTGTCGGATATAGCCCAGAGCGCATCAATCCCGGCGATAAAAAATATCGTCTGACAACTATCAAGAAAATTACCTCAGGTTCAACTGCAGAAACGGCCTGTCTGGTTGATGAGATCTATCGACAGATCATCACGGCAGGAACGTACAAAACGGAAAGCATTAAGATCGCGGAAGCGGCAAAGGTGATTGAAAATACCCAACGCGATCTCAATATCGCGCTGGTAAATGAATTGGCGATTATCTTTAACCGATTAGAGATTGACACTGAAGCCGTACTGCGAGCTGCGGGAAGTAAATGGAACTTCCTGCCATTCCGTCCTGGACTGGTTGGTGGTCACTGCATTGGCGTCGATCCCTATTATCTGACTCATAAATCACAGGGCATCGGTTACTATCCGGAAATTATCCTCGCGGGTCGTCGACTGAACGATAATATGGGTAACTATGTTTCGGGACAGTTGATCAAAGCCATGATCAAAAAAGGGATTAATGTTGAGGGTTCTAACGTTTTGATTCTGGGGTTCACCTTTAAAGAAAACTGCCCGGATATCAGGAATACCCGCATTATCGATGTTGTAAAAGAGTTGGGCAATTACAGCTGTAATGTTGATATTTTTGACCCTTGGGTGGATGCTGAGGAAGTCGAAGAAGAATACGGGATTATACCTGTATCGGAAATCAAGGCGGCTTCTTATGATGCCATTATTGTTGCCGTTGGCCATGAGCAGTTTAAGGAGATGGGGAGTACTGATATTCGTGGCTTTGGAAAAGATAAACATGTGCTTTATGATTTGAAGTATATCCTTTCGCCTGAGCAGTCAGATGTGAGGTTATAATCATGATAGCCTATGATGAATTAAAAATACAACTCGTTCTTGAACCAAAACGTTGGCTTATTACTGGCGTAGCAGGTTTTATCGGCTCTGGATTATTAGAAGAACTACTCTATTTAAATCAAACAGTAATTGGGTTGGATAACTTTTCAACTGGCTATCAACATAATTTAGAGGATGTGCGTGCCGCTGTCAGTGAAGAACAATGGTCGCGGTTTACCTTTGTTCATGGGGATATCCGGTCGTTTGCCGATTGTCAGGCTGTTTGTGAGAATGTCGATTACGTTTTACATCAGGCCGCTCTGGGAAGCGTACCACGTTCCTTGCAGGATCCTATCACGACAAATAGCGCTAACATTGATGGTTTTTTAAATATGTTGACGGCGGCGAGAGATGCACATGTATCTGGTTTCACCTATGCCGCAAGCAGTAGTACTTATGGTGACCATCCCGATTTACCTAAAATTGAGGAACGGATCGGCCGGCCATTAAGCCCGTATGCGGTTACAAAATACGTCAATGAATTGTACGCCGAGGTGTTTGCTCGCAGCTATGATTTTAACGCTATTGGCCTGCGCTACTTTAATGTATTTGGCCGCCGCCAAAACCCTAACGGAGCATACTCTGCAGTCATTCCTCGCTGGATACTATCGCTTCTTAAAGATGAACCAATTTATATCAATGGCGATGGTTCAACAAGCCGGGATTTTTGCTATATAGAAAATGTGATTCAGGCCAATTTATTATCAGCAACGACTAATGATTTAGCCTCAAAAAATAAAGTCTATAATGTGGCTGTTGGAGACAGAACTTCGCTAAATGAGCTTTATTATCTCATCCGCGATGGGTTGAATTTATGGCGGGACGAACAAATTAGTGCTGAACCAATTTATAAAGATTTTCGTGACGGTGACGTTAAGCATAGTCAGGCAGATATTACCAGAATAAAAACATTTCTTTCATATGAGCCTGAGTTTGATATCAAAGAAGGACTTAAGCAGACTCTAAAATGGTATATCGATAAAAAGACTGCTTTGTATTCCTGAGTAAAACTACTCACTTTCCTTTCACGTGGATGAATTTAATGAAATCGTCAGGGATGTTTACGCTTACAGCCATTGGTAGTTGCCGTATTGTGAGTCCGGTAAAACGAGCTCAGCCTTATTTTAATTTCAAGGCTAATTTTAAAAGGATATATGGTTTTACGCATACGAGCAGCGAGGCATTACAGCAGGTTCGTTTTATTTTAGGCTTGATAGATATTCCTGAAAAGGTCCGGCCTTTTATTTTTAGACCTTCCGTAAATTATTCAAATACCGACGTTCATAGTCGTTCTGATTTCTATATCGTTGAGATTTCAAGTCAGAAGAAGATTATGGCCTATGGGTTCTGCTTACAAATAAATTATTTAACTCGTCATTTCTATGAGTTTTTTAGCCAAACAGAGCGGGCGCGTGTGTACTGGTCGCTGGCCACGCCAGGAAATCAACACAAACTGCTGGCCTATCTCAAAGACGATCCCTGTTTTGCCGGAATGTCGGAAGACGATCGTGCCTTATTAAGCAATATCAATGTCGAGCAGATGGATGAGCATGCTATCGAACAGGATATGATGGAAATCGTTCAGCTGCTTGGTCGCGATCGCGTTATGTTTATGACCCATGTTGATGCCGTGACTCGTGCTGGAACCGTCATTCAGTCCCGCAGTCGGTTGATTAAAAATGTCGAGACCATCGCCACCAGGATGGATATTCCCTGCGTTAATCCGACAAATTTGATGGAAAAGTGGGGGCAGAAACGAGCCCTGGAAAAAAATGGCGACGATCTTACTCATTATACCGACATGTTTGGTGACGCGATCGTTGCGGCTATTTTTAAGGGAGTGATCAATAATACTAATCATCATCTTGATGAGGGGCGACAAGAGAAACAGGACCAAATACGTGAGATTACCCTGTCGATCACTAAGCTGCTTGCCGATAGCGACATTATTGCTGCATCACAGCAACTTTTTGCCGCATTAAGAAATCAGCAGCAAGAGCCTGTTCTAATCCAACTTCGGTCCGTAATCTTCAGCCGTTTAGGTTATTATGAACAGGCTTATCAGGATATTAGTGATGTTGAGAAAATTATCGGTACGACGGACAGTACATTACGTTGTCGGCTGAGGTCTCTACATGGATTAGCGCGTTGGCGGGAAGCCTTATCGACGGCCGAGATGATGCTTTCCAATGAAATTGAAGATGAAGAAGTCCTTACCGTTGCCGCCGGCTCAGCCGATGCTTTACAGCTGTTTGATAAGTCATATCAATACTGGAAACGTGTACTGTTATTGAATCCTGAAACCCAAAGCGGATGGGTTAATTTCCTGAGCAGCACGCAATATTTCAATGATGGCAACGCATTCTCCGAAGCTTTCCATGCCGGCATTCAATCGCAGCGCCTAAATGATGCGTTTATGGAAACAGCGTTATCTTTGGCAATCAAATTCAGTGATGAATTGATTTTCATGCATGCACTCGAGCAGCTACTCCGCCATGAGTCAGAATTTGCGCTGACGGTATTGTCGACGATTCATGATACCGGTCTCGTTATCCGCACAGCTTTCTGCATCAAGAATATGAGCTATCATCAGGCGCTTAGCACCTCGTATAAAGATAAACTCCACGACGTTTTTGAGGCATGGAACAATACTGCGCTGTCGCTACATTCGGTTGATGATTTTGTCTCACTGAGTACTTCGCTGGTCTACAGCTACTCTGCATTTATGGTTTATCCCCATGCACGTATTTCTCGCTTTAATAATGAAGTTAAAATGGCATGGCGCGAGAAATTAAGAGAAATGTATGAGCGTGAGGATTATGAAAATATCCTGGCAGGGGCGAAAATAGTGTGGCCACTTCTGGAGTTCGATCCCGTTAGCACCGTATATTGTGCAAGAACGCTGGTGAATCTTGGTGCCTGGAAAGACGCGTGCACGTTGGCCCATATGACCTTGATTCGTAATTCGAACATTACCAGCCTGCAGTCGATTATGTTACGCAGCATACGTCATATTAACGATATTCCATTCCTCATTGATTTGATTGCTAACGTCATGAGCATTTCTCCATCATTCCAGAATGCCTCGATGAACGAGTTGTTTGAGAAAGAGTGTCGCAATGTTGCAACCAGAGCCCTTAAATATGTACGCCAGAAGAAAACGGAAGGGCGTCTGGATGAAGCATTGTCTGTATTGATTAGCTTGAAACGAATTGATCCTGATGTTTCTCGCCTGATGCGTGAATATAAGCAAATTATCAGATTATTTAATGAGTCACTGAAGGATGGCGGTAGCACTATCGCGTCTTATGAACATCTAGATTATGCGAAAAAATTACTCGTTTTTGATAGCGAAAATGCCTATGCCTTGAAATATGCCGCATTAAATGCAATGCATTTACGCGACTACACCCAGGCTTTGCAGTATTGGCAGCGACTGGAGAAAGTGAATGGGCCAACGGAGCCGGTGACAAGGCAGATCTCGACCTGCATAACCGCATTACAAAAAAATACATCAGGGAAGTCGTAATGATTACGCAGGAAGAAAAGTTAGCTGCGCTAGGGAAAACGCTTTTAACATTGAAACAAGAGAAGAAGCTTGCGCAAGCTGTTGCGTTAATTGACAGCGAATTACCGGCTGAGGCTTTAACTTCATTAGCGATGCTAAAAAAAGCAGAATTTCTTCATGATTTCAATGAAACGGCGCGTGCATACGCGCTCTACGAAACGCTGATTGCACAAAACAATGATGAAGCACGTTATGAGTATGCGCGTCGTTTATATAATACGGGGCTAGCCAAAGATGCGCAGCTAATTCTTAAAAAGGTTAGCACCGGCGTGCAGAAAAAATATAATAATTATTTAGGAAAAATAAATAAGATCTGCGATTTGCTTGAACGCCTTGAAGGGGAAGCGATCCCTGTGGGGACCAACACCCGTATTATTGCAATGAAGCATGCCATCTTGTTCTATCGAAATCGTCAGCCGCGGCAGCTTCCCGTCGGATCTTTTGGTCGCCTTGCGCTCTGTACAGGCTCGCTAGGTAGCGGCGGTGCAGAGCGTCAGATTTCCAGGCTGGCTATTGAGATCGCCAGAAAATATCGGCAACAGGGGAAAATTGGCGGCCTGAAAGTAGAAGAGCCGGTAGAGCTCATTATTCGCTCCCTGGCACCGGAACTCAGGCAAGACTTTTTCCTGAAAGAAGTGCTGGAAGAACAGGTCGAGGTGCTTGAAATCGCGAAGATTACCGGAAACTTCTTTGACGATACGACAATAGAATCTCCGGAGTTGCGCTTATTGCTCTCTCATCTGCCGCCGGTGTGTAACTACGGTATCAAGCATCTGGTCCCCCACTTATGCGAGCGCAAGCTGGATTATCTCTCCGTTTGGCAGGATGGCGCTTGTCTGATGATTGCGCTTGCAGCGCTGATTGCTGGCGTGCCCAGAATTCAACTGGGATTACGTGGCTTACCGCCGGTGGTGAGAAAGCGTCTGTTCAAGCCGGAATATGAGCCTCTCTACCAGGCGCTGGCGGTCGTGCCTGGCGTTGATTTTATGAGTAACAACCATTGTGTGACCCGCCATTATGCCGACTGGCTAAAGTTGGAGGCGAAGCACTTCCAGGTTGTATATAACGGCGTCTTACCGCCATCTACCGAACCCTCTTCTGAGGTGCCACATAAAATCTGGCAGCAGTTTACGCAAAAAACACAGGATGCGGACACGACTATTGGTGGCGTTTTCCGCTTTGTAGGCGATAAGAACCCTTTTGCATGGATTGATTTTGCAGCACGCTATTTACAGCACCACCCCGCCACACGCTTTGTGCTGGTAGGCGATGGTGATTTGCGCGCTGAAGCGCAGAAACGCGCCGAACAGTTGGGGATTCTGGAGAGAATACTATTCGTTGGCGTCTCGCGTGACGTGGGGTATTGGCTGCAAAAAATGGACGTATTCATTTTGTTTTCGCGTTATGAAGGGCTACCCAATGTGCTCATTGAAGCACAAATGGTCGGGGTGCCGGTGATTTCAACCCCTGCAGGTGGATCGGCAGAATGCTTTATTGAGGGTGTTTCGGGTTTCATTCTTGATGATGCACAGACGGTCAATCTTGACCAGGCTTGCCGCTATGCAGAACAGTTGGTCAATTTATGGCGCAGCAGAACCGGTATTTGCCAACAGACGCAGTCATTTTTACAAGAACGCTTCACCGTTGAACATATGGTGGGAACGTTTGTACAAACCATTGCCTCTCAGCCTCGTTAATTAATGGGCAGCATTTTTTCAGCTAATTCATTTATAAAATAAGTTATGAAAAAAATTATTATATTATTAACGACGTTTTTTCTGCTTTCGGGATGCACTATTCCCAGGGCGGTATTTAAATCCAGCCTGATTAATCAGGACGATCCTCATTATCATCTGGTCGAAGTCACGCCGACATTAAAACTGAGTGATGCCGATACTGTGCCGAAAACTATTGTCGATCCGGTCTTTGCCGAAAATAACTGGCACTGGACATCTTTGGCTAAAGGCGATGTGCTGCATATCACTATTTTATCCTCGGGGGGAGCGGGGTATTTATCCAATAACGCGAGCGGCGACCGGGCGGATTTTGAAAATATTCTTGTGACTGACGGTAATATCGTTCAGGTGCCTTATGCCGGGATCATTCCGGTTACCGGGCTGGATGTGACACAACTGGCTGAAGAGATCAGAAAGCGACTTTCGCGCGTTGTCCTGAATCCTCAGGTGCTGGTGACGCTTACCGCCCGCACCGGAGCCATGGTGACGGTCGAGGGCAGCGGGAAAACGGGTCGCTACCCTCTCGAACAGAGTATGAATCGTCTTAGTCATTTTTTGGCAACGGCGGCGGCAGTAGAAAATACCAGCGCAGATATGATGGAAGTTCACGTGACGCGCCAGCAGCATTATTTCAATGCGCGACTGTCAGATATTTATCAGTATCCCGGGTTGGATATTGTCTTACAGCCGGATGACCGTATCACTCTGCGTCAAGTGACCGAGTATGTTAATGTGCTCGGCGCGGCGGGTGTTCAGGGAAAACATGCTCTGGTTCAGCGTCATTCCAGCGTAGTGGATGCTTTGGCGCTGGCGAAAGGATTAAACGACAATCTTGCCGATCCGCAGGCGGTTTTTCTGTACAAGCATGACGAAGCGGAGCAAGCGAAACAGCAGATGCGTAAGCTGAATATCTATCATGTCGATATGAGCCAACCTGACTCGGTGTTTTTAGCACAGGCCATGCGGGTGGAGGACGGCGATGTTATCTATATCTCGAACGCCTCTTTGACTGATTTCGCTAAGGTGAAAGCCGCATTCGATAGCTTTTTGATCCGCGGCTCTAATTCTTTCTAACGTCGCCATATGAATATTTTGAAAAATAATACTTATTATTTTATGAAACTCATTACCGTCTGTGAGTTAATCATTTTGTTAATGTCACGCGATATCAAAACACGCTATAACGGTAATTTGCTAAACTATATGATGGTGCTGGCCGTACCACTGGTATGGATAACCATTACCGTTATTTCTTTTCAATATTTAAATCGCACCGTGCCAATATTCACTGACGATATCAGCTTTGTTATTGCAGGTATATTACCGTATCTGTTATTTCGTTATACCATTACCGCAACCATGCGCACCCGTTCATTCTTTACATCGTTGGCGGTTGTCTCGCAGGTTAAGAAAAGACATGTGATTTTTGCTCTTGCCGCAGTCGAATTTGTTAATGCGGTTATCATTTATATTATTGTTTCATTAATTAACTTTCTTATCTTCTCCCGCTGGGAAGCCCAGAAACCGATCCTGATTTTTGAAGGAATGGTTATCGCATGGCTTCTGGGGTTATCGTTTGGTTACTTTTGTGACGCACTGTCTGAACGGTTTCCGCTGGTCTACAAAGCCGTTCCTGTAGTGCTAAGACCGATGTTTTTGATTTCAGCTGTCTTTTATACGGCGAATGAATTGCCCTATTCATTATTAAGCATATTCAGCTGGAACCCTCTACTTCATGCTAATGAGATAGTCAGAGAAGGAATGTTTGAGGGGTATAACTCCTTGTACCTTGAACCTCTTTACCCTCTGGCATTTTCCGCAACGTTATTCCTCGCGGGCATCATTTTTCACCTGATTTGTGACACTGAAAATCACTGACTTTAGCTTCAGGAGAGACGCGTTCGTGTTCGGTTTATTAGGTTGTACACGCTATTTTGAGTCTGATAAGGGCCCACGGGTGGTCCTTGATAAAACAGATTTTGTCATGGATTACCATGAGCATATCGGTATTCTGGCCGCCCCTGGTTCAGGCAAAACGACGCTAACCCGATTGCTGTGCGGTATAGATGCTCCTGATGAAGGGGATTTTATTGGGCTACGGGGTGATGCGCTCCCACTGGGGGCAAATGCTTTTGTTCTGCCGGGGTTAACCGGCGAAGAGAATGCGCGCATGATGGCCAGTCTTTATGGCCTGGATGGCGATGAGTTTTCACATTTCTGCTATCAATTGACCCAGCTTGAACAGCGCTATACCGACAGGGTGAGTGAATATTCTGTCACGATGAAAGCGCATCTGGCATTTGCCATTAATTTACTGCTTCCCTGTCGCCTTTATATTGCTGATGACAAGCTGTACACCGGGGATAATACCTCACAGTTGCGTATGCAGGCGGCGCTAGCTTATGAGCTGCAACAGAAAGGGTTGATTGTGCTAACGCGCAACCCTCGGCTTATTAAAGAACACTGTCATGCGTTTGGCGTACTGCTGCATGGAAAAATTACGATGTGTGAAGATTTAGCACAAGCATCTGCGCTTTTTGAACAATATCAGTCAAATCAGGCGACGATTCAAACTGATGATTATGCCTTTGATATATAATTAGAAAATATACGGATAGAGTGTGGAAAATTCAGAACGTATTAAAAAATGGAAAGAGGAAAGGGCGAAGGTAGCAGAAGAAAGCCGAGCCTCGCGACTACAACAAAAAGAGAATGAACGCTCCCTTCGCCAGACGGAAAAAACGGCCGATGCGAAAAGTCATCATCGCCCAGACGCCGGGTGGTCCGCGACGGATGCTGATTCCGTCCGTAGAGCGTCATTGGTTATTAAAGAGCGGCGTGTTCAGCAAGCCAAACAATCGCTACGTCGGCTCTTTCTTTATATTGCTTTGCCGCTGCTGGTTATTATGCTTATGTCGTGGCTATTAACTTCGCGTTTTTATAGCGCGGATGCCACCTTTATTGTGCAAACTGATGCCAGCCAGGATAATTTTTCTGGAACAGCTTTCTTTGGTGCAGGCAATGAGATGTCGGAGGGCTTTCAGGTTCGCGAGTTTATACTTTCGAAAGAAATGATGGAGCGGATGGAAAAAGAGCTCGGTTTTTTATCTTATTTCGCGCAAGACGATATCGCATTATTTTCCCGCTACCACGCACCGCTGGGTATTAATGATGATCCTTATCGTTACTATTTATCGAAAGTCTCGGTTGCTGTCGATATTCAACAGGGCATGCTGCGTTTAAACGTCAAGGCGCGGAGTGCGAAACAGGCTGAGTTTTTTGCCCAGCGCATTCTGGCTTTTGCTGAACAGCACGTTAATACCGTTTCAGCGCGGATGCAGCAGGAACGGATTTTATGGCTGGAAAACGATGTTAAATCGGCCCAGGAGAATCTGGGGGCCGCTCGGCTTGAATTGCTAAAAATACAGCATATACAAAAAGATATTGAACCGCAGGAAACCGTGACCGCGATTTATCAATTAATTGCTGGCTTTGAAACGCAGTTGGCGGAGGCGAAAGCGGAATACGCGCAATTAATGGCTAATGGTTTGGATCAGAACCCCCTTATTCCTCGCCTGTCGGCCAAAATCAAGGTCCTGGAAAAGCAGATCGGCGAACAACGTAACCGCCTGTCAAATAAGTTAGGGTCGCAAGGTTCTTCAGAAAGTCTGTCCCTGTTTGAAGATCTTCGGCTGCAGAGTGAGATCGCCAAAACACGCTGGGAATCTGCCTTACAGACCTTACAGCAAGGGAAGCTTCAAGCGCTACGTGAGAGACGGTATTTGCTGATCATTTCTCAACCGATGGTGGTGTCTGACACCACTCGCTATGCCGATGGAACAAAGTGGTTACTGTTCTTCGTGTTGCTGGGCATCGCGTACCTGGTGACTTCTCTCCTGATAACCATCAGGCGGATGCGTGAATAAGGCGGAGTAAGGAAATACGATGAGCTTGCACTCTACATGTAAAAAAATATCGCCAACCACCCTGCTCAAACAAGAGGATTGGGAGGGGCTATGTCACTATTTCGGTCAGCATCCCGAAAAAGTACGAGATAGTGCTGGAAATGAGCAAAACATTCTTCTCTTCGCTATCGCGTGTTTGCGTAAAGATGAAACAGATGCCGCGCTGACTTTGTTGTCAGACCGTGTGCTGACGGCAAAGAATAGCCGTGATTTATTGCGACGCTGGATTATTTCGCCGCTGGCATCACATCATCGGGACGCTGTACTACAGGTGGTTAACAAACTGCTGGCGGTGAATGTGTGCCAGCCGGAGGATGTCCTGCTGGTCGCAAGCGTGCTGCTTAAGAGTAAACAATATGCGACTGTTGCTGACTTAGCCGAGCGGGCATGGCTCGCTTTTTCGGGCAATAGCAAAATTTTTGCCCTCCATCTGCGCAGCCTGACGCTGGTGGATAAAGAGTTACAGGCAATCTCGTTGGCCAGAACACTGGCGCAGGAAACTCCCCCGCGGGGAGATATGATTGAGACCTGCCTCCGTTTCTTAAATAAAAGCCGCCTACCAGAAGATCATGACCTGGCCCGCGCATTGCTCCCTTTCTTCGTGTTAGAAAGCCAGGAGTCGGCGGGGCTGGCGGTTGATACGCTGTGCGCTGTCGGTAAATATCAGGAAGCCATTCAGACTGGGGAGTCCGTATTAGCCCGTGGGTTGGATGGTGCGGCGCTGCGTCGTAGCCTGGGGCTTGCCTACTATCAATCCGGTCGCAGCCGGGAAGCGAAGCTTCAGGCCGCTGAGCATTGGCGTCATGCCCTGGATTTTAACCCTGATAATTTACGTATCGTGACCCTGTATGCCGATGCCTTAATCAGAACGGGTCAGAATGAGAAAGCCATTCCGTTACTGCAGCAGTCGCTCGCGACTCATCCTGATCTTCCTTATGTCAGAGCCATGTATGCCCGAGCACTGCGCCAGGTTGGGCAATACGCTGCTGCCAGCGATGAGTTTGTACAACTGGCAAGGGAAAAAGGGGTGACCAGTAAATGGAACCGTTATGCCGCGGCGGCGTTGTTACAGGCGGGGAAAACAAGCGAAGCGGAAAGCGTCTTTGAGCACTATATTCAGGCCAGAGCAAGCCATCTGCCTCAGTCATTCGAAGAGGGGCTGCTGGCGCTTGATGGGCAAATATCTGCCGTTAATCTACCGCCTGAGCGCCTTGACTGGGCATGGGAAGTTGCCGGCAGACAGTCCGGTATCGAGCGCGATGAATGGGAACGCCGGGCGAAGTGGGGGTATCTTGCCGATAATTATCTCCTCGACTGGCTTGAATGCCGTGGAGAGCAGGCCGACGAACCGATGTATCGGTTGGCCGATATATCGCATGTCGAGCAGTTTTTCCAACGGCTGCAGCTCGATAAGCGTGGTTGCATTGTTGTATCGGCTCATATGGGCGCAATGTATGCCGGGCCGATGATCCTCTCCTTGCTGGAAATGAACAGTAAATGGGTGGCTTCCACGCCTGGCGTGCTCAAAGGGGGCTACGGTGAGCGGTTGATTTCGGTTAGTGACAAAAGCGAAGCGGACGTGGTCAGGGCCTGCATACAGACCTTACATAGTGGGCAGTCGCTTGTTGTGGCGATCGACGGCGCGCTGAATTTGAGCGCGCCAACTATCGACTTTTTCGGCCAGCAGATTACCTACTCCACCTTTTGCTCTCGACTTGCCTGGAAAATGCATTTACCCACCGTATTTGGTGTTCCGGTGTGGCGAGACGGGCGCATCCATTTTGTTTTGGAGAAAATGGTCGATCCGCAGAGGTTCGAAAGCCAGTCTTCTTTTATTGAGCGCTGGAAAGACAATTACCTGAAATGTGTAACCCAAATCCTGAATAGCGGGCCTGAAAATCTGAGACTGTCGGGGGGGATTTGGCGAAATATCACGCGCAGGGATGAAACATCTTCGGGCTGAAAAGACATTTGCCCCGCGATGCCTTTGGCGCACCAGGCGGGGCCGCCCGCTAAGTAAAACTGAGTTATTCTATTTAGAAAGCATCCGTTCATTAACGTTCGGGTGCTTTTTTCGTTCTAACGAGCTGAAAAACGGAGAATTATATAATAGCTACGTTATACCTGATTGTGGTTCTGTTTGTCTGAGGGTTACCAGAAGACAGTATCCTGAAGTCATCCCTTAGCAATGTTAAATAGCGGCATCGAAATCCGCTGGTAGCGTACTGTTTCCTGTGCCCAGGCTGCGTTGCATTAATACCGTATCAAGCCAAAGCCCATGCTTGAATCCAATGTTCGTCAGCGTGCCTATTTTCGTAAATCCGGCCTGCTGATGGACTTTCAGCGATCCCTGATTATTGCTGTCGCCGACGATAGCGATCAACTGCCGATAACCCTGCGTTTCAGCCCACTCAATTACATGGCGTAGCAACGCTTTTCCCACCCCCTGACGCTGTGCCGTCGGGTCAATATAAATCGAATCTTCGAGGGTATAGCGATAGGCATAACGCTCGCGGTAGCGGGTGAGATAGCAATACCCGATGACCTTATCTTCTTGCAATGCGACAACCCACGGCAGCCCCAGACTGCGGATTTTTTCCAGACGCTCCTGCATCTCGCGGGTATCCGGCGGGTCAGTTTCAAAGCTGCCGGTACCGTGAATAACATGATGGGCGTAGATATCGCGTATGGCGGGGATGTGTTTTTTTTCAGCGTTAACGATTTTCATTGACCAGCTCCCATTGGCATCTTTGTCCAAATTACCTCAAAGGCTGGAGAGAAGGTCAGTGCAAAAAATTATGCGTCTATACCCGTCATTCTTTAAGCTGCATGTGCGTTGGCTACGCTAGCGCACTTCAGTCACATAGTTCGCGATGCTCCTGGGGATTTACTCACTTGCCGCCTTCATGTAACTCGAATTATTTAGGGTATATAAATTATTTTCAATGTAAATAAGCTTTCAAATTGTAAGGGTAAAGTGAGTGGGGTTGATACTGTCAATAATACGCAAGGTTGGTAAATACATTAGCGAGTTGAGCAATGCACAATTCTTCGCGCACGTATTATGGCGGATACCAAAATACCAATTTTGGTAGATTGCAATGATAGGCTCAGGAAGTTGTTTGATTCTATTGAGTTTTTACTTTTTTTTTACTGTACTTAGTTCTGCTTATGACTGTACCTTTAATTTCATTTTATCGACCCTGTTCGAAACTTAAAATTAGGTTATATTATTTACATTGTTATCTTTGTTGTTATCAGGGGCATTATTATCAGAACTTTCTCTATCCGCACACAATAGTTACCATGCAAACAGTTGCGCGGTGTAGCTATGCCAACTAGCAATAGTTATCATCGTCACAAGGTTTCGTCATGCAAACTTAATCTAAATCCAGAATTCAATCCCAAGAGTATTAGGATTATTTAGTCTAAAATACTTTTTTGTCTAAGAGTTTTCGTATCGCATAGCCACGAACTACGCTGAGTGATAAAATTTTCGAGTTTACGCCTGCTTTCCCACGATTAGAGGGCTAGGCGCGGGTAGTCAATAAGACGAAAGAGTTAATTGCTTCATAACCCTATTGCAAAATAAGCGGCAGTGCATCTTACATGGTCGGGTATCGTAAGTAACCGACTGTAATATATTGAAAACGCTTATTTTTACTCTGATGTAAGTTATAAGGGCTGATATGTTAAGTATGCGTCGACATGCCAACTTCATTAAACGTTTTAAGTCTTTAAGCTGTTTATTTACGGCAAGCGTTCTTTTCCCTATGCAAATCTCTGCAGCGACATCAGATTATGACGCTTTGGTTATTGAAGCGCGGGGTGGTAATAGTGCACCGTTATTGCGTTATCTAGAGGATCAGGGAAAGCAAAGCGCGCTAACGCCAAATCAGGTTGCCGACTGGCTGCAAGTTTCCAGTTGGGTTGATAACAACGATAAAGCCACTATTGAAATTTGGCAGCGCTATCGTGGGCAGATGGATGTGCCTGCACGCGGCAAAGTCGCCGCTGCACGTGCGTACCGTAACCAGAAAAACTGGAATGATTCATTGGCGGTATGGGAAAGCGTTTTACAGGAAGAGCCTGACAACGTTGACGTACGCACCGGCTGGATAATGACGTTGGCAGATGCTCGCTACAATCAGCAAGCCCTTACTGAAGCGAATAAATGGGCACAGGCACATCCGGGGGCTGACTCCGATGCGCTACTTGCCTACGTATATCATTCTCAGGGAAAAAACTGGGACGCGCTGTTGGTTGCCAGCCAGGCGGATGACGTTGATCCTGGCAACAAAAATGCAAAATCTACGCTGCTGTCTGCTCTGTCAGCAAACCGTGTTTCCGGGCCTGCCTTAAATATGGCGGAGGTAGTGCCTACGGCAGATCCTGTGAAGCGCCGCCTTGAGCTTGATGCGGCCGCCGAAATGGTACGTTCCTCCTATACGTCCGCACGTAATGAAGAAGAGCGGTTTATCGTGGCGGATAAAGCGCTGGCCCGCTATGACCAGTTGCTGGCTGCCTGGAAGGATGAGCCGTCCGCGCAGAATGATGTCCGTCGGGCGAGAATTGACCGCATGGGCGCTTTGCTGGTTCGTAAGCGAACGTCTGAAGTGATTAAGGAATACGAATCGCTTTCTGCGAGCGGCGAAGTGCCAAACTACGCGAAACGCTGGGTAGCATCGGCATGGTTAAGCGAACGCCAGCCAGAAAAAACCGAAGCGATGCTGATGAGCATCTACTACCCGAATGGACCGATTCCCGTTACGCCGCTTGGTCCTGAGGATCAACAGGATCTGTTCTACGCGCATATCGATAATGAAAACTTTGATGCCGCTAAAAAACAGGCCGAAAACCTAATCAAAGAGAGTCCGTACCTGCGACGCATCTATGGTTCGCCAACGCCGCAGCCTAACGATAACTGGCTGCTCGGACAGTCGATGCTGACGCAATATTATATTGCTGCCAATGAACTACCTGAGGCTGAAAAGCTCGCAGAGCATCTGGCGCGAACAGGTTCAGGTAACCAGGGGCTGCGCATATCTTATGCCTCCGTTCTTGAAGCACGTGGCTTGCCGCATGCGGCGGAGAAAGAGCTGAAGCTGGCGGAAGTGATTGAGCCAAGTAACCTGGAACTGGAGCGTCAGCAGGCTTATGTTGCGTTGGATCTCCAGGAATGGAGGCAGGCCGATGAACTGACGGATGACGTCATCGCCCGTAGCCCGGATGATGAAGCGACGCTGCGCCTCGCGCGTATTCGTGATGTCCACAAAATGTCGGAAGTGCGCATTAGCGGCACACAAGGGATCTCGTCCGATAGCCCGGTCAGCGGTAAGAATGACTTCAATATCAATACTGCCATTTACAGTCCGCCAATTAACGACAACTGGCGATTGTTTACTGGATTCAACTTTGCTACCGGCGAATTTGAGGAAGGTAAAGGCATCAGCCGCGATCTGGCTGCGGGGGCGGAATGGACTTCCCGCGACTACTGGGCAGAAATGGAAGTCTCTGGCCGAAATTATGGCGATGGTCAGAAAATTGGCGGTCGTCTTTCCGGCTGGCATGACTTCAATGACAACTGGCGCGTAGGCGGTTCGGCCGAGCGCTTGTCGCGTAATACGCCACTGCGCGCGCTGCGTAGCGGCGTGTATGCCAACGGCGGCGATATGTTTGTTCGCTGGTATCAAAACGAACGACGTGAATATCAACTGTCGTTTGCCGCATCACATTTCTCAGATGGTAACGATCGCATCGAATACGGACTCAGCGGAAAAGAGCGCATGTGGACAACGCCGCGCTTCACCCTGGACTTTACCCCGGGCATCGGCGGGAGCACCAACACCAAAGAGAATGTGCCGTATTACAACCCGAAGAGTGATTTTTCCGTGGTACCGGGTCTGAGCGCGGAGCAGGTTCTTTACCGCCATTATGACACCGTGTGGACGCAGCAAGGTCTGGCTGGCGTAGGTGGCTATTGGCAGCAAGGCCAGGACGCTGGTGCCATCGTTCAGGTGGGATACGGACAACGGCTCAAATGGAACAACGTCGTAGATGGCGGGGTGATGCTGATTTGGGATAAACGCCCCTACGACGGTAAACGTGAGCGGAATATCTCCCTCGCTTTCGATTTAAATGTCAGGTTTTAAGGATTGTTCATGCTGAAAAGATGCCTGTGGCTTAGCGCATTAATCGCTGGCTGGTTGATGATTACCGCGTGCAGTAGCGCGCACAATACAACGCCTCGCTACGTTCCTCCCGCAGAGAGAACGCCGCTGACGGCGGATCATCCGTGGCCGAAAAATAGCTTCCTGGTGCTCGGCTACCACGATGTCGAGGATGGTGCCGCCGACCAGCGCTATCTTTCTGTGCGGACCAGCGCGTTGAGCGACCAAATGGCCTGGCTGCGTGATAATGGCTATAACCCGATCAGCGTGCAGCAAATCCTGGACGCCCATGACGGTAAAATCGTGTTGCCGGAAAAAGCGGTATTACTCACCTTTGATGACGGATATAGCAGTTTTTATACCCGCGTCTGGCCGCTGCTGAAAGCCTACAACTGGCCTGCGCTCTGGGCGCCGGTGGGGAGTTGGGTTGATGCTCCCGCCAACAAAAAAGTCGATTTTGGCGGCTTAATGACGGCGCGAGATAAATTCGCCACCTGGAAAATGGTCGAAGAGATGGGTAAATCACCGTTGGTGGAAGTCGGTGCGCACACCTGGAATTCGCATTTCGGTGCACAAGCCAACCCGCAGGGAAGTAAAGAACCGGCGGTGGCGAACCGCCTGTATGATAAGCAAACCGGCACTTACGAAACGGATGAACAGTACGCGCGCCGTATAAACGCGGATATCTCTCTCATCACCAACAAGATCAAATCGGTGACCGGGAAATCACCACGCGCGTGGGTCTGGCCTTACGGTGCGGCCAATGGCACAACGTTAAACCTGGCTAAAGAGCATGGCTATAAGATGGCCTTCACGCTCAACGAAGGGTTGGCGAATGCCGCGTTTCTTGATGACATCCCGCGCGTGCTAATCTCTGATAACCCCTCTCTTAAGCGCTTTGCCAGCCAGGTCGCTCAGGTACGTGAACCGCAGACGATGCGCGTGATGCATGTCGATCTGGATTACGTGTATGACAAGGACCCTGCTCAGCAGAAGCGAAACATCGACAAACTTATCCAGCGCGTTTATGACATGCGTATTTCTCATGTCTTCCTGCAGGCCTACGCCGATCCGCAGGGTGACGGAAATATTCGCGAGCTCTATTTCCCTAACCGCTGGCTGCCGATGCGTGCCGACCTCTTTAACTATATCTCCTGGCAGTTACAAACGCGGGCAGGGGTGACGGTGTATGCCTGGATGCCGGTTCTGGCTTTCGATCTCGACGCTTCCATCCCACGCGTAACCGCCTGGGATCCGAAAACGGGACGTACAGCGATCAGCCGCGAGAACTATGTCCGTCTGTCCCCCTGGAGCAGCGAAGCGCGTCAGCGCATCACTGAAATCTATGAAGACCTGGCCAAACACGCCAGCTTCAAAGGGATTTTGTTCCATGACGATGCTTTCCTGACGGACTTTGAAGACGCGTCACCGGAGGCGTTGGCTGCCTACCGCGCCGCAGGGTTTCCCGGAAGCATTGAGCAAATCCGTAGCAATCCCCAGGCGTTCGAGTGCTGGACGCGACTGAAAAGTAAGGTGCTGATCGACTTCACCAAACAACTGACCCAGGCGGTGCGTAATATTCGCGGTCCGCAGGTGCAAACGGCGCGCAATATTTACGCGATGCCGGTACTGGAGCCGGAGAGTGAAGCCTGGTTTGCGCAGAACCTGAATGATTTCCTCAATACCTATGACTGGACGGCACCAATGGCGATGCCTTTCATGGAGCAGATCCCGGCTAATGATGCCAACGCCTGGCTCGACAGATTAGTGAATGCCGTTGCACAAACGCCCGGCGCGCTGGACAAAACCGTGTTTGAACTACAGGCACGAGACTGGCGTAAATCCGGGGACGAGGCTGAAATCAGCGGAAAACAAATAGCCGAATGGATGCGCCAGCTGAAATTAAGCGGTGCAGGTAACTACGGCTATTACCCGGATGATTTCATCAGCGACAAACCTGAGATGTCAGAGATTCGCTCGACGTTCTCCTCATACTGGTACCCGCAAAAATGACCGATCGCATAATTGCTTTCCTGATACTTTGCCTGATGTTCAGCCTGCCGTTTGGCGTGGCGGTCATCTTTACAGGTGAAGTGATGTTGAACTTCGTCTTCTTCTGGCCCTTGTTTATGTCTGCTTTGTGGATAAGCGGCGGGGTCTATTTCTGGTTCTACCGTGAGCGTCACTGGAAATGGGGAGATGACACACCGCCACCGACGCTGGAGGGGAATCCGCTGGTTTCCATTCTGATCCCCTGTTTTAACGAAGGGATCAATGCGCGCGAAACCATTGAGGCCGCGCTGGCGCAGCGATATAAAAATATTGAAGTGATTGCCATCAACGATGGTTCAACGGATGACACCCACGACGTGCTGGAACAACTGGCGGTGGAATACCCCAGTCTGCGGGTGATTCATCTGGCTGAAAACCAGGGCAAAGCGCTGGCGCTCAAGACCGGGGCAGCAGCGGCGCGCAGTGATTACCTGGTGTGTATTGATGGCGATGCGTTACTGGACCGTGATGCCGTTGCCTATATTGTGGCGCCGCTGATCCAGTTCCCGCGCGTCGGTGCGGTGACCGGGAACCCACGTATTCGAACCCGCTCCACCTTAATCGGTCGGGTGCAGGTCGGGGAGTTTTCTTCCATTATCGGCTTGATTAAGCGCACTCAGCGAGTTTATGGGCAGATCTTTACCGTTTCCGGCGTGGTTGCTGCGTTTCGTCGTCGCGCGCTGGCCGAGGTCGGTTACTGGAGCCCGGACATGATCACCGAAGACATCGATATCAGTTGGAAGCTGCAATTGCGCCACTGGTCGATATTCTTTGAACCGCGCGCACTGTGCTGGATCCTGATGCCTGAAACGTTAAGAGGGTTATGGAAACAACGACTGCGCTGGGCGCAAGGCGGTGCGGAGGTGTTTATCGTGAACATGCGCCGCCTGTGGTCATGGGAATATCGCCGTATGTGGCCGCTGTTTTTTGAGTTCTGTTTTTCTACCACCTGGGCGTTTGCCTATGCGATCAGTATCGTGCTGTTCCTGTTAGGGCTGATGATCCCGATGCCGGACTCGCTGTATGTACAACATCTGTTCCCGCCAGCCTTTACTGGGCTTATCCTCGGTGTGGTGTGCTTGCTGCAGTTTGCGGTGAGTCTGATGATTGAGCGGCGCTATGAAAAAGGCATTGGCGCGTCGTTGTTCTGGATTATCTGGTTCCCGGTGGTGTACTGGATGCTAAGCCTGTTCACCACGCTGGTCGCCTTCCCGAAAGTAATGCTCAAACGCAAACGCGGCAGGGCGCGTTGGGTGAGTCCCGATCGTGGAATTGGGAGGATCGAATCATGAGCCAGCCGCTGATCTTTACGGAGCAGCGTTTGCTGCCGCGCATCATTGACGTGCTGTTAACGCTTTTTGCCTGGGTTGGCTTTTTATATTTGATCTATAAAGGGCTGATCACCGCTCTGGCGCACTCACCTTATATAGGTGTGCGACCCTTTTTCACCACGCTGGATACGGTCACGTTTTACATCCTTGTCGCGCTGGTCAACGGACTGGTGCTGATTGGTTGGGCGAAGTACAACCAGTTTCGTTTTCGGGTGGAACGTCGCAGTCGCAGGCCCGGACTGGAAGATCATGAGCTGGCGGAAAGTTTACGTATTACCCGGGAACTGGTGACAGAGCTGAACAAAGCGCGGGTGCTGACGGTTCACCATCATGAAAGTGGTGAAATCAGTCATATCGATGTGGACAGGGATATCGCCGATAACCGTCTACCGCCGCCGACGCCTGCGATGCTGGAGTATTTGCCGCCAGAGCCGCAGCCGTTGTTGCAGAAAAGGCCTGAGTGATATTTCTACTTTCAGCTGCTTCCTTCAGCCTCGCAGAGGTCTATGATTAGACCCAGACAATAAAAAAATGCGAGGCAATGTCGTGGATAAGGAACTACTGGATGCCGGTTACCGGGCCTATACCGGCGAGAAGATTGACGTCTACTTCAATACGGCGATATGTCAACATTCGGGCAACTGCGTGCGGGGAAGCGCAGCGCTTTTTAACCTGAAACGTAAACCGTGGATCATTCCGGATGAAGTGGATGTCGCGACGGTCATTAAAGTGATTGATACCTGTCCGAGCGGTGCGCTGAAATATCGCCAGAAATGAGTGAGGGGACCATGGAAATTCTTGTAGGCCACAACAAATTTTATGTTAACGATGCCGAAGGCAATCAGGTTGCCGAGATTGTCTTCGTGCCGACGGGTGAGCATCTGAGCATCATTGAACATACCGATGTCGACCCCAGCCTGAAAGGCCAGGGGGTCGGTAAACTGCTGGTGGCGAAGGTGGTGGAGAAAATGCGCGCCGAAAACCGCAAAGTTATTCCGCTGTGCCCGTTTGCCAAACATGAGTTTGATAAAACCCGCGAGTACGACGATATTCGCGCCTGATAATCTTACGTGCGCCGGAAGGCATGACCGCCGTCCGGCGCATCACTCCCGATGCAGCAAATCCTGATAAATTCCCGTCAATACACCTTGTGGGCCAAACTCTTTTTTAATCCACTGGGTTACACGACCGGTGGCCGAATGCTGGGTCGCCAGCAGCATCCGTGAATCCTGACGCGGGTTGTGGATCTGCCGCGTGACCAGCAACGACTTTTCCATCGCCTCGCGCACCATATAGTCCGGCAGAAAACCGATGCCCTCACCCAGGATCTGGCACTGGCATTTGGTATTAAAATCAGGAACCAGAATCGACTCCTGTCCGTGTAACAGCCAGCCGACCTTCTTGTTGATGGTGTGGGCGGTGTCTTCCACCATGATGTTCGGGTACAGGCGCAGCTGGCTCTCAGAAATCGGTTCGGGCATAAAAGCCAGCGGATGATCCGGGGCAATCGCAAACGACCAACGGATCGCGCCGATCTCGGTGTAATCAATCCCCCCGCCGTCCAGTAACGTATCCGGCGCGCCGATAGCGATGTTGGCGAGGTTGTTAATGATCGAATCCCAGACGCCGTTATACACCTCGGTGGTGACGGTTATCTGGCAGGTTGGAAACTGTTTCTTGAGTACCTGCAGCAGTCGTGCCGTATGTTGAGGGGTATACAACAGTTGATTAATACAGATGCGTACTCGGGCTTCAATGCCCTGAGCAATGGTATCAATACTGCGCTTGATGGCGTGGAAATCGTTGAGCAGGTCGGTCGCCTTGCGAAACAGATAGCGTCCGGACTCGGTCAGCTCAATGCTGCGGGTACTGCGGGTAAACAGCACCACGTCGAGCCCCAGCTCCATGCGCTTAATGGTGTAACTAATTGCTGATGTGGTTAAGCCTAGTTCCTCAGCCGCCTTGCTGAAGCTGCTGTAGCGGGCTGCCATCGTAAATGCCAGCAGGTTTTCCTCGGTAAAAATTGAATTCATCTTCCTCCCCTCCGGCGACAAACGCACATCCGCGACGCGATGATTGTTGAATGTATTTGTAATCCTTATGCAGAGCAATCAGTTTTGAACAGAATTTAACACTAGTTTTACAATTGATTTGAAGGCAATCACACTTCTGTATATTAATTGCAGGCCGCTATCCGTGTAGCATCACGCCTGATTTTCCTGACAACTGATTAATGGCTAAAAGCGGCTCTGTCATAAGGAAAAGATTGCACTACAGCACGTTTTGTTCTCATTGTTAAATTTGATTCAATAATCGACACGCTTACGATGAATGAAATTTAAGCGGATATTATTCTCTGCACTCTGTTGCTATTCTCAGCTTATCGGATATTTAAAAAGTCTAAAAAACTGCAGGAGAGCGATTATGTCAGAGAAAGAACTCATTACTGAATTTCTGCTGGCGGCAGAGCAGGGTGATGCCGATGGATTAAAATCCTGCCTGGCAAAAAATGTGGATATTAATGCCACTAACCACCAGGGGCGTACTGCCATAATTATTGCCAGCCTCAATAAACATTATGACTGTGTTTCTTTATTGATTGCCGCCGGTGCCGATATTAATAAACAGGATCAAACCTGTTTTAATCCATTCCTGATTAGCTGTCTGACTAACGATTTAACGCTGCTGCGTACCGTATTACCGGCCAACCCCGACCTCAATTGCCTGAGCCGTTTTGGCGGCGTCGGTATTACGCCAGCCAGCGAAAAAGGTCATGTAGAGATCGTGCGCGAACTGCTGCTGCGTACCGATATCAATGTTAATCATACCAACTTTGTCGGCTGGACGCCGTTACTGGAAGCCATCGTGCTTAATGACGGCGGCGCGAAACAGCAGGAAATCGTCAAGCTGCTGCTCGACCATGGCGCAAACCCGCACATGACGGATAAATACGGTAAAACCCCGCTGGAGCTGGCGCGGGAGAAAGGATACCACGAAATTGCCGAGCTGCTGATTGCGGCCGGAGCCTGACAGAGGAGCGCCACTATCGCCACGCCATCACGGCGATGCGTACGGGCGCTAACCGCAGACGGCGCGTTTCTCGCTTTCCGGGGAACAGGACGGGTTGAACAGGTTTTTTCCCGCGCGGTAAACCTGTTGATACCTGAACAGCAGCGGTTGCTGACGTTACTGAGTGAAGGTTGTGATAACGCGCCTAACAGCTGTCGGCTGGCGCTGACGCATTGTGAAGAGCTGTTTCACCCCGGTGAGAGAGTCAGTTTTACCGAATCGGGGATAGCCGTTGGCAACGATAAATGGATAGAAACTTCCGGTTGTCTGCCGTGGCGCATACTACGGTGGAGGCTTGATGCAATAAGCCTTGCTGCAATCCGCTGGCTGCGCTGGGAAGAGGTTATCCGCCAACAGCTAAGAAGCGCTGACACATTATTTCTGTACCAGGGTGATAACCCGTTTTATCTGGAAATCACCCGTCAATTACTGAGTCGCCGACAAACATTACTGGCGGCGTTGCATACAGGAGAAAATATCTCTACAGCGGTCAGCCATTTAATTGGTCTGGGGATTGGTCTGACGCCCTCATCTGATGATTATTTAGTGGGCTTAAGCACTATTTTATTTATTCCGGGACATCCGCTGGGGAAATATCGTGATGAATTTTTAGCAGCCTTACAATGTGCCGGAAATAATACCACGCTACTCAGCAAAATAACGCTAGAGGAAGCCTTTCATCAACGTTATCGGGAAAGCGTCGGACGGCTGCTGAACCATATTATTACAGAGCAACAACCCGTTTCTACGCAATATATTACTGACATTAAAAATATCGGCTCAAGTTCTGGCTGCGACATGCTGTATGGCATGGCGGATGCCTGCGCCCTGAGCCACAGGTCCGGAGGGAATTATGTCGATCAGGATAGTTGTTAAAAAGAACACGTATTTTGATTCTGTCTCACTGATGTCTATCTCCACACGCGCAAATAAGCTCGATGGCGTTGAGCAGGCGTTCGTGGCTATGGCGACAGAAATGAATAAGGGCGTACTGAAGAATCTCGGTCTGCTCACGCCTGAACTTGAAGAGGCGAAAAGTGGCGACCTGATGATTGTCATTAAAGGTGCCAGCGAGGCGGCGAACGATCAGACGCTGGTGGCGATTGAAGACTTGTTTACGCATAAAGAGCAGGGGGGGCAGCATGAAGCGCGCTATGCCACGCTCGCCAGTGCGAAGAAGCATGTTCCTGACAGCAACCTGGCGGTGATCTCGGTCAATGGTCTGTTTGCCGCGCGTGAAGCGCGTCAGGCGCTGCAAAATAACCTCAACGTGATGTTGTTCTCTGACAACGTCTCTCTTGAAGACGAACTGGCGCTCAAGCAGCTGGCGCATGAAAAAGGGCTGCTGATGATGGGGCCCGATTGCGGAACCGCCATTATTAACGGCGCGGCGCTGTGTTTTGGCAATGCGGTGCGTCGCGGCAACATCGGAATTGTTGGCGCCTCCGGTACCGGTAGCCAGGAGCTGAGCGTACGCATTCACGAGTTTGGCGGCGGGATTTCCCAACTGATTGGCACCGGTGGACGCGATCTGAGCGAAAAGATTGGCGGCCTGATGATGCTTGACGCGATTGGTATGCTGGAGGCCGATCCGCAAACCGAGATCATCGCGCTTATCTCCAAACCTCCTGCGCCAACAGTGGCGCGCAAAGTGCTGGAACGTGCGCGCGCCTGCCATAAGCCCGTCGTGGTGTGTTTCCTCGGACGTGAAGCCGCGCCTGCGGATGAAAACGGTCTGCTGTTTGCACGCGGCACTAAAGAGGCGGCGCTGAAAGCGGTACTGCTGACTGGCGTGAAAAAAGAGAGTCTGGATCTGCATCCGCTCAACTGGCCGCTGATTGAAGAGGTCCGCGCCCGCCTGACCCGGCAGCAAAAGTACATTCGCGGCTTATTCTGTGGCGGCACGCTGTGCGATGAGGCGATGTTTGCTGCCATGGAAAAACATGCGGAGGTTTACAGCAACATTCATCCGGATCCGGCTTTTCGCCTGACAGATCTCAACCGCAGCGTGGGACATACCTTCCTTGATTTCGGAGATGACGATTTTACCAACGGTAAACCGCACCCGATGATCGATCCAACCAACCGCATTAGTCGTCTGTTGCAGGAAGCACGCGATCCTGAAGTCGGCGTGATCGTTATGGACTTCGTTCTTGGATATGGATCACATGAAGATCCGGTTGGCGTGATGATCGAGGCGATCGTCGAAGCCAAAGCGATCGCCGCCGCAGAGGGGCGTCCGCTTGAGATCCTCGGCTACGTGCTGGGAACCGATCTCGATACGCCGTCGCTGGAAAAACAGTGCCAGATGCTGACCGATGCAGGCGTGATCTGGGCGAGCAGTAGCACCAATACCGGATTGCTGGCGCGTGAATTTATCTGTAAAGGGGAGGAAGCCTGATGAGCCAGACACTGTTTAACCAGCCGCTGAACGTGATTAACGTCGGCATCGCGATGTTCAGCGATGACCTGAAAAAGCAGAATGTTCCCGTGACCCAGCTCGACTGGACGCCGCCGGGCCAGGGCAACATGCAGGTCGTGGCCGCACTGGACGAAATTGCCGATTCGCCGCTGGCTGACAAAATCGCTGCCGCTAACCAGCAGGCGCTGGAACGCATTATCCAGTCGCATCCGGTGCTGATTGGCTATGACCAGGCGATCAACGTCGTGCCGGGCATGACCCGCAACACCATCCTGCACGCCGGACCGCCAATCTGCTGGGAAAAAATGTGCGGCGCAATGAAGGGCGCGGTCACCGGGGCTTTGGTGTTTGAAGGGCTGGCGAAAGATCTGGATGAAGCCGCCGACCTGGCCGCCTCGGGTGAAATCATCTTCTCACCGTGCCACGAGCATGACTGTGTCGGTTCGATGGCGGGTGTAACGTCGGCGTCGATGTTTATGCACATCGTCGAGAACAAAACCTACGGCAACCGCGCATACACCAATATGAGCGAGCAGATGGCGAAGATCCTGCGCATGGGCGCGAACGATCAGAGCGTTATCGATCGCCTGAACTGGATGCGCGATGTGATGGGACCGATGCTGCGCGACGCCATGAAGCTGGCGGGCGAAATCGATCTGCGCCTGATGCTGGCGCAGGCGCTGCACATGGGCGATGAGTGTCATAACCGCAATAACGCTGGGACGGCGCTACTGATACAGGCACTGACGCCGTGGATTATTCAGACCGGCTATCCGGTTGAGCAGCAGCGTGAGGTATTCGAGTTCGTCCTCAGCAGCGATTACTTCTCCGGACCGACCTGGATGGCGATGTGTAAAGCCGCAATGGACGCCGCACACGGGATCGAATACAGCACCGTAGTCACGACGATGGCGCGTAACGGCGTTGAATTCGGTCTGCGCATCAGCGGCTTACCGGGTCAGTGGTTTACCGGTCCGGCGCAGCAGGTGATTGGCCCGATGTTTGCAGGCTATAAGCCCGAAGATTCCGGACGTGATATCGGTGATAGCGCAATTACCGAAACCTACGGCATCGGCGGTTTTGCCATGGCCACGGCACCGGCCATCGTGGCGCTGGTGGGCGGTACGGTTGAAGAAGCGGTCGATTTCTCTCGCCAGATGCGTGAAATCACTCTCGGCGAAAACCCCAACGTTACTATTCCGTTACTTGGTTTTATGGGCGTACCGACCGCTATCGACATTACGCGCGTGGGTAGCACCGGCATTCTGCCGGTGATTAACACCGCAATTGCGCACAAAGATGCGGGGATCGGCATGATCGGCGCCGGAATAGTCCATCCGCCGTTCGCCTGTTTTGAAAAGGCGATCCTCAACTGGCGCGACCGCTACTGCCAATAACAACAATCGGGGCTAACGCTGTTAGCCCCACAGTAGCGAAGCGAAAAACGTTGCTTACCTGCAGGGCTGGGCGATCCCCGGGATCGCAAACGATGCTTAACCTGTTAAGGATATTCCATGAACAGCATAAAACTAGAATGGAAACGTGGTGACTGGGCTGCTTACTTTGGGCTGATGACCAACAACCTGACTAACCTGCTGACAATGATGGGGCTGCTCATTTTTGTCGTCGGGATCCCTACCGAAATTGTCTATGGTCGCATTGCGCCTGCCTTTGGTCTGGCGGTGCTGGTGGCCAGCGTCTGCTACGCCTGGTTTGGCCTGCAGATGGCAAAGCACACCGGGCGTAAAGACGTGACGGCGCTGCCGTCCGGGCCGAGCGCACCGTCAATTTTTACCGTGACCTTCCTGGTGCTAATGCCGGTATATCAGCAAACCAAAGATGCCAACTTTGCTATCCAGATAGCCCTGGTGTGGTGCTTTGTAGAAGCGTTGATCCTGGTCGGCGGCTCCTTCCTGGGCGAGACCATCCGCAAGATGATCCCGCGTACGGTATTACTTTCTTGTCTGTCCGGTCTGGGACTGTTGCTGCTGGCGATGAACCCGATGCTGCAGGCATTTGAAGCGCCGACCGTCTCTTTCATCGTCTTGTTGTTAATCTTCATTAACTGGTTCGGTAAGAAGCCGATTTTTGCCCGCATCCCCACCGGTTTGCTGCTGCTGATTGCCGGTACAGCGTTGGCGTGGATCTCCGGTTTGCAAAGCCCGGAAGCCATAAAATCTTCTATGTCTTCCTTTGGCTTTAACCCGCCGGAGATCCATGTCGACAGCTTCCTGCAGGGTTTGCCGCACGCGCTGCCGTACCTGGCTTCTGCGGTTCCTTTGGGTCTGGCGAACTACATTTTTGACCTTGAGAATATTGAAAGTGCGCATGCGGCGGGTGATGAGTACAACACCCGTAAGGTCATGATGGCGAACGGTTTTGCCTCCATGCTCGGCTGCATGCTGGGCAACCCATTCCCGGTGACCGTATATGTTGGGCATGCGGGCTGGAAAGCGATGGGGGCCAGCATCGGTTATACCCTCGCTTCAGGCATCACCATGTTCCTGGTACCGCTGTTTGGGCTGGGGGCGTTTATGCTCGCGATTATTCCGATGACTGCGATAGTGCCGATTCTGGTGTTTATCGGCGTGGTGACCGCCAACCAGGTGGTGCGAGAGACGCCCAAAGTCGAGGTTCCCGTTATCTTTATCTGCTTGTTCCCGTGGATCGCTAACTGGGCGTTGACCATCGTCAACAGCGTGATGGGCGCCGCCGGAACATCCGCGGGGAAACTGGGCAGCGACCTGCTGCACAGCAAAGGTGTCTATTACGATGGGCTGGTGCATCTGGGAAGCGGTGCGCCGCTGGCCAGTATGCTGTGGGGCTGCGTCGCTATCTTCGCCATTATGAATAAGCCGCTGCGTGGGGCGATTGCCGCAGCTTTTGGCGCGCTGTTATCGCTGTTTGGTGTGATCCACTCTCCGGCGGTTGGCTTTGCAGAAGGCAGTTCGATGATGTTTGTTGTGGCCTACCTGATGATGAGCGGCATGTTTGTCCTCAAGCATGTTCTTGATAGCCGTGAAGCGGTGACTGCGCCTGAGCAGGAACCGACGAAAACGACCTGAATCGCCTGTAAGCGGAAGATAACACTATGAAAGAACTTGTGGTCGTTGCCATTGGCGGCAACAGCATTATCAAAGATAACGCCAGCCAGTCGATTGAGCACCAGGCTGAAGCGGTGAAAGCGGTGGCGGATACGGTGCTGGAGATGTTGGCATCGGACTACAACATTGTGCTGACGCACGGAAACGGGCCGCAGGTGGGGCTGGATCTACGGCGTGCGGAAATCGCGCATGAGCGTGAAGGGTTGCCGCTCACCCCGCTGGCAAACTGCGTCGCCGATACGCAGGGCGGGATCGGCTATCTGATCCAACAGGCGCTGAACAACCGCCTGGCGCGGCGCGGTGAGCAGAAGGCGGTTACGGTGGTCACGCAGGTGGAGGTCGACAAAAACGATCCGGGCTTCGCTAACCCGACCAAGCCTATCGGCGCGTTCTTTAGCGAAGCGCAGCGCGATGAACTGCAGCGGGTCAATCCGGGCTGGCGCTTTGTTGAAGATTCGGGGCGCGGCTACCGCCGGGTCGTCGCCTCTCCGGAACCGAAGCGTATTGTCGAGGCGGAGGCGATCAAAACGCTGACCCAGCAAGGCTTTGTGGTGATTGGCGCGGGTGGCGGCGGGATCCCGGTGGTGCGTAGCGATCAGGGGGATTATCAGAGCGTGGATGCGGTGATTGATAAAGATCTCTCCACGGCTCTGCTGGCGCAGGAGATCCGCGCTGACATTCTGGTGATCACCACCGGCGTCGAGCAGGTCTGTATTCATTTTGGCAAACCCAACCAGCAGGCGCTGGATAAGGTGGATGTCGCAACGATGACCCGTTACATGCAGGAGGGACATTTCCCGCCGGGGAGCATGTTACCCAAAATCGTTGCCAGTCTGGCGTTCCTGGCGCGTGGCGGTAAGCGAGTGATCATCACCACGCCGGAATGCCTGCCGGCCGCACTGCGCGGCGAAACGGGCACCCATATTGTCCATTCCTGAGAGGAAATGTGAATGAAGGAAAATAACAGCCGCCGTGACTTTTTAAGTCAGAGCGGAAAAATGGTGACCGCTGCCGCGCTGTTTGGCGCAGTGGCTCCGGTCGCGTATGCTGCTAATCCTGTCGGGAACACCTGCGGGGCGAAGAGCACAATGACGATTAACGATAAGCACTATTACCTGGATAACGTCCTGCTGGAAGCGGGTTTTAATTACGAAAACTCGGTGGTGGTGCATACCCGTACCGCGCTGCAAACCGTTGAAATTCAGGACGGGAAAATTGTTGCCCTGCGTGAGAATAAGCAGCATCCGGATGCGACGCTGCCGCACTACGATGCGGGTGGAAAGCTGATGCTGCCCGCCATGCGCGACATGCACATCCATCTGGATAAAACCTTTTACGGCGGTCCATGGCGTTCGCTGAATCGCCCGGCTGGCACCACCATTCAGGATATGATCCGCCTTGAGCAAAAGCTGCTGCCTGAACTCCAGCCTTACACGCAGGAGCGCGCGGAAAAGCTCATCGATCTGCTGCAATCAAAAGGCACCTCGATCGCCCGCAGCCATTGCAATATAGAACCGGTTTCCGGGCTGAAAAACCTGGAAAATCTGCAGGCGGTACTGGCGCGTCGCCAGCCGGGTTTTGCCTGTGAAATCGTGGCGTTTCCGCAGCATGGCCTGCTGTTATCGAAGTCTGAACCGTTGATGCGTGAAGCAATGCAGGCGGGGGCGCATTACGTCGGCGGTCTGGACCCAACCAGCGTGGACGGGGCGATGGAAAAATCCCTCGACACCATGTTCCAGATTGCGCTGGATTACGATAAAGGCGTGGATATCCATCTGCATGAAACCAGCCCGGCGGGCGTTGCGGCGGTGAATTACATGGTGGAAACGGTGGAGAAAACGCCGCAGTTGAAGGGCAAACTGACCATCAGCCACGCATTTGCGCTGGCAACCCTGAACGAACAACAGGTGGATGCGCTGGCGAGCCGCATGGCGGCGCAGCAGATTACCATTGCCTCGACGGTGCCGATCGGTACCTTGCATATGCCGCTCAAGCAGTTGCGTGACAAAGGTGTGGAAGTGATTACCGGGACCGACAGTGTGATTGACCATTGGTCGCCGTACGGGCTTGGAGACATGCTGGAGAAGGCGAATCTGTACGCGCAGCTCTATATTCGTCCCAATGAACTCAACCTGTCGCGGGCGCTGTTCCTCGCCACCGGCGATGTGCTGCCGCTTAACGATAAAGGTGAGCGCGTCTGGCCGAAAGCGCAGGATGAAGCCAGCTTTGTACTGGTGGATGCCTCCTGCTCAGCGGAAGCGGTCGCGCGAATCTCCCCACGCACCGCGACCTTCCATAAAGGCCAACTGGTGTGGGGGAACGTCGCAAGCTAGCCTGGTTTGATGCGCAGCGGCAATCGCTGCTGCGCTCTCTGCTCGTTAACCGACGATCCCCATATAGCCGTGAATCCCCATATATAAGCCGACCATCGCGATGAGCGCGCTGGAAAAATAGGGGGCTTTGCGTGCCAGTGTGTTAAATCCGCTCCAGCGTTTGGCCGCCTGCTGCACGCTGATTGCCGCTCCCACGCCCACCGTTACCAGCGTTAGCGCCAGCCCGAGGCTGAAGCACAGCACCATAGTGGCACCCAGCGTGAAGGCTTTGAGCTGGATGCAAATCAGCAGTACCGTAATGGCGGCAGGGCAGGGGATCAACCCGCCAGTCAGACCAAACAATAATATTTGGCCGTTGGTGACCTCTTTGCCTGCAAAGCGGCGCTGAATATCGGTAGCATGTGCCCGCTCGTGGGCGTCCTGATACGCTTTTGAATCTTCGCTCAGCCCTGCTAACGCAGCATGGTTATGATCGTGGTCGTGGTCATGTTCGTGATGATGGTGGTGAGCTTCACCGTGGTTATGATGGTGGTGATGGTCATCATGATCGTGGTCATGATGCGTCTGGGTCAGCCAGTTCTGTTCTCCCTGCCAGGTTCGCCAGAACATCCAGAATGCGGTCCCGAGAATAATAATCGCCGAGACAAACTGCAGCCACGGCTCAACGGTCTGGGCAGTAAACGCTTTGCTGATATACATCCCGCCGAGCGCAATCAGCCATACCACTGCGGTATGCGACAGCGTTGCCGCCAGCCCCAGCATCACCGCCTGTTTGATGGTTCCCTTAATGGCAATAATAAAGGCCGCCATCATCGTCTTGGAATGCCCCGGTTCCAGACCGTGTAACACTCCTAATAGAATCGCGCTGGGAATGAAAAACCAGGCGTTGCCTTGCTGAAGAAGCGTAGAAAACTCACCCATGAGAATGATTCTTAGTTGTTTAATTTTGCCAGATTCTACTCCCCCCCAGTATTAAATACTACCCCCCAGTAGAATGACGATGGTATTGTCGCTACAGCCAGACGTTGAAAAGGTATTGCTATGTCACATACGATCCGCGACAAACAAAAGCTGAAAGCCCGAGCCAGTAAGATTCAGGGGCAGGTAGCGGCGTTGAAAACCATGCTGGATGAACCGCATGAATGCGCGGCGGTATTGCAGCAAATAGCGGCGATCCGCGGTGCGGTAAACGGGTTAATGCGCGAGGTGATTAAAGGTCATCTGACCGAGCACATTGTGCATCAGGGCGATGAAATTAAGCGCGAAGAAGATTTGGATGTGGTTTTGAAGGTACTCGATTCGTACATCAAATAAGTCAGTTTAACGGCTCATCCACATACTGATGAATGAGCCGTTAAAAACACGTTCTAGCCAAAAAACATCACAGATACGCACAGCAGACCGACAATCAGGGTGATCAGATTTCCCACTGAACGGTACGGCTTTAGCGCCGGGATCAGATAGGTAGATAATGTCGGCATGATAAACAGAATCATGGCAATCAGCGGCCCGCTAATCGCGTAAATCATTGAAATTGCATTAGGGTTAATGCAGCAAATGATAAACGTAATGGTCGAAACCAGCATAATGGACAGAGCGCGGTTAAAGGCCCGGCTTTTCTTCACTCCCACCTGATGCAACGATGTTTTTACCACCTCGGTTGCCCCTTCAATCACGCCAAAGTAGGTGCCGAGGAACGATTTTGACATCGCCACGACGGCGACAATGATCCCAGAAATCGACAGCCATGCTGGTGCGTTTGGCATCATCGATAGCGCAGACAGAATTGTCACGCCTTCATTTTTCGCGTCCTCGATATAGTTTGTCGGAATCGAAAGCAAACAGCTGAAGACGAAAAACAGCACGCTCAGGCAGATGATGACGTAGGCTACCTTCATGATTTTTTTGCATTTACCCATGGCCTGCTCGCCATATTTCTCACGTCGGTCGATGGCGAACGTCGAGATAATTGGCGTATGGCTAAAAGCGAAAACCATCACGGGAATAGATATCCAAACCTGATGAAGCGTGTGCTGATCGAAAGACATCTGGCCGGTGAGTAGCGTTGGCTGCCAGCTTCCGGTCAGGTAGAGCGAAAGGAACAAAAAGTACGCGATGAGCGGGAACACCAGAAAGCCCATTACCCGAATGGTTGCTTGTCGGCCCATCAGAAAAATCAGGTTCAGCACCAGCACCACGCCAAGACTGACCAGCATGCGAACACGCAGATCGATGGCGATATGTTTTGCCAGTTGTTCAGTGAGTGAATTGGTTATCGCCACGGCGTAGATCAGCACCACCACAAAGAAGGCAATAAAATAGAGGGTCGTGATCAGGCTGCCTATCTTTTTGCCGTAGTAGTGCGTAACTGCACCAGTGATCCCTTCACCTGCCGAGGTTTTTGAGGACAGGATAAACTGGCACAGCGCCTTGTGCGGCCAGTAGGTTAAAGGCCAGGCGACGAGTGCGGTGATAAACAGTACCACTGCGCCTGCAGAACCCAGCTGTATGGGGAGGAAGAGGGTTCCTGCGCCGACGGCAGTCCCATATAGTGCGAAGCTCCAGAGAGTATCTTCTTTTGACCAAAATTTCGACATTATTTGAACGTATCAACTATAAAATAAACAAAAAGAAGCGCAATTTACCACAAATGGCAGGGGCTGGGGGAGGTGTCAACAAGCGGGCGAGTGAATGGATCAAAAGCCGGAACCGAGAAGATTCCGGCTATTGTTTGAATTATCAGGCAGTAACGCGCTGCTGGCGACGCTTCATAACGCGCTCGCGTAAAGTGTCATAAGCCCAGTTATAGAACATGGTGTATGGCAGGAAGAACAGGAAGAAACCTATTTCCAGCGTGAATGCCTGGAGCAGGCTGACGTTCAGCACATACGCCACGATGCTCACCCCGATGACAATAAAACCGCTCTCGAAGCCTAAGGCGTGGAATGCCCGCACTTTAGCCGTACGTTTTACCAGGTGCGACGGCCACAGTCGGTCAAACAGGGCGTTATAAATGATATTCCAGATCATCGCCGTCGTGGCGAGAAGAATGGTCAGTCCGCCCATTTCCAGCACCGAGCGCTGCATCAACCATGCGGTGGTTGGTGCGAGGATCGCGGTGGCAATGCCTTCAAAGCAGACGGCATGAAAAATTCGCTCCAGTAACGAGCGGCGTTGGACTGTATCGTGTTGCATAATCTAAAACCTTCTTTGATGCCCGGATAACGGAATGGTGGCAATTTTATCGTTTTATGTGATATCTAAAAGATAGTATCCATCGATAAAGTAGATAGTTCATGCGTTACTCTCCTGAAGCGTTAACGGCATTTGTGGAGACCGTTTCCTGCGGCTCATTTTCTGCTGCGGCCCGGCGGCTGCGTAAAAGTCAGTCCACCATCAGCACGGCCATTGCGCATCTGGAAGCCGATCTCGGTTTTGCGCTGTTTGACCGCTCATCACGTCAGCCGACGCTAACCGAAGAAGGTAAGCGGGTGCTGGGCTATGTGCAGGCAATTTTGACGGCCAGCGAACGTCTTGATGAGGCAGCGATTTCGCTGTCGGGTGAAACGGAAGCGCGTCTGACCTTCGTTTTGTCTGACACGCTGCACCCGGATGTGCTGGAAGAATTGATGGTGCAGTTTGACCACAAGTTTCCCCATACCGAGTTTGAATGTCTGATTGGCGAAGATGAAGACGTGATCGATCTGCTGCAAAAAGGACGTGCTCAGGTTGGGTTGATCGAAGCGCGGGAGGATTACCCGACCGACATGGGCGTCACGCGTCTGCCGATGCAAACCTGGATGGGATTATACGTTGCGGCATCGCATCCACTGGCGACTCAAGAAAAACTGCAGTGGGAACAGCTACATACCTGGCGAGAGCTGCGGCTGAATACCTATCTGGAGAGCGGCACCAACGTGGCGCGCGGCCCCGTCTGGTCGGCGCCTAACTATTTGTTGCTGCTGAGTATGGCGGTGCAGGGATTCGGCTGGTGCGCGCTCCCTTGTGCGCTGGTGGAGGAGTTTGCGGCAGAAAAACCGCTGGTCCAATTGATGCTGCCCGGCTGGCCAAAGGCTATCTCTATCGATCTGCTGTGGAATAAGAAATCACCGCCTGGCGTGGCGGGAAGTTGGCTGCGCGACCATTTACAGCAGAGTGGCGTTCAGATGACCAATAAATGATACGAATTTCCTTTGTGATAAAAATCACCGTTTTTAAACAACCTTGATAACTCTTTTTAACAATCATCTACTATTGCGGTGTTATTTTGCGCTGAGGTGGTGATGAAAGAGGTTGTGATAGTCGGGGCGTTACGGACACCGATCGGCTGCTTCCAGGGGACGCTGGCGCGCCACTCTGCCGTTGAATTAGGTAGCATGGTAGTCAGGGCGTTACTGGATCGCACGGGCGTGGACGTTCACGCTGTGGATGAAGTGATCCTCGGACAGGTGCTTACCGCTGGTGCCGGGCAAAACCCGGCGCGTCAGTCCGCCATCAATGGTGGGCTACCCAATACCGTCTCCGCCATCACCATTAACGATGTCTGCGGCTCGGGTCTGAAAGCGCTGCATCTGGCGACCCAGGCTATCCAGTGCGGCGAAGCCGACATTGTCATTGCGGGCGGACAAGAGAATATGAGCCGTGCGCCGCATGTCCTTACTGATAGCCGTACCGGCGCACAGTTGGGCAACAGTCAACTGGTCGACAGCCTGGTGCATGACGGCCTCTGGGACGCTTTCAACGATTACCATATGGGCGTGACTGCGGAAAATCTGGCGCGGGAATATGGCATCAGCCGTGAACTGCAGGATGCCTACGCACTGCATTCGCAGCACAAGGCGCGGATGGCAATTGACGCCGGGCGCTTTAAAGATGAAATCGTGCCGGTGGTAACGCAGCGTAATGGGCAATCGTTCGTGGTGGATACCGACGAACAGCCGCGCACCGATGCCAGCGCAGAAGGGCTGGCGCGTCTGGATCCTACCTTCGACAGGCTCGGTTCAGTAACCGCGGGCAACGCGTCATCCATCAATGATGGCGCCGCTGCGGTGATGATGATGAGCGAGGCCAAGGCCCAGGAGCTGAATTTGCCGGTGCTGGCTCGCATTCGTGCCTTTGCCAGCGTCGGGGTCGATCCCGCGCTCATGGGAATTGCACCGGTGTACGCGACGCGCCGTTGCCTTGAGCGTGTTGGCTGGCAACTGGCTGATGTTGATCTTATCGAGGCCAACGAAGCCTTTGCCGCACAGGCATTGTCCGTTGGAAAAATGCTGGAGTGGGATGAACGGCGGGTGAATGTGAACGGCGGAGCCATTGCGCTCGGTCATCCGATTGGCGCATCTGGCTGTCGTATTCTGGTTTCACTGGTACATGAAATGGTGAAGCGTCGGGCGCACAAAGGGCTGGCAACGTTATGTATCGGCGGTGGTCAGGGCGTGGCGCTCGCTATCGAGCGAGATTAACCACCCGAAGTTTTCTCTGCTTAAACGCCTTTCCCACTGTATTTCCCCCTGCATCTATAAAAAAGCCCTCCAACAGGAGGGCAAGGCCAGTTACAGAAACATACACTCTAAACTCTGCTAACGTATCAAAACGACGTTTCATTTCATGTGATTAACAGCGCACTTTGTTAGAAAAGGTGTGTGAACGGCGTGTGAGGCTGGCTGTATTTTCAATGTCTTACCCCAACCCCTCATGAACTACTCTTGTTTATTTTTATCTATCTAATTGTTTTAAATGATTTTATTGAAACCATTCCCGCGATTTATATGCGCTAGCGTGATCGCAATTACACTTTTGATAATAAGATGCAGAAAAAGTGAAACGTTGTTTTATTTGTAATTGAAAACCTATTCCGGGAGGGATATCATGAGTGCATAAGATAAAACGGAACAGCGTTTTGCTATTCGTTTAAGCATTCACGGTCAATTTATCACTGGAGGTAAATGTGGACGTAAGACAAAGCATCCATAGTGCGCATGCGAAAACCCTGGACACTCAGGAGCTGCGTAATGAGTTTTTGGTCGAAGAAGTGTTTGTCGCAGATGAATACACCATGGTCTACAGCCACATTGACCGCATCATTGTTGGCGGCATTATGCCAGTGGCCAAAACCGTCTCTGTGGGTGGCGAAGTCGGCAAACAGCTGGGCGTAACCTACTTCCTCGAGCGTCGTGAGCTGGGTGTGATTAACATCGGTGGCCCGGGCACGATTACCGTTGACGGCCAGTGCTATGAAATTGGTCATCGTGACGCGCTGTACGTCGGGAAAGGGGCCAAAGAAGTGGTATTCGCCAGCATCGATACGGCGAAACCGGCGAAGTTTTACTACAACTGCGCGCCGGCCCACACGACTTATCCAACCAAAAAAGTCACGCCAGCAGACGTTGCGCCAGTGACGCTTGGCGATGACCTCACCAGTAACCGTCGTACCATCAACAAATATTTTGTGCCGGATGTGCTGGAAACCTGCCAGTTGAGCATGGGTCTGACCGAACTGGCGCCGGGTAACCTGTGGAACACCATGCCGTGTCATACCCATGAACGTCGTATGGAAGTCTATTTCTATTTCAATATGGAAGAAGATACCTGCGTCTTCCACATGATGGGGCAGCCTCAGGAAACGCGTCATATTGTGATGCACAACGAGCAGGCGGTGATTTCTCCGAGCTGGTCAATTCACTCCGGCGTTGGCACAAAAGCTTATACGTTCATTTGGGGCATGGTCGGCGAAAACCAGGTCTTTGATGATATGGACCATGTAGCCGTCAAAGATCTGCGCTAGTTGCGGGCGATAGCCGTGCCTGCTGCGGCGGGCATTATAAAAAATTAAGGATTTACAATGATTTTGAATGCATTCTCTCTTGAAGGTAAGGTCGCCGTTGTGACCGGTTGTGACACTGGCCTGGGTCAGGGTATGGCGTTGGGTTTGGCTGAAGCGGGCTGCGATATCGTGGGGATCAACATCGTTGAACCGACGGAAACTATCGAACGCGTGACCGCGCTGGGGCGCCGTTTTTTAAGTCTGACCGCCGACCTGCGTCAAATTGACGGCATTCCGGCGCTGCTGGAGCGCGCAGTGGCAGAATTCGGTCATATCGATATTCTGGTCAACAACGCAGGTCTTATCCGTCGTGACGATGCGATCGACTTCAGCGAAAAAGACTGGGACGACGTGATGAACCTGAACATTAAGAGCGTGTTCTTTATGTCTCAGGCTGCGGCGAAGCACTTTATCGCTCAGGGTAACGGCGGCAAAATTATCAACATCGCCTCTATGCTTTCTTTCCAGGGCGGGATCCGCGTGCCGTCTTACACCGCGTCTAAAAGCGGCGTAATGGGCGTCACCCGCCTGATGGCGAACGAGTGGGCCAAACATAACATCAACGTCAACGCAATTGCGCCGGGTTACATGGCGACGAACAACACTCAACAGCTGCGCGCTGATGAGCAGCGTAGCGCAGAAATTCTCGATCGTATCCCGGCGGGTCGTTGGGGGCTGCCGAGTGACCTGATGGGGCCGATTGTGTTCCTGGCATCCAGCGCATCTGACTATATCAACGGCTATACCGTTGCGGTAGACGGCGGCTGGCTGGCGCGTTAACCCGCTTTCCAGAACCGACAAACCCTGCCCTTTGGCAGGTTTTGTCGGTTAAACATAAAGTGAATGTAGCAATACACCGGAGGCGACATATTCATTCCCTCTGGAACAACATTATGCCGCCAGGCAGATTACGAACAGATAAAATTACGCAGGCAGAAAATCTTCGCGCATGGGCGTAAAGGTATCGAGTAGCGTTCCCGGTTTTAAACAGACGCAGCCATGCATAATGTTGGGCTGTTTATATAGGGTATCGCCTGCCCTAACGACATGCTTTTCTTCGCCGATGGTAAATTCAAACTCCCCAGACAAAACGTAAGTCAGCTGCTCATGCGGATGATTGTGCATCGGACCAATCGCGCCTTGCTCGAAGTTCACCTCAACCGCCATCATTTTACCGTCGTGAGCAAGAATGCGTCGGGTAACGCCATTGCCCAGATCTTCAAGGGTGGTCTCTTTATGAAAAATAAACATCCGGTATTCCTGTAATTAAAACAATGTTTCATTAAACCTATATCAGAAAATTAAAAAAAGAAATGCGCGCCAACAGATGTGGAAAGTTGATCACATCTTTGGTTCACTGGAGAGATAACAACAAATCAGGGGAAATGATGAAAACGATCGGTCTGTTAGGCGGTATGAGCTGGGAATCCACCATTCCTTATTATCGACTCATTAATGAAGGGGTAAAACAGCGTCTGGGTGGCCTGCACTCGGCACAGATTCTGTTGCACAGCGTAGATTTTCACGAGATCGAAGCCTGTCAGTCTGGCGGTGACTGGCAGCGGGCTGGGGAGATCCTCGCGCAGGCCGCCGCAGGGCTTCAGCAAGCCGGAGCGGAGGGGATTGTGTTGTGTACCAACACCATGCACAAAGTTGCTGAGGCGATTGAAACCGCCTGTGACGTGCCGTTCCTGCATATTGCCGATGCGACGGGGCGGGCCATACAAAAACAGCAGATGAGCAACGTGGCGCTACTGGGTACGCGCTACACCATGGAGCAGGATTTTTACCGCGGACGTCTACAGACTGAATTTGGTATTAGCACGCTTATTCCTGAGGCTGATGATCGTCAGAAAATAAACCAGATTATTTTCGACGAGCTGTGCCTCGGTGAGTTCAGCAACGCTTCCCGCGACTACTACCTGAGCGTAATTGATCAGTTGGCTAAACAGGGCGCTCAAGGGGTTATCTTTGGCTGTACCGAGATTGGTCTGCTGGTTCCAGCCGAGCTAAGTCCATTACCGGTTTTCGACACCGCGGCAATCCATGCGCAAGATGCGGTGGCGTTTATGCTTTCGTCTGTGGATACAAAATAGCCTCCAGCGGATCGATAAGTCTCGGGAGTTGAGCTTGCAGATGCGCCGTAAAAGCATCGACCAGCGCCGAGGCAGGGCGATGAAGTGGGTGGATCAGGCTGACCGTAAAGGGTACCGAAATGCTGAAGCGGCGGATAACCACTCCGCTGCTGGCATAATCCAGCGCGGTCAGTGGGTTTACCACCGAGATCCCCACGCCCGCCCGCACCATTGCACAAATTGAAGCGGCGCTGTGGGTTTCAATCACCATACGGCGCTTCACCTGATGTTCGTTAAACAGGGTGTCCAGTAGCTGACGATAACTGTCGGTCCGCGACAGGCTGATGTAGTTCTCTCCCTGAAAATCCTGTGGCGTTAATACCGCTTTCTCGGTCAGCGGATGCCCCTGCGGCAGTACACACACTTCATCCAGCGCCAGCAATTCGGTGCGTTTCGTTCCGGCAGGCGTATGCAGCGTTTCCGTTAACCCCAGATCGTGGCGCTGCGCCGACAGCCACTCTTCCAACAGTGGTGACTCCTGCGGCACGATCTGAATGTTGACCTGCGGATAGCGCGCGAGAAATGGCTGCAGCAGCGGCGGTAAAAAGGACTGTGAAAATACCGGCAGGCAAACAATCGACAATTCACCTTGACGAAATTCGCGCAGGCTTTCGGCGGCGCTCACAATTCTGTCCAGGCCGTACCACGAACGTTGTACCTCTTCAAACAGACGTAAGCCTTGCACGGTTGGATGCAGTCGGCCACGCGTGCGTTCAAACAGCGTTAATCCCAGGACTTTTTCGAATCGGGCCAGTTCCCGACTGACGGTGGGCTGCGAGGTATGTAGCATGCGCGCGGCTTCCGTCAGATTACCAGCGGTCATGATGGCGTGAAAAATTTCAATGTGGCGCAGGTTAACCGCGGGCATAGGCAATCCTCGAATGAGCTAATCCATATCATTTTTGCATAGACTCACGATAAAACGATATTTTTTATTCTTTTTGGGCTGTGGCGTAATCATAAAAAAGCCAATACCGGAGCACGCCATGCCACGCCCACTCAACAACACAGACACTGACCTGACCGCCGACAACCTGTTGCGCCTGCCTGCCGAATTCGGCTGCCCGGTGTGGGTCTATGATGCGCAGATTATTCGCGCGCAGATTGCCAAACTGAGTCAGTTTGACGTGGTGCGTTTTGCCCAGAAGGCATGTTCGAATATTCATATTTTGCGCCTGATGCGCGAGCAGGGCGTGAAGGTCGATTCCGTCTCGCTTGGCGAAATTGAACGCGCGCTGGCGGCAGGTTTTGTACCGGGCAAAGATGAGATTGTCTTTACCGCCGATATGATTGATGAAGCGACGCTCGCCCGGGTGCATGAATTGAGCATTCCGGTAAATGCCGGGTCGGTCGATATGCTGGAACAACTGGGCCAGCTCTCGCCGGGCCATCGCGTGTGGCTCCGCGTAAACCCTGGCTTTGGGCATGGACACAGTCAGAAAACCAATACCGGGGGAGAAAACAGCAAGCACGGTATCTGGTACAGCGATCTTCCGGCGGCGCTGGAGGTAATTCAGCGCTATAAGCTGAAGTTGGTGGGTATTCATATGCATATCGGCTCTGGCGTGGACTACGCGCATTTGGAGCAGGTGTGCGGCGCGATGGTGCGTCAGGTGGTGGAATTTGGTCAGGATCTGGAGGCGATCTCCGCAGGCGGCGGTTTATCAATCCCGTATCGCGAAGGTGAAGAGGCGATCGACACCGATCACTATTTTGGATTGTGGAACGCCGCGCGCGATAGTATTGCGCGTCATCTGGGTCATGCCGTCAAACTGGAGATCGAACCAGGGCGTTTCCTGGTCGCGGAAGCTGGTGTGTTAGTGGCGCAGGTGCGCAGCGTAAAAGAGATGGGCAGCCGTCACTTTGTGCTGATCGATGCGGGCTTCAACGATCTGATGCGCCCGGCCATGTACGGTAGCTATCACCATATCTCCGCGCTGGCGGGGGATGGTCGTTCTCTGCAACAAACTCCTCAACGGGAGACCGTGGTGGCCGGACCGCTGTGCGAATCAGGCGACGTGTTTACCCAGCAGGAAGGCGGAAATGTGGAAACCCGTCTGTTGCCTGCGGTGGTGCCGGGTGATTATCTGGTTTTGCATGATACCGGGGCGTACGGAGCGTCAATGTCGTCAAACTACAATAGCCGCCCGCTGCTGCCGGAGGTCTTGTTTGATAACGGCGTGGCGCGACTGATTCGTCGTCGCCAGACCATTGATGAGCTGTTAGCGCTGGAATTAATCTGAGTAAAGCTGGCCGGATAAGGTGCTTGCGTCGCCATCCGGCTCTTTTTCATATTACTTAAAGTACGGTCCGAGCGTTACTGAGTCACGTAATACCAGTTTGCCGGTAAACGGAGGGATCGGCTCCACGCTCTCACCGTTGGCCAGACGTATAGCCTGGTCGATTGCCGTGGTTATCATGGTATCAATCGGCAGATAAACGGTAGATAACCCCGGTTCCAGCCATTTGGCGCTGGGCGCATCATCAAAACCAAACAGCGAGACGTCCGTCGGGATCCTCAGCCCGGCCTGATGTAACGCTTTTGATGCACCTAATGCCATGTCATCGTTACAGGCGAACAGGGCGCTGAATTTCACCCCTTCCTCCAGTAGTTCTCGACAGGCTTCATAGCCTCGCGTCATCGTGGAGTCGCCGTATTTAACCTTATCAGGATCCCAGGGAATACCGTTTTTTTCCAGAGCCTTACGATACCCCATCAGGCGGGATTTACCGGTAGGCGTATGGCCTGGCACGGTGATGCAAGCAATATCGCTGTGCCCCTGCGAGATCAGATAATTGACCGCCTGATACGCCGCGTCTTCCTGCTCAAAGAAAATCGCGCGATCGCGGGCCTGACTGACATCACGGTTGATGACCAGCAAGGGCATCGCAATGCTGTTCATCAGCGACATAATCGCCTTTTCACTCATATAGCGGGTATAGAGAATAATGGCATCGCACTGCCTGTCGGCCAGCATTTGCACGGCTTCTTGCTCACGCTCCGGCGTGTCGTGACCATCGGTGACGATCAACTGCTTGCCGTGAGACTCCGTCTGGCGCGAGGCCTGTTGCAGCAGGCGGCCAAAGTAGAATCCATCAAATGTGGAAACCACCAGGCCAATGCTGTTGCTGGTGCGATTCGCCAAAGAGCGCGCTAAAAAATTGGGCCGATAATCGAGTGCCTGCATGGCCTTGAACACTTTCTGGCGCGTGCTCTCTTTTACCTGACCCGTTCCATTTAGTACGCGCGAAACGGTCGCTTTTGAGACGCCTGCGTGTCGTGAAACGTCCAACATCGTAGTCATGACGCAATCCTGGTTAATCGTTTGACGATGAGTTCCCCGGCTCTGTCAGCGCCGAAACGGAATGGCGACGCACCAGAGTTGGGTTAAAGACGTGGGTAATTTCAGGTGCGGGCCGCTTCTCCGCCAGCGCGAGCGCCAGTTCGGCGGCCTGGGTTGCCATCGTCACGATGGGATAGCGTACCGTGGTCAGACGTGGGCGCACATAGCGGGAAATCAGCACATCATCAAAGCCAATCAGCGAGATTTCTCCCGGCACATCAATGCCGTTATCATTCAATACGCCCATGGCGCCAGCCGCCATTGAGTCGTTGTAGCAGGCTACCGCAGTGAAGTTTTTGCCACGACCAAGTAACTCGGTCATGGCCTGTTCACCGCCGCTTTCATCCGGTTCGCCGAACGTCACCAGTCGATCGCTCACCGGTATATTGCTCTCCACCAGCGCGTCGTAATAGCCTTGCAGACGATCTTCCGCATCAGAAATACTGTGATTGGAACACAGGTAGCCAATGCGCGTATGGCCCTGCTGAATAAGGTGTCGGGTAGCGAGCCATGCGCCGAAACGGTCATCGAGGGCAACGCAGCGTTGTTCGAATCCCGGCAGAATTCGGTTAATCAATACCATGCCGGGGATTTGCTTCATTAATGAAGCCAAATCCGCATCCGGGATGATTTTGGCATGGACAACAAGGGCCGCGCAGCGGTGGCGAATGAGCTGTTCAATCGCCTGACGTTCCTTCTGTTCATTATGGTAGCCATTGCCAATCAGCAAAAAATTCCCGGTGTTATAGGCCACCTGCTCGACAGCTTTAACCATTGCCCCAAAGAATGGATCGGACACATCACCAACGACCAGTCCGATGGTTTCAGTGGATTGTTGCGCCAGTGCACGCGCATTCGCATTGGGGTGGTAGCTGAGTGATTCCATTGCACTCGTTACGGCCAGACGCGATGCTTCGCTGGCTTTGGGGGAATCATTGATCACTCGAGAAACGGTGGCGACTGATACACCAGCTAGTCGGGCTACATCCTTTATGGTCGCCATGATAGTACCTGTTGTGGGTAAACGCTTACATTCCGTCAGTGTTACGGAAAATGGCTGGCTGTTCAAGCAGATTGCCCGTCAGGACCTCGCAAATGTGAGCGCGCGCGAGCGAAGATAAGACAGAAAATAGAAAATGCTAATTTTTGCTTACACTTTGCGATGTGCTGTTGCGATTGTTCGCTGGTGGGAGAACTGAGCGGATTGCTAAAGTTGGGGTCCCAGAGGTATTGATAGGTGAAATCAACTTTCGGGTTGATCACTAGAATTACACCAGCCTGCGCAGATGCGCAGGTTTTTTTTGCCTTCAGCCTATCTGTAACAGTAACCGATAATTTACACAACTCGTTGCATTTGGGTTCATTCCTTTGCGTTTTCGTACTGGCGTATCTGGCTGCTGACGACCACAATCAAGATCCCAGAGGTATTGATTGGTGAGATTATTCGGTACGCACTTCGTACCTGTCTCTTGCACCGACCTGCGCGGATGCGCAGGTTTTTTTTCGGACTGTATTTACCTGTTTACCTGTCGCGCCCATTCCCCAACTCGTATACTCTCCCACCATTAATGTTTCTATAATTAATGGCACAGGGAGTTGAGATGCTATTTGGCTTTTTTCGTAATCTGTTTCGCGTGCTTTTCCGCGTTCGCGTCACGGGCAATGTCAGCGCGCTACAGGGAGAACGCGTTCTAATCACTCCCAACCATGTCTCATTTATAGACGGCATCCTGCTGGCGCTATTTTTACCGATTCGTCCCGTCTTCGCCGTTTACACCTCGATCAGCCAGCAATGGTATATGCGCTGGCTAACCCCGCTGATTGACTTCGTGCCGTTAGACCCAACCAAACCGATGTCGATTAAGCATCTGGTCCGTCTGGTCGAGCAGGGCCGTCCGGTGGTGATTTTTCCCGAAGGACGCATTTCGACCACCGGTTCGTTGATGAAAATATATGACGGTGCCGGGTTTGTCGCCGCGAAGTCGGGAGCGACGGTCGTTCCTGTCCGCATTGAGGGAGCAGAGCTTTCCCACTTCAGCCGCCTGAAAGGTCTGGTTAAACAGCGATTCTTCCCGCGTATCCAACTGCACATTCTACCGCCGACCCAAATGCCAATGCCGGAAGCCCCGCGAGCGCGCGATCGCCGCAAAATCGCCGGTGAAATGCTGCATCAAATTATGATGGAAGCACGCATGGCGGTACGCCCGCGTGAAACGCTATACGAGTCGCTGCTGGCGGCAAAATACCGTTTTGGCGCGGGCAAAAACTGCATTGAAGATGTTAACTTTACGCCAGACAGCTACCGCAAGCTGCTGACTAAGACGCTCTTTGTGGCCCGTATTCTGGAAAAATACAGCGCCGAAGGTGAAAAAATCGGCCTGATGCTGCCAAATGCGGGGATCAGCGCGGCGGTCATTTTTGGAGCCATTGCGCGTCGACGCATTCCGGCCATGATGAACTACACGGCGGGCGTGAAAGGGTTAACCAGCGCCATTACTGCGTCTGAAATCAAAACGATCTTCACTTCCCGACAGTTTCTCGATAAAGGCAAACTCTGGCATCTACCGGAACAGCTCACCCAGGTACGCTGGGTTTATCTGGAAGATTTAAAAGCCGATGTGACGTTGAGCGATAAGCTGTGGATTTTCTCACATCTGCTGGCACCGCATCTGGCGCAGGTGAAACAGCAGCCGGAAGAGGCTGCGGTGATCCTCTTTACGTCTGGTTCGGAAGGCCATCCGAAAGGCGTGGTTCACAGCCACAAGAGTATTCTGGCGAACGTTGAGCAGATTAAAACAATTGCCGATTTCACCGCCGATGACCGCTTTATGTCGGCACTGCCGCTGTTCCACTCCTTTGGCCTGACAGTGGGATTATTCACGCCGCTACTGACCGGTGCAGAAGTGTTTCTTTATCCCAGCCCGCTTCATTACCGCATTGTGCCGGAGCTGGTATACGACCGGAACTGCACCGTGTTGTTTGGTACTTCAACGTTCCTCGGCAACTATGCGCGTTTCGCGCATCCGTACGATTTCCACCGCCTGCGCTATGTGGTGGCAGGCGCGGAAAAACTGCAAGACAGCACAAAGCAGCTATGGCAGGAGAAATTTGGCCTGCGTGTCCTTGAAGGCTATGGCGTGACGGAATGTGCGCCGGTTGTGTCGATCAATGTGCCGATGGCGGCAAAATCAGGAACGGTAGGGCGCATCTTGCCAGGCATGGATGCCCGACTGCTGGCTGTTCCGGGTATTGAGGATGGTGGGCGTTTGCAACTGAAAGGCCCGAATATTATGAGCGGCTATTTGCGCGTCGAAAAACCTGGCGTGCTGGAAGTGCCGACGGCAGAAAATGCGCAGGGTGAGATTGAGCGCGGCTGGTATGACACCGGAGACATCGTCCGCTTTGATGAAAACGGCTTTGTACAGATCCAGGGGCGCGCCAAGCGTTTTGCTAAAATTGCCGGAGAGATGGTCTCGCTGGAAATGGTTGAGCAACTGGCATTGGCGGTATCTGCAGACAAAATGCACGCCACGGCGATCAAGAGCGATGCCAGCAAAGGTGAGGCGCTGGTGCTGTTCACTACCGACAGCGAACTCACGCGTGAAAAACTACAGCAGTATGCGCGAGCGCATGGCGTGCCTGAACTTGCCGTGCCGCGTGATATTCGCCACCTGAAGCAACTCCCATTACTCGGCAGCGGTAAGCCGGATTTTGTTACGCTGAAAAGCTGGGTCGATGAGCCGGAAAAACAACATGATTGAGTCAGCGCACACTAACACTTCAATCTGGTCCAAAGGGATGATGTCCGTCATCGCCGCGCAGTTTCTGTCGGCGTTTGGCGATAACGCGCTGCTGTTCGCCACGCTGGCGCTGCTGAAGGAACAATTTTATCCGGACTGGAGCCAGCCAATCCTGCAAATGGTGTTTGTGGGCGCTTACATCCTGTTTGCGCCATTTGTTGGACAGGTGGCGGATAGCTTTGCCAAAGGCAGAGTGATGATGTTCGCGAACGCCCTGAAACTGCTGGGCGCGGCGAGTATTTGCTTCGGCATTAATCCGTTTCTCGGGTATACGCTGGTGGGGATTGGCGCGGCCGCGTACTCACCGGCCAAGTATGGCATTCTCGGTGAATTGACCACCGGTGACAAACTGGTCAAAGCTAACGGCCTGATGGAAGCCTCCACCATCGCCGCGATTTTGCTCGGTTCTGTCGCCGGCGGCGTTCTGGCCGACTGGCATGTGATTGCCGCGCTTTCTGCCTGTGCGCTGGCCTATGCTGGCGCCGTGGTGGCTAACCTGTACATCCCGAAACTGGCCGCGGCTCGTCCTGGCCAATCCTGGCATCTGGGGAAAATGACGCGCAGTTTCTTCTGCGCCGCTTCTTCGCTGTGGCGCAACGGTGAAACACGTTTTTCGTTGGTCGGAACCAGCCTTTTTTGGGGCGCGGGCGTCACGCTGCGTTTTCTGCTGGTGCTGTGGGTTCCGGTGGCGCTCGGCATCACCGATAACGCTACGCCGACCTACCTCAATGCCATGGTAGCGATTGGGATTGTCGTAGGTGCGGGGGCGGCAGCGAAGCTGGTGACGCTGGAAACCGTGTCGCGCTGTATGCCAGCGGGGATCCTGATTGGCGTCGTGGTGCTGATTTTCTCACTTCAGCATGCGCTGCTTCCGGCTTACGCGTTGCTGATGCTTATCGGCGTGTCAGGTGGCTTCTTTGTGGTACCGCTGAATGCGTTGCTGCAGGAGCGGGGCAAGAAAAGCGTTGGTGCGGGTAATGCGATCGCGGTGCAAAACCTGGGCGAAAACAGCGCGATGCTGCTGATGCTCGGGATTTACTCACTGGCAGTGCTGGTGGGGATCCCGGCGGTAGCGATTGGTATTGGATTCGGCGCGCTGTTTGCGCTGGCGATTGCGGCGCTGTGGATTTGGCAGCGCCGCCAGCCTGGTACGAGATGAGTGAACAATGAATGTGCCGGATGGCAGCGTCGCCTTATCTGGCCTACAGAACGCAGCAATTTGTAGGTCTGATAAGCGTAGCGCCATCAGGCACTAACCGTCACGGTGCAGGATAGGTATACACCTGATGCACCGCTTCAATCTCTGCCAGTACTTCTTCGCTCAACTCCAGATGCAGGCTTTCAACGTTGGTTTTTAGCTGCTCCATCGTCGTGGCTCCCAGCAGGGTGCTGGCGACAAACGGCTGACGACGCACGAATGCCAACGCCATTTGCGCAGGATCCAGATTATGGCGTTTCGCGATATCCACATAGGCCGCAACGGCTTTTTGCGTTTGCTCGCCGCTGTAACGCGTGAAACGGCTAAACAGCGTATTGCGTGCACCGGCTGGCTTCGCGCCGTTCAGGTATTTACCGGTTAATGTACCGAAGCCAAGGCAAGAGTAGGCCAGCAGTTCAACGCCTTCATATTGGCTCACTTCCGCTAGTCCAACCTCAAAGCTGCGATTCAGCAGGCTGTAGGGGTTCTGAATGGTGGCGATGCGCGGCAGATCGTGTTTGTCCGCCAGGTGCAGGTAGCGCATCACGCCAAACGCGGTTTCATTGGACACGCCGATGTAGCGAATTTTCCCCGCGCGCTGAAACTCTGCCAGCGCGTCCAGCGTATCCAGCAGCGAAACGACTGGCGCAGAGTCCGTCCAGCTGTAGCCTAACTTACCAAAGCAGTTGGTCGGGCGCTGCGGCCAGTGAACCTGATACAGATCCAGGTAATCGGTTTGCAGTCTTTTCAGGCTGTCGTGCAGCGCTTCACGAATATTTTTACGGTCCAGCGCCTGATTCGGTCGAATACCGCTGTCGTTGTTACGTGAAGGTCCACTGACCTTAGAAGCAACGATTAGCTTTTCACGGCTGCCGTGTTTGGCGAGCCAGTTACCTACGTAGGTTTCGGTGAGACCCTGGGTTTCAGGACGCGGCGGTACCGGATACATCTCGGCAACGTCGATCAAATTTATGCCTTGTTCTACGGCATAATCGAGCTGTGCATGTGCGTCGGCTTCGCTGTTTTGTTCACCAAACGTCATTGTGCCCAGCCCCAGTGTACTGACTTCAAGCGAGCTGTGGGGTATACGGTGATATTGCATAGCCGTTTCCTTTTTATAATCACGACATAAGGATTATAAAAATGGCTGAGGGAAGAGAAAAAGGGAAGTAAAATTGTTAAGGCCAGCGCGCTGCTGACCTCAACCATCAGCGTTCAATGATTTGAGACACATCATCGCGATTAATCTGCATCGCATTGCCTTGCTGGTCGTGATAGCTCACCAGACCGGTATCATCGTCAATTTCTGGTTTTCCATCGGTCAGGATCATTCGACCATCTTTTGTCGCCATTACATAATCACTGCTGCATCCGGAAACGGCAAAAGCCAGTCCTACGGCGGAAATCAAAACTGCCCATTTTTTCATCTGCTTATCCTCACATGGCCTGCATCTGACAATAGTTTAGTAATAACGCGAAGTTGTGCATGGCGAAAGCAGTAAAATCTTAAACTGTGAGAAGAGGTAGGTGTGGCGCGCATTCGCTCCCCGTGCGGGGAGCGATGGATTTCATCAGAGCGGATTTTTTTTATTACGCCACAGGTTCAAGGTCTCTACCGCAATAGAGAAGAACATGGCGAAATAGATATATCCTTTCGGAACGTGGACGTCGAAACTTTCCAGAATTAGCGTGAAACCGACCAGAATCAGGAACGAGAGCGCCAGCATTTTTACCGAAGGATGGCGATCGACAAAATCGCCAATCGGGCGTGCAGCAAACATCATCACACCCACGGCAATCACCACTGCCGCCATCATGATAAACAGATGATCGGACAAGCCTACCGCAGTAATCACGGAATCCAGGCTGAAGATAATGTCTAACAACATGATCTGCACAATCGCGCCCAGAAAAGAGGAAACGCGGGTTTTCAGTCCCTCTTCCTCACCTTCAATGGATTCATGGATCTCCTTACTGGCTTTCCAGATCAGGAACAATCCCCCCAGTAGAAGGATCAGGTCGCGCGCTGATATTGCCTCGCCAAACACTTCGAATAGCGGGTTTGTCAGACGCGTTACCCAGGCGATAGAGGCCAGCAGTGCCAGACGCATGATCATCGCCGCCGCAAGCCCAATACGTCGGGCATGATTGCGTTGCGCTGTCGGGAGTTTGGCTACAACCAGAGAGAGGAAAATAATATTGTCGATCCCAAGAACGATCTCCAGCAGCGTCAGCGTACCGAGCGCAAGCCAGGCGTTAGGATCGGTTATCCATGCAAATAACATCGAACAAAGTCCTGCCAAAAAAAAGAAGCGGTAATTATAGGCCCGTAACGCGGCGGGTGAAAGACCGGACGGTGCCTATTGCGCCTGGAACAAGAAATGTCGCTCAAGCAATGCGCGCGTGAAGTTCTTTTTCAAGTAAAAACCGCGTGGTAGGGTCAGGATGGGTTCGCCATGGGCGCCAATGGCCTCGGTAAGCGCTCGGGCGTTGGCGGCTTTAGGACGCAGCTGTAGCACTTCCCCATGGCGGGCAGTGATGCGTTCGACGTGGCCTAACACTATCATGTCCATCAACTCTTCCCAGTCCAGACGCAATTGCCGGTCTTCTTCTTCATTCGGGCTCCACAGCAGGGGAGAACCGACGCGGCGCTCAGCCAGCGGGATGCTGCGTTCGCCTTCTACCGGGATCCACAGAACGCGTTTAAGTTTGTGCCGCACATGGCTGGTTTCCCAGGTAACGCCGGTATTGCCGGTTAACGGTGCCACGCACACAAAGGTGGTTTCCAGCGGTCTGCCAAGGCTATCCACTGGGATTGTTTTCAGCTCCACGCCCAGCGCCGCAAAATCCTGTTCCGGTTTGCTGCCCGCACTAGCGCCGAGCCAGATTTCCAGTAGTACGCCAATCCAGCCTTTATCGCGCTTGAGATCCTTGGGGGTAACGAGTCCTGCCATTGCCGCCAACTCTCCCAGCGCGTAGCCCGAAAGCAGCTGTGCCTGGCTCAACAACTGGGCTTCAGATTCAGGGGGAGAAAGCAGCGGATGGAGTTCTGACATCGGGTTAACCCTTAGGTGAAAAAATGAGCAAAGATTTTATACCGTGTGGACAGAGTTTATCTTTTTCCACATGCTTTATTCAATTCTATGATTTATATTGGTTTTTAGATTTACATACGCAGAGTTGCGCAACAGCGAAGCGGGTTTTCCAATTCTGGTCACTGACAATGAACAGGATCTTACACCATGTTATCCACAGAAAGATGGGATAACTGTGAAAAACCCCCACTACTGTTTCAATTTACAGCCTTGACGTGCGACGAAAATCGAATTTTCACACAAATTGTGCCTAACTTATTGGCATAATCTGTGGATAAAACCAACGCTGGTCGATCTTTCATCAGCCTGAAGATCGTGTGCGTGATATACGTCACATTTCTATGGGTTTATTTGCGCTTAACGGTTTTAACTTAATGAATATAGAAGACTATTTTTGATATGTGACGAATGTCTTATTCGGACTGTTCTGGGTTTTCCCATAGTAATTCCGTACTTCTTCACAACTATATCCACAGAAAAGGTGAATAAAATCGCCTTGCTTGCCCTTCTTCTGTTTATAACTCCGCCCTTAGCTGTGAGTTATTCAATTGTTATTAGAGTATCGCGCCCTTAACAGAGTGGTTTACCGCCTCTCTGGAGTGTGAAACAATCGTTTGTATATAAGGTTTATATTGAGGTAGTCCGGTGATTGATGACGATGGCTACCGCCCGAATGTAGGGATAGTAATTTGTAACCGCCAGGGGCAGGTCATGTGGGCCCGGCGATTTGGTCAGCACTCCTGGCAATTCCCGCAAGGTGGGATAAATGCAGGAGAGACAGCAGAGCAGGCGATGTACCGGGAACTCTTTGAAGAAGTGGGTCTCAGTCGTAAAGATGTACGGATCCTTGCTTCTACTCGTAACTGGTTGCGTTACAAGTTACCGAAACGTTTGGTGCGTTGGGACACGAAGCCGGTTTGTATCGGCCAGAAACAAAAATGGTTTCTTCTGCAATTGGTCAGCAGCGATGCTGAAATCAATATGCAAACCAGCAGTACACCTGAGTTCGACGGCTGGCGCTGGGTGAGTTACTGGTATCCGGTTCGACAGGTGGTGTCATTTAAACGCGATGTCTATCGCAGGGTGATGAAAGAATTCGCAAGTGTTGTCATGGCGCTTCAGGAGAGCACTCCTAAGCCGCAAAGCGCACCTGCGTACAGACGTAAAAGAGGTTAAGCTACGCAAATTATGCTCACCCGCCTGCGCGAAATAGTCGAAAAGGTGGCCAGTGCTCCGCGTCTGAATGAAGCGCTGAATATTCTGGTTACCGACATCTGTCTTGCGATGGATACAGAGGTCTGTTCGGTTTACTTGGCCGATCACGATCGACGTTGTTATTACCTCATGGCGACCCGGGGACTGAAGAAACCGCGTGGTCGTACTGTCGCACTCGCGTTTGATGAAGGTATCGTTGGCCTGGTTGGCAGGCTGGCGGAACCTATCAACCTCGCCGATGCGCAAAAACATCCCAGCTTTAAATACATCCCTTCGGTAAAAGAAGAGCGCTTTCGTGCGTTCTTAGGCGTACCGATTATTCAGCGCCGTCAGCTGTTAGGTGTGCTGGTGGTCCAGCAGCGCGAATTGCGCCAGTACGATGAAAGTGAAGAGTCTTTCCTCGTCACGCTTGCTACGCAAATGGCGGCGATTCTTTCGCAGTCGCAGCTTAACGCGCTGTTCGGCCAATACCGGCAAACGCGCATCCGCGCATTGCCCGCCGCCCCTGGCGTGGCAATAGCCGAAGGCTGGCAGGATGCGACGCTGCCGCTGATGGAGCAGGTCTATCAGGCTTCAACGCTGGATCCGGCGCTTGAGCGCGAGCGACTCACCGGTGCGCTGGAAGAGGCGGCGAATGAATTCCGCCGCTACAGCAAACGCTTTACCGCCGGGGCGCAGAAAGAAACGGCGGCGATTTTTGATCTCTATTCACACTTGCTTTCCGATACTCGTCTGCGCCGTGAGCTGTTTGCGGAAGTGGATAACGGTTCGGTGGCCGAGTGGGCCGTTAAAACGATCATCGAAAAGTTTGCCGAACAGTTTGCAGCGCTGAGTGATAACTACCTCAAAGAGCGGGCCGGAGATTTACGCGCGCTGGGCCAGCGTCTACTGTTCCATCTTGACGACTCGATCCAGGGGCCGAATACCTGGCCGGAACGCTTTGTGCTGGTGGCGGATGAGCTTTCCGCCACCACGCTGGCGGAACTTCCTCAGGACCGCTTAGTCGGTGTGGTTGTTCGGGACGGCGCGGCCAACTCTCATGCGGCTATTATGGTTCGTGCGCTGGGTATCCCTACCGTCATGGGGGCCGATATCCAGCCGTCGGTGTTACATCGCCGTACGCTGGTAGTGGACGGTTATCGCGGTGAACTGCTGGTCGATCCAGAGCCGGTATTGATCCAGGAATACCAGCGTCTTATCAGTGAAGAAATTGAGCTGAGCCGCCTGGCGGAAGATGACGTCAACCAGCCAGCGCAGTTGAAAAGCGGCGAGCGTGTGAAGGTGATGCTCAATGCGGGCCTCAGCCCGGAGCATGAAGAGAAGCTGGGGAGCCGGATCGACGGCATTGGCCTGTATCGCACCGAAATCCCGTTCATGCTGCAAAGTGGTTTTCCTTCGGAAGAAGAACAGGTTGCGCAGTATCAGGGCATGCTGCAAATGTTTAACGACAAGCCGGTGACCCTGCGTACGCTGGATGTCGGTGCCGATAAACAACTGCCCTACATGCCGATCAGTGAAGAGAACCCGTGCCTTGGCTGGCGTGGCATTCGCATAACGCTCGATCAGCCGGAGATCTTTTTGATCCAGGTTCGGGCCATGCTGCGTGCCAACGCGGCAACCGGCAACCTGAGCATTTTGCTGCCGATGGTCACCAGCATTGATGAAGTGGACGAAGCGCGACGTTTGATTGAACGCGCCGGACGCGAAGTGGAAGAGATGATCGGCTACGCGATCCCAAAACCGCGCATTGGCATCATGCTGGAAGTTCCGTCGATGGTGTTTATGCTGCCGCATCTGATAAACCGGATAGACTTTATCTCGGTCGGAACCAACGATCTCACCCAGTACATTCTGGCTGTCGATCGTAACAATACGCGGGTGGCCAGCATTTATGACAGCCTGCATCCGGGTATGTTACGTGTGCTGGCGATGATTGCGCAGGAAGCCGAAAGAAGCGGTATCGATTTGCGATTGTGCGGTGAAATGGCGGGCGACCCGATGTGCGTGGCCATTCTGATCGGCCTGGGTTTTCGCCATTTGTCGATGAACGGTCGTTCCGTGGCTCGCGTTAAATATCTGCTGCGCCATATCGATTTTGATGAGGCGCAAACGCTGGCGCAACGCAGCCTGGAAGCGCAGATGGCGACAGAAGTACGCCATCAGGTGGCGGCTTTTATGGAACGCCGTGGCATGGGGGGACTGATTCGCGGGGGATTGTGAATCGAGGGCTGGTAACAGTAGGTATACATATCTTTTAACTGTAATCGGCATCCGCTGCGATCCCCATGTGCTATCATTCGCACCTTTGGAGCGCCTGCATTATGCAGGCGCGCTTATCAATTGCTGTCTGACTTCAGCGAAATAACAAGAACTTGTGGTGACAGATGACCAGTAGCTATCTGCATTTTCCGGATTTCGATCCGGTCATTTTCTCAATCGGACCCGTCGCGCTTCACTGGTACGGCTTAATGTATTTGGTGGGGTTTATTTTTGCGATGTGGCTGGCGACGCGCCGTGCTAATCGTCCGGGCAGTGGCTGGACCAAAAATGAAGTAGAAAATCTACTGTATGCGGGCTTCCTCGGGGTTTTCCTTGGAGGGCGTATTGGTTACGTACTGTTCTATAACTTCCCGTTATTCCTCGATAACCCGCTGTATCTGTTCCGCGTTTGGGACGGCGGGATGTCCTTCCACGGTGGGCTGATTGGTGTGATCCTGGTGATGATTATCTTCGCCAAACGCACCAAGCGTTCGTTCTTCCAGGTTTCTGATTTCATTGCCCCGCTGATTCCGTTTGGTCTGGGCGCAGGGCGTTTGGGCAACTTTATCAACGGTGAGCTGTGGGGACGCGTTGATCCGAACTTCAAGTACGCCATGCTGTTCCCGGGCTCCCGTACCGAAGACATTTTACTGCTGCAAACTAACCCGCAATGGCAGTCAATTTTTGATACCTACGGCTCGCTGCCGCGCCACGCCTCACAGCTTTATGAGATGGCGCTGGAAGGCGTTGTGCTGTTTATCATTCTTAATCTGTACATTCGTAAACCGCGCCCGATGGGTTCGGTATCCGGTCTGTTCCTGATTGGTTATGGCGCGTTTCGTATTATCGTTGAATTCTTCCGCCAGCCGGATGCGCAGTTTACCGGCACCTGGGTACAGTACATCAGCATGGGACAGATCCTCTCAATCCCGATGATTGTCGCAGGCATTATTATGATGGTTTGGGCGTACCGCCGCAGCCCACAGCAACACGTTTCCTGAGGAACCATGAAACAGTATTTAGAACTGATGCAAAAAGTGCTGGATGAAGGCACACAGAAAAACGACCGTACCGGAACCGGAACGCTTTCCATTTTTGGTCATCAGATGCGTTTTAATCTGCAGGAAGGGTTCCCGCTGGTTACGACTAAACGCTGTCATTTACGCTCGATCATTCATGAACTGCTGTGGTTTTTGCAGGGCGACACCAACGTTGCCTACCTGCATGAAAACAACGTCTCAATCTGGGACGAATGGGCGGATGAAAACGGTAATCTGGGGCCGGTTTATGGCAAACAGTGGCGTGCGTGGCCTACGCCAGATGGTCGCCATATTGACCAGATCACCACGGTGTTAAACCAGCTCAAAAATGACCCGGACTCTCGCCGAATTATCGTTTCTGCATGGAACGTCGGTGAGCTGGATAAAATGGCACTGGCGCCGTGCCACGCGTTCTTCCAGTTTTACGTGGCGGATGGCAAGCTCTCCTGCCAGTTGTATCAGCGTTCGTGCGATGTGTTCCTCGGTTTGCCGTTTAACATTGCCAGCTACGCCTTGCTGGTACACATGATGGCGCAGCAGTGCGATCTGGAAGTGGGTGATTTTGTCTGGACCGGCGGCGACACGCACCTGTACAGCAACCATATGGATCAAACGCATCTGCAGCTTAGCCGCGAACCGCGCGCGCTGCCGAAGCTGGTCATCAAACGTAAGCCTGAATCTATCTTTGACTATCGCTTCGAAGATTTCGAAATTGAAGGTTACGATCCGCATCCTGGTATTAAAGCGCCAGTGGCTATCTAATCGGCTTCATGCTGTCACAACCGACGCCCGTGCGCGTCGGTTTTTTTGTCTCAAATCGCGTTCTTCGGCGTGGGTTCCTGAAATATTGCAACGACCTGCAACGCGACAAATATTCCCCGTAGCTCGCCGTAGAAACCGAATTTCCAGCTCGTTATTCATTTTCCTCACGCCATACTGGCGGCATGAAAAAACAACACGGCTACACGCTTATCGAAACCCTGATTGCGATGTTGATCGTCGCGGCGCTTGGCGCCTCGGGGCTGTATGGTTGGCAGCGCTGGCAACAGCAACAGCGGCTATGGCAAACCGCCATTCAGGTGCGAGATTACCTGCTGCAACTGCGTGAAGATGCTAACTGGCATAACCGCGATCACGTCATCAGCGTGATTCGGGATGGCACATCCTGGTGTTTTGTCAGCTCTGCTGCTGTGCAAACCACGTGTCTACCCGTTTCGCCCTTGGTTTTTACACCGCCCTGGGACGATGTCGAAATGGCAGAGATAACGCCTTCACTGGCCTTTTTTGGTCTGCGCAATACGGCATGGGCTGGACATATTCGCCTGAAAAATACGACAGGGGAATGGCGCGTGGTGGTGTCAGGCTGGGAGCGAATCAGGCTTTGCGAGAAAGATGAGGCCAGGTTATGTCAGTAAATGAACGGGGCTTTTCACTCCTGGAGGTGCTGATTGCTATGGCGATTAGCAGCGTTTTATTGCTTAGCTCAGCGCGATTTTTACCCGCGCTGCAGCGAGAGATCCTGCGCAACACGCGACAGTTAGCGCTTGAAGATGAAATATGGCAGCGGGTATACACCGTGGCGAAGCATCTTCAGCGGGCAGGGTACTGCCGCGGAAACTGTGTCGGAGAAGGGCTGGAGATATCGGCTAAGGGCGACTGTGTCATTGCGCGCTGGGATGCCAATAGCAACGGCATTTGGGAGAGCAGTCCCGCGAAAGAGGCCGATACGATTGGATTTCGTTTACAGGACAAGGTACTGGAGACCCTGCGGGGAGTAACGGACTGCAATGGAAAAGGGTGGGAGAAAATGACCGATCCAGCCACGATACAGATTGAGGCATTTCAGGTCGAACGTCTGAATATCAGCGGATATTCCCCGCTCCTTACGCTGCGTTTGCGCGGAGTGAACAATGCCGAACCACAAAAGGTTATTGAAGCAGTCTACAGCGTGACAGGATTCAACCTGTGAACCGTGAGCGGGGCGTTTCATCTTTAGCGATGGTCTTGTTGCTACTGGTGCTCGGTAGCCTTCTGCTGCAAGGCGTTAGCAGGCAGGAGTCCCGTTTTGCTTCGCGAGTGGTCACGCAAAGTCAGGCTCTGCAGCGCCAGGCGGTGGTGCAATCCGCGATGGAATGGGGGCGTATGCAGCCCTGGCGCTTACAACTCGCCGTACAGTGTCGGCGTTATACCACGCAGGATGCCGCGGTTTGCCTGCGACTGCTTACTAATAATTTCGTGCTGCTAATAGTCCATTATGAAGGGGTATCGTTATGGCGGCAGGGGGCGATTATTGATGACAATATCGAATATTCGGTGCATGGCTGGAGCGATTTTTGTCCGCTAAAGGAGCAGGCGCTATGTCAGATCCCCTGAACAGACAGCGTGGCTTTAGCCTGCCGGAAGTGATGCTGGCAATGGTGTTGATGATCATGATTGTGACCGCGCTGTCAGGATACCAGCGGGCGCTGATGAACAGCTTTATCATCAGAAACCAGTATCAGCAACTCTGGCGTCACGCCTGGCAGCAAACCCAGCTGTATCCGTTTTCATCGCCTTTGAACTGGCAGGTAAACCGAATGCAGACAACGAGCGCGGGATGTGTCAGCATCAACGTTAAAATTTCTTCACCCTTGGGCAGGCAGGGTCAGATGACGCGTCTGCATTGCCCGAATCGTCAGTAGTCAGGAGTCGCTATGTTAAGGGTCTACCACTCCAATCGTCTGGATGTGCTGGAAGCGTTAATGGAATTTATCGTTGAGCGCGAGCGGCTGGACGACCCCTTTGAACCTGAGATGATCCTGGTTCAAAGTACCGGTATGGCACAGTGGCTACAAATGACCCTTGCACAGAAGTTTAGTATTGCCGCCAACATCGATTTTCCGCTGCCCGCGAGTTTTATCTGGGATATGTTTGTGCGCGTGCTGCCGGATATCCCGAAAGAGAGCGCGTTCAGCAAACAGAGCATGAGCTGGAAGTTGATGACGCTGTTGCCGCAATTGCTGGATGGCGATGACTTCGCATTGCTGCGCCACTATCTGACGGACGACACCGATAAACGTAAACTGTTTCAGCTTTCCTCGCGCGCGGCTGACCTCTTCGACCAGTATTTAGTCTATCGCCCTGAGTGGTTGACCCAGTGGGAAGCTGGGCGACAGGTTGAGGGACTCGGTGAGTCTCAGGCCTGGCAGGCGCCGTTGTGGAAAGCGCTGGTGGAACACACCGAGGAATTGGGCCAGCCGCGCTGGCATCGCGCCAATTTATACCAACGATTTATTCAGTCTCTGGAAAGCGCGTCCGAGTGCCCGCAGGGACTGCCTTCTCGCGTCTTTATTTGCGGCATTTCGGCGCTACCGCCGGTTTATTTGCAGGCATTGCAGGCGCTGGGCAAGCACATTGATATTCATCTGCTGTTTACCAACCCTTGTCGCTACTACTGGGGAGATATAAAAGATCCCGCCTGGCTGGCGAAGCTGATGGCGCGTCAACGTCGGCACAGCTTTGAAGAACGCCATCTGCCGCTGTTTCGCGATAGTCAGAAAGCCGAAGGATCGTTTAACAGCGATGGTGAACAGGATGTGGGCAACCCGATGCTGGCCTCGTGGGGCAAACTGGGGCGCGATTACATTTATTTGCTTTCGGAACTAGAAAATAGTCAGGAGCTGGATGCGTTTGTCGATATAACGCCTGACAATCTTTTGCATAATATTCAATCGGATATTCTGGAACTTGAAAGTCATGCCGTGGCGGGCGTTACGCTGGAAGAGTATTCGCGTAGCGACAATAAACGACGGCTTGAACTGAACGACACCAGCGTGACTTTCCATGTTTGTCATAGCCCACAGCGCGAGGTAGAAATTCTTCATGACCGCCTGCTGGCAATGCTGGAAGCGGATCCCACGCTGACACCGCGCGATATTATTGTGATGGTGGCTGATATCGACAGCTACAGCCCATTTATTCAGTCGGTCTTTGGCAGCGCGCCAGCTGAGCGTTACTTACCTTATGCGATTTCCGACCGTCGGGCGCGCCAGTCTCATCCCGTCTTACAGGCCTTTATTAGCCTGCTGTCACTGCCGGATAGCCGTTTTGTCTCAGAGGATGTGCTGGCATTACTGGATGTACCCGTCCTGGCGGCGCGTTTCAATATCGATGAAGAAGGGCTGCGCTATCTTCGTTTATGGGTCAATGAATCCGGGATTCGCTGGGGAATTGACGACGATAACGTGCGTGAACTGGAACTTCCGCCTACAGGTCAGCATACCTGGCAATTTGGTTTAACGCGCATGCTGCTCGGCTACGCGATGGAAAGCGCGCAGGGCGAGTGGCAATCGGTATTGCCATACGATGAGTCCAACGGTTTGATTGCCGAGCTGGTAGGGCATCTGGCCTCGCTGCTGATGCAGCTCAATCTCTGGCGTAGAGGGTTAGTGCAGGAGCGCCCGCTGGAAGAGTGGCTGCCCGTTTGTCGGGACATGCTTAATGATTTCTTCCTGCCGGATGCAGATACCGAAGCGGCGATGACACTGATTGAACAGCAGTGGCAGGCCATTATCACTGAAGGTCTGGGGGCTGAGTATGGTGATGCCATACCGCTTTCTCTATTGCGAGATGAGCTGGCCCAGCGTCTTGACCAGGAGCGCATTAGCCAGCGCTTCCTGGCGGGGCCAGTTAACATTTGTACGCTGATGCCGATGCGCTCTATTCCTTTCAAGGTGGTTTGCCTGCTGGGTATGAACGATGGCGTTTATCCGCGTCAGCTTGCGCCGTTGGGCTTTGATTTGATGAGTCAAAAACCGATGAGGGGCGATCGCAGCCGTCGCGATGATGACCGCTACCTGTTCCTCGAAGCATTGATTTCAGCACAGCAAATGCTCTACATCAGCTACATTGGCCGCTCCATTCAGGACAACAGCGAGCGCTTCCCGTCGGTACTGGTGCAGGAACTGATGGACTATATCGGGCAAAGCCACTATCTGCCGGGCGATGAATCATTGACCTGCGATCAAAGCGAAGCGCGGGTAAAAGCACACATTACCCGTTTGCATACCCGTATGCCCTTTGATGCACAAAACTATCTGCCGGGCGAACAGCAAAGCTATGCCCGGGAATGGCTGCCTGCGGCGAGCCTGTCAGGAAAAGCGCACACGGATTTTGTCCAGACGCTTCCCTTTGAGATGCCTGAAACGCTGACGCTGGAAACGCTGCAGCGATTTTGGGCTCATCCGGTAAGGGCTTTTTTCCAGATGCGTCTGAGGGTCAACTTCCGCTCTGAAGAAAGTGAGATCCCGGAAACGGAACCGTTCACTCTTGAAGGATTAACCCGCTATCAGCTTAATCAGCAATTGCTTAACACGCTGGTTGAAGAGAAGGATGCTGAACAACTGTTTCGCCGTTTTCGTGCGGCGGGCACGCTTCCCTATGGGCCATTTGGCGAAATTCTGTGGGATACGCAGCGTCAGGAGATGCAGTCGCTGGCTGAACGCATTATCGCCTGTCGTCAGCCCTGCCAGAGTATGGAAATCGATCTTAACTGTAACGGCGTGCAAATCACCGGTTGGCTGCCACAGGTGCAAGAGGACGGTTTGTTGCGCTGGCGCCCATCTTTGATAAGCATTGCGCAGGGTGTGCAACTTTGGCTGGAACATCTTGTCTATTGTGCCAGTGGCGGTACGGGAGAGAGCCGGTTGTTCCTGCGTAAAGACGGGGAATGGCGTTTTCCGCCACTGGATGCAGAGCAGGCGCTGCTGTACCTGTCGCAGCTCATTGACGGGTATCGGGAAGGCATGTCGTCACCATTGCTGGTATTGCCCGAAAGCGGCGGCGGCTGGATAAAAACCTGTTATGACGCCGCAAATGATGCCATGTTAGATGACGATGCAACGTTGCAAAAAGCGCGCAGTAAGTTTCTGCAGGCCTATGAAGGCAACATGATGGTACGGGGTGAAGGTGATGATATCTGGTATCAGCGTCTTTGGCGTCAGTTGGATGCGGCTACGCTGGAGACCATTGTTTTACAGTCTCAGCGCTACCTGTTACCGATTTTTCGCTTTAATCAGTCATGATGATTGTATAAAAATTGCGCAGTTCGATGGCTTCCACTATGATGCGCATTCTGTCACGGACTGATTCTTACAAAGAGAGGATGCTGGCTCGTTCAGCACATAGTCTTGCCCTGTTCAGACCACGTATTTATGCGTGCTTTGCTGTGAACAGGTGAATACGTTAATGATGAGGTTTGTGAATGCCCCGCAGCACCTGGTTCAGCGCATTACTGTTGTTCGTCGCCCTTTGGGTTCCCGTAAGTCAGGCAGATACCGGTTGGCAGCCTTTAGCTGAAACCATCCGTAAAAGCGATAAAGACACCCGCCAGTATCAGGCCGTGCGCCTTGATAACGGCATGGTCGTGTTGCTGGTATCCGATCCTCAGGCCGTGAAATCCCTTTCTGCACTGGTGGTTCCCGTGGGCTCGCTGGAAGATCCGGACGAGCATCAGGGGCTGGCGCATTATCTCGAACACATGTGTCTGATGGGCTCGAAAAAATACCCACAGCCGGACAGTCTGGCTGAATTCCTGAAAATGCACGGCGGCAGCCACAATGCCAGCACCGCGCCTTACCGTACGGCCTTCTATCTTGAAGTCGAAAACGACGCGTTGGTGGGGGCGGTGGATCGCCTGGCGGACGCTATTGCCGATCCGTTGCTGGATAAAAAATATGCCGATCGTGAGCGTAACGCGGTTAACTCCGAGCTGACGCTGGCGCGTACCCGAGACGGGATGCGTATGGCGCAGGTGAGTGCTGAGACCATCAACCCGGCGCACCCTGGTTCTCGTTTCTCCGGCGGAAATCTCGAGACATTAAGCGATAAACCGGGAAACCCGGTGGTGCAGGCATTACAAAAATTTCATGAAAAGTACTACTCCGCGAACCTGATGAAGGCGGTGATTTATAGCAATAAACCGCTGCCAGAGCTGGCGCGGATAGCTGCTGAAACCTTTGGACGCGTACCGAACAGAAATATCGCAAAGCCTGAAATTACCGTACCGGTAGTCACCGACGCGCAAAAGGGCGTCATCATCCACTATGTTCCGGCAATGCCGCGTAAAGTACTGCGCGTCGAGTTTCGTATCGATAACAACAGCGCGCAGTTCCGCAGTAAAACCGATGAGCTGGTGACCTATCTGATTGGTAATCGTAGCCCTGGCACGTTGTCTGACTGGCTGCAAAAGCAGGGACTGGTTGAAGGTATTCGTGCGGATTCCGATCCGGTGGTGAATGGGAACAGCGGCGTGTTAGCCATTTCCGCGACGTTAACCGACAAAGGGCTGGCGAACCGCGATGAAGTTGTTGCGGCAATTTTCAGTTATCTCAATCTGTTACGCGATAAAGGCGTCGATAAACGCTATTTTGACGAACTGGCGCACGTACTGGATCTCGATTTCCGTTATCCCTCCATCACCCGTGATATGGACTACGTGGAATGGCTGGCTGATACCATGATCCGCGTTCCTGTCGAACATACGCTGGATGCGGTGAATATTGCCGACCAGTACGATGTGAAAGCCGTTGAGCAACGCCTGGCAATGATGACGCCACAGAATGCGCGTATCTGGTATATCAGTGCGAAAGAACCGCATAATAAAACCGCTTATTTTGTCGATGCGCCTTACCAGGTGGATAAAATCAGCGACAAAACCTTTGCCGACTGGCAGCAAAAAGCGCAGGGCATTGCGCTGTCGTTACCGGAGTTGAACCCCTACATTCCGGATGATTTCACGCTGATTAAAACGGATAAAAAATACGCTCACCCGGAACTGATCGTTGATGAGCCGGATCTACGCGTGGTGTATGCGCCGAGCCAGTATTTTGCCAGTGAGCCGAAGGCTGACGTCAGCGTGATCCTGCGTAACCCGAAGGCCATGGACAGCGCCCGCAACCAGGTATTATTCGCACTTAACGATTACCTGGCGGGGATTGCGCTCGATCAGTTAAGCAATCAGGCGTCGGTAGGTGGAATTGGTTTCTCTACCAACGCTAACAATGGGTTGATGCTTAACGCCAACGGCTATACCCAACGTCTGCCGCAGCTTTTTCAGGCGCTGCTGAGCGGCTATTTCAGCTACACCTCAACGGATGAACAGCTGGAACAGGCGAAATCCTGGTATGCCCAGATGATGGATTCTGCAGAGAAGGGTAAAGCCTACGATCAGGCAATTATGCCAGTGCAAATGCTTTCTCAGGTGCCGTACTTCTCACGCGATGAGCGTCGTAAGCTACTGCCTTCCATCACCCTGAAAGAGGTGATGGCGTACCGCGACGCCTTAAAAACCGGTGCGCGGCCTGAATTCCTGGTAATAGGTAATATGAGCGCCGCTCAGGCGACGACCATGGCGCGGGATATCCAACAACAGCTTGGCGCTAACGGGTCACAGTGGTGTCGCAATAAAGATGTGGTTGTGGACAAGAAGCAGTCCGTCATCTTTGAAAAAACAGGCAGTAGCACGGACTCCGCGCTGGCGGCGGTATTTGTGCCAACCGGATACGATGAATACGCCAGTTCAGCCTACAGCGCCATGTTAGGGCAGATTGTTCAGCCGTGGTTCTACAATCAACTGCGTACTGAAGAGCAGTTAGGCTACGCTGTATTTGCTTTCCCGATGAGTATCGGCCGTCAGTGGGGAATGGGGTTCCTGCTGCAAAGCAATGATAAGCAGCCGTCTTATCTTTGGGAGCGTTATAAAGCGTTCTTCCCGACGGCGGAAGCGAAGCTGCGGGCGATGAAACCTGAAGAGTTTGCGCAAATTCAGCAGGCGATTATTGCGCAAATGCTGCAGGCGCCGCAAACGCTGGGGGAAGAAGCCTCACAGTTAAGCAAAGATTTTGATCGCGGCAATATGCGCTTCGATTCACGTGATAAAATAGTGGCTCAGATTAAACTGCTGACGCCGCAAAAACTTGCCGACTTCTTCCATCAGGCGGTGGTTGAGCCGCAAGGCATGGCGATACTGTCACAGGTTTCCGGCAGTCAGAACGGGAAAGCAGAATATGTGCACCCGGAAGGCTGGAAAGTGTGGCAGACAGTCAGCGCGTTGCAGCAAACCTTACCCCTGATGAGTGATAAGAATGAATGATGCCGCTGAGTCCCTTGATCCACTGCGCTTGCCCCTGACGGGCGAGCGCCTGATTGAAGCCTCTGCGGGCACCGGTAAAACCTTTACCATCGCCGCCCTGTATTTACGTTTACTGCTTGGACTGGGCGGCTCTGCCGCCTTTCCTCGTCCTCTGACCGTTGAAGAACTGCTCGTGGTCACCTTCACCGAGGCGGCCACCGAAGAGTTGCGTGGTCGAATTCGTAGCAACATTCATGAACTGCGAATTGCCTGCCTGCGTGAAACAACCGACAACCCGCTATATGCCCGTTTGTTAGATGAAATCGCCGATAAAAAACAGGCCGCTCAGTGGCTGCTATTGGCTGAAAGACAGATGGATGAAGCGGCGGTGTTTACCATCCACGGCTTTTGTCAGCGTATGCTCAGTCTCAACGCCTTTGAATCAGGCATGCTGTTCGAACAGCAACTGATAGAAGATGAATCGCTGCTGCGCTATCAGGCCTGTGCGGACTTTTGGCGTCGGCACTGCTATCCACTACCCCGCGACATTGCGCAGGTGATTTTTGAAACGTGGAAAGGACCGCAGGCTCTGCTGAGAGACATCGATCGCTATCTGCAGGGGGAAGCGCCGGTCATCAAGGCTCCGCCGTCTGATGACGAAACGCTGGCTTCCCGGCACGAACAAATTCTCACGCGCATTAACCAGATCAAGCAGCAATGGCGTGATTCCGTTGATGAGCTGGATGGCCTGCTGGAAGCCTCCGGGATCGACCGGCGTAAATTTAATCGTGGTAACCAGGGCAAGTGGATCGAAAAGATCGGTGCATGGGCGCAAGAAGAAACCCAAAGTTATCAGCTTCCTGACGCGCTGGAGAAATTCTCTCAGCGTTTTCTGGAAGAACGCACCAAAGCGGGCGGAATAACCCCTCAGCACCCGCTGTTTGTCGCTATTGATGAACTGCTTAGCGAACCGTTAACTCTCCGCGATCTGGTGATCACCCGGGCGCTGGCGGAGATCCGTTCAGCGGTTGCCGAGGAGAAACGACGCCGCGGTGAGCTAGGCTTTGACGATATGCTCAGCCGTCTGGATGCGGCGTTGCGCAGTGAAAGCGGCGATGCGCTGGCGACGGCTATCCGTACCCGTTTTCCGGTCGCGATGATCGATGAATTTCAGGATACCGATCCGCAGCAGTACCGTATTTTTCGCCGGATCTGGCAGCATCAGCCGGATACCGCACTGCTGCTGATTGGCGACCCAAAACAGGCGATTTACGCGTTCCGCGGCGCGGATATCTTCACCTATATGAAGGCGCGCAGCGAGGTCAGCGCACACTATACGCTTGATACCAACTGGCGTTCGGCCCCCGGCATGGTCAATAGCGTAAATACGCTTTTCAGCCAGATGGATGACGCCTTTATGTTCCGCGAAATCCCCTTTAGCCCGGTAAAATTTGCAGAAAAAAACCAGTCGTTTCGGTTTGTTTTACACGGTGAGACACAGCCAGCCATGAGCATGTGGCTGATGGAAGGGGAAAGCTGCGGCGTAGGCGATTATCAGAACTACATGGCCCAGGTGTGCGCCACGCAAATTCGCGACTGGCTTAAGGCAGGGCAGTCTGGCGCTGCGCAACTGGTCAGTGGTAAAACATCCAGTCCGGTACGCGCGTCGGACATCAGCGTACTGGTTCGTAGCCGCCAGGAGGCGGCACTGGTCCGTGATGCGCTGACGCAGCTGGCAATTCCCTCCGTCTACCTTTCCAACCGTGACAGCGTATTTGAAACGCTGGAAGCGCGGGAGTTGCTGTGGGTGCTGCAGGCGGTGATGACGCCGGAGCGTGAGAACACGCTGCGTAGCGCGCTGGCGACCTCAATGATGGGGCTGAATGCGCAGGATCTTGAAGCCTTAAATAACGACGAAAATGCCTGGGATGCGGTGGTCGAAGAGTTTGATGGCTATCGTCAGTTCTGGCATAAACGCGGCGTGATGCCGATGCTGCGCGCGCTGATGACAACCCGCCAGATTGCGGAAAACCTGCTGGCGACGGCGGGGGGCGAACGCCGCCTGACTGATATTTTACATATCAGCGAACTGTTGCAGGAAGCAGGCTCGCAGCTGGAAAGCGAGCATGCGCTGGTGCGCTGGCTGTCCCAGCATATTCTTGAACCCGACAGCAACGCGTCCAGCCAGCAGCTCAGGCTGGAAAGCGACAAGCATCTGGTCAAAATCGTCACTATCCATAAATCTAAAGGGCTGGAGTATCCGCTGGTCTGGCTGCCGTTTATCACGAATTTCCGCGTCCAGGATCAGGCTTTCTACCACGATCGCAGCTCTTTTGAAGCCGTGCTGGATCTCAGCGATGCCGAGGAGAGCGTTGAGCTGGCTGAAGCGGAACGTCTGGCGGAAGACCTGCGTTTGCTCTATGTCGCGCTAACCCGTTCGGTATGGCACTGCAGCCTTGGCGTGGCGCCGTTGGTGCGACGTCGGGGCGATAAAAAAGGGGATACCGATGTGCATCACAGCGCCCTTGGTCGCCTGTTGCAAAAAGGTGAGCCGATGGATGCCGCGGGTCTGCGTAGTGCGATTGAAGCGCTGTGCAGCGACGATATTGCCTGCCAGACGCCTGCGCAGCCTGACGGTGAACGCTGGCAAGTTGCGCAGGCTGTTAGCTGCGAACTGAGTGCGAAAATACTGCAGCGTACGCCCGGCGATAGCTGGCGCGTGACCAGTTATTCCGGTCTGCAACAGCGTGGGCATGGAATCGCGCAGGATCTGATCCCGCGACTGGATATTGATGCCGCAGGCGTTGGTGAGGTTATTGAAGAGTCAGGGCTTACACCGCATCAGTTCCCGCGCGGCGCTTCGCCAGGTACATTCTTGCATAGCCTGTTTGAAGATCTCGACTTTACTCAACCGGTAGATCCGAGTTGGGTCGAGGAAAAACTGGCGTTGGGCGGTTATGACGCGCACTGGACGCCGGTTTTGACCGAATGGCTGGATGCCATTTTGCAGGCGCCTCTCAACGAGACGGGCGTGAGTTTGAGCCATCTTTCCGCGGGTGAAAAACAGGTGGAGATGGAGTTTTACCTGCCGATTTCGCAGCCGCTGATGGCCAGCCAACTTGATGCGTTAATTCGCCAATACGATCCGCTCTCCGCGGGGTGTCCTGCGTTGGAATTTATGCAGGTACGCGGCATGCTGAAAGGATTTATTGACCTGGTTTTCCGCCACCAGGGGCGTTATTACCTTCTCGATTACAAATCGAACTGGCTTGGGGAAGACAGCTCAGCGTATACGCAGCAGGCGATGGCCTCTGCCATGCAGGCGCATCGCTACGACCTGCAGTATCAACTTTATAGCCTGGCGCTGCATCGCTACTTGCGCCATCGTATTGCTGATTACGATTATGAACGCCATTTTGGCGGTGTTATCTATCTCTTCTTGCGTGGCATTGACAGTGAAAATCCGCAACAGGGAATTTACGCGACCCGACCTGACGGGGAGTTAATCGCCTTGATGGACGAGATGTTTGTCGGTGCGCCACTGGAGGAGATGTCATGACAATCCAGAAACGATTACTGGAAGCTGTGGAGCAAAAACAGCTCCGGCCTCTGGATGCTCAGTTTGCGCTGGCGGTTGCCGGAAATGACAACCCTGCCGTTGCGCTGGCGGCGGCGTTGCTCAGTCGTGAAGCAGGAGAAGGGCACGTCTGCTTACCACTTTCGCGGTTATCCCTGAGCGAGGATGCCCATCCCCTTTTAAGCGCCTGGCTCGCTGAAGTGGGGGAGCCAGAAGACTGGACGGAATGTCTGCTGGCCTCCGGGGCGGTAAGCCGTGGTGAGCAACCCACGCCGCTGGTGCTGCACGGCGATCGCTTGTATCTGAACCGGATGTGGCATAACGAACGGGCGGTGGCTCGCTTTTTCAGTGAAGTTAACCACGCCATTGAGGTGGATGAACAACGGCTGACCCACACGCTGGCGGCGTTGTTTCCACCAGCGGAAGGTGTTAACTGGCAAAAAGTGGCCGCTGCGGTGGCGTTGACCCGTCGTATATCGGTGATCTCCGGCGGGCCGGGGACCGGAAAAACGACAACAGTTGCGAGGCTTCTGGCGGCGTTGATTCAGATGGCGGAGGGAGAACGCTGCCGTATTCGTCTGGCGGCTCCTACTGGAAAGGCGGCAGCGCGCCTGACTGCCTCGCTGGGTGCAGCGCTACGAGAACTGCCGTTAACCGAAGAGCAAAAGAAACGCATTCCCGATGACGCCAGTACGTTGCATCGATTATTAGGCGCTCAGCCAGGCAGTCAGCGCCTGCGTCATCATGCGGGAAACCCGCTGCATCTGGATGTGCTGGTGGTGGATGAAGCCTCGATGATTGATTTGCCGATGATGTCGCGCCTTATCGATGCGCTGCCGCCGCACGGGCGGGTGATTTTTCTTGGCGATCGTGACCAGCTCGCTTCCGTCGAAGCGGGGGCGGTGCTGGGGGATATCTGTGCTTTCGTCGGTGACAGGTTTACCCCGGAACGCGCCCGCCAGCTCAGTCGTCTGACCGGAAGCGCTATTCCGGCAGGTCTGGGAACTCAGGCCGCCGCTTTGCGCGACAGTTTGTGTCTGCTGCAAAAGAGTTACCGTTTCGGTAGCGATTCCGGAATCGGTCAGTTGGCTGCTGCAATTAATCGTGGTGACAAAGCCGCGCTAAAAACGGTCTTCCAGCAGGGGTTTAGCGACATCGAAAAACGCACGCTACATAGCAGCGAAGATTACGCCGCGATGCTGGATGAGGCGCTGGCGGGTTATGGACACTATCTGGATTTACTGCGTGAGGGCGCTGAGCCGGATGCTGTCATTCAGGCCTTCAATGAGTATCAGCTGTTGTGCGCCCTGCGTGAAGGTCCGTTTGGCGTGGGTGGTTTGAATGAACGCCTTGAGCAGGTGATGGCGCAAAAACGTAAAATTCATCGTTCGACGCATAGCCGCTGGTATGAGGGAAGGCCGGTGATGATCGCGCGCAATGACAGTTCGCTGGGATTATTTAACGGTGATATCGGCATTGCCCTCGATCGTGGACAGGGCCTGAGGGTGTGGTTTGCGCTGCCGGACGGTTCTATCAAATCAGTCCAGCCCAGTCGCTTACCTGAACATGAAACCACTTGGGCGATGACCGTGCACAAATCGCAGGGATCTGAGTTTGACCATGCGGCGTTGATTTTACCCAGCCAGCATTCACCCGTGGTTACCCGCGAGCTGGTCTATACCGCCGTCACCCGCGCGCGCCGGCGTCTGTCACTGTATGCCGATGAGCGGATATTAAGTAACGCCATTGCCACCCGCACCGAACGTCGCAGCGGATTGTCGGCGTTGTTTAATCAATAAAATTCGTTGCCGGATAAGGCATTTATACCGCATCCGGCAACGACCACTACCCCAAATCCGCCATCAGCACCTTTGACCGCCGCTGATAGTTGTACATCTCTTTCTTGCTTTCCGGCAGCAGGTCGATATCCACCGGCGTGAAACCACGTTCCTGGAACCAGTGAATGCTGCGCGTGGTCAGCACGAACAGTTTGCTCAGTCCCATTTGCCGGGCCTGCGCGGCGATCCGCTCCAGCAATACTTCCCCGCGCGATGAGCTACGGTAGTCCGGATGCACCGCCACGCACGCCATTTCGCCAATTCTCTCCTCCGGGAAAGGGTACAGAGCGGCGCAGGCGATGGTCAGGTTATCGCGCTGAATAATCGTGAATTTGTCGATCTCCATTTCCAGTTGTTCGCGGGAGCGACGTACCAGAATGCCTTGTTGCTCCAGCGGACGGATCAGCTCCAGAATCCCGCCGATATCGTTAATGGTAGCGCGGCGGATCTGCTCGGCGCTTTCCATTACGATCTGCGTACCGATCCCGTCACGGGAGAACAGTTCCTGCAGCAATGCGCCATCTTCCTGATAGCTGATCAGATGGCAGCGCCGTACCCCACTGCGACAGGCTTTCACTGCCCCGCGCAGGAAGCGCACTGTGCCGGAGCTGTAATCGCCTTTCTCTTCCTGCAACTCAACGCGCGCCTGGGCTTCGTTAGGAAACAGCTCGGAAATAATATCGCCATCATCGTTGGTGACGCCCTGAGAGGAGCAAAAGCCGATCATTTTCTCTGCCTTCAGTTTGATAGCCAACTGCGTGGCGACCTCTTCTGAAGTCAGGTTAAAGCTCTCACCGGTGACGGAAACGGCGACCGGGCCCATCAGCACAATCGCGCCACTGTCTAACTGCCGGTGAATGGCATCTTCATCAATACGACGAATACGTCCGCTATGGCAGTAATCCACGCCGTCATCAACGCCCAGCGGCTGGGAGATAATAAAATTACCGCTGACCACATTGATGTGCGCCCCCTGCAATGGCGTATTATTCAGGCTCATTGACAGGCGGGCGGTAATATCAAGCTGAAGTAACCCTGCCGCCTGTTTGACCAGCTCCAGGGTTTTAGCGTCGGTAACGCGCGTATTCTTGTGGTACACCGGTTCATGATGATGTGCCGCAAGATTGGCATCAATCTGCGGTCGTGCGCCATAGACCACGACAAGGCGGATGCCGAGGCTATGAAGAAGGCCAATGTCATTGACGATACTGGAAAAGTTTTCATGCTCGATGGCTTCGCCGCCCAGCATAATGACAAACGTCTTTCCCCGATGGGTATTGATATAGGGAACAGAATGGCGGAATCCCTGTACCAGTTCGGTTCTACGCTCCTTCACCACGGCACACCCTCATTGCATGATTATTCGTAATTTGTGTATTTTTATTCTGTTTTGGCGCTGTGCGCAAGCGTAATTTTTACCCATGCCGAAGATTTTTCTCAGTAATGCCGTGAATATAAAAAGAATGTTTACCCTTTTATAGATGACAGATTATGCGTCATTCGCTAAAGTTTCCGGTCAATTCAGACGTTTTACGTATTACCTCAATAAAGATTTCTTTTTGCTCGGGAGAAGCATGTCGGGATCCAATTCAGCAATCAGTCGCCGCCGTTTACTGAAAGGTGCGGGTGCTATGTGGCTTTTGAGCGTCAGCCAGGTTGGTCTGGCTGCCATGAGTCAGGTCGTTGCCGTACGTGTCTGGCCAGCGTCCAGCTACACCCGCGTCACGGTAGAATCTAACCGTCTGCTGAAATACAAACAGTTTGCCCTGAGTAATCCTGAGCGTGTGGTTGTGGATATTGAAGGCGTTAATTTGAACTCGGTGCTCAAGGGCATGGGTGCGCAGATCCGTCCTGACGATCCGTATATTAAATCGGCGCGCGTCGGGCAGTTTGACCCACAGACCGTGCGGATGGTGTTCGAGCTGAAACAGAATGTGAAGCCACAACTTTTTGCGCTGGCTCCGGTGGCCGGCTTTAAAGAACGTCTGGTGATGGATCTCTATCCCGCGAATGCCCAGGATGTTCAGGATCCGCTGCTGGCGTTGCTGGAAGAATACAACAAGGGCGATCTGGACAAACAGGTGCCGCCTGCGCAAAGTGGCCCGCAGCCGGGTAAAGCGGGGCGCGATCGCCCCATTGTCATTATGCTCGACCCAGGGCATGGCGGAGAGGACTCCGGTGCGGTGGGGAAATACAAGACGCGTGAAAAAGATGTGGTGCTGCAGATTGCCCGACGCCTGCGAGCCCTCATAGAGAAAGAGGGCAACATGAAGGTCTTTATGACGCGAAATGAAGATATCTTCATTCCGCTTAAAGTCCGCGTGGCGAAAGCGCAGAAGCAGCGTGCAGACCTGTTTGTCTCTATTCACGCCGATGCATTTACCAGTCGACAGCCCAGAGGTTCGTCGGTATTTGCGCTCTCGACTAAAGGGGCGACAAGCACCGCCGCGAAATATCTGGCGCAAACTCAGAACGCCTCGGATTTGATTGGCGGCGTCAGCAAGAGTGGCGATCGCTACGTCGACCATACCATGTTCGACATGGTGCAATCGCTGACCATCGCCGACAGTCTGAAGTTTGGTAAAGCGGTATTGAATAAGCTCGGTAAAGTCAACAATCTGCATAAGAACCAGGTTGAACAAGCCGGGTTTGCGGTACTTAAAGCGCCGGATATTCCGTCTATTCTGGTGGAAACCGCATTTATCAGTAACGTTGAGGAAGAGCGTAAGCTCAAAACTGCGACCTTCCAGCAGGAAGTTGCAGAGTCGATTCTGGCGGGGATCAAAGCCTACTTTGCCGATGGTGCGACGCTGGCGAGAAGGGGATAACAAAAAAGCGCTGAAAAGCGCTTTTTTTATGGACCACAGATACAAAAAAACACCCTTTAGGGTGTTTATAATGTTGGTTGCGGGGGCCGGATTTGAACCGACGACCTTCGGGTTATGAGCCCGACGAGCTACCAGGCTGCTCCACCCCGCGTCACCGTACTGCTTTATATTTTATCAAATTTGATTGGTTGCGGGGGCCGGATTTGAACCGACGACCTTCGGGTTATGAGCCCGACGAGCTACCAGGCTGCTCCACCCCGCGTCACCGTACTGCTTTTATTTCATCAAATTTTAATTGGTTGCGGGGGCCAGATTTGAACTGACGACCTTCGGGTTATGAGCCCGACGAGCTACCAAGCTGCTCCACCCCGCGTCCGTGGATGCGCACTATACTCTGCTCGCATTTTCATGCAACCCTTTTTTCACCTTGATCACGTTTTTAAGGTGAAAATGAACAAAAACAACGCATTCTGGATTGTTTTTTGCTCAAAATTTGCGTTCGGGTATGTATACGCATTTCATTAGGTTCGGGGGTTTGTTATCTTCGTCTCGCATTCAGGCAACATAAGACGAGAACAATGAAAGGACGTTGGGCAAAATATCTTCTGGCGGGAGCAGTCGTCGCGATGCTCGCCGCGTGTTCCTCAAAACCCACCGATCGTGGGCAGCAGTATAAAGACGGGAAATTTACCCAGCCTTTCTCACTGGTGAACCAGCCTGATGCGGTTGGCGCACCAATCAATGCCGGTGATTTCGCCGAGCAGGTTAATCAAATTCGCAGCGCTTCGCCACGTTTGTACGGCAACCAGAGCAACGTTTACAACGCTATCCAGCAGTGGTTACGTGCGGGCGGTGATACGCGCAGTATGCGCCAGTTTGGTATTGATGCCTGGCAAATGGAAGGGGCGGACAACTACGGTAACGTCCAGTTTACCGGTTATTACACGCCGGTTATTCAGGCGCGCCATACGCGCCAGGGCGAGTTTCAGTATCCTATCTATCGCATGCCGCCAAAACGTGGCCGTTTACCAAGCCGGGCCGAGATTTACGCGGGTGCGCTGAGCGACAACTACATTCTGGCGTACAGCAACTCCCTGATGGATAACTTCATTATGGATGTGCAGGGCAGTGGTTACATCGATTTTGGCGATGGCAGTCCGCTTAACTTCTTTAGCTATTCCGGGAAAAACGGCCACGCCTATCGCAGCATCGGTAAAGTGCTTATCGACCGTGGCGAAGTGAAAAAAGAAGATATGTCGATGCAGGCTATTCGCCATTGGGGTGAAACGCACAGCGAAGCCGAAGTGCGTGAGCTGTTGGAGCAGAACCCATCGTTTGTCTTCTTTAAACCGCAATCTTTTGCACCGGTCAAAGGGGCCAGCGCGGTACCGTTGATTGGCCGCGCATCTGTGGCTTCTGACCGCAGTATCATTCCGGCGGGCACAACATTGCTGGCGGAAGTCCCGTTACTGGACAATAACGGCAAGTTTACCGGCCAGTACGAACTGCGCCTGATGGTGGCGTTAGATGTGGGTGGCGCTATTAAAGGGCAACACTTCGATATCTATCAGGGCATTGGTGCTGACGCCGGACACCGTGCGGGGTGGTATAATCACTACGGTCGCGTGTGGGTACTGAAAACAGCGCCGGGTACGGGTAACGTGTTCAGCGGTTAATAGCCGGATGGCGCTCGATATTAATGAATTTGAGGTGTTATGTCTGTGGTTATCAGTGATGCCTGGCGCCAGCGTTTTGGCGGTACGGCGCGTCTGTATGGCGAAAATGCGCTGCAGTTGTTTGCCCAATCGCACGTTTGCGTGGTCGGGATTGGCGGGGTAGGGTCGTGGGCGGCGGAAGCGCTGGCGCGTACCGGTATTGGCGTCATCACGCTCATCGATATGGATGATGTGTGCGTCACCAATACTAACCGCCAGATCCATGCTCTGCGCGATAACGTCGGCCTGGCAAAAGCTGAAGTGATGGCTGAACGTATCCGCCAGATTAACCCGGAGTGCCGGGTGAACGTAGTCGATGATTTTGTCACGCCGGATAATGTTGCTGAGTATATGAGTGCGGGTTATTCGTATGTCATTGATGCGATTGATAGCGTGCGCCCAAAAGCGGCACTGATCGCCTGGTGTCGGCGTAACAAAATTCCGCTGGTGACCACCGGTGGTGCGGGAGGGCAGATCGACCCGACGCAGATACAGGTCGTTGATTTGGCAAAAACTATCCAGGATCCGCTGGCAGCCAAGCTACGCGAGCGACTGAAAAGCGATTTTGGCGTGGTGAAAAACAGCAAAGGCAAGCTGGGCGTGGACTGTGTGTTCTCGACCGAAGCGCTGGTTTACCCGCAGGCAGATGGCTCGGTATGTGCGATGAAGGCGACGGCGGAAGGGCCGAAGCGCATGGATTGCGCATCCGGTTTTGGCGCGGCCACTATGGTGACCGCCACCTTTGGCTTTGTTGCCGTCTCACACGCGCTGAAGAAGATGATGGCGAAAGCGGCGCGCCAGAGTTGAGTGTGTTGTGCCGGATAAGGCGCGTTCGCGTCGCCATCCGGCAACCATCAAACCTGTCGGGCAGCCTCAAGAATCGCCTCGTTAAGAGCATGCAGCCCCTGGGTACGCGAGGCGCTGAGCTGCGCGCGTAAACCTAGCTCGTCAAATAATGCCATAGGCGAATGCGCCAGTAACTCGGCTGCGGTTTTACCTTCAACCGCCGTGAGTAATACCGCCAACAGCCCGCGTACAATGCGACCTTCGCTGTCTCCGAAGAAATGCAAAGTACCATTCTCATGAAGGGTATGCCCCAGCCAAACGCGGTTTTCGCAGCCCGCGATCTCTTTGGCCTGTGCCTTTAGCGAATCAGGAAGCGCTGGCAACTGCTTACCCAGCAGAATCAGCTGGCGATATTTATCTTCCCACTGGGTGAGCGGGGTAAAGGTATTGCGTAACGTCTCTTCCGTTACGGTTGTGCCAAACGGGTGTCCGGCGAACAGAGGGCTTGTCATTAATCCACCAATATTTCCAGCGCGCGGTCAACGGCTGCGACCAACGCATCTACATCACTTTGCGTATTATAAGGTGCAAATGAGGCGCGTAGCGTCCCGGATACGCCCAGTTCTGCCAGCAGCGGTTGCGCACAGTGTTGTCCTGCACGCAGCGCAATGCCATATTCTGCCAGCAACGTCACCATGTCGCTGTGATGAACGCCTGCGAAATCAAAGGCTAACAGACTGGAGTCCTGGCAGCGGAAGGAGCGAAAGCCGGGGCGTTTCGCCAGCGCATCTTCTGCCAACGTCGCCAGACCCCGGCTCCAGTTTTCGGCCTGCACCACGTCAACGTCCGCCAGCCATTCGAGCGCCGCGCTTAGCCCGATAACGCCAGCAACGTTAGGCGTACCGGCCTCCAGCTTCCATGGAGCAGCCTGGGTGGTGAAACCGTCAAAACTGACTTCGCTAATCATTTTACCGCCACCGAGCCAGGGAGACATGGCATCCAGCAGTTCCGGTTTACCGTACAGCACGCCAATGCCGGTGGGGCCATACAGCTTGTGGCCCGAGAACGCATAGAAATCAATGTCTAATTGCTGTACGTCGGCGGGGAAATGGACAATCCCCTGGGCGCCATCCACCATCACCACCATACCAGCCGCATGGGCGAGGGTAATGGCGCGGGCCAGATCCGGGCAACCGCCGGTAACGTTCGACATCTGCCCAAGCGCCAGAATGCGGCTGCGTGGAGTGATGAGTTGCGCGAGGCTTTCAACGTCTGGCAATAAATGGTCGTTAAGCGGTAGTCTGACGACCTTCGCCCCCGTTTGCTCCGCCACCATCAGCCAGGGCACGAGGTTGGCATGGTGTTCTGCTGCGCTAACGATAATCTCATCACCCGGTTGTAAGCGCGGTCGCGCATAGCTTTGGGCAACCATGTTGATCGCTTCCGTCGTACCGCGGGTCCAGACGATTGTTTTGTCATCCGGCGCATTAATCAGGCTTGCGACTTTTTCCCGTGCGGCTTCATAGCGTGCGGTCAGGCGCTGTGCTTCGGCAAACTGGCTGCGATGGACGTTACCGGCGCTCAGGCTATAAAACTGATGGGTGGCCTCAATCACTGCCTGCGGCTTCAGTGCGGTAGCAGCGCTGTCGAGATAGACGCCAGCATCGTTGAGTGCGGGAAATTGCGCGCGAAACTGCGCGGGGTTAAAAGCGTTCATGGTACTCCTCAGTTCAGTAAACCGATCGTGGCGCAAAAAGGGCGCTGATACAAGGGGTGTGCTAACCATCGGAATACTCTGGATATCCTGGCAAAGTCCACGCAGTGTCTTATGCTATATACCGTTAGGCGAGCAATTTAGCCTGTTACGGAGTGTGTTTTTAATAGCATAAATCGCTTTAAGGAGAAAAAGATGAAAAAGACTGCCGCAATTATCTCTGCTTGTATGCTGACTTTTGCCCTGAGCGCCTGTTCTGGTTCGAATTACGTGATGCACACCAATGATGGTCGATCAATCGTATCTGATGGTAAGCCACAGACCGACAATGAAACGGGGATGATTTCGTATAAAGACGCTAACGGCAACAAACAGCAGATTAACCGTACCGATGTGAAAGAGATGGTAGAACTGGATAACTAACCGGTCGTCCATCGACAAAGAGTCGGACAAAAAAAAGCACCGCAATTTGGCGGTGCTACATTAATCACTATGGACAGACAGGGTAAATGTACAGGAAGTGAAAAAGGGTAGCTTTGCTACCATGGTCTGAATCGCAGACCAATTGCAAACACAACAACACAACATCACAACCGTAAGCCAAAAGCCCACCAGAACACGCATTCCGATAAAACTTTTCGTTCCGGCTTCAGGAAGTGCCGCCACTATAGGTATTTGCTGGTAGAACCTCAACGGACAATTTATAATGGCTCAGATAAAAAAAACTAATAGGTTACAACCTGTTGGTTAATTGTTAAATTCATTTAACATCAAAGCCTAAAAGTCATGTCAAAACGATTACCACCCCTAAATGCGTTGCGTGTTTTTGATGCTGCAGCGCGTCATTTGAGCTTTACTCGCGCAGCAGAAGAGCTTTTTGTGACGCAGGCCGCAGTAAGTCATCAAATCAAGTCACTTGAGGATTTCCTGGGGCTGAAGCTGTTTCGTCGACGCAATCGATCTTTGCTGTTAACGGAAGAAGGCCAAAGCTACTTTCTCGACATCAAAGAGATTTTTTCGCAATTAACCGACGCGACGCGTAAACTTCAGGCACGCAGTGCAAAAGGTGCGCTCACCGTGAGTTTATTGCCCAGTTTTGCAATCCAATGGATGGTTCCCAGACTCTCTAGCTTTAACTCAGCTTATCCGGGAATCGATGTCAGGATCCAGGCGGTGGACCGTCAGGAAGACAAACTGGCTGACGATGTTGATGTGGCGATTTTCTACGGACGTGGCAACTGGCCGGGTCTGCGTGTTGAAAAATTGTACGCAGAATATCTATTGCCGGTCTGCTCGCCGCTATTACTCACCGGTGATAAACCGCTAAAGACGCCCGAAGATCTGGCGAAACACACATTATTGCACGATGCGTCGCGCCGTGACTGGCAAGCCTATACGCGCCAGCTTGGCCTGAATCATATCAACGTACAGCAGGGACCCATCTTCAGCCATAGCGCCATGGTGCTCCAGGCTGCTATCCATGGACAGGGAATTGCATTGGCTAATAACGTCATGGCGCAATCCGAAATAGAAGCCGGACGTCTGGTCTGTCCGTTTAATGATGTTCTGGTCAGCAAAAACGCATTTTATCTGGTTTGTCATGACAGTCAGGCAGAACTGGGTAAAATAGCCGCCTTCCGTCAGTGGATTCTGGCGAAAGCGGCCACGGAACAAGAAAAATTCCGCTTTCGTTATGAACAATAATTTACGTAGGGTATTCACATGACCAGCCGTTTTATGCTGATTTTTGCCGCCGTAAGTGGCTTTATCTTTGTGGCGTTGGGCGCCTTTGGGGCACATGTTCTGAGTAAAACCCTCGGTGTCGTTGAGATGGGGTGGATCCAGACTGGCCTCGAGTATCAGGCGTTCCATACGCTGGCTATATTTGGCCTGGCCGTCGCCATGCAGCGGCGCATTAGCATTTGGTTTTACTGGAGTAGCGTGTTTTTGGCATTAGGAACGGTGCTGTTTAGCGGCAGCCTGTATTGCCTCGCGCTCTCGCATTTACGCCTGTGGGCGTTTGTTACCCCCGTCGGCGGTTTCAGCTTCCTTGTGGGCTGGGCGCTGATGTTAGTGGGCGCTATTCGATTGAAACGTAAGGGCGTTAGCCATGAATAAGGTTGTATTGTTGTGTCGCCCAGGTTTTGAAAAAGAGTGCGCCGCAGAAATTACGGATAAAGCAGGACGCCGGGAAATCTTCGGTTTTGCCCGCGTGAAAGACAATGCGGGTTACGTCATCTTCGAATGCTATCAACAGGACGATGCCGAAAAGTTAGTGAAAGAGTTGCCGTTTAGCTCGCTGATTTTTGCCCGTCAAATGTTTGTGGTGGGCGAACTGCTGCAATATTTACCGCCGGAAGACCGCATTACGCCGATTGTCGGCATGTTGCAGGGCGTGGTAGAGAAAGGCGGCGATCTGCGCGTTGAAGTTGCTGATACCAATGAAAGCAAAGAGTTGGTTAAATTTTGCCGTAAATTTACCGTACCACTGCGCGCGGCGCTGCGGGAAGCGGGCGTGCTGGCAAAATATGAAACGCCAAAACGTCCGGTGGTTCATGTGTTCTTTATCGCACCAGGCTGTTGCTATACCGGCTATTCCTGGCCCGACAATAACTCCCAGTTCTACATGGGTATTCCGCGTCTGAAGTTCCCGGCCGATGCGCCGAGCCGTTCAACACTGAAGCTGGAAGAAGCGCTGCACGTGTTCATTCCTGCCGATGAGTGGGATGAACGTCTGGCTAACGGAATGTATGCGGTGGATTTAGGGGCATGCCCGGGCGGTTGGACCTATCAACTGGTTAAACGCAACATGTGGGTTTACTCCGTGGATAATGGTCCGATGGCGCAAAGTCTGATGGATACCGGACAAGTTACCTGGCTGCGCGAAGACGGATTTAAGTACCGGCCGAATCGCAATAACATTTCGTGGATGGTTTGCGACATGGTGGAAAAGCCCGCGAAGGTTGCCGCCCTGATGGCGCAGTGGCTAGTCAACGGCTGGTGTCGTGAGACTATTTTCAACCTCAAGCTGCCGATGAAAAAACGCTACGAAGAGGTGTCGCAAAACCTGGCTTATATTCAGGCACAGCTTGACGAGCATGGCGTAAATGCCCAGATTCAGGCGCGTCAGCTGTATCATGACCGTGAAGAAGTCACTGTGCACGTCCGTCGCCTGTGGGCTGCTGTTGGTGGTCGTCGCGACGAGCGATAAGGTAAAATTGCAGGCCGGATGAAGGCGTAAATGCCTCATCCGGCCTGCATTGTTTCAATCATCGGCGTATCTGAAATAATATGCGTCACATCATCCAGATGCCCAATCCGGGCCTCTCCCGAACGATTAAATTTACTTTTATCGATCAGCAATAATGACTGCGCTGCGCGCTTAAGCAGAATGGACTTGAAGTCGGCATTGGTCGCGTTAGAGTCCCAGAGTGCGCCGTCGCTGTCGATCCCTGCGCAGGAAAAAATAAACAGATCGATCTCGAGTGGTTTGAGCTGCGAGATGAGCGAGGGGTTAACATAGCAACCGTATTTACGCTCAAGGCGACCGCCGGAGCTGAAGAGCTGAAGGTGTTCGCGTTTAGCCAATTCCTGGCAAATGGGCTGGCTGTTGGTAAAGACGTGAATGTTGATGTCCGGTAACTGTCGCGCCAGGTACCAGCACGTTGAGCTGGCGTCCAGGGCTATCACCATACCTTCTTCGATCCATGCCAGCGCTTCGCGGGCAATATTCGCTTTGTGGGCATAGTGGCTTTTGAGTCGCATATGAAACGGGTCGCCGCTGTCCTGATTTTCCCGATGAATCACTTTGGCCCGCCCGTGATTGCGCAGCACTTTTCCCTGGGCTTGTAGCTCGCTGAGATCGCGGCGGATGGTCTCTTTGCTGACCTTAAGTTGCAAAGCAAGGGTTTCGGTTGTCAGATTTTTGTGGTTGGTAAGCAGATCTACGATCGCCTGCTGGCGCGCCGCTTTCATGTTCTGATCCTCATCTTATGATGAATGCCCGTAGCTGACGGGCATTCAGACCAGAGATTACGGGGTTACTCCTTTTTTTAATAGAATATTCCCGTACTTTGCCCGCTCTCCTGTGATAACGATCGCAAACGCCTGTTGCGCGCGTTCATAGAAGGCATAGCGGTCAATACGCGTGATGTCCGGGCAGGGGGTTTGCAGTGAAAGCGCCTGACGATAGCGGGCCTCGACGTCAGGATCGAGGGCATCGCCTTCAACAGCCGCCATCATCACCAGCGGTGGGGCATAGCTGTCCAGTTCAAAGAGCGGAACAATCGCCTGTAGAAGGTCGCTGACCAATAGACCGTCGGCGCGGATAACCTGCGGTCCCATGCTGTGGGCCGGGAAGTGGGCATCGGAAAATATAATCTCATCGCCGTGGCCCATCTCAGCCAGCACCTTCAGCAGGTCGGGCGAAATTAAGGGAGATATTGTTTTGAGCATGTTACTCAACTCCTGTTAGTTCGGATTCGGTTTGCGGATAGAAGTAACGGTACTGGTAGCGTACCTGCCCGCGTGCCTGTTCCGGTGAGGCAAATTCCCCAGTGCCCGACCACGCAAACATTGCGGCACCTGCCACGGTGGTTTCGGCGTCATCCAGCACTTTGACAGGTATCCCGAGAACATTCGCTTTGATCTGATTCCACAACGCGTTGCGGCTTCCCCCACCAACCAATAGCAGTTCAGTGGCCTGGAAATGACCGATTTTTTCCAGCGTATGGAGGTTTCGCTGCAGCTGTTCTGTCAGTCCTTCCAGCGCGGCGCGATAAAAGTGACCACGGGTGGTATTGAGCGTAACCCCTTGCCAGCCCGCATTCTGACAGGCCAGCAGGTCGCAGTGCATCTTCACGCCTTCAGCACCTGCAGGGATGGCCCTGGCTTCGTCAATCAGCGTCTGCCAGGGGGTGTCGGCAGTCCACAGCAGCTTACGCACCCACTCGAGTACACCGGAAGCCAGCCACTGCATGCCGGGGTTATTCAGTCCAGCCTGGCTATCCAGCTCACAAGTGGAACCCGCATATTGGCTGAGCTGGGAGGTATCCACCTGCGCACTGCGCACCATCAGAATTTCCCATGTGCCGGAAGAGAGCACCGGTTCATCTGGCTGGGCTCCAGCGCCAAATAGCGCAAACTGCGTGTCGTGTCCGGCAGAGATGACCGGAATTCCCGCCGTAAGCCCGAGCAAGCTGGCAGCCTCTGGTTGCAAAGCCCCAATCTGTTCGCCTGCTTCAACCAGGCGCGGGAACAGACGGCGCGGTATGCCCGTAGCCTGCAAAATGTCATGACTAAAATCGCGCTGCCGGATGTCCAGCAACTGGCTGGTGCCCGCCATGGTGATATCTGTAGTGAACTCGCCGGTTAAACGGTGGTTGATAAGCGACGAGATAAACAACCAGGCGTGCGCCTGCTCCAGAAATTGCGGATGGTTTTCTTTCAGCCACACCAGTTTATACAGCGTGTTGAAGCTAAATGCGCCGACGCCGGAAATTTCCTGCAATTGCTGCGGTGATATGTAGCGGTGAATATTCTCCATCACCGCTGCGGTGCGTGGGCATTTCCAGCTAATCACCGGATACAGCTGCTTGCCGTTCTTATCAACCAGCGCGCCGTCAACGCCAAAAGTGGTGACGGCGATCCCGCGGACATGGCAGGCGGCCAGTTGCGTGCAGAGGCGCTGACAGCAATCGGCGAAGTGTTGCAGAATGGACTCCAGCGACCATTGATGCCAGGTACTGTTTTCTGTTGCGATGTCACTGGCGTTCGGGGTTGCTGCGCGGGCGACAATCTTTCCCTGTCGGTCAACGGCGATAGCCCGCACGTTGGTCGCGCCACAGTCGAGAACCAGGATAACGTCTTGTTTCATAATCGCTCCCCAAACGTAGCCGGATGGCGCAGCGCTTACCCGGCCTACAAAATTCACTGCGCAGGCCCGGTAAGCTTGCGCCACCGGGCCAGAGTCGCATTAACGCTTATACAGCGGGCCGTAGTTCTGGCAGGCGCGATAATCCTGGCCTTCCATATCCATACCATGGGCTGCCCAGGCTGAAGGGCGGTAAATTTTTTCGTCTTCCACGTTGTGCATACAAACCGGGATACGCAGCATGGCGGCGAGCGTAATAAAGTCCGCGCCCACGTGACCTATCGTCAGTACGCCGTGGTTTGCGCCCCAGTTAGCCATGACGGAATAGACATCGCTGAACGGGCCTTTACCGGTTAAGCGCGGGGCAAACCAGGTGGTTGGCCAGGTGGAGTTGGTGCGCGCATCAAGCTGGTCGTGCATCTCTTTCGGCAATTCCACGCTCCAGCCTTCCGCGATTTGCAGCACCGGGCCCAGGCCTTTGATGATGTTGATGCGGGTCATGGTGAAGGGCACGCCGCCCTCGGTCAGGAAGCGAGAAGAATAGCCGCCGCCGCGGAAGTATTCGTGAATAGCCGGACACCATTCGGTAGCCGCCAGGCAATCATCCGCCTCTTTCTGTGAGATCTCCCAGTGCGGCTTCATGGTCGGTTTCCCTTCGCCGTCGCGCTGTTTGCAGGAGCCATCCAGCGCTGCCGAGCCGGAGTTAATCAGGTGAATAATACCGTGCTCAGCAAGGCCGGTTAGCGGTTTACCTGTGACGCGTTCAACCGCCTCTGGCGACCAGTAGGTGCGCACATCGGCAAAGACCTGCGCTGTGCCGGTGAGTTGATGACCAAACAGCATCGCCACGCCGTTCAGGCTGTCGTTTTCGGTGGCGACAACGAACGGTTCGCGAATGCCGTTCCAGTCAAAGGAGCTGTTGAGCAGTGCTTCGGCGGTATCGCCATTCGGGTATTGATCGGTCCAGTGACGCTGGCCCTGGAAGCCTGCGGCAATCGCGTTATACCCCAGCGACTCTTCAACCCGACCTTTGTCTGCCAGTTTCTGGTTACCCTGCATCATGTCGCGAATACACATGGCCATCAGCAGGCTCTCTTTCAGCACCGCACGGCTCTGCTCTGCGTTACGCTTATATTGCTTTGCGTTCTGATCTTCACCGTAGCGGAAGTTTTTATCCGCCCACGCCAGCGCCATTTCCAGCTCAGCTTCGTCATAGATTTTTTGGTCGATGCGACGACGCAGTTCGGTCATATCAACGGGTTGAACCTTCATTCCCAGCCAGGATTCAAAGAAGTTATGATCGACAATCGAGCCGGCAATGCCCATTGAAACGCCGCCTACGGACAGGTAGCTTTTGCCTTTCATACTGGCAAGCGCCAGGCCCGCGCGGGCAAAACGCAGCAATTTTTCTTCAACATCGGCAGGGATCGTGGTGTCGCCGGCATCCTGTACGTCATGGCCGTAAATAGAGAAGGCGGGAAGTCCTTTTTGATTATGCGCAGCCAATGCTGCGGCCAGATAAACTGCGCCGGGACGTTCTGTTCCGTTAAAGCCCCAGATAGCTTTCGGGCGCATCGGATCCATGTCGATGGTTTCGCTACCGTAGCACCAGCATGGGGTAACAGTAATCGTCACGCCTACGTTCAGGCTGCTGAATTTTTCTTCACAGGCGGCAGATTCAGCCATCCCGGCAATGCAAGTGTCGGCAATCACACATTCAATTTGTGCACCACAGGCGTGACGAAGTTTCTCTGTGATCAGCGCAGCAGTGGCTTTGGCCATATTCATGGTTTGCTCTTCGAGCGATTCACGAACACCCATACGGCGCCCATCAATCACCGGACGAATTCCAATTTTCGGTAAGCTATTTTTGTTCATTCGAGGTTCCTCATCTCACTTTATGCCGTGCTGCAAAAGCGGATGTTGAACACCACCGTCGCAGTTGGCTGAATAACCCATTTTTGCTAACTCGAGTTAGCTTAGGTATTAGAGAGTTTTTTGCACAACTTTTTTGTTGTGGAACTGTGAGAGGCTTCACGAGAAGTGGTTAAAATTCGATCTGCGTCAAATAAACCAGGACGGGTATTTTCAATAAATCCTTTTTAAATTAATTGGTTGTAATAAATTGTCTGTTCAGCGTCACAGTTTTAAACCAAATGATTTGGCTATTTTGAGTAGCTAAAATAGCTTTAAAAGGCACTTCGCTAACTCGAGTTAGCATAATTGATAAAACGCATATGAACTTATAGGTAGTATTCGCATTAACGGTGACGATGGCTTCCTGGCAACGTTTTGCGCCTGATTCACTGATTGCAGTTTCTGTATATTGAGGAAAGCAGCAATGTCTGAAACATTTTTACAGATGAGTCATATTACGAAACGTTTTCCCGGCGTATTAGCGTTGAGTAATGTGGATTTTGCTTTACGCAAAGGAGAGGTTCATGCGCTGCTGGGTGAGAATGGCGCAGGAAAGTCTACGTTGATGAAGATTTTATCCGGTGTTTATCAGCCTGATGAAGGGGATATTATTTTTGAGGGACAACCTGTTACTTTTGCGAATCCGTTGAGTGCACAAAGCGCAGGTATCACCATCATTCACCAGGAGTTTAACCTTTTCCCTGAACTCACGGTGGAAGAAAATATATTTATTGGCAGGGAGTTTTGCAAAAATAATCGCTGGCGTCTGGATGAAAAACAACAGCGACAGGCAGCTATCGATATTTTGCAAAAATTAAACCTGAATATCTCTCCAGAAACGCTGGTGGCCGATCTGACCGTCGCGCAACAACAAATGGTTGAGATTGCTAAAGCGATATCGGTGAATGCCAAGATTCTTATTATGGATGAACCGACGGCAGCGCTGACCGAAACGGAAATTGACAGCTTATTTCAGGTAACTCGTTTGCTGAAAGAACAGGGAACGGGCATTGTTTATATCTCGCACAGATTAGAGGAACTGGCGCTGATCGCCGATCGCGCGACGGTGATGCGGGATGGTCAGTTTATTGCCACTGTGGATTATGATGCGGTTAAAATTAGCGATCTGATTGCCATGATGGTTGGGCGCGATCTTGGCAATATCTATCCTCGCCGCGAACCTTTGGCTCAACACAAGCCGGTGTTGGAAGTAAGCGGTCTGACGCGCAATGGCGTATTGAACAATATTGATTTCACTCTGTATCAGGGCGAAATTTTGGGCTTCGCCGGTCTGATGGGGGCAGGACGTACTGAGCTGGCGCGGGCGATTTTTGGTGCGGATCCCATTGATGGCGGAACCCTCAAGCTGAACGGTAACGTGACGGTAATTAAAGATATTCCTGATGCTATCAAACAGGGTATCAGCTATTTAACCGAGGACAGGAAAAAAGAGGGGCTGGCATTAGGACTGTCCGTTGAGCGCAATATTATGTTGGGCAATTATCCTGAGTATTCCGATCGTTATGGCAACGTGGACAGCAAACGTTGTCAGAAAACCAGCGAAGAACAGGTGAAAGCCCTACGCATTAAAACACCACATTTAGAACAGGCTGCTCTGAATTTAAGTGGTGGTAATCAGCAGAAAATTATTATTGCCAGATGGGTGTGTAAAGACACCGATATTCTCATCTTTGATGAACCCACTCGCGGTATTGATGTGGGTGCCAAACTTGAGATTTATGAATTAATGAATCGACTGGTGGCCAAAGGGAAGTCAATTATCATGATCTCCTCTGAATTACCGGAAGTGCTGGGTATGTGCGATCGCATTTTAGTGATGCGTAATGGACGTATTACCGGGGAGTTAGCTTCTGATGACGCCACACAAGAAAAAATCATGCAATATGCGACGTTAGAGGACTAATTTATGACTATCTCTGTAACCTCTTCAGACAGCAATAATAAGAAAATAAAAATTAACAAAGAACTTTTAATGCGCCTTGCGCCGCTTTTGAGTCTGATTATTTTAGTAATATTTTTTAGCTTTGGTTCGCCATTTTTCTTTAACACTGAAAACATCATGACAATCGCTCTGCAAACTTCAGTGATTGGCATTATGGCGATTGGCGTTACCTTCGTCATTATCACGTCAGGAATCGACCTTTCTCTTGGCTCGGTGGTGGCCTTTTCGGGTGTTGCGGTAGGCATCAGCGCCACGCTGGGATTGCCTCTGCCCGTATGTATTCTGGCCGGGGTGCTGGCCGGTGGATTATGCGGCTATATCAATGGTCTGCTGGTCACCAAAATGACTATCCCGCCTTTTATCGCCACGCTGGGCCTGATGATGTCCGTCAGAGGCATCAATATGGTGATGACAGATGGTCGTGCGATTTATTTCGCTGATTACCCCACCTTCAAAATGCTGGCCCAGGGACGTTTGTTCGATGTGTTGCCTTATCCCGTTTTTTACCTGGTGGTGGTGGCGCTAATCGCCGCCTACATCCTGAAGAAAACGGTGATTGGTCGCTATGTTTACGCTGTGGGTAGCAATGAGGTGGCCGCACACCTTTCCGGAATTAAAGTTCAACGCGTCAAAATTTTCGTCTACGCCTTTTGCGGTCTGCTGACCGGGATCGCCGGCGTTATTCTGGCCTCACGTCTGAACTCTGGTCAGCCAACGGTTGGCGTGGGTTATGAACTGGAAGCCATCGCAGCGGTTGTTATTGGTGGGACGAGCCTGATGGGGGGAATTGGCACCATCGGCGGGACTATCATCGGCGCATTCATTATGAGCGTGTTGAAAAACGGTCTGAACCTGATGGGGGTTTCCCAGTTCTGGCAAATGGTGGCCATGGGCGTGGTGGTCATTGCTGCGGTTTATCTCGATACATTACGCAAAAAAATTCGTTGATTTACGCTCCCGGAAGTCACGGGGCATCATAACCCTGACGTTTAGGGTGACTCACTCAGAACGGAGTAAAACAATGAGAACCAGGAATTTTGTCTATGCGTTATCCCTGCTGGCCTGTATGACATCCAGCGTAGTGGCTAAAGATATGAACCTTCCGGTGGTCAGTAAAGGTTTCCAGCATGAATTCTGGCAAACCGTAAAAATGGGGACGGAAGCGGCAGCAAAAGAGTCGGGTGATAAAACCAGCTATGTTGGCCCGGCGGATGAAACTCAGATTGCCGAGCAGATTCAGCTAGTTGAAAACGCGATGGCGCAAAAACCCAATGGACTATTGCTGGCAGCGTTAGATGCCAATGCGCTGGCGCCATTAGTTGAGACTGCAAATTCACGCGGCATTAAAGTTGTGACGTTTGACTCCGGCGTGAATTCCGATATCCCAGTGAGCTTTGTCGCCACGAATAACCGTAAAGCCGGTGCTGAAGCGGCGGAAGCACTGGCAGCGGAAGTGGGCAGCAAAGGTAAAGTGGGCATTATTGCGCACGTAGCGGGGACCTCCTCAGCGATTGAGCGTTCGGAAGGGTTTATTGCCCGCATGAAGGAGAAATACCCGGAAATCCAGGTGCTCCCGGTCCAGTACAGCGATGGCGATCCGCAAAAAGCGATGGATAAAACCATCGATATGATCCAGGCCAACCCTGATATTGCAGGGATTTATGGCACCAATGAAGGCTCAACGCTGGGCGTAGCAAACGCCATTGATAGTCAAAACCTGAAAGGCAAAGTGAAAGTGATTGGTTTTGATAGCACCGAGGCAATCATTGCTTTCCTGAAGTCTGGGGTCATTCAGGGCTTTGTCGTGCAGGACGCTTATCAGATTGGCTACCAGGGTATCAAGACACTAAATGCAGCGGTATCGGGTCAGTCTGTACCGAAAGAAATTGATATTCCGGTTAAATTCGTTAATGCGAAGAACATTGACACCCCGGAAATTGACAAGCTGTTACACCCATTCGGTAAAAAATAACACCGTTGGGGCGATGTGTTCGCCCCATCATTCGCCAGCGTCAGGGAGTTACTATGGGCAGTGGATATTTCCTCGGTGTGGATGTCGGTTCCGCCAGCGTCAGGGCTGGTGTCTTTGATGCCAGTGGCAAACGGCTGGCTTTTGCGACATATGCCATCTCGCAGTTTCGACCCGGTCCTAAGCGGGTAGAGCAGTCATCTGCAGAAATCTGGCAGCAGGTTTGCCATGCAGTGAAGGAGGCGGTGTCGTCATCCGGGGTTCGCATTGAGGAGATTCGCGCATTGGGATTTGATGCCACCTGTTCATTGGTGGCACTGGATGAACTGGGGCGGGGCCTGGCGGTTTCACCAGGCGAACCATCAGACCATAACATCATCATGTGGATGGATCATCGTGCGGCGCAGGAGACGCAACGTATAAACGCCACGCAGGATCCGGCTCTGCGCTACGTTGGCGGTGAAGTCAGCGTCGAAATGGAGCTTCCTAAAGTACTGTGGCTGAAAAACCATTTTCCAGCCACCTGGCAGAGTGCGCATCGCTTCTACGATCTGGCGGACTTTCTGGTCTCTAAAGCTACCGCCTGTGATGTTGCTGGTCTGTGCACGCTGACGTGTAAATGGAACTATCTGGCACATGAACAACGCTTTAGCCACTCTTTGCTTGACGCTGTTGAGCTAACGGATTTGTTGGGCAAAATCCCGTCGCGGATCCTGCCGCCAGGCGCCGCCGTTGGAACGCTTAGCACCGATGCGGCCCAGGCGCTGGGGCTGACGACTGCAGTGGTCGTCGCCAGCGGAATGATTGATGCCCATGCGGGCGGAGTAGCGCTTGCCGGTGTTGAGCCTGAGGGGACGTTGGCGTTGATCAGCGGAACGTCAAATTGCCATATGCTGTGCAGCGAGCAGGAAATTCATACACCAGGTGTATGGGGGCCGTACTGGTCAGCCATGCTGCCAGGCTACTGGCTGACAGAAGGGGGGCAAAGTGCCGCTGGGGCGTTAGTCGACTGGACGCTTCAGGAGTCAGGAGCCAGCGCGGCGCTATTTCACAAGGCTGAGGCGCGGGGTTGCCATCCCATCGTTTTAGTTAATGAATGGGTTGCCGCACTTGAGGAGCTGGAGTTAGAGCCAGGTCGTTATTTGCATGTGCTGGCCGATCATCACGGTAATCGTTCACCGCGCGCGCGACCCGATGCCCGGGGGAGTGTTTGCGGTTTGACTCTTGAGCGAGGCGAGATGCAGGTTGCTCGTCTGTACCTGGCGACATTACAGGCGATCGCCTGCGGTACGCGACATATTATGGAAGTGATGCGCGAAAACGGTCACACCATTTCCCGACTGACGCTGTGCGGCGGCGCAACGCATAACCCACTATGGTTGCGAGAATATGCCGATGCCACCGGATGCGATATTCATCTGATGCAGGAAGAGGATGCGGTGACGTTAGGGGCGGCCATCACTGGCGCGGTTGCCTGCGGCGCGTGGGAAAATATTCCATCTGCATGCCAAGCGATGGTTCGATCAGGCGAGGTGATTAAGGCTAACCCATCACGGCGGAACTTCTATGACCGCAAATATCAGGCTTATCTGATGATGTGGGATCAGCAGCAGGCGATTAACCAACTTATGCAGTAAGACAAAAGTTTAAAATACTTTTATGATTGTAGATTGACGTTTTTGGATGTGAACTGGGGCATATAAATGGCTAAAACAGTAGAACAGATAGCCAGCGATCTGAATTTATCGGTTACGACCGTACGACTGGTGCTGAACGGGAAAGCAGAGCAATATCGAATCAGTGTCAAAACCCAAACGCGTATTAATGAATATGTCGAGCGCTATGGTTACGTCATTAACCATTCAGCACGTAGCCTGAAATTGAATAAAACGGATACGTTGGGATTGATTGTGCCCAATATTTCCAACGTGTTTTTTGCTACACTCGCAGAAAAACTTGAGCAACGCTGTCGTCGTTCCGGTTATCAGCTAACGATTAGCTGTACCTATGACGATGTTGATTACGAAAATAAACTGACCAAAGCGTTAATAGCTCGCAATGTCGATGGCCTTTTTATTGTTCCCTCAACATTAGAGAATCAGCAGCACCATTTACGTCAGGTCAGAAAACCGATGGTGTTACTTGACCGTGATTTTAAGTATACCGATAACGCTCTGGTAGAAAGCCATAACATTTTGGGCGGCGAAAAATTGACGCAAAGTTTGTTTGACGCTGGAAAGTCGCCGATCTGGTTTTTGGTGGGAGATACCGGATTACCCAGCATCGGCGACCGTTTACAAGGTTATCTTAATGCATTGAACAATAATGGTATTTTGCATAGCGATTGGGTGCGCGAAGGTCCGGACAACACGCCCGAGGGGGGTTATCGACTGATGGATGAGTTGATCGGCGAACAGGGCTGCCCACAGGCATTTATCGCCTCATCATTACCCGTACTGGAGGGGGCCATTAACGCTATTCGTAATCGTTTTGGCACAATTCCACCTGAAATTAATATTGGGACATTCGATGAACACCCGATGCTGGGATTCCTCGCCAATAATGTCTGGTCAATGCAGCAGGATGAAAATGTTTGGGCGGAAAAAGCGTTCGATATGATGATGAGTGCTATTGATGACCAGCCAATTAAAGAAACTGTAAAAGTTGAGATGAAACTTATTAAGCGCGTAAGACAACCTTAATACGCCGCTATAAATAAATCGGCCTACTGAACCTGAATATATACGTTCAGTGGCTGCCTGTATCTGAAACCTGACCCGTCTTACTCTGCGGCTGCATTTTTCGCAATAAAGACGAGGGGAAACTGTACCCGGAGAATCATTATGGAAAGAATGCGTTTGTCGCGAGAAATCATTGAAACCTGCCTTGAAATGACCAGCCTTGGATTGAATCAGGGGACGGCGGGAAATGTGAGTGCGCGTTATGAAAATGGGATGCTGATCACGCCCAGCGGTATTCCTTACGAAAGACTTACTGAAAATATGATCGTGTATGTAGATAACGACGGGAAATATGATAAAGGACAATTACCCTCCAGTGAATGGCGTTTTCACCTGGCGGCATACCAGACGCGTCCGGATGCCAATGCGGTTGTCCATAACCATGCCGTACATTGCACGGCCGTTTCTATTCTTAATCGCCCTATCCCGGCAATTCACTACATGATTGCGGCGGCAGGGGGGAACTCTATTCCGTGTGCGCCTTATGCGACGTTTGGTACACGAGAGCTGTCAGAGCATGTGAGCGTCGCCCTGAAAAACCGTAAGGCAACGCTTTTACAGCACCATGGGTTGATTGCTTGTGAAGCGAATTTGGAAAAAGCACTGTGGTTGGCGCATGAAGTGGAAGTTCTGGCCCGCCTTTATCTGAGCACGCTGGCGATTGTTGACCCCGTGCCGGTGCTGGATGACGAGGAGATCGCCATTGTGCTGGAGAAATTCAAATCTTACGGATTACGCATTGAAGAGTAATTTCGCATAGCGAAAAGGAGAAATACGATGGCGAACAGAATGATTCTGAACGAAACGGCATGGTTTGGCCGGGGAGCTGTTGGTGCATTAACCGATGAAGTCATCCGTCGTGGTTATCGCAAGGCGTTGATTGTGACTGATAAAAATCTGGTGCAGTGCGGCGTTGTCGATAAGGTGACTTCCCGAATGGATGCTGCTGGTCTGGCATGGGAAATCTATTCAGGCGTTATTCCAAACCCAACCATTGCGGTGGTGCAGGAAGGGTTGGGTGTCTTTCAGCAAAGCGGCGCAGACTATCTGATCGCCATCGGCGGAGGCTCCCCTCAGGATACCTGTAAAGCGATTGGCATTATCAATAATAACCCTGAGTTTGCGGATGTACGCAGCCTTGAAGGGTTATCGCCAACACGCAACCCGAGCGTGCCGGTTATGGCTATCCCCACCACCGCGGGAACGGCAGCGGAAGTGACCATTAACTACGTGATCACTGACGAAGAAAATCGGCGTAAGTTTGTTTGTGTCGATCCCCATGACATCCCACAGGTAGCGTTCATTGATGCTGACATGATGGACGGCATGCCAGCGGCGCTAAAAGCCGCCACCGGAGTGGATGCCCTGACCCATGCTATTGAGGGGTACATCACGCGGGCGGCGTGGGCGCTTACCGATGCGCTGCACATTAAAGCCATTGAAATGATAGCCGGGGCATTACGTGGTTCCGTTGCGGGCGATACCCAGGCCGGGGAAGCGATGGCGCTGGGCCAGTACGTGGCCGGGATGGGCTTTTCCAACGTTGGTCTGGGATTAGTGCATGGAATGGCACACCCGTTAGGCGCGTTTTATAACACGCCGCACGGCGTAGCAAATGCCATTTTGCTGCCGCACGTGATGCGCTATAACGCCGAATTCACCGGGGAAAAATTCCGCGATATCGCCCGGGTGATGGGGGTTAAGGTTGAAGGACTGACGCTGGCAGAGGCACGTAAAGCGGCAGTAGATGCCGTCTTCGCCCTTAACCGCGATGTAGGGATCCCGCTGCATTTACGCGATGTTGGCGTACGTAAAGAGGATATTCCTGCGCTGGCGCAGGCGGCATTGGACGATGTTTGTACCGGGGGAAATCCCCGTGAAGCGAACCTTGGAGATATCGTTGAGCTGTACCACACCGCCTGGTAATTTTTCAGCGTGACGGCGTGAAAGCCTTATCCGGCCTACCGGGGGTGTTCGACGTGTAGGCCAGATAAGCACAGCGCCATTCGGCAACAGACCTATCGCACCAACCGTAATTGCTGCAGGTTTCCGTCGATATGTAAGTCCGTTTGCAGCCGTGCGATATCGCGACACAGAAACGCCATCTCCTGGTGCATCTCTAGTTTCTTGCGCCACTTGTCCGGTACTTCATCAAGATGCGCGTAAATGCCTTCCAGATGTTGAAACTGTACGAGCAACTGCGTGGCGCTTTTGGGACCAATACCTGCAACCCCCGGTACTTTCGAACTGCTGATCCCGGCCAGTCCCCAGTAATCAGGCAACTGCTGCGGCAGCACGCCAAACTCTTTCTCAATAAACGGTGCATCCAGCCAGCGCTTCTGGAAGTAGTCACGAATACGCAGCGTCGGGGAGAGCAACTGACAATAGCCTTTATCGGTTGAGACGATGGTAGCCTGATGTCCCGCCTGGCTCACTTTAACCGCCAGGGTTGCGGCTAAATCATCGGCTTCATTCCCGCTGGAGACCCAACAGCAGACGCCGCGCTGTTCAAAAGCAGCGCGTAAGGCGGGCATTTCCTGGTGCAATTCATCAGGCATCGGTGGGCGACCGGCTTTGTAGTCAGGCAACCGTTGGTGACGCCAGCCGCTGTTGCGCGCTTCATCATCGAATACCGCCACGGCGTGCGTAGGCTGACTGTGCACAATCAACTGATCGAGCGCGTGCTGGCACGTCTCTACGCAGGGTGAGCCCTGTACGGCGTGAATGCGGCGGATAAGGTTCAGTGCATCGACAATGAGCAGGTGGACGGCCACGGTGTTCTCCCTAACAAATAAGTTTGTAGGTTAACATTCACGGCGAGGGGAGGCGAGTGTTGCGAAATAGCGTTATCCGTAGGCCGGATGGCGGCGAGCGCCTCATCCGGCCTACAGATCCTGAAACGTGGTGGAACTTAATCGCAGGTGACAATCTTCATCGCCAGACCGCCGCGAGATGTTTCACGGTATTTGGCGTTCATGTCTTTACCTGTTTCGTACATGGTCTCGATGACTTTATCAAGGCACACGCGCGGTTCGCTGGTACGGCGCAGCGCCATACGTGCGGCGTTCACTGCTTTAACCGAAGCAATGGCGTTACGCTCAATGCACGGTACCTGCACCTGGCCGGCAACCGGATCGCAGGTCAGACCCAGGTTGTGTTCCATACCGATTTCCGCCGCGATGCACACCTGCATTGGGCTACCGCCCAGCAGTTCAGCCAGACCGGCCGCAGCCATGGAGCAGGCAACGCCGACTTCACCCTGACAGCCCACTTCGGCGCCAGAGATAGAGGCGTTCATCTTGTACAGTGAACCAATGGCGCTCGCGACCAGCATGTAGCGTGCCAGCGAGTTAGCGTTCACTTCGCGGATAAACTTGTCGTAGTACGCCAGCACGGCAGGAACAATCCCGCATGCGCCATTAGTTGGCGCCGTAACCACGCGTCCACCGGCAGCGTTTTCTTCGTTCACGGCCAGCGCGAACATGTTGATCCAGTCAACAACCGCCATCGGATCAGTGGTGGTTTTGTCGCTGCTGACCAGCATACGACGCAGCGCCGCCGCGCGACGTGGAACGCGCAGTTTGCCCGGCAATACACCTTCGGTGGTGATGCCGCGCTCAATCCCGCTGCGCATGACGTCCCAGACGTTGGCGAAGTGTTGTTCCAGCTCTTCTTTGCTGTGCAGCGCCAGTTCGTTTTGCATCATCAGACCGGAAAGCGACAGGCCGGTTTCCTGGCAATGACGTTGCAAATCAGCCGCAGATTTATACGGATACGGCACGTTTACCGGAGAGTTGTTCGGTAAACCAAAATGTTCTTCATCAACGATGAACCCACCGCCAATGGAATAGTAAGTCTGGCTATAAATGGCTTTTTCGCCCGCCAGTGCGGTAATACGCATCCCGTTTTCGTGCAGGGACAGATTGTCCGCATGGAAATTCATGCACTTGTCGACCGGGAACTCGACCTCATGTTGACCGTCCGCCAGCAGCAAACGTCCATGAGTATTCACATCCTGGATAAAGGCCGGGATGGCATCAATGTCTACGGTATCCGGCAGATTACCCGCCAGGCCCATAATAATCGCGATGTCGGTATGGTGACCTTTCCCCGTCAGAGACAAAGAGCCATAGACATCAACCACTACGCGGGTTACGTCAGTGAGAATTCCGCGTGCAATCAGGTCATCCGTGAATTGTTTGCCTGCTTTCATCGGGCCAACAGTGTGGGAGCTGGAAGGGCCAATGCCGATTTTGAAAATATCGAATACGCTAATCATGAGGCGTCCATTGTGTATCGAGGTGCGCCGCCCCGAGGAGCGGCGCAGGGGAATTAACTGAACAGAGAGTAGAAAATAGCGGAGATAGCGATCAGGCCCATAATCACAACGAAGACGTTGCTGATATGGCCGCTGTATTTACGCATTGCCGGTACTTTCTGAATTGCATACATCGGCATCAGGAACAGAATCATCGCGATGATTGGGCCACCCAGGGTTTCAATCATACCGAGGATACTTGGGTTCAGCGTCGCCACAATCCAGGTGGTTACCAGCATGAACAGCGCAGTGATTTTGTTCAGTTTGTTGATTTCGATGGTTTTGCCTTTGCCGCGCAGAGACTTAATCACCATACCGTTGAAACCTTCACGTGCGCCCAGGTAGTGGCCGAGGAAGGATTTGGTGATAGCGATAATCGCGATAATCGGTGCCATCCAGGCAATGATCGGCGCGTTAAAGTGGTTTGCCAGGTAAGACAGGATAGAGATGTTCTGCTCTTTCGCTGCGGCCAGATCCGCTGGGGTCAGGCTAAATACGCAGCTGAAGACGAAGAACATAACGGTCAGCACCATCATGATGTGAGCGAATGCCAGAATCTTAGAGCATTTCTTCTCAGCTTCATCACCGTATTCTTCACGCTTCGCCACGGCGAAGGAGGAGATGATTGGTGAGTGGTTGAAGGAGAACACCATTACCGGAATTGCCAGCCACAGGGTCAACAGCAGTCCGTTGCCGGTGGTTGCTGCAGAGTCAAAGGACAGGGTTTCCAGAACGGCACCGCTCCACTGAGGGATCAGGTACAGCGCCAGCAGCATCAGGGCGGCAACAAACGGGAATACCAGGATGCTCATCGCCTTCACGATCATCTGCTCACCGAAACGCACGATGGTCATCATGCCGACAATCAGGATCAGAGACAGGATTGCGCGCGGCGGCGGCGTAATTGCCAACTGGTGGGTCAGGAAGCTTTCGACGGTGTTGGTGATTGCTACGCTGTAGACCAACAGAATTGGGTAGATAGCGAAGAAGTAGAGCAGGGTAATCAGTTTACCTGCGCCTACACCAAAGTGTTCTTCTACAACTTCAGTAATGTCTTCACCCGGATTTTTACCGGACAGCACGAAGCGAGTCAGGCCGCGGTGTGCAAAGAAGGTCATTGGGAAAGCGAGGATTGCCATGATGATCAGCGGAATCATACCGCCTACGCCTGCGTTAATCGGCAGGAACAATACACCCGCGCCAATCGCCGTGCCGTAAAGGCCCAGCATCCACATGGTATCTGTCTTGCGCCATGCGCTGCGGGTCTGGCCCGTAACGATAGTGCTGGTTTGAGTGTTTTCCATCTATTTCTCCTGGAGGAAGCTTAAAAAGTCGGGTTTGGGGTCAATCCAATGAGAAAATACCCGACTGTAAATCGAAATTCGTTGAGCGATTTTTTATATAATTTTTCGCCGTAATAATTTGCGGGCGGAAAGATACATTTTAGTAATGAATGTATCAGTGATCGCGATCCCAAATGCAATAATCCACCTTTTATGTGGATAAATTTGGACCATTAATCTGTTAAAAAATAGTCAAAGCGAATTTACGGGCGCGAAGGCTAACATTAACGACATATATCATGAAAGCGAAGGCGCGAAGATACGAGCGTTACGCTGTAAAAACTGTTGTTTTTAGAGGATTTTGGCGACTAATAATAATTTCCTAAGATAAATCACGGTTGGGTTTTAAAGGTAATCGTTTGCGTAGCGCGCTATTTTTAATGAAACATCATCGGTATTTATATGATTGTCTGAGCTATGTGACTGGTATCACTAAAAAAAGCCGGGAGGCTGATGCGCCAAACCCGGCTTTGATATGGACAAAACTGTCACCGCGATAGCGTCTGCTGGCGGCTGTTGGAGGTTAGGCGCAAATCTCGTAGCAAGGGATATACGCGGAGCCTGGTAACTTCATACGATGCTGTGCAACAAAGCCCTGCAGGAGATCGTCCATGCGGCGCATCATTTCGCGGTCACCGTGGATTTTGTACGGGCCAAACTCTTCAATGGCGCGGATCCCGACCTCCTTCACGTTACCGGCTACAATCCCCGAGAACGCACGGCGCAGGTCTGCCGCCAGTACTTCCACGGGTTGATCCGGGTACAGCTTCAGGTTAGCCATGTTTTCATGGGACGGCTCGAACGGCATCTGCAAATCAGGCGCGATACGAATCGACCAGTTAAAGCTGTAGGCATCACCGGTGTCACGGCGGTTCTCTTTCACCAGCGGCATCGCTTTTTTCATCAGACGAGCCACTTCTGCTGCATCGTCTATGATAATGCGATAGTGGCGACGCGCATCTTCCCCCAGTGTGTGCACGATAAATTCGTCCAGCACGCGGAAGTAATCGGCGCTCTCTTTTGGTCCAGTCAGGATCAGCGGTAAAACCTGATCTTTGTTGGCCGGGTTCATCAGGATCCCCAGCAGATACAGCAGTTCTTCTGCTGTCCCTACGCCGCCTGGGAAGATGATTATACCGTGGGCGATACGCACGAACGCTTCCAGACGTTTTTCAATGTCCGGCATGATGATCAGTTCATTAACCAGCGGGTTAGGCGGCTCAGCGGCAATGATTGACGGTTCGGTCATACCGATAAAGCGGCTGTCTTTGTATCGTTGCTGGGCGTGACCCACCGCAGCGCCTTTCATTGGCGCTTCCATCGCCCCCGGACCACAGCCGGTACAGATGTTCAGTTCGCGCAGGCCCAACTGGGTACCAACGCGACGGGCGTACAGGTACTCATTTTCGTTGATTGAGTGACCCCCCCAGCAGACGACCATGTTCGGCGCTTCACCCACGTGTAGCGCCCGGGCATTGCGCAGGATCGAGAATACCAGGTTGGTAATATGCACCGAGCTTTCAAGATCCAGATGCTGAAAGCGACCGGCGTTATGGATCTGGCCATTGACGAACAGAATGTCGCGCAGCACGGCAAACAGGTTGGCCTGCAGTGCGCGAATAATGCGTCCATCAACAAACGCATCTTCAGGCGGGTTGATCAGTTCCAGCTTTACGCCCCGTTCGCGGCGCAGCACGTTAATGTCGAAACTTTCAAAGCGTGACAGCAGCTCTTTGCTGTTGTCGGTCAAACTGCCGGAGTTCAGAACGGCAAGCGAACAGTTACGAAACAGTTGATACAGGTCGCTGCTGGCCGTGCGTTTAAGCATATCGACTTCCAGCTGCGACAACATGTCCATTGAGCCAAGCGGGCTAATATGTGTAATCAAGTAAACTCCTTATGGGACGCAACACGTCATTCCCTGTTGATTACAATAGCCCTGGCTTATGACCTTTCACAACCTTGCGCGCGGAATCCGGCACGCAAAATTGAGAAAAAAGATTACTGACGTACCAAGCGCCCCGTTGCTGGGGTGAAATCGGTGTTGGTGCGCCATGGGTTAATGTCCAGGCCGCCACGTCGCGTGTAGCGCGCGTAAACGCTCAGTTTCTCCGGTTGGCAGAAGCGCAGAATGTCATTGAAAATGCGTTCCACGCACTGCTCGTGAAACTCATTATGGTGACGGAAGGAGACCAGATAACGCAGCAGCTTCTCGCGATCGATTTTCCGTCCGCGATACTGAATCTGTATGGAGCCCCAGTCCGGCTGGTGGGTGATCAAGCAGTTAGACTTCAGCAGATGGCTGACCAGCGTCTCTTCCACCGCTTTTTCACCGCCAACGGCATTTTCCAGATACTCTGTGCTGAACTGGTAGTTATCGATGACGATATCCTGATTGTCGATACAGGTGCCGTTAAAGTGGGCTATCGGTTGTCCTTCCAGTTCGTCAAGACGGTACAGCGCTACGCTGACATCACCCTGAGCACAAGCGCGCAGATCGTTTTCCAGCGTCTGGCGTACCGCATCCCAGGAATCAAAACGCGTCTGGTTAAAACTGTTCAGGTAAAGCTTAAAGCTTTTCGATTCGATCAGATTTACGCTGGTGTAATCCAGTTCTACATGACCGACCGCTACCTGCGGTAAACCATTGGCATTCAGCCAAGACAGTTCATATAGCGTCCAGATATCGGCACCGTGAAAAGGCAGATTATCGGCCTGTAAATCCAGCGGGTCGCGGTTCAGGCTGCGTGGAACGCCCTGCAGCAGGCTGGCATCGTAATTGTCGCGGTAATCTGTTGATTTACCGAGAGTCAGGCCGTCAAGCGCCTGATGATTTTCATAAGAGGACATGTTTCACCGTCATAAACCAGATACACTATGTGACAAGTGTATCCTGGCTTTTGTGAAGAGAGAAATCAGTGGACGAATTGACAGCGCAGGCGTTGACAGCCTTTACGACACGTTATTGCGACGCATGGCATGAAAAAAACAACAGCTGGCCTCTCAGCGAAGAGCTGTATGGCGTACCTTCTCCGTGCATCATTTCTTCCACAGGCGATGCGGTATTCTGGCAACCTCAGCCTTTTGTCGGCGAAAAAAACCTCAATGCGGTTGAACGCGCCTTTGATATCGTGATACAACCAGCCGTTCACGCTTTTTACACCACCCAGTTTGCCGGGGACATGCACGCGCAGTTTGCGGATGAAAAACTAACGCTGCTGCAAACCTGGAGCGAAGACGACTTCAGGCGCGTTCAGGAAAACCTGATTGGTCACCTGGTTACGCAAAAGCGCCTCAAGCTGTCGCCTACGCTTTTTATTGCCACCCAGGACAATGAGCTTGACGTTATTTCGGTGTGCAATCTCTCCGGTGAAGTGTGCAAAGAAACGCTGGGAACCCGTAAACGAACGGTGCTGGCGGACTCACTTGCGGAATTTCTCACTCAGCTTAAGCCAGTTCTGTAATCCAGATTGCCCTGAACCTTGTGAGAGATCTCTTACAAACCCTGTAGGACATTGCCAGGTAATAAGTAAAGACTTAATGAACGGATAAAATAATTACTCCTTATTATTCATAAAGTTAATGTTTTATTGTCAACTTTCATACGAAAATAATCTTAAGGGAGTGTCTGTAAGCATCTTGTAAGACAAGGCGAAACAGGCGATTCTATATCTGTCGACAAGGAGTCGCACAACGAAGAGAACATCAGGATGATGGCTCTTCGGCAGGACACACCAGGACGGTGTTACAAGGACAGGCTTCAGGATGAAGCAAAGCGGAAAGCGCTGGATGCGTTAAGGGACACCTCCAGGATGGAGAATGAGAGCCGGTCAGGATGTTCGGCGGGTCAGGATGGCCAGGACACTTCAGGATGAAGTTTTCACATCGGGGTGATGTGAGCAGGATGCACAAGTTCAGGATGAACAAGGTCGCAAGACCACAGGAAAAGTTGTCACGGATGAGCAGGGAGCACTAAAAGTAGCTGGAACGCTGCGAAACGAACCGGGAGCACTGTTTTTACAGTGCTCCCTTTTTTTATTTCCCTTCACTAGTGCTATTCTTCGCGCCAGATTTTTCATCATTGAGGTTAATTTCATGACGACTCATGACCGTGTGCGCCAGCAGTTACACGCGCTTGAAGCGCTACTGCGTGAACATAATCACTGGCGGTTGGATGAGCCTGCAGAGCATCTGTTTACCAGCACGCAGCCTTTTTGTATGGATACCATGGAGCCGGTTGAGTGGCTGCAATGGGTATTGATTCCCCGCATGCATACGCTGATTGATAACGCTCAGCCGCTTCCGCAGGCTTTTGCCGTCGCACCGTATTACGAAATGGCGTTGGCAGCCGATCACCCGCAACGCGAAATTCTGCTAACGGCATTGCAGGAATTGGATGCACTGTTTACAAGTGATAACGCCTGATGCTGGAGATTCTGTATCAGGACGAATGGCTGGTCGCAGTCAACAAACCTTCGGGCTGGTTGGTTCACCGCAGTTGGCTCGACCGGGATGAGAAAGTGGTGGTGATGCAAACGGTACGCGACCAGATTGGTCAGCACGTTTTTACCGCCCACCGACTCGACAGACCGACTTCCGGAGTACTGCTGATGGGACTGTCCAGCGAAGCCGGGCGGTTGCTGTCCCAGCAATTTGAACATCATCAAATTCAGAAACGCTATCATGCGATTGTGCGTGGCTGGCTGATGGATGATGCCGTGCTGGATTACCCGCTGGTCGAAGAACTGGATAAGATCGCCGATAAATTTGCCCGTGATGATAAAGGCCCGCAGCCTGCCGTCACCCATTATCGCGGTTTGGCGACGGTTGAGATGCCGGTAGCGACCAGACGTTATCCGACGACCCGTTACGGATTGGTGGAACTGGATCCTAAAACCGGTCGAAAACACCAGCTCAGACGCCATCTGGCGCACTTACGCCATCCAATTATCGGCGACAGTAAGCACGGTGATTTGCGGCAAAACCGCAGCGCCGCTGAGCATTTTGGCTGTCAGCGTTTGATGCTTCATGCCAGCCAGCTTGCGCTGATCCATCCTTTTACCGGCGAACCGCTGGTTATTCGCGCCGGGCTGGATGATGTCTGGATGCAGGCGCTATCACAGTTTGGCTGGCGTGGACTTCTCCCTGAGAATGAAAGGGTTGAGTTCAGCGGGCTGTCAGGTCAGGATGAGCAGATAGATTCTTAAGTCCCAGGAGATTACGGTTATGGCGGAAATTGGAATTTTTGTCGGCACGATGTACGGAAACGCGTTGCTGGTTGCCGAAGAGGCCGAAGCTATTTTGACGGCGCAGGGTCATAAAGCCACGGTGTTCGAAGATCCCGAGCTCAGCGACTGGCAGGCATATCAGGAAAAATATGTGCTGGTGGTGACCTCAACGACCGGACAGGGCGATCTGCCGGATAGCATCGTGCCGCTGTTTCAGGGGATCAAAGATAATCTCGGTTTCCAGCCAAATCTGCATTACGGGGTAATTGCGCTGGGTGACAGTAGCTATGTTAATTTCTGCAATGGCGGCAAGCAGTTCGATGCACTGTTGCAGGAACAAAGCGCCCAACGTGTAGGGGAAATGCTGCTGATTGACGCCAGCGAGCATCCTGAACCGGAAAGCGAATCCAATCCGTGGGTAGAAAACTGGGGAACCTTGCTTAAATAACCTTTCGCCCGGCAGCGCTTTGTTTGCACGGGCCTGTTACTCTCTTTTGGATCGTAGGCCGGGTAAGGCGTTGCTACCCGGCAACAAATCGCCCACCAAACGCCAATTTCGTGAAGCATCTTCCATTCCCTTAGGCTTATGCCATAAACAACCTCATTCACCTCCCACAATGTTGTGTTTTTGCACGGTGAGGGTAAGAGGCACTCCTTCATATACTTTTCCCGTCAGTTCCCGAAAAGGCAGCGAGTCAGAATAAAACGGCCCTGAGCTGTACCAAAACTGCCACACACTAACCTCTCATTCTGATCACCCTACAGGTGCTGTACAGAATGAACTGGCGAAAGCCAAGATTCAGGAGTGCAACAATGAGTTCATTAAGTCAGGCGGCGAGCAGCGCGGAAAAACGCACTAACGCTCGCTACTGGATAGTGGTGATGCTGTTTATCGTCACATCCTTCAACTACGGCGATCGCGCCACCTTATCCATCGCCGGCTCGGAGATGGCCAAAGATATTGGTCTGGATGCGGTAGGGATGGGGTATGTATTCTCCGCTTTTTCATGGGCCTATGTTATCGGTCAGATCCCCGGCGGCTGGCTGCTCGACCGCTTCGGTTCAAAACGTGTTTACTTCTGGTCCATTTTTATCTGGTCGATGTTTACCCTGCTGCAGGGCTTCGTCGATATCTTCAGCGGCTTCGGCATTATCGTTGCGCTGTTTACCCTGCGCTTCCTCGTGGGGTTAGCCGAAGCGCCATCCTTCCCTGGCAACAGTCGTATTGTGGCGGCGTGGTTCCCGGCGCAGGAAAGGGGCACGGCGGTCGCTATTTTTAACTCGGCGCAGTACTTTGCCACCGTGATCTTCGCGCCAATCATGGGCTGGTTGACCCACGAAGTGGGCTGGTCGCATGTGTTCTTCTTTATGGGCGGTCTCGGGATTGTTATCAGCTTTATCTGGCTGAAGGTGATTCATGAACCGAACCAGCATCCGGGCGTAAACCAAAAAGAGCTGGACTACATTGCCGAAGGCGGAGCGCTGATCAATATGGATCAGGCGGCAGCCAAAGCCAAAGTGCCGTTCAGCGTGAAGTGGGGGCAGATCAAGCAACTGCTGGGCTCACGAATGATGATCGGTATTTATATCGGCCAATACTGCATAAATGCGCTGACCTACTTCTTTATCACCTGGTTCCCGGTTTATCTGGTACAGGCACGCGGTATGTCGATTTTGAAAGCCGGTTTTGTTGCCTCGGTCCCGGCCATTTGCGGATTTGCAGGCGGCGTGCTCGGCGGCATTATTTCCGACTGGTTGATGCGCCGTACCGGTTCGCTGAATATCGCCCGTAAAACGCCAATCGTACTGGGTATGCTGTTGTCGATGGTGATGGTGTTCTGTAACTACGTCAACGTGGAGTGGATGATCATCGGCTTTATGGCGCTGGCCTTCTTCGGCAAAGGTATCGGTGCGTTGGGATGGGCGGTGATGGCCGATACTGCGCCAAAAGAGATTAGCGGTTTGAGCGGCGGTCTGTTCAATATGTTTGGCAACATCTCCGGTATCGTTACGCCAATTGCTATCGGCTACATCGTAGGTACCACTGGCTCGTTTAACGGTGCGTTGATTTACGTCGGGGTGCATGCGCTGATTGCTGTAGTGAGCTATCTGGTGCTGGTAGGTGATATTAAACGTATCGAACTGAAACCTGTCGCAGGGCAATGATGATGACAACACAATCGAGTCCCATTATTACCGATATGAAGGTCATCCCGGTGGCCGGTCATGACAGCATGCTGCTCAATATTGGCGGGGCGCATAACGCATACTTTACCCGCAATATCGTCGTGCTCACCGATAACGCCGGAAATACCGGCGTCGGTGAAGCGCCGGGCGGTGAAGTGATTTATCAGACGCTGGTGGATGCGATTCCACAAGTGTTGGGCCAGGAAGTCGCGCGCCTGAATAAGGTGGTTCAGCAGGTGCATAAAGGCAACCAGGCCGCTGATTTTGACACCTTTGGTAAAGGTGCCTGGACCTTTGAGCTGCGGGTTAATGCGGTGGCCGCGCTGGAAGCTGCACTGCTCGACCTGCTGGGCAAGGCGCTGAACGTGCCGGTCTGCGAACTGTTAGGGCCAGGCAAGCAGCGCGATGCGGTCACCGTGCTCGGCTATCTGTTCTACGTGGGAGATCGCAGTAAAACCGATCTGCCGTATCTGGATAGCACGCCGGGTAACCATGAGTGGTATCACCTGCGTCACCAACAGGCGATGAACAGTGAGGCGGTGGTACGTCTGGCTCAGGCTTCGCAGGATCGCTACGGCTTTAAAGATTTCAAACTCAAAGGCGGTGTGCTGCCTGGCGAGCAGGAAATCGACACCGCTCGCGCGTTGAAACAATGCTTCCCGGATGCGCGTATTACGGTCGACCCTAACGGTGCCTGGCTGCTGGATGAAGCTATCTCCTTGTGTAAAGGGCTGAACGATGTTCTGACCTACGCCGAAGATCCGTGCGGCGCAGAACAGGGTTTTTCTGGCCGCGAAGTGATGGCCGAGTTCCGCCGTGCAACCGGTCTGCCGGTAGCAACGAATATGATAGCCACCAACTGGCGTGAGATGGGCCATGCGGTGATGCTCAACTCGGTAGATATTCCACTGGCCGATCCGCACTTCTGGACCCTTTCCGGCGCGGTACGCGTGGCACAGCTATGCGATGACTGGGGACTGACCTGGGGCTGCCACTCTAACAATCATTTTGATATTTCCCTGGCGATGTTCACCCACGTCGGTGCCGCTGCGCCGGGCAACCCAACGGCGATCGACACCCACTGGATCTGGCAGGAGGGCGATTGCCGCCTGACCAAAAATCCGCTGGAGATTAAACACGGAAAAATTGCGGTACCCGACGCGCCCGGCCTGGGCGTGGAACTGGACTGGGATCAGGTACAGAAAGCGCATGAAGCCTATAAAGCGCTGCCCGGCGGCGCGCGTAATGACGCAGGCCCGATGCAGTATCTGATCCCTGGATGGACTTTTGACCGTAAACGTCCCGTTTTCGGCCGCCACTAATTTTGAATAAGGACTTAATTATGAGCGCACAATTTACTACCCCAGTCGTAACCGCGATGCAGGTGATCCCGGTTGCGGGCCATGACAGCATGCTGATGAATCTGAGCGGCGCACATGCCCCGTTCTTCACGCGTAATATTGTGATTATCAAAGATAACTCCGGTCATACCGGCGTGGGTGAGATTCCCGGCGGCGAAAAAATTCGTCAGACCCTGGAAGATGCCATTCCGCTGGTGGTGGGCAAAACGTTAGGTGAATACAAAAACGTACTGAATGCGGTCCGCAATACCTTTGCCGATCGTGATGCCGGTGGCCGTGGTTTGCAGACCTTCGATTTACGTACCACTATTCATGTGGTTACCGGGATCGAAGCGGCCATGTTGGATCTGCTGGGTCAGCATCTGGGCGTTAACGTCGCATCTCTGCTGGGCGACGGTCAGCAGCGTAGCGAAGTTGAAATGCTGGGTTATCTGTTCTTCGTCGGTAACCGTAACGCGACGCCGCTGCCGTATCAGAGCCAGCCGGATGAGAAATGCGACTGGTATCGCCTGCGTCATGAAGAGGCGATGACCCCGGATGCAGTGGTGCGCCTGGCGGAAGCCGCATATGAGAAATATGGTTTCAACGATTTCAAACTGAAAGGCGGGGTGTTGGCTGGGGAAGAAGAAGCGGAATCTATTGTGGCGCTGGCGAAACGCTTTCCACAGGCACGCGTCACGCTCGATCCCAATGGCGCGTGGTCGCTGAATGAAGCGATTAAAATTGGTAAATACCTGAAAGGATCGCTGGCTTATGCGGAAGATCCGTGCGGTGCCGAGCAGGGGTTCTCAGGCCGTGAAGTCATGGCGGAATTCCGTCGTGCTACCGGTCTGCCGACCGCCACTAATATGATCGCCACCGACTGGCGTCAGATGGGACATACGCTGTCGTTGCAGTCCGTGGATATCCCGCTGGCGGATCCGCACTTCTGGACTATGCAGGGTTCTGTCCGCGTTGCGCAGATGTGTCATGAGTTTGGGTTGACCTGGGGCTCGCACTCTAACAACCACTTTGATATTTCGCTGGCGATGTTTACTCATGTTGCGGCGGCGGCGCCGGGCAAAATTACCGCTATCGATACCCACTGGATCTGGCAGGAAGGCAATCAACGCCTGACCAAAGAGCCGTTTGAAATCAAAGGCGGCATGGTGCAGGTACCGGCGAAGCCGGGTCTGGGCGTGGAGCTGGATATGGATCAGGTTATGAAAGCTCATGAGCTGTATCAGCAACATGGACTGGGAGCGCGCGATGATGCCATGGGAATGCAGTATCTGATCCCGAACTGGACGTTTGATAATAAGCGTCCGTGCATGGTACGCTAAGCGAACTGGGACCGCTCCCACAAGGGAGCGGTTTTTCTCCTGGTGTATGCTTAACACAGTCAACATGCGTAAGGATGCTTTATGAAAATAGTAATCGCACCGGATTCCTATAAGGAAAGTTTGAGTGCGCTTGAAGTGGCAACGGCTATTGAGCTGGGATTTCGTGAGATCTGGCCTGAGGCGAATTACGTGAAGATCCCGGTCGCGGATGGCGGTGAGGGCACGGTCGAAGCGATGGTTGCCGCAACGCAAGGCCACCTTGTGCATGTTGATGTTACCGGCCCTCTGGGTAAAACGATTCAGGCATTTTATGGTTTATCCGGGGATGAGCGTTCGGCGTTTATCGAAATGGCGGCCGCCAGCGGACTGGAGCAGGTTCCCGCAGGTTTACGCGATCCGCTGAAAACGACCTCCTGGGGAACCGGGGAGCTAATCCGTCATGCGCTGGACGCGGGCGTTGAACATATCATTATCGGCATTGGCGGCAGCGCCACCAATGATGGCGGTGCCGGGATGGTGCAAGCGCTGGGAGCAAAATTACTGGATGCGCAAAATAACGATATTGCTCATGGCGGGACTGGCCTTGAATCACTCGCCCGGATTGATATTTCTCAGCTAGACCCGCGTCTTGCCGCGTGCCGTATTGAAGTGGCCTGCGATGTGACTAATCCGTTGACTGGTGAAGAGGGGGCCTCTGCGGTCTTCGGTCCGCAAAAGGGGGCGACGCCGGAGATGATTCTTCGTCTTGATCGGGCGCTCACGCATTATGCGCAACTCATTGCCCGCGATCTGGACGTCAACGTGCTGGAATTGGCGGGTGGTGGCGCGGCTGGCGGTATGGGGGCGGCACTGTATGCGTTTTGCGGCGCACAGTTACGCTGCGGTATTGAGGTCGTGACGGATGCGTTACACCTCGACGACTGCGTTGCGGATGCGGATTTAGTGGTCACGGGTGAAGGACGTATCGACAGCCAGACCATTCACGGTAAGGTTCCGGTTGGCGTGGCGAAGGTGGCAAAGCGTTACAACAAACCGGTTATCGGCATTGCTGGCAGCCTGACGGCTGATGTCGGTGTTGTACATGAGCATGGGCTGGATGCGGTTTTTAGCGTTATTTATACCGTTTGCACACTGGATGAGGCGCTGAAGAACGCGAGTGAGAACGTGCGAATGACGGCGCGAAACGTGGCCGCGACCCTGAAAGCAGGTCAGCAATTACGTTGAATGATGTGGCATGAAGGCCGGATAAGACGCGTGAGCGTCGTCATCCGGCAATCAGATCTTTACCCTAACAACTTCTTCGCTTCGCGCGCAACGTTATCCATTTCATCCAGAAGCTCTAAAAACTCAGGCTCCAGCTCTTCTTCTTTGCTCCCGCTACGTAATTGCTGCTCAATCAGCTGACACAGGTTTTTCATGCGGGGAACGCCGCTATAACCGCAACTGCCATGCAGTTTATGGATCATATCCACCAGTCCTTCAGGGTTTTCACCTACCAGCTGTTCTTCAATTTTGTTACGCACTTCGGGCAGAAAATCGAGCAGCATTTGCAGCATATCCCGCGCCAGATCGTTTTTACCGGCGGCTTGCCTTAACGCCAGTTGCCAGTCGAGCGTGGTATTCGGATTGACGACCGGTTCAACAGCGAGCGCCCTCAGCGATGTGCTCGCGCCGGGTTTGTAGCGTAACAGCAGATTATGCAGCTTATCTTCTTCGATAGGCTTCGCCAGGTAATCGTTCATCCCGGCGCTGAGCAGCTTCTCTTTTTGCCCGGCCATGGCATGCGCGGTGACCGCAATGACCGGCGTCTGTTGTTGATGAGGAAGCTGGTGGATCAGTTCGCAGGCGCGAATACCGTCCATGTCTGGCATCTGAATATCCATCAGGATGAGATCAAACTGCATCTGTTTGGCGCGATCCACCGCCTGATGTCCGCTGTCGCAGAGCACGACGTGCTGCACTTTATCTTCCAGCAGTGCGCCAATCAGCTTGAGGTTCGCCGGGTTGTCGTCCACCGCCATGACGGTCATCGCAATTTTGCTCTCGTCTAACAGCAGCGGAGCCGCGCTGTGGTTCAGTTGACAATACTCTGTCAACGCTGGCAGTAAGCGGGTTGAGGTTAGAGGTTTCAACAGGCACGCCGCCGCGCCGCCCTGCTTTAATTTCTCAGCGTTGATCTGCGCATGGCAAGGCAGAGCCAGTAACAAAAAGTCGGTCATCGCCGCTGCGCTTGCCAGCCGCTCATGCTGCATGGTGAGCGGTTCGCGTAAAGTGACCGGTATGCCAAGCAGCAGAATATCGTAGTGATCCTTCGGCAGCCCGGAGAATGAAGGGCTGTAAATCACCTCCAGCGGCGTTTCACTCAAGATATCTAACGTGCATTGCGCGGCTGTGGCGTTAGGTTCAACGTAGGCCAGCCGCTTTCCGGCCAGACAGTGCGTGGTTGAGCGATCCACGAGAACGTTAGGGTTGAGATCGAGGCTGATATGGAACCAGAACGTGGAGCCCCGGTTCGGCTGGCTGTGGAAGGAGATATCCCCGCCCATTTCATTGACCAGCTTTTGCGTAATGACCAGACCCAGTCCGGTCCCGCCGTGGCGGCGGGAAATACTGGCATCGGCCTGGCGGAAGGCCTGGAACAGGCGTGACTGATCGCGCTCAGGGATACCAATTCCGGTATCGCGGATTTGCACTTCAATTTGCACTTTCGTGTTACTGAGGGCGCGTTTCTCGACCAGAATGTCGATATTGCCGCCTTCGGTAAATTTGATGGCATTGCCAACCAGATTAGTGATTACCTGCTGTAAGCGCAGCGGGTCCCCGATGACGTTGTCCGGCACGTCATTCTTAATATTTAGCGTCAGCTCAAGCCCTTTATCATGGGATGAGTGCGCTAACAGCGTGACGACGTCATCCAGCGTGCTACGCAGCGGGAATGGGATGCTTTCCAGAATCAGTTTGCCCGCCTCAAGTTTGGAGAAGTCGAGCACATCATTGATGATGGCCAACAGATTGTTGGCCGAGCGTTCAATCGTATTCAGGTGATCGCGCTGCGTCGTGTTGAGCTCGGTTTTAAGCGTCAGGCGGGTGAAGCCAATCACGCCATTCAGCGGCGTACGCAGCTCATGCGACATGTTAGCCAGAAACTCAGACTTAATACGCGCCGCTTCCTGGGCGCGTTTCTTCGCCAGATCCAGTTCGACGTTCTGGATTTCCATCTGCTCCAACGTTTCGCGCAGGTCAGAGGTGGCCTGGTCGATGTTGTGCTGCATCTCTTCATGGTAGGCCGCAAGTGACATCGCCATCGAGTTGATGCCATTTTTGAGCATATCCAGCTCGCCCAACATGAAACCTTCGACGCGGCTGTCGAGCTGGCCTCTACGTATTCGGTCAACGGTATTCACCATATTGCGAATCGGGCCAGTCACGTCGCGCATCAGACGCCAGCCAAAAATTAACGCAATACCGATACAAAACAGCATCATTACGCTGGAGATAAAGATCTCTTTATACTGCTGCAATCTTACTGACTTGAGGTCCAGCTCAAGCGCCACATACCCCAGCATATTTTCCGTATTTTTGGCGTCGCTGACGGCAGATTCATCCGGCGAATAGCTTTCCGATATAATTGGCGTTCGCAGGATCATGATATCCCCGAGCCGGGTGACGCTCAGCTTACGGGGAAATGGTGAACCGGTTGCCAGCTGCATTTCAGACGGATCGAGATGAAAATTGGATGTGACAAACAGCCGATTATTCTCGTCATAGACAGAAATTGCCCGCACGATATCGGAATGGCGACGATGCAGCACGCTGATAAGTTGGCCGATGGATTCTCTGTTTTGCAGATTCATGCCATATTCGCTGGAGACCGCGAGTGGCTCAATGATGCTGGCGCCAGCATCTTCCAGTTGACGCTGCAAGTCGTTATAGCGATGCACAACAAAAAAGATACTGAGCAGCAAACCAATCAGGACGGTCGGGGCCAGGATCAGAATCATCATGCGTGCGCGCAGGCTGTAGTTGGTCATGGAGTTCCGTTATGGGACAATTAGGGTCACACTGTTAAATAGAGATATATCTCGTCGATGGCGCAATTCTACTCTGCAAAACGACGCGTGACGACGCGTCAGATCATAACCGTTACCGTCAATGACCTTGATCCTTTCGGCCAGGGCGTTGCTCGCCATAACGGAAAGGCGTTGTTTATACCGGAATTGCTACCTCAGGAAAGCGCCGAGGTGGTGATTACCGAAGATAAAAAACAGTTCGCCCGCGCGCAAGTAAAACGACGTTTAAACGACAGTCCGCAGCGTGAAGTGCCACGTTGCCCGCATTTTGGCGTGTGCGGCGGCTGCCAGCAGCAGCATGCCAGCATCTCGTTGCAGCAGCGTAGCAAAAGCGCGGCGTTGTCGCGTTTAATGAAATGTGAAGTGTCGGATGTTATAGCTGATACCCCGTGGGGCTATCGTCGTCGCGCCAGGTTGAGCCTGAACTATCGGTCAAAAGAACAAAAATTGCAGATGGGGTTTCGCAAATCCGCATCCAGCGACATTATCGATGTCAAACAATGCCCTATTTTGGTGCCCCAGCTTGAAGCGCTCTTGCCCCACATCCGGGCGTGTCTGGAAAGTCTGCAAGGGTTACGCCATCTTGGTCATGTCGAGTTGGTGCAGGCGGGGAGCGGAACCCTGATGATTTTGCGCCACACGGCGCCATTAAGTGCTCAGGATAAAGAAAAACTGGAATGCTTTTCGCATTCTCAGGGGCTGTCTTTGTTTCTGGCCCCGCAAAGCGAGATACTGGAATCAATATCAGAAGAGTCGCCCTGGTATGACTCAAATGGACTACGGTTAACCTTCAGCCCGCGTGATTTTATTCAGGTCAATGAAGGGGTAAACCAACAAATGGTGGCCCGTGCGCTCGAATGGCTGGATGTGCAACCTGAAGATCGCGTACTCGATCTGTTCTGTGGAATGGGTAATTTTACCCTGCCGTTGGCAACCCGGGCTGCAAACGTGGTGGGGGTGGAAGGGGTACCGGCGCTGGTGGAAAAAGGCCGGGAAAACGCGCTGAATAACGGATTACACAATGTGACATTCTTTCATGAAAACCTTGAGGAAGATGTTACCCGGCAGCCGTGGGCGAAAAACGGATTCGACAAAGTATTGCTCGATCCTGCGCGTGCGGGGGCTGCAGGTGTGATGCAACATATTATAAAATTAGAACCTATACGCGTTGTTTATGTATCCTGTAACCCGGCAACGCTGGCTCGTGACAGCGATGCTTTGCTCAACGCGGGATATGCCATACGGCGACTGGCGATGCTTGATATGTTCCCGCACACTGGACACCTGGAATCAATGGTCCTGTTTGAGCGTATGTAATAAATTTTGTACCCATTGGATTTCGGGTGGTAATACAGCGTGAAAGACAATGGGTATGGCTTGTCGACTTCGACAGGCCAGGCCCCTTAAGGAGAGGACAATGGTTGCGGTAAGAAGTGCACATATAAATAAAGCTGGTGAGTTTGATCCAAAGAAATGGATCGCGAGTCTGGGGATCTCCAGCCAGCAGTCGTGTGAACGCTTAGCCGAAACCTGGGCGTACTGCCAGCAGCAGACACAGGGGCATCCGGATGCGGATCTGCTGCTGTGGCGTGGCGTAGAGATGGTAGAAATACTCTCCATGTTGAGCATGGATATCGACACGCTGCGCGCAGCAATGCTGTTCCCTCTGGCAGATGCTAACGTGGTCAGTGAAGACATCCTGCGCGAGAGCGTGGGCAAATCCATTGTTCATCTTATCCACGGCGTGCGGGATATGGCGGCAATACGCCAGCTTAAGGCCACTCATACCGATTCAGTCTCATCCGAACAGGTCGATAACGTTCGCCGCATGCTGCTGGCTATGGTGGATGATTTCCGCTGTGTGGTCATCAAGCTGGCGGAGCGGATTGCACATCTGCGTGAAGTGAAGGACGCTCCAGAAGATGAACGCGTTCTGGCGGCAAAAGAGTGCACCAATATCTATGCGCCGCTGGCCAACCGTTTGGGTATCGGGCAATTAAAATGGGAACTGGAAGATTACTGCTTCCGTTACCTGCACCCGGCTGAATACAAACGTATTGCCAAGCTGCTGCACGAACGTCGCATCGATCGCGAGCATTATATTGATGAGTTCGTCGGTCATTTGCGCTCAGAGATGAAAACGGAAGGCGTCAAAGCCGAAGTGTACGGACGCCCGAAACACATCTACAGCATCTGGCGCAAAATGCAGAAAAAGCAGCTGGCCTTCGATGAACTTTTCGACGTGCGCGCGGTGCGTATCGTGGCGGAGCGCTTACAGGACTGCTATGCCGCGCTCGGGATAGTGCATACTCACTATCGCCATCTGCCGGATGAGTTCGATGACTATGTCGCTAACCCGAAACCCAACGGCTATCAGTCAATTCATACGGTTGTGCTGGGACCGGGCGGGAAAACCATTGAAATTCAGATCCGTACGAAACAGATGCACGAAGATGCCGAACTGGGCGTTGCGGCACACTGGAAGTACAAAGAGGGCACCGCTTCAGGCGTAGCGCGCTCTGGTCATGAAGATCGTATTGCATGGCTGCGTAAGCTGATCGCCTGGCAGGAAGAGATGGCGGACTCTGGCGAAATGCTGGATGAAGTCCGTAGCCAGGTCTTTGATGACCGAGTGTACGTCTTTACGCCAAAAGGCGACGTTGTGGACTTACCTGCGGGCTCCACACCGCTCGATTTTGCTTATCATATTCACAGTGATGTGGGGCATCGTTGCATTGGCGCGAAAATTGGCGGGCGCATCGTACCGTTTACCTACCAGCTGCAGATGGGCGATCAAATTGAAATTATCACCCAGAAACAGCCCAACCCAAGCCGCGACTGGTTGAACCCTAACCTCGGCTATGTCACCACCAGTCGGGGGCGTTCGAAGATCCACGCCTGGTTCCGTAAACAGGACCGCGACAAAAACATCCTTGCTGGCCGCCAGATCCTCGACGATGAGCTGGCGCATTTAGGCATTAGCTTGAAAGAAGCGGAAAAGCACCTGCTGCCGCGCTACAGCTTCAATGAGCTGGATGAGCTGCTGGCGGCGATTGGTGGGGGGGACATTCGCCTCAACCAGATGGTGAACTTCCTGCAGGCGCAGTTTAATAAGCCAAGCGCAGCCGAACAGGATGCCGCCGCGCTGAAACAGCTTCAGCAGAAAACGCAGGCGCCGCAGAGTCGCCGTAAAGACGATGGTCGCGTGGTGGTGGAAGGGGTGGGTAACCTGATGCACCACATCGCGCGCTGTTGCCAGCCGATTCCAGGCGATGAAATTGTCGGGTTTATCACTCAGGGCCGCGGTATTTCCGTGCACCGGGCGGATTGCGAACAGCTGACCGAGCTGCGCTCCCATGCGCCGGAACGTATTGTTGATGCGGTTTGGGGCGAAAGCTACTCGGCAGGATATTCGCTGGTGGTTCGCGTCCAGGCCAACGATCGCAGCGGCTTATTACGTGATATCACCACGATTCTTGCCAACGAAAAGGTGAACGTGCTGGGGGTTGCCAGCCGGAGTGATACCAAACAGCAACTGGCTACCATCGATATGACCATCGAAATCTATAACCTGCAGGTGCTCGGGCGCGTGCTTGGCAAGCTGAACCAGGTGCCGGATGTGATCGACGCACGTCGTCTGCACGGTAATTAATTATTTAATAGGCCAGATAAGTTTGCATGCCTGGTGAGGCGCGTTAGCGTTGCCATCAGGCATTGCCATGTTGCCGGATATCGGCTGTCGTCTTATCGGGCTTCGCGTATTGAAATTTCAGGATATTCCAATGAATCAAATCGACCGACTGCTCGGTATTATGCAGCGCCTGCGCGACCCGGAAAACGGTTGTCCCTGGGATAAAGAGCAGACATTCGCCACTATTGCCCCTTACACCCTCGAAGAAACCTATGAAGTGCTGGACGCAATTGCGCGGGAAGACTTCGACGACCTGCGTGGAGAGCTGGGTGACTTGCTGTTCCAGGTGGTGTTTTACGCCCAGATGGCGCAGGAAGAAGGACGTTTCGATTTCAATGATATTTGCGCCGCCATCAGCGATAAGCTTGAGCGTCGCCACCCACATGTTTTTGCTGATGTTTCTGCCAGTAACAGCACTGAGGTGTTGACCCGCTGGGAGCAAATCAAAAGCGAAGAACGCGCCCAGAAGGCGCAGCATTCCGCGCTCGACGATATTCCCCGTAGTTTACCGGCGTTAATGCGCGCCCAAAAAATCCAGAAACGCTGCTCTAATGTTGGCTTCGACTGGAAAACATTAGGACCGGTTGTCGACAAGGTTTACGAAGAGATCGATGAAGTCATGTTTGAGGCGAAGCAGGCTGTTGTCGACCAGGCTAAACTGGAGGAGGAAATGGGCGACCTGCTGTTTGCGACGGTCAATATGGCTCGGCATTTGGGCACTAAAGCAGAGACCGCATTGCAAAAAGCGAACGAGAAATTTGAGCGCCGTTTTCGTGAGGTTGAGCGAATTGTAGCGGCCCGGGGTCTGGAAATGACTGGTGTTGATCTGGAAACTATGGAAGAAGTCTGGCAACAGGTAAAACGGCAGGAAATTGATCTCTAAGGGATTTCGTCGGTCAAGGGCGATTTGTGTGATTTTTTAAATAACAAGCGCTTGATTTACGTCAAAAACATTTACCCCAAAGGGGCTATTTTCTCACTCCCGATGTTTATGTGAGCCTGGTGAAGAGGAGGAATAATGAAAGTTTGTGGCGCTCGTCATGTTCGGGTATACTACTTTCCCGTCTTGGTAATTCCATCGTTTCACCCTAACTTCTCAGGTCCAGCATGACAACGAACTATATTTTTGTGACCGGCGGGGTCGTATCCTCTCTGGGTAAAGGCATTGCCGCAGCCTCCCTGGCAGCCATTCTAGAGGCTCGTGGCCTCAACGTGACCATGATGAAACTGGATCCGTATATCAACGTCGATCCAGGTACTATGAGTCCAATCCAACACGGGGAAGTGTTCGTTACTGAAGACGGCGCTGAAACCGACCTGGACCTGGGTCACTATGAGCGTTTCATTCGTACCAAAATGACTCGCCGCAATAACTTCACTACCGGTCGAATTTACTCCGATGTCCTGCGCAAAGAGCGCCGTGGCGACTATCTGGGTGCAACCGTACAGGTTATCCCGCACATCACCAACGCGATTAAAGAGCGTGTCCTTGCCGGTGGCGAAGGTCATGACGTCGTTCTGGTTGAAATCGGCGGTACGGTCGGTGATATCGAATCCCTGCCATTCCTGGAAGCGATTCGCCAATTAGCGGTGGATATCGGTCGTGAACACGCGCTGTTTATGCACCTGACTCTGGTTCCTTACCTGGCCGCTGCCGGTGAAGTCAAAACTAAACCGACTCAGCACTCGGTAAAAGAGTTGCTGTCTATCGGTATCCAGCCTGACATTCTGATCTGTCGTTCCGATCGCGCGGTTCCGGCCAACGAACGTGCAAAAATTGCATTGTTCTGTAACGTGCCAGAAAAAGCCGTTATTTCAATGAAAGATGTCGATTCCATCTATAAAATTCCAGGCCTGTTGAAATCCCAGGGCCTTGACGATTATATTTGTAAACGATTCAGCTTGAACTGTCCGGAAGCTAATCTGTCAGAATGGGAACAGGTTATCTACGAAGAAGCGAATCCGGCAGGCGAAGTGACTATCGGTATGGTTGGCAAGTATATTGAACTGCCGGATGCCTATAAGTCAGTTATCGAAGCATTGAAGCACGGTGGTCTGAAGAATCGTGTCACCGTCAACATTAAGCTGATCGATTCGCAAGATGTCGAAACGCGCGGCGTTGAGATCCTGAAAGGTCTTGATGCAATCCTGATCCCTGGCGGCTTCGGCTACCGTGGTGTTGAAGGTAAGATCGCGACAGCGCGCTTTGCGCGTGAAAACAATGTTCCTTATCTGGGTATTTGCCTGGGTATGCAGGTTGCGTTGATTGAGTTTGCACGTAACGTAGTGGGTATGGATAACGCCAACTCCACGGAATTTGTGCCAGACTGTAAGTATCCGGTGGTGGCCCTGATTACCGAATGGCGCGATGAAGACGGCAACGTTGAAGTCCGTACCGAGAAGAGCGATCTGGGCGGCACAATGCGCCTTGGCGCCCAGCAGTGTCAGTTGAGCGACGATAGCCTGGTTCGTCAGCTGTACGGCGCGCCGACAATTGTTGAACGCCATCGCCACCGTTACGAAGTCAACAATATGCTGTTGAAACAGATTGAAGCTGCGGGTCTGCGTATTGCAGGCCGTTCCGGTGATGATCAGTTGGTCGAGATCATTGAGGTACCGAATCATCCGTGGTTCGTGGCCTGTCAGTTCCACCCGGAATTTACTTCCACGCCACGTGATGGGCACCCGCTGTTTGCCGGCTTTGTGAAAGCCGCCAGTGAACATCAGAAGCGTCAGGCGAAGTAAGAAGTAAAAAAGTTAGAACGGCAATGCACCCATCCGGGTGCATTGTTTGTCTGGAGTTTTAGTTTAACTTGTACTGAGGAAAATCTAATGTCCAAAATCGTTAAAATCATCGGTCGTGAAATCATCGACTCCCGTGGTAACCCGACTGTTGAAGCCGAAGTACACCTGGAAGGTGGTTTCGTTGGTATGGCAGCAGCTCCGTCAGGTGCTTCTACTGGTTCCCGCGAAGCACTGGAACTGCGCGACGGCGACAAATCCCGTTTCATGGGTAAAGGCGTACTGAAAGCTGTTGCAGCTGTTAACGGCCCAATTGCTCAGGCTCTGCTGGGTAAAGATGCTAAAGATCAGGCTGGCATCGACAAGATCATGATCGATCTGGACGGTACTGAAAACAAATCCAACTTCGGTGCAAACGCCATCCTGGCTGTGTCCCTGGCGAACGCCAAAGCAGCAGCTGCTGCTAAAGGCCTGCCGCTGTATGCACACATCGCTGAACTGAACGGTACTCCGGGCAAATACTCCATGCCGGTTCCGATGATGAACATCATCAACGGTGGTGAGCACGCTGACAACAACGTTGACATCCAGGAGTTCATGATTCAGCCGGTTGGCGCTAAAACCCTGAAAGAAGCCGTACGTATGGGTTCTGAAGTGTTCCACAACCTGGCTAAAGTTCTGAAAGCTAAAGGTATGAACACTGCAGTGGGTGACGAAGGCGGCTACGCGCCGAACCTGGGTTCCAACGCTGAAGCTCTGGCTGTAATCGCTGAAGCGGTTAAAGCAGCTGGCTACGAGCTGGGCAAAGACATCACCCTGGCGATGGACTGTGCAGCTTCTGAATTCTACAAAGACGGTAAATACGTTCTGGCTGGCGAAGGCAACAAAGCATTCACCTCCGAAGAATTCACCCACTTCCTGGAAGAACTGACCAAACAGTACCCGATTGTGTCCATCGAAGATGGTCTGGACGAGTCTGACTGGGACGGTTTCGCATACCAGACTAAAGTTCTGGGCGACAAAATCCAGCTGGTTGGTGACGATCTGTTCGTAACCAACACCAAGATCCTGAAAGAAGGCATCGAAAAAGGCATCGTTAACTCCATCCTGATCAAATTCAACCAGATCGGTTCTCTGACCGAAACTCTGGCTGCGATCAAAATGGCGAAAGACGCTGGCTACACCGCTGTCATCTCTCACCGTTCTGGCGAAACTGAAGACGCTACCATCGCTGACCTGGCTGTTGGTACCGCTGCAGGCCAGATCAAAACCGGTTCTATGAGCCGTTCTGATCGCGTTGCTAAGTACAACCAGCTGATTCGTATCGAAGAAGCTCTGGGTGAACAAGCACCGTACAACGGTCGTAAAGAGATCAAAGGTCAGGCGTAATCCTGTTCTTTAACTCTTAACGTAAAAACCCGCTGCGGCGGGTTTTTTTATGCCGCTAAAGCAGTAGCGGTAAGGTCGCACTGGCGGTTTTCTGGCTCACATCACTGTACTTTTCATCCAGCGCAATCAGTGAAGTGGTGAGCAGTTCTACCAACAGCATCACTCCCACCTTGGCGTTTAGCGCACCAGCACTCAACGGACCTTCTGGTTTGGCTGCGACCAGTTGAATATCACTCAGCGAAGCCAAAGGACTGCGCGGCGTATTACTTAACGCCAGTACGCGCGCGCCTTGCTTACGCGCCAGTTTAACGACATGCAGCAGATCGCGCGTGGAGCCTGAGCTGGAAATCGCCACCACGAGCGTGTCTTTGCTTAGCGTTGTGGCGTTCATGGCTGCGCGATGCATATCGCTGAACATTTGTGCGGGTTTGCCCAAGCGCAGGAGTTTGTAATGTAAATACTCCCCCAGAATGGCGCTGGCCGCTACGCCATAAATCTGTACCGACTGCGCCTGATGCAGCGCAAAAGCGGCTGCTTCAAGTAATGCTCTGTCGAGTAATTTTGCGGTGTCCTGCAGTGCTTGCACGGATTCATTGACCACATTGTCAATTTCATCCCCGCTGTGCTCTACCGGCTGTTCTTGCTGGAGATCGAGTGCCAGCGCCATTTTGAACTCGTTATAGCCCTTACACCCCAGCGTACGGCACAGCCGTGTGACGCTAGCTTCGCTGGTGTCGCTTTCACGCGCCAGTTCGGTAATCGTCAGGTAGACAACTTTTGCCGGATCGCTTAGCACAAACTCTCCCAGCTTCTGTTGTGTTCGGCTATATCCGTCAACGCTCTGGCGCAATCTCAGCAGCAGGTTTTCATTTTCTGACATGCAAAATCCTTAATGCGTTTCTCTGCTGATAGTGTGGCGGAAAGCAGGGGAGAGATGCCAGTCATTTTAAAAAAGTATGATCGGCTTCCTGGTTTTTGATGATAATTTTCATTTATAAAAATAATTATGGTAAAAATTTTCATCACTAGTCGGGGAGATGAAAAAATGATGCAAATGTTTAGCGGCGCCTCATCGGGTGCATGGTTTGAAAAAGCGCAGCGCTTCGGCAAATCCTTCATGCTGCCGATTGCGGTATTGCCCGCCGCGGGACTGTTGTTAGGGATTGGCGGCGCACTGTCGAATCCAAACACATTGACGGCTTATCCGTTTTTGGATGTCGACTGGTTGCAGGCAATCTTCACAATCATGACCAGCGCCGGTTCTATTGTGTTTGCCAATCTTTCGGTGTTGTTCGCAGTGGGTGTCGCTGTAGGACTGGCGAAAACGGATAAAGGTACCGCCGGGCTGGCGGCATTGCTGGCATTTTTGGTGATGAATGCCACTATCAATGCCTTATTGACCCTCAACGGGACACTGGCGCACGAGAACCCGGGTGCCGTTGGCCAGGGGATGACGCTGGGTATTCAGACGCTGGAAACGGGCGTGTTTGGTGGGGTGGTTATTGGTCTTGTCACCTGCGCGTTGCATAGCCGTTTCAATAAAGTCTCACTACCTCAGTTCCTTGGTTTCTTCAGCGGCTCGCGCTTTGTACCAATTATTAGCTCCCTTGCCGCGATTGTTGTGGGGGCTGTCATGACAGTGGTTTGGCCGCATTTCCAGAAACTCATTTTTGGGCTGGGTGGTCTGGTGGATGCGACGGGTTATCTGGGGACACTGTTGTACGGCTTCATCCTGCGTATGCTTGGCCCACTGGGTTTACACCATATCTTTTATTTGCCGTTCTGGACGACGGCGCTTGGCGGTAGCGAAATCGTCAACGGCCAGTTGGTTGAAGGTACGCAGCGGATTTTCTTTGCCCAACTTGCCGATCCGAATACGCAGCAGTTCTATGCGGGCACCTCGCGCTTTATGTCCGGGCGATTCATTACCATGATGTTTGGCCTGCTTGGCGCATGCCTGGCGATGTATCACACTGCCAAGCCGGAGAACAGAAAGCTTGTCGCCGGCCTGCTGTTGTCGGCAGCCCTGACCTCTTTCCTGACGGGGATCACTGAGCCTATCGAGTTCTCCTTCCTCTTTGTGGCTCCCGTGTTATATGTCATTCACGCCTTCTTCGATGGCCTGGCGTTTATGATGGCTCATATTTTACATATCACTATTGGGCAAACCTTTTCGGGTGGGCTTATCGATTTCCTCCTCTTCGGCGTCTTACAGGGGGAAGCCAAAACCAACTGGATGTACGTTCCCATGGTGGGGATACCGTGGTTCTTCCTTTACTACTTTACCTTCCGCTATTTGATTAACCGCTTTGGCTGGCTGACACCTGGGCGTGAAAACGTAACCCCAATTGAATCCGGTCTGCCTCAAAGTGAACGCGCAGCGGCAGTCATCTCTGGGCTGGGAGGCAAAGAGAATCTGGAAGAGGTGGACTGTTGCGCCACACGCTTACGCGTGACGGTGAAAGAGAGCAGCAAGGTAGATGAAGCGGCGCTGAAAGCGACCGGAGCACGTGGCGTTATTATTCGCGGTAACGGTGTTCAGGTGATTTATGGCCCGCATGTCACCATCATTAAAAACGAAGTCGAAGAGACCTTATCGTAATGAAAACTGTACTGGATTGCCTGAAAGGTAAATTAATCGTCTCCTGTCAGGCGCTGGAAAATGAGCCTCTGCACAGTCCATTTATTATGTCGCGTATGGCGTTGGCGGCAGCACAGGGCGGTGCGGTAGGTATCCGTGCGAACAGCGTGGTGGATATTCGCGCTATCAAAGAGATCGTCTCACTGCCGGTGATTGGGATTATCAAGCGCGATTATCCGGGTAGTGATGTGTTTATCACGGCCACCCTGCAGGAAGTGGATGAGTTGATGACCGTTGAGCCGGAAATTATTGCTCTGGACGCGACAGCGCGCCCGCGCCCTGGTGGGCAAACGCTGGAAGAACTGGTCGCACAAGTCCGCGCTCGCTACCCGTCCGTACTGCTGATGGCGGATATCGCCACTGTAGACGAGGCGGTGACCGCCGAGCGTCTGGGGTTTGACTGCGTGGGCACTACGCTCTACGGCTATACCGCTGACACTGTCGGGCATGTGCTGGCGGAAAACGACTGCGGTTTTTTACGTGAGGTGTTGGCTGCGGTCAGCATACCGGTCGTGGCGGAAGGAAACGTCGATACCCCGGAACGTGCTGCACGTTGCCTGGCATTAGGTGCCCATACCGTGGTGGTTGGAGGGGCTATCACGCGTCCGCAGCAGATTACGGCACGCTTTGCCGCGGCGATCGCCGCGTAAAGCATCGATGGGGCATGATACTTTGGCGGGGATCTGCGATAATTATCGTTTATCCCCATATTGAGAGCGCTATGCAGTACCCGATTAACGAGATGTTCCAGACCCTGCAAGGTGAGGGTTACTTTACCGGCGTCCCCGCCATTTTTATTCGTTTACAGGGATGCCCGGTTGGCTGTGCCTGGTGCGATACCAAACACACCTGGGATAAGCTTGAGGATCGGGAAGTTTCCCTGTACAGCATCCTGGCTAAGACCAAAGAGAGCGATAAATGGGGGGCGGCGAGCAGCGAGGATCTGCTGGCGGTCATTGTGCGTCAGGGCTATACCGCCCGTCACGTGGTGATAACCGGTGGCGAGCCCTGCATTCATGACCTGATGCCGCTGACAGACCTGCTGGAAAAGAACGGCTTTAGCTGCCAGATTGAAACCAGCGGTACCCACGAAGTGCGCTGTACGCCGAATACCTGGGTGACCGTATCGCCGAAGGTGAATATGCGCGGCGGTTATGATGTGCTGTCGCAGGCGCTGGAGCGTGCGAATGAAATCAAACATCCGGTTGGTCGCGTTCGCGATATTGAAGCGCTGGATGAACTGCTGGCTACGTTGAGCGACGACAAACCGCGTATCATCGCCTTACAGCCAATCAGCCAGAAAGAAGATGCCACGCGTTTGTGTATTGATACCTGTATCGCGCGGAACTGGCGTCTGTCGATGCAAACCCATAAATATCTGAATATTGCCTGATGATAATGGGTTTATCGGCCTGCATTGAGTGCTACATGCAGGCCGGACAACCTTATGCGTTCGACCAGCTCTGAATCGAATTGACGTTATTCAGGCCGCCATGCAGTACTTCATACGACTTTTTCAGGATCACATCGGTGTGCTGGGTTAAATCGCGGAAAATCCCTTTGTTCAGCGCGTCATAGCGTCTGGCGTTGCTTTCTATTGGTGTGAATACATCTTTCACCCGAACCATTTTTTCTATCGCGGTCTCATAGTTCGGATAGAGACCAAGCCCTACCGCCGTGTTAATGGCCGCGCCCAGGCTGGCGCAACCGTTAATGGCATTCCGTCTTGCTGGAAGATTGAACACGTCGGCAAAGATTTGCATGAATAGATCGCTGTTTGAACCACCGCCAGTGATGATCACCTGTTTAGCAAAGTGGTTCATTTCATTACACATATTGTCGTAATTGTTTTTCAGCGTCAGCGCAACGCTCTCCAGAATAGAGCGGTAAATCCAGGCGTAGTCCATGCTGGAGTCAAAGCCAATCATGATCCCACGTTTGAACGGTTCCCACGGGTTGGTCAGCCAGTCCAGGACGGTCATCAGGCCATTGCAACCGGGTGGTACGCTGGCCGCTTTCTTGTTCAGCAAATCTTCCGGCGACAGATCCTGCGCTTTCGCATCCTGGATCAGCGATTCCCCCAACATATCCCGCAGCCAGCTGACCGTCCACATCCCTTTGCGAATGCCATAGCCTTCGTATAGCAGGGTTTGCGGAATCGAAGACATAATTGGCCAATAAGCGACGGGATCTTTGGGCAGGGCTTTGCCGTTCATCATCAGGGCGATATAGGTGCCTAATGAGATCACCGCGGTTTCGTCGTCCAGCAATCCTGCGCCCAGGGCCTCTACCGGTTTGTCGCTGGTGGTGCAAACCACCGGTAATCCGGCGGGGAAGCTGGTCGCTTTCGCCGCTGCATCCGTCAGGTGCCCGAGCACGGTTCCCGGCATCTGCACCTCGAACAGCATCCTGCGCGGGATATTGAATTTCTTCACCACCTCCGGGTCGTCGCTCCATGTCCAGGTTTTGTAATCCACCGGCCACTGACCAAAGTAGTTGGCGATATTGTCTTTAAATTCACCGGTTAAGCGATGTGACAAATAACCTGAAAATGAGGTGACGTAAGCCACATCAGGATTGGCGTGCTCATAGGGGCGGGTGACGCGCGCGTCCTGCCAGCTGATCAATGGCGCAGCGGGCGTGCCGTCTGCTTTGAGCAATGCGCGACAGCAGCGAATGGAGCCCAGACCAATCCCGACAATGTCTTTTGGATCTCCCGCGAACTGGCTCATTAAGTCTTTGCCAGCAAAACACAATGAAGCCCATAAATCGTCGTCCGGATGCTCTGCCGTATCGGCGTCGGGAGTAAACATCGGTTGCAGGAGACCTTTTCCTTCACACACCACGTTACCTTCCAGATCGTACATCACAACCTTGGTACTTTGACTTCCGCCATCAATTCCAATGATGTATTTCTTTGACATTGTCATTCTCCTTTAATTTTCCATCTTCACTCGCCGGAGGTTTCTGCGGCCAGTGAGGTTATCTTTTCCGGTGCGGCGTTGTTGGTGCGAATTTTGCGAAACAATAAGAACGTGAAGAGGATGACCATGCACAGCGCCGCCAGTCCCATCAGCCACATATTGCGATAGGCTTGTGCCGCCGGGAGCGTATCCTGCCAGTGGCCGACAATCGGATAGACGAACACGTCGGGCAGAAAACCGATCACCGAGCAGATCCCTACGGTGGTTCCCATGATGTAAGAAGGGGTTCTGGCCTCGCCGGGACAAGCCCAGTAAAGCCCGCGCGAGGCGTAGCAGGTGAAGCCCAGCAGCAGAATCAGGCCGATCCCCATAACCACGGACTGCGGATTTGAGTTCGTCACCAGCAGGGCAATCAGCGCAGCGGCGCCGACAATTGAAAGCAGTTGTACCACGCGCGTTGGCGACTTAATTTTGCTGTAGGTGGTGATGATGCCGCCCAGCGGCCCACAGATAGCCCGGAAGATCTTGTTGATGACGATCCCCATGTAGCTCGCCGCGACCAGCGACATGCCGTACATTTCAGTCAGATAGTTGGTGGAGTAGCTGAGAATGGCGTAGATCGTAAAGACGCCAAAAATAACCATGCTGCAATACCAGGTGGTGCTGATACGCAGCACGGCGATGATATCTTTGAGCTGAAACGCCTGCTTATCCTCCTTCGCACCGTGGTTGCGGCTGTTGCCATCGTTCACGAAGAACCAGCACAAAATTCCCAACAGGATGTAAACCACGCTATAAATCAGGATCACGGCCTTCAGGCTGTTGCTGTCGTCCGGTGCGAAGCGAGAAAAGACCCACATGGTAAATACCGCCAGCGACATGACGCCGACGCCGCGCAGGCCTTCCATCCAGCCCATGATTTTCCCTTGTTCACTGTGATCCCCCAGCAGCGAGGCGGCTTTAATTGATACCGACCACAGCATCAGGATTGTCGTGATGGCAAAGGCGACCTGAATACAGAGCATGACCCACAACGGTGGATAGGTCATCATCAGCAGACCGAGCAAGCCGGTAATTATCATGGCTGAGGTAATCATTTTTCGATGGGAGAATTTATCGGCAATAACCCCGCTGGGCGCATACAGAATAATAGCGGCAACGCCAAAGGTACTCATTATTAATCCAATTTCGGTATTGCTAAATCCCATGAATTTTGCCATGGGAATTTGATAGATATAACGTAAATAGGCTAAATCAAAACTAACGCCACCACTGAAACTAATAATGGCGAGTGTTATCCAACGGCGATATGAGGATTGTTGCATATCGGGCTCTCATTTTATGCAGACAAAAAAAAGAGAAAAGTAAACCGCCCTTTCAGGTGGATTACTTTTCTCAGGTCTCTAGTAATTGCGCTTAGAAATAACATGGAAGTGTGGGTTATAGTGTGAGAATAATCACGCTTCTTGTTTTTAGTCATCAATACAGAATGAACAAAGCATCTGTGATTTTGATCACGTTAGATATTTTCTCGTTATGCTAAAAATTCATTCCAGTTACCAGAGATAATGAGAAAGGTGACTTCCCTCTAGCGGGGGAAGTTGCCTTTCTTTTTTTTTGCCTAAAGGAATTTGGAGCCAGCTATGTCAATCGAATCTCTCAATGCATTCTCAATGAATTTTTTCTCCCTGAAAGGGAAAACGGCGATCGTAACGGGCGGCAACAGCGGTCTGGGTCAGGCTTTTGCGATGGCGCTGGCGAAAGCCGGGGCGAATCTGTTTATCCCAAGTTTTGTAAAAGATAACGGTGAAACGAAGGAAATCATTGAGAAACAGGGTGTTGAAGTTGAATTCATGCAGGTGGATATCACCGAGAAAGGTGCCCCGCAGAAGATTATTGCCGCCTGCTGCGAGCGTTTTGGCACCGTTGATATTCTGGTGAACAATGCCGGAATTTGTAAGCTGAATAAGGTACTGGACTTTGGTCGTGCGGACTGGGATCCGATGATTGACGTCAACCTGACGGCGGCGTTTGAACTGAGCTACGAAGCGGCAAAAATTATGATTCCGCAAAACAGCGGTAAAATTATAAATATCTGTTCTTTGTTCTCTTATCTTGGCGGACAGTGGTCTCCGGCTTATTCAGCGACAAAACATGCGCTTGCCGGTTTTACCAAGGCGTATTGCGATGAATTGGGGCAATATAATATTCAGGTTAACGGTATCGCACCGGGATATTATGCAACGGATATTACGCTGGCTACGCGCAGCAATCCGGAAACGAATCAGCGCGTATTGGATCATATCCCGGCTAATCGTTGGGGCGATACCCAGGATTTAATGGGGGCTGCGATATTCCTTGCCAGTCAGGCTTCTAATTATGTTAACGGTCATTTACTGGTCGTCGATGGCGGTTATTTAGTTCGCTAATATCAACCTATAGTTTCTGTATTATTAATTGTTCTGCTAATTATCAGGAAGGAATAGCTATGCCTTTATCTCGCGAAGCGATTGTTGACCAGTTAAAAGAAATTGTTGGGTCCGAACGCGTAATTACCGATGAAACGGTATTAAAGAAAAACAGTATTGACCGCTTTCGTAAATATGCCGACATTCACGGCGTTTACACGCTGCCCCTTCCGGCGGCAGTGGTAAAACTCGGTTCGACAGAGCAGGTTTCCCGCGTTCTGGCGTTTATGAATCAGCATAAAATCAATGGAGTTCCGCGTACCGGCGCATCCGCGACGGAAGGGGGGCTGGAAACGGTGGTTAAAGACTCCGTGGTGCTGGACGGGGCAGGGATGAACCAGATCCTGAGTATTGATATTGAAAATATGCAGGCGACCGCTCAATGCGGCGTGCCGCTTGAGATTCTGGAAAATGCATTGCGCGAAAAAGGGTATACCACCGGGCATTCGCCGCAGTCTAAGCCGCTGGCGCAGATGGGCGGCCTGGTTGCAACCCGCAGCATCGGGCAGTTCTCCACTCTTTACGGTGCCATTGAAGATATGGTCGTGGGGCTGGAGGCGGTGCTGCCGGACGGCACGGTAACCCGCATCAAGAACGTGCCACGCCGGGCTGCCGGGCCGGACATTCGCCACATCATTATAGGGAACGAAGGCGCACTGTGCTATATCACTGAAGTAACAGTGAAAATCTTCAAGTTCACGCCGGAAAATAACCTTTTTTACGGCTACATTCTGGACGATATGAAAATCGGTTTCGATATCCTGCGTGAAGTGATGGTGGAAGGCTACCGTCCTTCGATTGCACGCCTGTATGACGCCGAGGATGGCACCCAGCACTTCACTCATTTTGCTGACGGGAAATGCGTGCTGATCTTCATGGCTGAGGGCAATCCGCGAATGGCGCAAGCCACTGGCGAGGGCATTGCGGAGATCGTCGCGCGTTATCCACAGTGTAAGCGTGTGGACAGCAAGCTGATTGAGAACTGGTTTAACCATCTGAACTGGGGCCCGGAAAAAGTGGCTGCCGAACGCGTACAGATCCTGAAAACCGGCAATATGGGCTTTACGACGGAAGTTTCCGGCAGCTGGAGCTGCATCCATCAAATTTACGAAAACGTGATCCATCGTATTCGTACTGAATTCCCACACGCGGATGACATCACCATGCTGGGCGGTCACTCTTCCCATAGTTATATCAACGGTACCAACATGTACTTTGTGTATGACTACAACGTGGTGGACTGCAAGCCGGAAGAGGAGATTGATAAGTACCACAACCCGCTTAACAAGATTATTTGCGAAGAGACGATCCGTCTTGGCGGCTCAATGGTGCATCACCACGGCATCGGCAAGCATCGTGTTCACTGGAGCAAGCTGGAACATGGCAGCGCGTGGCCGCTGCTGGAAGGTCTGAAACGTCAGTTTGATCCAAACGGCATTATGAACACGGGAACGATCTACCCGATTGAGAAATAAACATCAGCTGGCTTCCTGATCGGGAAGCCACAATTTTACCGGACAGGGGTAGAAATGAACACTTCACCGGTGCGAATGGACGATTTACCGCTTAACGGTTTTCACTGTCGTATTGCCGCCTTGACCTTTGGTGCTCACCTTACCGACGGCTATGTTCTTGGCGTTGTCGGCTATGCCATTATTCAGTTAACACCTGCCATGCAGCTCACGCCGTTTATGGCCGGGATGATTGGCGGCTCGGCGCTGCTCGGGTTGTTTCTCGGTAGTCTGGTGTTGGGCTGGATTTCAGACCACATTGGTCGACAGAAGATCTTCACTTTCAGCTTTGTGTTGATCACCATCGCCTCTTTTTTACAGCTTTTCGCCACCTCGCCGGAACAGCTTATTGGTTTACGTATTCTGATTGGGATTGGGCTGGGAGGCGATTATTCCGTAGGGCACACTCTGTTGGCCGAATTTTCTCCACGACGACATCGGGGAGTGTTGCTGGGGGCTTTTAGCGTGGTATGGACCATCGGCTATGTGCTGGCAAGCCTGGCGGGGCACTATTTTATTACCGAAAGCCCGGATGCCTGGCGCTGGCTGCTGGCGTCGGCGGCGCTGCCCGCACTATTGATTACCCTGCTTCGCTGGGGGACGCCGGAATCGCCTCGCTGGCTGCTGCGCCAGGGGCGTTTCGCGGAAGCCCACGCTATTGTTCACCGCTATCTTGGGGCGCACGTATTGCTCGGCGACGAGGTTTCTGCGGCGTCCGGGAAACATATCAAAACGCTCTTTTCCCCTCTCTACTGGCGGCGAACCGCGTTTAACAGCGTGTTTTTTGTTTGTCTGGTAATCCCGTGGTTTGTTATCTACACCTGGCTGCCTACCATTGCCGGGACCCTCGGCCTGGAGGATGCGCTCACCGCCAGCCTGCTGCTGAATGCGTTGTTAATCGTTGGCGCACTGCTGGGGCTGATATTGACACATCTGCTGGCGCACCGTCGGTTTCTGCTTGGGAGTTTTTTTCTGTTGGCTGCCACGCTGGTGGTGATGGCTTTTCTGCCGTCCGGTAGCTCGTTAACTTTGCTGCTTTTTGTCCTGTTCAGCACCACAATTTCTGCGGTCAGTAATCTGGTAGGGATCCTGCCTGCTGAAAGCTTCCCGACGGATATCCGTTCGCTGGGCGTGGGTTTTGCGACGTCGATGAGCAGATTGGGCGCAGCAATCAGCACCGGCCTGCTGCCCTGGACGCTGGCGCAATGGGGGATGCAGGTCACGCTGCTGCTGCTGGCTGGCGTGCTCCTCATTGGATTTGTGGTGACCTGGCTATGGGCACCGGAAACGAAGGCATTGCCGTTGGTGGCGGCCGGAAGCGTGGAGAAAAGACAGGGAGGAGCAAATGAACATTCTGTTCGCGTTTAAGGCCGAACCTGACTCCGGCATGTTGGCGGAAAAAGACTGGCTGGCGGCGACGGAAGATACCCGTGGCCCGGACACCGCGCTGCTGCGCTGTTCTCCTGGTGCCGATGAGCAGGCGGCTGCGGCATTACTGCTGGCGCAACGTCGTGAAGGTTGTGATATGACGTTAACCGCGCTAAGCATTAGCGATGAGCGTGCTATTCATTGGTTGCGCTATTTTGCCGCGCTGGGTTTTGATAAGCCGGTGTTGCTGGAAACGACGGCGGATCTGCGCTTTGCGCCGGAATTCATTGCCCGGCAAATAACTGACTGGCAGCGTCATCACAGTGCGGATTTGATTATCACCGGCTGTCAGAGTAGCGAAGGGCAGAACGGGCAAACGCCATTTCTGATGGCTGAAATGTTGGCCTGGCCCTGCTTTACCCAGGTGGAGCGTTTTACGCTGACGCCGCCTTTTGTTGTTGTCGAGCAACGAACGGCGACCGGGTTGCGCCGCTGCCGGGTGCGGCTTCCGGCTGTAATTGCCGTCAGGCAATGTGGTGAAGTTGCGCTTCCCGTCCCCGGAATGCGTCAGCGTCTGGCGGCGGCAAAAGCGGAGATTGTGCGCCAGCCAGCCTCTCATGATGTCCCCCCGTATGTGCAATGTCAGAAGCTGGCGCGACCGGCGCAGCGGCGCAGCGCCACGCTTATCGACGGCGCGACGGCGCAGGAAAAAGCGCGGATATTGTGGAATGATTATTTGCGCCAGAGGATGCAGCCATGAAGATCGTTGTGATTACGGAATCGGGTGAATGCGCTGCACTGGCAGGCTGGATTGCAGAAAACGCGCTTAATGCAGCAGAACTGGAACGCTGGACTCTCGACCCGATGCCGGACGTGGCGGAGCAGGTGCTGGACGCGCTGGCGGCGCAGTGGTTGCTGACGCCAGCCGACATCCTGATTTTTCCGGCGGGTGCGCTGGGGGATGAGCTTGCGACGCGGCTGGCCTGGCGTCTGCATGGCGGCAGCGTTTGCCAGGTGCAGACGCTGGATGCGCAACAGGGGCTGGTGACGAAATCCCACTGGGGGAATGCGCTGACGGCCCGGCTACAAATCACCGCGCGTCCCTTGTGCCTTTCACTGGCGCGACAACCGGAAACGGGCGCGTCGGGCAACGTGCTGCCAGCGATGGTGGAGCGCCGGATTGCCCCCACCACACCTCCGGGCTGGCTGGATAGCGTAGAAAGCATCGACCGTGTTACAGCTCATCCTTTGTTGCAGGCCGGGCGTGTGCTGGTGGTAGGGCAGGGAAGAAGTGACGCCGATGCCGAAAAAATTACTGCTCTTGGTAAGGAGTTTGGTGCCGAAGTGGGATACAGCCGTGCACGGGTGATGAATGGTGGCTTTGATGCTGAGCGCGTGATTGGGATATCGGGGCATCTGCTTGCGCCGGATGTCTGCATTGTGGCGGGAGCGTCCGGCGCGGCGGCGCTAATGGCCGGGGTTCGTCAGAGCCGGTTTGTGGTGGCGATAAACAGTGATGCCAGTGCGCCTGTCTTCTTACAGGCGGATGTCGGGATTGTGGATGACTGGCTGCCGGTGCTGGAGGCGTTGGCAGCCATCGCAGAAAATTAATTCAGGGGGAGGCCGGATCAGGTGTTTACACCGCTATCCGGCACCTCGGGTTAATGCAGCTTTTTCGCTAACGTCCAGACATCGGTGTTGGTAGTTGAAAGCGCCGCCACACCGGCTTTCATCGCATTGCGGGCGTCCTCTTCATCGCAAACCAGACCACCGGCAATCAACGGCTGGCGTATTTTTTCCGTCACCCATCCCAGCACTTTCGGCATGCATCCCGGTAGTATCTCAATACAGTCCGGGTTTGACTGTGCGACCTGCTTATCAATGTTGTGAAAGGAGATGGAGTCGACGATAAACAGGCGATGAATACAGAAAAAGCCCTCTGCCCGCGCGGCTTTCAGCATCGACGCTTTGGTACTGATGATGCCGTCGGCCTCGGTGACCAGCTTCAGAAACTGGATCACCACCTCTTTATTAGACGCGCCCTCCAGCAGATCAACGTGGATAAATGCGTATTTACCGGCAGTTTTAATCTTCTTCACGATATGGCTGATGGTGCAGATATTGCCGTACAAAACAGAGATGAACTGGCATTCGGAATCGATGGCTAATTGCAGACTGGCGTTGTCTTTCACCGCGGCAATGACCGGATTCTGGCGGAGCAGGTGTAACAGGGGCATAAATTATCCTATTAAATTATCCAAATCGGTAAGTGATGCCAAAGCCGGACGCGGGGTAGCGCCACTGTTGCAGCGTTTTTTCATCACACAGCAGTCGACAGGTGCCGCACTCCAGGCAGCCGCGAAAGTTGACCCGTAGCTCACCTTCCGCCGTAAGAGAAAACAGTCCGGCGGGGCAGGATGCGATCAGCCGTTGTGCCGTTTCGCTGTCAACAACGGTCGCAGGAACAATATGTGAAATGTCGGCGGGACGCCAGACGTTACGGGCTACAGACATCGTAAGCTCCTGATGATATCGCCTGCCAGATGACGCAGGCCGTGACGACGAAACTGACGCCAGACAATCTGGCGCAGCGGGGCTACCGGGCGGTCGCCCTGATGCCAGATTTCATGGGAAATAGCCTCCATCAGCATGGGCCATTGACGATACCATCCGGGGCGCTGGAGCAACGCCGGAACATCCCGGTAACGTTGCAGAACGTCCCACAGCAGGCTGTGCTGGATGTCGTGGTGATAAGCCGGAAACAGATTTTGCGGCTCGCGTTTCCGGCAGGCGTTAATCAATGTTTGCGCCGCCGCCTGAGCGCCAATGAGCGCCATATCCATGCCGCGAACGGAGAAACCGGTATTCACACAGCTGCGCAGGGCATCGCCCACCAGCAGCCAGCCTTCTCCGGCGTACTGTACGGGCAGGCTGTGCAGGCCGCCTTCTGGTACCAGATGTGCGCCATATTCCAGCGTTTCGCTGCCTCTGAGCAGCGGATGTAATGCCGGATGCGTCTTGAGCCGCTCCAGCAGTTCAGCCGCCGGGACATCGCTTTGTGCCAAAGAGGAGAGCGGACAAACCACGCCCAGAGAGAGCGTCTCCTGATTGGTATAGAGAAACGCGCCGCCGGGAAGTTCGCCACAAATATTGCCACTGAACAGCATTGCCGCGCCTTCGTCATTGGATAAGCGGAAACGTTCCTCAAGTAACGATTTATCCAGCGCCAAAGTCTCTTTAATGCCTAATGCCATTGCGGTTGTCGAGGGACGCGGCAGGAATCCGTAGCGCTCGGCCAGTACGCTGTTTGCCCCTTCCGCCAGTACCACATAACGGGCGTGCAGCGTCTCGTTATCGGCAATAACGCCGCAGACTCTGCCCTCTTCGATATGGAGCGCCTCGACCGTCACACCGCTGATAAACTGTACGCCTTCGGCCTCGGCCTGGGCGACAAACCACGGGTCGAAGCGGGCGCGCAGCAGGCTCCATGAGTCTCCATCCGGTTGCAGGCTGGAGTACGTCGTTGCGCCATCGCGAGTTAACAGCGAGAGATTTTCCTGGGTAATTCGGCGTTCAAGTGGGGCTGAATGTTGGAAGTGGGGAAGAAGTTCACCGAGCGCGTGAGTATACAGACGCCCGCCTGAAAGGTTTTTACTGCCGGGAAGCTCGCCGCGTTCAATAAGCAAAACTGACAGTCCTGCTCGCACGCAGCGTAAAGCACAAGCGGTGCCCGCTATCCCTGCACCGATAATAATAATATCGAAATCGTCAGACATGTTGTGCTCCAGATATCCAGAGCACATAACCCTAACAGAGTGTTAGTTAAGGAAAATTGACCGTCGCCACAGACGATACAATCATTCCCCGCGATACACGCAGCCTGCTGTGCAGGTCTCTTTCACCATTACGGCACTCAGCAGAGGGACAACCGGTTTTACCTGATCCCAAATCCATTTGGCCAGAACTTCACTGGTTGGGTTTTCTAAGCCAGGAATATCGTTCAGATAGTAGTGATCGAGTCTGTTGTAAGTTGGCTTAAACGCGGCTTTTAACTCAGAAAAATCCATGATCCAACCGGTATGCGGATCGACTTCACCGGTAATTTCAAGACGCACCATAAATGAGTGACCATGCAGGCGGCCACACTTATGCCCTTCCGGTACATGCGGCAGGCGGTGAGCGGCTTCGAAGGTGAAATCTTTAAACAAGGTGGTGGACATTTTTTACTCTCAAGAATGCGAAAAACCGCCGTAGGGTACCGTAAAGAGCGAATTTTATCATTAGTTAAAAGGGCGCTGAGTATCAGAACGACCTATTCATGATGGTAATATTTAATAATTATTGATATATCATATGGTTATCCAATCTGTTTTGCTGTTAATAACTATAACTAAAACAGGTTAGTTCATTTGGTTATTTGTTATTTCTATCCCTTCTTTAATTGTTACTATCCCCGCCGTTAACCTTATCTTCAGTTTGGGTTTTATTGCTGAAATCCGCTTTGCTTACTGGAACATGACAACGCATGACGACACAGGCCCCACCTTCCGCTCTGCTACCGCTAAACCCGGAGCAACTGGCACGCCTTCAGGCGGCCACGACCGATTTCACTCCCGCACAGCTTGCGTGGGTTTCTGGCTATTTTTGGGGCGTGCTGAATCAGCAGCCAGGCAGCAATGCGGCGACTCCTGCGCCTGCTGCTGAAATGCCTGGCATTACGCTTATCTCCGCCTCGCAAACCGGTAATGCGCGTCGTGTGGCGGAAGCCCTGCGCGATGATCTGATCGCTGCAAAGCTCAACGTCACTCTCACCAATGCTGGCGACTATAAATTCAAACAAATCGCCAATGAGAAATTGCTGATCGTAGTGGCGTCGACGCAAGGGGAAGGTGAACCGGCGGAAGAAGCCGTAGCGTTGCATAAATTCCTGTTCTCGAAAAAAGCGCCGAAGCTTGATAACACCGCTTTTGCCGTGTTTGGTCTTGGTGACACTTCTTACGAGTTTTTCTGTCAGTCAGGAAAAGACTTCGATGCAAAACTGGCTGAGCTGGGCGGTGAACGCTTGCTTGACCGCGTGGATGCCGACGTCGAATACCAGGGCGCGGCAGCCGAATGGCGTGCCCGTCTGGTTGATGTCCTGAAAGCGCGTGCGCCTGCGGCATCGTCTGTGCAAGTTGCTGCGAGCGGTGCGGTAAATGAAGTACACACCAGCCCGTACACCAAAGAAGCGCCGCTGACGGCGTCGCTTGCGGTGAATCAGAAAATCACTGGTCGCGACTCGGAAAAAGATGTGCGCCATATTGAAATCGATCTCGGCGATTCCGGCCTGCGCTACCAGCCGGGCGATGCCTTAGGAGTCTGGTATCAGAACGATCCTGAGCTGGTCAAAGAGCTGGTTGAATTGCTGTGGCTGAAAGGAGATGAGCCGGTCACGGTTGACGGCAAAACCCTGTCGCTCACCGAAGCGCTGCAGTGGCATTTCGAGCTGACGGTTAACACCGGCAATATCGTCGAGAACTACGCCACTTTAACCCGTAGCGACTCTCTGCTGCCGCTGGTGGGCGACAAAGCGCAATTGCAGCATTACGCCGCAACCACGCCAATCGTCGATATGGTGCGTTTCTCCCCAGCGCAACTGGACGCCCAAACCTTGGTTGATCTTCTGCGCCCGCTGACGCCGCGTTTGTATTCTATTGCCTCTTCCCTGGCGGAAGTGGAAAGCGAAGTGCACGTCACCGTGGGCGTGGTGCGTTATGACATTGAAGGTCGTGCCCGTGCTGGTGGCGCGTCCAGTTTCCTCGCCGATCGCGTGGAAGAAGAGGGCGAAGTGCGCGTGTTCATCGAACACAACGATAACTTCCGCCTGCCGGCTAACCCGCAGACACCGGTGATTATGATTGGACCAGGCACGGGGATTGCGCCGTTCCGTGCATTTATGCAGCAGCGTGCGGCTGACGGAGCCGAAGGCAAAAACTGGCTGTTTTTTGGCAATCCACACTTTACCGAAGATTTCCTGTACCAGGTGGAATGGCAGCGTTACGTCAAAGAGGGCGTACTGAGCCGCATCGATCTCGCCTGGTCGCGCGATCAAAAAGAAAAAGTCTACGTACAAGATAAACTGCGCCAACAAGGTGCGGAACTGTGGCGCTGGATAAACGACGGTGCCCACATTTATGTCTGCGGCGACGCCAATCGCATGGCGAAAGACGTTGAGCAGGCTTTGTTGGAAGTGATTGCCGAATTCGGTTCTATGGATATCGAAGCGGCGGATGAATTTTTAAGTGAGCTGCGCATTGAGCGCCGTTATCAGCGAGATGTCTACTAATGAGCGAAAAATACCCAGGACCATTGGTGGTCGAAGGCAAGCTGTCCGACGCTGAGCGTATGAAGCTGGAAAGCAACTATCTGCGCGGTACGATTGCCGAAGATTTAAACGACGGCCTGACCGGCGGCTTCAAAGGCGACAACTTCCTGCTGATCCGTTTTCACGGAATGTACCAACAGGATGACCGCGATATCCGCGCCGAACGAGCCGAGCAAAAGCTGGAGCCGCGTCACGCGATGCTGCTGCGCTGCCGTCTGCCGGGTGGGGTGATCACCACCAAACAGTGGCAGGCGATCGACACGTTCGCCCATGACAACACGATTTACGGCAGCATTCGTCTGACCAACCGTCAGACCTTCCAGTTTCACGGCATTCTGAAGAAGAACGTTAAGCCGGTACACCAGATGCTGCATTCGGTCGGGCTGGACGCGCTGGCGACCGCCAACGACATGAACCGTAACGTTCTGTGTACCTCTAACCCGTACGAGTCCGAGCTGCACGCCCAAGCCTATGAATGGGCGAAGAAGATCTCCGAACATCTGCTGCCGCGTACTCGCGCCTATGCAGAAATTTGGCTGGATCAGGAGAAGGTAGCGACCACCGACGAAGAGCCGATCCTCGGTCAAACCTATCTGCCGCGTAAGTTTAAAACCACGGTCGTAATCCCGCCGCAGAACGACATCGATCTGCACGCTAACGATATGAACTTCGTGGCGATTGCCGAAAACGGCAAGCTGGTGGGCTTTAACCTGCTGGTCGGCGGTGGTTTGTCGATTGAGCACGGCAATAAGAAAACCTACGCCCGCACCGCGAGCGAGTTCGGCTATCTGCCGCTGGAGCACACCCTGGCGGTAGCAGAAGCTGTGGTGACAACGCAGCGCGACTGGGGTAACCGTACCGATCGTAAAAACGCCAAAACCAAATACACGCTTGAACGCGTTGGTATCGACACGTTCAAAGAGGAAGTGGAGCGTCGTGCTGGTATTAAATTTGAGCCGATCCGCCCGTACGAGTTCACCGGTCGCGGCGATCGTATTGGTTGGGTAAAAGGGATCGACAATAACTGGCACCTGACGCTGTTTATTGAAAACGGCCGTATCCTGGATTATCCGGGCCGTCCGCTGAAAACCGGCCTGCTGGAGATCGCGAAGATCCACAAAGGGGATTTCCGCATCACCGCCAACCAGAACCTGATCATTGCTGGTGTGCCGGAAAGCCAAAAAGCGAAGATCGAGAAGCTGGCGCGCGATCACGGATTGATGAATGCGGTGAAGCCGCAGCGTGAAAACTCGATGGCCTGCGTGTCGTTCCCGACCTGTCCGCTGGCGATGGCGGAAGCCGAACGTTTTCTGCCATCGTTCACTGATAAAGTGGAAGCTATTCTCGAAAAACACGGCATTCCTGACGAGCATATCGTGATGCGCGTAACAGGTTGCCCGAACGGCTGCGGCCGCGCGATGCTGGCGGAACTGGGCCTGGTGGGTAAAGCGCCCGGGCGCTACAACGTACACCTTGGCGGTAACCGCATGGGCACGCGCATTCCGCGTATGTATCGCGAAAATATTACGGAATCGGAAATTCTCGACTCCGTTGACGAACTGGTTGGGCGCTGGGCGAAAGAGCGCGAAGCGGGTGAAGGCTTCGGTGATTTTACGGTGCGTGCGGGCATCATTCGCCCGGTGCTCGATCCCGCCCGGGATTTCTGGGAGTAACCACGAGAGGTAATTATGTCCGTACTCGATCTAAACGCCCTTAATGACCTGCCAAAAGTCGACCGCATTCTGGCGGTGGCGGAAACCAACGCACAGCTCGAAAAGCTGGACGCCGAAGGGCGCGTGGCGTGGGCGCTGGAAAACCTGCCTGGTGAATACGTGCTCTCATCGAGCTTTGGTATCCAGGCGGCAGTAAGCCTGCACCTGGTGAATCAGGTTCACCCGGATATCCCGGTGATCCTCACCGATACCGGCTATTTGTTCCCGGAAACCTACCAGTTTATTGATGAGTTAACGGACAAACTCAAGCTTAATCTGCAAGTCTACCGGGCGAAGGAGAGCGCGGCCTGGCAGGAAGCGCGCTACGGCAAACTGTGGGAGCAGGGCGTTGAAGGCATTGAGAAATACAATGAGATCAACAAAGTCGAGCCGATGAACCGCGCGCTTAAAAAACTCAATGCGCAAACCTGGTTTGCCGGTCTGCGCCGCGAACAGTCGGGCAGTCGGGCGCATTTGCCGGTGCTGGCTATCCAGCGCGGCGTGTTTAAAGTGCTGCCGATCATCGACTGGGACAACCGTACCGTTTACCAGTATCTGCAAAAGCACGGCCTGAAATACCATCCACTGTGGGATCAGGGCTATCTGTCAGTTGGTGATACCCATACCACCCGCAAATGGGAGCCGGGTATGGCGGAAGAAGAGACGCGGTTCTTCGGATTGAAGCGCGAGTGCGGATTGCACGAAGGGTAAAAGATAAAAGCCCGGTAATGATTACATATTACCGGGCTTCTTCGTCAGGATTTACCCGCCTTTGCCAGTTCTTTCACCAGCGGGAGCATAATGCGTACCACGTCGCGGCTACGGTGCTCTATTCTGCCCGGTAAGGCTTTATCGATATGCTGCTGGTTATCCAGTCGCACATCGTGCCAGCTGTTGCCTGCCGGGAACGAGGCGCTTTTGGCGCGCTGTTGATAGCCATCTTTCTTGCCCAGACTCCAGTTGGTTGCTTCAACGGAGAGCACGGCAATGCCTGCGTTGTCGAAGACCTCTGCGTCGTTACAACATCCAGTACCTTTCGGATAGTTTTTGTTCTGTCCTGGATTGGTGCTGGCTACGATACCGCGGCTGTGCGCGATGGCCAGCGCCCGGTCGCGCGTCAATTTTCGCACCGCTTCCGGGGTTTTCTTACCGCTATTGAAATAGAGCTTATCGCCGACGATCAGGTTATCGAGGTTGATAACCAGCAGCGTATTTTTCTTCTCGGCGGCGCTCATTCGCTTCAGGATGTTCTCCGCGCCCAGTTTGCCTTCTTCCTCGCCGCTGGTGGCGATAAATCGAATGCCGTACTGCGTCGGCACGTCTTTGAGTTTTTCCGCCAGTTCCAGCATCACACCAAGTCCTGCGGCGTTGTCATCAATACCTTGCAGGGTCAATCCACCCAGATTGGCATCGGAATCAGCGTCGCTCTGTGCGGCGTAGGTGTCGAGGTGCGCCATGATAATAATCTGCTGTGGCGCTTTACCCTCATGTGCAGCAATAACGGTACTTCCCGTGACGTTATGCCAGTTTTTACGGTTATTTTTGGCGGTATAAACATAACGGCTATTAAACGTTCGAATATCACTGCTGTAGCCCATCTGCTGAAATTGCTGGCGAATATAATCAGCAGACAACATTTCTGCCGGAGAGCCCGTTACGCGGCCTGGGAAAAACGTTGCGATATATCGAGCCTGGGTATTTGCGATATCTCCAGGTTTGGAAGATGTTGCCTGTGCGGGAAGGATAAAGCACGCGCCGAGCGCCAGGATTGCAAGAAGGGGGCGCGTTGCGGAAAACATAATGAGTCCTTAAATACCAAGCAGAAATTTTTAGCCGCTAGTATGAAACCGTGATCGAGGTAAAACAATTTCATTTGCTCCTAAATGCCCTAAATTCGGTAGCTTAAGCACTTTTTGATATTTGCTTTTCCGGATCGTTATTCCTTTGAGGAACTACTCATTCCAATTCGTAATTTCATTCGCCCTCTTGCCCTCCCTATAGTCAGGTTATCTGAGCATCGTTAGCAAAATAACGGCATTACATAGGAACGGTTATGGATCAAAAACGACTTACCCACCTGCGGCAACTGGAAGCGGAAAGCATCCATATTATTCGTGAGGTGGCCGCCGAGTTTTCGAATCCGGTGATGATGTATTCCATCGGCAAAGATTCCAGCGTAATGCTGCATCTGGCGCGTAAAGCGTTTTATCCTGGCACGTTGCCGTTCCCTCTGCTGCACGTTGATACTGGCTGGAAATTCAGCGAGATGTACGAGTTTCGTGACCGTACGGCGAAAGCCTACGGTTGTGAACTGCTGGTGCATAAAAACCCGGAAGGGGTGGCGATGGGCATCAACCCGTTTGTTCACGGTAGTGCCAAGCATACCGATATTATGAAAACCGAAGGGTTGAAGCAGGCGTTGAACAAATACGGTTTCGACGCCGCGTTCGGTGGCGCTCGCCGTGACGAAGAGAAATCGCGTGCCAAGGAGCGCATTTATTCTTTCCGCGATCGTTTTCATCGCTGGGACCCTAAAAATCAGCGTCCGGAACTGTGGCATAACTACAACGGACAGATTAACAAAGGCGAAAGCATTCGCGTATTCCCGCTCTCCAACTGGACTGAACAGGATATCTGGCAGTACATCTGGCTGGAAAATATCGACATCGTGCCGCTGTACCTGGCGGCGGAGCGTCCGGTGCTGGAACGCGACGGCATGCTGATGATGATTGATGACGACAGAATCGATCTGCAACCGGGCGAAGTGATTAAAAAACGCATGGTGCGTTTCCGTACGCTCGGCTGCTGGCCGTTAACAGGCGCGGTGGAGTCGAATGCGCAGACGCTGCCTGAAATCATCGAAGAGATGCTGGTCTCAACCACCAGTGAACGTCAGGGCCGCGTGATTGACCGCGACCAGGCGGGCTCCATGGAGCTGAAGAAACGTCAGGGGTATTTCTAAGGAGCCGCCATGAACACGACACTTGCACAACAAATTGCTAATGAAGGCGGCGTTGAAGCCTGGATGGTCGCCCAGCAACACAAAAGCCTGCTGCGTTTTTTAACCTGCGGTAGCGTGGATGACGGGAAAAGCACCCTGATTGGTCGCCTGCTGCACGACACGCGTCAGATTTATGAAGACCAGCTTTCATCGCTGCACAACGACAGTAAACGTCACGGTACTCAGGGCGAAAAGCTCGATCTGGCGTTATTGGTTGACGGCTTGCAAGCCGAGCGCGAGCAGGGCATCACCATCGACGTGGCTTACCGTTATTTCTCTACCGAGAAGCGTAAATTTATTATTGCGGATACTCCCGGCCATGAGCAGTACACTCGCAACATGGCGACCGGTGCGTCGACCTGCGACCTGGCGATCCTGCTGATCGATGCGCGTAAAGGCGTGCTGGATCAGACCCGTCGTCACAGCTTTATCTCCACGCTACTTGGGATCAAACACCTGGTGGTGGCGATCAACAAAATGGATCTGGTGAACTTTAGCGAAGAGACATTTAACCGCATTCGCGAAGACTATCTTACTTTTGCTGAACAGTTGCCGGGCAACCTGGATATCCGGTTTGTGCCGCTCTCTGCGCTGGAAGGCGACAACGTGGCTTCACAAAGCGCCAGCATGTCGTGGTACAGCGGTCCGACGCTACTGGAAGTACTGGAAACCGTTGAGATCCAACGCATAGTTGATACTCAGCCGATGCGCTTCCCGGTGCAATATGTGAACCGACCGAATCTGGATTTTCGTGGTTATGCCGGGACGCTGGCCTCCGGTAGTGTGAAGGTAGGGCAACGCGTCAAAGTGCTGCCATCCGGCGTTGAGTCGAGCGTGGCGCGGATCGTAACCTTTGATGGCGATTTACAGGAAGCACATGCGGGTGAAGCGATCACCCTGGTATTGAAAGATGAGATCGATATCAGCCGGGGCGACCTGCTGCTTGATGCCGGTGAAGCGTTACCTGCGGTACAAAGCGCTGCCGTTGATGTGGTGTGGATGGCGGAACAACCGTTGTCGCCTGGACAGAGCTACGACATCAAAGTCGCCGGTAAGAAGACCCGCGCACGCGTTGATAACGTGCAGTACCAGATTGATATTAATAACCTGACCCAACGTGATGTTGAAGCGTTGCCGCTAAACGGCATCGGTCTGGTTAATCTGACTTTTGATGAGCCGCTGGTGCTGGATACCTATCAGCAGAATCCGGTTACGGGCGGGCTGATTATCATTGACCGCCTGACCAACGTTACCGTTGGCGCGGGGCTGGTACGTGAGCCAATCGTCCAGGAGCACACCGCGGCTTCTCAGTTCAGCGCGTTTGAGCTGGAGCTTAATGCGTTAGTGCGTCGCCATTTCCCGCACTGGGGCGCGCGCGATCTGCTGGGAGGAAAATAATGGCGCTGCATGACGAAAACGTCGTCTGGCATGCCCATCCTGTTACACCGCAACAGCGGGAACAACGCCACGGTCATCGTGGTGTTGTGCTGTGGTTTACCGGGCTGTCTGGTTCCGGTAAATCCACGGTAGCAGGAGCGCTGGAAGAGGCGTTGCACAAGCTGGGAGTGAGTACCTATTTGTTGGATGGCGATAACGTGCGCCACGGCCTGTGCAGCGATCTTGGGTTTAGCGATGCCGATCGTAAGGAGAATATTCGTCGGGTTGGCGAGGTGGCTAACCTGATGGTGGATGCGGGTCTTGTGGTGTTGACCGCCTTTATCTCTCCACATCGCGCCGAACGCAAAATGGTCCGTGAACGCGTTGGTGAAGGGCGTTTTATTGAGGTTTTTGTCGACACGCCGCTGGCAACGTGCGAATTACGCGATCCAAAAGGGCTGTATAAAAAAGCGCGGGCGGGTGAGTTGCGTAATTTCACCGGAATTGATTCGGTATACGAAGCGCCTGAATCGCCAGAGATTCACCTTGATGGTGAACAATTGGTAACAAATTTGGTACCCCAATTATTAGACCTGCTGAAGCAGGAAGATATTATCAGATCCTGAGACACCCGAGCTTGTATGCCCGGTCAGTCACGGTCACAGGATTAGATATGCGTAACAGCCATAACATTACTATTACAGAGTCAGATACCTTCGCCGCCGACGATGAGACCACCTGGTCACTACCGGGTGCCGTGGTCGGTTTTATCGCGTGGCTGTTGGCGCTGGGGATTCCGTTTCTGATTTATGGCCCTAACACACTCTTTTTCTTCATTTATACCTGGCCCTTTTTCCTCGCATTGCTGCCCGTGGCGATTGTCGCGGGTATTGCGCTGCATTCCCTATTGAAGGGGCTGTTGCTGCTGAGCATTACCTGCACCCTGCTGGTGGTTGGGGCGATGTTTGGCGCGCTATTTCTGTGGTTGTTGGGTTAGGCAAACGCCTTTTTTTAACAATCGCTGATGTTGTTCACTCTCTGGTCATAATTCAAACCGTAACCAACAATGAGATTATGTTCTCCTTACACGGGGTATACGTAACAACGGGCAAATGTGGTACATTTGCCCGCGTTGTCGCGGCATTCCCGACCGTTGATGTAAAGTTGTCTGCGGAAGTTATGGGATGTTAATGCCGTTTTTCAGGGGGCAGGATGGGTAAACTAACGCTGCTGTTGCTGGCTTTATTGGTCTGGCTGCAGTATTCGCTGTGGTTCGGTAAGAACGGCATACATGACTATAGTCGCGTCAACGATGATGTTGCTGCGCAGCAAGCTACGAACGCGAAACTTAAAGCACGTAACGATCAGCTCTTTGCCGAAATTGACGATCTCAATGGTGGACAAGAGGCTATTGAGGAGCGCGCGCGCAACGAACTCAGCATGACTAAGCCGGGCGAAACCTTTTATCGTCTGGTGCCTGACGCGTCTAAACGCGCTCAGACTGCAGGGCAAAACAATCGATAAACCGTCCAGGGATTTAACATGGCAGCCACTTTATTGGACGTTTGCGCCGTGGTGCCGGCTGCCGGGTTTGGCCGCCGAATGCAAACAGAGTGTCCTAAGCAGTACCTCTCTATTGGCAATAAAACCATTCTTGAACACTCGGTTGATGCGCTGCTGGCTCATCCCCGGGTGACGCGAGTCGTTATCGCTATCAGCCCAGGCGACAGCCGCTTTGCCCAACTTCCACTCGCCGCGCATCCGCAAATTACCGTAGTGGATGGCGGCAACGAGCGTGCCGATTCTGTCCTTGCCGGTTTGCAAGCCGCAGGTGAGGCCAGTTGGGTACTGGTGCATGACGCCGCGCGTCCGTGTCTGCACCAGGATGATTTAGCCCGTTTACTGGCAATCAGTGAGACCAGCCGCACCGGCGGGATCCTGGCGGCACCAGTACGCGACACGATGAAGCGTGCGGAGCCGGGCCGAACAGACATTGCCCATACGGTCGATCGCACCGATTTATGGCACGCGTTGACGCCGCAGTTTTTCCCTCGCGAGCTGTTGCACGACTGCCTGACCCGTGCGCTCCACGAAGGCGCAACCATTACGGATGAGGCCTCGGCGCTGGAATATTGCGGCTTACACCCTCAGCTCGTTGAAGGACGGGCTGATAATATTAAAGTAACGCGTCCAGAGGATTTGGCGTTGGCCGAATTTTATCTGACCCGGACTACCCACCAGGAGAAGACATAATGCGAATTGGACACGGTTTCGACGTACACGCTTTTGGCGGAGAAGGCCCAATTATCATTGGTGGTGTGCGCATCCCGTATGAAAAAGGATTGCTGGCGCATTCTGATGGCGATGTGGCGTTACACGCGCTAACCGATGCTCTGCTGGGCGCGGCTGCGCTGGGGGATATCGGTAAACTCTTCCCTGACACCGACCCGACCTTTAAAGGTGCCGATAGTCGTGAATTATTGCGAGAAGCCTGGCGGCGTATTCAGGCCAAAGGCTATACGCTTGGTAATGTGGATGTGACAATTATTGCTCAGGCGCCGAAGATGCTGCCGCACATTCCGCAAATGCGCGTGTTTATTGCCGAAGATCTCGGCTGCCATATGGATGATGTTAACGTGAAAGCGACCACCACGGAAAAACTCGGTTTTACCGGGCGTGGGGAAGGGATTGCCTGTGAAGCGGTGGCGTTACTCATTAAGGCACCGAAATGACTGTGTTTGACGATCTGACGTATCTCCATGGCAAACCACTGGGCCATGGCGTCCTGAAAGCGAATCCGGAAGACTTTGTTGTCGTCGAAGATTTAGGCTTCGAACCGGATGGCGAAGGCGAGCATGTTTTGGTGCGCATCCTGAAAAACGGTTGTAACACCCGTTTTGTGGCTGACGCGCTGGCGAAATTCCTGAAAATTCACGCCCGTGAAGTGAGCTTTGCCGGGCAGAAAGATAAGCATGCGGTCACGGAACAGTGGCTGTGCGCGCGTGTACCGGGCAATGCAATGCCTGATCTAAGCAAATTTGAGCTCGAAGGCTGTAAAGTTCTGGAGTACGCGCGCCACAAGCGTAAGCTGCGTTTAGGGGCGCTGAAAGGCAACGAATTTACGCTGGTGTTGCGTGAAGTGAGCGAGCGAAATGACGTTGAAGCGCGTTTGCAGGCGATTAGCGAACGCGGCGTACCGAACTATTTTGGCGCTCAGCGTTTTGGTATCGGCGGTAGCAACCTGCAAGGGGCGCTGCGCTGGGCACAAAGCGATGCGCCGGTGCGCGATCGCAATAAACGCAGTTTTTGGTTGTCGGCGGCCCGTAGCGCGTTGTTTAATCAGATAGTCAGTGAACGCTTGAAAAAAACAGACTTTAATCAAGTTGTTGACGGCGATGCGCTACAATTATCCGGACGTGGAAGCTGGTTTGTCGCCACACAGGAAGAACACACTGAATTACAGCGTCGCGTCGATGAGAAAGAATTGATGATCACAGCGGCATTACCGGGCAGCGGTGAGTGGGGAACTCAGCGCGACGCACTGGCGTTTGAAAAAGCCGCTGTTGCTGATGAAACCGCGCTGCAGTCTCTGTTATTGCGCGAGAAAGTCGACGCGTCGCGTCGCGCTATGTTGCTGTATCCACAACAATTAAGCTGGAACTGGTGGGATGACGTAACCGTCGAGTTACGCTTCTGGCTACCGGCAGGTAGCTTCGCCACCAGTGTTGTAAGGGAACTTATTAACACAATGGGTGATTATGCGTATATTGCTGAGTAACGATGATGGGGTCCACGCACCCGGTATACAAACGCTGGCGAAAGCGCTGCGTGAGTTTGCTGACGTACAGGTGGTTGCCCCGGATCGTAACCGCAGTGGCGCGTCTAACTCGCTGACGCTGGAATCCTCACTTCGCACCTTTACCTATGATAACGGCGATATCGCCGTACAAATGGGTACGCCCACCGACTGCGTCTATCTGGGCGTGAACGCATTAATGCGTCCGCGTCCGGACATTGTCGTTTCTGGTATTAATGCGGGTCCTAATCTGGGTGATGATGTTATCTATTCCGGTACCGTTGCGGCGGCAATGGAAGGTCGTCATCTGGGGTTCCCGGCGCTGGCTGTTTCACTCGATGGCCATAAACACTACGATACTGCTGCCGCAGTAACCTGTCGTATCTTACGGGCGCTGAGTCGTGAACCGCTGCGCACCGGTCGCATTTTGAATATCAACGTGCCGGATTTACCGCTGGATCAAATTAAAGGTATTCGCGTCACGCGCTGCGGCAGTCGCCATCCGGCGGATCAGGTTATTCCACAGCAGGACCCACGCGGTAATACGCTGTACTGGATCGGGCCACCGGGTGAAAAGTGCGACGCCGGACCGGATACGGATTTTGCCGCCGTCGATGAAGGCTATGTTTCTATCACGCCGCTGCACGTCGATTTAACCGCATACGGCGCGCATGAAGTGGTTTCTGACTGGTTAGACAGCGTGGGAGTCGACACGCAATGGTAAGCAGACGCGTACACACTCTTCTTGAACAATTACGTGCGCAGGGCATCAGAGATGAGCTTGTCCTCGATGCGCTCGCCGCCGTGCCGCGTGAAAAATTCATTGATGAGGCGTTTGAACATAAGGCCTGGGACAATATTGCCCTGCCGATTGGTCAGGGGCAGACGATTTCGCAGCCCTATATGGTTGCGCGAATGACCGAACTGCTTGAGCTAACGCCGCAGTCTCGTGTGCTGGAAATTGGCACTGGCTCTGGCTACCAGACGGCGATTCTGGCGCACCTGGTGCATCATGTGTGCTCCGTTGAGCGCATTAAAGGTTTGCAATGGCAGGCGCGTCGCCGCCTGAAGCAGCTTGATTTACATAATGTTTCGACCCGTCATGGTGATGGATGGCAAGGCTGGCAGGCGCGAGCTCCGTTTGACGCTATCATTGTAACGGCAGCGCCGCCCGAGATCCCGACCGCATTGATGATGCAACTGGATGAGGGCGGCATTCTCGTCTTACCCGTGGGCGATGAGCACCAGTTTCTGAAGCGGGTGCGTCGTCGGGGAGGCGAATTTATTATCGATACCGTGGAGGCCGTACGTTTCGTTCCCTTAGTGAAAGGGGAGCTTGCGTAGATAGCGCTGCTGAATACCTGGAGTTTTCCTGGTTATTCTCGAAAGAGTAAGCGTATTGTGACGGGGCCTTGCACGGTGATTACGTCACTGGTTTTAACCAATTTTCCTGGGGGATAAATGAGCGCGGGAAGCCACAAATTTACCGTTCGCCGCATTGCGGCATTGTCACTGGTTTCACTATGGCTGGCAGGTTGTTCAAACACCTCGAATCCACCAGCGCCGGTCAGCTCGGTTAACGGTAGTGCATCAACGAACACCAGTTCTGGCATGCTGATTACGCCTCCACCCAAAATGGGCTCGACGTCGACCGTACAGCAGACGCCACAGATCCAGTCGGTGCAGCAACCAACTACACAGCCAACGCAAATCCAGCCTGTTGCTCAACAGCCTGTGCAGATGGAAAACGGTCGTATTGTATACAATCGTAAGTATGGGAATATTCCGAAAGGTAGCTACACGGGCGGGAGTACCTATACTGTTAAGAAAGGCGATACCCTTTTCTATATTGCCTGGATCACCGGGAACGATTTCCGTGACCTCGCACAACGCAATAACGTTCCGGCCCCGTATGGCCTGAATGTCGGTCAAACTCTGCAAGTGGGCAACGCGTCTGGTGCACCGATTACCGGTGGCAATGCCATCACCCAGGCGGATGCAGCACAGCAAGGAGTTGTGACCAACCCTGCACAAAATTCCACCGTTGCTGTTGCTTCGAAACCAACAATTACGTATTCTGAGGATTCAGGTGAACAAAGTGCTAACAAAATGTTGCCGAACAACAAGCCTGCTGGGACTGTGGTCACAGCGCCTGTAACGGCTCCAGCAGTTAGCACAACCGAATCAACTGCAAGCTCAACGTCGACTAGCTCGCCAATCTCTACCTGGCGCTGGCCGACTGACGGCAAAGTTATCGAAAACTTTGCGGCTACCGAAGGTGGCAATAAAGGGATCGACATTGCAGGCAGCAAAGGACAGGCTATTGTCGCGACCGCAGATGGACGCGTCGTCTATGCCGGTAATGCGCTGCGTGGTTACGGTAATCTTATTATCATCAAACATAACGATGATTACCTGAGCGCCTACGCCCATAACGATACAATGCTGGTCCGGGAACAACAAGAAATCAAGGCGGGGCAGAAAATAGCTACCATGGGTAGCACCGGAACCAGTTCAACACGCTTGCATTTTGAAATTCGTTACAAGGGGAAATCCGTAAACCCGCTGCGCTATTTACCGCAGCGATAATTAGGCGGAACCAGGCTTTCACGTGCTAGTTCCGTTAGGGATCACGGGTAGGAGCCACCTTTATGAGTCAGAATACGCTGAAAGTTCATGATTTAAATGAAGATGCGGAATTTGATGAGAACGGAGTAGAGGCTTTTGATGAAAAAGCCTTGAGTGAAGAGGAACCCAGTGATAACGACCTGGCTGAAGAAGAGCTGTTATCGCAGGGGGCCACACAGCGTGTGTTGGACGCGACTCAGCTTTACCTTGGTGAGATTGGTTATTCACCACTGTTAACAGCCGAAGAAGAAGTTTATTTTGCGCGTCGCGCACTGCGTGGAGATGTCGCATCTCGCCGTCGCATGATTGAAAGTAACCTGCGTCTGGTGGTGAAAATTGCTCGTCGTTATGGCAATCGTGGTCTGGCATTGCTGGACCTGATTGAAGAGGGCAATTTAGGGCTTATCCGTGCCGTCGAGAAGTTTGACCCGGAACGTGGGTTCCGCTTCTCAACATACGCAACCTGGTGGATCCGCCAGACGATCGAACGGGCGATTATGAACCAAACCCGTACGATCCGACTGCCGATTCACATTGTAAAAGAGCTGAACGTCTATCTGCGTACCGCGCGTGAGTTGTCGCATAAACTGGACCACGAACCGAGTGCAGAAGAGATTGCTGAACAACTGGATAAACCGGTTGATGACGTCAGCCGTATGCTCCGACTCAACGAGCGTATTACCTCGGTAGACACCCCGCTGGGTGGCGATTCCGAAAAAGCGTTGCTGGATATTCTGGCCGATGAAAAGGAAAACGGTCCGGAAGACACCACGCAAGACGATGATATGAAACAGAGCATCGTCAAATGGCTGTTCGAACTGAACGCCAAACAGCGTGAAGTGCTGGCACGTCGTTTTGGTCTGCTGGGGTACGAAGCTGCGACACTGGAAGATGTGGGCCGTGAAATTGGTCTCACTCGTGAACGTGTTCGCCAGATTCAGGTTGAAGGTCTGCGTCGTCTGCGTGAAATTCTGCAGACTCAGGGACTGAATATCGAAGCGCTTTTCCGCGAGTAAGCACAAGTTCTATCAAGAAAGGCCAGTCTCATTGAGACTGGCCTTTTTCTTTAGGGCTAACGCTATCGGGCTCTTTTAACTACACCAGACTTTTCAACCGGTAGATCCACTCCAGCGCCTGGCGAGGCGTTAGCGAATCCGGGTCGAGGTTTTCCAGCGCATCAACGGCGGGTGACGTTTCTTCCGGTACTGACAGCAGCGACATCTGCGTACCGTCGACCTGGGTTGCGGCAACATTTGGCGCGATGCTTTCCAGTTCGCGCAGTTTTTGCCGCGCGCGTTTGATCACCTCTTTCGGTACGCCAGCCAGGGCAGCGACTGCCAGACCATAGCTCTTGCTCGCCGCGCCATCCTGCACGCTGTGCATGAAGGCGATGGTATCGCCGTGCTCTAACGCATCCAGATGCACATTAGCGACGCCCTCCATCTTCTCCGGTAACTGCGTCAGTTCGAAGTAGTGGGTCGCAAATAAAGTTAATGCTTTGATTTTATTCGCCAGATTTTCTGCGCATGCCCATGCCAGCGACAGGCCGTCGTAGGTGGAGGTGCCGCGTCCAATCTCATCCATCAGCACCAGACTGTTCTCGGTGGCGTTATGCAGAATGTTGGCGGTTTCGGTCATTTCTACCATGAAGGTGGAACGACCTGATGCCAGATCATCCGCCGCGCCTACGCGGGTAAAGATACGATCGATAGGCCCGATCTCGACTTTCTGTGCCGGAACGTAGCTACCGATATAGGCCAGTAGCGCAATCAACGCAGTCTGGCGCATATAGGTACTTTTACCCCCCATGTTTGGGCCGGTGATGATCAGCATCCGTCGCTGAGGCGAGAGGTTAAGCGGGTTGGCGATAAACGGCTCGGTCAGCACCTGTTCAACCACCGGATGACGTCCCTCGGTAATACGAATGCCGGGTTTATCGGTGAAGATCGGACAGGTGTAATTCAGGGTATAAGCACGCTCCGCGAGGTTGACCAGCACGTCCAACTCCGCCAGCGCGCTGGCGCTCTGTTGCAAATCAGCCAGGTGTGGCAGCAGCATGTCGAACAGTTCGTCATACAGCTGTTTTTCCAGCGCCAGCGCTTTGCCTTTTGAGGTCAGAACTTTGTCTTCGTACTCTTTCAGTTCCGGAATAATGTAGCGTTCGGCGTTTTTCAATGTCTGGCGGCGTACGTAGTTAATTGGCGCCAGATGACTTTGCCCACGGCTGATCTGAATGTAGTAGCCGTGCACGGCGTTAAATCCTACTTTCAGCGTGTCCAGACCGGTGCGTTCGCGTTCGCGGATTTCCAGTCTGTCGAGGTAGTCCGTGGCGCCATCAGCCAGCGCTCGCCACTCATCAAGCTCTTCATTGTAGCCTGGGGCAATGACGCCGCCGTCACGTACGAGCACCGGCGGAGCTTCCACGACGGCACGTTCCAACAGTTCACGCAGCTCAGTAAACTCACCCATTTTCTCGCGCAGCATCTGCACGGGGGCACTGTCTACGTTTTCCAGTTGTGCGCGCAGTTCGGGTAATTGCTGGAAGGCATGACGCATACGGGCCAGATCGCGCGGGCGCGCAGTACGCAGGGCCAGACGCGCCAGAATACGTTCCAGATCGCCTACCTGGCGCAGCACGGGTTGTAATTCGCTGGTGGTATCCTGCAGCGCGCCGATGGTCTGTTGGCGCTCGATGAGGATTTTGGTGTCGCGGACCGGCATATGCAGCCAGCGCTTGAGCATACGGCTACCCATCGGTGTCACGGTGCAGTCGAGTACTGAAGCCAGCGTGTTTTCCACCCCGCCCGCCAGGTTCTGGGTGATTTCCAGATTGCGGCGTGTGGCGGCGTCCATAATGATGCTGTCCTGCTGACGCTCCATGGTGATGGAACGAATATGCGGCAGCGAGGTGCGCTGGGTATCTTTTACGTATTGCAGCAGACAGCCGGCAGCGCATAATCCGCGTGGGGCGTTTTCCACGCCAAAGCCAATCAGATCCCGCGTGCCGAACTGCAGATTTAACTGCTGACGGGCGGTATCAATTTCAAATTCCCACAGCGGACGACGACGCAGGCCGCGACGTCCTTCTATCAGCGAGGTTTCGGCAAAATCCTCGGCATACAGCAATTCAGCAGGGTTGGTGCGCTGCAATTCCGCGGCCATGGTTTCGCGGTCAGCGGGTTCACTGACACGAAAACGCCCGGAGCTGATATCCAGCGTAGCGTAGCCGTACCCTTTACTGTCTTGCCAGATGGCGGCCAGCAGGTTGTCCTGGCGTTCCTGCAACAACGCTTCATCACTGATGGTGCCTGGTGTGACAATACGTACCACTTTGCGCTCAACCGGGCCTTTGCTGGTCGCCGGATCGCCAATCTGTTCACAAATAGCAACGGACTCACCCTGATTGACCAGCTTAGCGAGGTAGTTTTCTACCGCATGATGAGGAATGCCTGCCATCGGGATTGGCTCGCCCGCAGATGCGCCGCGTTTGGTCAGGGAGATATCAAGCAGCTGAGACGCGCGTTTCGCATCGTCATAAAACAGTTCGTAAAAGTCGCCCATGCGGTAAAACAGCAGTATTTCCGGGTGCTGAGCCTTCAGCTTGAGATACTGCTGCATCATCGGCGTGTGGTTCGTGAAGTCCGTATCAAGTGACTCTTTCATATCGTTTTTGCTCTTTTTAATCTTTTGGGTACCTGGGTCGTCTCATGCGAGCCCCTGGAAACTCACATAAACCCACAAATTTGTCATTCGAAAGCCGCCTGAAGGGCAGTAACGACGAGCTTTGTCTCGGTCATAATGGCCTATCTTATCACCGACAATGACTGAGATTCATCCGTAGGTTTTACCGCCAGAACGCTTATTGATTATTCATTTTCCGGCAACGCATAATTCTGGCAGTACAGATAGGGGATCCCCTCTTTGGTAATCAAATACGTCTCTCTATTCAGCGCAAAAAAATCGACGTTGGATACGCTGGTGTTGGTCAGGAAGAAGTCGGGGAGGAGTTCCTGAATGAGACTGGCGGGTGCTGTTTCGCGATTGGAGATTTGGATTTTCTGCGAAATCCAAACCGGGCTTGAGCCGTAGCTGGATTGTGTAAAAAGTACCATGCGTTGCACGGTCTGCTCATTATTTTCGGCATCTTTGATAATGCCATCAATATTCACAATACCTTTGCTGCCGCCGGTTTTGATATCAATGATCCCTCGGAATGAGCTTGTATTGCGTACAATCTCGATGGCAGACCGACAGGTCAGATTATGTAACTGACCATTGTTTTTACTGTACCGGTAGACGGCGGTAACAATTAGCGCAGCAAAACAAAGCAGCAGGATAATACCTGTCTGGATGCGGGGCGTTCGGGAATAAAAATTCATTAGCTATCATACCGTGGGTAATAAACCGACTGACAGGCGTTTTCCTGCCTGTTTTTCATCGGTGAGCGACATACAAGCACGGATAATTTTTTGGATTCAGGGTAGGTGGTGATATAGATAAATTTATGGCTCTGACACAGCCCAGGATTTTTGTTGATAAATGCCGTATGTCGGGAGAAATTACTGGCATCATTATTAAAATAATACTGACAGTCAGTAGGGGGTTTGTCTGCGGTGATATAGCCGGAGAAATAGTTATCACTGGTTTGCCACGGATACATTATAAGCACACAAATTATCAGGGTAATAGCAAGTATTACCATTTCAGCAGTGGTGATCAAAGGTTGGCGCGCTGTGTCATCTGACCGTTCTTCTATGGCGACATCCGGCACTAAGGGTTCTGCTGTAAAAGATACGCTCTCCTCCGGAGTTCCAATCACCTGAATATTGAACTCTTCCTGGATGATCAGCCCTTTGCGGGGGATCGTGGTGATAAGCGGTTGCTCCAGTTCCAGCTGTAGCAAACTTTTGCGCAAAGAGAGAATGCTTTGATAAAAGGCGTTGAAGCTCACCTGGCGGTGATTTTTACCCCAGCCGAATTCCAGTAGTTCGTTTTGGGAAACCACTTGCCCGCGATGTTGAATAAGTAATAAAAGACATAATGACGCCGAGAGTTTGAGTTTTATCCGCTGATTGGGTTGATCTATCCGCGCCAGAGATTGTGTAGCTGGCGTAAATATTATTATTTTTTCAATCAGATAACTGACATTGCCAGTCTCAGACATGATGTTTCTACTCTTGCTGGTGCGCCAGGCGGTTGGCGAGTCATGATACCACTTAGTCCATAAAGACCACCAGTATGGACCCGACCCTGCAGCGAGAACCGCGAAGTGTTTCAATTTAGTATCATAATATAACAACAATGATAACTTTTTAATGAAAATAAAATATATATAAATCAATGTATTGTATCTTTTTGGCTACATTGCAAAGAACAGAAAGATGAAATAACAACGACAAAGATGATTGCCATTAATTCTTTATGGACAGCGTCATATACTGCCTGGCGCCACCACGCGAAAACAGCATGAGTCTGAACGCGTCAACGGCACCAGGGAATGCCGGTGGTAGATGTAGATGGGAATAAATGTCAGCTTGCTGGTGAGCTGACATTTATTTTTCGTGTTGAGTAAAAATCCACCCTCGTTTTGACAAAGCCATAATTTGCGGTAGAGAGTCCCATGTTCCAGAAAGATATTGAAAATGCTGTAGTGCTTGTTGGTGATGAAATGAAAAAGTCAGATAATGCCTGGCTGTCCTTACGCAAAAAACGCCAGCGTATTGATCTGAAGAGTGATGGGAATATCTTGTTTCTGGAGAAAGGGGCCGTCTCTGTTCATCGTGTGGAAAATGATTTAGTGATGGTAAGTATTTCTGCGCCGGCCATCCTCGGCTTGCCGCAAATGCGTACGGAAGTTGCCGGACACTATTTACGTTGTGATACCGATTGTGAAATGTGGGCGATGAGTGCACCCAATGCCGAACTTTTGTTCACTGCTAAGAATCTTTGGAAACATGCATTTGATATTTTAACGCTACATCTGCAACGCTATTTTCAGCGAGAAAAATTGCAATCGCATCGCACTATCCGTGAATTGATTATTGAACACCTGAAATATATTTGGTCGATGGAGCCTGAGATGCGTGAAAACACATCTGTGTATACATTCATTCTCGCTCGAAATCATATCTCACGCAGTGCTATCCACAAAGTATTGCAGGAGTTAGTGAGTGACGGAAAAATAATTATGAAGCGAGGGAAACTCTCTTTTTTTGTATGTTAAAGTAAACATTAAAAGCATCTGACGTGTTTTTTTGCACTCAACTGGAATGATAATGCAAAAACTGGGTTTGTGATTTTTGTTGATTATCAGTATGTTGGTTTTTGTCTTTTTCTTCACCGCTGATGCCAGCTACGCGGAATGTCCATTTTTATCTATAAATTAGTATTTATTTATTAATTTGATATGAATATGATGTTCCCTCCAATAATAACAAAAGTCATATCGCCAATGACCAACGGCAGGCCGGAAAACCTTGAGGCACAGCATAGCCGACTGTTTGGCAACCCTACTACCGATACAACGGATGTTCGCGCTGCACTGCAAAACGCGTTGGATCACAATACCTTTGTCCTGCTGGCCCAGCCTATCGTCAGTACTCGTGGTGATGAATCCTATCATGAGATATTGATCCGCATGCTCAATGAGCACGGGGAATTTCTTTCCCCTGACCATTTTCTGTCGGTTGCACGCGACACAGGGTTAGCACCCGATATCGATCTTTGGGTTATTGAGAACACCCTGAAGTACATGCGCTACCATCCGCTGAGTTGTTTTTCCATTAACCTGGCGCCAGTGACGCTATGTCGTTCAGGTATCGTTGCAAAGATAACTGCGTTGTTGCAGGAATATGTGGTGATACCGCAACAGATTATTTTTGAGATAACCGAGGCTGATACCCTGTCAGATAAAGAACACACGGCAGATACACTACGCTTACTACGTCAATTGGGATGCCGAATCGCGATTGATGACTTCGGTGCCGGGTTTGCAAGCTATGAACGCCTGATGAACATTGAAGCAGATATTTTGAAGATTGATGGGTCTTTCGTTCGTGGGATTATAAAATGTGAGGTTAGTCGCTATATCATCGAATCTTTCTGCCGGGTTGCGGCAATGAAAGGTATGCAGGTTGTCGCCGAGTTTGTTGAAAGTGCCGAAATCCAGATGCACCTGGAACACATGAATGTCGGGTGGTTACAGGGATACCACATTGGCAAGCCACAACCGTTGTTCACGTTAGAGTAATCTATAATCCGTTTATTTAAACGTATCATCACGATGCTGTAATCTGCCGATAATATAACCTCCTGGCGGAGGCTATATTAATATCAAGAACATTAGCTGACCAATAATTTACGGATCCTGCAGCTGAAGCTGATTCTCTAAACGCCGATCGCGCAGGGTTGCATAAATAAAGGTAATCACAAACAGCAGAGAAAATAGTACGACGATGGTGGGAGCCGGCGCGCTGTCGATGAAAAATGACAGGTACACGCCCATAAATGAGGTAATGACCGACATCGCCACCGCCAGCCATAAGGCGTGGGAAAATTTCCTCGTCATTAAAATCGCGATGGCGCCAGGTGCAATCAGTAATGAAATTGACAAAATAATCCCTACCGATTTTAGCGTGGCGACAATCGTCAGGGCGATCATGCACAACAGGCCGTAATGCAGCAGTGCGGTGTTAAGCCCACTGGCCTTTGCCTGATGTGGGTCGAACGCATGCAGTAGCAAATCTTTCCATTTAAGTCCGATGATAAGCGCGATCCCCAGAGTAATAACCGCGGTTTGCATGATATCGCTTAACGATACGCCCAGCATGTCGCCGAACAGAATATGATCGAGATGGACTTCTGACTGGATAGAGACGTACAGCACCAGACCCGCACCAAACATCCCGGAGAAAACAATACCCATGATGGTGTCGCGCTTGATGCGGCTGTTATCGTCGAGGTATCCGGTCGCCACCGCGCAGAACAGACCGGCGATAAACGCGCCAATTGCCAGCGGGATGCCCGCAATCCACGCCAGGACAATCCCTGGGAAAACCGCATGACTCATGGCATCGCCCATCAACGCCCAGCCTTTGAGTACTAAAAATACCGACAACAGCGCGCAGGGCACAGCGACGATGGTAGAGATGACCAGCGCATTAACCATAAAGCTAAACTGAAAAGGTTCCAGCAGCGTTGTTAAGATCATACTTGCTCCTTGTTCACCAGACGGGCGCGGCGGCGATTTGCCAGCAGACCGTGTTTTGGTGCGAAGACAAATGCCAGCAGGAACAGCAGCGTTTGCAGAACGACGATAATTCCGCCGGTTGCACCGTCCAGCCAGTAGCTTAGCCAGGCGCCGAAAAAGCTGGTCAGGCTGCCGAGCGCCACGGCGATGGTGAGCAGGCGAGGAAAACGATCGGTCAGCAGCCAGGCCGTCGCACCGGGCGTAACCACCAGGCAAATCACCAGAAAGGCGCCGACGGTTTGCAGTGCGGCGATCGTGGAAACGGAGAGCAGCGTAAAAAACAACAGCTTCAGCCGACCCGGATTCAGACCGATAGACCGCGCGTGGTTTTCATCAAAAAAGACCACCATCAGATCTTTCCACTTCAAAAACAGAATGGTCAGCGAAACCACGCCGATGATCGCCAGTTGCAGAATATCTTCCGGCGCAATCGCCAGGATGTTACCCAGAATAATGGTCTGGATGTTCACCGACATCGGATTAAGCGACACCATAAACAGCCCGATACCGAAAAAGGACGAAAAAATCAGCCCGATAATGGCATCTTCCTTCAGGCGTGAACGCTGATTGAGAAACAGCATGCTGCCCGCCGCCAGTCCACCGGAAAGAAATGCGCCCAGCGCAAAGGGAAGCCCTAACATATAGGCTCCGGCCACGCCTGGAACGATCGAGTGTGACAGCGCATCGCCAATCAGCGACCAGCCTTTGAGCATCAGATAGCAGGAGAGAAATGCGCACAGGCCGCCGACCATCGCCGAAACCCACATGGCGTTGAGCATGTACTGGTAGCCAAACGGCTCCGTCAGCCAGTTCATGATTGCTCCCCCTCGCTTGCCGCGCGTCGCGAAATAAACGGACGTTCATCATCGGTAATCACGTGTTGTTCACCGCCGCTCAGCGCGACGTGACGCAGAACGCCGCTGAATGCCAGCTCGAGATTCTCGTGGGTAAAGGTGGTTTCGGTTGGCCCACTTGCCAGCACCGTGCCCTTAATCATCACCGTGTAATCGCAAAATTCGGTGACGGATCCCAGATTATGGGTAGAGACCAGCATGGTCCGGCCTTCATCACGCAGTTCACGCAGCAGATCGATGATCCGGGCCTCGGTTTTCACATCCACGCCGGTGAAGGGTTCATCCAGTAAAATAACCTGCCCGTCCTGTGCGATGGCTCTTGCCAGAAAAACGCGTTTTTTCTGCCCGCCGGATAGTTCACCTATCTGGCGATGGCGATAGTCCAGCATATCTACCCGCGCCAGCGCCGCATCCACGCAGTCGTGGTCGATCTGTTTTGGTCGACGCAGCCAACCCATATGGCCAAAGCGGCCCATCATCACTACATCTTCCACCAGTACCGGAAACGACCAGTCCACCTCTTCTGACTGGGGGACATAGGCGATAAGATTCTGTTTGAGCGCCTTATTAACCGGTTGTTGCAGAATAGATATTTCCCCTTTCGCCAACCGGACAAAACCCATCAGCGCTTTAAAAAGCGTTGATTTTCCCGAACCGTTTACGCCGACCAGAGCGGCAATTGAGCCGCCCGGAACCTGAAAAGTGGCATCCCGCAGCGCGGTGTGGCCGTTGCGATACGTCACCGTAACCTGATTCACGGTAATCGCAGATTGACTCATTTTTGGCTCCTTAACCCGTCGTTGATGCCGCTGACGATGGTTTCTGTCGTCACGCGTAGTAAATCCAGATAGGTCGGTACCGGACCATCGGCAGCGCTGAGCGAATCGACATACAGCACGCCGCCGTAATACGCGCCAGACTCGCGGGCGACCTGACGCGCAGGTTTGTCGGACACGGTGCTTTCGCTAAATACGGTAGGGATTTGATGTTTTCTGATCGCATCGATCACTTTGCGTACCTGCTTGGGCGTGCCTTGCTGATCGGCATTGATCGGCCATAGATACAGCTCTTTCAGGCCGTTATCACGCGCGAGGTAAGAGAATGCGCCTTCGCTGGTGACCAGCCAGCGTTTATCAGCAGGGAGCTTCGCCAGTTCTGCATGCAGTGGCGCCAGAGTCTGCTGGATTTTCGCTTTATAATTCTCCGCATTTTTCTGGTAGGTTGCGGCATGGTCGGGATCGTATTTCATCAGCGCATCGCGAATGTTATCCACGTAGATAAGCGCGTTCTCCGCTGACATCCAGGCATGCGGATTCGGTTTGCCGTTGTATGGCCCTTCGCTGATACCCATTGGCTGCACGCCATTTGAGACCATGACCTCCGGTACGCCGGACAAATTTTGGTAGAAGCGGGCAAACCATAGTTCGAGGTTAAGGCCGTTGGAGAGAATAAGCTGTGCGCCTTGCGCCCGTTTAATATCCCCCGGTGTGGGTTGATATTCGTGAATTTCTGCCCCGGGTTTGGTGATGGAACTGACGTCCGCCGCGTCACCTGCCACGTTGCTTGCCATATCGGCAATCACCGTAAAGGTGGTTATCACTTTGAACTTTTCTTTCGCCCAGGCAGGTGACAGCGTAAGCGCCGTGAACACGCAGGCAAGGAGAAATGACTTCAGATGGGGCAGATGCGACATAGTATCCCTCACAACAAAGTGGTTAATTTATCATCGAATATAGCCTTTGCTATGTTATATAGCACATGGCATAAACAAATGAAAATAATTCTTATTTGCGTAGGGTGCTAAGGAATGTATCACCGCCAGGTAATAGTCCTGCGCTTAGTTAAGGTGTATTATTTATGCAACTTAATTATGGAGGCATCATGTCCGGCAAACGTATTGCACGTGAGAAAATGACGATCCAGAGAATGATCTCGCTGTATGAGAGCCAGTGTCCGCAGGCTTCAGATGAACCGGGGCATTACGATGCGTTGTTTGCCTATGCGCAAAAGCGCCTGGATAAATGCGTATTTGGTGAGGAAAAACCGGCCTGCAAACAGTGTCCGGTGCACTGTTACCAGCCCGCTAAACGCGAAGAGATGAAGCAAATTATGCGTTGGGCTGGACCCAGAATGCTCTGGCGTCATCCGATCCTGACCGTGCGTCATCTGATTGATGACAAACGTCCGGTGCCGGAATTACCCGAGAAATACCAGCGGAAGAAGTGATTTAGCAATTCGATGCCGGATGGCGGCTGCGCCTTATCCGGCCAACAAAGACAAACGCACCAGTGGCGTAGGCCCGATAAGCGTAGCGCTATCGGGCAATTTGGTCATGCGTTGACGAATGGATATTACGCTTTGGTGGCAATCAGAATGGCTGAGGCTTTGATCAGCGCAATAACGCGGCTGCCCTGACTCAGTTTCATCTCATGCTGACTTTCGTTGGTGACGACGGCAACAATATCAAAGCCTGCGTCAGTTTTGATATGCACCGTGGCGTTGACTGCGCCTTCGGTGACCTGGGAAACGCTACCGGCAAACTGGTTGCGGGCAGAGAATCTCAGACCGCAGTCTTCTGTTGCCAGCGTCACCCACGGCGCTTTAATCAAGGCAATCGCCTCTTTCCCTTTTGTCAGACCCAGCGCCTGCTGGCTGCTATGGGTCACAATCGCGACCAGTTTTGCGCCGCCAGCCAGCGTCAGTTCAACTTCATCATTCACTGCGCCTGTAGCGACTGCGCTCACTGTGCCGGTTAATTGATTACGTGCTGATACTGCCATACTGCCTCCTTTCGTTGAGATATCACCCAGTATAGCCACATTGGCTAAACCAGTGCGTCCTTATCAATGCCCAGGCGCTTCATGCGCGAGAGTAACGTTGTGCGTTTCAACCCCAGTCTTTGTGCCGCGCCTTTAGGACCGGCGACAACGCCATTGGTTTCTTTCAGAACGCGCATTATCAGCTGGTATTCATCTTCGCCATCCTGCGCGACTTCGGTCGCCACCGGCGGCGTAGACGGCGCCATAGCGATTACATCCGGCAGGGACAGTTGCAGCACGTTGCCCCGGGTGAGCAGAACCGCGCGTTCTACGACGTTTTCCAGTTCGCGCACGTTACCCGGCCATTCCATGCTGCTCAGCGTACGCAGGGCTTCGGCGGGAATGCTGTCGATATTGCGCCCCATCCGGCGGGCAATTTTGAAGGTGAAGGCTTTCACCAGCAGCGGAATATCTTCCGGGCGCTCGCGCAGCGGCGGCAGATGGATCGGGAAGACGTTCAGTCGATAGTAGAGATCGTTACGAAACTCGCGATCGGCGACCATCTTTTTCAGATCGCGGTTAGTGGCAGCGATCAAGCGAACGTCGGTCTGGATCAGTTTATTGCTGCCCAGACGTTCAAACTCCTGCTCCTGCAGAACGCGCAGCAGCTTGGGCTGAAGCTCCAGAGGCATGTCGCCAACTTCATCGAGAAATAACGAACTTTTGTCCGCCAGTTCAAAGCGTCCAATCCGCTGCGTGCTGGCCCCGGTAAATGCGCCACGTTCATGGCCAAACAGATCGCTTTCCAGCAATCCGGCAGGCATTGCCGCGCAGTTCATTTTCACCATCCGACGGGCGTTACGTCCGCTCAGGTTGTGAATTGCTCGTGCAATCAGCTCCTTACCCGTCCCGGTTTCACCAAGAATCAGGACAGTGCTGTCGCTTTGCGCCACCATTTCGACCTGTTTGAGTACGCTGTACATCGCTTCGCTGCGGCCAATGATTTCTCCGAACTCACTTTCCACGTTGTTGAGTTGTTCAGTCAGCGCCAGGTTTTCATCGACCAGCCGCTCCTTCAGGCGGTGGATCTCCTGGTAGGCGAGGGCGTTATCCACGGCGATCGCCACGCGTTCTGCGATTTGGCGCAGCAGTTTGAGATTGGCGGTGGTGAATACTTTCTCTTCACATTGCGCCAGCTTAAGTACGCCGAGCATATTATTGCCGGACATCAGCGGCAGCAGGCACAGAGTCTGTAGCTGGTTGCCCCAGGTTTCGAACAACATTCTTTCGTAAGGGGCCAGGGTATCGCGTTCGCTCAGGTTAATCAGCAGCATCTCTTTACTTTTGAAGACCCGTTCAGAGAGCGTGCCGGCTTCGTCCACTTCACTTTGTTCGTGTGCCGGATGATGTTCATCCAGATAGTGAGTGGAATAAATGCTGAGCTTGTTTTTGCGATCGCTGCGTAACACGATGCTGATGGCATCAATGTCGAAGTAGTGATGGATCTCTTTGGCGACTTCGCTGACCAGCTCATCAATATCCAGACGGGAGAGCACAGCATTGGTGATGGCGACCAGGATGCGAAAGTTATCACGCTCACGGCACAGGAGATCGTAATCGACATTGTTGCTGACCCGGCTTTGAATTTGTTCAGCAACGACGCCGACTATTTGGGTGAAGGTCTGCAGCCGGTTGTACTCTTTTTCACTCCACGGTTGGTCTTCGTTACGGATAAATTCGCAACCGCCAAAGATTCGTCCATCTGCTGCCAGCGGTAGCATGCAGTAGTGACCAAATTTAGAATACAGCCCGCCAGAGGCCAGCTGTGGCCAGGTTTCGCTAAACTCGTGATAGTTGCAGTGCAGCGCATCGGGGCGAGACAAAATACGGCGTACCGGGCCATGCGCCAGCACCGTTTCGTCTTCATAATCGATGGGGTTACCATTTTCACGCGTCGCAAAATAACGCGCACGCTGCGTTTGTGCCTGCCATAAGACAATAGCCGCGCAGTCGGCCAGCGCTGAACGCTTGACCAGTTGCGAAAGCGCCTCGCTGAGAGACGGCAGGTCGGGCTGCTGTAATAATGTACGAGTAATATCGAACAGGCCTTGCTGTCCGAGGTCACTCATCGGTGTATACGACATATTGCTTTTCCAGGAAAAGCACCGCAGAACGGTGCGAAAACGGTAAATGAATTATAGGTATAAGTCGTAAATTATTGCCGGACTGGTCCAGCTACTCGAACCGTAGACCCGATCGGCAAAACGCCATCAGGTGATATTGCAGCGTTAAGGCCAGATGTCGACGCAAATGCGTCTTACCCGGCCTACAGCTTGCTGCCAACCGGCTGTTAGCATATACGAGGTAATGGTTCGGCGTGTGGTAAATCGAGAGTGCGTTTCACGCCGTAGAGTCCGGCAAGACGCACACCTTTGCGTTCTACCACTTCACCAATCATTGCGGCATCGCGTCCTAACGGATGTGCGCGCAGCGCGGCAAGCACCGTTTCAGCAGCCTGACGCTCAACGGCAATCACCAGCTTGCCTTCGTTAGCAAAGTTAAGCGCATCCAGCCCCAGCAGTTCGCAAACGCCACGCACCGCGGGCTTCACGGGCAGGGCCGCTTCAGACAGCTCAATACCAAACCCGCATGAGGCGGCAAATTCATGCGTTACCGCATTTACGCCGCCACGGGTCGCGTCACGCAGCGCCTTCACGCCGGGAATATCACGCAGCGTCTGGATAAGCGGTGTCAATACCGCGCAGTCGCTGACCAGTTCGCCATCAAGACCCAGCTGTTCGCGCAGGTTAAGGATAGTTGCGCCGTGATCGCCAAGCGTACCGCTGACCAGCAGCACATCGCCTGGGCCGAGGGTCTGTGCGCCCCAGTGAATGTTGGCGGGGATCGCCCCCATTCCGGCCGTGTTGATGAACAGCTTGTCTGCAGCGCCGCGCTGCACGACTTTGGTATCGCCGGTCACGATGGCGATGCCTGCTTCACGCGCGGTCGCCGCCATACTGTTGACGACGGTTTTCAACGTCTCCATCGGCAAACCCTCTTCGAGGATAAAACCGCAGGAGAGGTAGCGAGGGATCGCGCCGCTGACCGCCACGTCGTTAGCCGTACCGCAGATGGCCAGCTTGCCGATATTGCCACCCGGGAAGAACAACGGATCGATAACATAGCTGTCGGTTGAAAACGCCAGACGATCGCCTTCTGCAACCAGTTGCGCCAGGTCCAGACGGGCCTGATCTTCTTGTTCCGCCAGCCACGGATTAGCAAAAGCTTCCATAAACAGATTGTTGATCAACTGCTGCATAGCCTGACCGCCGCTACCGTGGGCGAGTTGTACGCTGTTCATGCTTCACACTCCTGCTGACGATACTGATACCAGGCGGCACATGCGCCTTCTGAGGAGACCATCAGGGCGCCAAACGCGGTCTCCGGGTTACAGGTTTTGCCAAATAGCGGGCACTGATGCGGTTTGCATCTGCCGGTCAATACCTCGCCGCAACGCGCGCGCGGATCGTCATACACCTGCTGCGGCGCTGGCTGGAAATGCGCTTCGGCATCAAAGCGCTGATAGTCTGGCGTCAGGTGAACGCCAGAGGATTCAATGACGCCCAGACCGCGCCATTCGCTATCGCCATTGACGCAGAACACTTCGGCGATGGCCTGCTGCGCTAACAGGTTACCGGCGTCCGGCACCACGCGGCGATACTGGTTTTCAACCTGGCTATGCGCGGCAATCTTCTGTTCAATCAACATCACCACGCCCTGCAACAGATCGAGAGGTTCGAAACCGGCGACCACCAACGGACGATGGAAATCTGCAGCAATGAAATTATAGGCATCGGTGCCAATCACCATGCTGACATGGCCCGGCGCTAAGAAGGCGTCGATGCCGTTGTCCGGCTGTTCCAGCAGGCTGCGCAGCGTAGGGATAAGCGTGATGTGCTGGCAGAAAAAGTAAAAGTTCTGCACGTCACGCTGTTTTGCCTGCTGAAGGGTGATGGCGGTGGTTGGCATTGTGGTTTCAAAACCCAGGCCAAAGAACACAACCTTACGCGTTGGGTTTTCCTGCGCCAGCTTCAGCGCATCCATCGGTGAATAGACGATGCGGATATCCGCGCCGCGCGCTTTGGCTTGTAGCAAAGAACCTTGTTTACCCGGAACGCGCATCGCATCGCCAAAGGTGCAAAAAATCACTTCCGGATGGCTGGCGATTTCCACACAGCTGTCGATTCTGCCCATCGGCAGAACGCAAACCGGGCAGCCCGGGCCATGAATAAACTCGACGTTGTCAGGCAGCAATTGGTCGAGACCGAACTTGAAGATAGCGTGGGTATGACCACCACACACTTCCATGATGCGCAGCGGACGTTCAGCAGTGTAGGGGAGGTGTGCGGCACGTTCACACAGGTGCTCTATCAACTGCATCACCTGTTCTGGTGCGCGGTATTCGTCAACAAAACGCATTATTTTTCCTCGCCATACAACAACGCGCCGACATCCGGCTCAACGTCAAACATGTTTTGCAGCGCGTCGAGCGTGTCGCGCGCTTCAGCTTCATTAATGATGCTCATGGCAAAGCCGACGTGGACCAGTACCCACTGGCCCAGACGGGGTTGGCCATGTTCATCGCAGCTTCCGACCAGCGTCAGGTCGACGTCGCGCTGAATACCGCAAACGTCGACTTTGGCCTGGTTGCCATCAATGGTGCGGATTTGACCCGGAACACCTATGCACATCGCTGCGTCTCCAGCCAGGAGAGCCATTGGTCCATGCCTTCGCCACTGGTGGCGGAAATCAGGATAATCTCAATTTCCGGGTTCACTTCCCGGGCGCTGGCGATGCACTTTTCTACGTCAAAATTGAGGTATGGCAGTAGGTCTACTTTGTTGAGCAGCATCAGCGACGCGGCGGCAAACATATGCGGGTATTTCAGCGGCTTGTCTTCGCCTTCGGTGACGGAAAGCACCGCCACTTTATGGCGTTCTCCGAGGTCGAAGCTGGCCGGGCAAACCAGGTTCCCGACGTTTTCAATGAACAGGATGCCGTTGTCTTCAAGCGGCAAACGTGGCGCGGCGTCAGCAATCATTTGTGCGTCAAGGTGGCAACCTTTACCGGTGTTGACCTGGATGGCGGGCGTACCTGTGGCGCGAATACGGGCGGCATCGTTAACCGTCTGCTGGTCGCCTTCAATGACGGCGCAAGGCACGCTGTCTTTGAGCTTCATCAGCGTTTCGGTCAGCAGCGTGGTTTTACCGGAGCCTGGGCTTGAGACAAGGTTTAATACCAGATGTTGACGGGCAGCAAAGCGGGCGCGGTTGCGCTCGGCCAGACGGTTGTTTTTATCCAGCACGTCAATTTCCACTTCCAGCATCCGGCGCTGACTCATGCCTGGTGCGTGGGTGCCTGCTTCACCGTGACCGTAATGCAAATCGCCTTCTTCAGTCTGGCTCGGTGTGAAACTGGAGGTCTTCACCCCGGTAATATTCAGCGCCGGACGAGCCGCTGGGGCAAATGGCGCGCTGCGAAACGCCGAGTGGGGATTATGCTCATCACCCTCTATATAAAGGTTGCCTTCAGCGCAACCACATGTCGTACACATCGCTCACTCCTGATTTATTACTTGCGATACTTCAGTTGCCGGATGATGACGCTTAGGCGTCGGCATCCGGCGCTGGAGTTTCATCTATTTCAATACGTCGAATCTGTAAGCCGTCATCGGCCACAATTCTCAGCATATCGCTGTTGCATTGCGGACATCTGCGCACGCGTTGCGTCAGTAAGGTGACGTATTGCTGACAAGATTCGCACCAACATTCGGCTTCTTGTTCTTCGAGGTGGAGTTTACAACCTTCTGCAAGGGTCCCGCGGCATACCAGATCAAAACAAAAGGCGAGAGCGCTGGTTTCTACGCAAGAAAATGCGCCAATTTTGAGCCAGACCCCAGTTACTCGCTGTGCACCGTATTGCGTGGCCTGTTGTTCAATCAATTCCAGTGCCCGTTGGCAGAGGGTTATTTCGTGCATACCGCCTCCTATGAAGTTGCCGTATTAAAAGCAATAAACATGCCAGCTTGAATTTTTTCGATCGTGACAATGACGACGATGACGAAATGACATGTCGTCACCGCTTTTTGATTTTTTATCTATATGAAAATTAAGGTTTTTAATTTTGGCATGAAATGTGCTTAAAGCTGTTCATCTCTGCTAAACGGGTAACCTGACATGACTATTTGGGAAATAAGCGAAAAAGCCGATTACATCGCTGAACGGCATCGTCGCCTACAGGACCAGTGGCGTATTTACTGCAACTCGCTGGTTCAGGGGATCACCCTGTCAAAAGCGCGTTTGCATCATGCAATGAGCTGCGCACCGGACAAGGATCTCTGCTTCGTCCTTTTTGAACACTTCACTATCTACGTCACGCTGGCGGACGGCTTTAACAGCCACACCATCGAGTACTACGTTGAAACGAAAGACGGTGATGATAAGCAACTGATTGCACAGGCTGAGTTGACCATCGACGGTAAGGTTGATGAGCGTATCAGCAACCGCGATCGCGAGCAGGTGCTGGAGCACTATCTCGAAAAAATCGCCACCGTCTACGACAGCCTCTATACCGCGGTTGAAAACAATATGCCGGTGAATTTAAGCCAGCTGATTGAGGGACATAGCCCGGCTTAAGCCTTGGGTGTGCCCACTTTTGTCATGATGCGCTTTCATACTGCGTCACGACGTTTAGGGAATGGGCATGTCGAAAAATGTCGAAATGACATTTTCCAGACATGTTTTCGTCAAAAATGACTATCACCTGAGGAATGCCTGGTGAATCGTTTTGTAATTGCTGACTCCACTCTTTGCATCGGCTGCCACACCTGTGAAGCCGCCTGCTCAGAGACACATCGCCAGCATGGCCTGCAGTCAATGCCGCGCCTGAAAGTGATGTTAAATGAAAAAGAATCCGCCCCGCAGCTTTGCCACCATTGCGAAGATGCGCCTTGCGCCACCGTTTGTCCGGTTAATGCGATTAATCGCGTTGATGGTGCCGTGCAGCTGAATGAAAGCCTGTGTGTAAGCTGCAAACTGTGCGGGATCGCCTGTCCGTTTGGCGCGATTGAGTTTTCCGGTAGCCGTCCGCTGCATATCCCGGCAAACGCCAATACGCCAAAAGCGCCTCCGGCTCCGCCAGCGCCTGCCCGCGTGAGCACGTTGCTGGACTGGGTTCCGGGTATTCGTGCCATCGCGGTGAAATGCGATCTGTGCAGTTTTGACGAGCTTGGTCCGGCCTGCGTACGCATGTGCCCGACCAAAGCCCTGCACCTGGTGAGTAACGTGGATATTGCCCGCGCCAGCAAACGTAAGCGTGAGCTGACTTTCAATACCGACTTCGGCGATCTCACCTTGTTTCAGCAGGCTCAGAGTGGGGATGCAAAATGAGCGCAATTTCACTGATTAACAGCGGCGTAGCCTGGTTTACGGCGGCTGCGGTTCTGGCATTTCTGTTTTCATTTCATAAACCGCTGAGCGGCTGGATTGCCGGGGTTGGCGGTGCGGTTGGCAGCCTGTGTACGGCGGCTGCGGGTTTCACCGTACTGACTAATGCGCTGGCTTTAAGCGGTGTGATGCCGTTTATTGGTCACAGTGTGCAAATTACCCCGTTGAACGCTATCTGGCTGATTACGCTGGGCCTGTGCGGCCTGTTTGTCAGCCTGTACAACATTGACTGGCATCGTCATCCGCAGGTAAAAGCCAACGGGCTTCTGGTGAATCTGCTGATGGCCGCGGCGGTATGTGCGGTGGTTGCCAGCAACCTCGGAACGCTGGTGGTGATGGCGGAAATCATGGCGCTGTGTGCCGTGTTCCTCACCGGCTGCAGCAAAGAGGGCAAACTGTGGTTTGCTCTGGGCCGCGTCGGCACGCTGCTGCTGGCTATTGCCTGCTACCTGGTGTGGCAACGCTACGGCACCCTGGAGCTGCGCCTGCTTGACCTGCGCGCACAGGAGCTGCCGCTCGGGTCTGATATCTGGCTGCTGGGCGTGGCGGGTTTTGGCCTGCTGGCCGGGATTATTCCGCTGCACGGATGGGTGCCACAGGCACACGCCAACGCCAGCGCACCGGCGGCGGCGCTGTTCTCTACCGTCGTCATGAAAGTGGGTCTGCTGGGTATTCTCTCCCTGTCGCTGCTGGGCGGTAATGCGCCGCTGTGGTGGGGCATTACGCTGCTGGTGCTGGGAATGATCACCGCGTTTGTCGGCGGTCTGTATGCGCTGATGGAACACAACATTCAGCGTCTGCTGGCATATCACACGCTGGAAAACATCGGCATTATTCTGCTGGGTCTGGGCGCAGGCGTAACCGGAATTTCCCTGAATCAACCTGCGCTGATTGCGCTGGGTTTGACCGGCGGTCTGTACCACCTGGTAAACCACAGCCTGTTCAAAAGCGTTCTGTTCCTGGGCGCAGGCAGCATCTGGTTCCGTACCGGTCATCGTGATATCGAAAAACTGGGCGGTATCGGTAAACGTATGCCGGTTATCTCTCTGGCGATGCTGGTTGGCCTGATGGCGATGGCCGCACTGCCGCCGCTGAACGGTTTTGCCGGTGAGTGGGTTATCTACCAGTCCTTCTTTAAGCTTGGCAACAGCGGCGCGTTTGTCGGTCGTCTGTTAGGACCGTTGCTGGCGGTAGGACTGGCGATTACCGGCGCGCTGGCGGTGATGTGTATGGCGAAAGTCTATGGCGTTACGTTCCTTGGCGCACCGCGCACGAAGGAAGCTGAAAATGCCTGCTGCGCGCCAATCCTGATGGGCGTTAGCGTAGTCGCGTTGGCTATCTGCTGCGTGATTGGGGGCGTTGCTGCGCCGTGGCTGCTGCCGATGATCTCCGCTGCCGTTCCGCTGCCGCTGGAAACCGCGAACACCACCGTTTCTCAGCCAATGATCACGCTGCTGCTGATCGCATGTCCGCTGCTGCCGTTTATCATCATGGCGATTTTCAAAGGCAACCGTCTGCCATCGCGTTCACGCGGTGCGGCATGGGTGTGTGGTTACGATCACGAGCAGTCAATGGTCATTACCGCACACGGTTTTGCCATGCCGGTGAAAGAAGCCTTTGCGCCGGTACTCAAACTGCGCAAATGGCTGAATCCGGTATCACTGGTTCCGGGCTGGCAGAATGCGGCTGCACCGGTGCTGTTCCGTCGCCTGGCGCTGATTGAGCTGGCGGTACTGGTGGTGATTGTGGTTTCACGAGGAGCCTGAGAATGAGTGTTTTATATCCGTTAATTCAGGCGCTGGTGCTGTTTGCCGTTGCGCCGCTGCTGTCCGGTATTACCCGCGTGGCACGTGCGCGTTTGCACAATCGCCGCGGTCCGGGCGTTTTGCAGGAATACCGCGACATCATCAAACTGCTGGGCCGTCAGAGCATTGCGCCTGCAGATTCCAGTTGGGTTTTCCGCCTGACGCCGTTTGTGATGGTGGGTGTGATGCTGACTATCGCCACCGCGTTGCCGGTAGTGACCGTTGGCTCACCACTGCCGCAACTGGGCGATCTGATCACCTTAATTTACCTGTTCGCCATCGCCCGCTTCTTCTTCTCTATCGCGGGCCTGGATACCGGTAGCCCGTTTACCGCTATTGGCGCCAGCCGCGAAGCGATGCTCGGCGTGCTGGTTGAACCTATCCTGCTGCTGGGTCTGTGGGTAGCGGCGCAGGTTGCTGGCTCAACGCATATCAGCAATATCGCCGATACCATTTATCACTGGCCTGCAGCACGCAGCATCCCGTTGATTCTGGCGTTGTGCGCCTGCGCTTTCGCCACCTTTATCGAAATGGGCAAACTGCCGTTCGATCTGGCAGAGGCAGAGCAGGAGCTGCAGGAAGGTCCATTGACTGAATACAGCGGCAGCGGTTTTGCGGTGCTGAAATGGGGCATTAGCCTTAAGCAACTGGTCGTTCTGCAAATGTTCGTTGGCGTGTTCCTGCCGTGGGGACAGATGGAAACCTTCACCTCGGGTGGGCTGCTGCTGGCGCTGGTGATTGCCGTCGTCAAACTGGTTCTCGGCGTGCTGGTCATCGCCCTGTTCGAAAACAGCATGGCGCGTCTGCGTTTTTGCGCCACTTCACGCGTGGCCTGGGCCGGTTTTGGGTTTGCGTTTTTAGCGTTCGTCTCCTTGCTGGTGGCGTGATTTAAGAGAGTTTGAGCATGTCTGAAGAAAAATTAGGTCAACAATATCTCGCGGCGCTGCACCAGGCCTTCCCGGGCGTCGTGCTGGATGAAGCCTGGCAGACCAAAGATCAGCTGACGATCACCGTCAAGGTGAACTACCTGCCGGAAGTGGTGGAGTTCCTGTACTACAAACAGGGCGGCTGGTTGTCCGTGCTGTTTGGTAACGACGAACGTCAGCTGTGCGGTCATTATGCTGTGTACTACGTGCTGTCGATGGAGCAGGGTACCAAGTGCTGGATTACCGTGCGCGTTGAAGTCGATGCCAATAAGCTGGAGTTCCCGTCCGTCACGCCGCGCGTGCCTGCTGCGGTCTGGGGCGAGCGCGAAGTGCGCGATATGTACGGTTTGATCCCGGTTGGTTTGCCCGATGAGCGTCGTCTGGTACTGCCGGATGACTGGCCGGACGAACTCTACCCGCTGCGTAAAGACAGCATGGATTATCGCCAGCGCCCCGCGCCGACTACCGATGCTGAAACCTACGAGTTCATAAACGAACTGGGCGACAAGAAAAATAATGTGGTGCCGATTGGCCCATTGCACGTCACCTCTGATGAACCCGGTCACTTCCGTCTGTTTGTTGACGGCGAAAACATCATCGACGCCGACTACCGTCTGTTCTATGTCCACCGCGGCATGGAGAAGCTGGCGGAAACCCGCATGGGTTACAACGAAGTGACCTTCTTGTCCGACCGCGTGTGCGGCATTTGCGGCTTTGCGCACAGCACCGCCTATACCACCTCCGTCGAGAACGCGATGGGCATCGTCGTGCCGGAACGTGCGCAGATGATCCGCGCCATTCTGCTGGAAGTTGAACGCCTGCACTCGCACCTGCTGAACCTCGGCCTGGCCTGTCACTTTACCGGTTTTGACTCCGGCTTTATGCAGTTCTTCCGCGTGCGTGAAACCTCCATGAAGATGGCGGAGATCCTCACCGGGGCACGTAAAACTTACGGTCTGAACCTGATCGGCGGTATTCGTCGTGATCTGCTGAAAGAGGATATGATCCAGACCCGTCAACTGGCGCAGCAGATGCGTCGTGACGTGCAGGAACTGGTCGATATGCTGCTCAGCACGCCGAACATGGAACAGCGTACCGTAGGTATTGGCCGTCTGGATCCGGAGATTGCCCGTGACTTCAGTAACGTCGGCCCGATGGTACGCGCCAGCGGCCATGCGCGTGACACCCGCGCCGATCACCCGTTTGTGGGCTATGGCCTGCTGCCGATGGAAGTTCACAGTGAGCAGGGGTGCGACGTTATTTCTCGTCTGAAAGTCCGTATCAATGAAGTCTACACCGCACTGAATATGATCGACTTTGGTCTGGACAACCTGCCAGGCGGCCCGCTGGCTGTGGAAGGTTTCACCTACATTCCACACCGCTTTGCGCTGGGCTTTGCTGAAGCGCCGCGCGGGGATGACATTCACTGGAGCATGACTGGCGACAACCAGAAACTGTATCGCTGGCGCTGTCGCGCGGCGACTTACGCCAACTGGCCGACGCTGCGCTACATGCTGCGTGGCAACACCGTTTCCGATGCCCCGCTGATTATCGGTAGCCTCGATCCTTGCTACTCCTGTACCGACCGTATGACCGTGGTCGATGTGCGTAAGAAGAAGAGCAAAGTCGTGCCGTACAAAGAACTTGAGCGCTACAGCATCGAGCGTAAAAACTCGCCGCTGAAATAAGGAATCGCCATGTTTACCTTTATCAAAAAAGTCATCAAAACCGGGGCGCCGACATCGTCGTATCCGCTGGAGCCGATTGCGGTCGATAAAAACTTCCGTGGCAAACCGGAACACAATCCGCAGCAGTGCATTGGCTGTGCGGCCTGTGTGAATGCGTGCCCGTCGAATGCACTGACGGTAGAAACCGATCTGGTCACCCATGAGCTGGCGTGGCAGTTCAACCTCGGCCGTTGCATCTTCTGCGCCCGCTGCGAAGAAGTCTGCCCGACGGCGGCAATCAAGCTGTCGCAGGAGTATGAATTGGCGGTGTGGAAGAAAGAGGATTTCCTGCAGCAGTCCCGCTTTGCGCTGTGTAATTGTCGCGTATGTAACCGCCCGTTTGCGGTACAAAAAGAGATTGATTACGCCATTGCGCTGCTTAAGCACAACGGTGACAGCCGTGCGGAAAACCACCGTGAAAGCTTTGAGACCTGCCCGGATTGTAAGCGCCAGAAATGCCTGGTGCCGTCTGACCGTATTGAACTGACTCGCCATATGAAAGAGGCCAGCTGATGAGCAATTTATTAGGCCCACGTGACGCCAACGGTATTCCGGTACCGATGACGGTGGATGAATCCATTGCCAGCATGAAAGCATCGCTGCTTAAAAGCATCAAGCGTTCAGCGTACGTTTACCGTGTGGACTGCGGCGGCTGCAACGGCTGTGAAATCGAAATCTTCGCTACGCTTTCTCCGCTGTTTGATGCCGAACGTTTTGGTATCAAAGTTGTACCATCACCGCGCCATGCGGATATCCTGCTGTTTACCGGCGCGGTAACGCGTGCCATGCGCTCTCCGGCGCTGCGCGCCTGGCAGTCTGCGCCAGATCCGAAAATTTGTATCTCTTACGGTGCCTGCGGTAACAGCGGCGGTATCTTCCACGACTTATACTGCGTATGGGGCGGCACGGATAAAATCGTACCGGTGGATGTGTATATTCCTGGCTGTCCGCCAACGCCAGCGGCTACGCTGTACGGTTTTGCAATGGCGCTGGGTCTGCTGGAACAAAAAATTCACGCGCGTGCGCCAGGTGAACTGGACGCACAGCCGGCTGAAATTCTGCATCCGGACATGGTTCAGCCGCTGCGCGTGAAGGTGGATCGTGAAGCACGCCGTCTGGCGGGCTACCGCTACGGTCGCCAGATTGCTGATGACTATATGACGCAGTTAGGGCAGGGCGAGCATCAGGTGGCGCGCTGGCTGGAAGCGGAAAACGATCCGCGTCTGACCGAGATCGTCACGCATCTTAATCATGTTGTCGAAGAGGCGCGTATCCGATGAGTGAAACGGTGGTGTTCAGTCAACTGAGCCGTAAGTTTATTGATGAGAACGATGCAACGCCCGCTGAGGCGCAGCAGGTTGTCTATTACAGCCTGGCGATTGGTCACCACCTTGGGATCATCGATTGCCTGGAAGCGGCGTTAACCTGTCCGTGGGATGAATATCTGGCGTGGATTGCCACGCTTGCCGAAGGCAGTGAAGCCCGCCGGAAAATGGAAGGCGTGCCGAAGTACGGCGAGATCGTCATCGATTTCAACCATGTGCAGATGCTGGCGCGCGCGTTCGATGATGCGCGTGCCGTGCAGACCCCGCAGCAGCAGGAGTGGAGCAAGCTGATGCTTAGCATGCTTCACGATATCCACCAGGAAAGCGCCATCTATCTGATGGTGAGGAGACATCGTGACTGACGTTTTATTATGTGTGGGTAACAGCATGATGGGCGATGACGGCGCGGGGCCGCTGTTGGCCGAAATGTGTGCTGCAAATCCTCAAGGTCAATGGGTTGTCATCGACGGCGGTAGCGCGCCGGAAAACGACATCGTCGCCATCCGTGAGTTGCGCCCGCAGCGTCTGTTGATTGTGGATGCCACCGACATGGGGCTAAATCCTGGTGAAATCCGCATTATCGATCCTGATGATATTGCCGAGATGTTCATGATGACCACCCACAACATGCCGCTGAACTACCTGGTCGATCAGCTGAAAGACGACGTTGGCGAGGTGATTTTCCTTGGCATTCAGCCGGATATTGTCGGTTTTTACTACCCGATGACACAGCCGATCAAAGATGCGGTAGATACCGTCTATCAGCGATTAGCCGGGTGGGAAGGACACGGTGGGTTCGCTGAATTAGAGGCACCGGAAGCCTGAGCCTGAGGGCACTGAATACCGGATGGTGTGTCGCATTACCACCATCCGGATAACGTCGACACCCTCGAAACAGACTATTCACCCGCTTGTTCAATAATTAATTTCCCCTGCGTAACCGATACTTTTACTGACGTGCCCGTTGGGAACCCCGCCTGTTCCAGCCAGTCTCCGTTCATCGTAAGTGAAGCATGACGGCTTATACGTCGTGTAAAACCGGTCTTGCGATCTTCATGCCGTACTCTGACATAGCTGACTTTAAAATGACGTAATGGCTTGTTGATAACCGCTTCGGCATTGCCATTTTTACCAGACATAAACACTCCCTTGTTACGAATAAAGCGATGGAAAACTACTGAATAAAATGCCAGTAAAAAGGCGGGAGGGCAAACCCGAAACTGGAAGGCAGATCCAGAAAATAGAATGCAAATAATGAAAAAGATGAGAAGTTGATAATAGCTCGGGGGGAATATTCTCTTCTCTTACTAAGACGGGAGTTATATTATATTTCGACGTTGTTCAGGGAGTTATATACTCGAATTATTTAGAATTTAAATATATGGGAAATTAATATACAGGAGTTATCTATGCGTTCAGGTATTCGTTTGGTAAATTTAATTATTATTTCCTCTCTTCTTAGCGGGTGCGAGACGGCGGCTGATGCGTTCTTCTCTGCGGGAGACCGATTATTTCAACCGGGGGAGTCGTCAGCTGCGTCAATGCCAACCTTGTCCGTCGCTGATTTTGTCGCGCCCTATACCTTAAATCCTGTTAAAGCCAATAAGGACTATCTTGGTGAATGGGTGAAGCTGCGGGGCGTGGTCATTGATATTCGTAAGATTAATGGTATTTCCAATGCTTATTCTTATCTTGTCAGCCTGAAAGACGAAAATAATAAAACGAACAACGTGATTCAGTTCCAGTTTGGCTCCCATAATAGTACGAATGTTGATTCATTACAGATTGGCCGGAGCGCGACAATTATTGGTCAGGTCCACGCGTTGGGCGAAGCGCCTTTGCCGCTGCTGCAAAATCCTAAAGTTGTGCAATAAAAATGATAACAGACAGCGGGTATATATATTCTGAATAATACGTGTTGCCGGATGGCGGCGTCATCCGTCATCCGGCAACATTGTTATTCCAGATCGGTCCCGTTGCTCGCAATCACTTTCTTATACCACCAGAACGATTTTTTGCGTTTACGCGCTAACGTGCCGTTGCCCGCGTCATCGCGGTCCACATACACAAAACCGTAGCGTTTGCTCATCTCACCGGTTGAGGCTGAAACCAAATCGATACAGCCCCAGGTGGTGTAGCCCAGCAGCGGCACGCCATCTTCAATAGCATCTGCCATGGCGCGAATGTGCTCGCGTAAATAGCTAATGCGATAGTCGTCATTGATTTCGCCGTTAGCATCGATCTCATCTTTCGCCCCCAGCCCGTTTTCCACCAGAAACAACGGCTTCTGGTAGCGGTCATACATCATATTCATGGTGATGCGCAGGCCGAGTGGGTCGATACCCCAGCCCCATTCGCTGGCGGCAATGTACGGATTACGCAGCGACTTCACCACGTTAGCGGCGCTGGTATTGCCAGTATTCATTTCAGCGGAGGCGCAGCGCGATGCGTAATAGCTAAACGAGACGAAATCGACGGTGTTTTTCAGGATATCGTCATCTCCCGCCGCTTTTTCTATCACCACGCCTTTTTCGCGAAACACACGGGCAGAGTAAGCGGGGTAAGCCCCGCGCGCCTGCACATCAATAAAGAACAGGTTTTCGCGGTCTTTTTCCAGCGCGGTCCACACATCTTCCGGTTTACAGGAATAAGGATAAAAATTACCGCCCGCCAGCATACAGCCGACCTGGTTTTGCGGATTAATTTCATGGGCAATTTTAGTTGCCAGGGCGCTGGCAATCAGTTCGTGGTGGGCGGACTGATATTTCACCTGATCCTGATTTTCACCTTCTTCAAACACCAGTCCGGCGCCAGAAAAAGGGCTGTGCAGCATAATGTTGATTTCGTTGAACGTTAGCCAGTACTTCACCAGACCGTCAAAGGCCTCGAAGCAGGTACGGGCGTAGCGGGTAAAGAACTCTACCATTTTGCGGTTACGCCAGGAGCCATACTCGCTGACCAGATGCATCGGCACATCGAAGTGACACAGCGTAACTAACGGCTCAATACCGTATTTTTTACACTCGGCAAACACGGCCCGGTAAAACGCGATACCCTCTTCATTAGGCGTCAGCTCGTCGCCGTTGGGGTAGAGACGGCTCCAGGCGATGGAAGTACGAAAAACCGTAAACCCCATTTCCGCCATCAGCGCGATATCTTCTTTATAGCGATGATAAAAGTCGATTGCCTGATGGCTGGGATAAAATTCGTCATCCCGCAGCGTAAAGCGTTTTTCCTGACCCAGTTTGACGGCCATGCGGTTTGTGCCGTGGGGGATCATATCGACGGTGGTCAGCCCTTTGCCGCCTTCCCGGTATGCCCCTTCAGACTGGTTGGCGGCCAGTGCGCCGCCCCATAAAAATCCTTGCGGAAAAACAGACATAGTTAACCTCAGTTCATACCAGTCAAATGCTGGCTCTATTGATATTGCCTGGTTGCGCGGCCTGGTTTTTTCTGGCCTGCGCGGCTGCATCTTCGACAGGAATATCTTCAAAGCCGAGGAGCAGTGTTAATACAAAGGAAAGCACGACCGCCAGTGCCATCACGCCAAACACCCAAACGATGGTCATCGGATTGGCTGGATCGAAAAACTGTACGCTGGTGAACAAGCCTGGAGCCGCCATGGAGTGGCTCGCCAGTCCGGCCATTCCGGCAACGGCACCGCAGATAAAGCCGCTGATAAGACTCGCAATCAGTGGGCGTTTCAGGCGGATTGCCACGCCATACAGCGCGGGTTCGGAAATGCCTGCCATGATGGCCGAGGCGGCTGCCGCTAACGCCGTCTGACGCAGTTCCGGGTTTTTGGTTTTCCATGCCACTGCCAGCGATGAACCGCCCAGCGACAAATTGGCGCCGATTTCCGACGGCATCACCATGCCTTCTTTTCCGGTTTCGGCAATGGTCTGAATAATGGTTGGCGTGAAGACGCGGTGCATACCGGTCATCACCAGCAGCGGCCACAATGCGCCCATAATGGCCACCGACAGCCAGCCGAGATAGCCGTGAATGGTATAAACCAACGCTGAAATTGCACTACCGATCCAGATACCGATCGGGCCAATGATGACGATGGCGAGTGGGGCGGCGATCAGCACGATTAGCATCGGTTTAAGGAAGTTTTTGGTTACCGCCGGAGTGATGCGATCGACCCAGCGTTCGATGTAGGACAGACACCAGGTCATGACCAGCGCCGGGATTACCGTGTAGGTGTATTTCACCGCCGTCACCGGGATCAGGGCAAACTCAACGTGCTGACCCTGCGCGGCCTTCGCCATCAGTTCGATGAAGCTGGGATGCACCAGTACGCCTGCGATGGCGATTGCCAGCGACATGTTGGTTTTGAATTTTATGGCTGCTGAGGCAGCAACCATCAGTGGCAGGAAGAAGAAGGCGCCGTCGCCGATTACGGTCAGAATAGTGAGCGTGGACGATCCTTTCACCAGCACGCCGGTCATTTCGAGGATCATTGCCAGCAGCTTGAGCATTGATCCGCCGATAATAGCCGGGATCAACGGGGACATTGTGCCGATCAGCGCGTCGAGGATCCCCGCGCCAATCCGCTTCAGCGTCAGCCGAGGTTTGGTTTGCGGCTCTGCAGGTTGCATATTGGCAGGTAACAGGTTGACTACCTCGCGATACGCCTGCGAAACGGTGTTGCCGATGATCACCTGGCACTGGTTATCGCTGCGCACCACGCCGAGCACGCCAGGGAGCGTCTTTAGCGTCGTGCTGTCGACCTGCGAGCCATCTTTGATAACGAAACGCAAACGGGTCATACAGTGGGTCACTGCTGTGATGTTGTTCACGCCTCCCAGAGCCGTCACAACCGAGCGCGCCAGCGCTGCATAATTTTTGGACATCGGATTTAATCCTGTTTTATCAGCAGAGTACGTTATGTTTTATCCGTTCACGTTGGTCGCTTTTCTGGGTTGATGAAACGCAGATAGGAAACTGGTTCCACAAAATCATGTTTAAATTACACGTAATGGGCAAGTTTTAATTTTGATCATTTTTTATAATTGCGACTCCGGTCACCATATGTCAGCGTTTGCAATTTAGCAGCAAGGACAGCGGCGAAACGGTGCAGTACACTGCGTCACATTGAGAGAAAAGGGATGAGTAATATGACCACTATGCTGGAGGTGGCGAAGCGTGCCGGGGTGTCAAAAGCGACGGTTTCCCGGGTGCTTTCCGGGAATGGCTATGTCAGCCAGGAAACCAAAGACCGCGTGTTTCAGGCCATTGAAGAGAGTGGTTACCGCCCTAACTTGCTGGCACGCAGTCTGGCAGCGAAAACTACGCAGACGCTGGGTCTGGTGGTAACTAACACCCTTTATCACGGCGTCTATTTCAGCGAATTGCTGTTTCATACCGCGCGGATGGCGGAAGATAAGGGACGCCAGTTGTTGCTGGCTGACGGTAAGCACAGCGCAGAGGAAGAGCGTCAGGCGATCCAGTACCTGCTCGACCTGCGCTGTGACGCGATTATGATCTATCCGCGTTTTCTTAGCGTGGATGAGATAGACGATATCATCGACGCCCACGCCCAGCCGATTATGGTGCTTAATCGGCGGCTGCGGAAAAATACCAGCCACTGCGTGTGGTGCGATCAAAAGCAAACCAGTTTTAACGCCGTTACTCAGCTCATTGCCGCCGGGCACAAAGAGATTGGTTTTATTACTGGCTCGATGGATTCGCCTACCGGCGTGGAGCGACTTTCAGGCTATAAAGACGCGCTGGCACATCATGGTATTCCGCTTAATAATGATTTGATTGTTAAAGGGAAATGGACGCCAGCCTGCGGCGCAGCGGGAGTCGATACTTTGCTTTCGCGTCAGGTGAATTTTACCGCGCTGGTGGCCAGCAATGATGATATGGCGATCGGTGCGATGAAGCAGTTGCACGCGCATGGCGTGAGCGTCCCTGCTCAGGTGTCGGTGATTGGCTTCGACGATATCGCCATCGCGCCATACACTATTCCGGCGCTTTCCAGCGTCAAAATCCCGGTAACGGAAATGATTCAGGAAACGATAGGCCGCCTGATCTTTATGCTGGATGACGGGGCGTTTACGCCGCCAAAAACCTTCACCGGTGAACTCATTCAACGCGACTCTGTTGCGCCGCTCGTTTTGCGCTGACGGCTGTCATTTGTCATCGTCACTAGTGACGATGACACGGCTTCTCTGCATTCATCAAAATAAAAAACCTTTAATAACAGTTAATTAAATTCTGGCACGATTTATGAATGCTTCGGCAGATAATCTGTCATTGCTGGAGAAATTGATGAACCGTTTCATCATTGCAGACGCCAATAAATGCATTGGTTGCCGTACCTGTGAAGTGGCCTGCGTGGTATCCCATCAGGATAACCAGGACTGCGCATCGCTGACCCCTGAAACCTTTTTACCCCGCATTCACGTCATCAAAGGCGTTAATGTCTCCACGGCGACGCTGTGCCGCCAGTGTGAAGACGCGCCGTGCGCTAACGTCTGCCCGAACGGTGCAATCAGCCGTGATAAAGGCTTTGTCCACGTGATGCAGGAGCGCTGCATTGGGTGTAAAACCTGCGTTGTGGCTTGCCCTTATGGCGCAATGGAAGTGGTCGTGCGTCCGGTTGTTCGTAACAGCGGGGCAGGTCTGAACGTCCGGGCAGAAAAAGCCGAAGCCAATAAGTGCGACCTGTGCCACCATCGTGAGGCCGGCCCTGCCTGTATGGAAGTCTGCCCGACTCACGCGCTGATTTATGTGGATCGCAATAAGCTTGAGCAACTGAGCGCTGAAAAACGCCGTCGCGCGGCGCTGGATTCCACTGCATCTTTGCTGTTCTGATATCTGAAAATCCGCGTAAAATACGTGCCGGATAAGGCGAAGCCGCCATCCGGCAAACGGACATTTCAGGGATACAATACCGCGGGAATTCATCATGACAATAAACAACCACTCCGGCGTACAGCTGCGTATTCGCGGTAAGGTACAGGGCGTCGGATTTCGCCCCTACGTCTGGCAACTGGCGCAGCGGTTACAGCTACATGGCGATGTGTGTAACGACGGTGACGGTGTGGTTGTGCGTATACAGGAAGATCCGGCAGAGTTTATTGCGCAATTGCATCAACACTGCCCGCCGCTGGCGCGCATTGACAGCGTTGAGAGCGAACCGTTCGCCTGGACGCAGCCGCCTGCCGATTTCTCGATTCGGCAAAGTGCTGGCGGCACGATGAATACGCAAATCGTTCCGGATGCCGCGACCTGTCCAGAATGTCTGGTTGAAATGAACACCCCCGGCGAACGCCGTTATCGTTATCCCTTTATCAACTGCACCCACTGTGGCCCGCGGTTTACGATTATCCGCGCCATGCCCTACGATCGCCCGTTTACCGTGATGGCGTCATTCCCACTCTGTGCGCAATGCGATAATGAGTATCGTGATCCATACGACCGTCGCTTCCATGCCCAGCCCGTTGCCTGTCCGGCATGCGGTCCCCACCTCGAATGGTTTAGCGCGGGTGAGCGGGCGGAGAAAGAAGAGGCGTTGCAGGCGGCAGTATCGCGTCTGAAAGCGGGCGGTATTGTGGCCGTTAAAGGGATTGGTGGGTTTCATCTGGTGTGCGATGCACGAAATGATGACGCCGTAGCGCTGCTCAGGCTGCGCAAACACCGTCCAGCAAAACCTCTGGCAGTGATGCTGCCCGGTGATGACGGACTGCCTGAACCCGCTCGTCGTTTGCTGACAACCCCAGCCGCGCCGATCGTGTTGGTGCAGAAACGCTATGTCGCAGCATTGAGCGAGGGCATTGCGCCAGGGTTAACGGAAGTGGGCGTCATGCTGCCAGCGAATCCGTTGCAGCATTTGCTCTTACAAGAGATGAATTGTCCGTTGGTAATGACCTCCGGCAATCTCAGCGGCAGACCGCCCGCTATTACCAACGCGCAGGCGCTGGAAGATTTACACGAAATTGCCGATGGTTTCCTGCTGCATAACCGCGAAATTGTGCAGCGGATGGATGACTCTGTGGTACGCGACAGTGGGGAGATGCTGCGTCGTTCACGGGGTTACGTGCCGGATGCGGTGGCGCTGCCGCCAGGATTTCACGACGTGCCGCCGATGCTTTGCCTGGGCGCAGATCTGAAAAATACCTTCTGCCTGGTGCGTGGTGAACAGGCGGTTATCAGCCAGCATTTGGGCGATCTCAGCGATGACGGCATTCAGCAGCAGTGGCGTGATGCGCTGCGCCTGATCCAGAACATTTATGACTTTACGCCGCAGCGTATCGTGCATGATGCACACCCTGGTTATGTTTCCAGCCAGTGGGCCAGCGAAATGAATCTGCCAACCGAAACGGTGCTGCATCACCATGCGCATGCCGCTGCGTGTCTGGCCGAGCACGGCTGGTCGCTCGATGGTGGTGACGTGATTGCTCTGACGTTAGACGGTATCGGCATGGGGGAAAATGGCGCGCTGTGGGGGGGAGAGTGTTTGCGGGTCAACTATCGTGAATGCGAACACCTTGGCGGCTTGCCAGCGGTAGCGCTGGCGGGGGGCGATCTGGCGGCAAAACAGCCGTGGCGCAATTTGCTCGCGCAGTGCCTGCGTTTTGTTCCTGACTGGCAGCGCTACCCGGAAACATCGGTGCTGCAACATCAAAACTGGAACGTGCTGGCGCGCGCCATTGAGCGGGGGATTAACGCGCCGCTGGCGTCATCGTGCGGACGGCTGTTTGATGCCGTTGCCGCCGCGCTTCAATGTGCGCCGGAATCGCTGAGTTACGAAGGTGAGGCGGCCTGCGCGCTGGAGGCGATGGCATCGCAATGTGCTGGCGTTGAGCACCCTGTCACGGTGCCGCTTGATGGCAATCAGCTGGACTTAGCGGTTTTTTGGCAGCAATGGCTGACCTGGCAGGCCAAACCTGCCGAAAGAGCGTGGGCGTTTCACGACGCGCTGGCGCGTGGGTTTGCTACCCTGATGCGTTTGCAGGCCGAAGAGCGGGGGATTAAGACGCTGGTATTCAGCGGAGGTGTGATGCATAACCGCTTATTGTCAGCCCGGCTGGCGTTTTATCTGCATGATTTTACCTTACTGTTCCCACAGCGTTTACCGGCGGGCGACGGCGGGTTGTCGTTGGGGCAGGGCGTGATTGCCGCGGCGCGGGCGTTGGCGCAAAAATAAAAAAGCCCCGGGACTGGCGGGGCAAGAACAACAGGTCGGGGCATACCGACAAGTGGCAACGCACATCCATGTGCGTGAGGTTAATAAATCAAGCAACGGTATCCTGTACTTACACGGGCAGCGTTTTCAGCAGCGCAAAGGCCTCTTTCATGCGGTCTTCACTGACGACAAAGGCACATAGCTGGCCTGCGTCGTTCATCCCTCTGGCCACCATCCCCTGCGCTTCGGCGGCAATATGCCAGTTCAGATCGCGGCGCTGGGTTTCCCCAGCCAGATGCAAGGGTAATTCCGGCGTTTTGACTTTTACCAGCATGGCAGGCAACTTCAATGGTGCATTGCCGCCGAGCAGGTTTTTCGCCAGATACATGGCGCTCAGCTGAATCGGTTGCAGGAACGGGAGTACCTGACCGTTAATTTCTGCACAGTCGCCGAGAGCATAAATGTCCGGGTGGCTGGTTTGCAGGTAGCTGTCGACGCAGACGCCACGATTGATGTTCAATCCGGCGCGACGCGCCAGCGCGGTTTCAGGGCGCAGACCCGTAGCGGCGATCACCGCATCGACTTCTACGCTGCGGCTACGATCGAGCGTGGCGCGAATCCCCGACTCCGTTTTCTCCAGCCCTTGAAGCTGCGATTTCAGCAGCAGGTGTACGCCCATATCGGTCAGACGATGCTGTAAGCGACTGCTTACTTCTGGCGGCATCAGCGAAGCCAGAATGCTGGCGGCGTTGTCGATAAGCGTCACCGCTTTACCAGCACGACAAAAATCCATCGCCAGTTCGCTGCCAATCAAGCCGCCGCCAACAATCAGCACCCGTTGGGCGTCACGCAGTTGTGTTTCACAGGCGCGATACTCTTGTTGGCTGTTCAATGTGAGCATTAACTCACGTCCGGTAATCGGCGGTACGAACGCCGACGCTCCCGTCGCCAGCACCAGTTTGTCGTATGGCCACTGTTGCTCCTGGCTTTTCACTACGTGAGCACCGGCATCGATGTCGGTTACCCAGGTGTGCGGAAAGAGGCGCAAATTAAACTGTTCGGCAAACTCCCCCGCCGACTGGCGGGTGAGGTCGTCTGCACGTTGCGACTGACTGATAACATGGCTGAGATCGGGCTTGTTGTACTCATCCATACTGTCCGCAGCAATCAGGGTCAGCGGGACATTTGCATCCTGCTTACGGATATTTTTGACTAACTGGCGGGCGGCGAAGCCCGAACCAATAATGACAATTCCGCGGCTCATTTTGCCTCCGTTGCCAGTACGTCGAAGACGTCTTTACCTAATGAACATTCCGGGCACAGGAAGTTATCCGGCACGTCGCTCCACGGTGTTCCCGGCGCGACATCCTGCAGCGGTTCACCTTTTGCCGGGTCGTAAATCCACTGGCATACGCTGCACTGCATGCTTGGACCAAGATCAGCGGCAGCCGCCGCGGCACAGGCGCACTCTTCCTCTTTGGTTGCCGTTTTGACGATTGTTTCCGGCAGCGGAGCAAGCGCCCACTGACGTGCGATTTCACGGCCATGCTGGCGACACAGTTCCAGCGCGTCCAGATCCGGACGCCATTTCGCTTTCAGACTCAGCGACATCTCGAAACCGGCATCCTGCAAGCGTGTGGACAAACGGTCTACCGCGCCGCCGCTCCAGCCGTGTGAACCAAAGGCGCTGGCGCGTTTGTTACGAAAACGCAGGCCGGTCATCTCTTCTACCAGACCAGCGATTTTTGGCATCATTACGTTATTCATCGTTGAAGTACCAACCAGCACGCCTTTAGAGCGGAAGACGTTAGTCAGGACTTCGTTTTTGTCGCTACGGGCGACGTTAAAGATTTTCACCGCCACGTTCGGGTCAACTTCGTTGATGCCCTGGGCAATGGCGTCCGCCATCATGCGGGTGTTGTTGGACATGGTGTCGTAGAAAATGGTGATACGGTCTTCCTGATAGTCAGCCGCCCATTTCAGATACATTTCAACGATTTGTGTCGGGTTGTCGCGCCATACCACGCCGTGGGAAGTGGCAATCATATCCACCGGCAGGTTGAAGCCGAGAATCTCAGTGATTTTCGGTGTAACCAGACGGCTGAACGGCGTCAGGATGTTGGCGTAGTAACGCTGGCACTGTTCGAACAGTTCGGTCTGGTCAACTTCGTCGTTAAACAGACGTTCATCACAGTAGTGCTGGCCGAAGGCGTCGTTACTGAACAGCACCGCATCGCCGGTCATGTAGGTCATCATGCTGTCAGGCCAGTGCAGCATCGGCGTTTCAACGAAGATCAGCTGCTTACCGTTGCCAATGTCCAGCGAGTCGCCGGTTTTCACCACGTTGAAGTTCCACTCCGGGTGGTGGTGGTGCCCGTTGATAGAGTCAATAGCGTTGGCTGTGCAGTAAATTGGCGTGTCCGGGATGCAGGACATCAGCTCAGTCAGCGCACCGGCATGGTCCTCTTCCGCGTGGTTAATGATGATGTAGTCGATATCTGCCAGGTCAATTTCACTGCGCAGGTTCTGCACGAATTCACGGCTAAACTTGTGGTCTACTGTATCGATCAGGACATTTTTTTCTTCACGGATGAGATAGCTGTTGTAGCTGCTACCGCGCAGCGTTTTATATTCAGTCCCGTGGAAATCACGAACTTCCCAGTCACGTTGGCCAACCCAATGAATGTTATTTTTAACCAGAATAGACATAGCAACCTCAGTAATTAATTCAGCGTTTTTCTAAAAAAGATGTTTTGCTTATTGCAGGTAGCGTGCCAACTTTTTATTTGTTGATTTTAAAGGGGTTGTTTTTTAATGCCTATAAGGTGGTAGTCAAAATGACTATTCATTTTATTGTCAATATGACAATATGAATTGTCAAAATGACAATGAGGTCGTCATGAGTTTTTCCGTAGACGTGCTGGCGGGTATCGCCATTGAATTACAAAGCGGTATTGGACATCAGGACCGTTTTCAACGCCTGATAACCACCTTGCGTCAGGTGCTGGAGTGCGACGCGTCGGCATTGCTGCGCTATGAGTCGCGACAGTTTATTCCGCTGGCGATCGATGGGCTGGCGCAGGACGTTCTCGGCAGGCGCTTTACCCTGGAAGGGCATCCTCGTCTGGAGGCGATTGCCCGCGCCGGGGACGTGGTTCGTTTCCCTGCCGACAGCGATTTGCCAGACCCTTACGATGGGCTGATTCCGGGCCAGGAGAGCCTGAAGGTACACGCCTGCATTGGCTTACCGCTGTTCGCCGGTCAAAATCTGATTGGCGCGTTAACGCTGGATGGCATGGAGCCCGATCAATTCGACGTTTTCAGCGATGAAGAACTTAGGCTGATTGCCGCGCTGGCGGCGGGCGCGCTGAGCAATGCGCTGCTGATTGAACAACTGGAAAGCCAGAATATGTTGCCGGGCCCGTCGACGGCCTTCGAGCAGGTGACTGAAACCCAAATGATTGGCCTGTCGCCCAATATGCTGCAGTTGAAAAAAGAGATTGAGATTGTGGCGGGATCCGATCTCAACGTACTGATTAGCGGCGAAACGGGGACCGGGAAGGAGCTGGTAGCTAAGGCTATCCATGAAGGTTCGCCGCGCGCAGTGAATCCGCTGGTGTATCTGAACTGCGCGGCGTTGCCGGAAACCGTAGCGGAAAGTGAGCTGTTTGGTCACGTAAAAGGCGCATTTACCGGGGCTATCAGCAATCGTAGCGGTAAGTTTGAAATGGCTGACAATGGGACGCTGTTTCTCGATGAGATTGGCGAACTCTCGCTGGCGTTACAGGCTAAGTTGCTACGTGTGTTGCAGTACGGCGATATTCAGCGTGTGGGTGACGATCGCAGCCTGCGCGTGGATGTTCGGGTGCTGGCGGCAACGAACCGTGATTTACGGGAAGAGGTGCTGGCCGGGAATTTCCGTGCGGATTTGTTCCACCGTCTGAGCGTCTTTCCCCTTTCCGTACCGCCCCTTCGTGAACGCGGCGAAGATGTGGTGCTGCTGGCCGGTTATTTTTGCGAACAATGTCGGCTGCGGCTGGGACTTTCCCGCGTGGTGTTAAGTCCCGGCGCGCGTAGCCATCTGTTGAATTATGGCTGGCCCGGGAACGTGCGTGAGCTGGAGCATGCCATTCACCGGGCGGTTGTTCTGGCGAGGGCCACCAGGGCAGGGGATGAAGTGGTGCTTGAGGCGCAGCATTTTGCCCTGCAGGATGAAACCCCGGCTCCCCAGGCAGAGGTTGTTGCGGAGATCCCGCAGCATCGCAACCTGCGTGAGGCAACGGAGTCATTCCAGCGGGAGATGATCCGCCGGGCGTTGGCGCAAAATAATCACAGTTGGGCGGCAAGTGCGCGGGCGCTGGAAACAGACGTCGCCAACCTGCACCGGCTGGCGAAACGTCTGGGGCTGAAGGATTAGAGAATACCTGCCTGATAGAAATCCTGCAGGTTGATAGCACCGGTGAGTTTACCGTTTTCATCTACCACCGGTGCGGCAGTGATTTTGCGCTTCATCAGGATCTCTTTGGCGTCAATGGCGCGGCTCTGCGCCTGCAGCGTAATGCCATTATGGGTCATTGCTTCGCTAACCTGAGTGGTGAGCGCTCCGCCGCCAACCAGCCAGCGGCGCAGGTCGCCGTCGGTAAAGACGCCTTTCACCAGCGACTCGTCGTCGCAGACTGCCACCAGGCCAAGACCCGTACGGCTTAGTTCCAGCATCGCGTCCATGACGCTGGTGGTGAGCGTCACCTGCGGAATGGCATCGTCACGGCGCATCAGATGATGCACTTTATTTAACAGACGAGCGCCCAGCGCACCCGCCGGATGCGAGCGGGCAAAATCTTCTTCGTTAAAGCCGCGCGCCTGCATCACGGCGATTGCCAACGCGTCGCCCATCATCAGAGTGTTCACGGTGCTGGAAGTCGGTGCCAGGCGCATCGGACAGGCTTCGCGCTCAACGGAAATATCCAGCACGGCTTTGGCTGCCAGACCCAGCGGTGAGGTCGGTTTTCCGGTCATTGCCAGCAGAGCGACGGATTTGTCTTCCAGGCGCGGAATGATGAGATCCAGTTCTTTTGCGCCGCCGGAGTAGGAAATAAACAGCATGACATCACGGCTTTCAATCATCCCTAAGTCGCCGTGCAGCGCTTCAGCCGGATGCACAAAAAAGGCGGGTGTGCCAGTACTGGCGAGGGTCGCGGCTATTTTTTTGCCAATATGGCCTGATTTGCCAATCCCGGAGACAATCACTTTGCCTTCGCAGTGGATGATAGTATTGGCGGCGTGGACAAAATCATCGCCCAGTCGTTCAGGCAGTCGGCTGGCTTCCTGTAGCTCCAGCATTAACGTCTGACGGCCCGCGTTCAGTAGTGCATCACTCATTGGTTTCTCCGGTTATGATCACTTCAATCCCTTTTGCTTCCAGCGCCTGACGAAACGCAGGGTCGATACCCGCATCGGTAATCAGCTTGTCGACGCTTTCCAGACTGCACACAACATTGGGGCTTTTGCGCCCAAATTTTGACGAGTCAGCCATCAGAATCACTTCGCGAGCGGCATTGCACATCGCTTTACTGACGCTAAACACCTCATTAAAGGTGGTCACGCCGGCATTGAGGTCAATGCCGTCGGTACCCATGAAGAGTTTATCAAAGCTGAACTGCTCAAAGGCGTTTTCTGCCAGCTGACCGTGAAATGACGCAGATTTTTTGCGAAAGGTCCCGCCGGGCATCAGGATAGTTTGCTCGTTGTCCAGCTCTGAAAGGGCGTTAACAATGTGCAGACTGTTGGTCATGACGGTGATGTTGCTAAAGCGGGTGAGCATCGGCACCATCTGCAATACGGTGCTGCCCGCATCCAGAATAATCGAGTCGCCATCGTGAATAAAACGGACGGCGGCTTCGGCAATCTGCTCTTTTTTATGCGTATTGATTAGCGTTTTGTGATCGATTGGCGGGTCGGATTCGTCTTTATTTAATACCACGCCGCCATAGGTACGAATGACGGTTCCGGCATTCTCCAGAATGACCAGGTCTTTGCGAATGGTCGTGCCGGTTGTGTCAAAGTAGTGGGCCAGTTCTTCAACCGAGCATTTCCCCTGCTTTTGCAGGTGCTCCAGTATGGCTGCCTGTCGCTGACGAGGTTTCATAGGCGTGATTACCCTGACTTATTAGGTTGCAAAATGATAATTTCGCAAGCTATTAGCATTCACAACGAAATTACCCATGTTTCAGTTTAAGCGCCAATGATAGTGCATTCTGCGCTAACGGATCATGGGGAAAGATCACATCAGGCTGTAAATCATCAAGATGTTTGCCCATTATCGTGGCAATTTTACCGGGCCTGGCAAATACAGTAAGACCTTTCATAAATAACGAATCGGTAACCCGCTGCTGCTCATCCAGCGCGATGGCGACCACCACGCGGGGTTTAAACCGTCCACCGGAACGACCTACGCCAACCCGACCCCGCTGGCAGAGTTGATCAAACGCCCGGTTAAAGCGGGATATTTGCCAGCCACCGAGCGCCAGTTGCAGGCACCAGGCGATAGCGGCGACGGTAATCAGTGCGGAAACCATAATGTGCTCCTTTGATTTTGCCGGATGGCGGCTGTGCCTTATCCGACCAGATGTGTGTAGGCCCGGTAAGCGCAGCGCCACCGGGCAATCATGTTTCTTAGAACATCACCTGACCACCGGTCACGTTAATGGACTGACCGGTGCAGTAAGAGGCTTTCGGGCTGGCGTAAAACAGCAGCATGTTCAGCACGTCCTGATAATCGCAGCCGCGCTTAAGCGGAACCTTATCAATGTAGTACTGCTCGACTTCGTCTGGCTTAAGGCCAAGCTTGGTCGCATATTGCGGTAATAATGACTGGAACATCGGTGATTTCAGCAGATTGCCGAGCATCAGTGAATGCACGGTGATCCCGTACTCTGCCAGATCCAGCGCCAGCGACTGGGTTAAACCTACGCCGCCAAATTTTGCCGCGCTATAGCCTGAGTTGTGTTTACTGCCCACTTTCCCTGATTTGGAGTTGATCTGGATAATGCGTCCCTGGACGCCATCGCGGATCATCAGGCGTGAAAATTCACGTGCGCAGAGGAAGTAGCCGACCAGATTCACCTGCAGCGAGCGGTCGAAATCCCCAAGCTGAAAGTCGCTGATAAACGCGGCTTTTGCGATACCCGCGCTGTAAACCAGCAGATCGACGCGGCCAAATATTTCATCCACTCCGCGCGACAGCGCCAGCACACTTTGTTCGCTGGTGGCGTCAGCGCCAAAACCGTAGGCGGTGCCTTCGCCAAACTCGGCGTTAATTTCCTGCGCGACGTTGGCGGCTTTATCGCTTTGGATATCCACCACCGCGACGCGGTACCCTTCTGTCGCAAGCCCACGGCAAAGGAATGCCCCCAGGGTCTGGCCTCCACCAATGACAACGGCAACCTGATTCATCTTTATCTCCTTCAATCTTAAGCAATAAACTTCAAAATACAGCCCGGTGCGATACCGTCCGGTACGGGGCCCGCAACGTGTACGGTGCCGGGAAATTCCGCTTCACTCAGTCCGTCAAAACGCAGAGTGATATGCCCCAGTTCACGTAAGTTTTGTTCCGCCACGCTGCCAACGGCTGTGACCGGGTAGTGATGCTGGCCTAGCTCAAATTGGATCCCAGCCTGCAAAGAGCCGTTCAGCTCCCCATGGCAATGGATGAAGCAAAATTCTTCGATATCCGCAGGCGCGCCTTCACGAAAGGTAATTAGCATCTGGTCGCAGAGTGCATCCGGGGCGCTCTGGCCGATGCGGGTGATGGTGGTCTGATAAATCACGGTCATTTTTGAGTGCCTCTTATTGGTAAATAAAGCCGGAAACAAACCAGGCGATGAGAACGGTCGGTGCGCCAGTCAGAAAACGACTCACCAGTACGGATGGCACACCGACGCGGACCGTGTCCTGGCGCGCTTCGGCTAGCGACAATCCGACTGGAATAAAGTCGCATGCCGCCTGAGCGTTAATGGCGAACAAGGCAGGTAGCGCCAGATGCGGAGGAATGTTCCCCAAACCAATCTGTACGCCGATCAGGACGCCGATAACCTGGGCGATGACCGCACCAGGGCCGAGGAAAGGGGACAGCAGCGGGAAAGAGCAGATCAGCGCCAGGGTTACCAACCCCAGCGGATGGCTGGCCAGCGGTGCGAGTCCATGGGCAATCCAGTCCCCCAGGCCAGACGCCATAATGATGCCGATCAGCGCCGAGACGAACGCCATAAACGGCAGAATGGTTTTCAGGACGGTATCGATAGTGTCTCGCCCGGCCTGAAACAGAACCGCAACGGCTGAACCCATTCCCATGCCGACTTTTGCCAACAGACCGTCGCTTTGTTCGGTAATTTTCTTGCTGGTGTCGTACTCGCGACCCATCGTGCTGTTTGCAGGCGTTGGCGCAGCGGATGCTTCACCGATAACGGTAATGTTTTCTTCTTTCACGCCAGAGACATAGATATCTTCGATAATATATTGGGCCAGCGGACCGGATTTGCCCGTCGCGTGAATATTCACTGTTGGTATACGGCGTTTTGGATAGATCCCGCAGCGTAGCGTGCCGCCGCAGTCGATGATCGCCACGCCAATTTCGTTCTCTGGCGGCTCGCCTTCTTTGAAGCCATCAACGGCCTGCCAACCTGTCAGGCTGGCTATCCTGTCGACTATTGCGGGTCGAGTCCCTGCGGTGATATAGACAATTTTCTTGCCTGGCACGGCATCCAGTTCAAGCGGGCCGCCCCAGCCGCCGGTGCCTTTTTCAATACGAATACGCGTCATGATGCAGCTCCCGCCAGATGTACTTTCTGCTCAAGTTGAATGCCCATTTTTTTCTCAAAGATGGTGGTGGTGAAATCGGTCACCCAGCCGCGGAAGAAGTTGGTCACCAGGCCGACCAGCAAATAGCTCACCGCCAGCGGGCCGAGCGGAAGACCCAGCGTGGTCAGTCCGCTGGCGATCCCCAGATAGACGAACAGCTCACCGGGGTTGATGTGGGGAAATAAGCCGTTCATTGAATGGCAGCTGTAAGAGGCGGCTGCGTAGTAGCTGGGCTTGAACTTTTCCGGCATAAAGCGGCCCAGGCTCAGCGTCATAGGATTACAAAACACAAATGTGCCGATGCACGGCAGCAGTAGATAGCGGGACAGCGGGTTTCCGGCGCAGCGCTGGGCAAAACGTTCAATACGTTGCTGACCGATAAAGTTAATCAGCGCATTCATGATGACCAGCAGACTGATCAGCAGAGGCAGAATACCGGTCACCATGCCGGTAAACACCTCTCCGCCTTTCTGGAACAATCCGATAAACCACTCAGCACCGAGTGTGATGGTGTCGATCATTATTCTCTCCTGTAGGGGTTTTAGTTATCTTGCCAAACGGTAACTAATTTTAATCAGATCGAAAGATTTAAAAGTGTTATTTTGATCGCAAAATGAAAGATAAATATTTTAATTTGAAAGATTATGCGTAAGGACGCGCAAATGTGCCGGTCAGGAGTGCAAGAGGGGGGGAATTCTGTGAAGGAGAGCGACTACTGCTTCCTTGTGTGGCGGAGGATGCTTTACCATACTTCTCCCAGGCTGAATTTGTTTAATGGATGTCTCATGTTCAAGCGTCGTTATGTAGCGTTACTTCCCCTTTTCGTATTGCTTGCTGCTTGTAGCAGCAAACCTAAACCTTCAGAGACTCAAACGACTACGGGTACGCCATCCGGCGGCTTCCTGCTTGAGCCACAACACAATGTCATGCAAACGGGCGGCGATTTTGCCAATAATCCGAACGCGCAGCAGTTCATCGAGAAAATGGTGAACAAGCACGGCTTTGACCGCCAGCAGTTGCAGGAGATCCTGTCACAGGCCAAGCGTCTGGACTCGGTATTGCGTTTGATGGACCGCCAGGCGCCGACGACTCAACCGCCAGCCGGACCTAACGGTGCATGGCTGCGGTATCGTAAACAGTTCATCACCCCGGATAACGTACAAAACGGTGTGGCCTTCTGGAACCAATATGAAGATGCGCTGAACCGTGCATGGCAGGTCTACGGCGTACCGCCGGAAATTATCGTTGGCATTATTGGCGTAGAGACTCGCTGGGGCCGCGTGATGGGTAAAACGCGGATTCTGGATGCGTTGGCGACGTTGTCGTTTAACTATCCTCGTCGTGCGGAATATTTCTCTGGTGAACTGGAAACCTTCCTGCTGATGGCGCGAGATGAAAGCGACGATCCGCTCGATTTGAAAGGTTCTTTCGCAGGGGCGATGGGCTACGGCCAATTTATGCCATCTTCCTATAAACAATATGCCGTTGATTTCAATGGCGATGGTCACATTAACCTGTGGGATCCGGTTGATGCTATCGGTAGCGTGGCGAACTATTTCAAAGGCCACGGTTGGGTGAAAGGCGATACGGTCGCGGTTCCGGCGAATGGCCAGGCGCCTGGGCTGGCGAACGGCTTTAAAACCCAGTACAGCATTTCTCAGCTTGCCGCCGCAGGCCTGACGCCGCAGCAGTCATTGGGGAATCATCAGCAGGCCAGCCTGCTGCGACTGGATATCGGTACCGGTTATCAGTATTGGTATGGACTGCCGAACTTCTACACCATCACCCGCTATAACCACAGTACCCACTACGCAATGGCCGTGTGGCAATTGGGTCAGGCGGTCGCGCTGGCGCGCGTGCAGTAATCATTTGTTATCGGTCTACAGGGGCAATCCCTTGTAGACCGAATAGGCTATCCTGGTGCGTTATCCGGTACTCTTTTGAATGCGGTTTATCTATTTTCTGAATGCCCCTCGTAAAATTGTCTCCTCATCCCCATCTTGGTTATGAAAGTGCTATCTTGTCCGGCATATTTTTTTAACTGACAGAGGCTGAAATGACCGACAGTGAACTGATGCAGTTAAGCGAGCAGGTTGGCCTGGCGTTGAAAGCGCGCGGGGCAACCGTGACGACGGCGGAATCCTGCACCGGCGGCTGGGTAGCCAAAGCAATTACGGATATTGCCGGCAGCTCCGCCTGGTTTGAGCGCGGGTTTGTGACCTACAGCAATGAAGCCAAAGCGCAGATGATTGGCGTGCGCGAAGAGACGCTGGTCCAGCATGGGGCGGTGAGCGAACCTGTGGTGGTGGAGATGGCGATTGGCGCGCTAAAAGCGGCCCGCGCGCATTTCGCTGTTTCGATTAGCGGTATTGCGGGGCCAGATGGCGGCAGTGAAGAAAAGCCCGTGGGGACGGTATGGTTCGCTTTTGCCAGCGCGAGCGGCGAGGGGATTACCCGCCGGGAATGCTTCAGCGGCGATCGCGATGCGGTACGTCGACAGGCGACCGCCTACGCGTTACAAACCCTGTGGCAACAATTTCTACAAAATACTTGATACTGTATGAGCATACAGTATAATTGCCCCAACAGAACATTATCTATCACGTTTCGCGGTTTAACCCGAAAGCGGCATGACAGGAGTAATTAATGGCTATCGACGAAAACAAACAGAAAGCGTTGGCGGCAGCGCTGGGTCAGATCGAAAAGCAATTCGGTAAAGGCTCCATCATGCGCCTGGGTGAAGACCGTTCTATGGATGTGGAAACCATCTCCACCGGTTCGCTTTCTCTGGATATCGCATTGGGCGCGGGCGGTTTGCCAATGGGCCGTATCGTTGAAATCTACGGGCCTGAATCTTCCGGTAAAACGACGCTGACCCTGCAGGTTATTGCTGCCGCCCAGCGCGAAGGTAAAACCTGTGCGTTCATCGATGCGGAACACGCGCTGGATCCCGTCTATGCGCGCAAGCTTGGCGTTGATATCGACAACCTGCTGTGCTCTCAGCCGGATACCGGTGAACAAGCGCTGGAAATCTGTGATGCGTTGGCGCGCTCCGGTGCAGTTGACGTTATCGTTGTCGACTCCGTTGCCGCATTGACGCCGAAGGCAGAAATCGAAGGCGAGATTGGTGACTCTCACATGGGCCTTGCGGCACGTATGATGAGCCAGGCCATGCGTAAGCTGGCCGGTAACCTGAAGCAGTCCAACACGCTACTGATTTTCATCAACCAGATCCGTATGAAGATTGGTGTTATGTTCGGTAACCCGGAAACCACCACCGGTGGTAACGCCCTGAAATTCTATGCTTCTGTTCGCCTGGATATCCGTCGTATTGGCGCGGTGAAAGAAGGCGACAACGTGGTTGGTAGCGAAACCCGTGTTAAGGTCGTGAAAAACAAAATTGCCGCGCCGTTCAAACAGGCTGAATTCCAGATTCTTTACGGTGAAGGTATCAACTTCTACGGCGAACTGGTCGATTTGGGCGTGAAAGAGAAGCTGATTGAAAAAGCCGGTGCATGGTACAGCTACAACGGTGAGAAAATTGGTCAGGGTAAAGCGAATGCCACTAACTGGCTGAAGGAAAACCCGGCAACGGCGAAGGAAATTGAGAAGAAAGTACGCGAGTTACTGCTCAATAACCCGGATTCAAAACCAGACTTCTCTGTTGATGACAGCGGTGAAGATGTAAAAGAAACGAACGAAGATTTCTGATAATCTGACGTTATCGCACATAGAAGGGCTGCATACGATGCAGCCCTTTTCCATTTCTGAAGGCTCACTATGACAGAAGCAACTTCCCGCCGCTCCGCTTATTCCCGACTTCTTGACCGCGCTGTACGTATACTGGCGATGCGCGATCACAGCGAGCAGGAACTGCGGCGTAAGCTGGCCGCTCCGGTGATGGGAAAAAATGGACCGGAAGACATTGATGCAACGCCGGAGGATTACGACAAGGTCATCGCCTGGTGTATTGAAAGTCGTTATCTGGATGATGACCGCTTTGTTCAGCAGTTTATCTCCAGCCGTAGCCGTAAAGGTTATGGACCCGCGCGTGTGCGTCAGGAATTAAACCAAAAAGGGATTTCGCGGGAAGCCGTTGAACGAGCCATGCGCGAGTGCGAAATTGACTGGGCAGCACTTGCGCGCGCGCAGGCCATTCGTAAATACGGAGAACCTTTACCTGTAGATTTTTCAGATAAGGTAAAGGTCCAGCGCTTTTTGCTCTACCGTGGCTATCTGATGGAAGATATTCAGGCAATATGGCGAAATTTTGACGATTGAGCGCATACGGGATTTTACTTCCCAGTAAAGAAAACTTATCTTATTCCCACTTTTCGATTGCCAGAGGCGCAGTTTACGTGCCGATGCTGGTAATGACATTTCGTTAGCTTGATTTCTTCAGGATAATTATGAGCAAGAGCACCGCTGAGATCCGTCAGGCGTTTCTCGATTTTTTCCATAGTAAAGGACATCAGGTAGTTGCCAGCAGCTCCCTGGTACCGAACAATGACCCTACTTTGTTGTTTACCAACGCCGGGATGAACCAGTTCAAGGATGTGTTCCTTGGCCTCGACAAGCGTAATTATTCCCGCGCAACCACCTCGCAGCGTTGCGTGCGTGCGGGCGGTAAGCACAACGACCTGGAAAACGTCGGTTACACTGCACGTCACCATACTTTCTTCGAAATGCTGGGCAACTTCAGCTTCGGCGATTATTTCAAACATGATGCTATTCAATACGCATGGGAACTGCTGACCGGTGAAAACTGGTTTGCCCTGCCAAAAGAGCGTCTGTGGGTCACCGTCTATGAAACTGACGATGAAGCCTATGAAATCTGGGAAAAAGAAGTTGGCATTCCGCGCGAACGTATCATCCGTATCGGTGATAACAAAGGCGCGGCTTATGCTTCCGACAACTTCTGGCAGATGGGTGATACCGGCCCTTGCGGTCCGTGCACCGAAATTTTCTACGACCACGGCGACCACATTTGGGGTGGCCCTCCGGGAAGCGCAGAAGAAGATGGCGATCGCTACATTGAGATCTGGAACATCGTCTTCATGCAGTTCAACCGTCAGGCTGACGGTACCATGGAACCGCTGCCGAAGCCGTCCGTGGATACCGGTATGGGCCTTGAGCGTATTGCGGCCGTGCTGCAACACGTTAATTCCAACTATGAAATCGACCTGTTCCGTTCACTGATTGAGTCCGTGGCGAAAGTCACCGGCGCGACCGATCTGAGCAACAAGTCGCTGCGCGTTATCGCTGACCATATCCGCTCCTGTGCATTCCTGATTGCCGATGGCGTTGTCCCGTCGAATGAAAACCGTGGTTATGTGCTGCGTCGTATCATTCGTCGCGCGGTACGTCATGGCAACATGCTGGGCGCGAAGGATACCTTCTTCTACAAGCTGGTTGGTCCGCTGGTGGACGTCATGGGCTCCGCAGGTGAAGAACTGAAGCGTCAGCAGGCTATGGTTGAGCAGGTTCTGAAAACCGAAGAAGAGCAGTTTGCGCGTACACTGGAGCGTGGTCTGGCGCTGCTGGATGAAGAACTGGCAAAACTGTCCGGTGATACACTGGATGGCGAAACCGCATTCCGTCTGTATGACACTTACGGTTTCCCGGTTGACCTGACGGCGGACGTTTGCCGCGAGCGCAACATTAAGGTTGACGAGGCGGGCTTTGAAGCCGCAATGGAAGAACAGCGCCGTCGCGCGCGTGAAGCCAGCGGCTTTGGCGCAGACTACAATGCGATGATTCGTGTTGATGGTGCCTCTGAATTTAAAGGCTACGAACACCTGGAACTGAATGGCAAAGTGACCGCGCTGTTTGTTGATGGTAAAGCGGTAGACGCGATTAACGCAGGTCAGGATGCAGTTGTCGTACTGGATCAGACTCCGTTCTATGCGGAATCTGGTGGTCAGGTTGGCGACAAGGGTGAACTGAAAGGCGCAGGCTTCGCGTTTGCCGTGAGCGACGCGCAGAAATATGGCCAGGCGATAGGTCACATCGGTAAGCTGTCTGCGGGTTCTCTGAAAATTGGCGATGCAGTACAGGCTGATGTTGATGAAGCTCGTCGTGCGCGCATTCGCTTGAACCACTCCGCAACGCACCTGATGCACGCGGCGCTGCGCCAGGTACTGGGCACGCATGTGGCACAGAAAGGCTCGTTGGTTAACGATAAAGTGCTGCGCTTCGACTTCTCTCATACTGAAGCTATGAAGCCTGCTGAAATCCGTGCTGTTGAAGATCTGGTGAATGCGCAAATTCGTCGCAACCTGCCGATTGAAACGAACATCATGGATCTCGAAGCGGCGAAAGCCAAAGGCGCAATGGCGCTGTTTGGCGAGAAATATGACGACCACGTGCGTGTTCTGAGCATGGGGGATTTCTCTACCGAACTGTGTGGTGGTACTCATGCCAGCCGTACGGGTGATATCGGTCTGTTCCGTATTGTGTCTGAGTCAGGCACTGCGGCGGGCGTTCGTCGTATTGAAGCTGTGACCGGTGAAGGCGCTATCCAAACCGTGCATGCTGAGAGCGATCGCTTAAGCGATATTGCGCAGCTGCTGAAAGGCGATAGCCAGAATATTGGTGACAAAGTTCGTTCCGTGCTGGAGCGTACGCGTCAACTCGAAAAAGAATTGCAGCAATTGAAGGAACAGGCTGCGGCGCAGGAGAGTGCAAATCTCTCCAGCAAAGCGGTTGATATCAATGGCGTGAAGCTGCTGGTCAGCGAACTCGCGGACGTTGAGCCGAAAATGTTGCGTACCATGGTTGATGATCTGAAAAATCAACTGGGGTCTACCGTTATCGTTCTGGCAACGGTAGTGGAAGGTAAGGTTTCTCTGATTGCGGGTGTGTCTAAGGACGTGACAGATCGCGTGAAAGCAGGGGAGCTGGTTGGAATGGTCGCTCAGCAGGTAGGCGGTAAGGGTGGTGGTCGTCCGGACATGGCGCAAGCCGGTGGTACGGATGCTGCGGCTCTGCCAGCAGCGTTAGCCAGTGTGAAAGGCTGGGTCAGCGCAAAACTGTAATAATTATAAGCGTAAGTCGACGCTGCGGACTTCAATCCGCAGCGTTTGTATCAACGCTATCGACAACGATAAAGTCAGGTTGAAGTTGTGTATATCGGCTAAACTTAGGTTTAACAGAATGTGATGCCGTGACTGCTTACACTTAGGTGTTTGTCATCGCTTACTTTTTGGCGTTATATGATGGATAATGCCGGGATACAGAGAGACCCGACTCTTTTAATCTTTCAAGGAGCAAAGAATGCTGATTCTGACTCGTCGAGTTGGTGAGACCCTCATGATAGGCGATGAGGTCACCGTGACAGTTTTAGGGGTGAAGGGCAACCAGGTGCGCATTGGCGTAAACGCCCCGAAAGAAGTTTCTGTCCATCGTGAAGAGATCTACCAGCGTATCCAGGCTGAAAAATCCCAGCAGTCCAGTTACTAAGGTTTTCGCGTCTCACCTTTCTGGTGAGGCGCAACCTGATTGAATTGTCCCTTCTCTTCTCTTCTCTTTTCTTCTTCGTCTTCCTCATTTTTTCGATTCTCATCCGCGCATTGCCTTTCCCTGCGATTTTTCCGTTTGTTCATTGCCTCAGGAAATTGCCAATTTATCTGTTGATAAAACACTCTTTTTGCCGTTTTTGCAGACTAATTGCGCGTGAAATGTGCAAACGATAAAAGCGCTGGAAAAATTGTTTGACTTATAAGTCCCAGAAAGTAATATGTGCGCCACGCAGCGACGATGAGCAGAAACAAGTTCTTCGAAGCACTCGCAAGAGGCGTGTTGGTGAGGTGGCCGAGAGGCTGAAGGCGCTCCCCTGCTAAGGGAGTATGCGGTCAAAAGCTGCATCCGGGGTTCGAATCCCCGCCTCACCGCCATTTGCATCCGTAGCTCAGCTGGATAGAGTACTCGGCTACGAACCGAGCGGTCGGAGGTTCGAATCCTCCCGGATGCACCATATTATTTGATAGCGCTTTAGCAGCGGCATCAAATCTGCAGTAAAGTAAGTTTCCCTGATGCATCCGTAGCTCAGCTGGATAGAGTACTCGGCTACGAACCGAGCGGTCGGAGGTTCGAATCCTCCCGGATGCACCAT
>NZ_KB976065.1:0-140863 GCF_000398845.1 Citrobacter sp. KTE151 | reverse complement strand
GAGCACCAGGGAGGATAACGTTGCTTCAGCAACGGCCCCAGGGCGAGGCGCAGCCGAGTAATCCTCCCGGATGCACCATCTTCTCTCCTTTGAATCATTTCCACATACTCCCGGAATACCCCTTAATTCGCTGTGAGCGACAAAATCAATCAATTACGATAAAATAACGTCTGGTCATTCGGCTTGTGAGAAGACGATGTACGAACGTTATGCGGGTTTGATTTTTGATATGGATGGCACCATCCTGGATACCGAGCCAACGCACCGTAAGGCGTGGCATGAGGTATTGGGGCATTATGGGTTACGTTTTGATGAACAAGCCATGGTCGCCCTCAATGGCTCCCCAACGTGGCGTATTGCCCAGTCGGTAATTAAATTGAATCATGCCGATCTTGACCCTCATGCATTGGCGCGTGAAAAAACCGACAAGGTGAGAAGCATGCTGCTGGATAGCGTCCAGCCTTTGCCATTGGTTGACGTCGTGAAAGCCTGGCATGGTCGTCGTCCTATGTCGGTAGGTACGGGGAGTGAAAGCGCGATTGCGGAAGCTCTTCTCGCACACCTTGGGTTGCGTCGCTATTTTGATGCTGTAGTCGCAGCCGATCACGTACAACACCATAAACCTGCTCCTGATACGTTTTTGCTCTGTGCCGAACGTATGGGTGTTGCTCCGGCGCGCTGTGTCGTATTTGAAGATGCCGATTTTGGACTGCAGGCGGCGCGTGCCGCAGGAATGGACGCGGTGGATGTCCGGTTATTGTGAGTGATGGACTATCGCTCCTGTCACTGTTTGCCAGCAGTTTTCTCAGCGCTACGCTATTACCCGGCAATTCTGAAGTTGTTTTAGTTGCTTTGCTGGTCTCTGGGGTAAGTCATCCCTGGGTCTTAGTCTTAACAGCAACAATGGGTAATAGCCTTGGAGGGTTAACTAACGTTATCCTTGGGCGTTTCTTTCCATTGCGTAAAACATCGCGCTGGCAAGAAAAAGCCACTGGCTGGCTGCGGCGCTATGGCGCTGTCACACTATTATTAAGCTGGATGCCGGTTGTGGGTGATTTATTGTGCCTGTTAGCTGGATGGATGCGCATCTCGTGGGGTCCAGTACTTTTTTTCTTATGCCTTGGCAAGGCGCTGCGCTATGTAGTTGTCGCAGCGGTTACGACGCAAGGCATTATGTGGTGGCACTAATTGTGTTGTGAGATAGCCTTCAGGGTAACCAATACCATTATGCTAATTAAAACGATTTTGACAGGCGGGAGGTCAATTTGATCCCGGACGTATCACAGGCGCTGGCCTGGCTGGAAAACCATCCTCAGGCGTTAAAGGGGATTCAACGTGGGCTGGAGCGCGAAACGCTGCGCGTTAATGCAGATGGGTCATTAGCAACTACAGGCCATCCTGAGGTGTTAGGCTCAGCGCTAACGCATAAATGGATAACCACTGACTTTGCCGAAGCGCTGCTGGAGTTTATTACGCCTCCAGGCGACGACATTGAGAAAATGCTCACATTTATGCGCGACCTGCATCGGTATACCGCCAGGAATCTGGGCGACGAGCGTATGTGGCCGTTGAGCATGCCTTGCTATATTGCCGAAGGTCAGGATATTGAACTGGCGCAGTACGGTACGTCGAATACCGGTCGTCTGAAAACGCTGTACCGTGAAGGCCTCAAAAACCGTTACGGCGCGCTGATGCAGACTATTTCCGGCGTACACTACAATTTCTCATTGCCGATGGCTTTCTGGCAGGCGAAATGTGGCGTAACGGACGGCGAAGATGCTAAAGAGAAGATCTCCGCGGGTTACTTTCGTCTGATCCGCAACTACTACCGTTTTGGTTGGGTGATCCCGTATCTGTTTGGCGCCTCTCCGGCCATTTGTTCCTCTTTCCTGCAAGGAAAACCGACAACCCTGCCGTTTGAAAAAACCGACTGTGGGATGTATTACCTGCCGTATGCGACGTCGCTGCGCCTGAGTGATTTGGGCTATACCAATAAGTCGCAAAGCAATCTCGGAATTACGTTTAACGATTTGCATGAGTATGTGGCAGGATTAAAGCGCGCGATTAAAACCCCTTCCGAGGAGTACGCGGCGATCGGTCTGGAGAAGGACGGTAAGCGTCTGCAAATCAACAGCAACGTTCTGCAGATTGAAAATGAGCTGTATGCGCCTATTCGCCCGAAACGCGTCACTCGTCGTGGCGAAACGCCTTCTGACGCGCTTCTGCGTGGCGGTATTGAGTACATCGAAGTTCGCTCACTGGATATCAACCCGTTCTCACCGATCGGCGTGGACGAGCAGCAGGTGCGTTTCCTCGATCTGTTTATGGTCTGGTGTGCGCTGGCCGATGCCCCGGAAATGAGCAGCGATGAATTGCTGTGTACGCGTAAAAACTGGAATCGGGTGATTCTCGAAGGTCGTAAGCCTGGGCTGACGTTAGGTATTGGCTGTGAAACAGCCCAGTTCCCGCTGCCTAAGGTAGGGAAAGATCTGTTCCGCGATCTGAAACGCGTGGCACAAACGCTGGACAGCATCGATGGGGGAGAGGAGTATCAAAAGGTCTGTGATGAACTGGTTGCCTGTTTTGACAACCCAGAACTGACTTTCTCTGCCCGCATCCTACGGTCTATGATTGATGAAGGCATTGGCGGCACGGGTAAAGCGCTGGGTGAGGCTTACCGAAATCTGCTGCGTGAAGAGCCGTTAGAAATATTGCAGGAAGCGGAATTTATTGCTGAAACCGAGGCTTCAAAGCGTCGTCAGCAGGAGATCGAAGCGGCTGATACTGAGCCGTTTAGCGTGTGGCTGGAAAAGCACGCTTGATACAAAAGAAAAAGGCCACTCGGGAGTGGCCAAAATTTCATCTCTGAAAACAGGGATGATGATAACAAATGCGCGTCTTTCATATACTCAGACTCGCCCCGGAACAAAGAGTTCAGATTATTTTCAAAAAATTTATCGGAGGTGGCTAAATGCCGTTGTTAGATAGTTTTACTGTCGATCACACCCGGATGGAAGCTCCCGCGGTCCGGGTTGCAAAAACGATGAACACCCCGCATGGCGACGCAATCACCGTGTTTGATCTGCGTTTCTGCATTCCGAACAAAGAAGTGATGCCTGAGAAAGGTATCCATACGCTGGAACACTTGTTTGCAGGTTTTATGCGTAACCATCTCAACGGCAACGGCGTGGAGATTATCGATATCTCTCCGATGGGATGCCGCACTGGCTTTTACATGAGCCTGATTGGTACGCCAGACGAGCAGCGTGTTGCCGACGCGTGGAAAGCGGCGATGGCGGACGTGCTGAAAGTGCAGGATCAAAACCAGATCCCGGAGCTGAACGTTTACCAGTGTGGCACGTATCAGATGCACTCTCTTAGCGAAGCACAGGATATCGCACGTCATATTCTGGAGCATGATGTACGCGTTAACAGCAATGAAGAGCTGGCGCTGCCGAAAGAGAAACTGCAGGAACTGCATATTTAGTCATACTGATTAGTTGTTCCAGTATTTAAATTAACCTCGGCTTATAACCGGGGTTTTTTATTGCCTCCCCTAAACCATCTCCCTGGGAGGTGGTTTACGGGGCAATAAAAAAGGGATCCGCAGATCCCTTTTATCAGATATTTAGTGCGCGCCGCCGCCGCCGCCGCCCGCACCGAAGGGTGGTTTGGCAAACCACACCAGGCCAAGCAAGACCAGGAAGATCCCCGCCGACATCCAGAAGATTTCGTTGGCGGAAATAATCAGCCCCTGATTGGTGATCTGCTGGGCTATCCAGCCTGACGCCTGCTGATGCGTCATCCCTAAATCCTGCAGCTTATCGTACATTGCCTGCGCGTTTGGATTGTAGGGATTAACGGATTCCGTTAACTGCGCATGGTGAAGTGACTCGCGGTTAGTCCACATCGTCGTCGTAATTGATGTGCCAATAGAGCCGGCCAGCGTTCGCGTAAAGTTCGACAAACTTGATGCCGCGGCCAGACGCTCAGGTGGTAAGCCGGACAGCGTGATAGTCGTCAGCGGCATAAAGAAGCAGGCTACCGCGAACCCCTGAATAAACTGTGGCCAGGCCGATGCGCCAAAGTCCATACCCGGTTCGAACGTCCACGCACGCCAGTAGAAACAGACGGCGTACATAATAAAACTGAACGTAACTAACCGACGCATATCAAGCTTGTGCGCGAAGCGGCCGATAATCGGCGATAAGATCACCGGAATCACCCCAACCGGCGCTGACGCCAGACCGGCCCAGGTTGCCGTATAGCCGTATACCTCCTGCAACAGCTGCGGCAGCAGGACGATTGCGCCGAAGTAGAGCATATAGGCCAGACTGATACACAGACAGCCGATGGTAAAGTTGCGCGACTTAAACAGTGAGAGGTCGACAATGGGGTGCTCGTCGGTAAGCTCCCAGACGATCAGGAAGCTGATGGCGACAACGGCGACCACCGTCAGGATGATAATCTCCTGAGAGGCGAACCAGTCCAGCTCTTTGCCGCGGTCGAGCATAATCTGCAAACTGCCGATACCAATGACCAGCAGGGCCAGACCAATGGCATCGATGCGCCGCTGCTCGGTTTTGGTTTCCCGACCGCGCAGGGTTTGCAGAGTCATCAATACCACCGCAGCACCGATTGGCACGTTGATGAAAAATATCCAGCCCCAGTGATAGTTGTCGCTGATATAGCCCCCAAGAATAGGGCCACATATCGGGGCAACAATCACCGTCATCGACCATAGCGCCAGAGCGATGGAACGTTTGGCGGGAGGATAGTTATTCAGCAACAAGCTTTGTGACAGCGGAATTAATGGACCGGCGACAATCCCCTGGATTACGCGGAAGAAAATCAGCATGTTCAGGCTGGTGGACATCCCGCATGCCCATGACGCAATGACGAAGGCGATAGTTGACCACATGAATAGCCTTACTTCGCCAAAGCGCTTTGCCAGCCAGCCGGTGATCGGAATCGAGATAGCGTTCGCCACCCCGAATGAGGTGATCACCCAGGTACCCTGGCTCAGTGAAGAGCCGAGGTTCCCGGCGATAGTGGGGATCGCCACGTTAGCAATGGTGGAGTCCAGCACCTGCATGAATGTCGCCAGGGACAGCGCGATCGTCATAATGACGAGCTGCGCGCCTTCCAGCGGTTTTTGCTGTTGCATCACACGCACCTTTGAATTAGCCCGCGTTGGCCTGCACGATCTCTTCGATCATCTTATTGACCGGAGCAAGGTTGATTTCCCGTGCATTACTTTCTGATACCGGCGTGGTGCGAACCTGGCTTGCCAGAATTTGTCCGTCACGATTTGAGGTATCTACCGTAACCAGCGTAGATAAACCGATACGCAGCGGATGCTGCGCCAACTGCTGTGCATCCAGTTCAATACGCACCGGCAGACGCTGGACGACTTTGATCCAGTTACCCGTTGCGTTTTGTGCTGGCAGCAGGGAAAAGGCGCTGCCCGTACCCATATCCAGCCCGACAACCTTACCGGTATATTTCACGTCATCGCCGTAAATATCGCTGATCACGGTCGCCGGTTGACCGATACGCATGTGCGCGAGCTGTGTTTCTTTGAAGTTGGCATCCACCCACAGGTTAGTGGCTGGAACGACCGCCATCAGCGGCGTGGTCGGGCTAATTTGCGCCCCCGGCTGCACGGAACGACGGGAAACATAGCCAGTCATTGGGCTGACGATTCGGGTTCGTTCCAGCGCCAGCCAGGCATTGCGCACTTCAGTGGCAGCCTGTTGCACGGCGGGCTGGTCTTCCAGCTTACTGCCGAGAATCATCGCCTGGTTGGCATTATATTGTTGGATAGCGACATCAAGCTGAGCCTGAGCGCTGGCGACGGCATCACGCGCATGTTGCAGCTCTTCGCGGCCAATCAGGTTGGCGTTGCCCAGCGGGACACGGCGATTAAAGTCGCTTTGTGCCTGCGCCAGCGCGGTTCTCTGCACTTCAATGCTTGCCTGTAACTGCTTGCTGTTGATCATCAACTGGTGCGTCTGACGCACGCTGGAAGCCAGCGCAGTTTTGGCTTTTTCAAATGCCTGCTTTGCGTCCGTCTGGTCGAGGGTGACCAGCACATCGCCTTGTTTTACAAAGTCAGTGTTATCAGCCCAGACTTTCGTCACGCTGCCTGATACCTGCGCCATGATTTGAACCTGGTTCCCTGCCACGTACGCATCGTCTGTCTCTTCGACATGACGCAGTACTAAAAACCAATAAATCCCATATGCCACGGCAATAATAATAAAGAGCAAGGTCAGAAGGAGCAGCATACTTTTACGTTTGCCATTCTTCTTGACCGGTTGCTGCGGGGTTTGAGTCTCCGCATTTACGCTCATGTTGTTCTCCACGATCTTCTTTTTTTTCACATCGGCTGAGCCGACCTGTTTATCAGACAGGCCAGCAGTATGCGTGCTGGCCTGTCGGTTTTTTCATTTATAAATCTGGATTTCTGAGCGAGTCGGCGCGTTAGCGCAACGCTTCTAATACCGCGCCATCCTGCTCCATCTGGTCAAGACGGGTCAGAAGTTTACGGGTAATTTGCTCAAGCTGATCTTTTTCGGTGGTGCTGAGAGATGACCAAAGCTGATGCAGGCAGTTATGCTGAGGCGGTAACACCTCTTGCAAAAATGCGTGGCCTTTCTCGGTCAATTGCAGATGCAGACAGCGGCGATCGTTATCGCTTTCGCGACGTTCGATCCAGCCACGTTTTTCTAACTCATCCGCAATGCGGGTTGCGTTAGTGCGTGACGAGCCAAGCGCGCAACTCAGTTCAGAAGGCTGAATACTGTGGTTTTCCTGAGACTCCAGCGTAATCAACGCCATAAACAATGTCTCGTTAATCCCTTGAGCTTTCAGCATCTTATTGCGGTTTTCCAGCAGCTTGCCCTGCATGTGCATGCATAGACGAGTCAGAAGCACTTCCTGATAAGGGAACTCTTCGTAGCGGCTGGCGCGAAATTTTAGCATTTGTTCAATGGGCGTAAACGAACTATCCATTTGGGTATAACCTCATTAATTTCAGCCGATATAGTAACGACAGTGACAAATAAAGTAAATGTATTATTTATTTAAAATGATTGTTTTTATCTATAAGACAATCAGCATTTTCCAGGCTAATCCATAGCCCAGAGCACTCAGTAAGGTTGGAATGATGATGCTGCGGGTCTTATAGAAGCTTGCGCCCAGTATGACAAACCCCACCAACGTAGGCACGAACCGACGAGAATCGTGCATCACTTCTGGCGCGGTAGACACCACCAACAGGGCGCAAATTGATGCAATGCCAATGGTGTCGAGTAATATGCCCGTCGCGCCGCGCTTCGTCGGGCGAACATTCCCCACTCCAAGACGGAGCGGCAAATAACGAAAACAGTAGTTAACGCAGCCGACCAACAGGCCAAGCAGCAGGACCTCATAGCTCATCGGGACCTCCCTGCCAAAATGACTGGATAAGAGCCGTCAGACATCCGCAGACAATGCCTGCAAGGATGGCGGCAGGAATGGAAAACAGCATGACTCCAGCCAGCGCGCCGGTCAGTGCTGCAGTCACGCAGAGTGCTTGTTGACGCTGGAAAGAGGCGAGCAGGAAGCTCATGAACAGCGCCGGGAGCATGAAGCCCAACGCCGCTTCAACTGCCGGGTAATCCTTGAGTAAACCACTGCCGGAAAACGCGCCGATCACCGTGCCAAACACCCAGGAGGCCCAGGAGCATAGCGCAATGCCGATCATCCAGTTTTCACTCCAGCGCCGGTTATCCCGTACCAGCTTCGCCGTGGCGGCGGCAAAGACTTCATCGGTGAGGCCAAAGGCCCACAGCGCGCTTTTGGGTTTGCTCAGTCGCTGGGCGATTCGGCTACGCAGGGAAGGTCCGTACAAAACATGGCGTACATCCATGGCCATGACGGTCAGTGCGGCGACCCACAAAGAACTGCCTGCGGCGAGCATTGTGGTGATGACAAACTGGCTGGCTCCCGCATAGATAATGCAGGAGAAAAACACGTTTTCAACCGGAGTAAAGCCAAGGCGAGTGGCATTGAGACCAAATGCAAAAGCGACCGGAATATAGCTGATGACTATTGGCAGGCTGTCTTTGAATCCTTCAGTTAGCGTCGCAGAACTGGGTTCAGACTGGGATATCGGGCTTTCCATAGGGTTATAGGTTTCATTACCGAAATTAATATAACTTGGTTCAATGAGTTATAACCTTAGCAGACTGATGGGCTCCTTAACACCCTGCGGAGCCCAATCAGCGGTAAACATACGCTATATGCTTAATTTACGGCTTCCTGACGGTGATATCCTCGCCACCAGACCAACAGGTTGAGTAGGGCAACGGTCGTACCGGCCAGACAAACGCCAGCCCAACCGGCATGCTGCCAGGCGGAGGCCGAAATCAGCGAACCTGCCGCCCCGCCAATAAAATAGCTGGTCATGTATCCGGCGGTCAGGCGATTACGCGCGTCCGGATGAATGCGATAGATAACCGTCTGGTTGGTGATATGCACACCCTGAACGGTGAGGTCCAGGACCAGGATACCGATAACCAGCATTGGTACGGAACTATGCCCTAACCAGATAGCCCACCAGGAGAGCAGCAGTAATAACAGACCTGTGGTCGTGGTGAGATGTGATTTTCCCTTATCGGCAAAACCACCTGCCGGACGCGCGCCTAACGCCCCTGCGGCCCCTGCCAGGCCAAACAGCCCGATCGTTCCTTCGGAATAGTTAAACGGCGGCGCGGCGAGCAAAAACGCCATAGAGGTCCAGAGAATACTGAAATTGGCAAAGGTCAGGCAGCCCAACATCGCGCGGGTACGCAGCAATTTATCATGGATAAACAGGCTGAATACGGAGCCTAACAGTTGCGGATAGTTGAGATGAGTATCTGATTTCATCTTCGGCAGACCGCGCCACAGCGCAATCGCCATCAGCGCCATTAATATCGATGCGACCCAAAATACGGTGCGCCAGCCGCCAAGATTGGCCAGTAATCCCGCCACGGTGCGCGCCAGCAGGATACCCAGCAGCAGGCCGCTCATAATGGTGCCGACAACTTTACCGCGCTTATCCGGCGTGGCAAGCGTCGCCGCCAGCGGAACCAGAATCTGTGCCACTACCGAGAACAGCCCGGTCAGGGCGGTGCCGAGGATCAGCATGCCCAGCGACTGGCTGCTGGCGGTAATAAGCATGCCGCCTGCTGCTAACAGCGTCATGGAGACGATCAGCATCCGACGTTCAAACATATCGCCAAGCGGTACTAAAAACAGCAGGCCGGCGGCATAGCCGAGCTGGGCCGCGGTGACGATAAAGCCAGCGGTGCTGGCCGATAGGGAAAAGTTACGTGCGATGGTGTCGAGCAGCGGCTGCGCGTAATAGTTACTGGCGACGGCGAGGCCGGTGGCGATAGACATTAACAGGATCAGCGAAGGGCTAAGTCCCTGAGTGGTTTTCGTCATGGTTTTCAACTGAAAAATGGGTTGCAGAAAACAATCATAACGTAAGTGATTAAATGTTGCTGATTTGTTGGGTGATGGATTGTGCGGTTGGGAGGAAGGCGTGTAGGCCGGATAAGGCGCATCGCGCCACCATCCGGCATTGGTGTGATGGCGCTACGCTTATCAGGCCTACGAGGGGGTTATTTCTGCGCAGCCAGCGCTTCTTTCACCCAGCCATCAAACTGTTGCTGGTGGGCTTTGATCCAGCCGTCAACGTGACCCTGCACGTCGGCTTCAGATGCTTTCCCGTCGTGCATCATCGCGTTCTGCGCGTTGATATCCGCCAGCGGCAGCTTCATGACGGCAAACAGTTTCGCCGCAGCCGGGTTTTTCTCCGCCCAGGCTTTGTTGGCGACGATATGCATAGTGTTCACCGGGAAGCCGTAGTTGGCGCCGTTTGGCAGCTTGGTATCAATGTCTTTCTGCTCGCCTGGCAGGGAAGAGAACGGCACCTGCAGCCAGACCACATCTTTACCCGGTTTCATAACGTCGCTCACCCAGTACGGTGTCCAGGTGTAGTAAAGAATGGGTTTGCCTTCTTTAAAGCGGGTAATAGTGTCTGCCATCATCGCCGCATAGTTACCGTGGCTGACCTCGACGGTTTTTTCCAGATCGAAGGCTTTGTTCTGGTGGTTGATCACCGCTTCGCAGCCCCAGCCCGGCGAGCAGCCCATCATGTCTGCTTTTCCGTCGCCGTTGGTGTCAAAGATTTTGGCGATCTTCGGATCTTTTAACTGGGCAATGTTGGTGATTTTATACTGCTCAGCGGTTTTTTTATCGATCAGATAACCTTGCGCGGCACCCGTAACGAATACCCCCTCGCGATAGAACTTTTTGTCTCCACCCGCTGCGGCATACATATCATCATGCAGCGGCTGCCAGTTCACAGCGGTAAAAGTTGCATCGCCAGAGGCAATGGAGGTATAGCCGACGTTGTAGTCAACTTCGCTTGTTTTGTTAACGGTATAACCCAGTTTCTCCAGCGCACGGGCGACCAGTTGCGTCTGGAAGGATTCTTCAGAGATAGTGCTCTGGATTGGCTGTACAGTGATGCCTTTGCCTGGCAGATCGGCAGCGAAAGTGCTGGTGGAGACAAGGGTGGCAAACGCTGTGGCAATAATGACGTTCTGTCGCATCGTTGTTCCTTAATTATTGGAGGGACGTATAGGCCCGGTAAGCAATGCGCCACCGGGCAACGGGTGAATTACTTCGTGAATGGGCGAGTGATAAGCCCAACGGGACCGGTGGTGTACCAGCGACGGTTACCACGGCTACGGGCGTCGCGACCGACAGCCTGCGTCAGGCGGTCGAGAATGATGGCGAGGATCACGATCCCAACCCCGCCGACGGTGGCAAGCCCCATATCCAGACGACCAATTCCACGTAGAACCATCTGACCCAGTCCGCCGACGGCGATCATCGACGCGATGACGACCATTGAGAGCGCCAGCATCAGCGTCTGGTTGACCCCGGCCATAATGGTAGGCATCGCCAGCGGGAGCTGCACTTTAAACAGCATCTGGCGCGGGCTGGCGCCAAATGAGCGCGAGGCTTCAATCAAGTCGGCTGGCACCTGGTTAATCCCCAGAATGGTCAGACGCACGATTGGCGGCAGGGCGAAGATAATCGTCACCACCACGCCCGGGACGTTACCGATACCAAACAGCATGACGATCGGCACCAGATAGACGAACGCCGGTGTGGTTTGCATGGCGTCCAGCAGCGGACGAACAATTTTTGCCGCCCGTGGACTGCGCGCCAACCAGATCCCCATCGGTAGACCGATCACCACGCAGAACAGCAGCGCGGTTAGTACCAGCGCCAGGGTGATCATGGCCTGCGACCACGCGCCGATGGCCCCGATTGCAATCAATGAAATCAGCGTAGCAACGCCCATTCCAACGCCGGAAATCTGCCAGGCAATCAGAGCGAACAGGATAATCGCCACCGGGGCTGGCATACCCAACAGAAGCTGCTGGAAGCCGTTGAGAATATAATCCACCGGGACTCGAATGCCCTGGAAGACCGGACGGAAATGGGTAACGACCCAGTCGATCCCTTCTGTGACCCAGCTATCCAGCGGGATCAGCGTTTTATGGAACGGATCCATAATATTGAAATGCTCTGGCGCCGGCGCGGGTGCGCTGGTCAGCCAGTCTGCGCTACCGCCGTCAGCTGGCGCGCCTGATGGCGTACTCCAGGCATCGGTGGTTTGTGCGGCACTGTCGGCCGCTGGTGTGGTATCCCACGGATTGGTTTGATCAGCCATTGTTTGCCCCCTCACGATCTAAAGCCTGTAACAGCATGCGTTTTGAAATGATGCCCACATACTGCTGTTCCTCATCAACAACCGGCACCGCGCACGGGGCCTGGCCGACATGAGAAAGCAACTCGCTGAGAGGAGTTTGCGCATCCACGGCTAACGGCTCATCGATCAATGCCGCTTCAATACCTTGCGCCTGACTTAATGCTGCTTTTAAAGAGTCGATAGAGACAACGCCGACGAATTTATTGCCGCGCTCGATCACGTAACCATATTCGCGATCTTTGTCCTGCAATAATTGCAGCGCTGAACGTGGACCGACCCCGGGCGTTTTACGAATTAAACCTTCAGGGCTACGACGTGAAATATCTTTGGCACTAAAGACCTGGCTAATATCAACGCCGCGGAAGAAGGTGCGTACATAATCATTGGCCGGATTATTCAGGATTTCATCTGGCGTGCCGACCTGGACCACTTCACCGTTTTGCATAATGGCAATTCTGTCGCCAATACGCATAGCTTCGTCGAGATCGTGGGAAATAAAGACCACGGTACGTTGATGTTTCGCCTGTAGTTTTACCAGTTCATCCTGCATCTCGGTACGAATTAACGGATCGAGGGCAGAAAAGGCCTCATCCATTAATAAGATGTCAGGGTTTATGGCTAATGCACGGGCGAGGCCCACACGCTGGCGCATCCCTCCGGAAAGTTCATCCGGGTATCCGTGAGCATAATTCTCCAGACCAACCTGACGCAGCGCATCTAACGCTTTTTCACGACGTTCATCCGCGCCAACACCGGCTAATTCCATGCCGAATGCCGTATTGTCCAGGACCGTCATGTGCGGCATCAGGGCAAAGGACTGGAAAACCATCGCAATCTTTTTTCTGCGCACCTCGCGAAGCTCAGCATCGGATATCCGGGCGATGTCTACGCCGTCAATCAATACTTGCCCGCGGGTGGGTTCAATCAGGCGATTGAGAAGGCGTACCATTGTGGATTTACCCGAACCGGATAATCCCATGATGACAAATATCTCGCCTTCTTCAATGGCCAGACTGGCGTTCTTAACGCCAAGCGATAGCCCTGTTTTATCCAGAATCTGCTCTTTTGAAAGTCCTTTTTCAATATATTTGAAAGCTCTCTGCGGATGCTCTCCAAATATCTTATAGAGATTTTTAACTTCTAATTTAATTGCCATGCAATAGAATGATTCCTGTTATTTGTTTATATCGATATATTACCTGATGGAAATAGTGACCTTTTTCTACCCTAACATACTGAGAATCTGAGACAACCCTGAATTTGTTTGTGGCACGAATATTGCTGAAGGCCATGTGGCGGGACTTCCCGTGATATAAGGGCTGAGCGCGAATGTGAATGGGGTAATATTTTTTGTAAATGGCAATGAAAAGTCGCCTGAATTGCTGAAATGCAGGCGAATAATGCGACTGATATTGAGTGTAGATCACACAATTATATTTGCACGACAAAAGTGTGATCCTGTTAGAATATTTCCGCGAAAAATGTACGGTATTTTCCGCGGAAATGAGCGCTAGAAATTCCAGTCGTCGTCTTCGGTTTCGACAGCTTTTCCCATCACGTATGATGAGCCGGAACCCGAGAAGAAATCGTGGTTTTCGTCAGCGTTGGGCGACAGCGCGGCAAGGATTGCTGGGTTAACCTCCGCCATTTCTGGCGGGAATAATGCCTCATATCCCAAATTCATTAATGCCTTATTGGCGTTGTAGCAAAGGAAGGCTTTGACGTCATCCACCCAGCCGGTTTCTGCATACAATTCTTCCGTATAACGCGCTTCGTTATCATACAATTCCATCAGCAGATCGAGGGCAAAATTCTTTAACTCCTCGCGTGCGGATTCAGTAATGTGCTCCAGACCTTTTTGATATTTATAACCAATGTAATACCCGTGAACGGCTTCATCACGAATGATCAGACGAATGAGATCGGCGGTATTGGTCAGTTTTCCGCGGCTGGAGAAATACATTGGCAACCAGAAGCCGGAATAGAACAGGAAGGATTCCAGAAACACGCTGGCAATTTTTTTCTTCAACGGTTCGTCGCTGGCGTAATGTGTCAAAACGATCTGCGCCTTGCGCTGGAGTGGGGTATTTTCTTCACTCCACGCGTAAGCCGCATCCACGTCTTTGGTCTGGCAAAGAGTGGAGAAAATTGAGCTGTACGAACGGGCGTGCACCGCTTCCATAAAGCTGATATTCGATAGCACCGCCTCTTCATGCGGCGTTAACGAATCGGCCATCAATGCTGGCGCACCGGCTATGTTCTGAATAGTGTCGAGCAGCGTCAGCCCGGTAAAAACGCGGATAGTCAGCTGCTGTTCGGCGGCGTTCAACGTTTGCCAGGCCGGGATATCGTTGGAGAGCGGGACCTTTTCCGGTAGCCAGAAGTTACTGGTCAGGCGATTCCAAACCTCGAGATCTTTATCATCCTCAATCTTGTTCCAGTTGATGGCACTCACGCGGGATAATGTCATGTTGTCCTCCTTACAGCGCGCATGACACGCAACCTTCGATTTCGGTTCCTTCCAGCGCCAACTGGCGTAGTCGGATGTAATACAGCGATTTGATGCCCTTACGCCAGGCGTAAATCTGCGCTTTGTTGATATCGCGAGTGGTGGCGGTATCGGGGAAAAAGAGCGTCAGTGAAAGCCCCTGATCGACATGCCGCGTTGCTTCAGCGTAGGTATCAATGATTTTTTGTGGACCAATCTCGTAGGCATCCTGATACAAGGCCAGATTCTCATTGGTCATAAACGGGGCAGGGTAGTAAACGCGCCCGGTTTTGCCCTCTTTGCGAATCTCCACTTTTGACACGATCGGGTGAATGCTTGATGTCGCATGGTTGATGTAGGAGATAGAACCCGTTGGCGGAACCGCTTGTAAATTCTGGTTATAAATGCCGTAGCGCATGACATCTTCACGCAGCTGCGACCACATTTCGCGCGTTGGCAGCGTAATGCCGCTGGTGGCAAACAGTGTGCGAACCTTGGCGGTTTTTGGCTGCCAGTCGCCCTGTAGATACTGGTTAAAATACTCACCGCTGGCGTAGCGGGACTGTCTGAATCCGGCAAAGGTTTTGCCGCGTTCCCGGGCGAGCTTCATCGACGTATTCAGCGCATGCCAGGTGATGGTGTAGAAATAGAGATTGGTGAAATCCAGCCCTTCAGGTGAGCCGTAGGCGATACCTTCCCGTGCCAGATACCCGTGCAGGTTCATCTGCCCAAGACCGATGGCGTGCGATGCGCTGTTCCCGGCCTCAATTGAGGGTACGCTGCGGATATGGCTCATGTCCGAAACGGCCGTTAAACCGCGAACCGCCGTTTCCACTGTGCGACCAAAGTCTGGCGAATCCATGGTATGAGCAATATTCAACGAGCCGAGGTTGCAGGAGATATCGTGCCCTGTTTGCGCGTAATTGAGGTTTTCATCGTAGGTGGAAGCGCTGTTAACCTGCAAAATCTCCGAGCACAGGTTGCTCATATTGATACGACCGGCAATCGGATTGGCGCGATTCACCGTGTCTTCAAACATGATGTAAGGGTAGCCGGACTCGAACTGGATCTCGGCCAGCCGCTGGAAGAAATCGCGGGCGTTAATGTATTTTTTGCGCACTCGTTTGTCGGCAACCAGTTCGTCATACCGTTCAGTTACGGCGATATCACCGAATGGTTTGCCGTAAATGCGTTCCACGTCATACGGTGAAAACAGCGCCATTTGGGCATTTTCTTTGGCTAACTGGAAGGTGACATCCGGGATCACCACACCAAGCGAGAGCGTTTTGATACGGATTTTCTCGTCGGCGTTTTCACGTTTGGTATCGAGAAAACGCAAAATATCCGGATGATGCGCGTGCAGATACACCGCGCCTGCACCCTGACGCGCCCCTAATTGATTCGCATAAGAAAACGCATCCTCCAGCATTTTCATTACCGGGATCACCCCAGAGGACTGGTTCTCAATGCGCTTAATGGGCGCACCCGCCTCACGCAGGTTAGAGAGCAAAAATGCCACGCCGCCGCCGCGTTTGGAGAGTTGCAGCGCCGAGTTGACCGCCCGTCCAATTGACTCCATGTTGTCTTCAATGCGTAACAGGAAGCAGGAAACCAGCTCGCCGCGTTGCTGTTTACCGCAGTTTAAAAAGGTTGGCGTGGCGGGTTGAAAACGCCCGGAGAGCATTTCATCGGTCAGTTGCAGAGCGAGCGCTTCATCGCCCTGCGCCAGAGTGAGTGCCACCATCGTTACGCGATCCTCAAAGTCTTCGAGATAGCGCTTCCCGTCGAACGTTTTCAGCGTATAGCTGGTGTAGAACTTCCATGCGCCGAGGAACGTCTGGAAACGGAATCCGCTGGCGTGGGCGTGGGCGAATAGCTTCAGCACAAACGCGCGATCATAGCGGGCTAACACGCTGGCATCGTAATAGCCTTCATCCACCAACGTGTCCAGACGCGCCTGCTGGCTGGCAAACGCCACCGAGTTGGGGCGGACGTGGGCGGTAAAGAATGCTTCCACCGCCTGATGGTCTTTGTCGAACTGAATGCGCCCGGCCTTATCGTACAGATTCAGCATGGCGTTCAGGGCGTGATAATCCAGCGTCTGCTGTTCTACACGTTCTGCAGTTGTCGTTGCCAAAATTCGCTCACTCCTTTTTGCACGTTGTCGATATCGCTTTGGGTGCCCATCAGCTCAAAGCGATAGAGCCACGGCACGCCGCATTTTTGTGAGATGACATCACCCGCGCGACCGTAGGCGTCCCCGAAATTGCGATTGCCGGAGGCGATCACTCCACGGATTAACGCCCGGTTGTGCGTATCGTTTAAAAAGCGGATCACCTGTCTCGGGACCGCGCCAGCTGTACCGCCGCCACCGTAGGAGGGCACGATTAAAATGTAAGGTTCGTCTACCCGGATCCGCTCGCGTTCGTTAAGCGGAATGCGGATGGCAGGCAGCCCCAGACGCTGCATGAAGCGGTGCGTATTTTCGGAGCTGCTGGAAAAGTAGACGAGCTGACTCATGCGCTGGCCACTTGAGGGGCCGAGCGCAGACGGTTGATCATGTCCGGGCGAAATCCTGACCAACTGGTTTCCCCTGCGACCACGACCGGTAACTGACGAAAGCCTTGATCGCGCAGGCGATCCGCCATATCGGGGTGTAAATCGACGTTTACCATCTCAAAGTCAAACCCGCGGCTTTCCATCGCCCGCTTAGTGGCGTGGCACTGAACACAGTTGTTACGAGTGTAAATAACAATGCGCATAATTCGTATTTCCATCTAAAAGTAAAAGAATGACGCGATAGAGGGCGTCAGGTTGTGTGTGTCTTGATAGAGGAGATACTAGATGTAGTTTTAAAAAGATTCAACCATACAAGATATGGTAATTTTAGATTGATGAGGGCATGGGTGATTAGCCTGACGGAGGAAGTGATAGGAACTATGGCAGGTTGCCGGATGGCGTTTATGTCGCCATCCGGCAGCGCAGAATCACATGCGCATCCCTACCGCCAGACGGTTAAAGCAGTTCATCAGGCTAATAGCAAACGTCAGATCGCTAATCTCTTTCGCGCTAAAATGGTCGAGCAGCGGCAAATAAACGTCATCTTCGGCATGGGTGCTGGCTATATGGGTGACGGATTCGGCCCACGCCAGCGCCGCACGCTCCTGCTCGCTGAAGTGATGACTCACCCGCCAGCCTGCCAGCGCGTCCAGTTTGGCCTGCGCAACACCGGATTTGCGCAGCGCCTTACTGTGCATTTCCAGGCAAAAGGCGCAGCCGTTGATTTGCGAGACTCGCAGGTAAATCAGTTCCGTCAGCGTAGGTTCCAGCGCGCAGTTTTCCAGCGCTTTGCTGGCCTGAACCAAAGCGTTATAGATTTCAGGACTGAGTTCATAATAGGGCTGGCGTAACATTGTCATGGTATTTCTCCTCGTTTGGATGACCCGCAATGTAGCACTATAATGGACTGCTACAGAGAGCCATATTGTTGCCAAAAAAGCAGACCATAAATGCCACGCTATCAGCAAATCGCCCGTCAGTTAAAAAACGCCATTGAGAAAGGTGAACTAAAGCCAGGCACAAGATTGCCCTCCAGTCGGACCTGGGCCCAGGAGCTGGGGGTATCACGTTCGACGGTGGAAAATGCCTATGCAGATCTGGTGGCGCAGGGCTGGCTCGCGCGACGCGGGCAGGCAGGAACATTTGTCAGTGAGCAACTGCGACCGGAAAACGCACCTGTGTCTCCCGCCATCTTCGCCGGAGAAAACCCCAGGCCGCAGCCTTTTCAGATGGGATTACCCGCACTCGATCTCTTCCCGCGGGACGTCTGGGCGCGGGTGATGGGGCGGCGTTTACGCACCCAAACGCGTTTTGACCTGGCCGTGGGCGATGTTTGCGGCGAACGGGTTTTACGTCAGGCGATTGTCGATTACCTGCGCGTCTCACGCAGTATTGAGTGCCAGCCGGAGCAGATTTTTATTACTTCAGGTTACGCGGCATCAATGACGTTAATCCTGCGCGCTCTGTCTCAACCCGGTGAGGGGATGTGGGTCGAAGATCCTGGCTTTCCGTTGATTCACCCCGTGGTGGCTCAGGAGCGCATTGAGCTGATGCCGGTGGCAGTTGATGCCGATGGCCTGGATGTCTGCGCTGGGATCCGTGACTACCCGCAGGCGCGTTTTGTGCTGCTCACACCCGCACACCAAAGTCCGCTGGGCGTCGCCCTGTCATTAGACCGTCGCCACCAACTGCTTGAATGGGCGACTCGGGCGCAGGCGTGGATCATTGAAGATGATTACGACAGTGAATTTCGCTATCACGGTAAACCGTTGCCGCCGCTAAAAAGTCTGGATGCGCCCCAGCGGGTGATTTATGCCGGAACGTTCAGCAAATCGATGTTTCCGGCTTTGCGCACGGCATGGCTGGTGGTACCCCTGACTCAGGTCGAACATTTTCGTCAGCAGGCGGCGCTAACGGCCTGTAGCGTTCCGGTTTTATGGCAGCAAACGCTGGCGGATTTTATGCAAGATGGCCACTTCTGGCGGCACTTAAAACGTATGCGCCAGAATTATGCCCTGCGACGTCAATGGATGGAAAACGCGCTGAGTGAACAAGGATTTAACGTCATTCCTCAGGAAGGAGGGATTCAGCTGGTGATAACTGTCGACGGAGATGATGTTGCGCTAGTGCGCAAAGCGAATCAGGCCGGGCTGGCGGTTCAGGCGTTAAGCCGCTGGCGAATAACTTCAGCAGGAAAGGGGGGAATATTGTTGTCGTTTACTAACATCAGCTCGGTGGAAATGGCGCAGCAGGCGGCGTATCAACTGCGGATGTCGCTGACATAATTCTGCGCGGTTCTTAAGATATTCGTCCCACCATCGCCACTCGTTTATGGACTTTTCTGAAAGCGTTGCTAATGCTGAATCAGGTAAGGTAAGCCCGCAGTAAAAAAGATAACGAGGAAAAAAATATGTATTTACGACCTGATGAGGTGGCGCGCGTACTTGAAAAAGTGGGCTTTACCGTCGATGTAGTGACGCAAAAAACGTACGGCTATCGTCGTGGCGAAAATTATGTGTACGTTAACCGTGAAGCACGTATGGGACGTACCGCATTAGTTATCCATCCCACGCTAAAAGAGCGCAGCTCTTCGCTGGCGGAACCTGCGACGGATATTAAAACCTGCGATCACTACCAGCAATTCCCGCTATATTTAGCCGGAGAGACTCACGAACATTATGGTATTCCGCACGGCTTCAGTTCGCGAATTGCGCTTGAGCGTTATCTGAGTGGGTTGTTTGGCGACGTTAGTTCAAACTAATAATGCGACTGGCAGGGCCAGTCGCGAAGAGATCTGTCAGGCTTTAGCCTGGTGATAGCTGCTGACCTTAAACAGGCGGCGGCAATAATCAAGAAAGTAGCCATAGACCGCGCCCATCAGCATTGATACCACGATGTTCGAACTTACTGCAGCCGTAATCTGGTGCCAGTCTGCGCCAACCGTCAATAGAATAATCACATACACTGGTGACTGGAAGGTGACATAAGCCAGCACGTCCGCCAGGTTTTTCCCCCATCCTGCTTGCGTGGCTTTACGCGCCGCGCGCATAAACAAATCGCGATACATGCCGTATGGCCACGCGATCAGGATGTTGACGGGGATAGCCACCAGTCTGGAGTACAGAGACTGTTCGAAGCTCATTCCAGAAAGGAATATTTCGATCAACATGTTCACGACAGAACAATAAACAACCATCGCGAACGTGTCTGCTACTGCATGACGCAAGCGTGACTGCGGAGAGAACATGTTAATGCTCCTTGTAAAAAGGGAAAAAAAGGTTTTGAATACCTTCTTGCTAGTGATTTGTCTTGCTGCTTTCGCGTTTGAATAGGATATCTGCCTAGATAAGAGCTGGCAACTAGCTTAAAATTTTTATTTATTACCTTTTTGTCGATAAAATGCTCTGCAATGGTTTGTTTTTTGTTCGTTTTGGTATTTTCGTTGCTGATTTAATTAAAGGCATTTTAGATCAATGGGTTATGGAAATTTGTTTTTCTGAATTTTTTGCGCTCCTTTTCTCAATGTTGACTAATGTGCAATATGTATACGCACCGGCTCCGCGCGATGTTGTGGCCTGTTTTTCGAGTGATACCCTGAGACTCCTTGCAAGTATATTTATAGCGACTAGCAGAGGAATAGAATATATCGCATAGGCGATATCAAAATGGATGCGATAAATACACGAATTAGCTTTTTTGATTAGTAATATGCGAATAAATTAGACTGGAAATATAATAAGCAGTTGCATACAATATTTAGGGTAATACCGTTTTTATGTTTTACGTTAAAGAGGTTTTGTTAATATGAGTTCAATGTTAAAAAACTTAAATAATATCCGCTCGCTGCGTGCAATGGCTCGTGAATTTTCCGTTGATGTGCTGGAAGATATGCTGGAAAAATTCAGGGTAGTGACCAAAGAACGCCGCGATGAAGAAGAACAACTACAGCGCCAACGTGCAGAACAGCAGGAAAAAATTAATACTTTGCTGGCGCTGATGCAGGCAGACGGGATCAATCCGGAAGAGCTACTGAGCATGACGCCTGCGACGGCAGGTTCAGTTAAAAAACGTCAGCCGCGCCCGGCGAAATATCGTTTTACCGATCTCAATGGTGAAACAAAAACATGGACCGGACAGGGGCGCACACCGAAGCCAATTGCCCAGGCGCTGGCTGCCGGTAAATCTCTTGATGACTTTTTGATCTGATTATTAATGCGGTGAGGGCGACCTCACCGCTTATTTTCAGCAAACGCCAAAATCACCCTCTTCGGTATATCGCGTCACGTCAGCTGCTTTCAGCGTGAATTTTTCGCCGCTTTCATTACTGGCGTGTACCGCCACAATGTGATCGCCATTGACTTCGACAACTTTCAGTTTAGGTCCACCCATGCGTGGTTGAACCAGATCGCCAGGTTTAAACATATTGCTCTCCTTTATTTATCGCAGAACTCACCATAGATCACGTCAATCAGCGGGTACAGTGCAGTTTCAATGATTACCGCTTAATGAGTACGTCGGTTCCAGGGCATGATATCCAGCAATCGCGCCATGCCGCAAAAGCCGGTCACGCCAGCGAGTATTAGCCCGGCGCCCACAAAACCGCTCAGCAGGAAGAAGGCGCTGCTAACGGTGTAGCCCAGAATGACGCCGAGTAAGGCAAGGCTGCCTGCGGCTATCTGCACCTGGCGCATCAGCGGTAACGGTTGTGAACGATCTTTTGCCACCGGAAAACCTGCGGCTTTCCAGCCGTCAATGCCACCTTCCAACAACCAGACCTGCGCAGGCGCGGCAATAGCGTTCAGTTTTGTCGCCGCGTTTTGTGTACGTTTGCCTGACTGGCAGTGAAAAATCACCTGCCCGGCGCGTAAATTCGCAGGCAGCGATCCCTGCTCTAGCGTAGGTAATGGCGCCAGATGCGCCTCCGGAATATGCTCGTACAGATACTCGTCAGCATCGCGGATATCAATCAGTTTTGCGCCTTGTGCGACCAGCGTCTGCGCCTCGCGCGGGGAAATCGTCCCAATGGTCATGATGGCTCCTTATGGGCAATACAGTGTTTTTAATGTGGCGATCAGTGAATTCACGGCCGCATTTTTGATGGAGTACAGGATGCGCTGGGCATCGCGTTGGCTGTCTATCAGGCCCTCTTCACGCATACGCGCCAGATGCTGCGAAGTGGCGGAAGGACTCAGGCCGGTAACACGGGCTAATTCGCCCGCGCTGGTACCGGGTGAGCCGCAGAGCATGCACAAAATCAGCAACCTTTTCGGGTTACTCATCGCTTTTAGCAGGGCGGCAGCCTGCTCAGCGCTGGCCTGGAGTTGTTCAAGTTCAGTCATATGTATTTAAGTATGTTCTAAATTAAGATTATTCTAAAATAAACAGTCAACGTACGCCAGCGTAAAGAGCGTAAAGGAGGGTAAAACAGCAGGGGAAGGCTGGCAGAGTTAGGTACACTGACTATGCTTAGAGATAAAATCTCTTTTTAAACAATGAGTAACTTTTTGCTTGTATGGAGTGTGTATGGGTTTCTGGAGAATCGTTTTTACTATTATTCTGCCCCCGCTTGGCGTGCTGCTGGGGAAGGGGTTCGGCTGGGCATTTATCCTCAATATTGTTCTGACGCTGCTGGGCTACATCCCGGGTCTGATCCACGCCTTCTGGATACAAACGCGTAACTAATTACCTTTCTACTACGGCGCTCTGGCGCCGTTTTCTTTGCGCTTCTTTCTCCTCTGCTACACTTCCTGGTGTTGATTGTTAACTACCGAGGTGGATATGGGACTCTTTAATTTTGTAAAAGATGCGGGTGAAAAACTGTGGGATGCGGTTACTGGCAACCATGACACTGCCGATCTGGCAAAAAAGGTACAGGAACACCTGAACAAAACGGGCATCCCGGATGCGGATAAAGTGAACGTCCAAATTAACGAAGGTAAAGCCACCGTTTCTGGCGATGGATTAAGTCAGGAAGCGAAAGAAAAAATCCTGATTGCAATTGGCAATATCTCTGGTATTGCCAGCGTCGACGATCAGGTAAAAACTTCTGCGCCGGCGAGTGAAAGCCAGTTTTATACCGTAAAATCAGGAGATACCCTGAGCGCTATTGCCAAACAGGTATACGGTAACGCCAACCTGTATAACCAGATATTTGAAGCGAATAAACCGATGCTGAAAAGCCCGGATAAAATTTATCCAGGGCAGGTTTTGCGTATTCCAGAACAATAAGAATGTTCAGGCTTATTGCGTCAGCAATTTGCCGGACATCGCGTGTTGAATAATCGGAATGGGCGTCAGCAGGTGCTGGCGCATTAATTCGCTGGCACGTGCAGCATCGCGTGCCAGAATTGCTTCGGTCAGCGTTTGGTGCTGATCGTGTTTATCTTCCAACATCTCCACCGACAGCACCGTCTTTCGCAGCCAGATAAACCGGTAGCGCGCCGCCAAATCGAATAGCCGTTCGCGCATTTGCAGCAGATACTGTGAACCGCAGCCAGCGACAATTGCCGAATGAAAAGCCTGATGGCGCTGATCCCACTCGTCGAGCATCTGTTCACTGGCGTCAACGGCTTCAAGCTTGCCGAGCATATGCGCCCGCGCCAGGATTTCAGCTTCCCAGGCGTCGCCGCCGCGTTCAATGGCCAGCGCGACCAGCATGGCTTCCATATTGGCGCGGGCATCGAAAATATCGAGCAACTCCTGTTCGGACATTGGGGCGACACGATACCCTTTCTGATTGACCACCGTGACCAGCCGCTCGGCAACCAACTGCGAAAGCGCTTCGCGTAGCGGTCCCACGCCAAGCTCATAGCGTGAGGTCAGCAGGCTCATACGCAGTTTTTCATCAGGCTGATACACACCGCGGATGATGTCGTTTTTCAGCCAGCGGTATCCATCAATGGCCGTCGGTTGGGGAATGGCGGTCATGGTCTTACTCCTGAACGGTTTTCCCGGCCTGCGCCGGGAAAAGGTTTAATGCGTATTTTGCAACGGTGCTTTTTGCCACGATAGCAGTTTTTTCCAGCGTGACATAATAGGCACGGTGCAAATAATTCCTATGGCTAACAACCCGGTAGAGATAACTTCCAGTTGTTGAGCCGGGCGAAAGAGCATCACCACCAGCACAAAGATAATAAAGGCGATTACCAGCCAGGTAAGCCACGGATAGAGCCACATTTTCAGTTTAATTTCACCGCCTCGCGCCAGCAGGATTTTGCGCATCCGCAGTTGGGAAATTGCAATCACCAGATAAACCAACAGGGCGATGGCGCCGGAGCTGTCGATCAGGAATTTGAACACCTTGGCCGGGGCGTAATAGTTGACCACCACGGTGAGGAACGCGGCCCCCGTAGACAGCAACACCGCCACATAAGGCGTTTTACTCCGGTTCGTTTTACCCATAAAGGCGGGAGCATCGCCACGACGGCTCAGGGAGTAAAGCATACGCGAGGACGTATACAGCGCGGAGTTCAGACAACTGGTTACCGACAGCAATATGACACAGTCCATGATCAGCTTAGCGTGTGGAATATGCAGTAACTCCAGCACCGAGCGGTAAGAGCCCACCTCTTTCAGTCCCGGCATGTTCCACGGAATCAGCGCGACGACCACGAAAATAGAGCACAGATAGAAGATGGAGATACGCCAGATAACCGAGTTGGTGGCGCGGACGATGTGCTTATCCGGGGTGTCGGACTCGGCGGCGGCGATGGTAACAATCTCTGCACCCATAAAGGAGAACATGGTGATTAGCATCGCGCTGATCACCGCGCCAAAACCGTTGGGCATGAAGCCGCCCTGATCCCACAGACGCGAAACTCCGCTGACCTCGGCATAGGGATAGAAACCGCTAATCGCCACTGCGCCGAGAGTGATAAACGCCAGAATGGCAATCACTTTGCACAGCGCCAGCCAGAACTCGAACTCACCGTAATTTTTGACGCTCAGCAAATTACTGCCGGTTAATGCCAACGTGATAACCAGAGAAAACAGCCAGATAGGAATGCCTGGAACCCAGGAGTGCAGAATGATGGCGGCAATATTCGCTTCCAGCGGGATAACCAACACCCAGAACCACCAGTACAGCCAGCCGATGGTATAACCCGCCCACGGGCCAATGGCCTTATCGGCGTAGGTGGAAAAGGAACCGGTATCCGGGGTGGCAACGGCCATTTCGGCCAGCATGCGCATAATCATCACCACCAGCAATCCGGCGAACAGATAGGCCAGTAATACTGCGGGACCGGCTTCTGCAATCGCCACGCTTGAACCCACAAACAAACTTGCGCCGATAACCCCGGCAATAGACAGCATGGTGACGTGGCGTGATTTCAGCCCGCCCCCTAAATCATGTGATTGTGACACTTGCCCCATCTTTTAAACCTCTCGAAAGTATTTCACTTGGGAGAGCACCCCGGCATTCCCGCGCCGAGGCACGCGTATTATTGTTATTGACCCTGTCTGCCGGATGGCGGCTCCGCCTTATCCGGCCTGTGGATTGCGTTTTTTATTGGTCGAATGCGGTGTTAACCCTGCTTCGCTTCGGCAAAACACTGAGCGATAATGTCCAGCCCCTGGCAGATTTGGGCATCTTCAATGGTCAGTGGGACAAGAATGCGCAGTACGTTGTAGTAAGGTCCGCAGGAGAGCAGGATCAGCCCTTTATCGCGCGCACGCGCGACGATTTCCGCGGTCAGTTTGGCGTCTGGTTTCGTGTGATCGCCGTCTTCAAACAGTTCGATTGCGATCATCGCTCCCAGCCCGCGTACATCGCCAATCTCGCGGTGGCTTTCCGCGATAGCCAGCAGGCCTTCGCGCAGGGTTTGCCCCAGGTCGTTGGCTTTTTGCAGCAGATTTTCCTGTTCGAAAATATTCAGTACCGCCAGTGCGGCGGCGCAGGCAATCGGGTTACCGGCATAGGTACCGCCCAGACCGCCCGGTGGGATTGCGTCCATGACTTCGGCGCGCCCGGTCACTCCCGCCAGCGGGAAGCCACCGGCGATAGATTTGGCGAAGGTGGTGAGATCGGGCGCAACGCCCATCTGCTCCATAGCGAACAGCGTACCGGTACGGCCCGCGCCGCTCTGTACTTCATCGGCAATCAGCATGATGCCGTGCTCGTCACAAATAGCGCGCAGACGTTGCATAAAAGCAGGAGAGGCGGCGTAAAAACCACCTTCGCCCTGGACGGGCTCTATCACGATGGCGGCAACGTCTTCCGGAGCGGCATCATTTTTGAAGATACGGTGAATGCTGGCGATAGCATCGTCTTCACTGATGCCGTGCAGCGGGCAAGGATAAAGCGCACGGTACACGTGGCCCGGCATCAGTCCCATTCCTGCAGAGTACGGGTTTACTTTCCCGGTCAGCGACAGGGTGTAGTGGGTTCGACCGTGGTAAGCGCCGCTGAAGGCGATAGTGCCGGTTCGTTTGGTGGCAGCGCGGGCGATTTTCACCGCGTTTTCCACCGCTTCCGAGCCGGTTGTCACCAGCAGGGTTTTTTTGGCGAAATCGCCCGGCACTTTCTTATTCATGATTTCGCACAGCTCCAGGTACGGCTCATAGGCCAGCACCTGGAAACAGGTATGGGACAGCTTTTTCAACTGTGCTTCTACCGCAGAGACGATCTGCGGGTGCAGGTGGCCGGTGTTCAGCACCGCAATACCGCCAGCAAAATCGAGGAATTCACGGCCTTCAACGTCCCAGACTCGACAGTTTTCTGCACGCTCGGCAAAAATAGGGTGGATTTGTCCTACGCCACGGGGAACGGCGTTGCTGCGGCGTTGCATAAGTTCTTTGTTGGTGCTCATCAGGTGTTCTCCAGTATTTATTTTATTAAAGGCCGATGCACATATATTTGATTTCTAAGTAGTCTTCGATGCCGTATTTCGATCCTTCACGGCCAAGACCGGAGGCTTTGATTCCCCCAAACGGGGCGACTTCGTTGGAGATAATGCCGGTGTTAATCCCGACAATGCCGTATTCCAGCGCTTCGCCAACGCGAAAGACGCGGCTCAAATCACGGGCGTAGAAATAGGCGGCCAGACCAAACTCGGTGTCATTGGCCTGAGCGATGACGTCAGCCTCGTCCTTAAACCGGAACAGCGGAGCCAGCGGGCCGAACGTCTCTTCTTTGGCGACCTTAGCGTTGTCAGGCACATCCACCAAAATGGTGGGCTGGAAGAAGTTGCCGCCGAGTGCGTGAGGTTTGCCACCCGCGATAATGCGCGCGCCTTTATCCAGAGCATCGGCGATGTGTTCCTGCACTTTGGCTACCGCTTTCTCGTCGATCAGCGGCCCGGTGGTGACGTCAGGCTGCAGACCATCACCGAGGTGCAGTTTGCTCACTGCCTGCTGGAGTTTTTCGGCAAAACGGTCATACACGCCGTCCTGCACGTACAGGCGGTTGGCGCAGACACAGGTTTGGCCAGCGTTACGGAACTTCGATGCCAGTGCGCCTTCTACGGCTTTATCGAGATCGGCATCGTCAAAGACGATAAACGGCGCATTGCCGCCCAGCTCCAGCGACACTTTTTTGATGTCTTTGGCGCACTGCTGCATTAACTGACGGCCAATTTCGGTTGAGCCGGTAAATGACAGCTTGCGTACCAGCGGGTTGCCGGTCAGCTCGTTGCCGACCGCGCTCGCTGAACCAGTCACCACGCTGAAAACGCCTGCCGGGATCCCGGCGCGATTGGCAAGCTCTGCCAGCGCCAGTGCGGAGTAGGGGGTCTGGCTGGCCGGTTTAAGCACCATTGTGCAACCAGCCGCCAGCGCCGGACCGGCTTTGCGGGTAATCATCGCCGCGGGGAAGTTCCACGGCGTAATCGCGGCGGTAACGCCGATCGGCTGTTTGATGACGATTAGGCGTTTGTCGGCCTGGTGGCCGGGGATCGTATCGCCATAGATACGTTTGCCCTCTTCGGCAAACCACTCAATAAAGGAAGCGGCATAGGTGATTTCACCTTTGGCTTCTGCCAGCGGTTTACCCTGTTCCAGGGTCATCAGACGGGCGAGATCGTCCTGATGCTCAATCATCAGGTTGAACCAGCGGCGCAGGATGTTGGCCCGCTCTTTGGCGGTCAGCGCGCGCCAGGCGGGCAGAGCGCGGTTAGCGGCGTTAATCGCTTCGCGGGTTTCATCCGCCCCCATTTTCGGTACGCTACCTAATTGCTGACCGTTGGCGGGGTTGGTCACCGCGATGGTCTCGCCGCTGTTGGCGTCACGCCAGTTGCCGTCGATCAGTGCCTGCTGGCGAAATAAGGTTGGATCGTTAAGTTGCATAATTGCGTCCTGTCTTAATCGTTTTAACGGGTGAATGCGGCGTGTAATGTTTCCACGCTACGTGCCGCACGCAGCGTGCGTCCGGGATTACTCTGGTTCTCCAGCAGCGCATGAACTTTGCTGACAATATGCGCGCCGATAGGGATCGCCGACGTTGCTGCCGGAGAAGGCGCGTTACAGGTGTGAATTGAGTGTGGCGTGGTGACAAACAGGAAATCGTCGATTAGCTTGCCGTCCGGTGATACAGCCTGTGCCCGCACGCCTGCAGGCCAGGGCTGCAGATCCTTGAGCGTCAGACTCGGGCAGTACTTTTGTACCAGCCGCAGATAACCGCTTTTGCACAGCGAATTCTTCATTTCGCCAAGTCCTGAGCGCAGGTTGTTTTGCAGCACGCGACGAATGCCGGAAGAGCTGAGGATCTCCAGCGTATCGCTGAGCGAGAAGTCGCGTTTACGGTAGCCTTCACGTTTACATGCCAGTACCGCGTTGGGGCCCACGGTGACGCTGCCGTCAATCATCCGGGTCAGATGAACGCCGAGAAACGGCATCGCCGGGTCGGGGATGGGGTAGATCAGATGGTTGACTATCTGGTTATGTTCTGATGCCAGACGGAAATATTCGCCACGGAACGGACAGATGATAAAGCCGGGTTCAACGCCGAGCATTTTCACTAGTCGGTCCGCCATCAGGCCAGAGCAGCTAATCAGCGTCGCTCCCTCAAATTCCTGACCCTGACGGGTATGTACGACAACGCCCGCAGCGTGCTCTTTTAGCGCGCTGACCTCAGCGTTGTAGATAATCTCACCGCCTTTGGCCTGAAATATCTTCGCCATCGCGGCGGTGACTTCGCGGTAGCTGACGATCCCGCTCGACGGAACAAAAATACCGCCCAGCCCGGTGATGTTGGGTTCACGCTCGCGAAGCTCCTGCGCATTCAGCCATTCGCGCTCAAGGCCGTTAGCGGCGGTGCGATCCCACAGCGCGCGCATGCGCTCCATTTCCAGTTCGGAGGTGGCAACCAGCATTTTTCCGCAGACGTCGTAGCGGATGCCGTTTTGGTCGCAAAAGGCTTTTGTGGCGCGATTTCCGGCCAGGCAAAACTGCGCCTTCAGGCTGCCGGGGGTGTAATAGACCCCGGCATGAATTACGCCGCTGTTGTGGCCCGTCTGGTGACAGGCCGGGCCGGACTCTTTTTCCAGCAGCGCGATTCTGGCGTCCGGATAGACATCAATCAGCTGCATGGCGGTCGACATGCCGATAATGCCGCCGCCAATAATCACAAAATCATACATCCGCTTTATTCCTTCGCGCTTACTGATGAGTCTGGTAGTGGTTTGTCGCGTAAGCGAAATAACCACGCTGGCGCATCAGCTCGCGGCGCAGGTCAGGATGCGAGGTGAAGCGATCGCGACCGTGCAACCAGAACAGGTTGTTGATTAGCAAGAATTTACCGACTGAAACCGGAACGGAAATAATGGCCTTGCTGGTTTCCAACGCATCGGACAAATCGCTCAGCCAGACGCCTTCTTCATAATCTTTAGGCTGGACGAACTGGTCGATGTAGCGCATCACCGGGCGGCCCTGCTGGTCAACGTCAAACACCGGATGGAACACTTCCTGGCTGACGTTTTTGCTTGGCGGTGCGGCAAAGCGCATGGCGCGACGCGCCAGCGGGTGGGTAAAGTACTGATCCAGATGTTCCCAGTCGTCGAGGTGCAGCAGCAGCGAGTTACCGCCGGTCATGTTCTGCTCGTCAATCTTCATCATCAGCACATAGTCGGTGATTTCTTCGAGGTAGGTTCCGTCGTTATGCAGTTCCATTACACGGTGCGGCTGGCGCAGATAGCTGTCTGAGTTATCAACGTTTTTCACCACAAAACGGGCATAGTATTGACCGCTCATTGCATCAAAATTGGAGCGCCCGATAAGATGCGCTACCGCCGTCGCCAGCTTGACCATCTCTTCAGCCTGTGCCACATCATCCACGCCGACGGCGTTGATCAGCAGTGCGCCTTCGGCACGATCGAGCAACGTTTTCAGCAGCAAAGGCTGCAACTGATTGCCGCACAGGTCGTCGAGGATCTTGCCCACTTTGAAGCGCAGGAAGGATTTGTATTCCAGTGCCTGCACCGGCCACTGCGCTACGGCTTTCAGAAATTGCTCAGTGGTTTCAGCGGAAAAAGTCAGCTCCAGCAGGCGAGGCGACTGGGCTGATGGTTTCAACGTGAAACCGCTGTAGTGCTGGGCTGGATCATCAGCGTTCGGTTTTACGGCAGTCAGTGCGTTCATCAAATCGTTCCTCTCAGTAGATTGTCAGGGAGATATGGCGCAGCTCGTTTCGTAGCCATAAATTAAAAATATCTACATTTTTGAAAAACGCGCACAGAATGGGCTTATTTGTTTATTATTTGTGATCAAAAACAACAATTATTTAACATTATAAAAAGTGAGGTTAAGTGCGGGGAGGAGAAGGGAGGACAGGTAATGTTATTTTAAAACAAAGAGTTAATTATGCTGCCGCTGAGGGTAACTCAACGGCAGCAGCAAAGTCAGTAACCGACTTTATAAATGCGCCCGGTTTGGATGCCTTCCACGCTGCGGCGATAGGCATTGGCAACGGTAGCGGCGGGGACGCTTTCAAAGCCTGGGAAGAAACCATCGTATGCTTCGGCGGATTCACTGAGTACGGTTGGGCTTATCAGGTTAATGCGCTGGCCACGACCTAGCTCACAGGCAGCAGCGCGCACAAATCCTTCCAGCCCGGCATTGATCGTTGCCGCATTCGCCCCTTGTGCGATGGGTTCATGGGCGATAATGCCGCTAATCAGCGTAATCGAGCCGCCATCATTGAGGAAATGTTGCCCGGTTAATGCCAGACGTATCTGGCCTAACAGCTTATCCTGTAATCCCTGATTAAAGTCCTCGTCGGTCATTGTCGACAGCGGGCCAAAGAACAGGTTGCCGGTGGCGGAAACGATCGCATCTACCCGACCGACTTTTTCAAACAATGCCCCGACACTCTCCTGCGAGGTGATATCGACCTGGTAATCTCCCTGCGTGCGACCTACGCGGATCACCTCATGTTTACGGCTTAACGTTTCTGTGACTGCGCGCCCCACTGTACCGCTGGCACCAATAATGACGATTTTCATAACCACCTCCAGAATAGTGTGAGCCGCTATTCTTTAATGAAAATGAAATCGGATAAACTGGCTATAAGTTAGATGATTACTAACCAGAGGTTTGTAATATGGATAAGCTGCGCGGCATGGAAACGTTTATCGCCGTGGTGGAGAGCGGAAGCTTTACCTCCGCGGCAACAAGACTCGAGATGTCTGCGGTGATGGTGGGAAAATATATCACCCAACTGGAAGCACAGCTTGGCACGCGTCTGCTGGAGCGCAATACTCGCCGCCAGAGCCTGACCGATGCCGGGCGTGTCTATTTTGAAGAAGCCCGCCGCGTGCTGGAGCAGGTGTCGATAGCTGAGCGTTCGGTAGAGCATCTGCGGCTGGCCCCTGCGGGGACGCTGCGCATTAGCGCGCCTACTTCTTTTGGCGCTTGCGTTATCTCGCCGCTGGCCGCTGCGTTTTTACAGGCCTGGCCAGAGGTGCGCATTGAACTGGATCTGACCAACCGGATGGTTGATCTGGTGAATGAAGGCGTCGACCTGGCGATCCGTATTGGCGATATCCATCAGACTGATGTGGTGGCGAAATACCTGTGTCCTTACCGTATGGCGATCTGTGCATCAAAGGATTATCTTGCCCGTCATGGCACGCCCCTTACGCCTGCGGATCTGGTGGATCATCTGTGCCTGTCCCATACCGTGTGGACGGCTCGCAACGAATGGATACTGCCTGGCGTGACGGGTGAAGTCAGATGGAAGCGCGATGCGATCCTGCGCTGTAACGATGGTCATGGCCTGCGTATGGCGGCGGTAGCGGGGGCCGGACTGTTATTGCAACCGGAGGTGCTGCTGGCGCAAGAGTTGGCTACCGGGAAACTGATTCGGATACTGGAAAAGTTTACGCCGCAGCCGCGGCCGATTCATCTACTGTGGCGACAAGATTTGCGTCCGCTGCCTAAGCTGACGCGGTTTGTTGAGCACGTACTCAGTGCCGTTCAGGAATTAAGATGAAAATGCCGGATAAGGCGCGTCAGCGCCGCTACCCGGCATATTATTAGCTGATATCCACCTGTGGTTTGCTGTTACGTTTACGAATCAGGCGTAGTACTGGCGGGACCACGATAACCAGTACCGCCATCACCAGCAGCACTTTCGCCACGCCGCTGGCCCACAGAATATCCATATTACCGTTACTGATAGACAGCGCCCGACGCAGGTTCTGCTCCAGCATTTCCCCCAGAACGAAGCCTAAAATCAACGGCGACATCGGGAAGTGCATTTTGCGCAATATGTAGCCCAGCACGCCGAGGGCAACCATCAGCACCAGATCGAAAGTGGTGCTGTGGACGGCATACACGCCCACCGCGGAGACTGCCGCGATAGCCGGTACCAAAAACCACAAGGGGATGGTCAGCATACGGGTAAACAGGCCGATCAACGGGATGTTCATCACCAGCAGCATCACGTTAGCAATCAGCAGCGCCGCAATCAGCCCCCAAACGATATCCGGCTGTTCGGTGAACATGGCCGGACCCGGGGTGATATTGTACAGCGTCAGCGCGCCCATCATCACCGCCGTGGTGCCGGAACCCGGTACGCCGAGCGTCAGCATCGGGATAAAGGAGCCACAGGCCGAGGCGTTGTTGGCGGCTTCGGGGGCCGCCACGCCGCGTATATCCCCTTTGCCGAAGCTGTCGCTATTGCCGCTGAGCTTTTTCTCGGTCATGTAGGTGATAGCGCTGGCAATGGTTGCGCCCGCGCCGGGCAGGACGCCGACGAAAAAGCCAATCACCGATGAACGCAGGGTTGCGCCAACGCACTGCGCACCTTCTTTGGCGTTAAATAACATGCGGCCCGTTTTACGCACCAGCGTCTGGCCACTACTGGTATGTTCCAGCATTAACAGTATTTCAGAGACTGAGAACAGCCCAATCACTACCACGATAAACTGCACACCGTCGGAGAGATGAACGCTGTCAAAGGTAAAGCGATAAACCCCGGTATTGGCGTCTACGCCGACGGTCGCAAGGCCGAGACCGATAAGCGCTGCCAGAAATGATTTCAGCGGGTTTTGCGCCATCATGCTGCCAAGGCAGGCAATGGCGAAAACCATTAAGGCAAAGTATTCCGCCGGACCGAAGGCCAGCGACCATTGGGCTAACGCAGGGGCAAACAGAATGATGCCGCCGATAGCGATAAGCGAACCAATGAAAGAGCTGACCGCCGAGATAGAGAGCGCAACGCCGCCGCGGCCTTGCTGCGCCATCGGGTAGCCATCCAGCGCGGTCATAATCGCCGCCGCATCGCCGGGAACATTCAGCAGGATGGAGGAGATACGTCCGCCGTATTCACAACCTATGTAGACCGTAGCCAGCAGGATCAGCGCAGATTCTGCAGGCAGATGCAAAGCGAAGGCCAGAGGCAGGAGGATCGCCACGCCGTTAATGGGTCCAAGACCAGGCAACAGCCCGACAATGGTACCGACAAAACAGCCAATCAGGGCGATGACCAGGTTTTCCGGCGTCATGGCCACCGCGAAACCCTGAGAAAGATAAATCCAGGTATCCATCGTTTCTCCGTTAACCCAGCCAGGCGCCGAGTGGTAAGGTGACGTCAAGCAGTCGGTCAAAGGCATACCACAGCAGAATGCCGAGTACCGCGCCGGAAATCCCCGCAGCCGGAATGGTTGCGCCGAACAGCATGCCAATCACCACGGTGAGAATGGCGGTGGAGATGGGAAAACCGAGCCATTCGAAACCCCAGGCGTACATCAACAGAACAATCACCATCGTCAGCAGCTTTTGCAGCACGTGACGGCGGGGCCAACTGATGGTGTCGGGATGGCGCAACAGCAGCGCCACGGCGCATACCAGCATCAGGCTGATAATGCCAAGCGGAAAGGGACGCGGCCCAACCGGCTCATAGCTGTATTCGCTGGTGATTTGCCAGGCCACGAACAGCCCGGCTATACAGAGCAACAGCCAGATACCTGCAAAAATACGATCGCTCATCATCTTTGCCTCTGCGCTTATTTCGCCAGACCGAAGGCTTTCGCCTGCTCACGGTAATCCGTGACCTGCTTTTTCACGTATTCGTCGAGCTGCTTACCGCTCATGTTGAATTCAAACAGGCCGCGCAGATCGCGCTGCTTTTTAAACTCATCGGTCTGCTGGAGTTTGTTAAAGGCATCAACCCACCACTGATACTCGGCGTCGCTGACTTTTGGTCCAACGTAGAAGCCACGAATGATGGGCCACACGAGGTCGTAACCCTGCTCTTTGGCGGTTGGCACGTTAGCTAACTGGCCCGGCAGACGTTGATCAGAGAACACGGCGAGCACGCGGATTTTGTCGCCGCTAAGATAAGGCACCATCTCGCTGAGATCGCCGGAAACCACCTGGACGTGATTCCCCATCAGCGCGGTGACCGGTTCGCCGCCGCCCTCAAAGGCCACATAGCGCATCTTGTGTGGATCGACGTTGGCTTTTTGCGCCAGCAGCGCCGACTTCATCCAGTCTTGACTACCGATAGAGGCGCCTGCGCCAATGACCACGCTGTTAGGATCTTTCTCCATAGCCGTCAGCAGATCTTTCAGCGTTTTCCAGGGTGAGTCCTGGCGTACGGCAATCATGCCGTAGTCAGTGCCTACACTTGCCAGCCAGCGGACATCATCAACGCCGTAGCGACCAAACTTCCCTTGTGACAGGTTCAGCAGCGAGCCGCCGGAGAATGCCACTACGGTACCCGCTTCAGCCGGACGTTGCGCGACGATCGCGTTATAGGCCACGGCGCCAACGCCACCGGGCATGTAGGTAACGCGCATCGGTTTTTCGATAGCGCCGGTTTCCATCATGCTCACTTGAATCAACTTACAGGTGAGATCGAAACCACCGCCAGGTTTAGCAGGGGCGATACATTCTGTGCGCGATGGCGCTTGTTCCGCCAGAACAGAGGTACTCATCAGTAAAATGCTTGCAGTAAGGGTACGAAGTAACTGTTTTTTCATTATTTATCCTCACGCCGGAAAACCGGATTTTCGGGTACGGAAGAAGATTTTTGTGATTATGTGAGCCGATGTGTAGCAGTTCGGTTGCATGATTGTTAAAACATTAACCTTTCAATTCCCTTTCAATGCGGCAGAAACTTTACAGGATGTGATATGCGTCTCTTATTAGCGGAAGATAACCGTGAGTTAGCTCACTGGCTGGAGAAAGCGCTGGTGCAAAACGGTTTTGCCGTCGACTGCGTTTTTGATGGCCTGGCGGCCGACCATCTTTTACATAGCGAAACGTACGCGCTGGCGGTGCTGGATATCAATATGCCGGGACTGGATGGTCTTGACGTCGTTCAGCGCCTGCGCAAACGCGGGCAGACGCTTCCTGTTCTGCTGCTGACGGCGCGCAGCGCGGTGGCCGATCGGGTGAAAGGATTGAACGTCGGGGCCGATGATTATCTGGCAAAACCGTTTGAAATCGAGGAGCTGGATGCCCGGCTGAGGGCTTTGCTACGCCGCAGCGCGGGGCAGGTGCAGGGCATACAGCAACTGGGCGCACTGGCGTTTCACGATGAGGGCTATTTTCTGTTGCAGGGGCAGCCGCTGGCGCTCACGCCGCGCGAACAGGCATTGCTGACGGTGCTGATGTACCGTCGATTGCGACCGGTTTCGCGTCAGCAGTTGTTTGAACAGGTCTTCAGTCTAAACGATGAGGTCAGCCCCGAAAGCATTGAATTGTACATCCATCGTCTGCGTAAAAAGCTACAGGGAAGCGATGTGCGCATCGCCACGCTGCGCGGGCTGGGCTATGTGCTGGAGCGTAGCGATGAAGTGGGTTAAACCCCAATCGTTGTACCTGCAACTGCTGATGTTTCTGGGTTTGCCGCTCATGTTGTTGTGGGGGTTGTCGGCATTTAACAGCTATGTCAGCGCGCTACAGGCGGCGACGCAGGCGTATGACCGGACGCTGCTCTCGTCTGCCAGAACCGTCTCCGAGCGACTGGTGGTGCACAACAAACAGCTGGAAGTGAATGTGCCGTGGGTGGTGCTGGACAGCTTTGAGCTGAATATGAACGACAGGTTGTATTACAAGGTGGTCGACCCGGCGGGGAAAGTTATCTCAGGTTATGACGATTTACCTGCGATGCCGCCTGCGACATCGCGTACGCGGCTTTATCCGGCGCTGGCGTGGTTTTATCACACTGAATATCGCGGGGAGGCAATTCGCGTGGCGCGTCTGCTGCAGCCCGTCAACGAGGGCGGCATTATCGGCATGGCCGAGATTTATGTCGCCGAAACGCTGCAATCGCGACGTTACCTGGCGCGACAGTTGCTGTTTTCCTCGTGGGTTTCGCAAGGGCTGCTGGTGCTGCTCACGCTGGTGCTGGTCGGCTGGCTGCTGCGTCGGGTGTTACGCCCGATGCGCCAGCTGTCATCGCTGATGGTGCGTCGCGAGCCTGGGCTGTTGACGCCGCTGCCGGAGCTACTGCCGTGGTCGGAAACCCGTCTGTTGATTGTGGCATTCAACCGTTATCTGGACCGACTTCGCGGCCTGATCTCTCGCCAGGAGCGCTTCAGCGCGGATGCTTCCCATCAGCTTAAAACGCCGCTGGCGGTGCTAAAAACTCAGGCGTCGGTGGCCCTCGCCAGCCAGCAGCCGCAGCAATGGTATGAGAGTCTGCAAGCCATGAGCTCCACGCTGGACAACACCATTCAACTGACGGAAAGGCTGTTACAGCTGTCGGCTGTGAAGCGCAAAGAGCAAGGAGAAAGGCACTTCTCGCCGGTTAATTTGTATGAGGTGGTGCAAAGCAGTTGTTTCACGCGACTGGCGCAGGCGCGCAGTAAAGGGATCGATCTGGGCTATGAAGGGGAACAGGATGCGGTGTGGATTGAGGGCGATGAAGTCCTGCTTGGCGAACTGTGCGGGAATCTGCTGGATAACGCACTGAAATACACGCCGCCGCATGGTGTGGTAACCGCCCGTCTGCTGCGAAAAGGAGAGGCGGTGGTGCTGGTGGTTGAAGATAGCGGGCCGGGCATCGATGAGCAGATGGTGCACCAGGCGCTGCTACCGTTTCATCGCCTTGATAACGTCGGTAATGTTCCTGGCGCCGGGATAGGTCTGGCGCTGGTCAACGACATTGCTCGTCTGCACCGCACGCACCCTCAGCTATCACGGAGTGAAACATTAGGTGGGTTAAGCGTACGACTGCGGTTTTTATGCCTGGTGCGAGACGCGCAGGACGATCAGCATCGTCCTGCGCCTGTTATTTAAAGGTCACCGTCGCATTGACAGGGATACTAAATGTGCCGGGTTGGGGAGGATTCTTCAGCCAGAACAGGGTTGCCATGAACTCTTTGCGTCGGCTGTCGCTCTGGTTGGTAAACGCGCTGCTGGCAAAATCGATACGGTTGCCGCTGATAATGTCCCCGGAGCCGGGTTGTGCAGCATCCTGGAGCGTAACGCCGATATCTGGCGTCCCCTGACCGGTAAAAACTGCGCCGCTGTTGCTCGTGGTGCCGGTAAACGTTACCGCGTAGTTGATGCCGCGACATTCATGCTTCCCGGCGGCTTCTGCGGCAATAACGGCAAACTGTTTACTGTGGCTGTTATCTTTTCCCACTTTTGCTTCGGTAATGCTGATCCTGCCAAACTCGACGGTATCCGTTCCTTTGTCAGAGCTGATAGAGACGATCGGTTCGCAGTTGATATAACTGATGTTATTCAGGCCATTAAGCGCGGGGCCAAAGTTTTTGGCCGGATTGCTGGTGGAGCAATGCGAACCGCAGGCGTTAATGCTGCCAATACCGTCGACGACGAAAACTTTGTTGATGGTGCGACCGGCCAGCGCAGGCAAAGGATCCGGGAGTTTTCCGGTAGCGACCAGACTGAGGTTAAAGGTGAAAGAAAATGTTTGTGGGCGCGCCTGGCAGTCACTGGCATGGCTGTGGCTATTACTGCTGCAGTAGTTGTCTGAACGTGTTCGGGGCAACGTTGCCTGATATTGGGTGGCGACGGCCTGGGCACTTTGATCGTAGGGGCGACCATCAATGCTCACCACCAGTTTCATATTGGTTCCCTGCAGAAAATGCGCAAACTCATGATCAGGGTCGATGTAGATTTTGGCGGCTTCGCCGTGGGGCATATAGTCTGTGTCGCTGCAGGTGACGCTAACGGTTTGTGGATTGGACACCCAAACGGTGTCCCCGGCGGTGGTACTGTGGCTGATTTTAATGGGATCAACCTGTACGGAGATGTTGTTTGCTTTACAGGTAACTGCATAGCTTGCACTACTGAATATCGGCAAACAAAGCAGCACCACGAGTTTAACTATTTTTAACGGATTCATTGATTGCACCTTACGAGCCGACGCACTGGGCGGTAATTTGTGTATATCCGATTTTCTTCACCGGCTGGTTATGGTTATCCGGCATTTGAATAAAGCAGTGTTCATTTGCATGGGCGCCCCAGCGCACTTCCAGGCGAGAATTGTCCTCCACGCCGCTGGCATACAGTGCGCCATGCATACCGACCAGACCGTGGCTACGACCTTTAGTATCTCGTACGTTCGCGCCGACCGGGGGGGCAATGTTGCCGGGCATGACGGCATTGACCAGATAGTTGCGGCCGCTGAAGGTTTCAAACACCACTTTGCTGATGGCTTTCTCTGTTGGAACAATTTTTTTCTGTGCCTGCGGAATATCCAGCCCGGCACCAATATCAGCGGTATTCAGACTCACCACGTTGTAATGCCATGCGTCTGCGGCGGTAAGGACCGCATAGCCGTTACCGTCAATTGCCACGCCATTTTGTTGCTGGATATGGACACCGTCGGCATTTTTGGCCTCGACCAACACCATGGTGTCGCCAGGAGAGTGCATGAGCGTCACGCCGCCTGCGTGCAGCATTGCCCCGCCGCTGATGCCCATATTCATATTCTGGTAGTTGCGTCCTGCGCTGTAGCCCCCCTGAACATTGATCTTGTCGCCTTGCCAGGCGGCGTTAACCCCGGCAGAGGAATCCTGTCGATCGGTGGTACTGCCCTGAACGCCCCAGCTCAGACGATCGTCAAATGCTGTATTGCTGTAGCTGGTGGAGTAGCTGTCGCCATTCTGCTGGCTATGCATGATGTTGGTGGAGACAAAGCCGCGGCTATCCATGAAATCGAATGGAATGGAAAGCGTCAGGTTGATACTGCGGTCCTGGTAGTCGTACTGGTTACGGGTATCCTGTACATAAACGCTCCAGTTGATTTTCCCCAGTGTATCGTTGTAACCCAGCTGTATCGTGCGGTCGTGACTCCCGTTGTGCCAGTAGTTTTGCTGGCTGGCGCTGACGTAAAGAGAGGCGTTATCCCACAAACGCTGGTTAACAGAGACCTCAAAACGTTGGCGGCGATTATTGTAGTTAGTGGTGTAGTAATGCTTTTTGTTGTGCTCCTCGCCAGGAAAACGCAGCTGTTGATTCGGGTCGTCATAGGCGATGTCGTAATAGCCCGAGGACCAACTGTTATGCTCGTTAATGGTGTCGCTAAAGCTGTAATAACCGGAGGTATTGTAGCGGTAGCCTACCAGACGGAAATCCGTACCGTACTGGTTCAGCGATTTGGAGTATAAGAAACGGTAACTTTGTCCTGTGGACGTATCTCCACTGGCAAGCTGCGCTCTGGCGGTAGTGATATCGAAAGAGATCGCGCCGAACTGGTGCAGATCCTGAGCGATCCCGGTGGCAATCGCATTATAGCTTTCTGCGGTCAGGAAACCACCGTACAACGTGGAGCCAAAGCTGAGACCATAACTCAATGTGCCTTGAACAAAGCGGGGCCGCCAGCCGCCGCTGTAACCGTCGCGGTATTCCCCTGCCGTAAACTGAAAGCGGCTGTTACCTGCACGCAGCATGTTCGGGACCGCCGAATAAGGCACACTGAAATTACGCCGACTGCCATCGGCTTCAATAACGCTAACGTTCAGGTCGCCGCTTTGGTTGCTGGGGTTGATATCGTCAATGTCAAACGCGCCTGGCGCGACGTTTTTGCTGTAAATCAGATAGCCATTTTGACGGATTTCGATTGTGGCATTGCTATTGGCGACGCCGCGAACGACTGGTGCAAAATCGCGCTGGCTATCAGGCAACATGTTTTCATCGCTGGTGAGCTGTGCCCCGGTAAACTGGATGCTGTCAAACACATCGTCGTCCGTATATGTTTGCCCGAAGCGCAAGCGGCTACGCAGCGCAATAATATTACGTTCCACCCACGTGGAAACCGCCTGCCATTGACGGCCTGAACCGCTGGCATAGCTGAAAGTAGACTGGTTGCGAAAATGCCATCCCGCCAGGTTTATACCGTTGGCAAAACTGGCAAAAACAGAGTCATGATCCTGGCCCTGTTCAATCAGGTGCGTCGTATTGGCGTTGTAGCCGACAAAAGCGGCATTAATCCCATCGTCATAGGCCGATTCAGGCACGGCGTCATGCGCAGTCGAAAGCAGAAACGCTTCCGGCACTGAAATATCAATGCGCTGGTAGTTTGCATCTGCCGTCAGGCGGCTGTTTGCGATCAGAGCCGTGAGCTCCACGCAGGTATCGGCGTTACCCTCGGGGATTTTAATCCCGTATTTGCGCAGATCGTCCGCGCTCAGGCAAGGTTGCGGCTTGCCTTGTGGTTGACGTCTTTTAAAGTCAACATTGCGCGTTTCGACGAAGCTATGGTCAAGATATATATCGTATTCAAACGTGCCTTCGCTAAGTCCGTCATTACGGGCTATTTGCACTACGGAGGTAATATTTTGCGTACCATGTACAAAACGGGTATTAAACTGCGGTGTGCTGCTGGCGTATGCAGGTATGCACACGGCCAGCGTTGACAGCGTAAAGAGGGTGTACCGTTGCGGGTGCTTATTTTTTTTCATCATGTGCAACCCCAGCTTAATTGCAAGATACCGGGATGTTATTAACCGCGTTAGTGCCGCCGTAATCATCTACCCAGCTAAAACCGATATGGCTGACTTTTTGCTGTGACAACGCAAACGTGCGTTCGTCATGCGGATTAACCATGTCGGCATCGATGTTTTGGCCGTTAATATGTAATTGCGTCAGGGAGATATGTAACGGCGTCGCATTGATCGCCCGCAGAGTATGACCGTGGCACTGCCACTGTAATTTCTCAACGGCTTCAGGTAGCGTCATATTCAGACCAACAGGGCGATAAAATAGTTTGATGCGAATACGCTGCGCCAGCTGTAAGGTATTTTCTTCATTCTCGATGGTGGGGATTTCCTGCACATTAATCCACACTACAGATTCAACATCCTCAGGAAAGCCGTTGCCCTGATAAATAGCTCGCAACACGGCTGATTTATGGCCGTCAAGTTTCAGGATCGGAGGCGTAATTAACATTGGCAGATTGGCAGGCGTCTCATCCGGATTACCATTATCCAGCCACGTCTGTACCATATATGGCTTGTCTGTATTATTGTTGACGTCAAACATCGCCGCTTTATCGTTCTCATTATAAATAACGCGCGTTTGACCCAAATTAATTGCGCTGTGAGCGGTGCTAACCACACACAGCAACAGGTAAAAGAATATTTTATTCATCAGGTGCACTTTCCAGGTTCAGGGAAGAGTGCCATCCATAGCAATCAACGTCCGTTATTTATAAATGACGGTGTAATTCATATCCGCAGTGATCGTGCCAGCCGTAGGCAGCGCTGCGCCAATTTGCTGATATTTGGCGACCAGATCGATTTGTGCATCGCCACTTGCGCCAGTTGGATTCAGAACTATTTCGTTTTTACCACTGGAGAAATCGAGGGCTTTACCTGCATGATCCACTTCGATGCCAACATCTGTGGCAGGAGTCGAGCCACGTTTCGCTTCCAGAAGTGCTGTGTTACTGCCAGGGGTATTACCGGTAAAGACCACCACATAGCCGCTTCCTCCAGTTGCCCCTTGGCAGTTGGTAAATTGCAACGTAAACTGAGTATCACCGGTGCTAGAACCCGCGTTGCCAAATAACTGGTTGGTGACTTGTGGTAATTTGATATCTTTATCTGTCGTAGCGGTATTAACCACGCAGGTACTGGCAACAATTTCACCGGTAAAATGGACCGTCGCGGTGGCTTTAGAACCAGCTCCTGGAGTGGTAACGCTAGCAGCGCCTGCATTAGCGGCAAACAAAGCGACCAGTACACTGCTGGTAAGTGCAGTTTTCATCATCATAACTCCGTTAAATTTATTATTTACCCAGAAAAGTACTTGTCAGAGGCACAGATTCAGCTGGAGTTCATCAACGTCAAAAAATGATGTAGGACTTCATTTGAAAGAAACGATTAAAGTGCGTAAATTGCTCAACAAGTAATCCGATGCGGATATTATTTATTTGCGAAAAATAAGTAAACAAAATTTTTTGGCATCATTGAATGGCTTTGGGAGGGTTTTTTATATATATCTTAACAAAAGCGTATACATTGTTATCAATAGTTCTCTGGGGCGATTTACGCTGCTTTTAACAAAAAATTAATGCTGTCATTTATTCACTTCTCTTTATTTTTAATCGATATGTTGGTAAGCGCTGAAAATTCTGATGTTAAAGGTGTGTTCATGCAGAATGTTGACATTAGTAATATGTAACACGCATTTTCTCAATGATTGGCTATCGTTTTAATTTAAGCCATGCTTGCCGCTTCTACTCATCGGAGTTGCTACAATTATTTAAACTAAATTTTTTTTACTATTCGTTTTTTTTTGAAATTTGAGCGTGAAAATGAAAGCAATCGCAGACTCTTCGTAAAGTACCTTATTTATAATAAGGTTGCTAATCATTGCTTTGTAAATGTGTTACTAAGTTATTTTTATGGTGAGAATTATAAATAAACTTATTGATTTCTTCTTGTCGCTCTCCAGCACTCTCATCACTGACCGTAGCGCAACGAGGTTTGGACAAAGTATTGCTTTTTGTAAGGTTAACCCGTTGTCAGGCGCTCATCATGTGATTCTAGCCATTGGTAGCTTATGAATTGTGATCTGTCAATGACGTTTATGTTGCAATTAATCATGTTTTTCAAGGATGAAATTAAAAAATATTACCAATAAATAATCATCTAAATCATTGGGTTGCATTTGTATGGTGCGAAACCCATCACATTATATTACATTGTTTTTTACATTTACTGACAGTGTGCCATTGCGTTTTTAAGACTTGTGATATAATTAGCAACATAAATGAGAAAAAAACAATTAAAGATCAATAAATAATGGGCTGAGATATGCTTAAACAATCGCTAAAGATTAGCAGCCAGGGATATCCAGTCTTTTTAAAGCTGGTCGATTTCATTGTAATCAATGCGACGTTAATTTTTAGCGCCCATCTGTTAGGTCTGGCGCCATTTAACACCATTGCCATTCTGAGTATTCTCTTCTCAGTCTTTTTCTTACTTTTTGCTGAATACATTAAAATGTATCAACAAAAGATTAAGACGATCGGTTTACGTAATCAAAAACGGTTGGTTTTTTGTACGCTACTGGCGATTTTTCTGAACGAACTGGTCAGCATGACGGTGGCTGAACCCGAGTCTCTCGGCTACTTAGACAAACTGCCTTCCCCCTTTTATTCAGCGATTATTTACTGGTACTTCATCCCATTACCTTTTCTTTATTACATTCGCTTTTTCATTTTTAAATATTCAACGAAAAAAAGTATGCGTGTGGCGATTATTGGTCTGACCGACAATGGCCTGGCGGCAGAAAACGCGTTAATGGATGAATACGCTAATATCACATTAGATCTGGCTTTTTATGATGAGCGCGCCTTATCCCGCTGTGGCGATATCGTCGATAAGGTTAAAAGCCCCTTTCGTGGGCCGGTGATCAATCTGGTTGAGGAAGCCCGGCAGGGAAATATAGACGAAATCTACATCGCTTTACCGATGGTAGCTTTACAACGCATTCGTCATTTTTTGGCGATGATGTCAGACACCACCGTAGATACGTATATTGTTCCTGACTTCCACACCTACAGTAACAACATGTCCAAGCTGCGCTCCATTCACAACCTGCAAACTATTGGCATTTTTAGTTCGCCGTTTGAAGGGGCGGGTTCGTTTATCAAGCGGGCGGAAGATTTGGTGCTTGGTAGCATCATTATGGTGATGATTTCTTCGCTGATGTTGGCCATTGCCATTGGAATCAAACTCACTTCCCGCGGGCCAGTCTTTTTCAAACAAGATCGGTATGGTCTTAGCGGGCAAAAAATTAAGGTCTGGAAGTTTCGCTCGATGCGCGTTATGGAGAACGCCGATACGGTTATTCAGGCCACTAAAAACGATCCACGAGTAACCAAGTTTGGTAGTTTCTTACGCCGCACCTCACTGGATGAACTGCCGCAGTTTATCAATGTATTGCAGGGAAGTATGTCGATTGTCGGTCCCAGACCTCATGCGGTTACGCATAATGAGCAGTACCGTAAACAGGTCGAAAATTACATGATCCGCCATAAAGTTAAGCCTGGGATCACCGGGCTTGCGCAGATCAACGGTTTCCGCGGGGAAATCGATGCGCTTTATAAGATGGAAAAAAGGGTTCAGTACGATATTGAGTACATTCAAAACTGGTCTTTATGGTTGGATATAAAAATTATTATTAAAACTATTTTTAAAGGATTTATCGGTAAGAATGCATACTAAATTACTCGTGATTACCGGAATCGTGATATCGCAGCCCGTATGGGCTGATTTAACACCGAAATCACACATTGGCTTTGCGGGGATCGACTTCCAGGGCAAGGTCGCTGTGGACTATGGTTATAATGATAACGTGTCTTATCAGCCACATAGCAGAGATGCTATCGGTTCCTCGTTTCAGAGCGCAGCGCCCGTTTTGAGTATGATCGGAGAGCGCGGTCAGGATAAGTATTTACTGATGTACTCCGGTGATTATCGTAACTACTCAAGCGATTCCGCTGATAACTATAACGATCATTTTTTCCGTTTTAACGGTGCCTGGCGCTATGGGCTCAAGCACGGCTTAACACTCAATCTGGAGGATACGCTTGGGCACGAATCGCGCGGTCGAGGGATCACTGAGGGTTTTCTACCGGGTCAATTCGAGCAGTATGGGATTAAATCTCCGCTGACGACGAATTTTATTAACAGTGAATTGCGCTATAGCTATGGCGCGCCGGATGGGCGCGGGAAAGCGGAACTGGCGTTGTTATACAAAAAACTGACGTTCGACAATACGTCTGACGCCCAGGAGAGTAGTGAAGATTTCTACAATTATATTCAGGAACAGGAATGGCACGAAAATAGCCTGGTGGCAGAAATTTTTGACCAATACACATCCAGAACGCGTTTTCGCTATAGCTTTATTACTAACCAGCGTCACTATGATAACAACTCAGAAAAAGACACTAATGAGTATTATTTACTGTATGGCCTGAAGTCACAGTTGACGGGAAAAACCAATGTCGACATGAATATTTCATGGTTGTACAAGACATTTGAAAACAACGCAAACTCGCATGATTTTAATGGTCTAAACTGGGATATAAAAGGGGAGTGGAAGCCGTTACAGCAGTCTGTTTTCACGGTGCACTCAGCACAAAGCATTAAAGACCCATCGGAAGTTGGGGGATATATTTTAGTCACCCAGTATGGTCTTTCTTACCAGCACTTCTGGTTAGGCAACCGTTTTTCTACCTTGCTGGATTACTCATACACTTCAGAAGACTATAAAAAACAGAATAAAGATCGGCATGATAAAGATGGGGTATTTAGCGTAACCATGAGCTATGACTACACGCCGTCTGTCAATTTTGAGATTAAATATCAAATAGATACATTGAATTCGAATAAGGATACTGATTCGTTTTATATCGGTCCCAACGACAATCAGGAAGTCATCAGAACGTTGGGTTATGATAATTCTATGATTATGCTTAAAGCTAAGGTTCAGATCTAAAATGAAAATAATAGAACTGTGCGCGGTTTTGCTATTCAGTATCCTGATGGTCGGATGCACAACGTCCAGCCCGAGGTTAATGGACGATCCTGCTACTGTTCAGCAGGATTACCGACTTGGGGCAGGGGATACTGTCAATATCGCTGTTCATGGTCAACCCGATATGACGATGCGGTTTATTTTGGATAAGAGTGGGGAGATTAATTTCCCGTTTGTTGGTGCTCTTATATTAAAAGATAAAACTGTTGAACAGGTGACTAACGAATTAACTCAACGCCTGACTGGAGATTATTTTACTACTCCGATGGTGACGGTGAGTATTGCCGAGTTCCGTAAATACTATGTTTCTGGCGAGGTGAAAAGTCCGAATGGATTCGCTTATGAGCCAGGACTTACCGTCGAGAAATCTATTGCGCAGGCGGGGGGATTTACAGATCGTGCTGACCGTCAAGATATCAACATTCGCCTGTCAGGTAGCAATCAGCTGCTTGAGAATGTTGATTTAACGCACTCTGTTCATCCTGGGGATGTCGTGATTATTGGCATGGGGTTCTTCTGACGATGAAACTATCAATAGTGGAAAACGGCAAAAAACGAGAAAGCACTGTTGAATTCTCCCGCTTTGCCAAAGCGCTGAAAAAGAACGCCTGGAAAATCGCGCTGGCCGGTATCGTTGCCGGGGTCGTGGCTTATCCGTTAATCAGCATGATGTCCTCAAAGTATGTATCAACGGCGACGGTGCTGATTAAGGCGCAGGCCGATAATGTTTCTCCGTTCCCACAGGTTGATGGTTTCGATTCAACGCGCAGTGGTTACTACGAAACGCAATATGCGTTGATGCATTCACGAATTGTGCTCGAGCAAGCCGTTCGCGATATGAAGCTGGATGAAAACCCGGTATTTACCGGGGAAAAAGCCGATGCTCAGGGCGCTGATAGCAGTGAAAGTCGGCAACTGAGAATGGAGCTGGCGCTGAAAACGTTGTCGAAAAACCTGAATGTCATCGGTATTCGGACAACGAACCTCGCCTCTATTACCTATGAATCGACTTCGCCCCAGGTTGCGGCTGATATCGCCAACGGCGTCGCGCAGGCTTTCATCAACTATACGCTGGAGCAAAAGCGTCAGAAAGTAGAGAAAGCCCGCGAACTGAATTATGAAAAAATGGAAGAGATTCAGAAGTCGATAGCGAAGCAAAAAGAAGAGATGGAAAGCTATCTGAAAAATGCCGGGCTGTTGACCTTTCGCGGTATCGATGGTTTTGAAACTGAGCAGTTAAGTATCGTGACCAATCGTCTGGCCGACGCGACCCAACGTCGTGTTGCCGCTGAATCCGTTTATAACGAAGTGAATGGAGCAGGGAAGTCCGCCGAGAGCGTTATCTCGCTGCCTTCGGTCTCTAACCACGCTCAGATTCAGGATCTGCGCATTGCGCTGATTCAGGCGCAGCGTACGTTGTCTGAACTGCGCAAAGTTTATGGGCCAAAAAACCCCGCCATTTTAAAAGCAGAGGCCGATGTTCAGTCGATCCAAAGCCAAACCGGACGGGTGTTGGGTGAGCTGAAAGTCGGCTTACGTCAGCAATATCTGGCGGCGCTGGCGGATGAAAAGAACTATCAGCAACAGGTTGAACAGCAGAAAGAGATCTTCCAGAAAATGGCGTCAAAACGGGATGCCTGGAACGGCCAAAAACTGTCGTTAGATAAAATGGAAGACCTGTATAAATCGCTCTATCAGCGTACTCAGGAGCTGTCGCTGTCCGGCGTGAATGCCGATGCGGTGTTATACGATCCCGCAGTTCCCGCATTAAAACCGGCGAAGCCGAATAAATCACTGCTGTTGGTGATGGTGGTCATGCTGGTGGTCGTGTTCAGCATCATGTATTTCATTGTCAAAGCGGCGATGGATAACTCAATCGCCAGCCTGAGTCGCATGAAAAAGCGCCTCAACGTTACCCCGCTGGGCGAAATCCGTCGTTTTAGTGGAACCTCAGGGCGTGCGCAAGTGCGGGACATGATCCTGAAGAACCCGCTGAATGCCGATATTGTGCACGGTATCCGTACCCGGATTATGCTGGATAATCGTCCATTACAGACGCTCGCCGTGGCATCGACGGAACACGGTGATGGGCGTTCTTTGTTGGCGAATCTGTTAGCGAACTCCTTTAGTTTTGACCAGAAAACGCTGCTTATTGATGCAGATTTCTTTAATACGGGCGGGCTTTCTTCTGAACTGGCATCAGCCACATCCGCAGGCCTGGCTGAGCTGCTGCGCGGAGAGACTCAGATGGAACAGGCGCGGATCACGCTCAGTGATAATCTCGACTTTATTCCGCACGGCAAGAGCACCATCTCTTCTTTACTGATGTTGTCGTCGGAGCACGTTGAACCCTTAATGCGCGAACTGAAATCGCATTATCAGCGCATCATTATTGATGTTGCTGCTGTGAATCAGAGCCAGGATGTTCAACTGATCAAACGTGCCGTCGATGGGGTTGTTTTCATAGTGAAAGCCGGGGTGGAGTCGGCGGGACACATCGCCAGCGCGCTGGATAAGATTGAGGAAAATAACGGCGTGGTGATTGGCGCGGTGCTCAATGCGGTTGAAGAAAAAGATCTTGAAACCCAGGAGGGTCTGCGTTCACTTAACTTCAGTACCGATCAACTGATGACGACGCCAGGCCGGGTATGAGTCTACTGAAGAGCGCTTCCACGATAGCCGGTTCATCAGTCATCTCGCAGTTGATTGGTGCGCTGTCTATCTGGTTGATTTCGCACAAGTACGATATGGCTGAGGTGGGGCTTTATGCGCTCAATTACAGCATCGCCGTGGTGGGCGCGCAGGTGTGTACCTTTGCATCGCAGCTTTTAATTCCAAAACAGCACGACGACGAACTGGTACAGAACGTCGTATTTTGCCTGCTCCAAAGCACGATCATTGCCTTACCGTACGCCGTACTGACAGCGTGGCTGTTTCACCAGAATATCCTGTTCCTTTATTTGCTGACGCTGGCGACGGCGTGGGTTTTAATCTCGGAAAACCTGTCGCTGCGCACGGCCAATTTTCGTTTTCTGATTTTCCAGCGCATCTCTGTCTCTGTGGTGGTATTACTTTCGGTTCTGGTTACGCATCAGGTGCAACTGTTTTATTGGTCATGGGCCTGCGCGACGATGGTGCTGACCATAAGCTGTATTTTGCATTCGTTTGATATTCGCTCTGTGGCGGCCAGACATTTGCGACCTGCCAGTAACTGGCATTTTTTCAAACAAAATATCCATCACATTACCAAAGTCGGTAGTGCGGAAGTGCTGGCGATGGCCAGCAGTAATTTGCCGATTATGTTGATTAACTTTTGGTTCTCGGCGCTGACGGCAGGTTATTTTTCCGTGGTTAGCCGCTTTTGCCTGGCGCCGGTGGTGATCATCGGCAACGCAGTGCGCAATACTATTTTTTCCAAGTGGTCTATCGACTTCAGAAATAACACCTTTAATTATCAGGAATATACCAGGGTACGGATGCTACTGTTGGTTCTGGGGGTTATCTGTACTCTCGGGGTATTTGTTTTCTATCCAATAGTGATGCGTCTGGGCTTTAGCGAAGACTGGATTAACTCCATTGAGACGTCGCGCTACATGTTGCCCTATTTATTCCCGGCGCTGGCGATAAGCCCTCTGACGGTGATTGAGCTTATTTTTGGTTCCCACCGCTATTTTCTGCGTATCCAACTGGAACAGCTGGCGATTGTGTTATTCGCATTTGTCGTCATTCCCTATTTTCATAAAGATTATGCCACGTCGGTTATCCTGTTTTCTTCACTGACATTTATTCGCTACGCCTTCATTTATCTGAAAATGAATAAGCGAGCCAATCTTCTGAAAGACAAGCCGGTGATACTATGACGCTGAATACCGGATACTATTTACAGGTTTTTAGCTTTGTCACGCTGATCCTGTGTGGCCTGGTGCAATACTTTACCGGCATGCAGTCGGTGCTGTGGATCCCCTTTTTCCTGACCCTGTTGATGGTGGGATTATTGGTGATGCAGACGCGTGATGGCTCGCTGCAGCTGGATGCGCAGGAGACGATTGTCCTGGCGTTGTATTTTTCGTTCCTGATACTGGCCGGAACATCGACGCTGATTCAGGGCGGGATCACCGTCGCGATTGTGGCATTTAAAAATGAAATCGCATTGTCACTGGTGATGATCTGTTTGCTGCTGGGATTTTGCCGGGAGTCGCAGATTTACCGTGCAACGCGCTATCTGTACTGGGTGTTTTACGCGCAAATCCCGGTAATGATTTATCAGGTTTTACTGGTCGTTCCCCAGCGCGTTGCGGTGCGTGGCGAAGATGAGAAATGGGACTCCGTGGTTGGTACGTTTGGCGGTGACCCCATGGGGGGCGGTAACACTGCTGCGATGGGCCTGTTTTGCCTGTTGATTATGTTGTTAAAAGTCTCTGAGTATAAGCACGGGTTGACCACGTTCAAGTCCATGGCGTTGCACATTGTTCTTGGGATCGGGCTATGTATTATTGGTGAAGTGAAGTTCGTCATTCTGCTGTCACCTCTGTTCCTCGCGTGGGTGTGGATCTCACCGAGCTACGTCAAAGACGTCAGTAAGGTTAATCTGAAAACGCTGTTGGTTATTGTGGCGGGCATGTTGCTGCTTATTAGCCTGTCGATAGTGATCCTCGCGTACTATTATTCTTCCGCGTTTGGCGGCGATCCGTCGAAAAGCTCGTTAAGCATTTTCATCGACTCCTTAAGCTATATTTTTGACCCGAACTACATCATGTCTACCGGGGAGTTAGGGCGCTTTACGACGTTCCTGTTCTGGTTGAAAAATAACGATCTGTGGGGGCTTTCAGGAACGTTATTTGGGTACGGGCTCAACGCCACAAACAGCGGGAGTACGGTGTCGCCGGGCTTTTTGAATATCATTTATAACTTAATTCTCGACTCGACTTCCCTGAGTATGCTGCTGTGGGAAGTCGGGGTGATCGGCACGTTACTTTTTATTAGCTTATTCATTTATATCCTGAAAGTTTGTCAGCCAAAGCCATTACTGACGCTTGAACAACTGGACCAGCAGGATCTTCAGTTGCTGAGCTTTGCACCGGCGTTTAACGCTTTTGCTATCAGTTGCTTAATTAGCTTACCTTACAGCCAGATACTGATGATTACACCGATGTTACAATTCCTGTTCTATTTATCACTAGGATCAAGTTTAGTGATTCGTCGAACCGTCCTTCGCTGTGTAGGGTAATTGTATGGACCAAAAACCGTTTATTTCAGTGAGTATTAAAACACTCAATGAATCTGAATGTATTGAGAAAACGATAGACAGTATCCGCAGGCAGCTTGTTGATTATCCACATAAAATTATAGTGGCAGATAGCCTGTCAACGGATAACACCCAACAGCTTGCGATCGATAAAGGGGTGACCGTGGTCTCTTTAACTGACCCAGGCGATCGCTGCTGCGGCGTCGGGCATCAGTTAGGTTATCTGTATAGTGAAGGGGAATATCTGTTGCTGATGGACGGCGACATGGAGCTGGAAGAGGGCTTTGTGGATCAGGCTGTCGCTTTTTTGCAGGCTGAGCCGGAATATGCAGGTGTCGCGGGAACCGTTGAAATGGACGATGCCGTTAACTATGAATTTAAATCGCGTAAGCAGCGTATTAGTAAAATCTATCCGCTTGGAGATAGCGACCATTTAGGCGGTGGTGGGTTATATCGCCGCTCTGCGATTGAGAAAATTGGTTATCTCACCAACCGTAATTTGCACGCTTATGAAGAAGCTGAACTTGGCCTGCGTTTGCTCGATGCGGGTTATAAACTACGCCGTCTGAATATTCCGTATTTTATCCATACTTCGCATACCATGCCGACCTTTCAGATGCTGAAGCACCGCTGGAAAAGTGGATACTATCAGGCACCGGGCGAGCTTTTACGTTGTGCATGGGGAAAACCTTATTTCGGCAAAGCGTTAAAAATGGTTAAGAACGAGGCGATTTTTTCTGTGTATCTGATTGCCTTGTTTATTGCGGCGGTGACCTTCAATCTCGAACTTTTCGATATTGCATTTCTACCCTTGCTTGCCTTTATTATCTTGAAAACCGTGCAGAATCGATCGTTATTGAACGGATTGCAGAGCGTAATGAACCTGGCCGTGCTTTCTGCGGGACTTGTTAAAGGGTTGACTAAACCAGTACGCGATCCGTTGACTCCGCCTGACAGTAAAATCATTCATGAATAACTAAGGCTGGCGCAATGAAAGTTTTATTAGTGAATAAGTTTTTTTTCATTAAAGGCGGCGCGGAAACCGTTTATTTTCAAGAGCGCGAGATGCTGAAACAGGCCGGAGTACAGGTTATTGATTTCTCGATGCAGCATGAGAACAATTTCCCTTCGGACTATGCGGATTATTTCGTCAGCAATGTGGACTACCACCAGGAGAGCAATCTGCTGGGCGGGCTCAAAACGGCGGTTAACTTTATTCATAATTCGCAGGCCTGCAAAAAGATGCTGGCGCTACTACAAAAAGAGCGTCCGGATATCGTCCACTTCCATAACATTTACCATCAGTTAACGCCGGCGTTGATTAAAGTGGCCCGCAATTTTGGCTGCAAAACGGTGTTGACCGCGCATGACTATAAGATCGTCTGTCCTGCCTATTCCATGCTGCGCGACGGTAAAGTGTGTGATTCCTGTATTACCGGGACGGTTTTCAATGCTTTCAGGTATCGATGCCAGGAAGGCTCTGCTTCAAAAAGCCTCCTGCTCTCTTTAGAGGCGACCTGGCAGTATATTGCGCAAAATTACCAGGCGCTGGATGTGATCGTTTCGCCGAGCGTCTTTTTACGCGGCGTATTGTTGCGTAAGCTGCCGAATTCGCGCATTGATGTCATCGTCAATGGCGTTGATGACAGCCGTCCTCTGGGTGAGGTAAGCGATGCGGGCTATATGCTGTACTTCGGTCGCCTGAGCCGTGAAAAGGGCGTGGCAACGTTATTGGCGGCGCATGAGAAAATGCAGAACAAAGCGCCGCTGAAAATTGTGGGTCATGGTCCCCTGCACGACGAATTAGTCGCCCAATACCCGGACGTTGAGTTTTTAGGTTATGTGCAACAAGGGGAAGCTCTCGATAACCTTATTAAGCATGCGCGGGCAGTGATCCTTCCTTCAGAATGCTATGAAAACTGTTCTATGGCGATATTAGAGGCGATGTCTTTAGGCAAGCCGGTGATCGGGTCGCGCATCGGTGGCATCCCGGAACAAATTCGTGACGGAATCGAAGGGATTTTATTCGAACCTGGCAATGCGCAGGAGTTAGCAAATGCGCTGGATGCACTGGCCGACTCGCCAGAGAAGGCGCGGGTCATGGGCTTACAGGGTCGTGCGCGATTGAGTGAAAAATATGCGCTGAGTAAACATATGGATACTCTACTGGCGCTCTATAAAGAACTGCTGAGCAGGCCATAGTATGAGTAAAAAAATAACGGTTTTTGGTACGCGTGGTATTCCTGATGTATTGGGCGGGGTGGAGACACACTGTCAGAATCTATATCCTGCCATTAAGCAGCAGTTGGACGTTGATATTTGCGTGATTGCACGCTCGCCGTATGTAAATTACAAACGATCGTTATATAAGAAAGTTGAAACCTACGCGCTGTGGGCACCCAAAAAGCGCTCGCTGGAAGCGATTGTCCATTCCGTTTTAGCGGCATTTAGGACAAGTATCGACCATTCAGATATTGTGCATGTCCATGCTATCGGGCCTGGGCTTGTGATCCCATTATTACGTATGTTAGGGAAAAAGGTGGTGTTCACCCACCATGGACCTGATTACGATCGTCAAAAATGGGGATTCGTTGCTAAAAAAATATTGCTGCTGGGTGAGCGTTGGGCTGTGAGATATGCCAACGAAGTGATTGTGATTTCTGAGGTTATTAATCAACTGATCCAGAAAAAACACGCTCGCTATGATGCGCATTTAATTCACAATGGCGTCAACGAGCCGCGGTCGTTATCTGCGCTGACCATCGACAATACGCTCTCCCGCTTTGGGCTTCAGCCGAAAAACTACCTCGTGGTGGTTGGGCGATTTGTGGAAGAAAAAGGGATGCATGATGCCATCGCCGCCTATCAGCGCAGCGGTTTAACTATGCCGTTAGTGTTAATTGGCGATGCGGATCATCCGACCGAATACAGCATTCGCCTCAAAAAGCTTGCCGCGGACACCCCTGGCGTTGTGATGACGGGGTTCTTGCGTGGTGATGAGCTTCAGGCGGTGTTTTCCCAGGCACAGCTGTTTGTGATGCCTTCATACCATGAAGGATTGCCCATTGCGCTGCTGGAAGCGATGTCATTTTCTCTTCCTGCCGTCGTCAGTGATATTCCGGCTAACCTCGAAGTTGAACTGCCGTCCGAGGCCTATTTTAAGGTGGGGGATGTGACCAGCCTGGCCGAAAAATTAACCGAGTGGGCGGCAACCAATAGCGTGGACTATCGTGTATATTTGCAAAACTATAACTGGCATGAAATTGCCAAAAAGACGATTAACGTCTACCACTCAATTGATAAAGATATAGGTTAATTTTGACCAGTCCTCAAAATCGTCCTCCCGTCATCGAACGATTTTATGCTCATCTTGACGAGCCGATTGCGCAAGGGTTGACCCCTGAACAAAAAGAAGGGGTAGAAAAAGCGATCCTGGCTTCGACTCTGACTTCGCGGCATCAGATCGATATTCGCCGAAGCTTTCCCTTTTTCAGTAAACGCTATTATCTGGTTTTTTTGTTTGGCAGAGACTTGCGTCGGCAGCATCGTCAGGAATCGACCCTGTCGAGAATATTGCTCACTTTCTTGTTGCTGATTGCCGTGTTGTTCGTTACCTGCTGCGTATTGCTGACGCTGTATATGATCAAATCAGCATTAGGTATTGATGTGTTTCAAAATTTTCATGTGGGTATATGGGACTGGTGGTTAAGTCTGAAAAACCGCTAGCGTAAACAAACCTGTGGAGGGCGTCACTGCGATGAAGTGTAAATGGGTTTCTGCGCTGTTGTTGATGTCCTTTCCGTTGGCGGTTATGTCCGCATTAACGACCGTAACCCCCAAAGCATTAACGGGCCCGCTAACCAATCCGGGGATTGGCGTGGCAAGTTTCCATCAGGGGTACGGTGAAACGCTGGGTTTGGCGGATTATCCCAATACCGGATTTGAATACGAGCGATTTTACTGGCGAGAGCTGGAGCCTGTTGAAGGTCAGTATAATTTTGCGCTGGTGGATGATGCCTTCAAATACGCGGCAGCGCATCGTCCCGCGATGAATGTCGGGCTGCGCTTTATGGTGCTTGCCGATCCGGGGGATGGCACCAAAATTCCCGATTGGCTGATTAAAAAAGGCGTGAAAGGCCGCTGGACGCCCGATAATAAAACATTTATTCCGGATTTAAGCGACCCGCTGTTTATTGAGTACAGCCAGCGTCTGCTGAACGCATTCGGAAAACGCTACGACGGTAATGAGAATCTCGCTTTTGTGGATATCGGCATGGTGGGGGCCTGGGGTGAATGGCATAACAGTAATTTCCCTGATCTGAAACCACTGTTGGAGCAGTACACCACCGCGCAGTTAGACCGCTACGTCGCAATGCACTTTTCTGCCTTCCCTTCGACGCCGAAAATAATGTTGATGAGCGGTGGGCAAAGCCTGGCGAATGCGGTGGCGCGAGGGGCTGGATGGCGGGCGGATTGCTGGGGTGACCTGCGCGTATTTTCGGACTCCTGGAGCCATATGGCCGATGATTACCCGCAGCGATTACTGGCAGCACAGCAGAGCTATTCGGGGTTTAACGATGCCTGGAAACGTGCGCCGGTCAGTCTGGAAATCTGTTCATATATGCAGGACTGGAAGAACACCTTCCACTATACGCGTGCCGAAGTGCAGGGCATTTTTGACTGGGCGGTCAAGCAGCACGCCAGCACGATCAACCTGAAATCGAGAGCGATACCCAGCGATTATCGACCGATTGTTGATGATGCGCTGACCAAACTGGGCTATCGGTTTCGCTTAGCGTCTCTGAGCCATGAGTCCGTGTGGGACGGCGGACAAACGTTGAGGTTGAACAGTACCTGGTATAACGAAGGTATCGCACCGATTTATCTGCCCTACACGCTGGCATTTCGTGTGGTGGATAGCGCCAATCAGGTGGTGGCGCAGGGGAATACGGCGGATGATATACGACGTTGGCTCCCGGGCGTTTATCAGGTTAGCTACGCATTGCCCATGCCGGGCCGACTGGCGAAAGGGCAATACGCCATTGAGGTTTCGATGCTGGATAAATCCGGGGCGGCAAGAATTAACTTTGCCAACGAAGGAAAGCAGAGCAGCGGCTGGTATCGCGTATCAACGATAACGGCACACTAGCCCGTCACTGCAACGAGCCTGAGGTTCGTTGCCGGGTACATCAGATGTTATAACCATTCGGGTTGTTTTTTTGCCAGTTCCAGGTGTCACGCATCATTTCATCAAGGTTATAGATGGCCTTCCAGCCCAACTCTTTGTATGCCAGTGACGGGTCAGACCAACATTCGGCAATGTCGCCGGGCCTTCTGTCGACAAATTGATAGCTTATTTTTTTCTGCGCCGCTTTTTCAAACGCCTCAATCAGATTAATCACGGAATAACCGACCCCGGTACCGAGATTAATCACCTTGTAGGCAGCGCCTTTGTTCTGGCTATCCAGCGCGGCTAAATGGCCGGTCGCCAAATCCATGACGTGGATATAATCACGAACGCCGGTGCCGTCGGGGGTTGGATAGTCATTACCGTACACCGACACGGTTTTCAGCTTACCAATCGCAACCTGGGAGATGTACGGCACCAGGTTATTGGGGATACCGTTGGGATCCTCACCAATTCGACCCGATGGATGGGCGCCTACCGGGTTGAAATAGCGCAGGCAGGTAATGCGGAAATCGGGCTGCGCGCGGGAGAAATCGGCCAGAATCTGTTCGACCATTAATTTAGAGGTACCGTACGGATTGGTGGTTCCCCCCGTACGCGATTGCTCGCTCAGCGGCACGCTTTCCGGATTACCGTATACCGTAGCAGATGAGCTAAAAATGAATCGATTAACGCCTGCGGCCAGCATCTCATCCAGTAAAACCAGCGTTCCAGTGACGTTATTTTCGTAGTAAGCAAGGGGTTCTTTTATCGACTCGGAAACCGATTTGAGGCCCGCAAAATGAATGACATCGGTGATGTTATGGTTGGCGAAAATGTTTTTTAATGCCTGCCTGTCGAGAACATCAGCGATATAGACAATGGGTTCCCTTCCTGTGAGTTCCGCGACCCTGTCCAGCGAGATTCGGCTGGCGTTTGCCAGATTATCGATGACAACGACATCATCGCCTCTTTCCAGTAGCGTTAAAACAGTATGTGAACCAATATAACCTGCACCACCAGTGACAAGAATAGCCATACAGACTCCAGAAAAATGCTAAAAACCCGAGCGATTTTCCAGCAATGCACCCAAGGATCCAATGGATCAGTTATTTTGCCGGGAAAGGTATACGTTTCTATATTTAATCATACACTTATATGATATTTTTTTAAAGATTGCCAACAGACTGAACTTATTTATTTTTGTATCATAGGCAATATAATTACTTGAGAAATTTAGCGTGTGAACGCCGTCACTGTGGTTGATCGACGAATTGATTTGTTCGATCAGATTCTCATCAAAATTAGCGTCATTCAGTGTGACTAATTCTTTGATGTAGATAGATTTTCCATATGTTTCAGGTGTGCATTCCTGGGTTAAGAAATACATTTTGTTATCGACAAGATAAGGCGCACCTGCTCCCCGATGATGATGATTGCTCACCTTCAATGCAGGAGTAATTCTCTGCCACTGTCCGTGGAGATGCTCGGCCGAATGAATAATTATTTTATTATCCATGGTGGTCGACATAAGATAGCAGGTCTCATTCATTGAAAGAAAAATGTTATCTGTCACTTCGGTGTCAGAGATTAGAACTTTAATTTTCTTCCAGCGCGTAGGAAACTCTACTGACTGAAACAGTATCACTTCTTTTCTTTCTGATGATTCAGGAATCATGAAGAGCTGATCGTTGATATTAATCAGGAAAGGAAATGACAAATGACACATCAGGTCGTCAAAACCTTCAAGTTTCACGTCATCAATTTCAACCAGTTCACGATCAAGAATACGGCATCGGAGCGTGCCTTTCGAGTTGCGAAAGCTAAAAGCTTCATAAAAAACAAACAGTTTATCATCTTTTTCAATAAGAAAAGGATCGGCCTGAAACGTATATTTCTTTTTTAACTGCTGTGCAGCGGATTTACTTAATATATCCAGTGTATTATTCGGGAATAAGTGTGTACCATGATCCTTAATAATCATGATATCCCACGACTCATGATAGAATAACATATTTATTATTCTTTTTATTTTTGCTTGCATTCGCACTCGCTCCTTTTTATCGCCTGCATCATGTATGAACAGCTATTTGCGGCTCAGTTCATGAGACCTGTCGCAACGTTGTATGAATGTGCGAAAACTGATGTGAGAACACCAGTGGCTATTTTAAAACTAGTCGCAAGCATGTTTTTTGTCTATAGCACAAAAGTAGGTAAAAGTTCTCCAGAGCATCCTTGCTCCAGTGGACGATTTACTCGAAATGCACCTGCGGGTTATCAGCAAGGGAGACGTAGGTTTTGCTGTTTTTATCCAGGGTACGGATTTCACCGCTTTCGATGTCATATACCCAGCCGTGCAGACGAAGCGCATTATTTCGCAGCCCAACCGCGACGCAAGGATGCGTTTTAATATTATTGAGCTGTGCGATAACGTTTTCTTCCACCATGGCGTTAACCTTATCGATTGGGTTATCCCAGGTTTTCTTCTCAACCACGGCTTTCGCGGCATCGGCATAGTGCAACCAGTGAGCCACAGCGGGCATCGGATCCAGAGGCTGGCTATCGGCAATGGCTTTCATCGCGCCGCAGTTGGAGTGTCCGCAGATGACGATATCCGTCACGCCAAGTGCGACAACCGCGTATTCAATCGTAGCAGATACGCCACCGGGTTCCGGTCCAAAAGACGGAACGATATTACCGGCGTTGCGGATAACGAAAAGCTGTCCGGGCTCTTGCTGAGTAACGAGTTCTGGCACCAGGCGGCTATCGGAACAGGAGATGAAAAGTGCTTTAGGATTCTGGCTGGATGCCAGGCTGCGAAAGAGTTCCTTACGTTGAGGGAAAATCTCTTTTTGGAAGTTGAGGAAGCCCTCAATGATATGTTGCATAGCAGTGTCTCTTTTCTCTGTTTAAGCAGGTTATGATGAAGATCACACTTTCCAGTTTAACACCAGCCGACAGAACGGAAAAACTTTATAGCAGTTCTGCAACATCTTTGTATAGTTTTGCCCCACCGTGGCGGGGCAAAGAGTGTGATGCGCGCTACGCGTTCTGTCGTTTTTGGTACGCCGCTTTCAGTTGGTTCATCGCTTCTACCAGTACCGAGCGCGGGCACCCAACGTTGAGTCTCATGTGACCCTCTCCGCCGGGGCCATATTGCGCGCCTGGTGACAGACCCAGTTTTGCGTCCTGCACAAAAAATGCGCTTAGCTGTTCATCGCTAAGATTCATTTTTTCCGCGTTCAGAAACAGAAGATACGATGCGCCGCCATACACAATGGAGATTAAGGGACAGTGCTTTTCAATTTCACTTTTAACAAACGCCACATTGTCGGCCAGGTAGGCTAATAATTTTTGGTGCCAGTCGCCACAATGGGTAAAGGCGCTGTAAATGGCCGCCTGCTGTAATGAATGTGTCTCGGCAAGGTAGCAGTTATCCAGGAAACCATAGAACTGATGGCGTAATTCATCATTTTTAATAATGGCAATTCCGCCCTGGATCGCCGCCGTGTTGAAGGTTTTACTGATTGAGGTCAGCACGATTGACTGGCTCCCTGTCGCTTCGTCTAAAGTAAAAAACGGCAGATGGCGCTTGCCTGGCAGGGTTAAATCACTATGCACTTCATCTGAGAGAATAATGACGCCAGCTTGCTGACAATAGTGACTTACTTTTTCCAGCGTTTCCCGCGACCACACCATACCGCCCGGATTATGCGGCGAAGGGAAAAGAAACATTTTGCACTGCTTGAGTTTTTCGCTGAAATCATACCAGTCAAATTCGTAATGACCATCTTTCTCAATGAGGCGCGTTTGAATCAAATTCCTGCCGCTGGTTTTTACCAGATTAGGGTAGGGGTCATATATTGGCGTACAGGTTAAAATATTATCACCTGGTCGGGTAAACACCATCAGAGAGAGCACGATAGTTTTTATGACGCCGGGAATAAAATGCAACCAGTGTGGCTTTATGTCGACATCATACTGTTGCGCATACCAATGAATAACGGACTCTTTCCATTGCGGATAATCCAGGTTGTAGCCTTGTACTGGCTGCGATACCACTGAACGCAGTGTGCTCATGATTGGCTCTGGCGTCACAAAATCCATATCTGCAATCCACAGCGGTAATACATCGGTGGTGCCGTACATCTGTTGTAATTGACCGTATTTACGGCAATTAACATCCCTTATGACAATATCATCAAACAAAGACATTGCTGACTCCTGGACAGTCTCTGAAAAATAGTTTAAGCAACGCAACAGTGAAGAATATTTCTGTATATCTAATCGATATATTAAATTTACCCTGGTGGTAGCCAATATTTAGCTATTTATTAACCTATGATTTTTGCTCAACCATATGCTCTGTAGCTTCATTTGGTTCATATTTAGCAATGCCAATACCGGTGGCAGCCCACAGCAGGGCAAAGATGATGCCGCTGTAGCAGAGGATTGCCCATGGCAAATAATCAAGCGTCGCCACGCCCAGCATCGTGGCGCAATAAACGCCTGAGGCAGACCAGGGGATAATCGGTTCGACAACGGTTCCGGCATCTTCGGTAGTACGCGAGAGGTTCTTTGTCGCAAGCCCTCGTTTTTTATATTCTTCTTTAAAGGCATCGCCGCACAGCAGCAGTGGCAAGGTTCCATTTGCCGTACAGGCACAGATGGTAAACGTCGTCACAATCGTGGTGGCCACCAGGCGGAATGTGGATTTAACGCCTTTCGTGAGCGCGTTTATCACGGTGTGCAAAGAGCCTGTCGCACTCATTGCGCCGGCAAAGCTGAAGGCGCTGAAGACGGTGACGAAGCTGCTAAACATTGAAATGGCGCCGCCTCGTTCCAGTAAGCGCGAAACATCTGATGACAGTGTTGGCAGGTTATCTCCGGTGAGCATCGCGAGCTTAAAGCCGCTAACCACGGATTCGCCAACCGATGATGCGGTAAATTGCTGAAAGGCTAATGCCAGAATCATCGAGACTATTGTGGATAAAAAGAGCATCGGGATTGGCGGTCTTTTTGACAGTGAGCCATACAAAACGATGATCGGTGGCAACAGTAGCAGAATGTTAAAGTGATAAATCTGGCCGATAGCGTTCATCAAGTTGGTGATATTGGCTGGCGCGCTGGATGAGGCATCAATGCCCATGCCCATATAGCTGTATACGACGCAGCAAATAATAAATCCCGGGCCGGTGGTCCACAGCAGATGGCCGATATGCGAGTACAGGTTTACACCGGCAGCCAGCGCCGCCATGTTGGTTGAGTCAGAAACCGGAGAAAGCTTATCACCAAACCAGCAGCCGGAGACAATAGCGCCAGCAGCAATGGGCAGCGAAACATTCAGACCAATCGCTACGCCAATCATGGCGATCCCGACGGTTCCGATAGATCCCCAGGAGGTGCCGGTACAGACTGAGATCAGCGCTCCCAGCATAAATGCTGAAATATAGAAATACTGCGGGTTAATCCACTTCAGACCATAATAAATCATCATTGGAATAGTGCCTGACACCATCCATGCGCCAATTAAGAAACCGATACTGGCGACGATTAATATGACAGGAAGCGCTTCAGATATTTTATTGCAAATAGATTGTAGAATGTCATCCCATGTGTAGCCGTGAGCGATGGCGATAAACGAGGCGGTTGCGGTTCCCATGAGGATCATGGGTTCAGCACGAATATTGAAGATAAAATATCCGATGCTAATGCCACCCAGCATGACTATCATGGGTAAAACTGACCAAAAGAAAGACAATGGCTTTCTGTTGTTGGCGGTGCAGCTATTTAATTCCATAATTCCATCCCAATCGTTAATGGTTGAACACGTCAAATAAATACCTGCTACAGGTCACCCATAACTGAGTAACATAGTTGCCAGAGTTCATGTCTGAACCCTATTTTATTAACTGCTGCAGATTATCTATTTTGACCTGCTATTCTGACGCTTATATTTTGGTAGTAAGGTAAGAGTGAGTTTGACGAATAAATTACCCCTCGGCATAAGGTGAATGATTTCGGCGCTGTTGGCTCAGTTTGCGATACTGCTGCGGCGGCATGCCGACGTATTTATGAAATGAGCTATAAAAACGGCTGCTGGATCGGAAACCTGCAATTGTAGCGATATCCAGAATTGTTTTATCCGTATCGCTGAGCAAAGCCCGCACATGGTTGATGCGCATTGCGGTAATATACTGTTTCATGGTTAGTTGCATCACGCGATGAAAAATGCCCATCGCATAATTTGGGTTGAGCTTAACGTGTTCGGCAATAGCATCGACCGTAAGCTGTTTGTCGCAGTTTGCGGCAATAAACTCCAGCATCTGGCTGACGTAAAACTGTGAATGCCGTGAAATACTGTTTTTCTGGGTGCGCGATGTTTTGTTACCCAGCACTGGCCGCCAGCCAGCGAGGCTAAATCGCTTGAGCATCAGGGCAATCTCATCAATGGCTAATTGACGAATTTGCTCATTGTCGCTGTTGAGTTCACTCTGCCAGCGCTGCACTTCAAAAGCGCTCAGCTGCTGCGAGGCAAGCGACGTAATCACCATCCCATGCGTCACGTGGTTAATCAGTTCCCTGTCCAGCGGCCAGGACAAAAACAGATGCATCGGTAAGTTGAAGATGGCCATCTGTTTACAGTGCCCGGCATCCGTCAGTTGATGGGGTGTGCAGGCCCAGAACAGCGTGATAAAGCCCTGTTTGCTTTTCACCACTTCGTCATTGAAAAGGTACTCCACATCGCCATCAAACGGCACATTCACTTCAACCTGACCGTGCCAGTGGCTGTAGGTCATGGCCAGCGGAGCCCGCAGCTCGACGTCCATCCGCTGATACTCTGAGTAGAGCGCCAGCGGACTTCGCGACTTTTTTTCATAGCTGCGACACATATGTGGGTCGAGCGGCAGCTGCGGGGTACTTTTTGCCATTATGGGTGGGTTCCTGAATAGTGAATCTGACCATGGGTAGCGCCAAAGCATGAACATAGCTTAACCGAAAAAAAACGCCGTTTTCTCTCCATTTTCGCGAAGTTATTCCCAAAAACTCAGATCCTGTGCCTGTCGCTTGCCGATCTGAGTTAACGGGAATGGCGGTTTTTAATTTAAAAAACGGTCAATCAAAGCTGCTCGCTTTGCAAAGCGACAGCGTTTTTCTGTCAATAAATCGGATTCATAGCGATAGCCAATATTCACGCAATACCATACATTTTGTATGTATCCATATCTTAAGGAATCATCATGTCCAGGCTCCGTACTTTAGCAACGGCTTTAGTTGCCGTTGCCGCGATGTCGATGTGCGCTATCCCCGTTTCGGCTAACCCCGGTAATGGCAACGGAAATGGTAATAGCGGTAACCATGGTAATAGTGGGAATAAGGGTAATAGCAGTCATAGCCAGAAAGGAAACCCAGGCCCAAAAAACAACTCGCAATCGGAACAGCGTAAAAATTATGGCAAGCCGGACCATGTTGATAGTGATATTAGCTATAACGTGGCCAGGCAATATGCCGTCAGATATGGTTTGACGGGATATAAGTCACTGCCTCCGGGCATCGCCAAAAATCTGGCGCGAGGAAAACCACTTCCTCCGGGGATCGCTAAGAAAAGTGTCCCATCCTCGATGCTGAATCAACTGCCGTATTACCCAGGTTATGAATGGCAGGTTGTTGGCGACAATCTGGTGTTGATTGCACTGAGCACGGCAATTGTCACCGCGGTTATCAATGGTGTGTTTGATTAAGTATCCCTGTACTTAACCACCACAAGCCCGCGCTACGCGCAATACCGTTCAGTTAAGCATGTATGGAGAACATGTGATTCTTGCTCAGATAAATTTAAACCCCAGCGTAAAACGTTGTATGTCGTGACCTCCGTTATTGCCGCGGGTTTCCTGTACCTGACCTTCAGTGTGAGCAGTGCAGATATGGCGGTGATTTATCAGTGTATTTCAGCCCTGTTCATGTTCTTCACCATGGATCTTTTTCTCCAGATTTGACCTGGTATAAAAATGATTCTTAGATAGCTATTCTGCATATACACCTTTGTCGTTGTGATGAAAACTCCCCCTGGTTATATGACCCCGGCCATTAAGAATGAATCATAATAAATGAGGGATTTATCCTACGCATGTAGGAATATTCCTTTTGGTTGTGTTAATGGTTTGATATTTAGATAGGCTCAAGGTTTAAAATTTGTAAAATACAGTGTTGCATTTATGCCTTATTCTTCGTTTTTATAAAAAACTAATAAATATACGTGTGAATGTGTTAGGATTTACCTGATAACGCCTTATTTTTATAAATTATAATGCTTAAGGCTCACCTGCTCGATAGCCATCGCCTCTCTTTATTTATCGGGATTCTTATACGCAATGAACGCGATAATCGTTGATGATCACCCATTAGCTCGCATAGCCATCCGCAACTTACTCGATACTAATGGTATTACCGTAACCACCGAGCTCGACAGCGGAGAGCATGTGGTCCAAACCGTTGAAAAAACTAAGCCGGAGCTACTGATTATTGATGTGGATATTCCGGGCATCAGCGGCATCGAAGTGCTGGAGCAACTGCGAAAGCGGCACTATGCTGGTGTAATCATTATCATTTCAGCCAAAAATGAATTTTTTACGGCAAACGTAGCGCCGAATACGGTGCCAATGGATTTGTGAGTAAAAAAGAGGGTATGAATAATATTCTTGCCGCAATCGAAGCTGCAAAAAATGGGTATAGCTATTTTCCCTTTTCCCTTGAGCATTTTACTGGCTCATCTGTCAGCGAACAGGATAAGCTTGATACGTTGTCGACCCAGGAAATGAGAGTGTTGCGTTATATTCTTAACGGTATGGATTACAGCACTATTGCCAGCAAAATGAACATCAGTAATAAAACGGTAAGCACCTATAAAAGCCGTTTGATGGAGAAGTTAGATTGCTCGACATTAATGGAAATTTATGATTATGCGCAAAGAAATAAAATAGGATAGAGTAATGCTGGAACGCTTGTTTATTTTTTTGATGGTCATATTTACCATCGGGTTTTCTACGGGTGTAAGCTCAGCCCGGCAAGTTGAGCTAAAAAGTAACTATAATACCTCAGTACAACATATCGGCTTGAACAGGGAAGAAACAAACTGGTTAGCGCATAAAAAAACCTTGGTTGTTGGCACCTGGTTACCGGAAGTCTCCCCCATTGTTTATCAAAATAGCGGTGAATATTATCGGGGCGTCAACGCGGATTATCTTGCGCTAATGCAAAAGAATCTCAATATAAAAATTGTTATAAAGCAGTATGATAATGAGCAAGAAGCGCTGACCGCACTTGCCAGTAACGATGTAGATACATTGATAACTCAGCTGTCCCGGCGACAAGATGTCGGCGGCCATTTATTGCGCACTTCGGCATTACTGACGACGTGGCCAACGCTTGTGACCTCGCTAAAAAACACCATGCTGCCGCTGACCTCGGAGCATCAGGTTAGCGTCGCGTGTGTGCGAGATTGTCCTTTTCTTGATGTTATCCAGGATGCTTTTCCTGAAGCTAAAGTCTCATTTTACGACGACGAGTATCAGGCCATGGCATCGGTAGTGAACGGTGATAACCAATATTATATTGGGAACAATATCACCAGCAGTCATTGTGTCTCCCGATATTTTTCGCAATCACTGGTTATTACGCACTACTTTGATAAACAAGAGCAATATAATTATTTTGTGGTGAAGGACGACCAGCCGGTATTAAGAAATATTCTTGATGGTTTCATTACGTCAATCAGTAATGAAATTCATATGCAGGTCATGCAGAACTGGCTGAACCGCGGTAACCTTGCTTTTCTGAATGCGCCTATTCCTTTTACCGATCAGGAAAAAGCGTGGCTGAAGAAGAAACATACTATTCGCATTCTTATCAATCCAGATTATCCGCCTTACACGCTTGTCGATCGCAGCGGTGAGTTACGTGGAATTCTTGGCGATTTGCTGAATATTATTCATCTGCAAACGGGGATTGATTTTGAGCCTGTTTTGGCCAACACCAAAAGTGAACAGACCAAACAAATAAGCGGCGAACGATGGGATATGTATCCCACTATCACCCTGACAAATCAAAATCAGCACAATTCGACCTTTAGCGATCCGCTGATGAATGTGGCGTTTGTGATTATCACTTCCCGCGATGAAACGGCCGACTCGTTACTGAATACACCGATCCGTATTGCGTTGCCCGCCGGACATGTTTTGGAAAGTGACCTGAAACAACGCTACCCGCAGGCCACCTGGGTGGATGCTGATACTGGCAGCGTCGCGATGACTATGCTCAGGGATGGCAAGGTTGACGCGGCAATTGCTACCGAATTGTCAGCAAGGTTCATGGTCGATCATGACTACCAGAAAAACATGCACTTTTTTAGGCTACCAGATATGCCAGGTGCGTCGGTGAGCTTTGCGATTTCTCCCCACGAGCCCATGTTGAAGTCCGTAATGGATAAAGCGCTGCAGGCGATACCGCCGCGTGAGATTTTGCAGATGACGGAGAAGTGGTCGAAAATTTCTAATACGCAGGTCGATCTCTGGAGTCGGTATAGCAAACAGTTCTATCAACTGGTGGTGTTTGCGCTGTTGCTGATAGCAATTAGCCTGATCTGGGGGATCTCACTCTCCCGTGAGGTAAATAAAAGAAAACAATCGCAGCGGCAGCTGGAAGAGCAGCTTCATCTCAAAGAGGCATTATCTCAAGAACTGGAAACTGAAAAAAATAAAGCGATTGAAGCAACCAAGGCCAAAAGTCGCTTTCTTGCGAGCATGAGCCATGAATTACGTACCCCTGTCAGCTCGATTGTGGGCTTTCTGGAATTACTGTCGAGCTCAGAACTCAGCCCGGCACAACGAAAAGAGGCGATTGCTCTTACCGCAGCGACAGCCCAGTCATTGCTTGGGCTGATCGGCAAGATTCTGGACGTTGATAAGATTGAGTCTGGTAAATATCAGGTTGTTCCTCAATGGACGGATCTCTCGCAGCTCATTGAATTGCAGTGTCACTCTTTTGATGCCTTAGCCAGACAGAAAGGCGTTACGCTTGCATGCGTAAGCCAGTTGCCGGCAAACGAGAGGGTGTTTGTCGATCAACAAGCTTTGCGGCAAATTCTCACCAACCTGGTGGGCAATGCGCTGAAGTTTACCGAGCAGGGTAGCATTCATGTGACAGCCCGTTTAACACCTGACGGGGAGAATCACGGTACCCTGACCATCGCCATTAGCGATACCGGTTGCGGGATTAGCGAAGAGGAGCAGGCCGGGCTGTTTCGTCGCTACGCTCAGGGGCGCTGTGGGCGTCAACAAACGGGGTCTGGTCTGGGATTATTTATCTGCAAAGAGCTGGTGACGCTGATGGGCGGTACGCTGGAGCTGATGAGCGTACCGGCGCAAGGAACCACGTTTACCATAACGCTGCCGGTTGAGACTGCCCGCCAGTCAATTGTACCGGATAGCAACACACCGGGGGCGCTGTTGCCGCTGCCGTGTCTGTCTATTTTGATAGCAGATGACAACCCGACCAATCGCCTGTTGCTTAAGCGACAGTTGAACGCCATTGGTTACAGCGTGGATGAAGCGTGTGATGGTGAGGAAGCCGAAGCCAAACTGGCTAAAAAATCATACGACCTGTTGATAACCGATGTGAATATGCCGAAGAAGGACGGGTTTGATCTTGCGGCTTCGTTACGTCGTCAGCAGCCTCATTTACAAATATGGGGACTGACGGCCAGCGCGCTCCCACAGTCACGTGACAGGTGTCTGCAAAACGGCATGAATTTGTGTCTGTTTAAGCCCGTGTCGATTCAGACACTGACGCATGAATTAAGCAAAATCGAAACCGGTTATTCGTCTCCTTGTGCAATCCGGCATCTGAAATTCAATGTCTTGACGGAAAATACTGGCGGCGATCGCGCATTAATGAACGAGATACTCGAAACATTCCGCGAGGCAACGTTTAGCGATTTACAGGCGGCCGAGAAAGCCGTTGAGCAAGACGAACCCCAGCTGTTTTTGCGAGCCCTTCACCGGTTGCATGGTTCGGCGCAAATTCTGGGCATTACTGCTCTTCAGACGCTATGCGAACCTTTTGAATCGATGCGACATGACGATCTTCCTCTGGCAGTACGCCAGGAAGCATTACAGAAGATTGTTGCCGTCATGCGGGAAATTGAGATTGAGATTAACAGTTTGATTAGCCATTAACCCCCCTGATCGGGTTGCCGTAGCAACCCGATCAGGAGAGAAAGTCCTGGTTCAACACTCCGTAGTGCTGAGTATTACTGGCCTGCGCCCAGCATCTCGCTATCGATCACAATGCCTTCTTCAGCACCTTTTAACACAAGGTTTGCTTCATAGTATTTACCTGAAGACAGCAGTTTTTGAGCGCTGGCAACGGCTTTACGCGTCTGATTCAGGGGCATCAGGTATTGGGTCTGAAGCACGCTGATACCCGCCAGTTGCAAGGTATCCACAGCACCTTTCCAGTCGCCTTTAGCCATTTTGCCATTCGCTGTATTGATAGCAGATTCTTTAGCTGGGGTGGCAATATAGTCTTCTGACAGCGCAATCGTAGCGTTAATAATCACGTACTGATCGTCAATCATCTTGGCTTTAGGCGCAGCTTTTACAAATTTCGCCCAGTCGTGGCTGTCACCCGCAAGCAGGGAAGCGGCGTCATCGGTTAATTTTTTAGCACTGTCAGGCTGTCCATGAAACAGGGCCAGACGGGCAAGCTGAATATCACGCATCGCGTTTGCACCTTGTACTGCGACCTGCATAATATCGGCAGCTTCTTTTTGTACATTGGCGGTAGCAGTTTGTGCCGGCGTGGTAGTGGTAGCTGCCAGTACCGGGGCTGAGCCCATCATGGTTGCAAGCAGACCTGCAAGAATAATCTTTTTCATTACTTTCTCCTGAATAAATTTGGTATATCTCACCAAACGAAATAAGCATATTAAATAACTTCGAAGAGTGGAATCAGAGCCAGGATAGAATAATGAGCGTTTAATCTTACAGGTGTCAGACGTCTGACGCGTGTAGGATTATGCGGATAATGACATTCCTTTATTCTTATATACGAATTCGGAGTGAAAGTCTTATCATTCCATTGTAAGTGATATGTATTAAGTGAATATTACTCTTTTATTAGTAGGTTACATTGCGTTTCTATGTAACGGAGGATGTATGTTTGTTTTTAATCAGCGTAGCCTGAAAGCATTTAATGAAAAAACACTATTTCATTATAAAAGACACGCCACAATCATGGCCGTGCTGTTGTTGGTTTGCGGCATCTGCTGCTTAATCTATCCAATCGCTGCAGGTGTTTACTTAAGCTATGCAACAGGTTTTATGTTCCTGGTGTGCGGCTTCTATTCTATTTACAGCCTGTTTTCCTCGAGTAAAAAGCAGTTGAAAGCCAAATTTACCTATGCCTTTTTTGCTATCGCATGGTTGCTGCTGGGATACTGTTTCCTCGAAAATCCTGTGATAGGTATGAATTCATTGGCAATGGTTTTTTGCTGCCTGTTTATTCTTGGCGGGATTTTTCGTGTTGCTTCCGGCGTCAAAATGTTCCGCAGTCCGGGCTATGGATGGAATATTTTTATCGGTATTTTTGACCTGCTTATTGCAGCCGTGTGGCTGAATATGGATCCCGACCGTTCTTATGTATTTACCTCCATCTTTATAGGCGTTGAGATGATCTTTAGTTCTTTGGCTTTTATCAGTCTGCGCAGAAATGCGTCGTTGGTACAAACTGAAAAACGCGCCGATAAAAATTAATGCTACTTCTGGAGCGCATTGTGAATATTAAATTGATTGTCTCTGCAGCTATTCTTATGACCTCTGTTATGGCGCCGATGAGCCGTGCTTTTGCTACACAGGCAACGGAAGCGGCGCCACAAGATATGACCTGTAAAGAATTCGTTGATATGAGTGGGCAATACATGACGGCAATTGCCTTTGTGATTGTTAATAAAAATTCGGACTTTAAAGGCGATGATTATGTTCCCCTGCATGAGGTGGAAACTGTCGCTGTACCGAAGATGATTAAAATGTGTCATCGACACCCTGATACTAAATTGGGCGAGCTGGCCGTAAATCTGAAGGGTTCCGGTCTGCACTATTGATTACCCGTTTTGATAGCCTGGCATGAGTCAGAATTGACAACCTCTGTACCTACCTTAGTTGTTACCCTACAAGAAAAAATCCCCGTAATGTTTACCCTGCTATCCACGAGAAATTCGCTGGATAGCAGGGCCCGCTAACAACCGTAGACCTGATAAGCGAAGCGCCACCGGGCATTGATTACCCGCAGAGCAGAGGGACTCAAGTGTGGTGGAGAATGCCACTCTTAACGTAGTCACAGTATCGTCGCTGTAATGAAATGAAGAACTTAAGGTGAACGGAACCCTTTCTCTGAGAGAGCATTGAGAATCCCTGGGATTTAATAAACTTATCCCAGGGATAATCACGTACGAGGGCAGGGAATCAGCGCCGTGTTTTGAATCGCGCCAGCATGTTTTCTACGAGAACAAAGAACAGCGGAACAAAGTAGATCGCCAGCACTGTTGCGGCCAGCATCCCACCAATAACACCCGTACCGACGGCATTTTGCGCGCCAGAGCCCGCGCCGTTGCTTATTGCCAGAGGGATAACCCCTAAGATAAAGGCCAGTGACGTCATCAAAATAGGGCGTAAGCGCATTTGCGCGGCCTCTACTGCGGCTTCAAGCGGCGTTTTTCCTTCCTTTTGCATGATCTCGACGGCGAACTCGACGATCAGAATGGCGTTTTTAGCCGAGAGCCCCATGGTGGTGAGCAGGCCTACCTGGAAGTAAACATCATTGCTCAGGCCGCGCAAGTCGGTCGCCAGCAAAGCGCCGACCACCCCGATTGGCACAACCAGCATTACCGAGAACGGTATCGACCAGCTTTCATACAGTGCCGCCAGTGCCAGAAACACGACGATCAGCGAAATGCCGTACAGCATTGGTGCCTGGTTTGTGGACAGCGCCTCCTGATAAGACAGACCGGTCCAGGCATAGCCGACGCCCGCAGGCAGTTTATTTATCAGCGATGCCATAAATTTCATCGCATCGCCGCTGCTTTTCCCTTCGACCGGCTGGCCCAGAATTTCCATTGCAGGCTGACCGTTGTAGCGTTCAAGGCGGGGAGAACCGTAGGTCCATTCGGTGGATGAGTAGGCCGAAAGCGGCGTCATAGCGCCGGAGGCATTACGTACGTACCAGTGATTGATATTATCCGGCAACATACGGAACGGCGTATCGGCCTGGACATACACTTTTTTAACGCGTCCCTGATTCAGGAAATCATTGACATAGCGACTACCGAACGCCGTGGAGATGGTCTGATTGATATCCGATAATGCAACGCCCATGGCTTCTGCCTTCGTGGCGTTAACATGAATGCGGAACATCGGTGTATCTTCCAGACCATTCGGGCGCACCCCGTCGACCTCACCGGACGACTGGTTGGCCAGCGCCAGAAGCTCGTTTCGGGCCTGCATCATTTTTTCATGCCCAAGGTTACCGTTATCCAGCAGCTCCATGTCAAAACCTGAAGCCGTTCCCAGTTCTGCAACAGCGGGTAAATTAAACGGATAAACGACGGCATTATTGATGGTGCTTAAGGCCATCATCGCCCGTCGAATAATGGCGGTAACTGAGTTTTCTTCACCAACGCGTTCTGACCACGGTTTCAGGCTGATAAACGCCAGACCGTTGTTTTGCCCCTGGCCGCTGAAACCAAATCCGCCTACGGTGAAAACCGAAGCGACATTTTTCTGTTCTTTCGTCAGGTAGTAATCCGTTATTTCCCCGAGCACTTTGCTGGTGTTCACCATCGTTGAGCCCGAAGGCAATTGCGCGGTGGTCATGAATACCCCCTGGTCTTCTTCAGGCAAAAAGGAGGTCGGGGTACGTAGAAACAGCACAATCATGCCCGCGCCAATCACTAAGTACACGACCATATAACGGCCTGTGCAACGTAGCAGTTTACGGGTGCTATCCGTGTAGTGCTGAGTACATTTCTCCATAAAGTGATTGAAACGGGTAAACAGAAAATGTGTGTTTGCTTTTTCTCCCTCGTGGGATTTCAACAGCATGGCGCAGAGTGCTGGCGTCAGGCTCATCGCCACAAACACCGACAGCAGCATAGAGGAGATTAAGGTGATAGAAAACTGACGGAAAATTTCACCGGTTGCTCCGCTCATAAATGCCATCGGCATAAATACGGCGGATAACACAACGGCAATACCGACCAGCGCTCTTTGCAACTGGCCCATCGCTTTATGGGTCGCCGCTTTTGGTGACAGGTGTTCTTCGGCAATAATGCGTTCTACGTTCTCAACCACCACGATGGCATCATCGACTAACAACCCTATCGCCAGCACCATGCCAAACATCGTGAGCGTATTAATCGAAAAACCCGCGACGTCGAGTATCGCAAAGGTGCCAAGGATAACTACCGGAACGGCGATTGTGGGGATAAGCGTCGCGCGGAAACTTTGCAAAAACAGATACATGACGAGGAATACCAGAATGATTGCCTCGATCAAAGTATGAAAAACCCCCTGAATCGAAATTTCGATAAACGGAGTGGTGTCATAGGGATAAACGGTTTTCATGCTGGCCGGAAACCAGGCCGATAATCTGTTCAGCTCCTGTTTGACTGCCTGGGATGTTTCCAGGGCATTCGCGCCAGCGGCAAGTTTAATTGCAATCCCGGCGGCGGGTTTGCCGTTGTAACGTGCAACCGTTGCATAATTTTCCGCACCCAGCTCAATTCGCGCGACATCGCGCAGCAGAACCTGGGAGCCATCTTGCTGAACTTTAAGGAAGATCTTGCCAAATTCATCGGTAGTTTGCAGGCGCGTCTGGACGATTATCGACGCATTTAGCTGCTGATCGGCTGACTGAGGCATACCTCCCAACTGCCCACCCGATATCTGATTGTTTTGAACTTTGAGCTGGGTAATGACGTCCTGAGGTGTGAGGTTATACTTGTCGAGCTTTTGCGGATCCAGCCAGATACGCATGGCGTATTGCGAACCGAATAACTGTACGCTCCCCACCCCGGCAGTGCGGCTTATTGGGTCTTTAATGTTCGAGGCCACATAGTCGGCAATATCATATTGGCTCAGGCTGTTATTATCAGAGATAAAGCCGGCGACCATCAAAATATTGCTGCTGGATTTATCAACACTGATCCCTTGCTGCTGTACTTCCTGCGGTAAAGAAGGCATCGCCAGCTGCAGTTTATTCTGTACCTGAACCTGCGCAATATCGGGTGACGTGCCCGTTTTGAAGGTCAGGATAATCGACGCATTACCTGCCGCATCGCTGGTGGATGACATATACATCAGGCCATCAAGACCATTCATGTTCTGTTCAATCACCTGAGTCACGGAGTCTTCAACGGTCTTTGCGTCTGCCCCTGGGTAGGCAGCGCTGATGGTAATGGTTGGGGGAGCAATTTGTGGATACTGGGCGATTGGCAGGTTCATTATCGCGATACCGCCCGTAAACATCATGATAATGGCGAGCACCCAGGCGAAAACCGGGCGCTCAATAAAAAAGTTGGCCATGAAGAAAGTGTCCTTAATACCTGAAATATTACTGTTCAGTTCCCGCGTCAGGAGTGGTCAGTTTTGAAGGGAGGACCCGGGCTTTGATTCCCGGACGAATTCTTTGTAATCCGGACACAATGACCCGATCGCCGGGGCGTAATCCTGCGGTCACCAGCCATTGATTGCCAACGGCCTTCACGGCGTTTATTTCGCGCAGTTGCACCACGTTTTGCTGGTCAAGGATCAGCGCGGTGGCTTTTCCTTGTTCGTTATGCGTAATCCCTTGTTGGGGGACCATCAAAACGTTCTGCTGGCTGCCTTCGTCCAGCAACGCCGTGACATACATGCCGGGTAAAATTTCACCTTCAGGATTGGGGAACACGGCGCGCAAAGTCACCGATCCGGTGGTCTCATCGACGGCGGGATCAGAAAACTCAAGCGTACCGGTATGGCGATAGGGTTTGCCGTTTTCCAGCATCAGCTCAACTGGAATTTTGCCTTGTTGCTGGGCAATTTTGCCGTTGGCTTTCTCTTCTTTCAGGCGTAAGAAATCTTGTACTGACTGTGTTAAATCAACATAAATCGGATCCAGCCGCTGAACGGTGACCAGCGCGTTTTCCTGATTTGCGGTGACCAGGGCACCCACGGTTACGGAGGATTTACCGCTGATGCCATCAATCGGTGAGGTGACATTAGCGTAACGAAGGTTGATGGTGGCCTGCTCAAGATCCGCTTTTGCGACGGCGACATTGGCTTCTGCTTCATTAAGCTGTGAGCGTGTCGTGTCGTAGTCCTGGCGGCTGACGTAATTGGATTTTATTAACGCTGACTGCCGATTTAATGTCAGACGCACATTATTGGCCGTCGCCAGTGCCTTTGCCAGCGCGCCTTTGGCTGAATCCAGTCGTGCCTGCAGCGGGGCTGGATCAATTTGATACAGTGACTCTCCTTTGCTGACTTTATCACCTTCAATAAAGTTGCGTTTTATGATGATCCCACCAACCTGAGGGCGGATTTCGGCGATCTCGAATGAAACCGCGCGACCTGGAAGTTCACTTTTAATATTCACTGAAGAGGGCGCTAAGGTAACAACGCCGACCTCGGGCTCCATCGTGGTGGTTTTTACTGCAGGTTTATTATCGCAGGCGGTGATGATGACGCTACTAAAAAATAATGGTATCAACAGTAAGCATTTTCTGTTCATAGTAATCCCTGAATAAATCGTAAACACCAATGTTCTTTTATTACACGCAGGGTGGGAGAGTTATCGGTAAATAACAAAAGATGCTCAGGCATGAGATGGCTAAAGCCCATTTTTTCGCTCAAGTGTTAGCGGGTAAAATTATATGTAACAGGAAGAATGCGTGCTAAGCGAAGGATCTCATAAAGCAGGATGGCGCAATAAGGTTAACGCGGGGTGATGTGGTGGGCGTTTGTCAGTACCCGACTCCGGTATATATTCGCGCCATCTTACTACAGAGATTATTTCACTAGCTCCGGAGTTACCTGAGTTACTGTATTAGCGTAATAGGGGGCTCCCCACATGGGTTCAGGCCAGAACGCGCCATAGCCGTAATCCCACATATTATAGGTGGTGTTGACTGACTCCGTTAAATGCCAAACCTGAATACCTTGTAAATCAACTTTAACAAAATTGTACGGGACTTTGTTGATGAATCCTGGTTCATCTCCTTGAATTGTCCCCAAAATAGTAACGAAATGGTTTCTGTAGTTTACCGGATCGAGAAAACCTTTCTGCTGGGCAAGAATACGCCCCTGATAGCTCGCGTCTATTTGCGGTTTAGCATAGTTGTTCAGTGGCAGAACGGCGATTTCCAGTAATGTATCCGTTTTGGTGTTAATCACATTGATGACTTTACCCCCAAAGCGGGCCTGCTGACCGGTATATAATCCCGGTTGGTTATGCACGGAGATAAAGTTTTTTTGTATATCTGGTTGATTATTACCTTTGATATTCTCAGGAATTGAAGCGCATGACGCCAGGGTGAAAGCAAGGGCAACAATTATCAACCCTTTTGTTTTTTTCATTTTACTTTCCTGCTAAAAAAAATACAGGCCTATAGTAACCCTTTGCTCATTATTGTCAGCAAACGTGCCGTTGATTATCTAAAATTAATATTATTGTAGCTTATGGTAATAACAAGCTGTATTTTATCTGGTCGCTGGATAGGGCGAAAGTGTGTGGCGACAGGGAAAGCGATTTACTGTCGCCACACGTGGAGTCAGGTCTAATGCGTTACCGTGGCCCTGCTCTGGTTTAGCCCGGCGGGTAGGCAATCCTGGCTTACGGCTTATTACTACGATTTACTAACGCAGACGTTCGTTGGCGAAAAGGTATTGCCTAACAGGTAGGCATTATCAATTTTATATATTTGCGCACGCTTACTGGGTGTGAACGGGTCATAGATATTATGGATAAACATCTCATCCGACACGTTATCCAGACTGTGTTTACTCATTTTCACGTCTTGCAGAAAAACGACGCCTTTATCTTTTATCCGATAATTAAAACTGACGGAGCGTTGCAGGATAAGGCGATGTCCTGGGCGGTTGTCTGCCAGTGGGGTTGTGGTAATAATCCCTGAGAAATCAATGACGCCAGTGTTATCTGTTTGCAACTGGATCATCAGGCTACCATCGTATTTCCCACCCCCGGGCAGTTCGGGTAGTGAAAGTGTGGAGACGCAATGCACGCTTATTCCCTGATTGACTGGAATGAGGGTGATTCCATTCGCGCTTAACAAGGCGCTGACAGCGACCAGAACGGCCGCTCCTGCAAGTAATATCTTGGTTTTATATTTAGTATTCATGGATATAAAGGTCCTTGCATCCAGCAAACTTTGTTTTTTCTGCATTATTGAAAGTACAGCGGGATAAAAATATGCGACCTTTTTCGCCGTAGACGTACAGATCGTCAGGCTGGAAAATAAACAATGCGCCAGCCAGACACTTCAGGTGTAAATCAGCCATTTTTTTGGCTTTTTCAAGTTTCGCAGTTGCCACTTCTCGTGAGCTTTCAAAAACGGTATAGACCGGACAGAGGTCGATATTGCCAAGTTTATACAACTGCACGACGGGAAGGTGGTTTTGAGTGCTGTTAAACAATGTGTTGACTGGGTAAAGAAGCATGAATAATGAGACGCCCCCAGCTGCAAGCAGCATCATTTTTACGCGTTTTGACAGGGAAGGCGTGGCTTTTGCGGGAGTGAGGGACGCCGCGGAAACCAAAGGCGGTTCCTCTATGGTGGTTACCAATCCTTCAGCGATGAAAAAGCCGACCCGTGGTACGGTTTGAATGATCTCGTGTTCACAACCGAGCTCCTGTAATCCTTTACGAATCAAAGAAATATACTGGCTTAATGAGTTGTTTGAGGCTTGCAGACCATTTTTGTCCCAGACATTCGTAAACATCTCTTCTCTCGAGACTACTTTCCCTTCCTGCTCGAGGAGATAGGTGAAGATCCTGTTTGCGGTAATAGACAGGGTGAGTGAGTTGTCCGACGGACTCAGACTCGCCAAAACGCCATCATCAGTCCTAAATGTAACTTCATTGTTAATTAGATATTTCATTTTTTCATCATTAACAGGGTATTACGTAATTATAAACCATAGTGGTATTTCTTCTTCACTACAGTATCGTGAGAGGTGACAGGGCCGAGGCAGGAGGAGGGGGCATTTGAGCATTGTAAAATATCCCCTCTGGCATAAAAAACTATGAAATTGTTCATTTTAAGTATAAATACCTGCTTCACTCTGATTAAATTATAAGAGTGCTACTATTTTCAGATAGACCATTATAATCATTCGCCGGTTTGAGAACTGCGTAGTTCTGAGTCTCTGGTTGATTTACAAATTGTCAGTAACTTTAGTAAATGGCATTTTTTATAATGAGTAAACGAAAAGTTACTTAAGTAAAATAATCTAAAAATAGTATGGTATCAAGCGTCTTAAACAATAATTAGAAAGGCTTTGATATTTTTTACTTATTACATTCAACCCCTGGCGGTACAGATGCCGCGGAACTTGCTTATCGCGAGGTGTGTTTTCGACTGACTGAAATCCCTGTTTCTCGCAGTTATAATTTAAGTAACTCAAATGGGTTATGTTTTTCAATATAACCCATGCAATAAGATTTCTCTTATAAGTTGTTTGTTGTTTAAGAGCTGTGATTATAAATGTTTTTTACGGGGTATGAAATAAATTAATATGCGTTTTATTTAATTTGAAATGTTTGTTTATTGTGTAGAAAATTAGGTCATCATATTACATTGTTTATGCAATTCATTAACAGTTGCTTATGTGTTTCTGTGATGATATCGATACTTAAATCTATAATTACTTATCTTTTTAGATAAAACATCTATAAATTGCAAATTTATCAGTATAAATAGATTGGTTGTTGATGCGGTAATACCATTCGTCATGTACAGATCGCTCAATGTTTCAGCGGAAAAAACTCCAGAGAAGAGGTATCTGACCGCTGGGTAACTATGAGCATCCCATAATGCTATGTGACCACGAATTTTTCCCAGGAAGGATATTCGTGGAATTATTCGGAATGGTAATGATGAACAAGATTTTTAAAGTGGTATGGAGTGTTTCGCACTCTTGCGCGGTTGTTGTATCTGAACTGGCAAAACGTTGTGGTGCTTCTGTCGAAACCAATAGTTCTGCCCGCATTGAATCTGGAACGCATAAATTCAATATTTCAAGAATTGCGCTAAGTATAATAGGTGCCGTACTGGCTACGCATTCAATATATGCTTTTGCCGCTGACTACGTCTTGCCTGATTACTTACCGTCGACTAACGCTAATGGCGCAGGGCAACTTGTTGTCGGTGACGGTGAAACCATGAATATTATCACCGGTACTAAAGGATATGGCAGCATCGCCTCTGGTGCATCGGGCTTTAAAACGATGACTATTCAGCAGGCAATGGATAATGGTTATATTTCGTCAGGTAGTGAAAATATAAATCTGACGCAGACGACTTTAGGTGGTCGTACCCACAGCATTCAATACGTTGACCCCATCACCGGGGCTTCGCGTACAGTCCAGGTGTATGACAGCGATAATTTTGCCTCTACCAGCGTTGGCGATCTGACGACTTATCTGGGGGTCAGCGTCGGTGATGGGCAGTATGTGAATATGAAGCTGGCGACAGTGACATCAGGCGGCACGCTTGATGTGAATGTTGGTTCAACGGAAAGCGGCTGGGCATCGAACTCGGCAAATATCTTCAATGCTGTCACCAAGGTCTCTGGAGTTTATAACGTTGAGAGCAGCGCCAGTGACACTAAAGACGCGGTACTGAATTACAACGCCAAAACCATCGTGCAAAGCGGTAACGTTGGTAATGTCGCGAAAAATACCGGTAAAGATTATAACTTTGATACCGCAACCTATAACGGCACCTTCTCCAGCGCGCTTGGCGAGTATACGGTTAATAATCTTGATGATTTAAAAAACTACAATGATGCTCTGGTGAAAGCCGTAGAGGCTGGGCAACTTTCGCCCACGGACTACGAAGCTGAGCTTCATAAAGCCTATACCACGGAACAGAAAAACATTCACTTCGACACCAATATCCCGGATGGCGATGCGGTGTTGCAGGCTGCGAATCGTGATGTGAACAGTTTTATTAAAGCTTCCGGTGCGCGCTCTGTCGTCAATATTTCTGCTGATGCCAATATTCAGGCGGTTTTTAGCGATACCTCCGTGGTGACGCTGACCGACGGAGCCACCCTCAATAACAACGGCACACTGGGGGTTGCCGCCGGTGCAGCCGGTGGTGATTATGTCGTTTCAGCGCGTGATAGCATCGTAAATAACAATGGAATTATTGATGCGGGTACCAGTCTTGATGTGAAAAATGCGTGGGTTGGCGCCCATACCGGGATTCTCGCGACCGGGACGACAAAGGTACAGAACGACGGCGTCATCAACCTTGCCTCGCATCAGGATATCTATAATGCCTATGGCGTGCTGATGAATGACACGGCGACCTTTATTAATAACGGAGTAATGAATATTGCCACCGGAGGTGAGCCTGCGAAATCTTCCGATGGTGTCTATACCTACGGCGTGTTTGTTCAACGTAATGCCGTGGCTACTAATAACGGGACGCTCTACATCGGACGCACTGCACAAGCGGTAAAAGATGAGGCGAGCAGTGACGTTCAGGTCACTCTTCCGGCCATTGGTATGTTTGTGAAGAGTGGAACCATCAATAACACCGGGAACATCACGATCGGAGAAAAAGTCGAGAATGCTGTTGCCATTCAGGCAAACGGCAGTGCGTCTCCTGGTGCAATCAACGTTACCCAGGACGGCGTCATTGACATCAATGGCATCGGCTCAGCGCAAAATATTGGCCTGATGGGGATTAACGGTGCAAAAGGGCTGGTAAACAGCGGCACGATTAACCTCAATGGGTACAGCGCCAGCGGTATTGAACTGCAGGGAGGGAGTCAGGCGCTTCATTCGGGCACGATAAATATCACCAATGGTAGTACCACGGATAATACATTAAAAAATATTGGTGCCTGGGTCGAGGGGACCGGGTCTCAACTCACGATGAGTGGGAGTGTGAATCTTGCTGCAGATAACGCCATTGGTCTGCACGTTCGTGACGGCGGTGTTATCGATATTACCGATACGGGCAAAGTCTCATTTACCAGTGGCAAAAACCAGATTGGCTATTTTATTTATGGTGAAGGTTCAAAAGTAAACGCCTCCTCTACCAATACGCAAGATGTCTCGACTGAAGGGTCAACATTATATCGCATAGAAGGTGGTGCGACTTTTGATGGCAGCGGGTCGTCTGGTACGACAATGACGGCATCAGGCACCGACAGCACTATTCTGCAGGTGACCGGGACGGGGAGCCATTTTGATTCCGGCTCGCAATCGCTGAGTATCACGGGTGACGGCGCGACCGGGATTCGGGTTGAAGGCGGAGCGGATGGGGTTATCACCAACGACGCGGTGATCGTGAAACTTTCCGGTAAAGACACCACCGCCGGGATTGTGGACGGTAATTATTATGACTTGTCCGGGAATGTCGATGAGAATCAGAAAGGTGACTCAATCCTGACCAGTTACGCCACGCTGAATACCAGTAATACGGCGGATGGTGCTTTCGGCTACATCGCCCGCAACGGCGGTACGCTCAACCATAAAGGCAGCATCGACTTTGGCCAGGCGGGCAGCACAGGCGTGCTGGTTTCCGGTGGTACGTTGAATAACGACGGCGACATCAAGGTAAATGGCGTGGCGGTCAGCATCGAAGGCGCTGATTCCGTTGTGAACAACAATGCGACGGTTACCGCGACGGATGGCACCGCAGCCTATCTCGTGGGCAATGATGCGTCATTAAGTTTGACGGGTTCGGGAGAAACCAAAGCATCGGGAGACGCGCACGGTATCTTGTTGGCCGCCGGTGCGAAAGGTCTGCTGGTCGATGGAGCCATCATCACGATGGACAGTACGGGTAAAGGAAGCGCGATTGAAAACGTCGCCAACATTGCGGGTATCCAGCTAAAAGATACAACTATCAGTGTGGGGAATGGAATCGGTATTCATACCGGAGCATCCCTGGCGCAGACCAACTCCGGAACGATTAATGTTACGGGGAGCGGTACGGGGATCCTGTTTGAAAATATCGACGGCAGCGAAACGAATCAAACGCTGGATATGTCTGACTCACGCGATCTGGTTATCAATGTTGAGCAGGCTGCGGGTAAAGGGATCGTCACCAATGCGTCAACCGACCTGAAAACGGGCGTCAGCGTTAACGTACTCGACGCTAACGGTGGTGAAGCGTTGATTGTCGGTGGTACGACCAAAAATGTTGAACAGGCTGGTGAGTTGACATCGAAATCGACCAGCCACGCAGTGGTGAATGTTGATAACGGTTCCCTGGAAACGTTTATCAATAAAGGCGTTATTAAAGCGCTGGATGCGTCGCAAAAAGCGGTAGAAATGCTCTCGGGGGCAGGCATCGCGTTTACTAACGCGGCGGGTGCCAGCATTGTTGGTCAGGTTAACCTGATGAGCGGTGATAACACCGTTACGCTGGAGTCTGGCAGTACCGCAACCGACATCAAGACGGGCAGTGGTAACGATCTGTACCTACTGAAAGATGTCAAAGAGACAGAAACCTCGCTGTTTACCAGCCTCAATGGTGGTGATGGGGAGGATACACTTCAGTTGAATAACGCACAGTACATCCTCAATCACGCCGATGCTATTACCGGCATGGAGCATATCGATCTGACTGCTGGTTCAGTATTTACCGTTAATAATGTTGATTTTGCGTTGGGTGATAACCAAAACGATGCGACCGGTACGGGTTACAACATTGATACGACCAGCACCTTGTCGCTGAATTCTGACGCTGCGCTGGCTTTTAATAGCCATCTGGCGGGAACCGGAACTGTCGCCGTTGATGCCAGCGGTAATGCGTTTGATTTTACCAGCAACAATGCGGCAGATGGATTCAACGGTACGCTGGCGCTAACGAACAGCACCTTTGAGCTGGCTGGATTAAACACTCAGGCGCTGAGCCAGGCAACATTAAATGTAGGCGAGGGGAACGTCACCCACGTGGGGTCCGGTGAGCAAAATATCGGAGGCCTGGCGTTTAACGGCGGCACCATCAGCTTTGACGGGGTGACGCCGGGGCAGAGCAGTTCCGAAGGAACAATTCATGCTGGCGCGATGGATCTCTCCGGACGCGGAACCGTGCAGGTTGATACCGGCACGATTACGAACGATCGTCCGCTGGCTGATACCACGCTATCACTTCTTGAGCAGGACGATGCGCAGTCCCTGATTCAACTGGCAACATCTGATTCTTCCGTCACCGGCGGTGCGGGCAATCTGACGCTGACCGATAGCAATGGCAATATCATCAGCGATGGAGTTGAAGCCGGCATCAGCCAAAATGGCGAGATTGTTGCGAATGGAACCTATGATTATCGCCTCACCGGAGGGGATAACGATGATGGACTGTACATTAGCTATGGTCTGACACAAGTCGAACTGCTCGCATCCGGAGACAATGCACTGGTCCTGGATGCGAACGGAAAAACCGGTAATGCCGCAGATCTGAGCGCTCGCGTGACAGGCAGTGGCGATCTGGCGTTTGACAGCGCCAAAGGCCAGACGGTATCGCTGTCGAATATGGATAACGATTACACCGGTATCACCGATGTGCGCAGCGGCAACCTGCTGATGAAAAACGATAATGTTCTGGGACAGACCGGTGAACTACGTCTGGCCGCCGATACCGGTTTTGACATGAATGGTCATAGCCAGACTGTCGGTAAGCTGACGGCGGGGGCTGACTCACTGCTGAACATCAATGGCGGTAGCCTGACCCTGGAGCAGGGCGGAACAGCCGATGGAATATTGACCGGAAGCGGCGCGCTAAACATCAATGGCGATACGCTGACCATCACCGGTGAAAACAGCACGCTGACGGCAAAAACGACCATTGCAGAAGGCGCACGCGTGCTGATGAACACGACGCTGGGTCTCGGCACGGGCGATATTGTGGCGGCGGGAACGCTGACGATGAATAAGGCGGCAGGTGTACTTTACAACAGCATCAGCGATGCCGGACGGATTGAACTTACCGAAAGTGATGTCGCGCTGGTGGGCAATAATAGTGCCTTTACGGGACAATTTGCTATTGATGCGGATTCCCGGCTCACCGCGTTCACCGCAGAAAATCTGGGCAGCGCAGAAGTGCGCAATAGCGGTTCACTGGTGCTGGACAGTCATACCGACTGGCAGCTTAATAACGACGTTTATGGTAGCGGCGACGTGACCAAGCTGGGAGCCGGATCCATTACCGTCGGTGATAACGCCGCCTGGACGGGGAAAACGGATATTGAGCAGGGCGGCCTGGTTCTGGGTGACGGCACATCTCCAGTCACGCTTGCCAGTACCGAGGTCAACATAGCTACGGCGGGGATGCTCTCGGGCGTAGGGGGCGTCGCAGGTAATGTGAATAACGCCGGTGTGCTGCAGGTGGGTACCGGGACCGGTGACAACCTCCTGTTCACTGTAGAGGGAAACCTGGTTAACAGCGGTATCCTCGCAACCGGTGTGAATGGTCAGCAGGCCGGTAATCAACTGGTGGTCAATGGCAATTACACGGGTAATGATGGTCATCTTTCCTTAAACACTGCGCTGGGGGATGACAATTCCGTTACGGATAAGCTGGTGGTGAAAGGTGATACCAGTGGCACTACTTCTGTCAGCGTCACTAACGCCGGCGGGAAAGGTGCCGCAACGATTGATGGTATCGAAGTTATCCATGTTGATGGCGTATCGGATGGTGAGTTTATTCAGGCTGGCCGTATTGTGGCGGGGGCATATGACTACAGCCTTGGACGTGGTCAGGATGAAAACAGCGGCAACTGGTATCTGACCAGCGGTAAAACCAACCCCGATCCGCAGCCAAACCCGGATCCGGATCCCGATAAAGATCTGCGTCCGGAAGGCGGCAGCTACACGGCTAACCTGGCGGCAGCCAACAACATGTTCGTCACCCGTTTGCACGATCGTCTGGGCGAAACGCAGTATATTGATGCCTTCACCGGCGAGCAGAAAGTCACCAGCATGTGGATGCGCCACGTCGGTGGGCACAACAACTGGCGTGACGGTAGCGGCCAGTTGAAAACCCAGAGCAACCGTTACGTATTGCAACTGGGGGGCGACATTGCGCAATGGAGCCAGAATGGGCTTGAGCGCTGGCACCTTGGCGTGATGGCGGGCTACGGTAACGATCACAGCAATACCCAGTCTTCACGCACGGGCTATCGTTCAAAAGGCTCAGTGAATGGTTACAGCACCGGCGTTTATGCCACGTGGTATGCCAATGATGCGTCGCATAACGGCGCCTGGCTGGACAGCTGGGCTCAGTACAGCTGGTTTGATAACAATGTTAAAGGCGATGACCTGCAAGGCGAATCGTACAAATCGAAAGGGGTTACCGCTTCGCTGGAAATGGGATATGCCCAAAAAATGGGCGAGTTTGCCGGCAGTCACGGAACGCTGAACGAATGGTACATACAACCTCAGGCGCAGGCAGTCTGGATGGGGGTGAAGGCGAACGACCATCGTGAAAGTAACGGTACCCGTATCACCAGCAACGGTAATGGTAATGTGCAGACCAGACTTGGCCTGAAAACCTGGATTAAGAGCCATCATCAGATGGATAACGATAAAGAGCGTGAATTCCAGCCGTTTGCCGAGCTGAACTGGCTGCACAATTCACGCGATTTTAGTACGACCATGGATGGCGTGAATGTGCGCCAGGATGGAGCGAAAAATATTGCCGAGGTAAAAGTGGGTGTGGAGGGACAGGTGAGTCCTCGTCTTAATCTGTGGGGCAATATCGGGGTTCAGGCTGGCGACAAAGGGTATAACGACAGCGCTGCGATGGTAGGTGTGAAATGGAACTTCTAAGCTGATTCTACCGGGCAAGTTCAGCCAGACTGGCGCATGTCAGTCTGGCCATTTCCTCCTGAAATAATCTCAAAAAGCGTCCTTCGGGGCGCTCTGTTCGACAACACGAGTTAATCATGTCTGTAACCAAGAAAATCACACCCATCATGCTGGTGTTGCTTTTTCTTCTGGCCGGTGTGCTGACGTCATGGCAGCAATGGGATAGAGAGGGACAACTTGTCAGAGAACACGCGATAAATAGCCTGGTCGAAGAAATCGATACGATATTTGACGACGTAAATACACTGGCTGTGTTAGCCAGCGCACATATACAAGAGAATTGCACTGACGATCTGCTACGAAAATTGCGTCTTCTTACGGCGTCTGGCGAGAAGATTCGTTCAGTCAGTATCATCAGGAACGGTGAGTGGAACTGCTCTTCTCTTGAAGGTCGAGAATCGCCGGGGATTATTTCCAATGGAACGACTACACACTCACTGATGATTGAACAGATTTATCGGCTGAACACGGAGATGTATATAATCTATTTTCCGTTTCAGGGGCAGGTGGTGGCTGTTGCAGTATATAAAGCGGCGATCGATAAAATTCTTATGGATTTTACCCGTAAAGAAAAAATTGATGTGCATTTTTTATTGTATCCAGAAAAACATCCTTTCGTGCAGATGGCCTCGCAAAACTATCCTTTCTGGATTGTGACGGATTCACAGGATGGCATTGCGGATTATGTGCGGGATAATCATTATCTTCTTATTTTATTTGTGGTTCTGTCTTTGCTGTTATATTTCCACTTACGCCGGGCGCAGCGGATATCACCGATAAAAATACTGCAGCGTGCGATTAATAATGATGAATTTATTCCGTTTTATCAGCCCGTCGTTGAACTCGCTTGCGGAAAAATCGTCGGGGCTGAAGTGCTTGTTCGCTGGAATCACCCTGAGCAGGGAATTATTCCCCCTAACGAATTTATCCACACGGCTGAACATAGCGGCTTGATTAATGCGCTGACGCTAAAATTGTTGACGCAGGTAGAGGTTGATATGCGGTGCCTTAGGGAAGGTGCGAATAAGCAGGTCATTTCTTCCCAAGCTGACTCGCTGATTAAAATTTCGCGGATCTGGGCCGATTTTTTTCCCGCAAACACATCGAATCAGCCTATTTAGGCTATTTTTTCCACCATTTCTGGCGTTATTTCCGGTTTTTACTGAGATCTCTCCCACTGACGTATCATTTGGTCCACCCGAAACAGGTTGGCCAGGGTGAATAACATCGCCAGTTGGTTATCGTTTTTCAGCAGCCCCTTGTATCTGGCTTTCACGAAGCCGAACTGCCGCTTGATGATGCGAAACGGGTGCTCCACCCTGGCACGGATGCTGGCTTTCATGTATTCGATGTTGATGGCCGTTTTGTTCTTGCGCGGATGCTGCTTCAAGGTTTTTACCTTGCCGGGACGCTCGGCGATCAGCCAGTCCACATCCACCTCGGCCAGCTCCTCGCGCTGTGGCGCTCCTTGGTAGCCGGCATCGGCTGAGACAAATTGCTCCTCTCCATGAAGCAGATTACCCAGCTGATTGAGGTCATGCTCGTTGGCCGCGGTGGTGACCAGGCTGTGGGTCAGGCCACTCTTGGCATCGACACCAATGTGGGCCTTCATGCCAAAGTGCCACTGATTGCCTTTCTTGGTCTGATGCATCTCCGGATCGCGTTGCTGCTCTTTGTTCTTGGTAGAGCTGGGTGCCTCAATGATGGTGGCATCCACCAAAGTGCCTTGGGTCATCATGACGCCTGCTTCGGCCAGCCAGCGACTGATAGTCTTGAACAATTGACGGGCCAGTTGATGCTGCTCGAGCAGGTGGCGGAAATTCATGATGGTGGTGCGATCCGGCAGGGCGCTATCCAGGGATAATCGGGCAAACAGGCGCATGGAGGCGATTTCGTACAGGGCATCTTCCATGGCACCGTCGCTCAGGTTGTACCAATGCTGCATGCAGTGAATACGCAGCATGGTCTCCAGCGGATAGGGCCGTCGGCCATTGCCCGCCTTGGGATAAAACGGCTCGATGACAGCGGTCATATTCTGCCATGGCAAAATCTGCTCCATGCGGGAGAGGAAAATCTCTTTTCGGGTCTGACGGCGCTTAGTGCTGAATTCACTATCGGCGAAGGTGAGTTGATGGCTCATGATGTCCCTCTGGGATGCGCTCCGGATGAATATGATGATCTCATATCAGGAACTTGTTCGCACCTTCCCTACGAATACCTCCAACTCGGGTTTAAAGCAAGCTTCGTAGTACGTTTACTGTAACGCCCCTCCCAATTAACTTTGAACTAAGAAGAGTAGAAATAATTTTTTATAAAAAGCATGAAATCTTTGTGTTTAGCATTCGTTAAAGCTGAACGTCCGCTTCTAGCTCGTAGCGGCCGGTCCGTTACGTGAGGGTCACCTCGGGGATTGTCACGCTGATTCTGCCAGTTGTCGCTGCAGGACCTGCAGGCTAGTTCCCGCCCCTGCCCATGCTGCAGTCGAGCCGACCACATACAGGTTTTTCTTGGCGCGTGAGACGGCTACATTGATTATGTTTGGCAGATTCGATTTCTTTAACGGATAGAGGTTTGGTTTGTCTTGCCATTGCCGGGTTTCCATAGTTTTAGGCACCTCAAAAACAATAAAGCTTTATGAGGTGCCTAACAAGGTGCCTAAAAGGTTCGGATTTAATTAGTTCTCTTCGGACTTCGCGGGACAAATTGAGGGCACAAAAAAGCCCGCAGGGCTTGCGCCGTGCGGGCTCTTAGGACTTCATCGGATGACTCTGGTAATCACCGATGGAGAATTTTGGTGCTGGCGGAGTCTGAATAATTCACGTAACTATCTGTTATAAACCAATTTTAACCAATTCAACTTTCATTGGTATACCTAAGCGTATACCAATGGCGATTTGTTGCAGCGCTTCCTGTGGTTAAGTGAACCTGTTTTTGAATAGATCACATCAATAAAAAAACTTTTTTTTAGAAAAACTGTTCACACTGTTCACTAATGGTTTTTGTTTATAATATTCATTAGCTTATGCGGTGAATGGTTGGTGAACAGTGAACACTTTACTGTTCACTTTTGCCGTTTTGCAGGTAAAAAAAGACCGGCGATTGCCGGTCAGGGTAGGCTATTTCGCTATAGGGTCATCACATTTCGGTAGCCAGTCGGCGTTGCTTTCCTCTCTTAACGCGAGATTGGTTTGTATGCCCTGATTTTTTCGGCGCTTCTCATAACTCAGCCCGTACTCTTTCAGCATGACTGGCAGCCCCTTACCGAACATGGTGAGGCTGAGCGTATTTTTGTAACCGTGGGCTTCCATATACGCCAGATAGGCGTGATACAGATACATGCGCGGCTGACGCGGAATGATGCTGGCATTGCCAATATACATACCCTCAGGCTCCGGCAGTGCTTCCAGATAGCCGCAAAAATCAAACGTCGGGTCGGCATCGCGTTTAATACTGAGCGCCTCGTCGGAGTTCTGCTGTGACTGGAGCAGTGCGCGCGCAGTCATCGGATCGCTGAATTTCTGCATTAGCTGGCGCACAATCACGGCCAGCTCACGGGTGATTTTGTTCTTGAGCTGCGGGTCGCGTTCCTCCGGGGCAATCTGCTCCGGGAAATGCAGGATCACCCGGCGGCGCGAAACACCGCCGCTGCGGTCAGTAAAGCGCATCGGATTATTGTTCACGGCCAGAATCACCGCCGGAATATGGGTTGAGTACGCATCCTTGTATTTCGGGTCAACCGATACCGCGTCACCGCCGGTGATGGCCTTGAGCCCTGCCCCGTCACCGCTCCATTTCTCCTGGTCAGGCAGGCGTATCAGCGAGAAGCCAATAAGCGCGGCGCGCTCGCGCGGTGATTCCAGCGTTTCGATGGTAGCCGACGTGGCGTTATCTTCCCCGGCAAGCATGGTCGCAATTTCGGCCAGAATACTTTTACCGCTGCCACCGGGGCCGGTCACTTCGAGAAAGAGCTGCCAGTCGTAGCGGTTCGCCAGCACCATAAACAGTGCGGCCAGAATCACGTCGCGTTTTTCCGGTCTGCCACCGGCGGCGCGGTCGAGCCAGCGCCAGAAAGCCGGGGCGTGGGTTTCCAGCGTTTCGCCCTCTACCGGCGGGGTAAAATCGACATCACAGAGCGTGCGCAGCCAGTGCGATTTATGGTGCGGGTTGAATGTGCCGGTGGCGGTATCGAGTACGCCGTTGCGAAAGCCAATCAGTCGGCGTGCCGGGGAATCCTGCTGCGGAATAATCAGTTTCAGGGTTTCCACCACTGAGGCAATTTTACCCGACGAGAACGGCGCGCGAAGGCGCTGGAACAATCCGGCCACGTCACGGGCAAAATCCGACGGCGGAATGATTTTCCATATACCGGCCTCATAGCGGGACAGGAGCTGGCCGTTCGCGTCCACGGCCAGCGCTTCGCCGTAATGTTCATGCACCCGCATTGCCTTTTCACTGGTGCTCATGGCGGTAAATTCCGCTTCGCTCATGGTAGTGAAAGGACTGTCAGCCGGTGGCCGGATGGCGTCATAAATCGCTTTCCGCGTCGCCTCTTCGCCGTGCTGCATAAACGCATCATTCCAGTCACCGAACACCGGCGGCAGGGCGACAATGCCCTCGCAGGCTCCTGCGGCCACAGTGGCTTTACTCTGGCCCTCGCCGTTCAGGTCACGGTCAGCGGCCAGCACAATCTGACAGACCGGGTGTTTTTGTCGGGCAAGGCTCGCCAGAGAAAGGAGGTTCACGGAGGACAGCGCCACCATGACGGTTTCCCCGGTCAGGTGATGCACGGTGAGCGCGGTCGCATAGCCCTCCGCTATCCACAGACGTTTTCCGGCCTGTTTCTGCCCCTCTATGATGTGGCATGTACCTTTTACCGCCCCGCCTTTCAGGGTGCGTTTGAGACCGTCAGAATTGATAAGCTGAACGTTAACCAGCGCCCCGGCATCGTCATACAGCGGGACAACCATATCACCGGCGCGGAACGTCACACCGCCGGTTTTATGCATGACGGTGAGCGTCAGACATTCCAGAGCGGGGAAGCCCTTTCGGGTCAGGTAGGTGTTGCCGGTGGCCGGTCGGGTTTTCTCCATGAGCCTGACGGCCAGCGCGGCCGCCGCTTTGCGGTCGGCATCGGCTTCTGTCTCTGCGGCCGCAATCACTTCAGGGGCAACCGGCGGCAGGTTGCCGGTCACGGCGTTCACCTTCCCGGCGGCCTCTGAGGGAGTCACGCCAAACACTTTCTCTACCAGCTTAAGCCCGTCACCCGCGCCGCACTGATTGCAGAACCACGTCCCGCGCCCCTCTTTATCGTCAAAGCGGAAGCGGTCAGAGCCGCCACACACCGGGCAGGACTGATGGCGGTTTTTAATCACCTTCACCCCCAGCGCCGGGAGAATGCGCGGCCAGTATCCGCAGGCCTGTTTTACGGTTTCCGTTACGTTCATTTTCATTGTTATTTTCTCCCTCAGTGCAGTACAGGCGGTGTGATGTGACGGGCGCAAAGTTCATCCATCACGGCGAGCCCGAGAAAGGACAGTGACGGCGCGGTTTTCAGTGGCCCGGCTTCCATTAAATCTTCCAGTAATGCACAGGCAATCTGACGGCCTTTTTCCTCGCCGTGCTGGCGCAGGTAGAAGCCCTCCAGCTCGGCGGCAATGGCGCTTTCCAGCGCGTCGAGGGTGAGATGCTGGTAGCGGTGCTGGCGTTCGCACAGGGTCAGCCAGGCACAGGCCACGGCGCGACGATACAGCGCGGCGCGTAATACGGGCGGTAATGGCTTTTTCATACATTACCCTCCCCGGTCAGCCATTGCTGATTGCAGCGTTCGACCACGCCGTCGAGCTGGGCGGTCATGAGGTAAATCACGGAGGTGAGCTGTAACTGCTGCGCCGGGTCACGACGAACGGTGGCGCAGTCCTGCACCTGCATCAGGTCGCTGACGAGCTGGCCGACATTGCGCATATGCTCCAGACATTCGAGGTCACGGGCAGTAATGGTGGTGTGTCTCATGCTCGCACCTCCGCAACCGGCAGACGACCAGCGAACGAGAGGACGTAATCGCGAACGAGGGAAAGACGTGCGGCCTGTTCATCACCGGCAACGGTGCGAAGCATACAGATACGGGGTTTAGGGTCTGCGCGACGGACGGCGGCAAACACAAAGACAAACTGCGGGTGTGACGGGGTGAGGGTCGTAGCCATAGGAGCAACCTCCTTGAAGTAGCGGTTATCGCCACCACCGGAGTTCTCACGCTCGGGTGGTAGCCCAGACGGGGGTGAGAAACCGGCCTTCAAGGGAACCGGCCAGCCCGAGGGCTGCCCCGCCTGAGCCACCATTACGCAGATACAGCAACGGCTAAAGAACCGATGCGTAAACAACAGGTGCACATAGGCATAGACACAAAAAAAGACGCATGGCGCGTCCGGTGTCGCCTTGAAGTAACTCGGGTTCTCACGCCCGGCTGCCGATTTTGCGACAGCGGGGAAACTATACCTGGAAACGGCGAAAAGAAGCAAGCCAGAAAAAGGGGCTGTTTGCTGAACGGTCATCATCATGCGTCATAACCCCGGTTGCGTTCGGCAATGCGATCTGCCATCCATGCAGTGATTTCTGACTGCGCCCACGCCACGTTTTTACCGCCGAGAGAAATTTGTTTCGGGAATGCCTCCCGGCTGATGAGATCGTAAATAGTCGAACGGGACAGGCCGCATAAATGCATCACTTCGGGCAGACGAATAAAACGCTCCTGGACGACATCAGAAAGCGGCATCAATGGGGCGGCAGGCGCTGAAGAAGGGGAAGAAAAAGCGGTGTGCATCGGGCTACCTCATAAAGTCCATACAGTGCCGGTCGTGTCCGTCCGGCTTCGGGTAGCTCTCTATTTTGTGAATATTTTCCCTCAGGGCAACAAGTCATTTTGTAGTGCTTTACCACACAACAGAGCGATTTTTATACAGTGGCAAACGTTGGCCGTTTTTTGGTAAACGTTGGCAAACCGGTGGCCTATTCCTGATTACTTTTATATATATATTTTCATTTTTTAATCGAAATAAAGTCTAAGTAAGCAGGCCGGTCAAAATCCAAAAGGTGAACAGTAGTGAACAGTCGGTGAACAGTTACACCCTAAACTGTTCACCCTTTATCTTACTGTATTACTTATCTTTTTCTTTTCAGTGAACAGTAGTGAATAGTTATAAATAAAAAAACAAACAGTGAGTAAGGTTTTCCTGAGACTTTTCTCTGGCCAGCCGGGTTTTAAGGTCTGTTTGTGCCATTTTTGCCACAACGGCAATGAATCGTGTTGTTGTGTCTGGCGCGGCAGAATCTCCTCAGATTGAAACGAAGAGGAGACCCGACATGACTCAGACTGCTGTTATTCCCGACTACCTTAAACCCTCAATGGAAAGGCTTGAGACGGCCAGAGAAGCACATCTGACCAATGCCCGACGCATGGACGAAACCACGACGGCCATCAGCCAGGTGAAAACGCAAAAAACTGAACTGGAGCAGGAAAACGGCAATGATTCCGGTGCATGGCGCACCGCCTTTCGTGCCGGTGGTGCTGTCATTACCGACGAGCTGAAACAACGCCATATTGCGCGCGTGGCACGGCGGGAGCTGGCACTGGAATGTGACAACATGGCTGAGGTGCTGTCTTTCGAGCTGGACAGCCTTCGGGGAGCCTGTGACCGCACGGCCAGAACATACCGTCAGGCGCATCACGGCGTACTCAGCCAGTATGCAGAGCATGAACTCGATGCCGCCCTACGTGAAACCTGCGGCGCACTCGTTAGAGCAATGAAACTCAGCATATTGGTTAAAGAAAATCAGCTTGCCAACACCATCGGGCATCAGGGCTATGTCGAACCAGAGCATGCCGTTATGCATAAGGTGAAATCATGGCTTGAGCAGGCGGTGAAGTACTGCAATATCCGTCTGACTGATGAACCAGTGCTTTTTAAAACAGGGCTGGCGGCCTCCACGCTGCCACATATGGAGCATGACGTTGCGGCCACGCCCGGTCAGCTAAAAGTCTGGCAGGAAAAAATGCAGGAACGTGAAGCCGATCTGAAAGCACGAGGGTTACTGTCATGATGCGCTGCCCTTTCTGTCGCACAGCGGCCCACGTTCGCACCAGCCGCTATATGTCTGACAGCGTCAAAGAGAGTTACCTCCAGTGCCAGAATGTGCACTGCTCGGCGACATTCAAAACGCATGAGTCCATCTTTGAGGTGATCCGTTCCCCGGTCGTCGATGAGAAACCCGCACCGGTGCCGACAGTACCCGTTACACCCCGCCGGGTAAAAAGCTGCTACAGCTCACCGTTCCACCATTAATCAGGAGAGACAACCCGTGACCACCCTGACCTTACAGCAGGCGTTCGATGCCTGTCAGACGAACAAAACGGCGTGGCTGAACTGTAAAGCCGAACTGACCGCCGCAGAACAGGAATATCAGGAATTATTGCTGGATGACAACGCATCAGGTTCCCGCAGATTACAGACGCTGCGAGATATTATTGACGTAAAAAAATGGGAGATTAATCAGGCCGCCGGTCGCTACATTTCCTCGCATGAGGAGGTGCAGCGCATCAGCATCCGTAACCGGCTGTACGATTTTATGCAGCAGAACGGCGCGGAGCTGGCCGCCGCACTGGCACCCGAGCTGATGGGAATTAAGAACCAGCCCACGATGATAAAAAACCGTGCGCTTGACCGTTCAGTAGCATACCTGCGAGAAGCTCTTTCCGTCTGGCTGGCCGCAGGAAATGAAATTAATTATTCGGCACAGGATAGCGATATTTTAACGGCCATCGGATACAGGCCTGACGCGCCTTCGCGGGATGATAATCGTGAAAAATTCACCCCTGCACAGAGCATGATTTACACCCGTCGACGCGCCGAACTGGCCGCGCCGTAACCTGTCAAAAAATCCTCGTAATTCCCGCCATTTTTCCCGAATTAAGCCATGCATCCAAAGGGTGCATGGTTTTGCATGCGTTTTCCCGCTCCTGTACTCCCGACCAGCGCCAGTCGCGGTGCGACCTGAGCCCACCTTTGCTCCTGCATTAAAAGCGCCCCCTTAAGCGGGCAGGCGTGGCGGGGAGAGCATTGCGCGCTAGCGTTAAAGTGTTTATTTATTTTAACGGCCTGTGGACGTCTCTAAGAAACACGAATTAGTTTGAATATATGCAGCAGGAGCTATCCTGTTTGAGGATGTGACAAGTCTCTGAGGCTGTCAGGATAGAGTCAGGAAAATGCCATCTGGAGGGGAAGGAAAGTCAGTCATTTCGACGTTGATGGGAAGGCCTATGAGGCCGCTAGCCTCCTGTCCATGCACTCATATGATGTATGTGGACTTATAGGAGCCTTTGCTCTACTTGAACATTCGTGAGAACTGTCCCACGTTACGTAGAGTATTGTGTGCGTATTGGATCAACTTTTTGAAATCTATAGTGTCGTATGATGCGCTGATATTAAGAAACTAATAATATCTGATGAATAATTTTTAGTGTATGAGGAAATTCCCAAAATGCAAAAATCTGAGTCTGAGGTTTTTTCCGAGCTGGAGGCATTATGTTCATCTCATGGTTTTATTCATGGTTTGGCGTTATTGAGTTGTATTAATAACATTACCATCTATGAAGAAGAACTCGGTTCTGAAGATCTGCAACATCTGTACGAAAAAGAACGATTAATAAGAACTGAGATCTCTACAGTTGCAGGATTAATGTTAAAGTCTGAAATCAATACCAATTATCCGGGGGGAGATGTTCTATCGAAGTTATGCGAAGGTGTGAATGCATCTTTGGCTGCTTTGCATACGGCAATGTTTTCGGCTGAAAAGGATGGTGATTACGACAATTCGATGATAAAAGAAAGTATCTTTTATGCGGCTGAATCTGCTTATGATTTTCAATATTTAGACATGGCTGAGGAAAAATATTCTTTAGATGACGTTTGGTTCTTGGAAAACATGGGCTTTACATGTGCTGAAATGGTATCTGTCGGTCGGTGCATAGAGTCTATTATGGGGAGGCAAATTAGTGCTTTTATACATAGTGGTCTAGGAATTCTTAGCGATCAAGCATTGAAGGCTTATAAACTTCCATTTGATCAAATAGCGACTGAAACAGGTTTAAATGTCATTAAAGTAAAAAACATTGTTGATTTATTTTCATCACACAAGTTTTCAAATGAAAACTTTAAAGGCATGAGTGACTTTAATGTATTTAATGCTAGGCCGATAATTTGCTCTGGAAATGAATATTATTGTTTCTCTGCCTATTCTTTGGCTCAGTCTATATATGAAGCTCCATTTTTTTGGATGAATGATGATAAGAAATACAGGCCGATATCTGCGCAACATAGAGGGCAATTTGTAGAAGACTATGTATACAGAAAGATGGCATCTGTTTTTGGTGCTGAGAATGTATTCAAAAATGTATATATAGTTAATAGTAATAATGAAACTCTAGGCGAAATAGATGTACTGGTGTCCTTTTCTGATTCGGTAATAATTTATCAGGCTAAATCTAAAAAGTTAACTATTGAAGCCCGGAAGGGAAATGGCAATGCTATTCAAAAAGATTTTAAAGGTGCTATACAAGATGCCTATGACCAAGGTGTTTCCTGTGCTCAATTTATATTATCTGGCGCAAGTCTAGCTGATCAAAACTTCAATCAATTTAATCTTGGATCTTCAGTTTCTAGATGTTATATTGTTCCAATTATATCTGAACATTATCCATCTTTAAGTTTTCAAGTTCGTCAGTACTTAAATACTACAATTACAAATGAAATTTACCCACCATTTATAATGGATGTTTTTCTTTTAGATGTATTAACTGAGTTCTTAAATACGCCACTGTATTTTTTATCTTACATTGATCGTCGTTCGACATATAACATGAGAGTGTTTTCTTCTCATGAATTGACTATCTTTTCTTTGCATCTAAAACAGAACTTATGGATTAATGATGAATGTGACATGTTCATGCTGCATGACGATATATGTGTTGATCTCGATATCGCAATGTTAGTTCGTAGGAGAGGTATCACCGGGAAACGTACTCCTGATGGTATTCTAACATACCATCAAGACGGTTTTGTTAGAAAAATAATTAAATCATTAGAGTCTGAAAATCATAAGTTGGCGGTGGAATTAGGTTTTCTTTTACTTTCTTTGGATGGTGATACCATTGAAGGTATTAACAAAATGGCAAAGAAAACGATATTTCTATCATCGATTGACAAGAAGCATCATGATCTTACAACTGTAATTGGGGATACAGGTTTTACTGTTCATTGTAATTACTATAGTAAAGATATTGCGGAAAAACAATTACATGAACATTGTATGAAAAGAAAGTACATAACTAAATGTAAAAAATGGATTGGCATACATGTTCGGCCAAAAACATATGCTGTAAATTATGGGATTATGTTAGATTTTGAATGGGAGTATTTACCCGAGATTGAAAACATCATTACTCCAAGTCGGCTTCAAAATACTTTAGTTAGTGTTGGTGGTGTTATGACTCAAGCGAAACAGCCCGGGAGAAATGAACCATGTTTTTGTGGGAGTGGTAAAAAATATAAAAAATGTTGTTTGCGTTAAGATAAAGGGCGCATTAAATATGCGCCTTTAATTATATTTTTTTTACTTCGCTACCCCACCATTCCATGAGATTAATTCTTTGCTCTAGATATGTTGATCTATTGTAAGCTCTCCGAACTTCATTTTTATCACTATGGGCTAAAGCCGCTTCAATAACATCTGCATTAAAACCTGCTTCATTCATTGCAGTACTTGCTATTGAGCGAAGACCATGAGCAACTAGTTTTCCGCCAAAACCAATACGTTTTAAAGCTGCATTAGCAGTTTGGCTATTCATTTGTTCTTTAGGGTCATTTCTACTGGGAAAAACATGTTCACGATGGGCACTAATAGGTTTCATCACCTCTAGAATATCTAACGCCTGAGCGGATAAAGGAACAATATGCTCACGCTTGGCCTTCATACGTTCTGCTGGAATCGTCCAGAGCTTTGCATCGAGATCGATCTCTGCCCAACGAGCACCGGAGGCCTCAGAAGGGCGCACAAGCGTCAGGAGTTGCCATTCAATGAGACAGCGAGTCGGAACAGACAGATTTGACATGACTAAAGAACGCATTAGCTTTGGCAATTCTTCTGGCCGCAGTGTCGGCATGTTTTGCTTTTTGGGCTTCTCAAAAGCCATGCCAACACCTGAAGCCGGATTCGCATCGATCAGACCCGTGTTTACGGCATAAATCATTATCTCGTTTATGCGTTGCACCAGTCGACGAACAGTCTCAAGCGCTCCACGAGCTTTGATTGGCTCAAGTGCTTCAACCAATGTTCGGGCTTTGATTTGCTGAACGGGAATCTCACCAATGGCAGGGAATACATCTTTCTCCAGTGAGCGCCAAATGTCTTTTGCGTAATCAGGGGTAACGCTTTTGCTTTTGAGTTGGAACCAGTTAGCGGCAACCGTTGAAAAAATACTGTCTAGAGCAATTTGCTGCTGTTCCTCTGCAACTTCGGCCTGAATTTGTGGGTCAATTCCGTTGGCTAACAAGGCAAGGTAATCCGCTCTTAACCCTCGGGCGTCAGCAAGTGAAAGGGCGGGGAAAGCACCTAGCCCCATCATTGTCCGCTGTTTTGTCGCCGGACGTTGATACCGGAAACGCCAGAGCTTTTTCCCGCTGGTTTTCACTATCAGGAAAAGGCCATCGCCATCATGCAGCGTCAGATCCTTCTCTAACGCTTTAGCGCGCAGAACTTCGGTGTTGGTAAGGGGACGTGTTGTCCGTGCCACTGAGGCTGCTCCTTCATGAATTGGTATACGCTTTTAGGTATACATCCTACCGTATACCTAAACGTATACCAATAATCACCGGATTTAGCCGGATGTTCTCGGACAACAACAGACACAAAAAAGCCCGCAGGGCTTGTGCCATGCGGGCTTTCTGTACTTCACCGGACGTATCCGGATCATGATTTGGTGGAGCTGGCGGGAGTTGAACCCGCGTCCGAAATTCCTACATCCTCGGTACTACATGCTTAGTCAGTCTTTACATTCGCCTGGCACCTGCGGACAGACACGCCACTACCAGACTAGCCTGATTAGATTTAACGCTTCAACCCCAGGCAGGGCCTCCACGCGATCTCTTTTGGGTTTGACCTCTCTTTGATCCCCGTCTTAAGAGCGGAAGCTAGGGAGAGAGGGCTCAGAGCAGGTTATTAAGCTGCTAAAGCGTAGTTTTCGTCGTTTGCGACTATTTTTTTGCGGCTTTTTACGAGGCCAACCGCCCCTCGGCATGCACCTTGGGTTTCGCGAATCCCGTCGAATCCAGAATCAGCCCCAATGTGTTAGAGCAAGTATAACAGACTTGTGACACGCGTGACCAGCCCCCGCAACCCCTAATCCTCAAGGATTTACCGCTCGCGCAGCGCTTCTTTTGCGCGATTAAACGGTTTGATTAAATAGTCGACGATGGTTTTTTCACCTGTTTTTATATCCACTGTGGCAATCATTCCCGGTACGATGGAGAAATGGCGTCCCAGTTTGTTCTGTAAGAAGTCCTGATGGGTGCGGATAAACACGCGGTAGTAGAATATTTCCGGTTTCACTTTGTCCTGAATAGTATCCGGGGAAATAGTTTCGACTACGCCTTCCAGACCGCCGTAAATCGCGTAGTCATAAGCGGTTATCTTCACCAGCGCCCGTTGGCCGGGGTGGATGAACGCGATATCGCGCGGAGACAGGCGGGTTTCTATCAGCAGATGATCGTCCAGCGGTACAATCTCCATCATCTCGCCATTGGGCGGGATAACGCCGCCAATGGTAGTGACCTGGATGTTTTTCACAATACCGCGCATCGGCGCGCGCACGGTCAGGCGGGTGACGGAATCCTCGCGTCCTTTCAAAATAGCCGCCAGCATATCCACTTCGGCATTGGCTTTTGACAGCGCTTCCCGCGCCTGCACGAAGTATTGTGAGCGCAGATCGGTGATTTTTAATCCCAAATCGCTTTTTTGTCGTTGCAGGCGCAGCACTTCAACGTGGCTGGCGGCACCACTTTTTTCCAGCCGTTGGGTTATGGCCAGCTCTTTATTTACCGAGACCAGCGCATCCTGCAGTTCTGCCATAGAATCAGCGAGCTGCGCGCGGCGACTTTTATACAAGCGCGTTTCGGAGGCGATGAGATCCGGCCAGGCGCGTAGTGAAGCGGGAAACACGAGCGGCAGATCGTTAACTTCGGCATTGAGCCTTGCGCTGGAAGCCAGTGAGGCGCGATAGCGGGCGGCGCTCTCCCCAACGTTGGACTCAGAGCGAGTGGGGTCGAGGCGCGCGACAATCTGATTAGCCTGTACTTTATCTCCTTCGCGTACCGTGAGCTCGGCGAGAATGCCGCCATCCAGCGACTGCAAAACCTGCTCGCGCGAGCTGGGGATTACCTTCCCGCTGCCGGTCGAGACTTCATCCAGCTTGCCGAAATACGCCCAGATACCCAGGACGGCAAACAGCAGCGTGCCGAGCAGAATAATGCGGCTGGCCCCGGAAAAACGGTGCTCGCGGCGGATATCGAGGTCGTCCATGGCAGCGTCATGCGGATTGGTTTTCATTTTTCCACTCCCGACCGTGAGTAGGGGCTGGTGCCCGGCTCGCATTCAGCGCCTGCGCTTTCGGGGCATCCATGACCAGTTGACCTTCTTTTAACACCACTACGCGCTCGACCAGTTCCAGAACCGGTACGCGATGGGTGGCGACAATCAATGTTCGGTTGCCCAGCCACTGGTTCAGGCGCTGAATAAACTCTCGTTCGGTATGTTCATCCAGCGAGGCGCTGGGTTCGTCGAGCAGCACGATATTGGGCGATCGCAGCAGCATTCTTGCCAGCAGGATCGACTGCCGTTGTCCACCGGACAGACCGTTGCCGCCCTCCATAATGGGGTGCGCCAGCCCTTTGGCGAGTTGTTTAACGAAAGCCGCCGCGCCGCTGACCTCCAGCGCTTCGAAGATCTGCGCGTCGCTGGCATGCGGTGCGCCGAGGGTCAGGTTCTCGCGCAGGGTGCCGAAAAACAGCCGCGCATTCTGACTGAGAAAACCGATATTGCGGCGTAAATCGGCCATATCGATCTGCGCCAGGCTCAGGTTATCGAGTCGGACATCGCCCTGGATAATCTCCACGCCGCCCGCCATGGCCTGTAGCAGCGTTGATTTCCCGGCGCCGTTACGCCCGAGGATCGCCACCCGTTCACCGGGCATGACCTCCAGACGTGAGATGCGCAGCGGAACGCGTTGATCGTCGCTGTGGTAGCGAAAGTGCGCGTTTTCAAACAGATAATGGCCGTGAAAAATCTCCTGATGCACCCGGTCTTCATCGTACTGCGTTTCGGTGGGAAGCTGCATGATGCTGTCTAATCCCATCTTCGCCGCCTTGACCTGTTGCCAGCGGGCCAGCACGCCACACAGGTTCGCCATCGGGGCAATCATTCTGGAACCGAGCATCGACGCGGCCACCACCGCCCCGGTGGTCATTGTGCCTTCAATGACCATCGGCGCGCCGAACATAATGATGGCGGCGTAGACCAGGCTTTGTACCGACATGCCCCAGCCAATCAGCCCCTGAGTCAGCTTGCGCGTGCGCAGTCCGGACTCTCCGGTAATACGGATGTAGCTGTTCCACTGTTGTAAAAAGCGGTTTTCCGCCTGCATCAGCTTGATATCTTCCAGCCCCTGAACGCTCTCGACCAGCACCGCGTTGCGCAGGGTGGATTCATGCGCTGCCTGGTTGGCGAGTACCGCCAGTTTCTTCTGTAACAGCAAACCAGGCAGGATCATCAGCAGGGCCGCGACGGGGGCTATCCACGCCAAGGGCGGGGCGATAAAGGCCAGCACCACGATAAACAAAAAGAAAAACGGTAGATCGACAATCGTCGACAGGGTCGAGGAGGTGATCATCTCGCGAACCTGTTCCAGCTCGCGCAGTTGAGAAATAAAGCTCCCCGTCGAGCGGGGGACGGCACTGTTGCGCAGTCGCAATGCGTGGCTGAACACGCGATCGGAAATGCGCATATCGGCGCGTTTGCCGAGCAGGTCCATTATGTGGGTACGCGCTTCGCGCAGCAAAAAGCCAAACAGCACCGCCACCAGAACGCCGGTGGAGAGAACATACAGCGTTGGATAAGACTGGGCGGGGATCACCCGATCATAGACCTGCATCGAAAAGATAATCCCGGCGAGCGACAGGACGTTAATCAGAAAGGCGGCAACCATGACCGGCAGGTAAGGGCGGATGTCCTGTAACACCAGTTCGCGCATCCAGTCGGGCCTGAAGCGCGAAATATAGCGGTCTACCCGACTGTCCTTCAGCGCTGACAGCGGGCGCAGTGCGGTAATGCTCACGATCTCCGGCAGAAGTTCTGCAACTGTGAGTCGGTTACGCTGGCCCTCTTCGGCGATGATAAAAACATCCAACGCATCTTCACCGTTGAAATGTTCTATCACCATCAGTTGGCCGTCGCGCAGTTCCGCCACCACCGGCAGACGCCACTGGCCGAACGCCTGCGTGGCGGTATCCAGCGCATGAAATGACAGCCCCGCCTGACGCGCCAGCTGCGACAGGGCCATAGCTCGGCTTTTTCCCGCAAACCACGGGGCGTTGGCCTGGATTGCGCCGGGCGAACAGGCAACGCGATAGTGGCTGGCAATATGCGTCATCGCCAGCGCCCACTGGCTCAGGGCGTGTTCGCCAATCGCATCTTCCGCATGTGTATCGACGTCGCTCATAGCTTTATCTCCACCGATTGAATACTGCGGTTATTTAAGGCGAACGCCTGGCGAAGCGAGCCGGTGTTATAGAGGCAGTTCAACTGGAGCTGGCGCAGCTGGTTTTGAGTCTGGAGTTCAGCAAAACGGGCCTGATATACCTCCTGCTCGGCGTTAAGCACGTCGAGCAGTGGGCGTGACCCGAGGTCCAGATACTGCTGTTGATAAAGCTCGCGCGTTTGTTCACTCAGCCGTTGCTGGCGACGCAGGATCTGCAGGGCAGTGGCGAGGCTCATCGCCTGGCTGCGGGATTCCAGTAATTTCTGCCGCACTTCAAGTCGGGTACGCTGGATGGAGTACTGTGCAGACTCTACCGCGTGACTGGCGGCGTTGCGTCTGGCGGTGAGTCCGCCCCCCTGATACAGCGGCATCTCGACTTTTACCCACGTGGAGTACTGGGTTTTGTCGAGCACCTCATGGCTGGGGTATTTGTCGTTGAGATAGTGCTGAACCGACGGCTCCAGGGAGATAGTGGGCGTCATCTGCGCGTTGGCGTAATCGAGATTTGCCTGTGCCACATTCGCCTGCGCCCATGCCGCCAGCACCGCGGGAACCAGCTTATCGTCCGGTTTGACCACATCACAACTGCTGTCCAGTTTGACTGGAAATTCGTTGCTGATGCCGTTAAGCGAGTTCCAGCCGAGGAAGCTCATCAGCGTTGCCTTGCTGCTGTCGAGATTGGCCTGATACTGCGCCAACTGAGAACGTGCAGACTCGATACGCGCATCGGTTTGCACCACGTCGGATAGCGAGGTTGCCCCTTCATCATTGCGTTGACGGGTCAGCCGACCAATACCGTTCAAGGCGCTGAGCTGCTCTTGGGCGGCGTCCACCATTTGCTGCCACGTCTGCACCTGGACTATCGCGTTGGCGGTTGCGTGGGCGATGGTATCAATACTGAGTAATACATTCGCCTGCTGTTGTGCGGATCCGGCGGTTTCAGCACGGACCTGGCTTGCCACTTTGCCGAAGTCGTACAGCATTTGCGACACTGAAATAACCAGGGCCGGGCTAAAGCCGTGATCGGTGTAAGTATTGCTGTAACCGTTGTTCATCCCGGCAGAAACCTGCGGGTAATATTTTGATTTCGCCACATCGATCTGCTCATTTTGTGAGAGCAGTTTGCCGATGGATTCACGAATAGAAGGATGCCAGCTCACGGCGCGGCTCACTGCGTCGTTGAGCGTCAGGCTGCCGGGGGCGGCGGCGCTCAGCGGCAGATCGGCAACCGCGCCGTCCAGCGAGGGCAGCATCTGGCTGGTGGCCAGACCTTCCGGCGTTATAATTTGCGGTTCATCTTCGGCATTCACCCGCAGGGTACAGAGCGTTAATGCCAGCAGTAAGGCAACAGGCGCGACATTTCTCATAGTTTATCCCTTACAAAATACGGCAGCGACGACTGTTATTGCCCCGGACGTCATGGCATCCGGGGCTGTAGTTATGGCGCTTTAACGTTATGCGTTAGCTTCAGGGCACAATGTGATTTTGTTGCACCAGCTCATCGAGCGTGGTGTGTACGTTCTCCAGCGTTATGAGATTGGTTGAGTGCCAGGTGTTGCCGGTACCGTCGCGGTCGATGGCAATCACCGTGTTGTTACCGTTGGTGGTCACGGTGAGGTAGTTGCCGAGCGTAGCGTTCTGCCCGTTCCAGCCCACCAGCAGGTCGCCGATATCGATTTTGTCGCCCTGGGCCAGCGAGAAGTTGGTCCAGGTATCGGTAGGTCCAACGCCAACATTGCCAACGTTACCACCGGTAGCATCGTTGGCGTTGAGCAGGTGATAAATCAGCGTATCGCCGTAGACACTGCCGGTAAAACGATCGGCATCCACGGTGCTTACAACCTGCGGATTCATGTTGATGGTCAACGTAGCGGTATCGGTATGCCCATTCTGATCGTTTAGGGTGTAAGTAAATGTCTCTTTGGTGAGGATGGTGGAAAGTGAGACATCGCTGTTGAGGGCGTAGGTGTAATGACCATCAATGCCAATGGTCAGTTTGCCGTACAGTCCGTTAATGATGGCGCTGGTCGTGCTGCTCAGCGGATCCAGCGTGGCGGTGCTACCGCCCGTGCCGTTCACCGTCAGCAAGGTATGCACGCTGGCAATATGGTCCCCGTCATAAATGTTGCCGGCGACGCTGTTCGCTGTGGAAGTCTCGAAGTTTTGCAGGTCGATTATCGTGCCTTTCACGCTAGGGGTGATGGTGATATTCCCCAGCCCTAAAGCCCCGACGCTGCCAGTGTAGTCGAGTCGATAGTTACCGGGGTGTAACATGATCCCCAGGGCAATATCGATATTGCCGCCAATGAGCAATCCACCGTTGAATGAGTTACTGGCAACCTTGACGTTGTTGCTGTCATACAGCGCCCAGGTGACGGTCAGTCCGCCCAGCGTCAGACCTGAAGCAACGTTAAAATGCAGTATGGCGTTTTGCACCGCCGTTCCCGTCGCGACCTCAATGACGCCAGTGCCATTTTGTGAGGTGGGAGAAAGGAGTTGGGCGTTCCAACTGGCGTTCCCGACGCTGTTGTCAGCAAACAATCTGGAGGTGTCCGCCTGCGTGGTGACCGCCATCTGGCTACTGATGTCATTTACGGCGTCCAGCGGCTGCGGCGTTGGTTTGATATTCAGCGAGGCGCTGCCGGTATCGCCGTTTGGTGCTCTGACCTTATACACGAAGCTGTCCGGGGTGTTGATACCGTCTGCACCCAGTCCGCTTCTTAGCGTGTAGGTGTAGTTCCCCTTCGCATCGATAGTCAGCGTGCCGTACTGCCCATTAATAGTGGTAGTGCCCGTCCCGTTAACGACGATACCGTTTACTTCGGTGATAACGGTATTGGCCGGAGCCGAGTCGTTGACCAGCAGATTGCCATTGGTTGTCGCACTCAGGCTGTCGACGGCGTAGGTGTGATCGGCCTGAATATTCAGGGTATAGCTGGTCAGCAGTGTCAGGCCGCCGGAAGCGTTAAGCAGGAACAGATAATCGCCACCCGGTAGCGTAATGGTATACGCTGACGAACTTCCGCCCAGTAGGGCGGTGACCCAGTTTGGCTGTACCCGGTACTGCTCATACTGCTGAATTGACTCGTTGAAGCGATAAACATAGAGATCGAAGCCGCCAAGCGTCACGCCGAGAACATTCGCCTGTACGGTCAGCGTGCGGGTTGCGCCATCGTCAACGTTAAACTTAATCGGGTTAGTCAGACCGTTGACCAGACTGACGTCCAGCACATTGCCGAGTCCGACGCTGGCGAGCGTGAAGCCGGTTTGTTGTGAAGGCAAGTGGTCAACCGCGATGACTTGCGTTCCGTAAGTCAGCACTGCTGCATCGTCTGCCGCGGTTACCGTGCTGGTGGTTGGGGCCTGACCGAGCGTTACCACCAGTTTTGCCGAGGAGTGATCGCTGCCATGCGTCAGCGTGTAGGTGAAGCTTTCGGAACGTCCATACACTGAGATTGACGTATTGGTCAGAGTATAGGTGTAGCTACCGTTCTGATTGATATGCAGGATGCCGTATTTTCCCTGAACATCAATGCCGCCCGCCGGGATATTCACGACGTTGCCGTTACCGTCGGTGATGGCGGTGACCAGCGTGCCGGAAGGTGCATTATCCTGCCCGTTGGCGGGATCGGTATCCGTAATGATGTTCCCGGATTCCGTGGTACCGCTGATGATGGTCCCTGCGCTGGCTTTTACCACTGAGACATCAAGGCTGGTGTATGCCCCGGTCGCCAGCAGGTTGGTGTTGTAGCTGACCACGCGGTAATCACCGCCAGTCAGCCCGCTGTAATTGAGCGTTACGCCCGAGGCGCCCAGGGTGAGCAGGCTGGCGAAGTCTGGTTTCCCGGTATCCACCACTGTTACCCAGGCATTCAGCCCGGTGTCAAAGCGCTGGATAACGACTTCAAGCGTGTTTAGCAGCGACAGCACCACACCGGTCGCGGCGGCGTTGATCGTAATGGACCCACTGCCGCCAGAAGCGATGCTGAAATTAACGCTTGCCGTATCGTTCCCCAGCACGTTGGCGACATTCCCCAACGCATTAACCAGCAGGAAACCATAATCGCTTTGATGATCGGTGCTGACGATAACATCGGTTTGCAGCGGCAGGCTGGTGACGTTGTCTTCAGCCAGCAGCGGTAATACCGGTGCGATAGCGCTTGTCGGCGATGAGGTATTGCCCGCCGCATCGGTCGCCGTGGCGGACAGCGACTGGCCTTCAATCTGGCGAACCGGCAGGTTGATGCTGTAGACACCGCTGCTGTTGGCGATTGCCGTCACGCTGGTGCCGCCGGGCAAGGAGATAGTGACCGTGCTTCCCGCTTCGGCGACGCCGCTGACGGTGCCACCATCGGCGCTGATCAGTATCGTTGGCGCGGTCGGTGGCGTGGTGTCCACAATCACGCTGAACGAGCTGGACAACCCGCTTGCGCCGTTGGCGTTTGTTGCAGTGGCGGTAAACGCGTGGTTACCTTCGCTGAGCGCCCCGGATGGGGTAAAGTTCCAGATCCCGTTACCGTCTGCGGTCGTGGTGCCCATTAGCACGCCGTTGTTGTACAGGCTGACGATGGCGTTAGCCTGCGCCGTTCCGCTGAGCGTTGGCAGCGTATCATTGGTGGTTTTGCCCGCCGCGACGGGCCCCGTGATCGTACCGACGTCATCGAGAATGGTGGCAATAACCGGCGCAGGCGGTACGCCAGTAAACGGTGCCAGAACGTTACCCGCCGTGCCGATGTTGCCTGCGGTATCCTGGGCGCTGACCTGCAGCGTTTGCCCACTGATTTGCGGTGGGTTCAGCGTGAAGGTGAAATTTCCGGAGGCGTTGGCGGTTGCCGTGCCGAGCACCGTTCCACCGCTGGAGGTAATAATGACCGTGCTGTTTGGCTCGGCAACGCCGGTGAGCGTGGTACCGTTGGCGTTTACCGCCAGCCCTGTAGGAATGCCCGGGGCGACGGTATCGACCACGATCGCTGCCGCAGACGATATGCCACTAGTATTACCCGCACTGTCCGTTGCGGTGATGGTAAAGGAGTGGGTACCTTGTGCCAGCGCGGTGGTTGGGGTGTAACTCCAGTTACCGCTGCCGTCCGCCGTCACGCTGATGACAAAGCTGCCGTTATCGTAAATATCGACCCGCGCGTTGGCTTCTGTGGTGCCGTTTAACGTTGGGCGTGCGTCGTTGGTTGGCTGATTAGCGCCAATCGCCCCGGTGTTTGGCCCGACGTCGTCAATAATGCTGCTGATTGAAGGCTGCGTCGGCGCCGTGGTGTCGACCACCACGTTAAAGCCTGCCGTCGCACTGCTGGTGTTGCCCGCCGCATCTGTCGCGGTGACGGTGAAGGTGTGCGATCCATTCGTCAGCGGCGTAGTTGGGGTAAACGACCAACTGTTATTACTTTGCACCAGCGCCGTACCCAGCAGGGTGCTTCCATCATAGATGCTGACGGTGCTGCCTGCCTCGGCGGTACCGTTCAGCGTCGGGCGCGCATCGTTGGTCAGTTGTCCGTTGTTGAGCGCCGCATTGAACACGCCGCCTGCGATATCATCCACCACTGAGACCAGCAGCGGGGCGGATGGCGCAATGGTGTCGACATTAATAATAAACCCGCCGGAGGTGGGACTTACGTTTCCGGCCGCATCGGTGGCGATAGCGGTAAACACATGCTGACCGTTACCCAGCGCGGCAGGCAGATATTCCCAGGTGCCGTCTATCGCCGCAGTTACCGTTGCCAGCAGCGTGCCATTATCGTAGATGGCTACCCGGGCACCGGCTTCCGCCGAGCCGTTGAGTACGGGACGGGTGTCGTTGGTAAAGGCCCCGCTCGACAGCGTTCCGGTTCCCGGTAGCACGTCATCAAAAGCCTGGATAATCGTTGGCGCAAGCGGGGCGACGGTATCAACAACGATGTTAAATCCAGCGGACGTGAGGCTGACGTTTCCGGCAGCGTCGGTGGCTGTCACTGTCAGCGCGTGGTTACCGTTGCCAAGCTCGGTTCCTGGCGTGAAGCTCCAGGCGCCCGTGCCATCCGCTGAGGTAAAGCCGATAAACGATCCGTTATCGTAAACTCTTACCGTGGCATTGGCTTCAGCCGTGCCGCTAAGCGTCGGGAGTGGATCGTTCGTGGCCTGACCGTTGTTCAGATTACCGATCAGCGGGCCGACATCATCTGCAACCTGAGTAATCGCTGGCGTACCAGGCAACACGGTATCCACGATAAGCGTGAAGCTATTGGATGGCTGGCTGGTATTACCTGCGCTGTCGGTGGCGGTGACGGTCAGCGTATGCGGGCCGTTACTGAGTGCATCCGTTGGGGTTAAGCTCCAGGTGCCGTTAGCCCCAACGGTGGTGGTGCCGATGGGCTGACCATCGCTCAGGACGGTAATGGTCGCGCCAATTTCACCGGTGCCGCTCAGGGCCGGACGGGATTCATTCGTGGTCTGCCCGTTGGTTATCGGGCCTGTTGTCGGTGCGGTGCTGTCCTGAACTGAGCTGATGACCGGGATTGACGGGGCAACTGAGTCCAGCTCAATAGTAAACGATGATGATACTCCGCCGGAGTTACCTGCCTGATCGGTGGCAACGGTGGTGAATATATGTTGTCCCTGTCCCAGCGGGGCATCCGGTGTGAAGCGCCAGTTGCCTGACTCGTCCACCTGCGCTGTACCGATGGCGTCGCCGTTATCACGGATCGTGATGATGGTACCGATTTCGCCTTTGCCGTTCAGCGTAGGCTGCGCATCGTTTGTCAGTTGTCCGTTGGTCAGCGCTGTATTGCCAGGCTGATCGTCAATTACGGAGGTAATGGTCGGTGCCGCTGGCGGCAGCGTGTCGACGACAACCACAAACGGTGGCGTTGCCGGGCTGATATTGCCCGCGCCATCTGTGACGGTGGCAGTCAGCGAGTGGCTGCCTTCACCGAGGGCAGGCGCAGGCGTAAAGCTCCAGTTGCCGTTTTCATCGCTGATGGTTGTGCCAATGACCGCCCCGTTATCGCGGATGGTAACAAGCGAATCCGCCTCGGTAACGCCAGCAAGCGTTGGGGTATTATCGTTGGTCAACTGCCCGGAGGTTAGGATTTGGGTTGTACCAACGTTGTCTGTGACTGTCACAATAGAGGGGGCATTCGGCACCAGGGTATCGATAATGATCTGGAAATCACCGGATGGATCTCCCTGGTTGCCTGCGGCATCTGTTGCGCGAGCGGTAAAGATATGGTCGCCTTCTCCCAGCGGAGCGGTCGGGGTAAAACTCCAGAATCCGTTGCTGTTTACCGTGGTAGTGGCATAAGCGATGCCATTATCGTAAAGGGTGATGGTTGCCCCCGCTTCGCCGGTTCCGTTAAACGTTGGGCGTGAATCGTTGGTAATTTGCCCTTTATCCAACGATCCGGTGCCGGGGGCAATATCGTCAATAATGCTGGTGATAGTTGGCACCTGCGGGGCCGTGGTGTCGATGGTGATTGCGTAGTTAGGTGACAGACCACTTGGGGTACCGTCCACCGTTTGTGAAACCGTGAAGTTATAGGTAATGCCATTAGTCAGCGCAGTGGGTAGCTGATAACTCCATGCGCCAGACACGGCATCGGCAGTTACCGTGGCGATAGATGCGCCATTTTGATAGATAGTCACCGATGCCCCTGCAGTGGCGGTCCCTTGCAGCAGCGGTAAGGTGTCGTTGGTGGTTTTACCGTTGCCAATCACCCCCATGATGGGCGCGATGTCATCAACGATCTCAAGAGTCGGTGGATGCGGAACGCTGGAGGTAGCGGCGTTAAACGTTGTCGGATCGCTTTGATTTCCGGCGGTATCCTGAGCGATGGCGTTGAGCGCCTGACCGGTTGTTTGCGCTGGCGAAATGGTGACAGAGAAGTTACCAGAACCGTCTGCCACCCCCTGGCCGAGAATGGTGTTACCGCTGCGAATAATCACGGTGCTGCCGGCGTCGGCCGTACCGCTTACCAGCGTCCCGTTAGGATCTACGCTGGTAACCGTAGGCGTTGCAGGCGGCTGGGTATCGACAATCAACGTCAGCGGGTTATCTGCAACCAGTGAGTTACCTGCGGCATCCACTGCGCCGAACGTCAGTGTGTGAGTGACGTTCGGCGTGAGGGGAACATCCACACTCCAGGTGCCGTTAGCAGCAACCGTAGCCGTAGCAATTGCGACGGGATTATTGCCATCGAAAATTAACACCGTACTGCCCGGTGTGCCGGTCCCGCTGAGGGTCGGGGAGGTATCGTCCGTGACGCTGCCACTGGTTAGCGAACCGGTAAAGATTCCAACGTTATCCTGAATATCCGTTACCTGCGGCAACGTCAGCTTCGTGTTGTTAACCGTAAACGAAATGCTGTTTGAATTGTCGCTGATGTTACCTGCCGGATCGGTTGCGGTGGCGCTTAACGTGTAGCTTCCGTTCGCCAGCGCAGTCCCTGGCGTAATACTCCAGGTTCCGCCAGCCACCGTTGTAGTACCGATCGCCGTCCCCCCGTTATACAGGGTGATGGTATCCCCGTCTGTGCCAGTACCGCGAATGGTTGGCGTGGTGTCATCAGTCACGGCATCTGGCGCAAGGTCGCCCGTGGCGTCACCGACATTATCGTTGGCGGCGATAATCACCGGAGGTGCAGACGGCGTCGTGTCGATGTTCAGTGTTATGGCGTTAGATGGCAGGCTGACGTTGCCTGCTGGATCGGTTGCGGTGAGCGTTACCTGATAACTACCAGGAGCAACCGGTGCTGACGGAGTGAAGCTCCAGGTACCGTCTGCACCTACTGTTGTTGTTCCCTGCAATGGGGGAGTACCGGCAAGATAGAGGGTAATCAGATCCCCGACGTTCCCCGTGCCGCTAAAGGTTGGCGTGGTGTCATTGGTGTTGCCATTAGTGACCACTCCCGTTACCGGAGCCACATCGTCGGTAGTGATTGGCGCGGCTGGTTGTGCGGGAGGCGTATTGTCTACTGTCAGAGTAAAGCTTGCCGACGGGATCCCCGTGTTGCCCGCGACGTCAGTTGCCGTGGCGGTAAATTTATGCGGCCCGTCGGCGAGTGAGGTTGGGGTAAATGTCCAGGTGCCGTCTGGCTGTACGGTGACGATGCCAATAGAACCGCCATTATCATAAATCGTAATCTTCGCGCCAGGCTCGCCGGTTCCGGAGAGTTCGGGATTCGAGCTCTTGGTACTGCTGCCATTACTCAGCGTTTGTAGATTTGTCCCAATCAGACCTTCTGCAGAGCTGATAACCGGGGCAACTGGTGGGGTGGTATCAATCGTCAGCGTAAAGTTCCCTGCATTGCTGGCGTTGCCTGCAGCGTCCGTGGCGATAGCGGATAAATTGTGTGCGCCTTCACTGAGCGGTTGGCTGAGTTGAATACTCCAGGTGCCGGCGGGTAAAACCGTTGTGCTGCCAATTGGCGTGGAACCCTCATAGAGGGTGATTGTAGAACCGGCTATTCCGGTTCCTTTCAGCTCTGGTAAGGTATCGTTTGAACGGCTTCCGGAAGGCAGATCGATCGGCGCATTCCCAACGTCGTCGGTGGCAGCCAAAATGACAGGATCGCCTGGCGGTTGAGTATCTACGGTAACGCTGACCACCGTGGGTGAGGTGATGACATTACCGGCGGCATCGGTTGCCGATACCGTAAACTGATGAGTGCGATCGCTGAGCACCTGATTTCCCGGAACGGTATAGCTCCAGGTGCCCGAACTGTCGACAAGAATAACCGTCATCAACAGACTGCCATCGTACAGGCTCACCAGTGAACCTGGTTCACCGGTACCCGAGAGGGTTGGCGTGTTATCGTTGGTGACCCAACCGTTATTTGCAACGTTGCCCGTAATGCTGCCAACATCATCGTTAACCAACGTTATTACTGGAACGGTTGGGGCGATGCTATCGACAATAATTTTCCAACTGGCGGCGCTGCTGGTGTTGTTGGCAGCGTCTGTTGCCGTCACCGTAAATACGTGCGCGCCCTGGCTTAGTGCTGCGGTGGGCGTATAGTTCCAGTTACCGTTGTTATCAGCGTTAACGGTCGCAAGCAGGGTGCCATTATCATAAATTTTGACCCGCGAACCTGCTTCGGCGATGCCTTCAATTTTCGGTTTATCGTCGTTGGTTAACCCATTGTTATTGATGGGGCCAGTGAAATCGTCAACATCATCAGTAACGGCAATAATAACTGGCTGGTTTGGTGCAGTGATATCCGGAGCCAACGCGGAGGTAGGCTGACTCTCGTTATTGCTGCTGTCCGTTGCGGTGACGTTTACCGTTTCGCCGTTCTTTTGCGACGGCGCGATAGACACGGTGAAATTGCCACCGCTGTCAGCCTGGCCTATGCCAATCGGGTTACCGTTGCTGTCTTTTACGGTAACGGTGCTTCCTGCTTCAGCATGTCCGCTTACAGAACCGCCGTCTCCGGCGACGGTGACGCCGGTTGGCGCATCAGGTGCCGTGGTGTCCGGTGCGGTGACAGAGGCGTTGTCGCCCTTGTTGCCTGCGGTGTCGGTCGCATTTGCCGTAAGGGTCTCGCCGTTGGTTTGCGGCGGAACCAGCGTTGCGGTGAAATCCCCATCCGTATCGGCAGTTGCCGTACCAATGATATTGCCATCTGGATCCAGAATATTGACCGTACTGTCGGGTTCGGCCTTGCCGGTGACCTGGTCGCCAGTGCCATTAACTAGCAGGTTTGTTGGGGGCTGTGGCGCGGTAATGTCTGGTGCAAGCGCCGTTTCTGGCAGGCTTGGGTTTCCTGCCGGATCGGTTGCGATGGCTTCAATGGTTTCGCCATTGGTCTGTGGTGGGTTAATGGTGATGGTAAATGAGCCGTCCGTTCCGGCGACGCCGCTGCCGATCTGAGTTCCGCCACTGCCGGTGATAACCACGGTATTGCCCGGCTCGGCCGTCCCGGTAACAACAGTGCCATCGGCAGATACGTTCAGATCGTCCGGCGCTGGCGGTGGTTGTGTGTCGATGTTGATATTGAACGCTGGTGACATGCCTCCTGTACCTGACTGGTTTGTCGCGGTGGCGCTGAAGGCGTGTAGCTCATCTGATAACGGGGAGCTGGAAGTCCATGTCCAGTTACCGTTACCGTCAGCCAGTACGCTGTCGATAATTGTGCCGTTGTCGTAAATAGTCACCGTGCTGTTGGCGTCGGCAGTGCCAGAGAGCGTGGGGGTATTATCGTTGGTGGCCTGATTATTGCTCAATGGTCCGGTTGAGGGGGCAAAATCATCCATTATGCTGACGATAACGGGCACGCCCGGGTAGCCAGAGTTGGTGGCATTGAAAGAGGTATCTGGCCCGATGTTGCCTGCCTGGTCCTGAATTTTCGCGATCAGCGCTTCACCGTGCGTCTGTGAGGGCGAAATCGCGATGACGAAATTGCCGGTTTGACCGACCGTTGTTGAACCCAAAACCTGATTATTACTGCCGATGATAATGACCAGGCTTCCCGCCTCAGCGCTACCGGTTACCTCGGTACCTTCTGGATTAACGGAGGAAATGACTGCGGCTGCAGGCGGGGTGGTATCAACGGTGAATGTCGGCACGCGCGTTTCCGCGCTCACGTTACCCGCGGCGTCAGTTTGCGTCAGCGTCAGATTGTGAACACCATCGCTGAGCGGAATGTCCGGTGTAAATGTCCAGTTACCATTGCTATCTACAGTTTGCATACCAATCAGGATGCCATTGTCATAGATGTTGATGGTACTACCTACTTCGCCAGTGCCCTTGAGCGTCGGCGTGGCATCGTCGGTTACGCCGTTATTGGCGATAAAGCCGGTAATGGAACCGACATTGTCGGTTTCCTGAGTGACCACGGGGGCGTCGGGGGCAAGCGAATCGACAATAATTTCCCAACTGTCCGACATGCCGCTGCTGCCAGCACCGTTTGAAGCGCTGACGGTAAACTGGTGCGTGCCGTCTGCCAGAGGTGAGGATGGCGTAAACGACCAGTTGCCGTTGGCATCGATTGTGACCTGGCCTATTTCGACGCCGTTATCAAAAATATGTAATGTGGCATTCGCGGGGCCGGTGCCCTGAAGTGTCGGCGTATTATCGTTGGTGGATTCCTGCTGATTGACAGGGCCAGTAATCAGCTCCTGGTTATCGATTATGCTGGTGATAACGGGGACGTCAGGCCTGTTAGGGGTTGTCGTTGGCGGTGTGCCGCCATCACCGTCGCCGTTACCGTTGCCATCGCCGCCGCTACCATTGCCGTTTCCAGCGTTATTATCGCTCCCACCGCCGCCGCCACCACCACCCGCAGCGAGGCCAATCCCACCAGCGACAGCGATCCCGCCAAGAACCCACGGCCAGACGGCGCCGCCTTCATGACTGCCTTCGGCCGTCATCAGCGGTGTGAGATCGTCCAGATGCTGGAAATGGAATGCTCCGTCAGTATCCTGAACCCACCACAGTGCGCCATTACTGTCCTCCAGAACAAGTTGGTTTTGCGCTTCGCCTTTTCCGAGGTAGAAATTTTTAATGGTGATGGTTTCACCTGAGCGGAGTGTGACAACCAGATCCTGATTAACGCGCGTGAGTTGACTCACCTCCTCACGCGACACAGACAGTTTCACGATAGAAGGTGAACTGAGCGTAATTTCAGAGGCTTCAACATTTGTGGAAACGCCAGTTAATTTTGATACAACGGCGAGTAGACGCATATGTTCACTCCTGATGGCATGCCGGGAGTATTAATCCGCAACAGCGCGCTGGGAAAATGAGCAGACAGGGGCTCCGTTCATCATAAAGATGAATTTACACATGTAATTTCATTGATTAGGTCACATAGATGTTAGTTTATTGATTAAATACGTCCGGGCCCTTTCGGCTGAATAGTTCTTTCGTATTAGATGATATAGTCAGAAAGAAAGTATTCTGCAACTTATCCATATTAAAAAAGTAATTAGTCATTTGAAAAGGATACTTTCCAGTTTGCTTTTAACGGTTGTTTTTATAGTAAGTAATTGTATTTAAATGGGTTTGTTTTTATTGAAATGAATGCCAATATAATAAACAATAGTAATAATAGTGTTATTAAATAAATGGAAATATGAACGCTATGGTCTTGAACTTTTATATTATTGGACTATAGACCGCAACGGTAATGACAGGGGGTTTATTTCATATCTGAACGATTCAGCATAAATAAACTATAAACTCGGTGAATGTATTGTGTGGGTTTCGATAACTAAAAAATAAGAACCAGTCTCAGGAGGAGAGACTGGTCACAGGGGAGTAGCATTTAGCGGCCAGCATTTTTCATGATACGCGCTTTATCTAACTGCCATTCGCGTTCTTTCACATCAGAGCGCTTGTCGTGCTGTTTCTTACCTTTCGCAACGCCAATTTTCACTTTGCACCAGGCATTCTTCCAGTACAACGAAAGCGCAACGACGGTATAACCATCACGATTCATACGACCATACAGGGAGTCGAGTTCACGTTGGTTTAACAACAGTTTACGGGTTCGGGTGGGGTCGCATACCACGTGTGTTGAGGCCACCGCCATCGGTGTGAAGTTGGCGCCAAACAGGAACGCTTCGCCGTCTTTGAGTATGACATAGCTGTCGCCGATGTTGGCTTTACCCGCGCGCAGGGATTTGACTTCCCAACCTTGCAGGGCGAGTCCTGCTTCGAACTCTTCTTCAATAAAGTATTCGTGTCGTGCGCGCTTGTTTAGCGCGATTGTGGCTGAGCCAGGTTTGTGTGCTTTTTTCTTCGTCATAATGCCGCTCAGTATAGGTAATCTGGAATCGAAAAACACCCCATTTCATCCAGCGGGGCGCAAGGCGCTATCTTAGCACGAGTTAGGCTATAGCGTTTTTTTTAGCGGGTGATAAATGGTATTATTTGTGTGATTGATATTGATGGGAATTGTTATGCCTCAGATTAGCCGGACCGCTTTAGTACCCTACAGTGCGGAACAGATGTATCAGCTAGTGAATGATGTTAAGTCCTATCCTCAGTTTTTGCCGGGTTGCACCGGTAGCCGCGTACTGGAGTCGACTCCGGGACAAATGACGGCCGCTGTGGATGTCTCGAAAGCAGGGATCAGTAAAACGTTCACCACGCGCAATCAACTGACCAGTAATCAGAGCATTCTGATGCATCTGGTCGATGGGCCGTTCAAGAAGCTGATTGGCGGCTGGAAGTTTACGCCACTGAGTCATGAAGCGTGTCGTATCGAATTTCACCTCGATTTTGAGTTCACCAATAAGTTAATCGAGCTGGCGTTTGGCCGTATCTTTAAAGAACTGGCTTCAAATATGGTGCAGGCCTTCACGGTTCGCGCGAAAGAGGTTTACAGTGTCAGCGTCGGCTAAAATTGTCGTTGAAGTGGCGTACGCGCTACCCGAGAAACAGTATTTACAGCGCGTAACGCTGCAGCAGGGCGCAACGGTGGAAGAGGCTATCCGCGCTTCCGGGCTGCTGGAATTACGTACCGATATCGATCTCAGTAAAAATAAAGTGGGTATCTACAGCCGTCCGGTAAAGCTTGCTGATGTTCTGCATGACGGCGATCGGGTGGAAATTTACCGGCCACTGATTGCTGACCCAAAAGAGCTGCGCAGACAGCGAGCAGAGAAATCCGCTAAAAAGTAACAGACAATAAAAAAGGTGCTCATTGAGCACCTTTTTTTGATCTCTCAAACCTACTTGTTATCGGTCAAAGCGGGTTTGTTATCAATGTTGGTCAATACGCCGCTGCTGTTAAAGGTCAGCGTCAGCGTTTGCTGGGTTACGCCTTCATGTCCAGGTTGCTGACGGAACACATAAAACCAGGTATTAGTGCCAAAAGGATCGGACATCATTGGTGTACCCAGAGCATAAGCAACCTGCTGTTGCGTCATACCCGTGCGCACTTTAGCGACATCGGTAGGTGTCAGATAATTTCCCTGGTTGATGTCAGGGCGGTAAACCACTCGCTCCAGAGTGGAACAGCCTGCAGTCAACATCAGTAGTACTGCTGCAGCAGCAGTCAGCGTTTTACAGCGCATAGTGATTTGATTCCTTTTCGGGCCCGAGCAGTACGCGGCTCATATGTAATATGCCGATGATAATAGACCTTTCACCACTTTAAAACCTTTTGCTGTCGGGTCGGTCGGCGATTTTATGTTGAACTCAGACCTTCACAAGGTAAAAAAGTTTATGCAGCCAGCAGTTCTTTTGCATTTGCGAGGGTATTGCGCGTCACTTCGCTACCGCCAAGTAGACGGGCTAATTCCTGCAGGCGAGCGCGTTTATCAAGCGGCTGCATGTGTGTTTCCGTCATCGCGCCATCTGTTTCTTTGCTGACATAGAAGTGTTGATGACCACAGCCCGCAACCTGCGGCAGGTGAGTAACACACATTACCTGCGTTGACTCGCCCAACTGTCGCAACATTTTACCCACTACCGCAGCCGTCGGGCCGCTGATACCAACATCCACCTCATCGAAAATTAGCGCAGGCGTTTCCATCTTACGTGCTGTAATGACCTGAATAGCCAGCGCAATACGTGACAGTTCCCCGCCGGAAGCGACTTTCGCAATTTGTTGTAACGGCTGACCTGGGTTAGTGGTCACTTTAAACTCCACGCGATCGGCACCGTCTGCGCTCAGGTGGTGCTCCTCAAATTTCACATCAATGCAAAAGACACCGTGCGGCATCGAGAGAGCATGCATGCTCTCTGTAATAAGTTGTCCCAGTTCCTGCGCATAATGCTGACGCTGTTGGTGCAGCATTTTTGCCGTTTCCAGCGCCTGCAGGTGGTGATTGTTCACCGCCAGGGTTAAGGTTTCGAGCGAGTCGGCCTGATCGTCCAGTTGCTGTTGTTCATCCAGCAACGACTGATAGAACTGTGGCAGCACTTCAGGGGCAACATGATGCTTACGCGCCAACGAGATTTGCCTGGAGATACGCTGTTCGAGTTCGAACAAGCGGTTAGGGTCTAAATCCAGACGATCGCAATAGTGGCGCAGCTCGTCGCTGGCTTCGCTGAGCTGGATGGTGGCCTCTTCCAGCATATCCAGAATACCTGAAAGTTTGCCGTCCATGCCAGCCAGTTCAGTGACCAGGTGTTTTGCGGTGTACAGTTGGCTTTGCAGATTGATGTCTTCACCATCTGCCAGGATAGCCAGCGCCTGTTGGCTGGTGGTGAGCAATTGCCCACTGTTAGCCAGGCGCTTGTACTCTTCATCAATTTGCTCAAACTCACCCGGCTGCGGATTGAATTCGTTCAGTTCCTTTAACTGGTATTGCAACAATTCCGCCCGGGCTGCGCGTTCCAGACTTTGTTGCTGATGATGCGCCAGGTCACGACAACTTTGGTGCCACAGCTGGTATCGTGCAGCCATTTCTTGGGTCAGAGACGCTTCATTGGCGTAACCATCAAGCAGGGATTTTTGGTGTTCTGATTTTGTCAGGAGCTGATGCGCATGCTGGCCATGGATTTGAATAAGTAACTGGCCCAGCTCGCGCAACTGCGATAGCGGAACGGCGGTTCCGTTAATAAACCCACGGGAGCGGCCATCGCTGCTGATAACGCGACGCAGCAAACACTCACGGCCTTCCTCAAGCTGGTTCTCTTCCAGCCATCGCAGGGCTGCGGGGGTATCTTTTAAGGCAAAACGGGCGCAGAGGTCGGCTCGCATGGCGCCTGCACGCACCATGTCTGCGTCTGCGCGTCCGCCCAGACACAAACCGAGAGCATCAATGGCAATGGACTTACCCGCACCGGTCTCACCGGTGATAACGGTCATTCCGTTCTGGAAATCGATCTCAAGTTCACGAACGATAGCAAAATTGCTGATGGTCAGTTGTGCCAACATAGCTGTTTTCCTGTATGAAAAACCATAACTGTAATTTCATACAGTATAAACTGGTTTTTTATACAGTAAAGAGGTTAGCGTTAAATTAGAATAATTTTTTTGACCAACCAAGCTTAGTGCTTAATGTGTTGAAATAGCTGTAATCTTTTGGATGTATCAGGTTCAGATGATAATCACAGCGGCGAATCAATACGTCTTCACCTTCCTGTATAGGTAGGGCGATTTGGCTGTCACAGCTGATCTCCAGATCGTTACGGCGATGAGAAAAGCGCAGGCGAATGGTGCTGCTACTGTTGATCACCAGCGGTCGCGCGGAAAGCGTATGCGGAAACATGGGTACCAGCGTAATGGCATCCAGAGAAGGCGTCAGAATTGGGCCTCCGGCAGAGAGCGAGTAGGCGGTAGAGCCGGTCGGCGTGGAGATAATCAGCCCATCTGAACGTTGGGAGAAGGCAAAAATTTCATCGATATAGACTTCAAATTCAATCATGTGCGCCACTTTCCCAGGGTGCAGCACAACTTCATTGATGGCAGTGCTAATGCGCTTCTGGCAATCCTGTTGACACACCTGAGCTTCGAGTAAAAAGCGCTTTTCGCTGATGTAGTGGCCTTCCAGCACGTCAGCTAACTGTTGCTGGGCATTGTCTGGGTCAAGGTCGGTCAAAAAACCGAGGTTGCCGCGGTTAATGCCAATAACCTTGATGTCATAACGTGCCAGGGTGCGTGCGGCGCCCAGCATATTGCCGTCGCCGCCGACTACCACGGCGAGGTCTGCCTGTTGGCCAATTTCTGCGAGCGTACCGGTTTTCACATTTTTCAGCTGCAGTTCGTGGGCGATTTGTTGCTCAACGATAACCTCATAACCTTTGGTGCACAGCCAACGGTAGAGCATTTCATGTGTGGTCAGTGCAGTGGGGTGACGTGGATGCCCCACAATGCCAATACACTTGAAATGTTTGTTCATTTTCTCGAGGTCCTTGTAACGAAGATTAGTGACAATGTGAGTACTTCCCTTGAATCCCTGAATCTGATCCCCATAATAAGCCAAGTTAGCGAGATGAATGCGAAAAAAACGCGGAGAAATTCATGAGTAGTAAAGAACAGAAAACGCCTGAGGGGCAAGCCCCGGAAGAAATTATCATGGATCAGCACGAAGAAGTTGAGGCGGTTGAATCAGACGCTTCTGCTGAGCAGGTGGATCCGCGCGATGAAAAAATTGCGAATCTGGAAGCTCAGCTTGCTGAGGCCGAAACTCGCGAGCGCGACAGCGTGTTGCGTATCAAAGCGGAAATGGAAAACCTGCGTCGTCGTACCGAACTGGACGTAGAAAAAGCGCATAAGTTTGCGCTGGAAAAATTCGTCAACGAACTGCTGCCGGTGCTGGATAGCCTGGACCGCGCGCTGGAAGTTGCGGATAAAGATAATGACGCTATGGCGGCGATGGTTGAAGGTATTGAGCTGACCCGTAAGTCAATGCTGGATGTCGTGGCGAAGTTTGGTGTACAGGTGGTTGCGGATATCGATGTGCCGATGGACCCGAACGTGCACCAGGCAATTGCAATGGTAGAGTCTGACGACGTTGCCGCCGGTAATGTGCTGATGGTAATGCAGAAAGGCTATACCCTGAACGGACGTACCATCCGCGCCGCGATGGTCTCTGTGGCGAAAGCCAAAGGCTAATCAGCCTTCAGGCCGGGTAATGCTCACGCGCTACCCGGCCTGAATTACTCTCACTGGTCCGACACGCTTTCCCGTAGCGGTTTGACCGGCAATACCTGCACCTGTTTAATCATATTGTCCTGCACGTCGAGAATATCGATATCGTACTGTCCAATACGCACACGTGTGCCAGCAACCGGGATCTCTTCCAGCGCTTCAAGAATAATACCATTCACGGTACGTGCGTCATCTTCCGGCAGGTGCCAGTTAAACGCCTTATTGATTTCACGAACGTTGGCGCTGCCGTCAATGATCACCGAGCCATCATTCTGCGGTGTTACCTCTTCGGCAAGCGTGGGTGACATTGAAGTGGTGAAGTCGCCGACAATCTCTTCCAGAATATCTTCGACCGTGACCAGCCCCTGAATATCGCCATATTCATTAACAACCAGACCCACTTTCTTCTTGTTTCGCTGAAACTTAATGAGCTGGGTGCTGAGAGGCGTACCTTCCGGGACGTAATAAATTTCGTCGGCGGCACGTAACATGGTCTCTTTGGTGAACTCTTTTTTCTCTGCCATCAATCGCCAGGCTTCACGTACGCGCAGCATACTGATGGCGTCGTCCAGCGAGTCGCGGTACAGCACAATACGGCCGTGTGGAGAGTGCGAAAGCTGACGCACGATTGACTTCCAGTCATCGTTAATATCAATGCCGATGATTTCGTTACGCGGGATCATGATGTCATCGACGCTGACTTTTTCCAGATCCAGCACTGACAGAAGCATATCCTGGTTACGGCGTGAAATTTGCGAGCGCGATTCATTCACCAGCGTTCGCAGTTCATCTTTACTCAGCGAACCGCTCACCACGATATCCGTTTTGATGCCCATCATGCGCATAAGTAGCCGCGTGATGGTGTTGAGTAGCCACACCAACGGCATCATCAGAATCTGCAGTGGAGCCAGCAGTACACTGCTCGGATAGGCGACTTTTTCCGGATAAAGTGCTGCAATAGTTTTGGGCAGTACTTCGGCAAAAACCAGCACGACAAACGTCAGTACCCCAGTGGCAATAGCGACACCCGCATCGCCATACAGGCGCATACCGACAATGGTGCCGAGCGCGGAGGCCAGAATATTCACCAGATTATTACCGATGAGCACCAGGCTTATCAGGCGGTCCGGCTTACGAAGTAGCTTTTCAACGCGTTTTGCCTGACGATTCCCCTGCTTGGCCCGATGACGTAGACGATAGCGATTCAGGGTCATCATTCCGGTTTCAGAACCGGAAAAATAGGCGGAAATGACCACCATGATGAGAAGCGTGACAATGAGCGTGGTGGTGGAGATGTGTTCCACGTAGGGTTCCTTAAAGATTTAACTCACGAACTGCTGCAGGATACGACTGCCGAAATAGGCCAGCGTTAGAATGCCTGCGCCTGCGACGTTAAACCATACGACGCGACGTCCGCGCCAGCCTTCATGGTAATGCCCCCACAACAGAACGATATAGACAAACCATGCCACGATAGAGAGAACGGCTTTATCAATGTTCTCGGTACTGAACAGGTTATGCATGTAAAACAGGCCAGTGCACAGGGTGAGCGTCAGCAGAACCACGCCAATTTGGGTGATATGAAACATTTTCCGCTCAATACTCATTAGCGGCGGCATCTCATTGCTGAAGGCCAGTTTTTTGTTTTTCAACTGGTAGTCGATCCATGCCAGTTGCAGCGCATACAGTGCGGCGATAATCAGCGTGGCGTAAGCGAATAGCGATAGCCCAATGTGAATCATCATGCCCGGCGTAGCTTCGAGATGGGTGATGAACTCGTTAGGCATAAACGTGGCGAAGGCCAGATTGATTAGCGCAAAGGCGTAGACAATGGGCAGCAATAGCCAGCCACGATTGCGGGAAGCGACGATAGTCATTACCGTACAGATCATCAGGCTAACCAGTGAGCCGACGTTCAACAGACTCAGGTTTTGTCCGCTTTCACCGCCGGGCAGAATTCGCGCTTCCAGGGCGATAGCATGACTTACCAGCGCGACGACCGCAGAGAGAATAGCCATACGCCGCCAGCCGCTGTTTTTTTGCAGCAGAGCGGGAATAATCAGCGCAAGGCTGACTGAGTAGGCGACAAGGGCGAGCAGAGCAAAAACGGGCATATAGGTGTCGACAGTTGGCCAGTGATAAAGAAAAGCAGTATAGCGTTACGTGACCGCTGCTCCAACCGTTGCATAACAACAAAGGCGGCTTCATGTTATACTGCGACAAATTTCTGTTGATGTGTCGCTGTCGCGACCGACCGTTTCCACCCCAGGCGAGAGACAATGTTTGATAATTTAACCGATCGTTTGTCGCGCACGCTGCGCAATATCAGTGGCCGTGGACGCCTTACTGAAGACAACGTTAAAGAGACGCTGCGCGAAGTGCGCATGGCGCTGCTGGAGGCTGACGTAGCGCTGCCGGTAGTGCGTGAGTTTATCAATCGCGTAAAAGAGAAAGCGGTTGGTCATGAAGTTAACAAAAGCCTGACGCCGGGTCAGGAGTTCGTCAAGATTGTCCGTAACGAACTGGTTGCGGCAATGGGCGAAGAAAACCAGACCCTGAATCTGGCTGCACAGCCGCCAGCCGTTGTGCTGATGGCTGGTCTGCAGGGGGCGGGTAAAACGACCAGCGTCGGTAAGCTGGGGAAATTCCTGCGTGAGAAGCACAAGAAGAAAGTGCTGGTGGTCTCCGCGGACGTTTATCGCCCGGCGGCGATAAAACAGCTGGAAACGCTGGCCGAGCAGGTCGGTGTGGACTTCTTCCCGTCGGATGTCGGCCAGAAGCCGGTCGATATCGTTAACGCCGCGCTGAAAGAAGCCAAACTCAAATTCTACGACGTGCTGCTGGTGGATACCGCCGGTCGCCTGCACGTTGATGAAGCGATGATGGACGAAATCAAACAGGTCCACGCTTCTATTAAGCCGGTTGAAACGCTGTTTGTGGTCGATGCCATGACCGGTCAGGATGCCGCGAATACCGCAAAAGCCTTCAACGAAGCGCTGCCGTTAACCGGTGTCGTGCTGACCAAAGTTGATGGTGATGCTCGTGGTGGTGCGGCGCTCTCTATTCGTCATATCACCGGCAAGCCGATTAAATTCCTCGGCGTTGGCGAGAAAACCGAAGCGCTGGAGCCGTTCCACCCGGATCGTATTGCTTCGCGTATTCTCGGCATGGGTGACGTGCTGTCGCTGATCGAAGATATCGAAAGCAAGGTCGACCGCGCGCAGGCAGAGAAATTAGCCAGCAAGCTGAAAAAAGGCGACGGCTTCGATCTCAACGATTTCCTTGAGCAGCTCAACCAGATGAAAAACATGGGCGGCATGGCAAGCCTGATGGGCAAGCTGCCGGGCATGGGGCAGATCCCAGACAACGTGAAATCGCAGATGGACGATAAAGTGCTGGTGCGTATGGAAGCCATCATCAACTCGATGACGATGAAAGAACGCGCTAAACCGGAAATCATCAAAGGTTCCCGTAAACGCCGTATTGCTGCCGGCTGCGGTATGCAGGTACAGGACGTAAACCGCCTTCTGAAACAGTTCGACGACATGCAGCGCATGATGAAGAAAATGAAGAAAGGCGGTATGGCGAAGATGATGCGTGGCATGAAGGGTATGATGCCGCCAGGCTTCCCTGGTAGATAAATATATCGGGCTACCTAATTTGCCTTTTTGACGCCGGGGTGAGCTCGAAATGCTCACATACTGCATGTACGTTCCGCTTTCTGCGCGCACGCCGACGCCAAACTGGCTGCAACGGTAATGCCCTGGTATAAAGCCTCATCACATGTTGATTGCTTTTTTCCCAGAAATCAGTAAAATTTTCGGGCTTTTAATATGACACCCGGGCTCCGTTCCTCGATGGGGCCTGGGTGTTTTATTCACACAAGAGGATGTTATGGTTACTATTCGTTTAGCTCGTCACGGCGCTAAAAAGCGTCCGTTCTACCAGGTTGTTGTTACCGACAGCCGTAATGCACGCAACGGTCGCTTCATCGAGCGCGTTGGCTTCTTTAACCCAATCGCTAGCGAAAAAGAAGAAGGCACTCGCCTGGATCTGGATCGCATCGCTCACTGGGTTGGCCAGGGCGCGACTATTTCTGATCGCGTAGCTACGCTGATCAAAGCAGCAAACAAAGCAGCTTAATCTGTCACGGTGGTCATGATGAGCAAGCAACTCGCCGCGCAGGCTCCTGTGGAACCCATCGTTTTGGGGAAAATGGGGTCTTCTTACGGTATCCGTGGTTGGCTCAGAGTGTTTTCTTCCACTGAAGACGCCGAAAGCATTTTTGACTATCAGCCCTGGTTTATCCAGAAGGCGGGTCAGTGGCAGCAAGTACAGCTGGAAAGCTGGAAGCACCACAATCAGGATCTGATCATCAAGCTGAAAGGCGTTGACGATCGTGATTCGGCGAATCTACTGACTAATTGCGAAATTGTCGTGGATTCCTCGCAGTTGCCAGCGCTGGAAGATGGTTCCTACTACTGGAAAGACCTTATGGGCTGCCAGGTAGTGACCACTGAAGGTTACGATCTCGGTAAAGTCGTCGATATGATGGAAACCGGTTCGAATGACGTCATTGTCATTAAGGCAAACCTGAAAGATGCGTTTGGTATCAAGGAACGTCTTGTACCGTTCCTCGATGGGCAGGTTATCAAGAAAGTCGATCTCGCTACTCGTACTATCGAAGTAGATTGGGATCCTGGTTTTTAAACCACCGGATAAACGGTAAAAGTCGGCGTTATGGGGATTGGCTTGTGTTTATAGGTATCGTTAGCCTGTTTCCAGAAATGTTCCGCGCAATTACCGATTACGGGGTAACTGGCCGGGCAGTAAAAAATGGCCTGCTGAACATCCAGAGCTGGAGTCCTCGTGACTTTACTCATGACCGACACCGTACCGTGGACGATCGTCCTTACGGCGGCGGACCGGGGATGTTAATGATGGTGCAACCTTTACGGGACGCCATTCATGCAGCAAAAGCTGCGGCTGGTGAAGGCGCAAAGGTGATTTATCTGTCACCTCAGGGACGCAAGCTTGATCAAGTGGGCGTTAGCGAACTGGCCACGAATCAAAAGCTGATTCTGGTGTGTGGTCGCTATGAAGGAATAGATGAGCGCGTGATTCAAACCGAAATTGACGAAGAATGGTCAATCGGCGATTACGTTCTCAGCGGTGGTGAGTTACCGGCAATGACGCTGATCGACTCCGTTTCTCGGTTTATTCCGGGAGTTCTGGGTCATGAAGCTTCAGCAATCGAAGATTCGTTTGCTGATGGGTTGCTGGATTGCCCGCACTATACCCGACCTGAAGTGTTAGAACAGATGGAAGTACCGGCAGTGTTACTGTCGGGGAACCACGCTGAGATACGTCGCTGGCGTTTAAAACAGTCGCTGGGCCGGACCTGGCTTAGAAGACCTGAACTTCTGGAAAACCTGGCTCTGACTGAAGAGCAAGCAAGGTTGCTGGCGGAGTTCAAAATGGAACACGCACAACAGCAGCATAAACATGATGGGCTGGTCTGAGACCCCCAAATATCAGTTTACCCAGGATAAGAGATTAAATTATGAGCAACATTATTAAGCAACTTGAACAAGAGCAGATGAAGCAGGACGTACCTTCCTTCCGTCCGGGTGATACCGTGGAAGTGAAAGTATGGGTTGTTGAAGGTTCCAAAAAACGTCTGCAGGCATTCGAGGGCGTGGTTATCGCTATTCGTAACCGCGGTCTGCACTCTGCATTCACTGTTCGTAAAATTTCCAACGGCGAAGGCGTTGAGCGTGTCTTCCAGACTCACTCTCCGGTAGTTGACAGCATTGCTGTTAAACGTCGTGGTGCTGTTCGTAAAGCTAAACTGTACTACCTGCGTGAGCGCACTGGTAAGTCTGCTCGTATCAAAGAGCGTCTTAACTAAGATTCGCGCAAGCGACATCCTGTTAGAAAAGGGCTGGCCGAAAGGCTGGCCCTTTTTTTATTCCGACCTTACTCTTTTGTTTCATTGCAATTGGATGGCTGCGCGCCGCGCAGCCAGTTGAGGACTTTTACGGCGTAGCGATCACGACTGCAACCCGGCGGTTTTCAGCACGACCTTTTGACGTCTGATTACTGGCAATCGGGTATTTCTTCCCGAGTCCCTGCGTTGTCAGATTAGTGCGGGGAATGTTGGCGCCCTGTGCCCACGCATCGGCAACCACATTCGCGCGTTTGAGCGACAGTGCTTCGTTGTAGCTGTCTTCGCCGTAGTTATCGGTATGGCCATCCATACGCGCATGGTTTAACCCGGTAGCTGCCAGTTTGGATGCCATTTCCTGGATCTGCTTTTCACTTTCAGGGCGGAGCTTATAGTCGTTTTTGTCAAACAGGATGTTGTCAGACAGACCAAGAGACCAGTCTCCGGAAGCTTCGGTAAATCCGTACGATTTCATGGCTGCAATTTGCTCCGGGGTAAATTTTCCCTGAGGTGCCTGACAGCCTGCCAAAATCAGTAAAAGCAGAAGAAACGGGGATGATAGACGTTTTAGCATGTGTAAGTCCTTATTTTTTAATAATGCGTTCAGAACGCAAATTTTTGGCCTGATACATATTTTTATCGGCAAGTTCTTGTAATTTCTCGGCAGAGGCATGTTCCCACGTCAGCGCAAAACCAATACTGAGTGTCATGCTTGCCTGATGACCGTTATGCAGGTCAAAAGGTCGGTTAAACTCGTGTGATAGTGCCGCGCAGATCCGCTGAACTTCGTATTCAGAGTGAACGCTGTACAGCACCATAGCGAACTCATCGCCGCCAAGTCTGTAGGGGTGATGTCGATTACCACCAAACTCGGACAGCCTGTTTGCAACTTCAATCAGGACCCGATCCCCAGCTGCGTGGCCCCAGGTATCATTAATAAATTTAAAATTATCACCATCAAGAAATAACAGTGCGGAGCTGCTGTGGGCGGCATGGTCATTCATCAGGGCGTTAATGCTGCTGCGAAATGCGGCGCGATTCGCCAGGCCGGTCAGCGGATCGTGTAGCGCCGTACGCAAAAGCTGGGCGTTCTTTGCCTGCAGTTTAAGTTGCCACTCCTCCATCTCATCCAGCAAACTATTAAAATCCTGGGCAAAAAGGTGAAACTCTTCAATGCGCTCTTCTGAAACGCGCCGTGAAAAGTTACGGTTGGTACGAACATCATGTACCACCTCGGTTATATTTTGCAGGGCTTCCACGACGCCATTATGTAAATAACGAGTGAGCATTAATGCAATGCCAGAGGCCAACAGAATGCACCCGGTTAGGACGGCAAGTGACAAATAGATGAAATGGCTGATAACGCTATCGCGCGCAGTCAATCGTACTTCGCCGATGACGTTGCCATTATGCAAAATAGGTTGAGTGACCGGTTGTGGGAACAGCCAGTGGCTGATAAGTCCGCTGATTTTTTCAGTGGTATCCTGCGCGTTATAGCGCCAGGTGGCGATCACCTTCTGGTTTTTATTACGAACTTCTGCAACGGAAAATTGCCCCTGCTGGCCCAGTGCTGCCAGCGTTTCAGTTGCTGCGACGCCATCAGAAAAAACTAATGCTGCTTCAAGCGTGCGGGTCATGGTTGCAGCGGTCAGATCCAGGTTCTTTTGCGCATGCTGTCTCAATGCCAGCACCGAAGAAATGCTGAGCAGCAGCCAGATCAGCGTCATAGTTACCAGAACGCTGATTATGCTGATACGCCGTAATGTCCGCTTAAACGTCGGGCGTGTTATGGGAGAATGGCCCTTATCCATGCTTCTGATTCCGTGCAAGCATTAATACGTCCGGACTGACCCTTACGCCACTGCGTGAAAGGGAATCCATATTTACGGAAAATCTCACATCTTCATCTTTAATTATGAGGCAAAAGGCGCTGCCAATAACGCATTCGGGGTTCTGTTCGGCAATTAATAACAATGCCTTAGACGGATATTTATTCTTTAATTCCACCTGAAAAGTAGGGGATTCTTTTCCAAAATAAAAGCCATCACACTGCGAAACTAATATTTCTTGTTCCGTACGAATGATGACGGGAAGATAGGGTAATGCTCCGGCACTGGTATCTCCCAGGACACTGGAAAAACGCGATGAAGAGAAAATACACAGTTTGGGGGGCCCGGACAGTGCAGGCCAGCGCGTATAACTGACGATGCCGGAAACCATAGCGCGTACAGATTTTGCTTCTTCCGTAACGCTTTGGGCGTACAGCGGTAATCCGGTCAGGAGCAGTGCCAGTAGAAGTATGAGTCGGTAAGAATAGCTCATGAATAGTTACCTACCAGCGTTTGCCGTAAAACGTCGAAATACATTCAAGATTATTTAGGACAAAATAACATTATTTTCCTAAGCCGTCATTATGCCAGGTGGAAAGCCATTAGTAATTTAAGTTAAATCTTAGTAATTTATAAAATATAAGCTATTGTTTAATTTAATCTTATTGAGGCAGCACCTTCGTTTGCTCCTTTTTGCCAGGCACTGTGTAACTGGTCAATATTTTCGACCGTATCACAACTTGGGGGAAAGGTTTTCCCGGTCAAACCTCTGGCGTAAACAAAATCCGGCTGGCAGATTTTACGTTGTCCCTCGGCATAACCCTTAAGATATTCCGTACGATCGACTTCGGGGTCATTGTAGTTGTCGGCAAGAGTTTCATTATCTTTAACGGCATACCCCGAAATGGCATCTTGTATTCCGGCGTCGTACCAGGCGGTTCCCGTCCATGTGGGGGCGTGGGTATAAGGATCTATCTGACATCCGCTAAGAAGTAATAGAAATAGGGTGCTGATGAGTTGCTTCATTGCCTGTACTCCCTCGTTTTTTTAAGCATAGTGGATCTCAATATCGGATGGTGTAAATTTTAATGTACGCAACAGAGGGCGTGTTCTGTCATTAAATTGCATTCTGTAAATTAAAATTTACGGTTTGTGGATTGAAATCTTTACCTGTTGTGTTATCGTTATCACCTCCTCGCTGAGGATCAACTATCGCAAACGAGCTAAACAGGATCACCATCATGCAAAAAGACGCGCTGAACAACGTACATATTACCGACGAACAGGTTCTGATGACTCCGGAGCAGCTGAAAGCTGAATTCCCGCTGAGCCAGGCGCAAGAAGCGCAAATCTCCCAGTCGCGTAAAACCATTTCAGATATTATCTCTGGTCGCGATCCGCGCCTGCTGGTGGTATGTGGCCCGTGTTCCATTCACGATCCTGAAATGGCTATTGAGTACGCTCGTCGGTTTAAAGCCCTTGCCGCAGAGGTCAGCGATAGCCTCTACCTGGTGATGCGCGTCTATTTTGAAAAACCCCGTACCACCGTCGGCTGGAAAGGGTTAATTAACGATCCTCATATGGATGGCTCTTTTGATGTTGAAGCCGGCCTGAAAATTGCGCGTCAGCTGCTGCTTGAACTGGTGAATATGGGACTACCGCTGGCAACTGAAGCGCTGGATCCCAATAGCCCGCAATACCTTGGCGATCTGTTTAGCTGGTCTGCAATCGGTGCGCGTACCACGGAATCGCAGACTCACCGCGAAATGGCTTCCGGTCTTTCGATGCCGGTCGGCTTTAAGAACGGTACTGACGGTAGCCTGGCGACCGCCATCAACGCGATGCGCGCGGCGGCACAGTCGCACCGCTTTGTTGGTATTAACCAGGCCGGACAGGTTGCACTGCTGCAAACTCAGGGTAACCCGGACGGTCACGTGATCCTGCGCGGTGGCAAAGCGCCGAACTACAGCCCGGCAGATGTCGCCCAGTGCGAAAAAGAGATGGAGCAGGCGGGACTACGACCTTCTCTGATGGTAGATTGCAGTCATGGTAACTCCAATAAAGATTACCGCCGCCAGCCTGCCGTGGCTGAATCCGTGATTGCACAAATCAAAGATGGCAATCGCTCGATCATTGGCTTGATGATTGAAAGTAATATTCACGAAGGCAACCAGTCTTCTGAACAGCCGCGTAGCGAAATGAAATACGGCGTGTCTGTAACTGATGCCTGCATTAGCTGGGAAATGACGGATGCGCTACTGCGTGAAATTAGCCAGGATTTAAACGGCCAGCTGTCGGCGCGTGTAGCATAAGAGGTTGGTTATGGTTGCTGAATTGACCGCATTACGCGATCAAATTGATGAAGTCGACAAGGCGCTGCTGGGTTTACTGGCACGTCGCCTGGAGCTGGTGGCCGAAGTCGGTGAAGTAAAAAGCCGCTTTGGGCTGCCTATCTACGTGCCGGAACGGGAAGCCTCTATGCTGGCCTCCCGCCGGGCGGAAGCGGAAGCCCTTGGCGTGCCGCCGGACCTGATTGAAGATGTGCTGCGCCGGGTTATGCGCGAGTCTTACTCCAGTGAGAACGACAAAGGATTTAAAACGCTTTGTCCTTCTCTGCGACCGGTGGTGATTGTCGGCGGCGGCGGTCAGATGGGACGTCTGTTCGAAAAAATGCTCACCCTGTCAGGTTATCAGGTACGGATCCTGGAACAGCAGGACTGGGATCGTGCGCCGGAGATCGTCTCTGATGCTGGCATGGTGATCGTCAGCGTGCCGATCCACGTCACTGAGCAGGTGATCGCCAAATTACCGCGTCTGCCGTCCGACTGCATCCTGGTGGATCTGGCTTCGGTGAAAAATGGTCCTTTGCAGGCGATGCTGGCGGCGCACGACGGCCCGGTGGTGGGATTACACCCCATGTTTGGCCCGGACAGCGGCAGTCTGGCAAAGCAGGTCGTCGTCTGGTGTGACGGACGCCAGCCGGAAGCCTATCAGTGGTTTCTGGAACAGATTCAGGTGTGGGGCGCGCGACTGCATCGGATCAGTGCTGTTGAACACGATCAGAACATGGCATTTATTCAGGCATTGCGTCACTTTGCGACCTTTGCTTACGGTCTGCATTTAGCGGAAGAGAATGTTCAACTGGAGCAGTTACTGGCACTCTCTTCGCCGATTTATCGCCTTGAACTGGCGATGGTCGGACGTCTGTTTGCCCAGGATCCGCAGCTCTATGCCGATATCATTATGTCGTCTGAGAGTAACCTTGCGCTGATCAAACGCTACTACCAACGTTTTGGTGAGGCGATCGGTTTACTGGAGCAGGGCGATAAGCAAGCGTTCATCGACAGCTTCCGTAAGGTGGAGCACTGGTTTGGTGATTATGCGAAACGCTTCCAGAACGAAAGCCGTACTTTGTTGCGCCAGGCTAACGATAGTCGCCAATAAATACGATGCTTGATGGCAACGCTGATGCGTTGTATCAGTCATACAAGGATCGGCTAAATAGAATGCCGGATAAGCGTAGCGCCATCCGGCATTGTCAAGCGTTAGCTTGGATCGACCGGCACCACATTCTCACTTGGATAGCAGCCAAGTACTTTCATCGAGCGCGTAATCTCACCTAACTCCTTCAATGCTTTTTGCATCTGGGGTGATTCCAGGTTGGCCTGGATATCAAGATAAAACATTTCCTCCCACGGATTGCCGTGAATCGGGCGTGACTCCAGTTTAGTCATAATCAGATTATGGTTGCGCAGTACCAGCAGAGCTTCTACCAGCGCACCGGCTTGTTGTCCTGTCGCCATCAGCAACGTGGTTTTTGCTGGCACCTGATCGGAAACATTGATTGCCTTGCGCGCCAGTACCACGAAGCGGGTGATGTTTTGCGTCTGATTAGCTTCGATATGCTCGAGAACCTGCAAACCGTATAGTACGCCTCCGGCTTCGCTCCCCAGAGCCGCCACGCGCGGTGAGTTAGCCTGCGCAACTTTTTCCATCGCCGCCGAGGTGCTTTCGGTGTACTCAATCTTCCAGTGCGGGTAACGACTCAGGAATTTGCTGCACTGCTGGAATGGCTGCGGATGGCTATATACCGTTTCAATGGTCTCGAGATCTGTCGTGCCGGACACCAGTAGGCAGTGGTCAATCGTGATAGTCATCTCGCCAACGATAGACAGGCTGGTGTGCTGTAGCAGGTCGTAAACATCGTTAATCCCACCGGAACTGGTGTTTTCAATCGGAACCACGGCGTAGTCAGCTTGTCCGGTTTCGACCTGATTAAAGATATCGGCAAATTTCGCGCAGCCGCTTTCTATAAATTGTTCAAAATGGCGGGCAGCATACTGACGTGCGGCAAGATGAGAATATGACCCTTTTGGCCCAAGGAAAGCAACGCGTGCTGAGTGCGGGTTAATTTTGTTCAGATGCTGCTGGAGCAGTGCCTGCTGAGTCAGGACGGAGTCTTCGATTATGAGCTGGAACAGGCGAGTGATGTAGTGAGCATCAAGATGATGTGCTTTGCCAAGCTGAATCAGTCGGTCCAACAGATCGCGCTCACGGTCGATATCACGAACTGGACGATGTGAAAGCAGCTTAGCTTTGCCAACTTCTACGGCCAGTCCACGTCGCTCAGCCAGCAGGGCCAGTAATTTTTCATCCAGCGTGCTGATCTTATCGCGCAGCGCCAGCAATGGGTTTTCCGATGTCATAGTGTTGCCTTTCTTGTTATCAATAAAAAAGGCCCCCCGTTGTGGGAGGCCTTATTGTTCGTCTTCGCATTCTTTATCACACGACGAAACGCCTCCCATTCAGGGGAAGGTAAAAAAGAATGCGAAGAAGAACGGGACAAGTTTCATGTAATTTTCCTTTGGCTACGTCAGTAAAGTACCCGTACTGTTTTCACCCTGTCAACAAAAAACGCGCCCGGAGGCGCGTTGGCGATACACTCAATGTAAGGGACTACTCTTCTTCTGCTTCGACGAAGTTGGCGTCTTTGACTGAAGTTGTTGCACGACGGGCTTCGCCTTTGTGCTGCACTTTATTGAGCTGCCGTTCCAGCTTGTTGATCAAATCGTTAATTGCGGTGTACATATCCTCGTGTTTTGCGCTGGCGACCAGATGTCCGTTCGGTGTATTGATGGTGGCATCAGCAATGAAACCCTGCGGCTCCTTAGACAGAATGATATGTGGATTAATCAGATGAGTTTGCCATTTTTCGAGTTTGGCGAGACGGTCTGCGACATGCTGGCGAATTGCCGGAGTAATTTCCATTTGTTTACTGGTAATGTTCATTGTCATAAATTTTACCTCTTGTCTTTCCCGTCTTGGTGATTCCAGCATACCGTTCCTAATGTCAAAATGTGTGATATTAATCACATTTTTTTGTCGCTTTTTGTCAAGAAAACCTTTTTGTGAGGCACCGCAGGAACAAGCGATTTTTTACTTGAGGAATACCTGAAAGCAGGCCATATTTGATGAGATGCGTTGCAGCTAAACCGCTTCAGTTGTGGCGTTTACGGATAAAAAAAACGGCAGCCTTTGGGCTGCCGTTTGCATTCTGAGATAAATCAGGTATTGCTGCTGTTGGCGGCAATGATTTTCGCTACTTTTTCTGCCTGCGCATTCATCTGCATCTGGCGATAAGCATTTTCCATTAACGGCAGGGCATTGCGTGTTGCCTGGGTATCCGGGAAGTCGCGCAGCATGCCTTCCACACGGTTTACCACGGCAACCCATGCACCGCGGGCAGTGTAGTATTCCACAACGGAATATTCATACTTCGCCAGACGGTCTTTCAGGAATACCAGACGTTTGGTGGCGTCAGTGGTGTACTGGCTGTTCGGATAGCCACGTACCAGTTTGGAAAAGTCATTAAACGCAGCTCGGGCATGTTGCGGATCGCGATCGCTGCGATCAACACCAAAGAATCCTTGCAGTGCGCTATCATCCAACGCCATATTGGTCAGGCCACGCATATACATGACATAATCAATGTTAGGGTGTGTCGGGTTAAGACGAATAAAACGATCGATGGCAGCCTGAGCAAGTGGCAGATCGGCGTTTTTGTAGTAGGCGTAGATGAGATCTAATTGCACCTGCTGAGAATACGGTCCAAATGGATAACGGTTATCCAACGCTTCTAATTGCGTTATTGCCTGTTTCCAGTTACCGTCCTGCAGCTTTTGCTGAGCAGTCGCGTAGATTTCATTTGGCGGATTATCGGGCACCTCTTCCTTTGAACCAGAGCAACCCGCCAAAAACAGGCTCAACGTGGCTGCTGCCACCAGATATTTCATGCGCGTCATGACGTTTTGACTTTCCTCAAAATGTTTTACGGGAGATTCTCTGTTCCTGCTCCCGGTTAAGACCAGCTACAATAGCACACTATATTAAACGGCAAAGCCGTAAAACCCAACGTTAAACGAAGAAGCAGTTTATGGCACAACGAGTAGAACTCACCGCAACAGTCTCCGAAAATCAGCTCGGTCAACGCTTAGATCAGGCTTTGGCCGAATTGTTCCCTGATTATTCGCGATCGCGCATAAAAGAATGGATCCTTGACCAGCGCGTACTGGTAAATGGCAATCTTTGCGATAAACCGAAAGAAAAAGTGTTGGGTGGAGAGCGCGTCTCCATCACTGCAGAAATTGATGAAGAGGTTCGTTTTGAACCTCAGGATATCCCACTGGATATCGTTTATGAAGATGACGATATTCTTGTCATCAACAAACCCCGTGACCTCGTAGTGCATCCGGGCGCCGGTAATCCTGATGGCACGGTATTGAATGCATTACTGCATTACTACCCGCCAATCGCGGATGTTCCACGTGCTGGTATCGTGCACCGTCTGGATAAAGACACGACCGGATTAATGGTGGTGGCAAAAACCGTTCCGGCGCAAACGCGTCTGGTGGAGTCGCTGCAACTGCGTGAAATTACCCGTGAGTACGAAGCCGTGGCGATTGGTCATATGACGGCAGGCGGAACCGTTGAGGAACCGATTAGCCGCCACCCGACCAAGCGTACGCACATGGCGGTACACCCGATGGGGAAACCGGCGGTGACGCACTATCGCATTATGGAACACTTCCGTGTGCACACGCGTCTGCGGCTGCGTCTGGAAACCGGACGTACGCACCAGATCCGCGTGCACATGGCGCATATCACCCATCCGCTGGTGGGCGATCAGGTCTACGGGGGTCGTCCGCGTCCACCGAAAGGCGCTTCTGACGAATTTATCTCCGTTCTGCGTAAGTTCGATCGTCAGGCGCTGCACGCGACTATGCTGCGTTTATATCACCCAATTTCAGGTATCGAAATGGAATGGCACGCACCGATTCCACAAGATATGGTGCAATTGATTGAAGTGATGCGCGCTGATTTCGAAGAACATAAGGATGATATTGCCTGGCTATGAGTAAGCTAATTGTCCCGCAGTGGCCGATACCGCAAGGTGTTGTGGCGTGTAGTTCTACCCGTATTGGCGGTGTTAGCATGCCGCCTTATGATTCGCTGAATCTGGGCGCCCATTGCGGCGACAACCCGGAGCATGTTGAAGAGAACCGCAAGCGGCTGTTTGCTGCGGGCAATCTGCCGTCAAAGCCAGTCTGGCTGGAGCAGGTCCACGGTAAGGATGTCCTGAAACTGACCGGCGAGCCTTACGCCTCCAAACGTGCGGATGCTTCTTACAGCAATACGCCGGGCACCGTGTGTGCAGTGATGACGGCCGACTGTCTGCCGGTGCTGTTTTGCAATCGCGCTGGAACGGAAGTCGCGGCGGCACATGCGGGTTGGCGCGGATTATGCGCAGGCGTGCTGGAAGAGACGGTGGCGTGTTTTGCCGACAAACCTGAAAACATTATTGCCTGGCTAGGCCCGGCGATTGGCCCGAACGCGTTTGAAGTGGGAGCAGAAGTTCGCGCAGCGTTCATGGCGAAAGATCCGCAAGCGGACCTCGCATTTGTACCGCATGGTGATAAATATCTGGCGAATATTTACCAGCTTGCGCGTCAGCGTCTGGCAAATATCGGAGTAGAGAACATCTACGGCGGCGACCGTTGCACCTTCAGCGAAAGTGAGACGTTCTTCTCTTATCGTCGCGACAATACCACGGGTCGTATGGCAAGTTTTATTTGGCTGATATAACCTAAAGAATCAAGACGATCCGGTACGTGTAATTTTCTTTTCACATAATTCAGGTCATTCACCTTGAATAATTGAGGGATGACCTCATTTAATCTCCAGTAGCAATTTTGACCTGTTATGGGAGGAGTTATGCGTCTGGATCGTCTTACTAATAAATTCCAGCTTGCTCTTGCCGATGCCCAGTCACTTGCATTGGGGCACGACAATCAATTCATCGAACCACTTCATCTAATGAGCGCCTTGCTGAATCAGGAAGGGGGATCGGTACGTCCTTTATTAACGTCTGCTGGCATTAATGCTGGCCAGTTACGTACAGCCATTGACCAGGCGTTGAGCCGGTTGCCGCAGGTAGAAGGTACCGGCGGTGATGTGCAGCCTTCTCAGGATCTGGTGCGTGTACTGAATCTTTGCGACAAGCTGGCGCAAAAACGTGGGGACAACTTTATTTCGTCAGAACTGTTCGTACTGGCGGCGCTTGAGTCACGCGGTACGCTGACCGATTTACTAAAATCAGCAGGTGCGACGACCGCGAATATCACTCAGGCAATTGAACAAATGCGTGGAGGTGAAAGCGTGAATGACCAGGGGGCTGAAGACCAACGTCAGGCCTTGAAAAAATATACCGTCGACCTGACCGAACGTGCCGAGCAGGGCAAACTCGATCCGGTTATCGGCCGTGATGAAGAAATTCGCCGTACCATTCAGGTACTGCAGCGTCGTACTAAAAATAACCCGGTGTTAATCGGCGAACCAGGTGTTGGTAAAACGGCCATCGTTGAAGGGCTGGCCCAACGAATTATCAATGGTGAAGTGCCGGAAGGCTTAAAAGGTCGCCGTGTGCTGGCGCTGGATATGGGCGCGCTGGTGGCTGGGGCCAAATATCGTGGTGAGTTTGAAGAACGCTTAAAAGGCGTGCTGAACGATCTCTCGAAACAGGAAGGCAATGTCATCCTGTTTATTGATGAGCTGCATACCATGGTTGGGGCGGGTAAAGCCGATGGCGCAATGGACGCCGGGAACATGCTGAAACCGGCGCTGGCACGCGGGGAACTGCACTGTGTAGGCGCAACAACGCTTGATGAATATCGCCAGTACATCGAAAAAGATGCGGCGCTGGAACGTCGTTTCCAGAAAGTATTTGTAGCCGAGCCTTCAGTAGAAGACACCATTGCGATTCTGCGTGGCCTGAAAGAACGTTATGAGCTGCACCACCATGTGCAGATCACTGACCCGGCGATTGTTGCGGCAGCTACGCTGTCTCACCGCTATATTGCCGATCGTCAGTTGCCGGACAAAGCTATCGACCTTATCGATGAGGCGGCATCCAGCATTCGTATGCAGATTGACTCCAAGCCGGAGGAACTCGACAGACTCGACCGCCGTATTATCCAGCTCAAACTGGAACAGCAGGCATTAATGAAAGAGTCTGATGAGGCGAGTAAAAAACGTCTCGATATGCTCAACGAAGAGCTGGACGATAAAGAGCGCCAGTATTCTGAATTAGAAGAAGAGTGGAAAGCTGAAAAAGCATCCCTCTCGGGAACGCAAACTATCAAGGCTGAGCTGGAGCAGGCGAAAATCGCCATCGAACAGGCGCGTCGCGTCGGCGATCTGGCGCGGATGTCTGAACTGCAGTACGGCAAAATTCCTGAACTGGAAAAACAGCTGGAAGCAGCCACCCAGTCTGAAGGCAAAACCATGCGTCTGCTGCGTAATAAAGTCACGGATGCAGAAATTGCAGAAGTGCTGGCGCGCTGGACCGGTATCCCGGTTGCTCGCATGCTGGAAGGCGAACGGGAAAAACTGTTGCGTATGGAGCAGCAGTTGCACAGCCGCGTGATTGGCCAGAACGAAGCGGTGGAAGCCGTTTCTAACGCCATCCGTCGTAGCCGTGCTGGCTTGTCCGATCCAAATCGCCCGATTGGTTCATTCTTGTTCCTCGGCCCAACCGGTGTCGGTAAAACTGAACTGTGCAAAGCGCTGGCAAACTTTATGTTCGACAGTGATGATGCCATGGTGCGTATCGATATGTCCGAGTTTATGGAGAAACACTCGGTGTCTCGTCTGGTCGGGGCGCCTCCGGGATATGTCGGCTATGAAGAAGGTGGATATCTGACAGAAGCGGTACGTCGCCGTCCTTACTCTGTCATCCTGCTGGATGAAGTGGAGAAAGCGCACCCGGATGTGTTCAATATTCTGTTGCAGGTGCTTGACGATGGTCGTCTGACTGACGGGCAGGGGAGAACGGTCGACTTCCGTAATACGGTTGTCATCATGACCTCGAACCTGGGGTCCGATCTGATTCAGGAACGCTTCGGTGAGCTGGACTACGGCCACATGAAGGATATGGTCCTGGGCGTCGTGAGCCATAATTTCCGCCCGGAATTCATCAACCGTATAGATGAAGTTGTTGTATTCCATCCGTTGGGTGAGCAGCACATTGCTTCTATTGCACAGATCCAACTGCAACGTCTGTACAAACGTCTGGAAGAGCGTGGCTATGAAATTCATATCTCTGACGAGGCGCTTAAACTGCTGAGTGCGAATGGTTACGATCCGGTGTATGGCGCACGTCCACTCAAACGTGCTATCCAGCAACAGATCGAAAACCCGCTAGCGCAGCAAATTCTGTCTGGTGAGCTGATTCCAGGCAAAACGATTCGGCTGGAAGTGAATGACGATCGCATTGTGGCAGTGCAGTAAGTCACAAAACGACAATAAACGAGCCCTGCGGGGCTCGTTTTTGTTTAAAAACAAAGCAAAAATCAATGTAATGGTTGAAAAGTAGTCGCTTGATAAGTTTTTTGTATTTTTAACTTGTCAGCCTGAAATAACTCCCTATAATGCGCCTCCACTGACACGGAACAACGGATTACAAACCGCCGGGTCAGCGGAGAAAAGCGAAAATAAACGCTTGACTCTGCAGCGGGATGGCGTAATATGCACACCCCGCGCCGCTGAGAAAAAGCGAAGCGGCACTGCTCTTTAACAATTTATCAGACAATCTGTGTGGGCACTCGAAGATACGGATTCTTAACGTCGCAAGACGAAAAATGAATACCAAGTCTCTGAGTGAACACGTAATTCATTACGAAGTTTAATTCACGAGCATCAAACTTAAATTGAAGAGTTTGATCATGGCTCAGATTGAACGCTGGCGGCAGGCCTAACACATGCAAGTCGAACGGTAGCACAGAGGAGCTTGCTCCTTGGGTGACGAGTGGCGGACGGGTGAGTAATGTCTGGGAAACTGCCCGATGGAGGGGGATAACTACTGGAAACGGTAGCTAATACCGCATAACGTCGCAAGACCAAAGAGGGGGACCTTCGGGCCTCTTGCCATCGGATGTGCCCAGATGGGATTAGCTAGTAGGTGGGGTAACGGCTCACCTAGGCGACGATCCCTAGCTGGTCTGAGAGGATGACCAGCCACACTGGAACTGAGACACGGTCCAGACTCCTACGGGAGGCAGCAGTGGGGAATATTGCACAATGGGCGCAAGCCTGATGCAGCCATGCCGCGTGTATGAAGAAGGCCTTCGGGTTGTAAAGTACTTTCAGCGAGGAGGAAGGTGTTGTGGTTAATAACCGCAGCAATTGACGTTACTCGCAGAAGAAGCACCGGCTAACTCCGTGCCAGCAGCCGCGGTAATACGGAGGGTGCAAGCGTTAATCGGAATTACTGGGCGTAAAGCGCACGCA
>NZ_KB976064.1:284745-1323414 GCF_000398845.1 Citrobacter sp. KTE151 | reverse complement strand
ACTGCGAGGGGGGGACGGAGAAGGCTATGTTAGCCGGGCGACGGTTGTCCCGGTTTAAGCATGTAGGCGGAGATTCCAGGTAAATCCGGAGTCTTGTTAACGCTGAGGTGTGATGACGAGGCACTACGGTGCTGAAGTAACAAATGCCCTGCTTCCAGGAAAAGCCTCTAAGCATCAGGTAACACGAAATCGTACCCCAAACCGACACAGGTGGTCAGGTAGAGAATACCAAGGCGCTTGAGAGAACTCGGGTGAAGGAACTAGGCAAAATGGTGCCGTAACTTCGGGAGAAGGCACGCTGATATGTAGGTGAAGTGATTTACTCATGGAGCTGAAATCAGTCGAAGATACCAGCTGGCTGCAACTGTTTATTAAAAACACAGCACTGTGCAAACACGAAAGTGGACGTATACGGTGTGACGCCTGCCCGGTGCCGGAAGGTTAATTGATGGGGTTATCCGTAAGGAGAAGCTCTTGATCGAAGCCCCGGTAAACGGCGGCCGTAACTATAACGGTCCTAAGGTAGCGAAATTCCTTGTCGGGTAAGTTCCGACCTGCACGAATGGCGTAATGATGGCCAGGCTGTCTCCACCCGAGACTCAGTGAAATTGAACTCGCTGTGAAGATGCAGTGTACCCGCGGCAAGACGGAAAGACCCCGTGAACCTTTACTATAGCTTGACACTGAACACTGGTCCTTGATGTGTAGGATAGGTGGGAGGCTTTGAAGTGTGGACGCCAGTCTGCATGGAGCCAACCTTGAAATACCACCCTTTAATGGCTGGTGTTCTAACGTAGACCCGTAATCCGGGTTGCGGACAGTGTCTGGTGGGTAGTTTGACTGGGGCGGTCTCCTCCTAAAGAGTAACGGAGGAGCACGAAGGTTAGCTAATCCTGGTCGGACATCAGGAGGTTAGTGCAAAGGCATAAGCTAGCTTGACTGCGAGAGTGACGGCTCGAGCAGGTGCGAAAGCAGGTCTTAGTGATCCGGTGGTTCTGAATGGAAGGGCCATCGCTCAACGGATAAAAGGTACTCCGGGGATAACAGGCTGATACCGCCCAAGAGTTCATATCGACGGCGGTGTTTGGCACCTCGATGTCGGCTCATCACATCCTGGGGCTGAAGTAGGTCCCAAGGGTATGGCTGTTCGCCATTTAAAGTGGTACGCGAGCTGGGTTTAGAACGTCGTGAGACAGTTCGGTCCCTATCTGCCGTGGGCGCTGGAGAATTGAGGGGGGCTGCTCCTAGTACGAGAGGACCGGAGTGGACGCATCACTGGTGTTCGGGTTGTCATGCCAATGGCATTGCCCGGTAGCTAAATGCGGAAGAGATAAGTGCTGAAAGCATCTAAGCACGAAACTTGCCCCGAGATGAGTTCTCCCTGACCCCTTAAGGGTCCTGAAGGAACGTTGAAGACGACGACGTTGATAGGTCGGGTGTGTAAGCGTAGCGATACGTTGAGCTAACCGATACTAATGAACCGTGAGGCTTAACCTTACAACGCCGAAGATGTTTTGGCGAAAGAGACATCGAAATTCAGCTTGATTACAGATTACATCGACATGCGAAAAGTGTGTTGATAGACAGAATTTGCCTGGCGGCTGTAGCGCGGTGGTCCCACCTGACCCCATGCCGAACTCAGAAGTGAAACGCCGTAGCGCCGATGGTAGTGTGGGGTCTCCCCATGCGAGAGTAGGGAACTGCCAGGCATCAAATAAGTGAAGAAGCCCATCCTGCCGGATGGGCTTTTTTGCGTCTGCAGGGCAGTCAGAACTGCCGGATGCAGCGAACCATTTTATCCAGCCCATAAAAGCCCACTCTATTTCAAACCGATTTTTCTCTTTCTCGAACATATCTGAATCCTTTCTCTGCTAATGAAAACCGTGATCTTTCTCTCATAATAACTTATAACAATTATATAACATTTATGTCACCAAAAAAGACACAACCACCATTGATAAATTAATGCAATCGTTGGCAGGGGTACAATTCTAATGGCTGATAGCAGTGTAACTGAGAACGGGGCGCTGGCAGACGGCGATACTCGGCGTCGTATATGGGCGATTGTCGGAGCATCATCAGGGAATCTGGTCGAATGGTTTGATTTCTATATCTATTCTTTCTGCTCTCTCTATTTTGCTCATATCTTTTTTCCATCAGGAAACACCACTACGCAACTCTTACAAACAGCCGGAGTTTTTGCTGCAGGCTTTCTGATGCGACCGATTGGCGGCTGGCTGTTTGGTCGCATCGCGGATAAGCACGGGCGTAAAAAGTCGATGCTGCTGTCAGTTTGTATGATGTGTATGGGATCGCTGGTGATCGCTTGTCTTCCGGGATATGAAACCATCGGTACCTGGGCTCCTGCTCTATTGCTGCTGGCTAGGTTATTTCAGGGGCTGTCTGTCGGTGGTGAATACGGGACCAGCGCTACCTATATGAGTGAAGTAGCCGTTGAAGGGAAGAAAGGTTTTTATGCTTCCTTCCAGTACGTGACGTTAATCGGCGGGCAGTTACTGGCACTGCTGGTTGTGGTCATATTACAGCAAACGTTAGAAGACTCAGCGCTAAGATCGTGGGGTTGGCGTATTCCATTTGCGTTGGGCGCCGTACTGGCTATTGTTGCGTTATGGCTGCGTCGACAGTTGGATGAAACCTCGAAACAGGACGTTCGCGCGCTGAAAGAAGCTGGTTCTCTGAAAGGTCTGTGGCGTAATCGCAAAGCCTTCATCATGGTGCTTGGCTTTACCGCTGCTGGCTCGCTGTGTTTTTACACGTTCACAACCTACATGCAGAAGTACCTGGTTAACACCGCCGGTATGCATGCCAACGTAGCCAGTGGGATTATGACGGCGGCACTGTGTGTGTTTATGCTGGTGCAACCGTTGTTCGGTGCCTTGTCAGATAAAATTGGCCGACGTACTTCAATGCTGTGTTTTGGCGCGTTGGCCGCGATTTTCACCGTCCCCATTCTGACAGCGTTGCAAAGCGTGACGTCCCCGTATATGGCGTTTGCTCTGGTGATGTGTGCCTTGCTGATTGTGAGTTTCTATACGTCAATCAGCGGTATTCTGAAGGCCGAAATGTTCCCGGCACAGGTGCGCGCTCTGGGGGTTGGATTATCTTATGCGGTGGCCAATGCTCTGTTTGGTGGCTCAGCCGAATATGTTGCGTTATCCCTGAAGTCTGTCGGTATGGAAACAACATTCTTCTGGTACGTTACAGCACTGGCAATAGTCGCATTTTTGGTATCCCTGATGCTGCATGGGAAGGGGAAAGGTCTGCGCCTCTAGTGATGTGCCAGTTGCCAGACCGCATAACCGGTAGACGCACCTGCAACATCCCAGGCGAAGTCTTTCCAGCTCCAGCCGCTCCCAGCGGGACGGCTGTCCCATAGCTCTTTTGACGCGCCCAGGCTGACTGAGAACATCAGGCCGATAGCCGCGCTGCGATCGCGGCTGTTGCCCTGATGTTGAGCATATTCGTTTCCAGCCGCGGAGAGCATAGCGGAGGCGATAAAGTGTTGAGCCTTGTCTTGTCCGCTCCAGCGGTCGTTTGCCATGTGGCTGCAGCCAGAAATGGCCATGATACTGAAAAGAATAAACAAGCGCACCGTTGCCTCCATAGGAAAAACCCCGTCACTGGACGGGGTCTTGGTTACAGAATACGGCTAATTAATCTGTCGATACGGATACGGCGTAGTCGACGGATGAGCTTACGCACTTTGACTGGATAGTCGGCAATGCTTTGCAGGTCGCGATAGTGCTTAACGACGGTGGTATGCGTGCGAATAAGCTCCAGCTCTTTATCGCGCTGGGGAGTCAGCTCTTGCTTCGGATCGTGGATAAGGATGGCGTTTTCCAGATCCAGACGCCAGGCGCGAGGGTTAAGGTTGTTGCCGGTGAGCAGCATCCATTTATCATCAACCCACATGCCTTTCAGATGATAGGTGTTGTCATCATCTTTCCATAAGCGCACGACCAGTTGGTCGGTATTCACATAATATTGCAGTCTGCTCAGGAAACGGCGCAGGTTAATTTCATACAGGTAGGGCAGCGCGCCGATGATTTTAAATGGCTCATCTTCTGGAATGAAAAAGTCGTTGGCAGTTTTATCACCGACAATGATCTCGACCTTTTTGCCTTCACGCAGCAGCTGAATGATATTGCGCACCAGTATAGCGGGCAGGTTGAAATAAGGGGTACAGATTGTGAGCTTGTGCTCCGCGCAGGGCATAAGGTGGAAAATGGTCTTATTTAACAGACTGGATTTTCCAAGGCCTACCAGAGGCGTTACCGAAAGCTGTTCATTATCCGCATCACCCTGAAAATGGAATGACGCATCGCGCAGTTCCTGACGGTACAGGCGGATGTCGTTTTTAATTTCCGGGCTTTTAGGGCGATTAATATCATCAAGGCGATTAACGCCGCGACCGTTCATCAGGTTCTGCGTGACCCAATCGAACATGATATCGGCCATTTGCGCGTTGCGAATCAACTGATAACGGTCATAGCGATATTTATCATGCTGATGCAGATAAACATCATTCAGGCTGGCCCCGCTGTACAGGACGCTGTCATCGATGATAAAGCCTTTAAAATGCAGGACGCCAAGCGCTTCTCGGGTGTTAATCGGAACACCGTAGACAGGAATATCAATACCTGGGTTTTCTTGTGCCATTCGGCAATACCAGTCAGCGTTGGTATTTGATGCCGCAGCACCAATACGTCCGCGCTGGGCTCGGTGCCAGTCGACAAGCACCCGTACATCCAGTTCAGGACGCTGCCGTTTTGCCGCATAGAGCGCGTCGAGTATGCCTTTGCCACCGTCATCCTGTTCCAGGTACAGCGCAATAATGCAGATCCGTCGCGTCGCGCTGGCTATTTTTTCCAGCAGAGTCTCCCTGAAATTAGCGGGAGCATAAAAGAAATCTACATCATCAACTGACTGAGAAATCTTGGGTAGTTGGGCAAGGTGTTGTTGATGTTTATTACGCTTAAATTTTGACAACATCACAGTGCATTTCTTCTCTGTTCATTGAAGGGTCCTCTGTGCTATGCAGACGACATAAGCGGGTAATGATACCACCAGTACCTATTAATGTGGTCAACATTTCCAGTACCTTACTCACGATTCCTCAAATTGGGCCAGATTAAGCGTTAGCCCAACAATTCCCTCTTCGAGTTGGACGTCAACAGCGAACCCGAGTTTCCGGGCCAGGGCGACCATCCCACGATTGTTTGGCATCGTAATACCATTCAAACGTCTAAGTCCGTGATCTCGGGTATATGCAATTAATTTTTCCATCAACCGGCGACCCAGTCCAAGCCCTTTGAGATCTGAACGAACCAGCACGGCGAACTCGGCGTCAATGTTATCAGGATCCGAGATTGCTCGCGTTACGCCGAGGATCTCTTGCTGATTGTTTTTACAGCGTATCGCAACAAAGGCCATTTCCCGATCGTAGTCGATCTGCGTCATATTGGCTAAATCTTCGTGGGTAAATTCGTTGATCTCACTGAAATAGCGATAATAAAGATCTTCTTTTGTTACCTGAGAAATGAACTGCTGCAGATGAGGTTCATCCTCGGGCAAAATAGGGCGGAACAAGCAACGCTCGCCGTTCTTCAACTCCACCCATTCTTCAAGCTGATGGGGGTAGGGACGTATAGCCAGCCTGCTTTCGTTATCGCCCGTGAAAGGGGCAATGTCCAGCGTGACATCCAGCGCGGTAAATTCACCGGCGGAGGCCAACAGCGGATGAATATCCAGACGCTGAATTTCCGGACAATCGACGATCAGATTGGAGACCTGCACCAGAAGCTGACTTAACCCGGCGATATCCAATGGGCGTAATGCGCTGCGAGCGCGGATCTTTTTATTTTTGATCCCCTGGATCACCAGATAACGCGCCAGATTCATGTTCAATGGCGGCAACGCCACCACGGCTTGTTCTTCTGGTCGCCACTCAACTCCGCCTTCACCAAGCATAATCAACGGGCCAAATACCGGGTCGTGTTCAACGACGACGCGCAGCTCCTGAGCGCCAGCGCGATTCGCCATACTTTGTACTAATAAACCGTGAATGCGCGCCTGCGGCCAGGCCATTTTTACCCGATCAAAAATCGCATTGGCTGCCTGCTGCACCTCTGTTGCCGTCCGCAGGTAGAGCATTACCCCCTGAACTTCTGATTTATGCGGGATATCAGGAGAACGCAGCTTTAGCGCCACTGGGTAACCGATTTGCTCCGCGATGTGTACGGCTTCAGCGCTGTCGCTGGCGATCCACGTCGGCAGCGTGTGTAAGCCATAGGCTTGTAAAATCGGCTGCACTTCATGGGTATCCAGCGACGTTGCTCCTTCAGCAATCGCCTGCTGTAACAGATTATGCGCCTCGGCGGTGTTGGTGGTCAGGTAGTCGGGCAGCGCAGGGGTTTCCCGCAGTTGCTTCTGGTTACGCCGGTACTCCACCATATGCATAAACGCGGTGATGGTGCCTTCTGGCGTGCGGTAGGTAGGTAATCCGGCTTCGCTAAACAGTCTACGGGCTTCCTGAGAGGAAAACTCTCCGCACCAGTTGGTCAGCAACGAGACAAACTTACCGCGGGGATGACGTTTTACCGCTTCGATTAACGCTTGTGCGCTTTCTGTTCCCGGGGCGGCTGCGCTGGGTGAGTGAATCACCATCAGTGCGTCGAAATCCTGGCTGGCGAGCAAGATATCCAGCGTCTTAACGTAGTGTTCGCTGCTGGCGTCGTCACGCAGATCCAGCGGGTTGGCGATATCAATATGTTCAGGTAACGCATCGCGTAATTTCTGGCAGGTATCTTCACTCAATGTCGCCAACTTACCATTTTTTGACCACAGCTCATCTAATGCCAGTGCGGCAGGCGCGGCCCCATTGCTGATGATCATCAGCCTGTCGCCGCGCAGTGGACGCATGTGGCTCAGGGTTTCTACCGCAGAGAACAGCTCGTGAGTGTCTTGTACGCGTAATAAACCGGCGCGCTGGATAGCCGCGTCCCACGCAGGGTCCATCCCTGCACTGGTATGCAGTAAACGCTGCGCAGCCGGACTGCGACCGCTCTTAATCACCAGAATGGGTTTATTGCGCGAGGCGCTACGGGCGGCGGAGACAAAGCGCCGGGCATCACTTAAATGTTCGAGATACAGTAATATCGCGCTGGTTTTACTGTCGCGCGCCAGGTAATCCAGTAGTTCATCAACGTCGATATCCAGGCTGTCGCCCAGCGCGATAAACCAGGAAAAACCCATGTCGCGCTGCTGCGCCCAGTCCAGAATGGTGTTGGAAATCGCCGCTGACTGGGAAATAAATGCCAACTTACCGCGCTTGATGGGAACGGGGGAAAAGCTGGCGTTAAGCCCCTGCCAGGGCGCGAGAAGTCCCAGGCTGTTTGGGCCGAGGAGACGTATGTTGTAGCGTGCGGCGCAGGCCAACAATTCCAGGTGCTGCGATGCGGGAGCTGAAAGAATAATGCAGGTTTTACAGCCTTTCTCGCCAAGCGCTTCGAGTAATGCCAGGTTGCGGCTGGCATTGGTGCACAACACGGCAAGGTCTGGGCTAAAAGGCAGGCTGTTGATATTGGGCCAGGCCAGGACGCCCAACACCGCTTTCCATGCTGGCGTCACTGGTAAAACAGGTCCATTGAAACCGCCGGCAAGCAGGTTACGCATCATCAGGTAACCTGCGCGATTAGGCTTCATTGACGCCCCAATCACCGCAATGGATTTCGGTCGCAGTAGTGCTTCCAGACCACGCTGACTCATATCGGCTTCCTTAATGACACCAGTGACCGAATGATTTTAAACGCTTTCTGGCGAGTCTGCTGTGACGCTTCCCTGATGTTGCGTTTTTCCTGCCAGGTAGCGGGTTTTAAAGCGAGTGAAATGTTCGCTCAATCCCTCCGCGGCTTGCGTATCGCCCGCCAGATCCAACAACGCGATGGCCACTTCGGCAGTACAGTATTGCCCTTCGGCGTGAATGCCACGCAGGTGGTAAGCGGAAAGTCGCGATAAATCAACGGAGATCACCGGCAGGTTATCAAGGTACGGGCTTTTGCGGAACATTTTACGCGCTTCAGGCCAGGTACCATCAAGCATGATAAACAACGGCGGTTTACCGGCTGGTGGAGCGAAAATCACTTCACGCTCTTCGCCCGCATAGGATGCCGGGAATACAACCATCGGCTGGTAATCCGGATTTTTCACCAGTTCGAGCAGCGCCTGTGGCGGTTCGGTGCGTGACCACTGAAAAGCCGTGGTATCGGGTAAAATATCGGCAATCAAACGTCCCGTGTTGCTGGGCTTCATCGGCTCGGTATCAAACATCACCAGACAAAAGCGGCTTTTGGCCTCAGACGGCACCAGCGTTGCGCACAAGCAGAGCTTCAGCGGCAGCAGGCAGCGCTGACAGCGGCGAATGCGATTACCTCGGGCAAGGAAAGGACGCGTGGCGCGCGCGAGGCGCTCAGCGCGTAACTGAAGAACAGCGTTATCGGTCATGGGAGAACACGTTGAAAAACGCTATTGTCGCAGAGGTGAAAACGGGGCACAAGATGCGCCCCGTAGAGATTATAATGATTCGTTAAGCCAGCTATCAAACGGGGCTTTAGGTACGGCGCCATTAAGCATGTCGACGATTTCACCTTTTCTGAAGATCATAATGGTCGGGATGCTGCGGATACCGAAACGGGCGCTGAGTTCTCGCTCGGCTTCTGTATTCACTTTAACAAAACGCACTTTACCGCTACGCTCTTCCGCGACATCTTCAAAAATCGGGGCGAAGTTACGGCATGGACCACACCAGGGGGCCCAAAAATCAACCACCACCGGGAGATCGTCTTTTAACAGTTTATCCAGTGTTTCACCGGTCGCATTGATCACCTCCCCATCAAACAGGTCGTGACCACAGCGTCCGCATTTAGCCGCTTCCTGGACACGATCGTCGGGGATGCGGTTGATAGCCTGGCAGCTGGTACAAACGGTATTCATAACTAACCTCTGGATGAGTGGAGTGGACTTCACGGCAGTAACGCCAGTATGTTTCTATTATGTTACATATTATCGGGGAGTCTGTTCTAAACAACAATGCGTTTTATTCAATGAGTACAATAGTCCTTAGCTTTTAAATGAAATAATGGCTAACGACGTGCACATCGGGTAATCTTCGCGCTTCGCGCAGAGCAGGTGGAGAAAAACATGAGCGACGAACTGAAGAATAAAAACGGCAAGGTCAAAGTGATGTACGTCCGCAGTGACGATGACTCGGACAAACGCACCCAAAATCCACGTACTGGTAAAGGCGGCGGTCGCCCCGGTACTTCCCGAGCCGAAGGCGGTCGTCGCCCTGCCCGTGATGACAGAAAGGGTCCGAACAGCGAACGTGGTCGAGAACGTGGTCGTGGCCGCGATGTAGAACGCGACCGTGGACGTGAAGATTCACCATGGCGTACCGTGTCCCGCGCACCGAATGATGATGCAGCAGACAAAGCCGATCACGGTGGTATCAGCGGCAAAAGCTTTATCGATCCTGAAGTATTACGTCGTCAGCGCGCGGAAGAAACCCGCGTTTACGGTGAGAATGCCTGTCAGGCTCTGTTCCAGAGTCGTCCGGACGCTATTGTCCGCGCCTGGTTTGTTCAGAGCGTAACCCCGCGCTTTAAAGAAGCATTACGCTGGATGGCGGCGAACCGCAAAGCCTACCACGTGGTTGACGAAGCCGAGCTGGCGAAAGCCTCCGGCACTGAACACCATGGCGGCGTCTGTTTCCTGATCAAAAAACGTAACGGTACCACTGTTAAGCAGTGGGTTGGTCAGGCCGGGGCGCAGGATTGTGTGCTGGCCCTCGAAGACATTGCTAACCCGCACAACCTGGGCGGCATGATGCGTAGCTGCGCGCACTTCGGTGTGAAAGGCGTGGTGGTACAGGATGCGGCGCTGTTGGAATCAGGTGCGGCTATCCGCACCGCTGAAGGCGGAGCTGAGCACGTTCAGCCGATCACCGGTGACAGTATTGTCGATGTGCTGGACGACTTCCGTAATGCGGGTTACACGGTAGTGATGACCTCAAGCGTGAAAGGCAAGCCGCTGTTTACTACCACGTTGCCGGAAAAAATGGTGCTGGTATTAGGGCGTGAGCGTGAGGCTCTGCCAGAAGCAGCATGCTCAGCCGACGACCTGTGCGTGGCGATAGAAGGTACGGGCAACGTAGAAACGCTCAACGTTTCTGTCGCGACCGGCGTGCTGCTAGCGGAGTGGTGGCGTCAGAACAAAGCCTGATAACAAAAATGCCAGCGATTCGCTGGCATTTTTTTACTCGCTTTCTGCGGGTAATACCGGCGTCCAGTCAATCGGCTTTTCACCTCGTTGTTCCAGCCACTCATTAGCCAGTACAAAGTGATTGCAGCCAAAGAAACCGCGATGCGCAGAGAGCGGTGATGGGTGCGGCGCTTTCAATACATGGTGACGCTGCGCATCAATAATCGCACCTTTCTTTTGTGCGTGTGAACCCCAGAGCAGGAATACCACGCCTTCCCGATGTTGGTTAATCAGGCTGATGACTTTATCGGTAAATGTTTCCCATCCCAGACTGGCGTGCGAATGTGCCTGCCCGGCACGGACGGTAAGCACGGTGTTGAGTAACAGCACACCCTGGCGTGCCCAGCTTTCCAGATATCCGTGCGTTGGGCGTGTGAAGCCAGGAATCGTTGCTTCCAGCTCTTTGTACATGTTCAGCAACGAGGGCGGGGTGGCAATACCGGGGCGGACAGAAAACGCGAGACCGTGTGCCTGGCCCGGACCGTGGTATGGATCCTGCCCCAGGATGACGACTTTCACGTCGCCAAGTTCGGTAAAGCGAAAAGCGTTGAATACATCTTTTTGTGGCGGATAAATTGTCATACCTGACTGACGCTCGCCCGCCACAGTATGCAGCGTGTTAACAAAATAAGGCTGCTGTTTCTCTTCTGCCAGCACATCGTGCCAGGTTAATTCGGTGGCCATCTCGCTCTCCTGCGAATTTTCAATCCCCCTAGCTTAACTGCTTCTTTCGACGTCGCAAAATTCTGTACGTTTCTCAAGGGTCTACCCCTTAAAGATAGTTGAAAATTTATGTAAAAAGTTTAGCTGCGCATGTGGCGTAAGTTGATGTAAAACAATAAAATCCACCTATCACCACTTTTCATGTGTGGTTTCTATTGATTTAAATCAAAGATTCAAGGGTGTGTGAGGGGTATATATACACTCAAGCAACAATGGTTTTACCAATTGGCCGGATGACGGCCAACCGAGATCAAATAATTTTGCCGGGGAGGCATCAAATGATTACAGGTATCCAGATTACTAAAGCTGCAAACGACGACCTGCTGAACTCTTTCTGGCTGCTGGACAGCGAAAAAGGCGAAGCACGCTGCATCGTTGCGAAAGCAGGTTTCAATGCTGATGAAGTCGTTGCTGTCAGCAAACTGGGTGAAATCGAATACCGTGAAGTACCGGTAGACGTACAGCCGGAAGTCCGTGTGGAAGGTGGTCAGCACCTGAACGTGAACGTTCTGCGCCGCGAAACTCTGGAAGATGCAGTTAAGCATCCGGAAAAATATCCGCAGTTGACCATCCGTGTTTCTGGTTATGCCGTGCGTTTCAACTCTCTGACGCCAGAACAGCAGCGCGACGTTATTGCTCGTACCTTTACTGAGAGCCTGTAAGGCTCACGGGGAATAACCCCGTCTGGCAGAGAATCTGAAAGCGGAAGATGCCAACGTATCTTCCGCTTTTTTGTGCACAAAAAATGCCGGGCTAAACGGCCCGGCATTCGGTTTACTCTTTGTCGGACTGCTGGGTAGCAGCTCCGCTCGGCTTACGGCGTTTGCCGATATTTTTGGCGTCGCGGTGACGTTTTTTCACCCGCGGTTTCTCTTTCTCTTTCGCTTTTTGCTCGGCGCGCTTCGCCAGCACTTTCTTGGATGGCTTACCGTTAGATTTCTCACTTGGCGCGCGCGTGGTTGGACGCAGTTCGTCGATGACGCGTGCTTTCAGTGGCTCGTCAATATAGCGGCTCGCTTTGCCGAGCAGCAGATGGTCGTGGGCTTCAACCAAAGAGATCGCAGTACCTTTACGGCCTGCACGACCGGTACGGCCAATGCGGTGCAGATAGGCATCGCCGCTGCGCGGCATGTCGAAGTTAAAGACGTGGCTGACGTCAGGAATATCGATCCCACGAGCGGCAACGTCGGTTGCTACCAGCACGTTCACACGACCATCGGTCAGGCGTTTGATCGCTTCATTACGTTTGTTCTGCACCATCTCGCCTTCGAGATAGCAGTTATTAATGCCCGCCTGGCGCAACCAGCCTGCCAGCTCGTGCACACGCTCGCGTTTACGTACAAAAACAATCGAGCGGGTCGCTTCTGGCTGTTTTAACAAATGGATCAGCAGGGCCGTTTTGTGCTCGATGTCATCGGCACGGTAGTAAAACTGATGAATCTTCTTGCGTTCGCGGGTAGACGGATCCGCCGAAACTTCGACCGGATCCTCCAGCAGACGCTCAGCAAAATCTTTGATCGCATCGCCTTCCAGCGTGGCGGAGAACAGCATGGTTTGCTTACGCCAACGGGTTTCTCCAGCGATATGCTCGATGTCCTGGGCAAAGCCCATGTCCAGCATGCGGTCTGCTTCATCGAGGATTAGTGTCTCAACCGCATGGCAGTCGAAGTTTTCTTCTTTAATGTACTGCAGCAGACGACCGGTAGTGGCGACCACGATGTCCTGGTTTTCGCTAAAGACTTCCATGTGGTTCATGTAAGCCACGCCGCCGGTAATCGTGGCGATATCCAGATGCGTATTCTTCGCCAGTTCACGGGCGTGTTCGGCAACCTGCATCGCCAGTTCGCGCGTCGGTGTCAAAATCAAAATGCGCGGCGGGCCAGATTTCTTGCGCGGGAAGTCGAGCAGGTGCTGCAACGCTGGCAGCAAATATGCCGCCGTTTTACCGGTGCCTGTCGGCGCAGAACCGAGTACATCACGGCCATCGAGCGCAGGCGGAATGGCGGCAGCCTGAATGGCGGTCGGGCGAGTGAAACCTTTTTCCTGGAGGGCATCCAGAAGGCTTTCATCGAGTTCAAGTTCGGAAAAAGTCGTTACAGTCATGTTCTACCTCTGAGTGGGGCGCTGATTATAGACGTTACGGCTGCAATCTTCATCTGTTTGTATGGATATACCTTCTCAGGTATTGTTTTTATCCTATGTTATCGTTTTTTTTCCAGGAAGGTTGTTCTTCATGCCCCAGTCTACATCCGTACTTAGACGTAATGGATTTACTTTTAAGCAGTTTTTTGTGGCACACGATCGTTGTGCAATGAAAGTCGGAACGGACGGCATTTTATTGGGGGCCTGGGCCCCTGTTGCTGGCGTAAAGCGGATCCTGGATATTGGTACCGGGAGCGGCCTGTTGGCGCTGATGCTGGCCCAGCGCACAGATGAAAACGTCATCATTGACGCTGTGGAGCTTGATGTTGATGCCGCGCAGCAGGCGCAGGAGAACATCGCGCAATCCCCGTGGATGCATCGCGTGAACGTTCATACGGAAGATGTGCAGCAGTGGGTTCCGCGCCAGACCGTGCGCTTTGATTTGATCATCAGCAACCCTCCCTATTATGAACAGGGAGTGGAATGTGCCACGCCGCAGCGCGAGCAGGCTCGCTACACCACCACGCTCGATCATCAAGTATTGCTGACGCTGGCGGCAGACAGCATTACGGAAGAAGGTTTTTTCTGTGTGGTGCTGCCCGAACAGATTGGTAACGCATTTTCCCAGCAGGCACTGGGCATGGGCTGGCATCTGCGATTGCGCACGGATGTAGCAGAAACCGAGGCCCGACTACCGAATCGGGTACTGCTGGCATTCTCCCCGCAGGCCGGGGAGTGCTTTAGTGACAGGCTGGTGATCCGTGGGCCAGACCAACGTTACTCTGAAGGTTACACGGCGCTGACCCAGGCGTTTTATCTGTTCATGTGATGACTTAGCGGTGAGAGAATGGACGGGCCCGCCTCTGGAAGCTGTTCTGGATAATCCAGCGTATAGTGCAGGCCCCGACTCTCTTTACGCATCATCGCGCAGCGGACAATCAGCTCAGCAACCTGCACCAGATTGCGCAGTTCCAGCAAGTTGTTCGACACGCGGAAATGAGCGTAATACTCGTCGATTTCCTGTTGCAACATGGTGATACGGCGCAGGGCGCGCTCCAGACGTTTAGTTGTGCGCACGATACCGACGTAATCCCACATAAATAGCCGCAGCTCATGCCAGTTATGCTGAATCACAACCAGTTCATCCGGGTTTTCTACCCGGCTTTCATCCCAATCCGGGAGGGTGCTGACGCTGCGAGCATAAGGCATTCGCCTGTCGATATCTTCAGCCGCGGACCAGCCGTAAACCAGGCACTCCAGTAATGAGTTTGACGCCATCCGGTTGGCTCCATGCAGGCCGGTGTAACTCACTTCGCCGATCGCATACAGTTCGTCGACATCTGTACGGCCAAAGTCATCCACCATCACGCCGCCGCAGGTATAGTGCGCGGCAGGAACGATGGGAACCGGCTCTTTGGTCAAATCGATGCCCAGTCCCAGCAATTTTTCATAAATCATCGGGAAATGCTGACGAACAAATTCTTCCGGTTTATGGCTGATGTCGAGAAACATGCAGTCAGCGCCCAGACGCTTCATTTCGTGGTCAATGGCGCGGGCAACAATATCGCGGGGAGCCAGTTCGCCACGCTCGTCAAAATCGGGCATAAAGCGCGAACCGTCCGGGCGTTTCAGATGTGCGCCTTCGCCACGCAGCGCCTCGGTTAGCAGAAAGTTGCGCGCCTGCGGGTGATACAGCGCCGTCGGGTGAAACTGGTTAAATTCCAGGTTGGCGACACGGCATCCCGCGCGCCAGGCCATCGCAATCCCGTCACCCGAGGAAATATCTGGATTGGTGGTGTATTGGTACACCTTTGACGCGCCGCCGGTGGCCAACACTACTGACTTGGCATGGCAGGTTTCTACGGCTTCTTTATTACGGTTCCAGATCCAGGCTCCGACAACCCGACGCGTTCCCGGCAGACCGATTTTATCGGAGACAATCAGATCGACGGCATTACTGCGCTCAAGAACCCGTATGTTGGGGTGATTTTGTGCCTGGCTGACGAGGGTGGTTTCGACTTCTTTACCGGTGGCATCCGCAGAGTGCAGAATGCGTCGATGGCTATGACCACCTTCACGGGTCAGGTGATAGCTCTCCTCACCGTTGGGCTGAACCTGCGTATCAAATAAGACGCCCTGATCGATAAGCCACTGAACGCAGGTGCGGGCATTGCTGGCGACAAATTCAACCGCATGGCGATCGCACAGGCCGGCCCCGGCAATCAGAGTATCTTCAACGTGGGAATCGATGCTGTCGGTTTCATCAAACACCGCGGCAATACCGCCCTGGGCATAAAATGTCGAGCCTTCGCTGACCGGACCTTTGCTCAGGACAATAACCTGATGTTTTTCGGCCAGGCGCAGCGCCAGTGAGAGTCCGGCAGCCCCGCTGCCAATGATCAGCACGTCACAGGATAATTCAGGAGTCGTATTCATGATTTTTGTTTAATTTACTAAACAGTGTTTGGTCACCATAGCACCACATTGCGCGATACTGCACGTTTTATTTTTAAATGTGTTGCAGTGACTAAACATGAAAAAAAAGCATGACGAGGACGAAATGAGCAAAAATATTTTGTGAAGCAGGCCGTTAGCACCAGATTATGTGATGAAATAAAGTGGCCGTTGGGTTACTCTGCAAGCGGTGAAATGGGCATTTCTAAACAGATAGTGCGTCGATCGGATTATGTAGACTTATAATGAGAGATAAGACCTGTCTACAACATGACAAACAAAAAACAATGCGTAACGGAACTTTACGAAACTTGAGCGCTCTAAGCATTTGCTTGCTCATAGTGAAGCTGATGGAGTGGCGTTTCGAAGGCGCGTGGAAATTTGGTTTGGGGAGACTTTACCTCGGATGAGCGAGCAGTTAACGGACCAGGTCCTGGTAGAACGGGTCCAGAAGGGAGATCAGAAAGCCTTTAACCTACTGGTAGTGCGCTATCAGCATAAGGTGGCGAGTCTGGTTTCTCGCTATGTACCGTCGGGCGATGTACCCGATGTAGTACAAGAAGCATTTATCAAGGCCTATCGTGCGCTGGACTCGTTCCGGGGAGATAGTGCTTTTTATACCTGGCTGTATCGTATTGCAGTCAATACAGCGAAGAATTACCTGGTCGCTCAGGGGCGTCGTCCACCTTCCAGTGATATTGATGCGATTGAAGCAGAAAATTACGAAAGTGGCGGTGCGCTGAAAGAAATTTCGAACCCTGAGAACTTAATGTTGTCAGAAGAACTGAGACAGATAGTTTTCCGGACTATTGAGTCCCTCCCGGAAGATTTACGCATGGCAATAACCTTGCGGGAGCTGGATGGCCTGAGCTATGAAGAGATAGCCGCTATCATGGATTGTCCGGTGGGTACGGTGCGTTCACGTATCTTCCGAGCGAGGGAAGCTATTGATAATAAAGTTCAACCGCTTATCAGGCGTTGACGATAGCGGGATACTGGAAAAGGTATTAGGCATGCAGAAAGAAAAACTTTCCGCTTTAATGGATGGCGAAACGCTGGATACTGAGTTACTCAAAGAGCTGACTCAGGACCCGGAAATGCAAAAAACCTGGGAGAGTTATCACCTGATTCGCGATTCTATGCGAGGTGATACCGCCGACGTTCTCCATTTCGATATTTCCGCCCGCGTAATGGCTGCCATCCAGGATGAGCCAGTACGTCAGACGGTGCCATTGATTCCTGAGGCCCAGCCAGCACCGCACCAGTGGCAGAAAATGCCATTCTGGAAGAAAATGCGTCCATGGGCCGCGCAGCTTACCCAAATGGGTGTGGCCGCGTGTGTATCACTTGCAGTTATTGTTGGCGTCCAGCACTATAATGGGCAATCTGAAACGTCCCAGCAGCCCGAAACGCCGGTATTTAATACATTACCGATGATGGGTAAAGCCAGTCCGGTGAGCCTGGGTGTACCCTCTGACGCGACGGCCAGCGGCGGTCAGCAACAGCAGGTACAGGAGCAGCGTCGTCGTATTAATGCCATGTTGCAGGACTACGAACTGCAACGTCGACTGCACTCTGAACAGCTTCAGTTTGAGCAGGCCCAAACACAGCAAGCCGCTGTGCAGGTGCCAGGAATTCAAACTTTAGGAACGCAATCGCAGTAATGAAGCAACTTTGGTTTGCCATGTCACTTGTGGCTGGTAGCCTGTTTTTCTCTGTAAACGCCTCGGCCAATCCTGCGTCCGGGGCGTTGTTGCAGCAGATGAATCTGGCCAGCCAGTCGCTAACCTATGAGCTGTCATTTGTCAGCATCAATAAGCAGGGTGTTGAATCCCTACGTTATCGCCATGCCCGCCTGGATAACCGTCCGCTAGCGCAACTGTTGCAAATGGATGGACCGCGCCGGGAAGTGGTGCAGCGTGGCAATGAAATCAGCTATTTTGAGCCTGGTCTCGAACCGTTCACGCTGAACGGCGACTATATCGTTGACTCTCTGCCCTCTCTGATTTACACCGACTTCAAACGTCTTGCTCCCTACTATGACTTTATCTCAGTAGGTCGCACCCGCATTGCCGATCGGCTCTGTGAAGTGATCCGCGTAGTCGCCCGTGACGGTACGCGTTACAGCTATATCGTCTGGATGGACACGGAGACTAAGCTGCCGATGCGCGTCGATCTTCTCGACCGTGATGGTGAGACGCTGGAACAGTTCCGTGTTATCGCGTTTACCGTAAACAACGGCGTTAGCGATAGCATGCAGGCGCTGGCGAAAGCCAATCTACCGCCGTTGCTGTCAGTTCCTGCGGGTGAGAAAACCAACTTCAACTGGAGCCCGTCGTGGTTGCCGCAAGGCTTCAGCGAAGTTTCCAGCAGTCGACGTCCGCTGCCGACGATGGATAACATGCCGATCGAATCGCGCCTATATTCTGATGGCCTGTTCAGTTTCTCCGTGAACGTAAACCGTGCGATGCAAAACAGCGCCGATCAGCTGTTGCGAACCGGGCGTAGAACGGTTAGCACCAGCGTGCGTGATAACGCGGAAATTACGATTGTGGGCGAGCTTCCACCGCAAACGGCGAAGCGTATCGCGGACAATATTAAGTTCAGGGCTGCACAATGATTAAAGAGTGGGCGACAGTCGTCTCCTGGCAAAATGGTCTGGCGACGGTCAGCTGTGATGTTAAAGCATCATGTAGCAGCTGTGCTTCCCGGGCCGGATGCGGGAGCCGCGTGCTGAACAAACTTGGGCCGCAGACCACGCATACCATCGTGGTGCCCAGCGACGAACCCTTAGCGCCCGGTCAAAAAGTTGAACTGGGTATTGCCGAGGGTAGCCTGCTGGGTTCAGCGATGTTGGTCTACATGTCTCCGTTGGCGGGGCTCTTTCTCTTCGCGGCGCTATTCCAGGTGCTGTTTGGTTCCGACTTTGCGGCATTAAGCGGAGCCGTGCTGGGGGGCGTGGGCGGATTCCTGATTGCCCGTGGATACTCTCGTAAGCTTGCTGAGCGCGAAGCCTGGCAGCCGGTCATTCTGAACGTTGCTCTCCCACCCGATCTCATTCGCGTCGAAACCCAACAGTGATAGCTTTGCCTGATGGCGCTTGTGTCGCCATCCGGCAAAAGTTTCACCGACTTTGCAAAGTTGTTTCCAGTTCCCGCTATCCTTGCTCTATGAACATTTCCTCGCCTCAGCGTTGTAGTGTAGAATGCGGCGTTTCACTTAAACAGACGTTAAGCTCAGATCAGCGACTTCTCAGAGCCTGCTCAGGCGGGCGTAAGGCACAATAATTACACTATATGAAGAACATACGTAACTTTTCAATCATAGCTCACATCGACCACGGTAAATCGACGCTGTCTGACCGTATTATCCAGATCTGCGGTGGCCTGTCTGACCGTGAAATGGAAGCGCAGGTTCTCGACTCGATGGATCTTGAGCGTGAGCGCGGTATTACTATCAAAGCGCAGAGCGTGACGCTCGATTTCAAAGCATCTGATGGTGAAACCTATCAGCTTAACTTTATCGACACCCCGGGCCACGTTGACTTCTCGTATGAAGTTTCCCGCTCGCTTGCTGCCTGTGAAGGCGCACTGCTGGTGGTTGATGCCGGACAGGGCGTCGAAGCACAGACCCTGGCTAACTGCTATACCGCCATGGAAATGGATCTGGAAGTGGTGCCGGTACTGAACAAAATTGACCTGCCAGCCGCCGATCCTGAGCGTGTGGCGGAAGAGATCGAAGATATCGTCGGTATTGATGCGACGGATGCCGTTCGCTGTTCGGCGAAAACCGGCGTAGGCGTCACTGACGTTCTTGAACGTCTGGTGCGCGACATTCCGCCGCCGGAAGGCGACCCGGAAGGTCCGTTACAGGCGCTAATCATCGACTCCTGGTTCGATAACTACCTGGGCGTCGTGTCACTGGTGCGTATTAAAAACGGCACCATGCGTAAAGGCGACAAAATTAAAGTGATGAGCACCGGTCAGGTCTATAACGCTGACCGTCTGGGCATCTTCACGCCAAAACAGGTTGACCGTACCGAGCTGAAATGCGGCGAGGTGGGTTGGTTGGTTTGTGCGATTAAAGACATCTTGGGCGCACCGGTTGGCGATACCCTGACGCAGGCGCGTAACCCGGCGGACAAGCCGCTGCCAGGCTTTAAAAAAGTGAAGCCGCAGGTTTACGCCGGTCTGTTCCCGGTGAGCTCTGACGACTACGAAAACTTCCGTGACGCGCTCGGCAAGCTGAGCCTCAACGACGCCTCCCTGTTCTATGAACCGGAAAGCTCAACCGCGCTGGGCTTCGGCTTCCGCTGTGGCTTCCTCGGTCTGCTGCACATGGAGATCATTCAGGAACGTCTGGAACGTGAATACGATCTGGATCTGATCACTACCGCGCCGACCGTAGTCTACGAAGTCGAAACCACGGCGAAAGAGACGATCTACGTCGATAGCCCGTCCAAGCTGCCGCCGTTGAACAACATTTACGAACTGCGTGAGCCGATTGCTGAGTGTCACATGCTGCTGCCGCAGGCTTACCTCGGTAACGTCATCACGCTGTGTATCGAGAAGCGCGGCGTACAGACCAACATGGTTTACCACGGTAACCAGGTGGCGCTGACCTATGAAATTCCGATGGCGGAAGTGGTACTCGACTTCTTCGACCGTCTGAAGTCAACTTCTCGCGGCTATGCGTCGCTGGACTATAACTTCAAACGTTTCCAGGCGTCTGACATGGTGCGCGTTGATGTTCTCATCAACAACGAACGTGTCGATGCGCTGGCGCTGATTACCCACCGCGACAATTCCCAGAGCCGTGGTCGTGAACTGGTCGAGAAGATGAAAGATCTGATCCCTCGCCAGCAGTTTGATATCGCGATCCAGGCGGCCATTGGTACGCACATCATCGCGCGTTCAACGGTTAAGCAGCTGCGTAAAAACGTTCTGGCGAAATGCTACGGTGGCGATATCAGCCGTAAGAAAAAGCTGCTGCAAAAACAGAAAGAGGGTAAAAAGCGCATGAAGCAGATCGGTAACGTCGAACTGCCACAGGAAGCCTTCCTCGCCATTCTGCATGTCGGTAAAGACAGCAAATAATCTTAAGGAGTTGGCATGGCGAACATGTTTGCCCTGATTCTGGTGATTGCCACACTGGTGACGGGCATTTTATGGTGCGTAGATAAATTCATCTTCGCGCCTAAACGCCGGGAGCGTCAGGCAGCAGCGCAAGCTGCTGCAGGTGATTCACTGGATAAAGCAACGCTGAAAAAAGTGGCCCCTAAGCCAGGCTGGCTGGAAACCGGGGCATCCGTTTTCCCGGTTTTAGCTATTGTGCTGGTGGTGCGTTCATTTATTTATGAGCCATTCCAGATCCCGTCTGGTTCGATGATGCCGACACTGCTTATCGGTGACTTTATCCTGGTGGAGAAATTCGCCTACGGGATTAAAGATCCGATTTACCAGAAAACGCTGATCGAAACCGGCCATCCGAAACGCGGTGATATCGTGGTGTTTAAATACCCGGAAGATCCGCGTCTGGACTACATCAAACGTGCTGTCGGTTTACCGGGAGACAAAGTGACGTACGATCCGGTGGCGAAAGAGGTAACTATTCAGCCAGGATGCAGTTCTGGTCAGGCGTGTGAAAACGCGCTGCCGGTAACGTACTCTGATGTTCAGCCAAGTGATTTTGTGCAGACATTTGCGCGTCGTAACGGCGGTGAAGCGACCAGCGGCTTCTTTGAGGTTCCGCTGAATGAAACGAAAGATAACGGTATTCGCCTCTCTGAGCGTAAAGAAACGCTGGGTGAGGTAACGCACCGCATTCTGACCGTGCCAATCGCGCAGGATCAGGTGGGGATGTATTACCGCCAGCCAGGCCAGCAGTTGGCAACCTGGATCGTCCCGCCGGGACACTACTTCATGATGGGTGATAACCGTGACAACAGCGCGGACAGCCGTTACTGGGGATTTGTGCCGGAAGCGAATCTGGTTGGTAAAGCAACCGCTATCTGGATGAGTTTCGATAAGCAAGAAGGCGAATGGCCGACCGGTGTGCGCTTAAGCCGTATTGGTGGCATTCACTAATCGCTGATAATCGTTCACGTTGTCGTCATTATGGCGACAACGTGAATTATTTCTCGGATAAATTCCCGCAGACTAACGACATCCCTTGTCGTTGTGTATAGAATATTCCCCCGAAGTTTGAGGTTGGCACCGACAGGTTGCCACGGCACACGAAACAGCGTTGGTTTGTGTATAAATGCATTCAGCCGAAGCGGGATAGCTAAGCGAAATGCGTATATCAGGTCTGTTTCGTGTGCTGAATTGTTGACGCATTCATTTATTGGTATCGCATGAACCCCATCGTAATTAATCGGCTTCAACGGAAGCTGGGCTACACTTTTAATCATCAGGAGCTGTTGCAGCAGGCATTAACTCACCGTAGCGCCAGCAGCAAACATAACGAGCGTTTAGAATTTTTAGGCGACTCTATTCTGAGTTTTGTTATCGCTAATGCGCTGTATCACCGTTTTCCGCGTGTGGATGAAGGTGATATGAGTCGCATGCGCGCGACGCTGGTTCGCGGCAATACGCTGGCTGAATTAGCCCGTGAGTTTGACCTCGGTGAATGTTTACGTTTGGGGCCAGGCGAGCTGAAAAGCGGCGGTTTCCGTCGTGAATCGATCCTGGCAGATACCGTTGAAGCTTTGATCGGCGGCGTCTTCCTCGACAGCGATATTCAAACCGTTGAACAACTGATCCTGAACTGGTATCAGACTCGTCTGGATGAAATTAGCCCAGGCGATAAACAAAAAGATCCGAAAACGCGCCTGCAGGAATATTTGCAGGGTCGCCACCTGCCGCTACCGTCCTATCTGGTGGTGCAGGTTCGTGGTGAAGCACACGATCAAGAATTTACTATCCACTGCCAGGTCAGCGGCCTGAGTGAACCGGTGGTTGGCACAGGTTCGAGCCGTCGTAAGGCTGAGCAGGCTGCCGCCGAACAGGCGTTGAAAAAACTGGAGCTGGAATGAGCGAAGAGAAAACTTACTGCGGATTTATTGCCATCGTCGGTCGCCCGAACGTCGGCAAATCCACCCTGTTGAATAATCTGCTTGGGCAGAAGATTTCCATAACCTCACGTAAGGCTCAGACAACACGTCACCGTATTGTTGGCATCCATACCGAAGGTGCGTATCAGGCAATTTATGTTGATACCCCGGGCCTGCATATGGAAGAAAAACGGGCGATCAACCGCCTGATGAACAAAGCGGCGAGCAGCTCGATTGGTGATGTTGAACTGGTTATTTTCGTTGTGGAAGGCACCCGCTGGACGCCGGACGACGAAATGGTGCTCAACAAGCTGCGCGACGGTAAAGCCCCGGTTATTCTGGCTGTGAACAAAGTTGACAACGTTCAGGAAAAAGCCGATTTACTGCCGCACCTGCAGTTTCTGGCAAGCCAGATGAACTTCCTTGATATTGTCCCGATTTCTGCCGAAACCGGCCTGAATGTTGATACCGTTGCGGGCATCGTGCGTAAGCACCTGCCGGAAGCCATTCATCACTTCCCGGAAGATTACATCACCGACCGTTCTCAGCGCTTTATGGCGTCTGAAATCATCCGTGAAAAGCTGATGCGTTTTCTGGGGGCTGAACTGCCGTACTCCGTTACCGTGGAGATTGAACGTTTTATCTCTAACGAACGCGGTGGTTACGATATTAACGGTCTGATCCTCGTTGAACGTGAAGGGCAGAAGAAGATGGTTATTGGCAACAAAGGGGCCAAAATTAAAACCATCGGCATCGAAGCGCGTAAAGACATGCAGGAGATGTTCGAAGCGCCCGTTCACCTCGAGCTGTGGGTGAAAGTGAAATCCGGCTGGGCCGATGACGAGCGCGCGCTGCGTAGCCTCGGTTACGGCGACGACGTCTAATTTTTCATAGGTTATGGCTTTCGAGGTGCAGGAAGGCGGCAAGACCGCAGATCCTCGAGAGCTTACTCAAGTGAGTGACTGGGGTGAGTGGGCGCAGCCAACACACCTGCAGCTTGAAAGACGGCGGGTATGATGGAAGGATGGCAACGCGCTTTTGTCCTGCATAGCCGCCCGTGGAGCGAAACCAGTCTCGTGTTGGACGTCTTCACGGAAGAATCGGGTCGTGTGCGCCTGGTGGCTAAAGGCGCGCGCTCCAAACGTTCTAATCTCAAAGGCGCGCTCCAGCCTTTTACTCCATTGTTGCTTCGCTTTGGTGGACGTGGTGAGGTCAAAACCTTACGCAGTGCCGAAGCCGTTTCTCTGGCTCTCCCTCTTAGCGGTATCACACTGTACAGCGGCTTGTATATCAACGAGCTTATCTCTCGCGTACTTGAGTATGAGACCCGCTTTTCTGAACTCTTTTTCGACTACCTGAACTGTATTCAGGCGCTGGCTGGCGCGACGGGTTCGCCAGAGCCTGCGCTGCGTCGCTTTGAGCTGGCCTTACTTGGACATCTGGGGTACGGCGTCGATTTTACCCACTGTGCGGGGAGTGGCGAGCCGGTGGACGACACCATGACCTATCGTTACCGGGAAGAAAAAGGGTTTATCGCAAGCGTAGTGATTGATAACGCCACCTTTACCGGACGCCATCTGAAAGCACTCGAATCGCGGGAATTTCCGGATGCTGATACGCTTCGCGCCGCGAAACGCTTTACCCGCATGGCGTTAAAGCCGTATCTTGGTGGCAAGCCGTTAAAAAGCCGGGAACTGTTCCGGCAATTTATGCCAAAACGCGCAGTAAAAACAAAAAATGATTAACGAGGATGGATTGCCATGGCCGAATTACTGTTAGGCGTCAACATTGACCACATTGCCACTTTACGTAATGCACGCGGCACCGCATACCCTGACCCGGTTCAGGCGGCGTTTATCGTTGAGCAGGCGGGCGCAGACGGCATTACCGTGCACCTGCGTGAAGATCGTCGCCATATTACCGATCGCGACGTGCGCATTTTGCGCCAGACGCTGGATACGCGTATGAATCTGGAAATGGCGGTAACCGAAGAGATGCTGGCGATTGCCGTTGAGACTAAGCCACATTTTTGCTGCCTGGTGCCGGAGAAACGTCAGGAAGTGACGACTGAAGGTGGCCTGGACGTCGCGTGTCAGCGTGACAAGATGCGTGATGCCTGCAAACGCCTGGCGGACGCAGGCATTCTGGTTTCGCTGTTTATCGATGCTGATGACGAACAGATTAAGGCCGCTGCTGAAGTCGGCGCGCCGTACATCGAAATTCACACTGGCTGTTACGCCGATGCGAAAACCGACGCTGAACAGGCCAGCGAACTGGCGCGTATCGCCAAAGCGGCGACCTTTGCCGCCAGCCTTGGTCTGAAGGTGAATGCGGGGCACGGCCTGACGTACCACAACGTTAAAGCCATCGCCCGGATCCCGGAAATGCACGAGTTGAACATTGGCCATGCCATTATCGGCCGCGCGGTGATGAGCGGTCTGAAAGATGCAGTAGTCGAAATGAAGCGCCTGATGCTGGAAGCGCGTGGCTAATGGCGATTCTGGGATTAGGTACGGATATCGTGGAGATTGCCCGCATCGAAGCGGTGATCTCCCGTTCCGGCGACCGTCTGGCAAGACGCGTGCTCAGCGACAACGAATGGGCAATCTGGGAGACGCATCAGCAACCGGTGCGCTTTCTGGCGAAGCGTTTTGCGGTCAAAGAGGCGGCAGCAAAAGCCTTTGGTACCGGTATTCGCAACGGTCTGGCGTTTAATCAGTTTGAAGTCTTTAACGACGAACTCGGTAAGCCGCGTCTGCGGTTATGGGGGGAGGCGTTAAAACTGGCGGAAAAACTCGGCGTCGCACATATGCATGTGACGCTGGCCGATGAGCGTCACTACGCCTGCGCCACAGTGATTATCGAGAGCTAACGTTTTGTCGGCCTGATAAGCATAGCGTCATCAGGCAACGTTACAGCTTATCGGCGTGGTGCATCAGTACAAACTTATCCCACAGCTGCTCTTCCGTTTCGACATGTGCCGGATCTTTCAAAATAGTATTGGGGATCGGGCACACCTTCTGGCAGGTTGGCGTGTCGTAATGGCCTACGCATTCCGTACACTTGTCGCTGTTAATCTCGTAAATGCTGTCACCCATCGAAATCGCCTCATTCGGGCATTCGGGCTCGCACATATCGCAATTGATACACTTTTTAGTGATTAACAGGGCCATCAGGAAACTCTCAAAACATCACAAATCGGGCGGGCATTATACGCGCATTCTTTGCTCAGACCAGTTTTTTTACCAGTGCTTCGCTGTGGCGAATGCGTTCCGGGGCATGCTCCAGATCTTGCTGCACCAGCGCCATAAACAGTAAATCAGTGAGCATCATTTGCGCATGGGTAGAGGAAATCGCTGCGCTGCGCGTGGCCTGTTCTTCAGCAATCGTGTACAGACAATGAGTTGCGCGCTGTTGCAGGGCGTTAGGGGTAAATCCGGTGATGGCGAGAATTTTGGCTCCGGCGCGCAACGTTTCATCCGCAGCCAGGTTGAGTTCGCGGCGTTCTCCGGTATACGAAATGGCCAGCAGCAGATCGTTGGGTGAAAGCGCCTGCACCGCCGCCAGCAGGGCGTGCATATCGCGTTCAACCACCGCGTTAAAACCAATCTTTAGCAGTTTCCAGGCAAAATTCTGCGCTACCAGACCCGATGCGCCAATCCCGGTCAGGATAATGCGCCGGGCTGAGCGCAGCATCGTGACGCTCTCTATCAGTTTCTCTTCGCTGTTGACATCCAGCGTCGCATGCATCGCGGCCACGTTCTCTTTAATCAGTTTTTCGCCCACCATACGCATGGGGTCGTCACCGCGAATCTGATTATGCACCGGAATGGAATGAGGGTTGGGATTGCTGGCCAACGCTTCGCTAATCGCCAGTTTCAGCGCCGGAAACCCTTTAAAGCCCATCTTTTGCGCGAACTTCACCACGCTGGACTGGCTGACGCCTGCTTCAAAGGCCAGCTGCTGTGAGCTGAGATGACGCGCGGTATCCGGCTGAGCAAGAAGATAATCCGCAAGTTTTTTATCGCTTTGCGCGAGGTCCGGGTAACGCTGACGAATGCGAATTAAACAGTTCATGCTGTCTCCTGGCGAAAACGTGATGGCGATTGCAAAACAAAATTTCACTCGCCTGGATGAATATAATATTCCATTATGACAGATTATTATGAATTAAAAATTCCTAAGGAACAAAAAATGAATCTCGGTGCATTAGTTTCAGAAACCCGCAATCCACAGACCATGGATCTGGATGCGCTCTCAACGTTGGAGTTGGTTCATCGATTTAATCAACAGGATACGCTGGTAGCGGAAGCAGTAAAAGCAACTCTGCCTCAAGTTGCGTGCGCGGTCGATGCGGCAGCTAACGCGTTAAAAGCCGGTGGACGCATTATTTACATGGGCGCAGGTACCAGCGGGCGTCTTGGGGTGCTGGACGCGTCTGAGTGCCCACCGACCTTCGGTGTACCGCATGGTCTGGTGGTTGGGCTGATTGCCGGGGGGCCGGGCGCGCTGCTCAAGGCGGTAGAAGGTGCGGAAGATAACCCGCAGTTAGGCGAAGACGATCTGCGCGCACTCAACCTTACCGCACAGGATCTGGTGGTTGGTCTGGCGGCTTCAGGTCGCACGCCGTATGTGATTGGTGGGCTGAAATATGCGCGTTCGGTGGGTTGTACGACGGCGGCTATTTCCTGCAATCCGGATTCTCCTGTCGCGCATGAAGCGGATATTGCAATCTCCCCGGTGGTGGGACCGGAGGCGTTGACCGGGTCAACGCGACTGAAATCCGGCACCGCGCAAAAATTGGTGCTCAATATGATCTCCACCGGTGCGATGGTGAAATTTGGCAAGGTGTACCAGAACCTGATGGTGGATATGCAGGCAACCAACGTCAAACTGGTCGATCGAGCGTGCCGTATGGTGGTTGAAGCCACCGGCATTGCGCGAGAACAGGCGCAAGCGCTGTTAAAGCAGACTGATTTTGACGTTAAGCCAGCGATTTTAATGGCGCTCACCGGCCTGGATGCCGCTGCCGCCCGTGAAAAGCTTGCCGCTCACCAGGGTTTTTTACGCGCGGCGTTAGAACACTAAGAGGTTTATATGGATAAGACGGCGGTGCTGGCCAGCGACATTCTGCTGGGCGTAGGCGGAGAGCAAAATATTCTGCGCCTGGAAAATTGTATGACCCGCGTCAGGGTGGAAGTTCAGGATGACGATCAGATTGATATTCCCCGTCTCAGGCAACTGCCCGGTGTTAGCGGTTACGTGAAGCAGGGCGCGCAGCATCAGATAATCGTCGGCCCCGGTAAAGCTGCCAAGGTGGTGGATGCCATGCGCTCCCTGATTGCCGGTGGTGGCGAGCGTGCAGATGTGAATAATATCGAGCGCACCAAATCAGAGGCCAAAGCGAAGTACAAAGCGCCAATGAGCGATGCGCTGCGCAAGCTGGCGAACGTCTTTATCCCTCTTATTCCGGCGTTTATCGCCTCCGGTTTGATTACCGGCATTATTAACATCCTTAAGCGACCGGATATCGTGGGGGATTTTGCGACCCATTATCCGAATATGCTGGGGCTGATGGGCATATTTGGCAGCGCCGTGTTTGCCATCATGAATATTCTGGTTGGGGTTAATACCGCCAAAGTCTTCGGCGGCTCTCTGGCGATGGGCGGGGTGATGGCGGGGATCCTCTCCAGTCCGCAGCTGGCGCAGATTACCCTGTTTGGCGAAGCGTTGCAGCCGGGGCGCGGCGGGGTGATCGCAGTGCTGCTGGTGGTTGCGCTGATGTGTTGGATCGAGCGCAAATTACGCGAGCTGTTGCCGGAATCGCTGGAGCTTATTCTTAACCCGCTGCTGACCACCATCATTACCGGGGCCATCGCGATTGTGGCGCTGCAACCGCTTGGAGGCTGGATTTCTGAATCTATCGCTCACGGCGCATCCTGGGCTATCGACCGCGGCGGTTTCCTGGTTGGTGCCATACTGGCGGGAACTTTCCTGCCATTGGTGCTCACCGGACTTCATCAAGGGTTGGTGCCCATCCACGTTGAGCTGGTACAGGCGCACGGTTATAACGCGCTCTTTCCTATCCTGGCGATGGCAGGCGTTGGACAAGTAGGGGCTGCGATAGCGGTGTTGATGAAAACCCGCAATGCGCGGCTTAAGAAAGTGATCAAAGGAGCGCTGCCGGTCGGGCTGCTGGGCATTGGCGAACCGCTTATTTTTGGCGTCACGCTGCCGTTGGGTAAACCGTTTATCGGTGCCTGCCTTGGCGGAGCGGTAGGCGGGGCGCTGATTAGCTACTGGAAGGTGGCGACGGTTATCACCTTTGGCATCTCCGGTTTGCCGCTGGCACTGACGATTGTTGCCGGAAAAGTGATGTTCTATCTGTTAGGCTATCTGGTAGCAGTTATCGCCGGGTTCCTGTTTACCTGGCTATTGGGGTTCAACGATCCAGAGGAATAAGGTTTGACCAATCACCAGCGCCGCGTTGTTTTTTTTGATTTGGATGGCACGTTACATCAGCAGGATATGTTCGGTAGCTTTATACGTTATCTGCTGCGTCGCCAGCCGCTGAACGCGTTGCTTGTGCTGCCTCTGCTACCGGTGATTGCGCTGGCGCTGCTGATACAAGGGCGCGCCGCCCGCAGGCCAATGAGCCTGCTGTTATGGGGATGCACTTTTGGTCGTAGCGAGGCGCGCCTGAAAGGGCATCAGGCTGACTTTGTGCGCTGGTTTCGCAGTAACGTGACGGCCTTTCCGCTCGTTCAGCAGCGGCTGACAACCTACCTGTTAAGCTCTGACGCCGAAATCTGGCTTATCACTGGCTCCCCGCAGTCGCTGGTCGAGCAGGTGTACTTCGACACGCCGTGGCTACCGCGTGTCAATCTGATCGCCAGTAAAATGGCGCGGGGATTCGGCGGGTGGGTACTGCCTCTGCGCTGTCTGGGCCATGAGAAAGTGACGCAACTGGAACGCCACATTGGTGCGCCGCTTCAGCTTTACAGTGGCTACAGCGACAGTAATCAGGACAATCCTCTGCTCTCTTTTTGCCAGCATCGCTGGCGCGTCACGCCGCGCGGAGAGCTGCAACAACTCGAATAGAGTAAACGATAGCGTCTGTGTATAATGCGCCCGCTTTGATTACTGGAGTTACCCCCTTTGTCTGAAGTTGAATTTAGCCACGAATACTGGATGCGTCATGCTTTAACGCTGGCTAAGCGCGCCTGGGATGAGCGTGAAGTCCCGGTGGGCGCGGTATTGGTACATAACAACCGCGTGATTGGCGAAGGCTGGAACCGTCCGATTGGTCACCATGATCCGACTGCCCACGCTGAAATTATGGCGCTGCGTCAGGGCGGCCTGGTGCTGCAAAACTACCGTCTGTTGGATACCACGCTGTATGTCACTCTGGAGCCGTGCGTGATGTGCGCAGGCGCGATGGTGCACAGCCGTATCGGCCGGGTCGTTTTTGGCGCGCGCGATGCGAAAACGGGGGCTGCCGGGTCATTAATGGATGTACTGCATCACCCTGGAATGAATCATCGGGTGGAGGTGACCGAAGGGGTGCTACGGGATGAATGCGCCACGTTGCTCAGTGATTTCTTCCGCATGCGTCGTCAGGAAATCAAAACGCTGAAAAAAAACGCCAATTTGTAAATGCCGGTCTGATTGCCTGATGACGCTGCGCTTATCAGGCCTACGAAGCTACTTGCCCTCTTTTTTCTGCGGTGAAAACAGCAGGGAAGGGGAGTGCGACAGGTAATTTGACGACGTCTGAGACAAAAACGCCGAAAGCGGCAATTCATCTTTACCTATTAGCTCTGCCGGCGTCACCGCCGGGTAATCCTGCGCCAGTTGCTGCGTTTCAAGCGCCCGTTTTTCTTTCTCCTGCAGATACCCCACCAGGCTAATCTGGTACTTACGGATATTTTCCACATAAGCGTAGGCTTCGTGGCCTCGCGCATAACCATAGGTCAGCTTGTTGTAATACGGCTTTTGGCTGAGCAGCGGCAGACGCTGTTTTACGTCGGACCAGCTGTTCGGATTGCCTTTGGTTTTCACGGTCAGCGCCCGTGCATCCAGCATGTGCGCATAACCCATGTTGTAGGCTGCGAGCGCAAACCAGATGCGTTCCCCTTCGGGGACGGTATCGGGCACTTTACTCATCATATCCTGCAAATACCGCGCGCCGCCGCTGATGCTTTGTTCGGCATCGGTACGGTCAGTCAGTCCGAGACTTTGAGCGGTATTTTTGGTCAGCATCATCAACCCGCGTACGCCGGTCGGGGAAGTAGCCTGCGCGTCCCAGTGTGACTCCTGATAAGAGATTGCGGCGAGCAGTCGCCAGTCTATCTCCTGCGCATATTTCTCAAACAGTGGCTTAAGGTCCGGCAATACGCTGTCTACGGCACGTAAAAAGGTGCGGGTATCAACATAGTCAAAATCATCGCCATGTCCGAGATACTTTTCTTCCAGCCGCGCCAGAGAGCCGTCTTCATTCATGGTGTTAAAAAAATCCAACAGGGCGGCAGACAGCGTGTTGTCATCGTCCAGGCGACTAAACCAGGTCACCGGCTGTTCGTCAGATACGTCCAGCGCTACGGCCAGTTCAGGATGTACGCGTTGGTATAAGCTGATGGCGACGGAATCGGCAATGGTGTAATCCAGCTTCCCGGCGATAACATCATCAAGCAGTTCAGTAGTGCCCTTTTTGTCATCCACCTTCCAGCTCAGATCGGGAAATTTATTCTCTTTAAGCAACTGGAGATCGTTAACCACCACGTGCCCCGGGGCAATGGTCAGTTGATTTTCGTTCACGGTGGCAAGAGTGCGCGGGCGGTATTGCCCAACCCGATACACCAACTGTTGTGAAACCGAATAGTAGGTTGGGCCGGGCTGGTAATTTTTCACCCGCTCGCTGTTATATACCAGGCCTGCGGCTAACAGATCGGCATGGCCGTTATCCAGGTCGTCAAAGAGCTGGCTGATGTTCTGGCGCACGGTGACTTTTAACTTCACGCCCAGGTAGTTGGCGAACGCCTGAGTCAGTTCATAATCCAGGCCGAATTTCTTGCCGTTGAGGGTCGCGTAAGTTAATGGCGAGTCGAGGGTACTGACGCGCAGTTCTCCCCGCGACTGAATGGCGGCGATACGATTTTCGGCTTTACCGAACCAGGGAATAGATGGCCAGAGGGCCGCTGCCAACAACAGCGTTAATATGCCGATGAACAGATAATTAATCTTTAATTTTTTCAATTAGTTAATTCTCTGAACCGTACGTTGTCTCTGCCTGCTGTGGTGATGATTAAGAAGTGAAGTCGTCATTAATGAGCGGCATTTTGCTTAAACTTGCGTCAGTTGGCAACTTATTCAGAAACCAGACCGCATTTGATGATAAGAGAAGGTCGTGATTTTATTTCGACGCAAACGGTTTCGTCGGCGCGGTAGATTCTTTATAATGACGCCCGTTTCCCCCACTTGGGCACACCGAAAGCTTAGAAGACGAGAGACTTATGATGGAAATTCTGCGTGGTTCACCTGCACTGTCTGCATTCCGTATTAACAAACTGCTGGCACGTTTTCAGGCTGCCAACCTCCAGGTCCACAATATTTACGCCGAGTACGTCCATTTTGCCGATCTGAATGCACCGTTGAACGAGGATGAGCACGCCCAGCTTGTACGCCTGCTGAAATATGGTCCTGCTCTTCACAGCCATGCCCCTGAAGGCAAACTGCTGCTGGTTACGCCTCGCCCTGGCACCATCTCCCCGTGGTCTTCTAAAGCGACTGATATTGCCCACAACTGCGGCCTGCAACAGATTAGCCGTCTGGAACGTGGCATTGCCTGGTATGTAGAAGCCTCTACGCTGACCGCTGAGCAATGGCAGATGGTTGCCGACGAACTGCACGACCGCATGATGGAAACGGTTTTTTCTGCGCTGAACGATGCCGAAAAACTGTTTGTCCATCACCAGCCTGCGCCGGTCTCCAGTGTTGATCTGCTGGGTGAGGGACGCCAGGCGCTGATCGACGCTAACCTGCGTCTCGGTCTGGCGCTGGCGGAAGACGAAATCGACTATCTGCAGGATGCGTTTACCAAACTGGGACGCAACCCGAACGACATTGAACTGTACATGTTTGCGCAGGCTAACTCCGAGCACTGCCGCCACAAAATTTTTAACGCCGACTGGGTTATCGACGGTAAACAGCAGCCCAAGTCGCTGTTCAAGATGATTAAAAACACTTTCGAAACTACGCCGGACCACGTGCTGTCTGCTTATAAAGACAACGCCGCGGTAATGGAAGGTTCTGAAGTGGGCCGCTACTTTGCCGACCACAAAACCGGCCGCTACGATTTCCATCAGGAGCCAGCCCACATTCTGATGAAAGTTGAAACCCACAACCACCCGACGGCTATCTCTCCGTGGCCGGGCGCGGCTACCGGCTCCGGCGGCGAAATCCGCGACGAGGGTGCAACCGGTCGTGGTGCAAAACCGAAAGCCGGGCTGGTGGGCTTCTCCGTTTCCAACCTGCGTATTCCTGGCTTTGAACAGCCGTGGGAAGAAGACTTTGGTAAGCCGGACCGTATTGTTACCGCGCTCGATATCATGACCGAAGGTCCGTTGGGCGGCGCGGCGTTTAACAACGAATTCGGTCGTCCGGCGCTGACCGGCTACTTCCGAACCTACGAAGAAAAGGTCAACAGCCACAACGGCGAAGAGCTACGCGGTTACCATAAACCGATCATGCTGGCGGGCGGGATCGGTAACATCCGTGCCGATCACGTGCAAAAAGGTGAGATCGTCGTTGGCGCCAAGCTGATCGTCCTCGGCGGCCCGGCGATGAACATCGGGCTTGGCGGCGGGGCGGCCTCCTCTATGGCTTCCGGCCAGTCTGATGCCGATCTTGATTTCGCTTCGGTACAGCGCGACAACCCGGAAATGGAACGTCGTTGCCAGGAAGTTATCGACCGCTGCTGGCAGATGGGCGATGCGAACCCGATCCTGTTTATCCATGACGTTGGCGCAGGCGGTCTGTCTAACGCCATGCCGGAGTTGGTAAGCGATGGCGGTCGCGGCGGTAAGTTCCAGCTGCGCGATATTCTTAGCGACGAGCCGGGTATGAGCCCGCTGGAAATCTGGTGTAACGAATCCCAGGAGCGCTATGTGCTGGCGGTTGCCGCTGACCAGCTACCGCTGTTTGACGAACTGTGTAAGCGCGAGCGCGCGCCGTATGCGGTGATCGGTGAGGCCACTGAAGAACAGCATCTCACACTGAGCGATAGCCACTTCGATAACCAGCCGATCGACATGCCGCTTGATGTGCTGCTGGGTAAAACCCCGAAAATGACCCGCGATGTGCAGACGCTGAAAGCCAAAGGCGACGCCCTGAATCGTGGCGAAATCTCGATTGCAGATGCGGTTAACCGCGTGCTGCATCTGCCGACTGTCGCTGAGAAAACGTTCCTCGTGACGATCGGCGACCGTACCGTTACCGGCATGGTGGCGCGTGACCAGATGGTTGGTCCGTGGCAGATCCCGGTAGCCAACTGCGCGGTCACCACCGCAAGCCTGGATAGCTACTACGGTGAAGCGATGTCTATCGGTGAGCGTGCGCCAGTTGCGCTACTGGATTTCTCGGCTTCTGCGCGTCTGGCGGTAGGTGAAGCGCTGACTAACATTGCGGCAACGCAGATTGGCGATATCAAACGCATTAAACTGTCGGCTAACTGGATGGCGGCTGCGGGTCACCCCGGTGAAGATGCCGGGCTGTACGAAGCGGTAAAAGCCGTTGGGGAAGAATTATGTCCGGCGCTTGGCCTGACTATTCCGGTGGGCAAAGACTCTATGTCGATGAAAACCCGCTGGCAGGAAGGTAATGAGCAGCGTGAAATGACTTCGCCGCTGTCCCTGGTGATCACCGCCTTTGCCCGCGTGGAAGACGTGCGCCGCACGATAACCCCACAGCTCTCTACTGAAGACAACGCCCTGCTGCTGATTGACCTCGGTCTTGGTCACAACGCGCTGGGCGCGACGGCGCTGGCACAGGTTTATCGTCAACTGGGCGACAAGCCTGCCGACGTGCGTAACGTTGAGCAACTGAAAGGCTTCTACGACGCCATTCAGGCGCTGGTCGCGCAGCGTAAGCTGCTGGCCTACCATGACCGTTCCGACGGCGGACTGCTGGTTACGCTGGCGGAAATGGCCTTCACCGGTCACTGCGGTATTGACGCTGATATCCACTCGTTGGGTGACGATCGTCTGGCGGCGCTGTTTAATGAAGAGCTGGGCGCAGTGATCCAGGTTCGCGCTGCTGACCGTGAAGCGGTTGAGGTGTTGCTGGCACAACATGGCCTGGCAGATTGCGTGCACTATCTCGGCCAGGCGGTAACGGGTGACCGTTTCACCCTGAGCGCCAACGGTCAGCCGGTGTTCAGCGAAAGCCGCACCACGCTGCGCATGTGGTGGGCGGAAACCACCTGGCAGATGCAGCGTCTGCGCGACAACCCGGAGTGTGCCGATCAGGAACACGACGCGAAAACCAACGATGCCGATCCTGGCCTCAACGTTAAACTGTCGTTTGATATCAACGAAGATGTTGCCGCCCCGTACATCGCTACCGGCGCGCGTCCAAAAGTGGCCGTGCTGCGCGAGCAGGGCGTGAACTCCCACGTCGAAATGGCGGCTGCCTTCCACCGTGCGGGCTTTGACGCCATCGATGTGCATATGAGCGACCTGCTGGGCGGACGCATCGGTCTGGGTAACTTCCAGGCGCTGGTAGCCTGTGGCGGTTTCTCTTACGGCGATGTGCTCGGCGCAGGGGAAGGCTGGGCGAAGTCGATTCTGTTCAACAACCGCGTCCGCGATGAGTTCGAAACCTTCTTCCATCGCCCGCAAACGCTGGCGCTCGGGGTGTGTAACGGTTGCCAGATGATGTCTAACCTGCGTGAACTGATCCCGGGAAGCGAGCTGTGGCCACGCTTTGTGCGTAACCACTCCGATCGTTTTGAAGCCCGCTTCAGCCTGGTCGAAGTGACGCAAAGCCCGTCTTTACTGCTTGCCGATATGGTTGGTTCGATGATGCCGATTGCCGTTTCTCACGGTGAAGGCCTTGTGGAAGTGCGTGACGGCGCGCATCTGGCCGCGCTGGAGAGTAAGGGGCTGGTGGCGCTGCGCTACGTTGATAACTTCGGTAAGGTGACCGAGACCTACCCGGCTAACCCGAACGGTTCGCCGAACGGAATTACTGCCGTTACTACTGAAAATGGTCGCGTCACCATTATGATGCCGCACCCGGAACGTGTATTCCGTACCGTGAGCAACTCCTGGCACCCGGAAAACTGGGGCGAGGACAGCCCGTGGATGCGTATTTTCCGCAACGCGCGTAAACAGCTCGGGTAATCAGCTCGATAACCCTTAAGCCCCTCTGCGTGAGGGGCTTTTTTTTGTCTGTCATTTTGTATGCCAGATAACGCATGTATGCCGCTATCCGACAATGCGTTTAAGTGTCGGGAAATCCCGACATAGGCGGGGTTACGTTGTCGCCAAAAAGAGACACTTAATTATATGATTTACAATGAATTTGTTTTTAAGTGCTGCAAGTGTTGCTGATTGGAGACGGTAAGGGTGAAAAATAGCCAAAATCATTTTTCATATGAATAAGAACATTTTTTATATTTATCATTGTGTTAATAAAGTGTTTTGAATATTGGCACAGATGCTGCATAATATTGCCCAGTGGCTCATTCACCTTCTTATGTCAGCCCCTTCGGGACGTGCTACATAAACTTCGAATGACGCACAACAAGGTGCCTGCCGTCCAACATCTGATATTAGCATCGCTCATATCAACCTTCGGGCGAAACGTCGAGTTAGGCACCGCCTTATTCCACAACAAAGCCGGGTTAATCCCGGCTTTGTTGTATCTGACGTTCCCCTCAGTTAGCATCAACCTATTCCTGTCCATTGAGAGTAACGCCTTGAAGCGCTGGTCTGTTTTCCCCCGATCTTTACGTCAATTGGTTACGTTGGCATTTTTGCTTATCCTGCTGCCGTTGTTAGTTTTGGCCTGGCAGGCGTGGCAAAGTCTGAATGCCCTGAGCGCGCAGGCGGCGCTGACGAACCAAACCACGCTGATTGACGCCAGACGCAGTGAAGCAATGACCAATGCCTCGCTGGAGATGGAGCGTAGCTACAGGCAATACTGTGTGCTTGATGACCCAACGCTGGCTAAGGTTTACCAGAGCCAACGTAAACGCTACAGCGACATGCTGGATGCGCATGCGGGTGTGTTGCCGGATACCAAGCTTTATCAGGCACTGCGTCAGGACCTCAACGATCTCGCGCAGTTACAGTGCACCAACAGTGGTCCTGATAGCGTGGCGGCGGCGCGGCTGGATGCTTTCGCCAGTGCCAATACTGAAATGGTACAAGCGACGCGCACGGTCGTCTTTTCTCGTGGGCAGCAGCTACAGCAGGAAATAGCCGAACGTGGGCAGTTCTTTGGCTGGCAGGCGCTGGTGCTGTTTCTTGTCAGCCTGGCGATGGTGTTGCTGTTTACCCGCATGATAATCGGTCCGGTGAAGGGCATAGAAAAAATGATCAATCGTCTGGGGGAAGGGCGCTCGCTGGGCGATAGCGTATTATTTACGGGACCCCGGGAGCTGCGGTCCGTGGGGCAGCGCATTATCTGGCTGAGCGAACGTCTCTCCTGGCTGGAGTCACAACGACATCAGTTTTTACGCCACCTGTCTCATGAGCTGAAAACGCCTCTGGCGAGTATGCGCGAAGGTACCGAGCTGTTAGCCGATCAGGTCGTTGGGCCGTTAACGCCAGAGCAAAAAGAGGTGGTCGGTATTCTCGATGACAGTAGCCGCAACCTGCAAAAACTGATTGAGCAACTGCTCGATTACAACCGCAAGCTGGCGGATGACGAGGTTGAGCTTGAACGAGTGGAAATCGCGCCGCTGGTGGAAAGCGTTGTTTCTGCACATAGCCTGCCCGCTCGCGCCAAAATGATACATACTGATGTTGCGCTTGCGGTGAACGCCTGCCTGGCAGAACCGATGCTATTGATGAGCGTGCTGGACAATCTTTATTCCAATGCGGTGCACTATGGCGCTGAATCCGGTAACATTTGGATCCGCAGCAGTTTGCATGGCTCAATGGTATACATTGATGTAATGAATACCGGCACACCGATTCCAGAAGCAGAACAGACCATGATCTTCGAGCCTTTTTTCCAGGGTAGCCATCAGCGAAAAGGGGCGGTAAAAGGAAGCGGGTTGGGGCTGAGCATTGCCAGAGATTGCATCCGCCGTATGCGGGGCAAACTGTATCTGGTTGATGAGCATGCGCAAAACGTTTGTTTTCGCATAGAACTGCCGCTATCTGCAGCGAAAAATCACTAAAATAAACCTAAGTCTGGTGAGTATGCCATACGTTGTTGTCCGAATGCTTAAACGACATTTTTTCCGTCGCGTCATCCTCGCAAGCCTGCCGTGTCTGGCGCTGGTAGGCTGCGTCCCGAACGCGGTGAATCATATTATCGGCGACCCCTCGCAGGAGAAAATTCCGCCTCATCAACTGGCGGACTACCTTGCAACCGACTGTAGCGATATCTGGTCGCTGTCTGGTCAGCCCACAGAGACTAATCCGCTGTACTGGCTGCGGGCGATGGATTGCGCCAATCGCCTGATGCCGGTACAGGCGCGTAGTGAAGCCAGCACGATGATGCCTGATACCTGGCAGGGGGCTTTCAGGCGCGGGATCCTGCTTGATAACGCCAACATTACGCCGCCTGAAAGGCGGGAGACGGTTACGCGCCTCGACGCATTAAGCCCGCAAATTCCGCCACAGGTACGCCCGCTGTATCAGGTCTGGCGCAGCAGTCAGACGATGCAGCTGCAGCTGGCCGAAGAGCGTATGCGCTACAGCAAGCTTCAGCAGGCGTCAGACAGCGATCTTGATACGCTACGTCAGCAGCAGCAACATTTGCAGTCTCAGCTCGATCTCACGACCCGCAAGCTGGAGAATCTAACCGATATTGAACGCCAGCTTTCCACGCGCAAACCTGCCGGTAGTTACAACCCTGATGCGCCGCACGGGAACGAAAAAGTCACCCTACCTGATAACGAGGAAGGCGCAGCGCCGTCTGCCGATGAGGTCACGCCATGATAAGCCGTAAGCCCGCGCATCTGCTGCTGGTGGATGACGATCCCGGCCTGTTGAAATTACTTGGAATGCGCCTGACCAGCGAAGGCTACAGCGTCGTAACCGCAGAAAGCGGGCAGGAAGGGCTACGGGTGCTGAACCGTGAAAAAGTGGATCTGGTTATTAGCGATCTGCGCATGGATGAAATGGACGGCATGCAGCTGTTTACTGAAATCCAGAAAGTGCAGCCGGGAATGCCGGTTATTATTCTCACCGCTCACGGTTCCATCCCCGACGCCGTTGCGGCGACTCAGCAAGGGGTGTTCAGCTTTCTCACTAAGCCGGTCGATAAAGACGCGTTATACCATGCGATCGACGGGGCGTTGGAACAGTCTGCGCCTGCCGCTGATGACAGCTGGCGTGAGTCCATCGTCACCCGCAGCCCACTGATGCTGCGCCTGCTGGAACAGGCGCGCATGGTGGCGCAATCGGACGTAAGCGTATTGATCAACGGCCAAAGTGGAACCGGGAAAGAAGTTTTTGCCCAGGCCATTCACAACGCCAGCCCGCGCAGCCACAAGCCCTTTATTGCCATTAACTGCGGCGCATTGCCGGAACAACTGCTGGAGTCTGAGCTGTTTGGTCATGCGCGCGGCGCCTTTACCGGCGCGGTGAGCAATCGTGAAGGGCTGTTTCAGGCCGCGGAAGGCGGGACGCTGTTTCTCGATGAGATTGGCGATATGCCCGCGCCGTTGCAGGTTAAATTGCTACGTGTATTGCAGGAGCGAAAAGTCAGGCCGCTGGGCAGTAACCGCGATATCGATATTGATGTGCGGATCGTTTCCGCGACCCACCGTGATTTACCCAAAGCGATGGCTCGGGGGGAATTTCGCGAAGATTTGTACTATCGCCTCAATGTGGTGAGCCTGAAGATCCCAGCGCTGGCCGAGCGTACGGAAGATATTCCGCTGCTGGCAAACCATCTGCTGCGCCAGTCTGCTGAACGACACAAACCGTTCGTGCGCGCCTTTTCGACCGATGCCATGAAACGGTTAATGACCGCCAGTTGGCCTGGTAACGTGCGTCAGTTGGTTAACGTGATTGAGCAGTGCGTGGCGTTGACCTCTTCGCCGGTGATCAGCGACGCGCTGGTGGAGCAGGCGCTGGAAGGGGAGAATACCGCGTTGCCGACCTTTGTTGAAGCGCGTAACCAGTTTGAACTCAACTACCTGCGTAAGCTGTTGCAAATCACCAAGGGCAATGTGACCCATGCGGCGCGAATGGCAGGGCGCAACCGCACCGAATTCTACAAGTTGCTCTCTCGCCATGAGCTGGATGCAAACGATTTCAAAGAATAAATCTGCGGATTATGTTAGTTTTATTCGATCAAAAGACAGGCGACCTTTTCAAGGAATAGCATGAAAAAGATTGATGCGATTATTAAACCCTTCAAGCTGGACGACGTCCGCGAAGCGCTGGCTGAAGTCGGCATTACCGGTATGACTGTAACAGAAGTGAAAGGGTTTGGCCGTCAGAAAGGCCATACTGAGCTGTACCGTGGTGCGGAATATATGGTGGATTTTCTGCCGAAGGTAAAAATTGAAATTGTGGTCACCGACGACATCGTCGATACCTGCGTCGACACCATTATTCGTACTGCCCAGACCGGTAAAATCGGTGACGGTAAGATTTTTGTCTTCGACGTGGCACGCGTGATTCGTATTCGCACCGGTGAAGAAGACGACGCGGCAATCTAAGCCGCGCCGTGCTTGCCGGATGGCGGTGTAAACACCTTATCAGGCCTACAATATCCCGTAGGCCTGATAAGCGTAGCGTCATCAGTCATGAGTAATTACAAGACTTTATGCGGGCCGAAGCATTCGTAATGAATGTTCTCGTTTTTCACGCCCAGGCCGACCAACTGCTTCGCGGCAAACTGCATAAAGCCAACCGGACCGCACAGATAAAACTGCATCGCCGGATCGCTGATTGCGCCTTCCAGTTTGTTCAAATCCATCAGACCAACGCTATCAAACGCACCTTTCGCGCGATCGGCTTCGGTTGGCTCACGATACCAGGTGTGTGCGCTAAAGCGTGGCAGCGTTTTGCCCAGTTCATTCACTTCATCGGCAAAGGCATGTACATCGCCATTTTCTGCCGCGTGGAACCAGTTAACCTGCGCCGTATGATTCGCTTTTGCCAGCGTATCCAGCATCGCCAGCATCGGGGTCTGACCTACGCCTGCTGAAATCAGAGACACTGGGGTTTCGGTCGCAACGTCCATAAAGAAATCGCCCGCAGGTGCAGCTAAGTGAACGACGTCGCCCACATTCGCATGGTTGTGCAGCCAGGTGGAAACCTGACCACCGTCTTCACGCTTCACAGCAATACGGTAGACTTTGCCATCGGGTTTACGGGTCAGTGAGTACTGACGAATTTCCTGATGTGGGAAACCTTCCGGCTTCAGCCAGACGCCCAGGTATTGCCCCGGATGATATTCAGCCACTGCGCCACCGTCGACAGGTTCAAATTCAAAGCTGGTGATAAGCGCACTGCGTGGGGTTTTTGCCACGATGCGGAAAGGACGGGTACCCTCCCAGCCGCCATTTTTATTGGCATTTTCACTGTAGATCTGCGCTTCACGGTTGATGAAAACATTCGCCAGCACGCCGTATGCTTTGCCCCATGCATCCAGAACTTCCTGGCCCGGACTGAACATTTCGTCCAGCGTTGCCAGCAAATGGCCACCTACGATGTTGTACTGCTCCGGTTTAATCTGGAAGCTGGTATGCTTCTGCGCGATTTTCTCAACGGCAGGCAACAGCGCCGCCAGGTTCTCGATGTTGCTGGCATACGCGGCAATAGCGTTAAACAGCGCTTCCCGCTGATCGCCATTACGCTGGTTACTCATGTTGAAGATTTCTTTCAGCTCCGGGTTATGCGTAAACATGCGATCGTAGAAATGTGCGGTCAGCTTCGGGCCTGTTTCAACCAGCAGGGGAATGGTGGCTTTCACTGTAGCGATGGTTTGTGCGTCAAGCATACGGTCTTCCTTTATCTGAAATTTTAATGATGTATGTCAAATGCATCTTATAAAAAATACCCCTGCATTGTAAATGGTTCTTTGTAACTTTGCGTTGTAAAGGTTACATCGTGAAAAATCTGCATCACAAACCTGAAAAGAAATCCGTTGAAATTCAGCAGACCTTTGTTCTCCAAAGCCTTGCGTGCCGTGAAGGTAATCGTTTGCGTAAAATCCTTTGTCAAGACCTGTTATCGAAGAATGATTCGGTTATACTGTTCGCCGTCGTCCAACGGGACTGCCTTTTTAGGCCGAAATTCTATTGTTAGCTGAGTCAGGAGATGCGGATGTTAAAGCGTGAAATGAACATTGCCGATTATGATGCCGAACTGTGGCAGGCTATGGAGCAGGAAAAAGTACGTCAGGAAGAGCACATCGAACTGATCGCCTCCGAAAACTACACCAGCCCGCGTGTTATGCAGGCGCAGGGTTCTCAGCTGACCAACAAATACGCTGAAGGTTATCCGGGCAAGCGCTACTACGGCGGTTGCGAGTACGTTGATATCGTTGAGCAATTGGCTATCGATCGTGCAAAAGAGCTGTTTGGCGCTGACTACGCTAACGTACAGCCGCACTCCGGCTCCCAGGCTAACTTCGCTGTTTACACCGCTCTGCTGCAACCGGGTGATACCGTTCTGGGTATGAACCTGGCGCAAGGCGGCCACCTGACTCACGGTTCCCCGGTTAACTTCTCTGGCAAGCTGTACAACATCATCCCTTACGGTATTGATGAGTCCGGTAAAATTGACTACGAAGATATGGCTAAGCAGGCCAAAGAGCACAAGCCGAAGATGATCATCGGCGGCTTCTCTGCTTACTCCGGCGTTGTTGACTGGGCAAAAATGCGTGAAATCGCCGACAGCATTGGCGCATACCTGTTCGTTGACATGGCGCACGTTGCGGGCCTGATCGCCGCAGGCGTTTACCCGAACCCGGTTCCACACGCACACGTAGTGACCACCACCACCCACAAAACCCTGGCGGGTCCGCGCGGCGGCCTGATCCTGGCGAAAGGCGGTGACGAAGAGCTGTACAAAAAGCTGAACTCCGCGGTGTTCCCAAGCGCGCAGGGCGGCCCGCTGATGCACGTGATCGCGGCGAAAGCCGTGGCGCTGAAAGAAGCGATGGAGCCTGAGTTTAAGGTTTACCAGCAGCAGGTTGCCAAAAACGCCAAAGCGATGGTGGAAGTGTTCCTGAACCGTGGCTACAAAGTGGTTTCTGGCGGTACTGAAAACCATCTGTTCCTGCTGGATCTGGTTGATAAAAACCTGACCGGTAAAGAAGCTGACGCCGCACTGGGCCGCGCTAACATCACTGTTAACAAAAACAGCGTGCCGAACGATCCGAAGAGCCCGTTTGTGACTTCCGGTATCCGTATCGGTTCTCCGGCTGTAACTCGCCGTGGCTTTAAAGAAGCGGAAGTGAAAGAGCTGGCTGGCTGGATGTGTGACGTTCTGGACAACATCAATGACGAAGCCGTTATCGAGCGCGTCAAAGGTAAAGTTCTGGATATCTGCGCACGCTTCCCGGTTTACGCGTAATTCTGCTTAACGCAAAACGAAAGGCCGCTGATGCGGCCTTTTTTAATGCTCATCCCGGTCAACGAATCGTCTGTAGTTGCTCCTCCACATACAGATAACCAATTCCCATCAGCTGTTGTGCGCGGCTCAGCTTGCCAAAGCCGATTTGGGTTGCTCTGGTGCGAGTCGCGTCACGATGATCAAAGGGGTTAAATCCCGTCTGCCTGATGATGATATTCAGCCACTCTTCCCCAAAGCCACAGCTGCGACCGTATAACAAAATATTATTTATATTTAAGGTATTCAGGAAGTTGTAGAGACTAAGTCCGATGGCGTTGGCCGAATCTTCAACCCAGGCATGAAGGCGTAAATCCCCCTGTTGCCATTTTTCAATCAAGGCATCAATGGTTAGTGCTTCAGGATTATCAGCGAGATCGGGGCGCGTTTTTAACCACATTCTCGCCTGTTTTTTTAGCGCGCTGAGGGACGCTACGGTTTCCAGACAACCGTATCGACCACAATCGCAGGCTACGCCATCAGGGTTGATAATCGTGTGCCCGATTTGTCCGCTGCCGTAGAGACTGCCGCGCCATACCTGGTCGTTGATAACAAATGATGAGCCAATACCATAATCGACATTGATGACGCAAAAGTCCCGATACTGACCGTCGTTTTGCCATTTTTCCGCCAGCGCCAGCATCACACAATCGTTATCGACCATGACGCGCACGTTGAGTTTTTCTTCCAGCAGGTATTTCAACTCCACGGGCTGTTTCCAGGGCGCCTGCGGCATCGTCTGCGATACGCCCGTTCCCGCATCAACCTGTCCATGAACCGCCAAAGCCAGATTGATTTTTCGATTAGGCCAATTTTTACGGTACTGATGCCAGCATTTCTCAATGGCCGCGAGTAATGCCTGGGGATGGGGGGCGTCAATCGCATGGTATTCAACGTCGCCTTTTGGACTCAGGCAGGCGTTGCCAAGCTGGCACTCGATACTGGTAGGTGTGATGTTCATGCATAAGGTCCAGTCACCCTCCGGGGCGATAAGCCAGGCACCGCTGCTATGGCCGCGTGACAGACGGTCGTCCGGTACATTTACGACGCGTCCTTCTTCCTCCAGCTCCTGAAGAATATTGCTGACGGCAGGAATCGAGATTTGTGCCAGTCGGGCGAGGGTCGATTTGCTGGCTCGTTTCTTGCGATACAGGTACTCCAGCAGCACACCCTTGTTGTAATGGCGAATTTGCTGATTGTTAATGCAGGCTTTCATACACTAAACCTTGTTAACTAAATTGCGTGATTATTGTGCGTAAAACCCGTAATTCTGTCCATTACACTGCTCTCATTATTTCACTCCAGTATGTCTTGTTAACTTTGAGGGCGTTATGAGTTCAGTAAACGTTTGGCAGGAGACGGTACATATTCCGACCTATGAAACGGGGGCGCAGGATGTACATCCCATGTTTCTGGAGAATCGGGTTTATCAGGGGTCTTCCGGGGCCGTGTATCCCTACGGTGTGACGGATACGCTGAGCGAGGATAAAACGTTAAAGGCCTGGCAGGCGGTATGGCTGGAAAATGATTATATCAAAATCATGATCCTGCCCCAGCTCGGGGGCCGCGTGCATCGCGCATGGGATAAGGTGAGGCAGCGTGATTTCGTTTATCACAATGACGTTATCAAACCCGCGCTGGTGGGGCTGCTTGGTCCGTGGATCTCCGGGGGGATCGAGTTCAACTGGCCGCAGCACCATCGACCCACTACGTATATGCCGGTGGATTTTACGATTAGCGAAAATGACGATGGCTCAAAAACAGTGTGGGTTGGCGAGACGGAGCCGATGCATGGGCTGCAGGTGATGACCGGATTTACTCTGCGCCCGCAACGTGCAGCGCTGGAGATTGGCAGTCGCGTCTACAACAGCAATGCCACGCCGCGTCATTTCTTATGGTGGGCGAATCCGGCAGTGAAAGGTGGCGACGGGCATCAAAGCGTCTTTCCACCGGATGTCACCGCGGTGTTTGATCACGGCAAACGTGCGGTTTCAGCCTTCCCGATCGCCACCGGAACGTATTACAAGGTGGACTATTCGGCGGGTGTTGATATCTCTCGCTATAAAAATGTTCCGGTACCGACCTCCTACATGGCGGAAAAGTCAGAATACGATTTTGTCGGCGCCTGGTGCCATGATGAAAATGGCGGGCTTCTGCATGTTGCGGATCATCATACCGCGCCGGGGAAAAAACAGTGGAGCTGGGGGTATAGCGAATTTGGTCAGGCATGGGATAAAAATCTGACCGATGAGAATGGGCCTTATATCGAACTGATGACCGGTATTTTTGCCGATAACCAACCGGATTTTACCTGGCTTGACCCATTTGAAGAAAAGCGTTTTGAGCAATACTTCCTGCCTTACCACTCGCTGGGCATGGTACAGAACGCCTCGCGCGATGCGGTGATTAAACTACAGCGTGATGACGAGGGGATTGCCTGGGGTGTGTATGCCATTTCTCCTCTCTCCGCCCACCGTCTTACCCTTTGCGAAGAGGGGAACCCGCAGCCGCTGCTGGATGAAGTGATTGAGCTGATGCCATGCGCCGTTGTGCAGGGGGCGTTAACCGGGATTAATCCCGCTCGTCTGACGATAACGCTGTCCGATCGCCACGGCAGGAGCGTATTGCGTTATCAGGAACATCAGCCTCAGGAGATACCGCTGCCGGAAGTGGCGAAAGCCCCGCTAAGTGCGGATAAGATCGGCAGCGTGGATGAGGCGTGGTTTATCGGCCAGCATCTGGAGCAATATCACCACGCCAGCCGTTCACCTTTCGACTATTACCTTCGCGGCCTTGAACTGGATCCACTGGATTACCGCTGCAATCTGGCGCTGGCGATGCTGGAATATAATCGCGCCGACTACGTACGAGCGAGCGATTATGCCACTCAGGCGTTGGCGCGTGCGCATCGCCTGAACAAAAATCCGCAGTGCGGGCAGGCAAGCCTGATCCGCGCCAGCGCCAGAGAACGGCTACAGCAATGGCACGATGCGCAGGAGGATTTTTGGCGCGCAGTGTGGAGTGGTAACAGCAAAGCGGGCGGATATTATGGGCTTGCCAGGCTGGCTACGCGAAATGAGCGTTACGATGATGCCCTGAATTTTTGTCGGCAGAGTCTGCTGGCGTGTCAGACCAACCAGGATGTGCTGTCTCTCGAAACATTATTACTGCACCTCACCGGTCGTCATGGCGAGGCACTGCAACTGACCGAAAACCTGCTGCGCGACTATCCGCTGAATCCCACTTTCTGGTGGGTGAAAGCGACGATCTCTGCAGCCGAATCGGACATGGCCCGCTGGGTGGGCGTCTGCCAGTCGCGGGATATTAACGCCTTGCAGACCGCCGGATTATTGCTGGACTGGGGAATGACTGAGCGGGCGAAAGCCGTCCTGACCGCGCTTAACTGCCAGAAAACGCTACCGCTCTATTTGCAAGCCAGTTTGAGCGAGGGGAATGAGCGCCTTGCGCTGATAAACCGCGCGCGCGAGGTGTTTCCTGACTTTGTGCGTTTTCCCAATCTGCTGCCGGAAGTGACGGCGCTGGAAAATGTCACAGAGTGCTATTTTGCTCAGCACCTGCTCGCCTGCTTTCACTACAGCCGGCGTAACTATGAGAAAGCGACTCACCTGTGGCAGCGCTGTGTTGAGATGGCCCCTGATTTTGCTGATGCCTGGCGAGGGCTGGCGATTCATGCGTGGAATAAGCTGTCTGATGTCAGTCTGGCGACGGCGTATCTGGATAAAGCGTGTGAGCAACAACCGCAAGACGCTCGTCTTTTGTTTGAGCGCGATCTGCTGGATAAGCTCACTGCCGCAGAGCCTGGCAAACGCCTTACCCGGCTGGAGGCAAATCTCGCTACGGCACTGAAACGCGACGATTTAACGGCGGAGCTGCTGCATCTTTGGCATCTCGCCGGGAAAACGGAGCACGCGGCCGGGATCCTTTCTTCGCGTAAGTTTCATCCCTGGGAAGGTGGCGAAGGAAAAATAACCAGTCAGTTTATTATCAATCACCTTTTGCGAGCCTGGCAGCATATTCAGCACCAGTGTCCGCAGCAGGCTGAAGCGTTGCTGACTGCCGCGCTGCACTACCCGGATAACCTCAGCGAAGGACGGTTGCCGGGTCAGACCGATAACGATATCTGGTTCTGGCTGGGGATTTGCGCCCGGCAGCAGGGTATGGAAGAACGTGCTGTCGAGTGTTTCCAGAAAGCGGCGCGGGGCGATCGGACGATCAACATTCATAGCTACTACAACGATCAGCCGGTGGATTACCTCTTCTGGCAAGGTATTGCCTTGCGGATGACGGGTGAAAACGCGGCCAGCCACCAGCTTTTCAACGATATGCTGCAATGGTCGCAACACATGGAGGCTGAGCAGGTGGAGGCCGATTTCTTCGCGGTATCCCAACCCGATCTCCTCTCGTTATATGCCGATATCCAAAAGCAGCATCAGGAGAAATGTTTGCTTGTGCGCTCCCTGGCGACGGCAGGACTGGGCGGTGGATCAAGATACGAGCAGGCGCTATCTGAGCTGGAAGCGCTCAATCCCGCCTGGGCGAAGGCAGCGCTGTTTCGACAGACAATGCCCTTCGTGCTGCACCTCATTAACTAAAGAACGTTTACTGTAATCTTTGAGCGGCCTGACCCGCCGCTTTCTTCGGGATGTTTAGAATATGTGAAATCGCCCGGCGGACGCTTATGTTTCGCCGAAGCTAAACAACAATAAATGCCTGACCCTACAGGAGGCACGTATGTCTAAAAATAAGGTAGTCTCATTTTTTTCATGTTTACTGTTAACGTTGTTGAGTATTTCATTCCCCGGCTTTAGCGCAGAGAAAGAGATTACCGTCGGTGCAATCTACCTTGATACTCAGGGGTATTACGCTGGCGTACGTCAGGGCGTTCAGGATGCGGCACTGGAGAATCAGGCAAAAATTCAGCTCATTGAAACCAATGCTCAGGGCGATATTTCCAAAGAGAGTTCGTTTATCGATACGCTGGTTGCGCGTAACGTGGACGCCATTATTCTCTCTGCCGTTTCAGAAAACGGCAGCAGCCGCGCGGTTCGCCGGGCCAGTGAAGCCGGTATTCCGGTGATTTGCTACAACACCTGTATCAATGATAAAGGCGTGGACAAGTATGTCTCTGCCTACCTGGTTGGCGATCCGGTTGAATTTGGTAAAAAGCTGGGGGAAGCCGCGGCTGATTATTTTATTGCACAAAAAATCAGCGCCCCAAAAATTGCGATAATCAACTGTGAAGCGTTCGAGGTCTGTGTGCAGCGGCGAAAAGGCTTTGAAGAGGCGCTAAAAGCACGCGTTCCGGATATGCAGATTGTCGCGAATCAGGAAGGAACTGTTCTCGATAAAGCTATCTCTGTGGGCGAAAAGCTGATTATCTCCTCATCCAGTCTGGACGCCATTATGGGGGAGTCCGGCGGGGCGACGCTGGGTGCGGTTAAAGCGGTCCGCAATCAGGGGAAAGCGGGCAAAATTGCCGTGTTCGGCTCGGATATGACAACGGAAATCGCTCAGGAATTGCAAAGCTATCAGGTGCTGAAAGCCGTTGTCGACATTTCGGGTAAGAAAATGGGCAATGCCGTTTTCGCACAAACCATGAATGTGATTAATAAAACCCCACAGGCAAACAAAATCATCCCTGTGAACATCGATACCTATGTTAAATCTGAAGATGGTAAGCAGTGGCTGACTACGCATGTCGACGGTCTGCCTTGATGACTCCTGTCCGTTAACTGAGGTAGAGATGTGATGACAGCAAGTGAAAAAACGTCGACACCGGTCGCGAAGATAGTCGCAGGAAATAAGCGTTATCCCGGCGTCGTGGCGCTGGATAACGTAAATTTTATGCTCTCAAAAGGTGAGGTTCGGGCGCTGTTGGGGAAAAATGGCGCGGGAAAGTCCACGCTCATTCGTATGCTGACCGGCAGTGAAAGTCCTGATAGCGGCGAAATTTGGTTGGGTGGAACCCGCCTTGAGGGCAGCGATGCCACGCTGACGCGACGCGCAGCGGAGTTGGGGGTCAGAGCCGTATACCAGGAGCTGAGTCTGGTTGAGGGATTGACGGTTGCTGAAAATCTCTGTCTTGGTCAATGGCCGCGTCGTAATGGCATGATTAATCAGACTATGATGGCTCGCCAGGCGACAGAGGCACTGGCGGCTCTCGGTGTTGATGTTCCACCCGATGCTTTAGTCGGGACGTTGAGTCCGGCACAAAAGCAGCTGGTGGAGATTGCCCGTGTAATGAAAGGCCAGCCGCAGGTGGTTATTCTCGATGAACCGACCAGCTCGCTGGCTAATGCGGAAGTTGAGTTGGTGATCAACGCGGTAAAACGGATGTCAGCGCTGGGCGTCGCCGTGATTTATGTCAGTCATCGCATGGAGGAGATCCGCCGTATCGCCTCTTGCGCAACGATCATGCGCGATGGTCAGGTCGCCGGGGATGTTACGCTGGAGAGCACGACCACTCAGGAAATCGTATCGCTGATGCTGGGCAGGGAACATATCGATCTCCCGCGGGTTAAACCCGGCATCTCGCTAACGACTCCGGTTCTGCAGGTTGCGCAATTATGCCACCCGCCAAAGATACATAATATTAGCTTTACGCTGCACCGGGGCGAAGTCCTGGGGATTGCAGGCCTGCTGGGATCGGGTCGTAGCGAATTACTCAAGGCAATCATTGGATTAGAGTCTTTTTCCCGCGGAGAAATCACGCTGAACGGCGTGAATATTTCGCAGCCTGATTATGCCGCAATGCTCAAAAGCGGCGTGGGCTATACCCCGGAAAACCGTAAAGAAGCGGGGATCATTCCGCTACTGGGCGTGGATGAAAACACGGTAATGACCAACCGACACAAGGTGAGTCAACATGGCGTGTTGAACTGGCAGCGGATCCAGGCGCTGACGGCGGCGGTGATGAGCAGGATGACGGTAAAAGCGGCAAATACGCAGACCGCAATCGGGACGTTATCGGGCGGCAATCAGCAAAAGGTGGTCATTGGACGCTGGGTATATGCCGAAAGCGAAATTTTGCTCCTTGATGAGCCGACGCGCGGCGTCGATATTGAAGCCAAACAGCAGATATATCGTATCGTGCGCGAGCTGGCCGCAGAAGGAAAAAGTGTCATCTTCATTTCCAGCGAAATAGAAGAACTGCCTTTAGTTTGCGATCGTATTTTGCTGCTGCAAAACGGCGAATTTACCCGCGAGCTTTTAGCCCCTGTAAATGTCGATGAATTAATGTCGGCCATTCTATCCACGCACTAGCCATTACGTTTATTGAGGAAAAAACAGATGTCTGCCTCATCATTAACGCTGCCGCAAGGCAAAAGTACCGCGCCAAAGCAATTTATTAGCAATCATATTAATGAAATTGGTTTGCTGGTGGTTATTGCTATTTTATATCTGGTATTTTCATTGAACGCGCCAGGATTTATTTCGTTAAATAACCAAATGAACGTCCTCCGGGATGCCGCAACTATTGGGATTGCCGCATGGGCAATGACGCTCATTATTATTTCCGGTGAGATAGACGTGAGTGTTGGGCCGATGGTGGCGTTTATCTCCGTCTGTCTGGCCTTCCTGTTACAGTTTCAGGTGCCGCTTAGCCTTGCCTGCCTGATGGTGTTAATTCTGGGCGCCGCGCTGGGCACGCTTGCTGGCGTATTGCGTGGCGTATTTAGCGTTCCAAGCTTCGTGGCCACATTAGGTTTGTGGAGCGCCTTACGCGGTATGGGACTGTTTATGACCAACGCGCTTCCGGTACCGATTGATGAAAATGAGGTGCTGGAATGGCTCGGTGGGCAGCTATTTGGCATCCCGGTGTCGGCGCTCATTATGCTGATTCTGTTCGTCATCTTTGTCTTTATTAGCCGCAAGACTGCCTTTGGTCGCTCCGTTTTTGCCACCGGCGGGAATGCGACCGCTGCGCAGCTTTGCGGGATTAACGTTAAGCGGGTGCGTATTTTGATTTTTACGCTCTCCGGTTTGCTGGCTGCCATTACCGGGATTCTTTTGGCCGCCAGGCTTGGCTCAGGTAATGCGGGGGCGGCAAATGGCCTGGAGTTTGACGTCATTGCGGCGGTTGTGGTCGGAGGCACCGCGCTGTCCGGCGGTCGCGGTTCATTGTTTGGCACTTTATTAGGCGTACTTGTGATTACCCTTATTGGTAATGGACTGGTGCTGCTGGGAATTAACTCTTTCTTCCAGCAGGTTGTTCGCGGACTAATTATTGTGGTGGCAGTGCTAGCGAATATATTGCTGACCCAACGTAACAGTAAACATTAATATTTATTAATTTATGTAGAGGGAATGATGAAAACAATGCTGGCTGCTTTTTTACCGGGAAATTCCACCGTTGAACTCAGAGAAGTTCCTGTGCCAACGCCGGGGATCAATCAGGTTCTTATTAAAATGAAGTCATCAGGAATTTGCGGGAGCGATGTTCATTATATTTATCATCAGCATCGGGGGACTGCTGCTGCGCCGGATAAGCCATTGTATCAGGGGTTTATTAACGGTCATGAACCTTGTGGACAAATTATTGAAACCGGGGCTGGCTGTCGACACTTCAAAGCGGGTGACCGGGTGCTGGTTTACCATATTTCCGGCTGCGGATTCTGCTCCAACTGCCGACGGGGTTTTCCGATCTCCTGTACCGGGGAGGGCAAAGCCGCCTACGGCTGGCAGCGCGACGGGGGTCATGCTGAATATTTATTAGCGGAAGAGAAAGACCTGATTCATCTCCCGGATGCCCTGAGCTATGAAGACGGGGCGTTTATTAGCTGCGGCGTTGGGACAGCCTACGAAGGTATTCTGCGTGGTGAAGTGTCCGGCAGTGACAACGTTCTGGTTGTCGGCCTCGGGCCTGTCGGTATGATGGCCATGATGCTGGCGAAGGGGCGTGGGGCGAAGCGCGTTATTGGCGTTGATATGCTGCCGGATCGCCTGGCGACGGCAAAACAGCTGGGCGTGATGGACAACGGATTCCTGGCCACGACGGAGAATCTACCGGCGCTGATTGCCGAACTGACGCACGGCGGCGCGGACGTGGCGCTGGATTGTTCCGGTAATGCAGCGGGTCGTCTGCTGGCATTGCAGTCGACAGCGGACTGGGGGCGAGTTGTCTATATCGGTGAAACCGGGAAAGTTGAATTTGAAGTGAGTGCCGACCTGATGCATCACCAGCGGCGTATTATTGGCTCCTGGGTAACCAGCCTGTTCCATATGGAGAAATGCGCCCGCGATCTGACCGACTGGAAGCTTTGGCCGCATAGTGCGATTACGCATCGTTTTTCTCTTGAACAGGCAGGGGAAGCCTATGCGCTGATGGCGAGCGGGAAGTGTGGCAAAGTGGTTATTAACTTTCCGGATTAAGGAGGCCAGATGACGCTTTATACGCTGGAAAATAGCGATCTGCGGCTTCAGGTTGCGGAGCAGGGCGGGGCGATTGAGGGACTGTGGTGGCAACATCAGGGGGAAAAAATCCCCGTGCTGCGCCCAGGCCTGAAAAGCGGAATTGCGGTGGGATCGTCTTGTTTTCCCCTCGTGCCGTTCGGTAACCGGGTGAGCGGGAATCGGTTTCGCTCACCGGCGGGAGAGCATCAGCTGCAACCTAACGTTGAGTGGGACCGCCATTACCTTCACGGCGATGGCTGGCTGAATCGCTGGCGCTGTGTGGCACACTCTCCGACGCAGCTCAGACTGGAGTATATCCATCGGCAGGGAGTCTATCTTTATACGGCGCAGCAGGTTTTTACCCTGAGCGCCAGCGGGGTTGAGGTTGAACTGATCGTCACCAATGAGGGGGATTCGCTCCCGTTTGGCCTGGGCTGGCATCCCTATTTCCCGCTGTCGCCGGGAACCCGTATACAGGCGCATGCCACCGGCTACTGGCTTGAGAAAGAACACTGGCTAACCGGCGCGCACCAGGAGAGCTTGCCGCAAGAGCTGGATTTCAATCAGCCCGCTCCGCTGCCTGAACATTGGGTGAATAATGGTTTCTCCGGCTGGGATGGGGCTGCGGCAATCCAGCAGCCCGATTTGGGGTATCAGCTTTTGATGACTACTGAGCCACCTGCGCCCTGCTATTTTGTTTTTGTTTCCGATCCGGCATTTGATAAGGGATATGCATTCGATTTTTTCTGTTTTGAACCTATGAGCCATGCGCCTGACGATCACCATCGCCCGGATTTTGGTCAGTTAACCCTGTTGGCATGCGGCGAAAGCATGCGGCAAAAAATGACGCTGAATATTCAGTCTTATTAAACTCCCTGCCCGGAAACGGGCAGGAATAACGTCAACTTTGGCGGCTTCTATACTTATTCCGGCGTTGTTGACTGGGCAAAAATGCGCTTATCAGGCTGCTATCACAACGATTTCAGCGCCACGCCTTCATCGCACAGTGCTTCCTCGCTTACCACTCGTCCTGAATGAATTAACTTACGCAGTGCGCGCACTTCGCGTCCGTTGTTGAGCGCTACTGCGCCAATTAGCTTCCCATCACGCAGGTGGAACCAGATAGCCTTGCTGTCATCCGGATTGCCACGACATAACCATGTTTGCCCTTGCATATCGCCAACAAATTGCAGATTGTCATTAAATTGGTCGGTCCAGAACCAGCCTGGCGTCTTCTCCGGCAACGGCAGGTTGAGCATTGCGGCAGCGGCAATCTGTGCCTGGTTATTGGCATTTTCCCAGCTTTCTACTCGTTCTAACGAACCGTCGGGCTGGCGCGTTATCGCCACATCACCGGCGGCAAAAATCGCGGGATCGGAGGTGATGCAGGCGGAGTCAACGATAATACCGTTAGCCGTCTCCAGCCCCGCTTCGCGAGCCAGCGCATCATTCGCCACGATGCCGATGCCATAAACCAGCGCATCGGCCTGTAGCGTCTCGCCGTTTTGCAGGGTAAGCGAGAGAAACTCTCCCGCTTCAGCGTGCTCAATGGCGCTGTTGAGCAGCACCCGCACCCCTGCCTGTCGGTGGCGGTTTAGCAGATAGTCGCGCACCGGAGCTGGGGCGTTGCGACCCATTACCGTTGAGGCCAGCTCCACTAACGTCACCCGACAGCCGCGTTGGATCGCGCTGGCCGCTAATTCCAGGCCAATGGTGCCCGCACCGACAATCACAATCGACTTGCCCGGCAGCAAGGTACCGCGCAGACGCTCGGCATCTGTGGCGTGACGCAGGGTAAAGCAACGTTCGCCCAGTTTATCCAGTAGCGGCAGCGGTCTGGCGGCGGCCCCGGTCGCCAACAGCAACTGCGACCAGCGGTAAGACTGACCATCGGCGAGCATCAGCGTGCGCGAGGTGCGGTCAATCTGACGCAGAGTGACGCCAAGATGCAACTGTACGTTGTTCTCCAGCCACCAGTCAGCGTTCAGGATCGGCTGTCGCTGTGGATTTTCGTCCAGCAGCATTGCTTTGGAGAGCGGAGGGCGTTCATAGGGTAGATACGGCTCATCGGAAAACAGATGCAATTCGCCGTTAAATCCTTGCTGACGCAGTGCGACGGCGGCCATTGCCGCAGCCTGACCACCGCCGACGATAGCGATAATTTTAGGGCTCATAACGCCTCCTCAGAGATCCAGTCCGGCGGCAACGTGACGAATACCGCGAATGCCCAAACCGGCATCGGCATTGATCATCACGCCACTCAATGTGCGATTGTTGCGCTTTGACGCCAGCATCACATACGGGCCGGTAAAATCCGCTGGCTCAGGAAAAAACTGCAACGGCAAAATGGCGGCGATTTTTTCCGGCGTCAGCGACTGCATAATCGACGTATCGCCCTGGCCCAGCGCCTGTGGGCCGCGCAGATCGGTCGCCATACCGCACGGACCGACGCCGTTGACGCGCACCTTTGGCGCCAGCTCGTAGGCTAACTGGCGAATCAACCCGGTGGCGGCATGTTTAGAGGCGGTATACAACGGACCGCCGCCGCCGGGATACCACGCCGCGTTGGAAAGGGTAAAGATGATGTTGCCTTCGCTGGCGATAAGCGCAGGGGCGCAGGCTTTTGCGCCCAGCAGATAGCCCAACACGTTGACGTTAAACAGCTCATGAAAGCCGCTCTCCAGCGCGTCCGCTGGCGTATTGACCAGCGAGGCGTTGTGATCCCATATCCCGGCGTTGCCGATCAAACAGTCCAGGGTGCCGTAGCGCGCCAGAATTTGATCCACCGCGCGCTGATAGTCGGCGTAGCAGGTGACGTTGCCTTCTACTGCCAGCACATGTTCGCCAAAACGTTGGCGCAGGCTGGCGATTTTGGCTGGCGAAAGTTCCAGCGTGGCGACCCGCGCACCTTCCTCAATGAAACGCTCGACCAGCGCCAGGCCAAGACCGGAGCCGCCGCCGGTGATAAAGACCACGTTATCGCGTAAATCGCTCATCTCGCGTCCTCTGGAATATCAACGAACACATCGCTACCTTCCACGTACACCGCGTAGGTGGTCAGCGGATCTGTGGCAGGTAAACACAACGCCTTACCGGTTTTCAGGCAGAAACTGGCGGCATGCAGCGGGCATTCCACCGTCGCGTCGTCTTCCAGATAACCTTCCGACATCGAGGCATTACCGTGGCTACAGCGATCGTTAATGGCATAAAACTCGCCGCCAACGTTGAACAGCGCGATGACGGGCGAGGTGTCGAGCCGGAGCGCTTCACCCTCCGGCAAATCCCCTACGGGGCAGGCATAAATACGACTCATCAGAACAATACACTCAGGTTATGGGAGGTGATCACCGCTTGATCCAGCACGATCTCACGCTCCAGTAAGCGCCACTCATCGCCCGGTAAACGGCGCACTTTGTCCATGCGCATGCCGACGTAAAAGGTTTCATCGCGCTCTTTTTGCGCGCGATACAGCAGATAGTTAAGACGCACGGCGAATACATCCGGCACTTCGGTTTCACTGACCTGGCAGTTGCTGATCAGGTGCCGGGTACGCGACGGCGGCTCCTCTGCCCAGGCCATCCCGGTTTCCAGTCGCGCAATACGGCGTTCAAGCTGATCTTTATTGTCGTTAAAAATCCAGGTGGTTGGCGGCTGCACGCCTTTGCGACGATCGCGCGTCTGGGCATTGACCGTTGTGCGCATGGTATAGCGAATGTCGTCATCCAGCTGTGCCAGCCAGTCGCGAAACTGCCAGTCATCCAGCAGGCTGGCTTCATGGTAGAGAAACTGCGTAATGCGGTGATGCAGTTCCAGGGAAACTAAAGCACTCATTTCATCACCTCCTGCTGGTAAGCGGCGGTTTTTTCCTGCACTTCCTGCCAGCTTTCGCTGCTGAGTAAATCAGCCCAGCGCTGATACATGCCGCGGGCGGCGGTTTCTGAGAAGATGTAGTTGGTGATCCCCGGAATGCCGTCTTCACGACGTTTCTCCTGACCTAACCCCATTTCCAGGCACAGTTTGCTATTACGCGCCCGATGGCCCTTCAGCAGTTTTTGAATTTCACACCAGTTTTCCGAGTCGTCCTGCTCAAGGAATCCGGCGGGGCCAAAAGCGCGCGTAGCGCTGTTTTCAAATGCGGCTTTCACTTCATCAGAGGCGGCTTTATCGGTAATACAGAACGCCCACACTTCAACCTGATCAGGACCGCGCGGATGCCAGACGCGCAACGTAGCGGTACCATTGAGCCAGGAAAGCGTTGGAAAAATGTTGTTGTGACCGGCCAGACGCAGGGCACGAACCTTACCCAGACGCTGTTCAGCTTCCGCGTAGGTGTCGCGGTAGTAGCTGGAGACTTCGCCGTCGACCCACACGTTGGCATCCGGCTTTTCGGTAAAGAAGAAGCCGCTGCCGTGCCCGTCCTGGCCGAACTGTAGTGCATCTTTGGCGGTTTCCCACACCGGGCGAGCGGTTTGTCCGTCACCGAGGCGTTTATCGCTACCGTCGTCTTTTGCCCCCAACACCTGCACAGCGGAGGCATGACTGAACAATGCGTGATACTGATCGCTGGCAAACTGTTCGGCGGGGAATTTCCAGTTACAGTCGATGGTCCACTTCTGTACGCCGCCGACGATTTCTGTGCCGCCTTCGCGGCGGTCAAGCACACCGTCGAGATACCACGCGATGTCGCCGAGATAATCGCGTAGCGGGGGCGCGGTGGTGTCCCAGTTGCCGAAAATCAGCCCTTTATAGCTCTCTACGCCAGGAACTTCGTTCAGTCCCCAATGCGATTTGCATAGCCCTTGCGGGTAAGCGCGAGGCTCCAGCGGAACGTCGATCAGCTCGCCATTGATACCGTACGACCAGCCGTGATACGGGCAGGTAAAGGCGCGAGTGTTCCCGCAGTCGGCGTAGCTGACGCGCATCGCCCGGTGGCGGCACTGGTTGAGAAACGCTTTGATGCTGCCGTCTTTCTGGCGAACCACCACGACCGCATCCTCGCCCATGTAGGTGTTAAAAAAATCACCGGCTTTGGGGATTTGGCTTTCGTGGGCGAGAAATAGCCAGCAGCGCCCGAAGATGCGCTCCAGCTCCAGTTGGTAAATTTCTGGGTCAGTATAAATCCGTGGGGTTACACGACCGTTTTGCGTGTCGATCAGTTGGTAGATGTCTAAATTTGAGGGTGTGGTCATATTTTTTAATCCTGAAAGATAAGATGTATTGACCTTCTATTTTTGTGCCATAAGGATGTTGCTGGTTAGTTATCAATCTGTGAAATAGTAAATTTCTACCAGTTGAGACATTTTTTCGATAACAAGGAGAAGGGCATGGAACTGAGGCACTTACGCTATTTTGTGGCGGTGGCGCAGGCGCTGAATTTCACCCGGGCGGCAGAAAAGCTGCATACCTCTCAGCCGTCGTTAAGCAGCCAGATCCGCGATCTGGAAACCTGCGTGGGCGTTCCGTTACTGGTGCGGGATAAGCGAAAAGTTGCGCTGACGGCGGCGGGGGAGTGCTTTTTACAGGACGCGCTGGCGATCCTTGAGCAGGCGGAAAATGCCAAAGTTCGCGCCCGTAAAACGGGGCAGGAAGATAATCATTTCGCTATTGGTTTTGTCCCTTCCGCTGAGGTGAATTTGCTCCCGAAGGTGCTGCCCTTATTTCGTTTAAAACAACCGGATACGCACATTGAGCTGGTAAGCCTGATAACCACCGAACAGGAAGAAAGGATCCTCAACGGAGAACTGGACGTGGGCTTAATGCGTCATCCGGTGTACAGCCCGGAGCTGGATTATCTGGAGCTGATTCATGAGCCGCTGGTCGTGGTGTTACCGGTGAATCATCCGTTAGCCAATGAGCCAGCGATCTCCGCAGAACAGTTACACGGCGTAAATTTTGTCAGTACCGATCCCGCTTATTCCGGGGCGCTAGCGATGATTGTCAAAAACTGGTTTCAGCAGCAGGAAAGCCAGCCCAATATTGTGCAGGTAGCGACCAATATTCTGGTGACCATGAATCTGGTCGGCATGGGACTGGGGGTGACTTTGATACCCGGTTATATGAATAATTTTAATACTGGGCAGGTGATTCTTCGGCCAATCGTCGGTGAAGCGCCAACGCTGGCATTGTTGATGGCATGGAAGAAGGGCGAGCTAAAGCCCGCCCTGCAGCAATTCATCGAACTGGCACAACGCCAGAGGATAGAGTAAAGCGCTATTTCACGAGAACGGTAATCGTGGCTGTACCGCTAAATTTACCTGGGGCTGGCGTTCCACCGAGGAGATTGATCGGCCATGCCTCCAAGCTGATGTGCCCCTGGCCGGAAGGATGGATACCGATTAACCCATTTGTGAACGGGATATTGAGGTGGGTGTCGTCGATACGAGCCATTCTCACGCCGATGTCTGGGGTATTATCGGCCTCCCGGCGGCGGGCGACTAACGTGTACTGATCAAGCACATCATCGCCATCAATCCTCATTTCCATCTTATTGTTGATGCTTGATGTATCGCCACAGTCGTAGTGAATGTCAAAATTGACTGGTGTATAGCCGTCCGGCATCTCATTACGGGTAGTGAAACGACTGGTGTTGATATAACCGAGATCGACCTGAATGACGTCGCCCTGGTTGATTTTACAGTCCTGAGGCACGGTAATGCTCCCCTGGATGCGCAGTTCGGCGATATCTTCCAGGCTGCTCATTGACGGAGAGGTGGTCGTCGTGCTCCATCCTGCCCGTACGGAGGCGATTAGGGTATCTGGAATCACCAGTTCACCTAAGAAGGGTTTGGTGACGTACAGCGTAAAACGGGTACTTGCGCCAATCGTCACCGGCGCGGCGCGATTACCCACCGGATCGTCGGTACATACGCTGCCTTTTTCGCTGCTTATCCCATACGAGCCGCTTTCTCTCAATGGGTCACGGTTTGTCGGTAAGACGGCTGCGGCGTCGGGAATATCGTCAACTTCGGTTTTAATATCCAGATTATCATTCAGATGGTAAAAGCCGCTGAGTTGACCGATTTTGGGTAGTGCGCTGGTGACCGTATAGAACAACGCCACTTTGCTACCCGCGCTACAGCCGCATTCAATTGGATAGGCACCTCCAGACAGCGGTGTCGGCAGCTCCAGCGAGGTTCCGGCGACGTTCTGGGCTTGCGTCCAGTCGCTGGAAACATCGGCGTTAAAGCGACCTGCTGCGGCGCAGGACCCGTTCGCCGCGTAGACCGGGGCGATAGATAGCGCCAGCAGCGCGGCGGCAATCCCATTTTTCATCCACGAATTCTTTATTGACATGGTGCGTTCCCATTATGTATTGCGGCGCTGCGATCGGCATCTTCCTGCATGCTGAAGGTAAACTGGCACTGTTGATCAGGCTGATTGCCCCAGCGCACGGACCACCTCTGCGGTTGATTGTTCACGCCGGTGATATACAGCACGCCGCCTTCATCGACGATGCTTTGCTGCGTCTGGCTGCTGGCTAGTGCGCCGAAGGGCAGCGCATTCCCTCGCGCATCGGTGAGTTTTAACAGCACGCGGTAGCCGGTCTGGGCAATAAAATGCGCCGTTACGGCGGCACCGCGATTAGGCACCACGGTACGCACGGTTTCGGTCACATCGACATTATCCGGCATCATAGTGGTATCGAGAGAGATGGCATTTTCCTGATACGCGGTCAGATAGGGGATAATGGCATAGCCAAAATAGTCGGTGGCGATGCCCGGATAGTTTTTCACCCGGATACCTGCCGCGCCGTTGGCGTCAATCAGCGCAAAGGCATTACCCAGCGGCTGCGACAGCGTCACGCCGTGGGGATGGGCGACAATCCCGCCGGAGAGGCCGTAGCTCATCTGCTGGCTATCGCTGCTGTAGTCGTAGCCCGCATTCATGGTGCCATAGGCAGAGCGATAGCTGCCGTACAGGCTGCTGCTATCACCGCCGCCGCCTTCGCTTTGTCGCTGTTTGAGGCTATAGCTCAGTCGACGGTCTTCCAGCAGCGAGCCGTTGATACCCACTTCGTGCTGTGTGGCGCGATCGCGTTGATCGGTGGTGCGCCAGGTTGCCCGCGCATGCGACAGCCAGCGATCCAGCGGTACGCTCAGGCTGAGCGACAGCGTGCGATCGTTGTCGCTGTCCTGCGAATCGGTGAACTGGCCGCTGAGGTTATAGCTCACGCCCCATAGATTGCCGTTCAGGCCGATGGACAGGTTTTTATCCTGCCCCCCGCGATCCCAGTACTTCTGCTGCGAGCCGGAGGCGTAGAAGCTGATACCAGAAAACAGCGACTGGCTGACGGTGAACTGAGCTTCATTGCGCAGGCGGTCGTCGGCGCTGATGTCCTTCTGGTTGGCGTCGGAGAAGTTGAAATAACCGCTGCTGGTGTAGCGATAGTAGCTTAGTGACACGCTGGTGCCGCTTTCCGGTAGATCTTTGATGTACTGGGTACGCCAGCTGTAGCCGTGATAGTTTTCATCGTTATCAAGCTGAGTATCCGCACGGCTGACATCCATCGATACCGCCCCAAGTTCGCCGAGCGTAGAGCCGAGACCCAGCGCCAGCGCCCGATAGTCCTGCGAGGCATTCAGACCACCGTACAGGGTCAACACGTTGTTCAGGCCATAGCTGGCGGTGCTTTCAAGGAACTCCGGCTCGTTGCTGTCCTGCGAGCTGGCGGCGCGAAAGCGCCCGGCGGTGGCGCTGTATTTGAGATATCCCGGCCTCTGCATCTGCGGTAGCGCGGAGAACGGCTGGACGAAGTGCCGCACGCTACCGTCGGCCTCTTCGATAGTGACGTCTAAATCGCCGCTGAAGGAAGAGGGGTACAGGTCGTTGATTTCAAAAGCGCCGGCCGGGACATTGCTTTGATACAGGGTGTAGCCGTTTTGCCGTACCGTGACGATAGCGCTGGTGTTGGCGATACCGCGAATGGTCGGCGCAAAGCCGCGCTGACTGTTGGGCAGCATGGTTTCATCGGAGTACAGCCGCACGCCGGTAAACTGATAGCTGGTGAATACCGTGCCTTCCGTTGCGCTCTCGCCCATCACCAACTGCGATTTCAGACTCTTGATATCCCGCTGCAACCAGCTATTGATGCTCTCCCAGCGTGTGTCGTTATCGTTGTGCGTCCAGGTGGAATAATTGCGCAGCCGCCAGGGGCCGATATTGGCGCCGTTTTGCATATTCAGATACTGGCGCTGGGTGTTATCGCTGTCGTATTGGTTCTGCGAGCCGCTAAAGGCGTAGTTGGTAAACAGCACCGGCATACCGTCGTCCCAGCGGGAGGGGTCAATATACCCGCGGGCGTCGCGGTACAATGCAATCTGCGGCACGCTGAGATTCAGTCGGCTGTGGTTGAAGTCGAACTGAGAGACGCTGCCGGGGATGACCTGCGCCAGATCGGCAATTATCGTTCGGTTGTCCTGCTCCGCAAGCTGCGGATAGTTGTCGATCTTAAAGCCCAGCTCACGTAGCTGCCCAAGGGTGAACTGAGGAATCAGCTGGTGGTCTTTACTGGCGATGAACGGCAGCGTACGTTGTGCCGTTTTCTTTTTATTAATATAAATATCAACGATATATTCACCAGGGAGCTGGGCGTTATTCTGAGAAAATACGTTGAGGTCCACTATCCGCTGGCCACTTTTCTCCGTTTCCAGCAGCGCCGGGTCAAAATAGAGATCGCTGGCCCAGGCCTGGCATGCGCCCAGGCATCCGCTGACAATCGCGCAATGTATCCAGACAGAGAGCCGTTTCGTGGTTAATAAATGCGGTGTTAATTGCACCATTTCGCTTGTCATTCCTTTAGAGCTATCATCGTGTGGTCAACGTGGGGTAGGGCTATTGCAGCGTACGGGTTTCCGTTTTGGTGGCCCCGCCGTAGTCGTTAATGGCTGCCCACTGCACCGTTTTCCCTGCAGAAGCGGGAACCTCGATCTGTTTATGCTCGCCGGGAGCGATATAGTCGATTTTACTGGTGAGATCGGTTTTACCGAGCGCAATACCGGCAAAGACGACGTGATAAGCCGATGGGTTATAGATGTCTAACTTATTATTGCTATATTTATATTCGAGAGATTTATAGGCATCGTAAGGTTTACCCGTTAAATTGGCTGGCCGATAGAACAGTTTGATGCGCGTTTTAAATACCAGGGTCAGCATATTATTATCGCTGTCGGCAGACTGGCTTTTTGCCGGGATCGCACGGACGTTAATAAAGAAAAGTGATTCTTTGTTATTAATGATGTTTTCAGATGATTTAATTATTCGTAGTGATGAATCGCTGCCCGAATCCAGACGAAATAGCGGTGGCGTAATAATAAAAGGACCACGTGCCGTTCCTTGCGCATTATCGACCCACGACTGTAATAAATAGGGCAGGTTCTCGCTGCGGTTAGCCACTGGCAGGGCGGCCTCTTTTTTCCCGGCATCGTAGATGACGCGAGTTCTCTCTAGCACAATTCCACCCGCGAGGCACTGGCTGACCCAGCCACCAAGCAGCATCGATAATACGAGAATAGTGTGTTTTTTCATCACAGTCATCCTTAACCAGACGTCAGAAAACGTCTCTTTTCGTCCTTGCTGGAAGAAAAGAGACGGCGTACGGGAATTAGCGGTAGTCTATGGTGACATCCACGCTGGCGTTGGCTTCCCCTGGGGTGATCTGTGATGCTTCAACGGTGGATACGTAATAGGCTTGCAGCCCTACGGTAGTGGTGCCATCGGCATCCGGGGTAAAACTAACTTTCGGCGTGGTGAGCTTATTCAGCGACATTTGCTGGCCGTCGCTGGATCTGTCGATACGGATACCCACGCCGGTTGCGGCGGTATCCAGACTGCTAACGGCGACCAGATCGTCGTAATTGGCCACGGTGCCGCCTGCACGCGTTTCCAGCCACACCTTGAACGAGTTGTCCGTTGTACCATCAACGTGTTCCCACGGGGTGGTTGGGCAATTTTTTAACGGAATATCAACCGGAATCGCCGGGGAACGGTCGCCTGGGCTTTTAAACTGAGCAGCGGCGTAGTGACCCAGTTCCACGTTGATGACGTCGCCATTAGAAAACTCGCAGGTGCTGGTTAGAATTTCACCCGTAAATTCAATGGTGCCATCCGTCGCCCATGCGCTTCCCGCAGAAAGCGCTATCAGGCTAACTGCTATAGATTTTGTAATTTTGTTCATTAAATTCCCTCTTATCCGATAAAGCCATTGACAATTAAATTTATGAAAACATACAGGTTAAAATTAATTGCGCAGGTTAAAATTAATTGCGGGGCGATGGTATTAGATATTCGTATATAAGCAAGTTAAGGCGTGATGTTTTAAGATTATATTTATTTAAAATAAGTAAATTAACTGTCGTTGTATTAAATGATATTAAATTATTGAGGCGTGAAATATTAAAGTAACGAATGTTTTTTTCTAAATGTTATACTCGTGATGATATTAAGCCTCTTGATATTTAGTTGCGTGTTTTTAGCAAAATCTTTCCCTTCCCTTCCTTGCATTCCTGTTTACTCATCCCATTACATCTTCTGCTGTAAAATTGTACAGGTGTAAATGATTGTGGATTCGGATAGCCAACAGTGTTGGTTAAAAGTGATGTTTGTCACAATTATCTCGTAAATGTGAACAGTAGTACTCTTCAGAATGCGGCTTGTGTCATTAGACTAGGGCTTCTAAAACGGGAGGACCCATGGCTTTGCATTCCACGCGCTGGCTGGCGCTCGGTTATTTCACCTACTTCTTTAGCTACGGTATTTTTCTGCCTTTCTGGAGCGTCTGGCTCGAAGGGCTGGGGCTGACGCCGGAAACCATCGGTTTACTGCTGGGCGCGGGGCTGATTGCACGTTTTCTCGGCAGTTTGCTGATTGCGCCGCGCGTAAGCGATCCCTCTCGTCTGATCTCCGCTTTACGTATTCTGGCCCTGTTGACGCTGGTGTTTGCGCTGGCCTTCTGGGCAGGCACCAACGTGGCGTGGCTGATGGTGGTGATGGTCGGCTTTAACCTGTTTTTCTCGCCGCTGGTGCCGTTGACCGACGCGCTGGCCAACACCTGGCAAAAACAGATAACCATGGACTACGGTCGGGTAAGGCTGTGGGGATCCGTTGCCTTTGTGATTGGCTCCGCGCTGACCGGTAAGCTGGTAAGCCTGTTTGACTATCGGGTGATCCTGGTCCTGCTGTCGCTTGGCGTCGCGTCGATGCTATTGGGGATGATGATCCGCCCGAGCGTGCAGCCAGCGGGGGAAAACCGTCAGCAGGAGAGCGCGGGATGGCCCGCCTGGCGCGTGTTGATAACCCAAAGCTGGCGTTTTCTGGCCTGCGTGAGTCTGTTGCAAGGTGCGCATGCCGCTTATTACGGGTTCAGCGCCATCTACTGGCAGTCTGCCGGATATTCCGCTTCGGCGGTGGGCTATTTATGGTCATTAGGCGTGGTGGCGGAAGTGATTATTTTCGCGCTCAGTCACAAGCTGTTCCGCCGCTTTAGCGCGCGCGATTTGCTGCTGCTTTCCGCCGTTTGCGGCGTGGCACGTTGGGGGTTGATGGGCTGGAGCACTGAGCTACCGTGGCTGATTGTGGTGCAAATCCTCCATTGCGGAACCTTTACCGTCTGCCACCTGGCGGCAATGCGCTATATCGCGACGCGCCAGGGCAGCGAAGTGATACGTTTGCAGGCGGTGTATTCTGCGGTGGCGATGGGCGGCAGCATCGCCATCATGACCGTATTCGCAGGCTACCTGTACCAGAATCTGGGCAACGGCGTATTCTGGGTGATGGCGCTGGTGGCGCTACCGGCAATCTTTCTGCGCCCGAAGGTGGTGGCGCAGCCTGCAACGTTATGATTCGAGGATTTTGCGGATCTGCTGCTGCTGATGCGGCGTAAGTGCCAGATCCGCATGAATCAACGGCGGAGAAAACAGCGGCAGCGGCGTGGTATACGGCGTAATAATCAGCGTGACTCCGCGCGGCGAACCCTGTTTTTGAAAGTCCTGCATCGGCATATGTTTTACGTTGAGCGGCAGCAGCGTCAGTTCGCGCAGCTGTTGCTCAATATGCGCTTCAAGTTGTTCATTGTTGCCGGTCAGCAGGATAATCTGCTTCTCGTGCAAATCCTTCTCCTGCATCAGCCAGGCACCGAAAATAACGGCGACCAGCCCAATCTCTTCTTCTGAAAACTGCACATCGTACTCCGCTTCGAAGCCATGTATCGCCTCGCGGGTAGTACGAACCAGACGGGGATAAAGTCGGCTGAACTCCTCCGGCAGCGTGTTATCTATGCCAATGGCAAACACGCTGCGGTTAAGCGCCTGGGCAAGGTGAATATACAGCTGATCGTTCAGTCCTTGCTCATCGCTGAAGCGCACATTGCCATACTCGCGAAAACGCAGCACCAGCCGTGCAATAGCAAGGCGCAGGCGACGATCCTGCTGGTGGTTATCGCGCACTGGGTCGGGGATACGGAGCATTGAGAACAGCAACGCCATAAACAGCGATTCGCCCGGCGGCGCACTCTGCATGACGTGGCGCTGCCAGTGGCGGCCAATTTCCTCCGCGAGCGGATACTCTGCGCAGGATTGCGCCCAGCGTTGCTGGAGCGGATTAAATTCCGGGGTGATTCCCGCGTGATGCTGTAGCAGACAATACTGTAAATACAGGCGCAGGAACTGGATGTCACGGTACTCAAACGGCTTCTGCAAGCGCCGGGAGCACAGATTAATGAGCGCATGCAGATTGGTGTCGTCATACAGCGTACGCGCGATACCTTGTTGTTTCAGCGCCATTTTTAATGCGGGTGTGAAATGCTGGGCGATGAAAGTCGGGCAGATCCGCAGACCGCGGCGCAGCCACTGCAACAGACACAGGCGCTGATTTAGCGGGGTCCCTTCGAGCGTATAGCCGCCATTCAGCGCGGTGGTAATCGCGAGTCGGTGATAGCGCTGGATTTCGAGTCCTGCGCCAATAATATCTTCCTCAACAGTGGCATCATCAACGCCATTGAGGCGACTGAAGGTTTGAGCTGTAGCGATTTGCCCTGGCAGGAAAAGCGTCAGCAGCACCTGGCAACGGCGCTGGGGAGCGGAAAGTACAGATGGTGGAGCAAGCGTTGACATCATCTGTAGAATCTCCCGTAAGTATGTTTGATAAGAATAGCTAAAGTTTGCTCATAGATTTGGAGAATGGAATGCTTTCCACCAGGAATGCTGGAGAGCGTCACAGAATTTTTAACGTGCGGAACAGATAGCAGGAGTGGAACGCAGCGCGTTAACTGGCTTTTTCACTGTTTTATCTTCTATTGAGACATAAAAAAACCCGCCTGAGGGTGACGGGTTGAGAAGACGAGTGGAAATGCGCGGTCTGGTGTTACTGTTCGCGGCTCAGCGTTAATCCCACATCACCGCCGGGATGTACAGACAATAGCGTCTCTTTTGAGTAACCGCTTTCGCTCATCAGACAGGCGCAGGCGGCGTCAAAGATAGCCAGGACCAGTAAAATTGAGGTGGTGGCCAACATGTTCAACGGGTCGGCCTCACGCTGGACGCCGGTGGAAATCACCAGCCTCGACGCTTTAGCAATGGCTGAGTCGGCGTTTTCAGTCACGCTCAGGATGGGCACATTTTTCGCAGCCAGCCCGGGCAGCAGTCGGGTGAGTTCATCCGAATTTCCCCCGCGTGATAGCATAATGACCAGATCGTCGGCGCGTAAAAAACCGAGATCGCCATGTGCCGCATCCGTCGCGTTGAGGTAAATCGCCGGACGTTCCACGCAGGCGAGCATGTGCGCAACTTTACGCGCCGCAATACCGGATGTACCGACGCCAGTGACGACGATTTTCCCCTGGCAACCGCGCAGCTCCGCCATTAGCGACTGCCAGACCGGTTCAGTCAGATGCTGTCCCAGACCTGCGAGGGCATCGCTATAGAGCTGAAATACGCCGGTGGCCTGAGACCAGGAGTCACTCATGCGTCCTCCTGCATCAGTTGGCGGTATTTCATATGATCCTGATACATCTCGTGGAATACCCGATATTTGCGATCGTAGTACTGCTTAATGCGATTGGTCTGCGGGGTGACCGTTTTACCAATCCGGCTCATTGCCGACATCGCTTCCGGGAACGTGTCGAACACGCCTGCGGCGATAGTCCCCATCATGGCGCCGCCCAGCAGCATGGCTTCGCTCTCTTCAGGCAGCAGCATGGCGCAACCGGTGGCGTTGGCATGCTCCTGAACGAAGATCGGGTTTTTCGTCCCGCCGCCGCTGGCCATAATCGTATCGATGGTGTAGCCGCTTTGGTTCATCGTTTCAATGATATGGCGCGTTCCCAGCGCAATGGCCTGGATGGTTGCGAGGTACTGGAGCGCCATATCTTCCGGCGTGCGGGACAGCTTCAGTCCGGTGATTGCTCCCGTGAGCGTGGGGTTAGCGCGCGGCGAGCGGTTGCCGTGGAAATAGGGCAGGATGTGCATGTCACGGGTCAAAAAGGCGATATCTTCCGGCTCACCAGCCATTTTACGCAGCAGCGCATTCAGCACTTCATAAATGGTTTGTCCCTGAGACTTAGCCTGCGTCAGCAGGGTTTCGTAACACGGATGCGACTGAATAACGTGGTCGATTAACGCCCCGGTTGCTGACTGTCCGCCTTCATTAAGCCAGTATTCCGGCAGTACGGCTGAGTAGTAAGGGCCCCAGACGCCGCCGATAAAACGCGGCTCTTTGGAAATTGCCATGTGTCCGGTGGAGGTGCCACCAATTAGCGCGACACGACGGTCAAAATCCGCCACCTCGCCGGAAACTCCGCTTGCGCCGAGCGTACCGAGTGTGCCGGCGTGGGCATCGATTATCGAGACGCTGACCGCGGTCCCCGGAATCAGTCCCATTTCGCTGGCGGCGCGCGCGGACAGCCCGTGACCGAGCGGTTCGCCCATGGTTTTCACGTAGCGACCAATTTTGGCAGCATCATGTTCCAGCAGGTCTTCCAGACCAATCTGGCGGAAGTAGCTGGCATCCCATTTGTCTTCATGGCCCATATAGGTCCATTTACACACTGTCGAACACAATGAGCGTGTGTCATCGCCTGTTGCGCGCCAGGTCAGGAAATCGGGCAGATCAAAGTAGTAACCCGCATTGGCCCAGGTATTGGGCATATGCTGCTTCAGCCACAGCAGCTTTGGCGTTTGCATTTCCGGGGAGATAATGCCGCCAACGTAGTCCAGCACCCGATGATGCAGGGCGTTAATGCGTTCAGCCTGGGTAATGGCGCGGTGATCCATCCACACAATGATGTTCTGTTCGCTGCGCCCGGACGGGCTGATGGTCAGCGGTTTACCTTCTTTATCCAGCACCACCAGTGAGCAGGTAGCGTCAAAGCCCAGACCTTTCACCTGGATTGGGTTGATATCTGACTGGTTAATCGCATCGCGAACCGCGTTACACACCGCCTGCCAGATGTTATCGGAAGACTGCTCAACAAAATCGGCCTGCGGGCGGTAAATCTCGATAGCCCGACTGGCCTGGCCGACCATTCTGCCGTTGAGATCAAACACGCCAGCGCGGGCGCTTCCGGTACCGACATCCACACCAATAAAGTAACTTGCCATAATTTTTTCTCCTGAAATCAGGCTTTACGATTCTGTAATGCGATAAAGAGGATCAGCACCGCGCCCCACAGGGCCATCGTCAGATAGCTGCTCACCCCCAGCAAGTTAAGGCCGCTTTCCAGCATTTGCAGCACAATCAGCGCCAGTACCAGGCCGATAATGCGCCCGAAACCGCCATCCGGGTTGATGCCGCCGAGGACGGAAGCAAGGATGGTGACCAGCAGGTAGGACTCACCGTATCCGGCTTTTGCCGAGTTGAATTTCGCCATCATCAGAATGGCGGCGACCCAGCCGAGCAGGGCAGAAATCACGTACACGGAAATTTGTACCCGGACGGTATTTACGCCGCTGTAGCGGGTAGCCTGTTCATTGGAACCCACGAGATACAGACTGCGCCCAAGCGTGGTGTGCTCCAGCAGTACCCACAGCAGGATTGCCACCAGGAAAAAGAGCAGCAGCGCTACCGGAATACCGGCAATCGTGGCGTTACCAAGATATTGAATGGCGGTCGGGAAACCGGAAATCACTGTCCCATTGGAAAGCAGAATATTCAGCCCGGAGATAAGCGTCATCGTGCCGAGCGTGGCGAGAATCGGCGAAACCCCGACCCAGGCAATCAGCGCGCCGTTGAGCGTACCGATTGCGACCGCCACGGCAGCGCCTGCCAGCAGCGCCAGCACCAGAAACAGCGGGTTATCCGGATGGGTGACGATAATCGCCGCCATTACCAGCGAGCAGGCATTCGCTCCTGCAATTATCGACAGGTTTATGCCGCCGGTCAGCATGGTCATACCCATCCCGAGGGCCAGCATGCCAAGGATCGGCAGTTGCGAGCCAATCGACTGGAAGTTAGCGACGCTGAAAAAACGGCTGCCGAGCAGGGCCGAGAAGACCAGGGCGACGACCACAATAATGACGCATTGCAGACGAATGATGGCATCACCGGGTAAAAATCTGGCGATTGTTTTCATCTCAAAGCTCCCTTGCCAGTTTGCGTTTTTCGTTCCAGGCCGTGGCGCTAATGCTGACCAGGATAATGGCGCCGCTGAACACGGTGTGCCAGTAAGAGGAGACGCTGAGCAGCGTCAGGCCATTTTGTAAGAAGGCCAGCAGGACCACGCCGAGCAGGGTTCCGGTTAATGTGCCGCGTCCGCCGCTCATGCTGGTTCCGCCGAGCACGACCGCCGCCAGCACCGTCAACTCAAAACCGAGCAGCGAATTGGGCGCAACTGACTGGGTGATTTGCGCCTGAACCACGGCGGCAACGCCTGCCAGAATACCCATGTAGCCATACACGTAGAAATGCAGCTTCAGCAGATTCAGCCCCAGGCGCGAAGCCGCATCACGATTACCGCCCATGGCGTAAACCTGACGGCCAAGACGGGTATAGTTCATCAGCACGGCGGTAAAGATGATCACAGCCGCCAGGCACAGCAGGGGCAGTGTCAAGCCGTAGTCGTAGCCATCCGCCGCGGTGAACGAGAACCAATTGATGCCGTTCATAAACCAGTCCGGAAAGCCGTACAGCCAGGTGCCTTTGGTGGCGTACACCAGCAGACCGTAGTAAACGTTCAACGTGGCGATGGTAATGATGATGGCCGGAACGCGCAGCCAGTAGACCAGGAAGCCATTAATAAGTCCAAGCAACAGGCCCACCGCAATCGCGATGATTAACGCCAGCGCGAAGTTGCCGCCGTGGCCGATAACCCAACTTGCCATCGCATACTGGGCTATCGCGGTCATCGCCGGAAATGAGATGTCGATCCCGCCGGAAATCAGTACCACAAACAGCCCGCAGGCAAGGATGCCGAGAATCGCATAGCTGGTAGCCACATCCGTCAGGTTCCCCAAAGACAAGAACTCATCGGTGCTGATGCTCAGCCCAACGGCAAGGGCAACAACCAGCAGGCCCAGCCAAAACTCATGTTGCCCGATTAAACGGGAGAGATGCATCTTATTCATTGATTACCTCGACCACTTCAGCAATCTCCTCTTCACGGCACTGATGAGGATTAAATTCCGCGACCAGCCTGCCGCGACGCATCACCAGCACGCGGTGGCTGTTGTAATACGCTTCCGGGATTTCATCGCAAATCATCAGCACCGCCATACCCTGTTCCGCCAGATCGCGGGCTATCTGGTAAATACCCTCTTTGTTGGCGATATCTACGCCTACGGTAGGGGAGTCGAGGATCAGGATGCGGGGATTAGTCGCCACCCATTTGGCAATGGCGATACGCTGGGCATTACCGCCGGAAAGGGTTTTAACCGGCAGGTGTGGATCGGACACTTTGATATTCAGCTCGCGGATCAAATCGGCGACCAGCTTTTGCGCTTTACGGTGATCGAGCAGGCCGCTGCCAGTATGCAGTTGATCAAACACCGTGACGATGGTGTTGTCGTAGATCGACTGCTCCATGATCAGCCCCTGCGTCAGGCGATCTTCTGAGACGTAGCCGATCCCATGTTTGATGGCATCATGGTTATTGCGAAGAGTGACCGGCTGGCCGTTAATGCGAATCTCACCGCTTTCTGGGTGCGTCATGCCAAACAGGCTCAGACAAAGTTCGGTGCGTCCGGCGCCCAGCAGGCCCACAATGGAGACAATCTCGCCGCCGTGCAGCGACAGATTAATGTTTTGGTATTTGCCTCTGCGGCTGAGGTTGCGCAGCTCCAGCAGGGGCTCTTGCTCAATAGCGGGTCTTTCCGGCAGCGGGCTATAGTGGAAGCGTTGTCCGGTCATCAGGAAAGCCAGCTCGTGGCTGTCGAGTTCGCTGGCAGGATAAGTGCCCACCAGTTTGCCGTCGCGCATCACGCTGATGCGGTCAGCCACTTCCATCACTTCATCCAGACGGTGGCTGACAAACACTACACAAATTCCGGCAGCTTTTAGTTCGTTAACGACCCGTAGCAGACCATTAACCTCCTGACGGGTTAGCGAGGCGGTGGGCTCGTCCATAATCACCAGACGTGCGTCGGCGGCAATCGCCCGGCAAATGGCGACCAGTTGTCGGTCGGCAATCGAGAGTTTTTCAACCTTTTTATCGGGATCGATGTTCACACCGATGCGCTTCATGGCTGCCAGCGCCTGCTGCTTCATGGCGCCACGACGTACCCAGATATCGCCACCGGGCAGATAGCGGTTGACCGCGATATTCTCCGCGACGCTAAAGTTAGGGAACAACGACAGGTCCTGATAAATAACCTGAATGCCATAATGGGAAGAGAGCTGCGGCGTCAGGTGATGGAACAATTTGCCATCGAGTAAAATCTGCGCGCCTTTTTCCGGATGATAAACTCCGGAGATCACTTTAATAATGGTACTTTTACCACAGCCGTTTTGACCCGCCAGACAGTGAACTTCGCCTTTTCTCAGCGTCAGATTCACGTTATCCAGCGCCAGCACGCCCGGGAATTGTTTGCTGATATTCTCAAGAGTGATAAATGCGGTGGTGTCTGCCATGGACAATACCCCTGCGAGCGCCCGGATGGACGCTGAGTGTTAGTTTGGTTGATAGCGCCGGCCAGACGGCCGGCGTTAAGGTTCCCTGGTGTTGGCTAAAGCCTTAGAAACCAAGTGATTGTGCGTTGTCTTTGGTGACTTCGAGGATCTTGTTAAAGCGGATCACTTTCTTCTCCGTGTCGATATCGGCTTTCCCTAAACCATCGATACTCAGGTCGGCGTTAACTTCTTTGCCCTGCAACAGCTGATCGGCAACCGTTACCAGCGCGTAGCCCGCGTCTTTTGGATCCCACAGCAGCGCTTTTTTGATATCACCGCGCATCAGGTAAGGTGCAGCCTGTGCTGGCATTGCGATCCCGACAACGGCGATTTTATCTTTGGCGCGTTTTTTCTGCACAGCCTGACCCGCACCGATTGGACCCAGCGAGCCGAAACCGATAATGCCTTTCATCTGCGGATAAGTTTTCATGAGGTCCAGCGTCGTGGCGTAGGATTTATCGATGCTTTCCGCAACCGGCAGACGTGAAGTGACCTCAAACATTTCCGGATATTTTTCTTTCTGGTACTTAATTGCATAATCCGCCCACGCGTTATGCAGCGGCACCGTCAGTGAACCGACATAGATGGCGTAACCCCCTTTGCCGCCCATGTTTTTTGCTAACTCATCGACGTTGGCCTGTGCGTATTTTTCACTATCGATGGTTTCGATATCCCATTGGCCAATTTGCTCATCCGGGGATTCGTGCGTCAGAACGACAATGCCTTTATCGCGCGCTTTTTTCAGTACTGGCTCAAGGACCTTGGCGTCATTCGGTACCACGATGATGGCGTTGACGTTTTTGGCGATCAGATCCTCAATCACTTTGACCTGCTGTGCCGGATCCGGCGTGGAAGGCCCGGTCTGGTAAGCATTCACATCCAGTTTTTTTGCTGCTTCATTAACACCGGTTTCCATCCGGTTAAACCACGGAATCCCGGTGACTTTGGCAACCACAGCAATTTCATATTTTTCCGCCGCAAAGGACGTGCCGGACAACATGCATGCAGAAACCAGGGTTGCACTGAGTAATGCGAGTTTGAATTTCATAGTTGTACCTTTCGTAGGGGGCAGGACATGTCACGGCGTGAAGTTAACAACGAATGGAAGAGGGAATGAATCACAAGTTTGGTGAATGTGATCTATGCCCATTATTGTAATTTTATGGAAAATAAACGGTTAAATATTGGTTAAATTTGCACGAAAATACACTCAGGAATTTAAATTCAGTGTTAACAAAACATTAAAATGAAACCATAAATTAACAAATTGTTATCATTTTGCTTAAGTTGTGGCGACGAAAAGGTATTTGGGAGGATGTTGCTGAAGAAGAAATTGTTGAAATTGAGAACTGAATCGATACCGGAAAAGGAGGCTCAACATTTTTTCGTTCAATGGTATCCTCAGCACACTTTCGCCAAACACGGCATCATTATTTGTGGCGGTGTAGATTTTTCTCGTGGAGAACTCATGCAAGGCGTTAAACGTATCATTATGACGTTGTTTCTCGCGATCCTGTCCTTTGGCGCAGGTGCGCATCCCCACAGCTTTATCCATTTGAAAACCGAGATAGTGAGCGAGAATTACCAGTTCGTCGCGCTAAAAATGCGCTGGACGATGGATGAAATCACCTCGGCAGATCTGCTTTACGATGCGGGAAATGCCAAGCCTGGTGATGAGATCTGGAAAAAACTGGCGGCAGAAGTGATGGCCAACGTCCTCGGGCAGCACTATTTCACCGAAGTGTGGCACGACGGGAAAAAGGTAAAGTTCAAAAACAGGCCGACGGAATATGGCATGGAGCGTGAAGAACATCAGGCAGTGCTGACGTTCGTGTTGCCGCTGGCAGAAGCTCAGCCGCTGAGCGGTCAAAAATATACTATTTCAACCTTCGACCCCACCTACTACGTTGATATGAGCTATGACAAAGACAGCGATGCCTGGCTGGCGCAGGCCATAAGTCAGCAATGCCGTATTTCAGTACATACGCCGACGCCGAATGAACAAATGCTGAGCTTTGCGCAGTCGCTGGATAAAGAAGACGCACCGCCGGAGGATATGGAATTGGGTAAACAGTTTGCACAGACGGTGACGCTGCAATGTCCGTAGTTTATCAACAACGCGCCGCCAGACGCCGCTGGCTGACACTATGGCCGCTGGCGGTGTTTTTACTGTTGGCTGCAGTCGGCATACTGTGGCTATGGCAGGCCTGGCCGCAGGTGATGATGAAGAGTGTCGTCTGGCAGCGCGACGTTAACCAGCAGATGAGCGGTTTGCTGAAAGCCGTTGCCGCCAATCCGGCCCAGGCCGGGGGATCGCTGCTGCTGTTTAGTTTTCTTTATGGTGTGCTGCATGCGTTGGGACCAGGACATGGAAAAGTCGTCATTACCACCTGGCTGGCAACGCATCCCTCGAAGCTGAGGTCGAGTATTGGCCTGACGCTGGCCTCATCTTTATTACAGGGACTGGTCGCCATCGGGCTGGTGGTTGTGGTGCTCACCATTTTGCAGTTGCCTGCACGACAGCTACATATGAGTAGTTTCTGGCTGGAGAAAGGGAGTTATGCGCTGGTTGGCGTGTTGGGCGTTTTATTGTGCGTCCGTGCGCTGAAGAAATTGCGCCAGTTGCTGCGTCGCCCGAAATTTATCGCCTTCACGCCGCACCATGTGCATCACGAGGGATGTGGCTGTGGGCATCAGCATTTGCCTGATCTTGAACAGCTGCAAAGCGGTGATGACTGGCGCGCCCGGCTGATGATCGTTTTGTCTATGGGAATGCGGCCATGCTCCGGGGCAATTATGGTTTTACTGTTTAGCAAAGTGGTTGGCGTTTTTAGCTGGGGCATGGCGTCGGCGCTGGCGATGGCGGCAGGAACCTCTTTGACCATTACGTCACTGGCTTTGCTGGTACACAGTTTCCGCTCGCTGGCGGTGAGACTTAGCGGACATAAAGCGCCGGTGCTGTGGCGACAGATTGGCTGGACGACGCTGGCATTAGCCGGTGGTGCGGTGCTGATTGCTGCTGCGGTAGTGATGTGGGTGAGCGCGGTGCCGGTGGGGCGAGGGATTAGACCGTTTTAATCAAAGCCGGATGGCGGCTTCGCCTTATCCGGCCTGTATCAACACGTAAGCCCGGTAAGCATGACACCACCGGGCTGTACTGAATTAACGCTTCAGCGCGTCGCTCAGTTCGTCACGCATGTTAGCCAGCATGGCTTTCACTACGCGCGGATTACCTGCAACGATGTTGCCAGTCGCCATATAGTTATGACCGCCGGTGAAGTCGCAAACCAGTGCGCCTGCTTCACGAGCAATCAGCTCACCTGCGGCGAAATCCCATGGTTTCAGACCGATTTCGAAGTAACCGTCAACGCGTGCAGCGGCAACGTAAGCCAGATCCAGCGCAGCAGAACCTGTGCGGCGGAAGTCAGCGCACTCGGTAAACATCTTGCCAAGAATTTTCATGTAAGAAGTGGCGTGCTGTTTCGCTTTGAACGGGAAACCGGTGGCGATGATGGTACCGTCCAGATCGCGTGAAGTGCTGCCACGCAGACGGTAGCCGTTCAGCTGTGCGCCCTGGCCGCGGGTTGCGGTGAACAGTTCGTTACGCATTGGATCGTAAACAACGGCGACTTCAGTACGGCCTTTAATGCGTACTGCGATGGAAACCGCGAAGTGCGGCAGACGTTTTACGAAGTTGGTGGTGCCATCCAGTGGATCGATAACCCATTGAACATCCTGATCTTCACCAACATGCTCACCGCTTTCTTCGGTGATGATGGTGTGCTGTGGGTAAGATTTGCGAATTGTTTCGATAATAATCGCTTCGGCGGCTTTATCGACGTTAGTCACGAAATCATTGCTGCCTTTCTGGCTGGTTTCTACAGAGTCTGGCGTTTCGTAGTGTTTGGCAATTACATTACCCGCCTTGCGCGCTGCGCGCACGGCGATGGTCAGCATCGGATGCATCGGTCTCTCTCACTGGATGTTAAAGAACGGGAAAACGGCGCAGAGTATAGCAGCGAGTTCGGAATATGTCTTCGTTTTATGATAATATGCCCGAATAATCTTTAGCCGAAGAAATACAATGCTGCAAAATATTCGAATCGTGCTGGTGGAAACTTCTCACACTGGCAACATGGGCTCTGTGGCCCGCGCAATGAAAACCATGGGTTTAACTAATCTGTGGCTGGTAAATCCACTGGTTAAACCGGACTCCCAGGCCATCGCCCTGGCGGCAGGTGCCAGCGATGTGATCGGCAGCGCGCAGATCGTCGATACTCTTGATGAAGCGCTGGCGGGTTGCAGCCTGGTGGTGGGTACCAGCGCGCGCTCCCGTACGCTGCCGTGGCCGATGCTGGATCCGCGTGAATGCGGTTTAAAAAGCGTCTCTGAAGCAACGAACTCGCCGGTGGCGCTGGTGTTTGGACGTGAACGCGTTGGCCTGACCAACGAAGAGCTGCAGAAGTGCCATTATCACGTCGCCATTGCCGCAAACCCGGAATACAGCTCGCTCAACCTGGCGATGGCGGTGCAGGTCATCTCTTATGAAGTTCGCATGGCCTGGCTGGCAACGCAGGAAAGCGACAAGACCGCAGAATACGAAGAAGCTGAGTATCCGCTGGTCGATGATTTAGAGCGTTTTTACGGTCATCTGGAACAAACGCTGCTGTCGACCGGGTTTATCCGCGAAGGACATCCGGGGCAGGTGATGAACAAGCTGCGCCGTCTGTTCACTCGTGCGCGTCCTGAGAGCCAGGAGCTGAACATTTTGCGCGGAATTTTAGCTTCTATAGAGCAGCAGAATAAAAGCAAGTAAGCGTCTTGATGCCGGATGGCTGCACGATTTCCAGGCCGGATTAGCGAAGCGCCATCCGGTAAGTGAAAATGGCACTGAAGGTTAAATACCTGACTAAATTAGTCAAGTAAATAGTTGACTGATTTAGTCGGGAATGTCAGACTTGCCCCTGCTATGCAATACCCCCATTTTACAATAAAAAACCCCGGGCAGGGGCGAGTTTGAGGCTAAGTAAGACATGAGACTGACATCAAAAGGGCGTTATGCCGTGACCGCAATGTTGGACGTTGCGCTCAACTCCGAAACGGGCCCGGTACCGTTGGCTGATATTTCTGAACGTCAGGGAATTTCCCTGTCATATCTGGAGCAGCTGTTTTCCCGTTTGCGTAAAAACGGTCTGGTTTCCAGCGTACGTGGACCAGGCGGCGGGTATCTGCTGGGTAAAGATGCCGGCAGCATCGCAGTAGGTGAAGTGATTAGCGCTGTTGACGAGTCTGTAGACGCGACCCGTTGCCAGGGCAAAGGCGGTTGTCAGGGCGGCGATAAATGCCTGACCCACGCGCTGTGGCGCGATCTGAGCGATCGTCTGACCGGTTTCCTCAACAACATTACGTTGGGCGAACTGGTGAATAATCAGGAAGTCCTGGATGTGTCTGGTCGCCAGCACACCCATGACGCTCCACGCAGCACCCGCACGCAAGACGCTATCGACGTCAAACTGCGTGCCTAATAAAAATTACGCAATATCTTCTGGTTGCATCAAGGCAGCCAGAAAGATGAAGCGTAAAAAGTATTTCAGAATCAGGCCGGGGTGCCAGACGCCCCGTTAACTCGGTCGTACATCCAGCCGGTTGCCTGATTCCTTGCATTGAAGCGATGTACGGAGTTTATAGAGCAATGAAATTACCGATCTATCTCGACTACTCCGCAACCACGCCGGTGGACCCGCGTGTTGCCGAGAAAATGATGCAGTGTCTGACCCTGGACGGAAACTTTGGTAACCCAGCGTCTCGTTCACACCGTTTCGGCTGGCAGGCTGAAGAGGCGGTAGATATCGCCCGTAACCAGATTGCCGACCTCGTGGGCGCTGACCCGCGTGAAATCGTCTTTACTTCCGGTGCGACGGAATCCGATAACCTGGCGATTAAAGGTGCAGCCAACTTTTACCAGAAAAAAGGCAAGCACATCATCACCAGCAAAACCGAACACAAAGCCGTGCTGGACACCTGCCGTCAGCTGGAGCGCGAAGGGTTTGAAGTGACCTACCTCGCCCCGCAGCGTAACGGCATTATCGACCTGAAAGAACTTGAAGCGGCAATGCGTGACGACACCATTCTGGTCTCCATCATGCACGTTAACAACGAAATCGGCGTGGTACAGGATATCGCAACCATCGGCGAAATGTGCCGTGCTCGCGGCATCATCTATCACGTTGATGCGACCCAGAGCGTGGGCAAACTGCCTATCGATCTGAGCCAACTGAAAGTTGACCTGATGTCCTTCTCCGGCCACAAAATTTATGGCCCGAAAGGTATCGGCGCGCTGTACGTTCGTCGTAAACCGCGTATTCGTATTGAAGCGCAGATGCACGGCGGCGGTCACGAGCGCGGTATGCGTTCCGGTACGCTGCCTGTGCACCAAATCGTTGGGATGGGTGAAGCTTACCGTATCGCCAAAGAAGAGATGGAAACCGAGATGGCGCGCCTGCGCACTCTGCGTAACCGTCTGTGGAACGGCGTGAAAGATATGGAAGAGGTGTACCTCAATGGTGACCTCGAGCAGGGCGCACCGAACATTCTCAACGTTAGCTTCAACTTTGTTGAAGGCGAGTCGCTGATTATGGCGCTGAAAGACCTGGCTGTGTCCTCCGGTTCTGCATGTACCTCTGCAAGCCTGGAGCCATCCTACGTGCTGCGCGCGCTGGGGATGACCGACGAGCTGGCACATAGCTCAATTCGTTTCTCTTTAGGTCGTTTCACTACCGAAGAAGAGATTGACTACGCCATCAATCTGGTTCGCAACTCCATTGGCCGCCTGCGCGACCTTTCCCCGCTGTGGGAAATGTTCAAACAGGGCGTGGATTTGAACAGTATTGAATGGTCACATCACTAATCGGTACCGATAAGGAGAATTCATCATGGCTTACAGCGAAAAAGTAATCGATCATTACGAGAATCCACGTAACGTGGGCTCTTTTGACAACAGCGACGAGAACGTGGGCAGCGGCATGGTGGGTGCACCGGCCTGTGGCGACGTGATGAAGTTGCAGATCAAAGTCAACAATGAGGGTATCATTGAAGACGCGCGTTTCAAGACTTACGGCTGCGGTTCCGCTATTGCCTCCAGCTCTCTGGTTACCGAATGGGTAAAAGGGAAATCTCTGGATGAAGCACAGGCGATCAAAAATACCGATATCGCCGACGAGCTTGAACTGCCACCGGTGAAAATTCACTGTTCTATTCTGGCTGAAGACGCGATTAAAGCCGCGATTGCGGATTACAAAAGCAAACGTGAAGCAAAATAATTAAGAGTTGAGGTTTTATTATGTCGATTACCTTAAGCGACAGTGCAGCAGCGCGTGTAAATACCTTCCTGGCAAACCGCGGTAAAGGGTTTGGTCTGCGTCTGGGCGTGAGAACCTCCGGCTGCTCAGGTATGGCTTATGTACTGGAATTTGTTGACGAGCCGGCGGCTGAAGATACCGTGTTTGAAGACAAAGGCGTAAAAGTCGTGATCGACGGTAAGAGCCTGCAATTCCTCGACGGTACGCAGTTAGACTTCGTCAAAGAAGGTCTGAACGAAGGGTTTAAATTCACTAACCCGAACGTGAAAGACGAATGTGGATGCGGCGAAAGCTTCCACGTGTAACGCGCTTACTGATAACCCCACCGTGGTCGCCTGCGCGTGGGGTTTGTTTTACCTGACTCTCTGGTTTTGCCTCATCGAACAACAGAGAATCGATGCCCTGAGAATGTTATGGACTACTTCACCCTCTTTGGCTTACCGGCCCGTTATCAGCTCGATACTCAGGCGCTGAGCCTACGTTTTCAGGATCTACAACGTCAGTATCATCCTGATAAATTCGCCAGCGGTTCTCAGGCGGAACAACTTGCTGCGGTTTCGCAGTCCGCCACTATCAACCAAGCCTGGCAAACGCTGCGTCATCCTTTGATGCGCGCCGAATACTTGTTGTCTTTACACGGCTTTGATATCCGCAGCGAGCAGCACACGGTGCGCGATACCGCGTTCCTGATGGAGCAACTTGAGCTGCGCGAAGAGCTGGACGAGATTGAACAGGCAAAAGACAATCAACGGCTGGATGCGTTTATGCAACGCGTCAGCGAAATGTACAACGTTCGCCATCAACTGATGGTGGAACAGCTGGATAGCGAGACGTGGGACGCAGCGGCAGATACCGTGCGTAAGCTGCGTTTTCTCGATAAACTGCGAAGCAGTGCAGAACAACTCGAAGAAAAACTGCTCGATTTTTAATTTCCGGAAGCGAAAATGGCCTTATTACAAATTAGTGAGCCTGGTCTGAGCGCCGCGCCGCACCAGCGTCGTCTGGCGGTCGGTATCGATTTAGGCACCACCAACTCCCTGGTTGCGACCGTACGCAGCGGCCAGGCCGAAACGCTGGCAGATCATGAAGGTCGCCACCTGTTGCCGTCAGTGGTTCACTATCAGCAGCAGGGCTACTCGGTCGGTTACGATGCCCGCGCCAATGCTGCGCTGGATACGGCAAACACCGTCAGCTCGGTAAAACGCATGATGGGCCGCTCTCTGGCGGATATCCAGGCGCGTTACCCGCATCTGCCTTATTCATTCCAGGCGAGCGAAAACGGCCTGCCGATGATTGAAACCGCTGCCGGTTTGCTTAATCCGGTGCGCGTATCCGCTGACATTCTGAAAGCGCTGGCCGCGCGGGCAACCGAATCGTTGTCTGGCGAACTGGATGGCGTAGTGATCACCGTTCCGGCTTACTTTGACGATGCACAGCGTCAGGGGACGAAAGACGCCGCGCGTCTGGCAGGCCTGCACGTATTGCGTCTGCTGAACGAACCGACCGCTGCGGCGATCGCTTATGGCCTGGATTCCGGTCAGGAAGGCGTGATCGCGGTCTATGACCTTGGCGGCGGTACTTTTGATATTTCTATTCTGCGCCTGAGTCGCGGCGTGTTCGAAGTGTTGGCGACCGGCGGTGATTCCGCGCTGGGCGGCGACGATTTTGACCATCTGCTGGCCGACTATATTCGCGAGCAGGCGGGCGTTGCCGATCGCAGCGATAACCGCTTACAGCGCGAACTGCTGGATGCCGCGATTGCAGCGAAAATCGCACTCAGCGACGCCGATTCTGTGACGGTTAACGTGGCGGGATGGCAGGGTGAAATCACCCGTGAAACCTTTAATGAACTCATTTCCGCACTGGTTAAACGTACGCTGCTGGCCTGCCGCCGTGCGCTGAAAGATGCGGGCGTTGAGCCGCAGGATGTGCTGGAAGTGGTAATGGTCGGTGGTTCAACGCGCGTGCCGCTGGTACGTGAACGCGTCGGTGAATTCTTTGGCCGTACGCCGCTGACCTCTATCGACCCGGACAAAGTGGTCGCCATCGGTGCGGCAATCCAGGCGGATATTCTGGTCGGGAATAAACCGGACAGCGAAATGCTGCTGCTGGACGTTATCCCGCTGTCTCTGGGACTGGAAACCATGGGCGGTCTGGTGGAGAAAGTGATCCCGCGTAACACCACTATCCCGGTGGCGCGTGCGCAGGACTTCACCACGTTTAAAGATGGCCAAACCGCGATGTCCATTCACGTGATGCAAGGCGAGCGTGAGTTGGTGCAGGACTGTCGTTCACTGGCGCGTTTTGCGCTGCGCGGTATCCCGGCGTTGCCGGCAGGCGGCGCGCATATCCGCGTGACCTTCCAGGTCGATGCTGATGGGCTGCTGAGCGTCACCGCTATGGAGAAATCCACCGGCGTTGAGTCCTCGATTCAGGTCAAACCGTCCTACGGTCTGACCGACAGTGAAATCGCCTCCATGATTCAGGATTCGATGAGTTTTGCCGAGCAGGACGTTAAAGCTCGTATGCTGGCAGAACAGAAAGTCGAAGCGGCACGCGTACTGGAGAGTTTATCCGGTGCGCTGAACGCTGATGCCGCGCTGTTAAGCGCCGCAGAACGTCAGGCTATCGACACCGCTGCTGCGCACTTGAGCGAGGTAGCACAGGGTGACGATGTTGACGCGATAGAACAAGCCATTAAAAACGTAGACAAACAAACCCAGGAATTCGCCGCTCGCCGTATGGACAAATCCGTCCGTAGCGCGCTGAAAGGCCATTCCGTGGACGAGGTTTAATATGCCAAAGATTGTTATTTTGCCTCATCAGGATCTCTGTCCCGATGGCGCAGTTCTGGAAGCTGAGACCGGCGAAACCATTCTCGACGTTGCCCTGCGTAACGGTATCGAGATTGAACACGCCTGTGAAAAATCCTGTGCCTGCACGACCTGCCACTGCATCGTACGTGAAGGTTTTGATTCTTTGCCGGAAAGCACAGAAGAAGAAGACGACATGCTGGATAAAGCCTGGGGACTGGAGCCGGAGAGCCGTTTAAGCTGTCAGGCACGGGTAACCGAGGACGATTTAGTGGTCGAAATCCCACGTTACACAATCAATCATGCACGTGAGCATTAACAGAGGGTAGTATGGGACTGAAGTGGACCGATAGCCGCGAAATCGGCGAGGCGCTGTACGACGCGTTCCCCGATCTCGATCCCAAGACCGTTCGTTTCACCGATCTGCATCAATGGATCTGTGACCTGGAAGAGTTCGATGATGATCCACAGGCATCGAACGAAAAAATCCTTGAGGCCATTTTACTGGTCTGGCTGGACGAAGCCGAATAAGTCAACGGGCTGCCCACGGGTGGCCCGTTTTCCTGTATGCGCGAAATAAGGATAAATAAAATGACAGAAGCCATGAAAATTACGCTTTCCACGCAACCCGCTGACGCTCGCTGGGGTGAAAAGGCGACATACAGCATTAATAATGACGGTATTACCCTGCACCTGAACGGAAAAGATGATCTCAGCCTTATCCAGCGCGCCGCGCGTAAAATTGACGGCCTGGGTATTAAACATGTCCAACTGGATGGTGAAGGCTGGGATACCGAACGTAGCTGGGCGTTCTGGCAGGGTTACAAAGGACCAAAAGGCACCCGCAAAGTTGAGTGGGCCGCTCTGGACGAGGCGCAGCGCAAAGAGCTGGATAACCGTCTGAAGATTATTGACTGGGTGCGCGATACCATTAACGCACCTGCAGAAGAGCTGGGCCCGGAACAGTTGGCGCAACGCGCGGTAGACCTGCTGTGCAGCGTGGCCTGCGACAACGTCTCGTACCGTATCACCAAAGGTGAAGATCTGCGCGAGCAGAACTACATGGGGCTGCATACCGTAGGTCGAGGCTCTGAACGTCCGCCGGTGCTGCTGGCGCTCGATTACAACCCGACTGGCGACAAAGAAGCTCCAGTTTATGCCTGTCTGGTTGGCAAGGGAATTACCTTTGACTCCGGCGGATACAGCATCAAGCAAAGCGCATTTATGGACTCAATGAAGTCCGATATGGGCGGTGCGGCAACGGTCACCGGCGCGCTGGCGTTTGCCATCACCCGTGGCCTGAACAAGCGTGTGAAGCTGTATCTGTGCTGCGCGGATAACCTGATCAGCGGCAACGCCTTTAAGCTTGGCGATATCATTCACTATCGCAACGGTAAAAAAGTTGAAGTGATGAATACCGATGCTGAAGGGCGTCTGGTACTGGCCGATGGCCTGATCGATGCCAGCGCGCAAAAACCTGAATTGATCATTGATGCTGCCACGCTGACCGGCGCGGCGAAAACCGCACTGGGCAACGATTACCACGCGCTGTTTAGCTTTGATGACCAACTGGCCGCGCGTTTGTTGGCAAGTGCGGCGCAAGAAAACGAGCCGTTCTGGCGTTTGCCGTTGGCAGAGTTCCACCGTAGCCAACTGCCGTCAAATTTTGCTGAGCTGAATAATACCGGCAGTGCGGCCTACCCAGCGGGTGCAAGCACCGCGGCGGGCTTCCTGTCCCATTTCGTGGAAAATTACCAGCAAGGCTGGCTGCACATCGATTGCTCTGCAACCTATCGCAAAGCGCCGGTTGAGCAGTGGTCTGCGGGCGCAACCGGTCTGGGTGTGCGCACCATCGCGAATCTGCTGACCGCATAATTCATGACTGTATTGCCGGATGGCGCTACGCTTATCCGGCTTACATGTATTCATCCAATTTGTGATACTTATGTCCGAAACAAAAAATGAATTAGAAACGTTGCTGGAGCAAGCAGCGACAGAGCCTGCGCATCGTCCGGCATTTTTCCGTACATTACTGGAATCCACCGTCTGGGTGCCGGGTACTGCCGCAGAAGGCGAGGCGGTAGTAGAAGACAGCGCCCTCGACCTTCAACACTGGGAAAAAGAAGACGGCACTACCGTGATTCCGTTCTTCACCTCCCTGGAAGCCCTGCAACAGGCGGTTGAAGATGAGCAAGCATTTGTCGTTATGCCGGTGCGTACGCTATTTGAAATGACGCTTGGCGAAACGCTCTTTCTCAACGCTAAACTGCCGACCGGCAAAGAGTTTATGCCGCGTGAAATCAGCCTGCTGATGGGGGAAGAGGGTAATCCGCTAAGCACCCAGGAAGTACTGGAAGGTGGTGAATCGCTGATCCTTTCTGAAGTCGCCGAACCTCCGGCGCAGATGATTGACTCACTGACCACGCTGTTTAAAACCATTAAGCCGGTAAAACGCGCATTTCTCTGCTCAATCAAAGAAAGTGCTGAAGCCCAGCCGAACCTGCTGATTGGTATTGAAGCTGAAGGTGATATTGAAGAGATCATCCATGCTGCGGGTAGCGTCGCGACCGATACGTTGCCGGGTGATGAACCCATTGATATCTGCCAGGTGAAGAAAGGTGAGAAGGGCGTGAGTCACTTTATCACTGAGCACATCGCACCGTTCTACGAACGCCGCTGGGGCGGTTTCCTGCGCGACTTCAAACAGAACCGGATTATCTGAGTGAAGGAAAGCCGCCACGAAGGATTATACCTCGTGCACTGAATAACTTTGCCGCTAACTCAGTTGGCTTTTTCTCCCTTAAAAGGGAGTATTAGTGCGCTACGATGAGCATGCGTTGCTAAAGCAGCACAGCCTGCTGGAAAGGCCGCGAACCGGACTGGCACAAAAAAAACCGCTCATTGAGCGGTTTTTTTGTGGGTGAAAAAGATGAGTAAATCAGATTTTATTGAGTCTCAGCCGGTTCTACCGGTAAATCGTTACGCGCGCCCCATTCGCTCCATGCGCCGTCATACAATGCGACGTTAGAAACGCCCAGCGTGGCAAGCGCCAGCACAACCACCGCCGCCGTGACGCCTGAGCCGCAGCTGGCGATAATGGGACGGTCAAAGCTTACGCCGTGGCTGAAGAAAATAGCATCCAGTTCGTCGGTAGTTTTCAGTTCACCGTCACGAACCAGCTCTGTCCACGGTACGTTAAGCGCACCAGGCACATGGCCACGCTTGAGGCCCGGACGCGGCTCGTCAACTTCGGCATTAAAACGCGCAGCCGGTCGGGCATCGACGATCTGCGCCGTTTTTTCATGACTGGCCAGCAGTACGTCGGTAACGCGCACAACCGCTTCAGGCGTAAATGCCACGTTAAATTCACCTTCCGGTAAATCCTCATTTCCTTCTTTGAGCATTAGCTCATCGCGCTGCCAGCCAGCCAGACCGCCCGCCAGAATGGAGACATTCTCGACACCAAATGTCCGCAGCATCCACCATGCGCGTGGCGCGGAAAACAGGTTGCCGTCATCGTAGACAACCAGGTGTTTATCCTGATGAACGCCCAATTCGCGCATCGCTACGGCAAAGGCTTCCGGTCGCGGCATCATATGCGGTAGCGGTGACGTATGGTCGGAAAGCGCTTCAATATCAAAAAAGACTGCGCCAGGAATATGGCCCGCGCGATACTCCTCGCCAACATCGCGATCTTCCTGTCCTGGAGGTGCCATCCGGGCATCAAGAATTTGTATTTCCGGGTCGTCAATGTGTTCGGCAAGCCAGTCGGCAGCGACAAAAAAGGCGGTGGTCATAGGCATCTCCATTTTTACCAGGTTTTGGCAAATTGTCGGATGTTTAGGGCAATGCGACAAGTAAAAGAGGCTGATTTGTCAGGCGAATCCACATTAATCACGAAAAAATAGGACAACGTAGAACAGTTACTGGCTTCCACAGCCGAAAATCTGACGCATAATAGTTGTTCTACGTAGCTAACGGGCCACTACGGCCAGGGATGAAAAATGAAACATTTACGCGTAGCGGCCTGTATGCTGATGCTGGCACTGGTTGGGTGCGATAATAATAACGAAAAATCACCGACGGCTGCGAAGCCTGATGCGCCTGCACCGCAGACTGCGCCAGCAAAAGATAAGGCCCAATTACAAAAGCTGATTCAGCAAAGCCAGGGTAAGTCGCTGACGCTGCTTGATGCCTCAGAGGTCCAACTCGACGGCGCGGCAACGCTCGTTTTGACCTTTTCCATTCCCCTCGATCCGGAACAAGATTTTTCTCGCGTAGTACACGTTGTTGATAAAAAAAGCGGCAAAGTGGATGGTACCTGGGAGCTGGCGCCAAATCTAAAAGAGCTACGCTTACGCCATCTCGAACCTAACCGGGAACTGGTGGTTACCATTGAGCGTGATTTGCTGGCGCTGAATAAAGCGACGTTCGCTATCGATTATGAAAAAAACATTACCACCCGCGACGTCCAGCCAAGCGTAGGGTTCGCTAGTCGCGGCTCGCTGCTGCCGGGAAAAGTGATTGAAGGGTTACCGGTGATGGCCCTTAACGTTAATAGCGTGGATGTGAACTTCTTTCGCGTGAAGCCTGAGTCGCTCGGTGCGTTTGTCAGCCAGTGGGAATACCGTAATTCGTTGTCAAACTGGGAGTCAGACAATCTGCTGAAAATGGCGGAGCTGGTTTATACCGGACGCTTTGACCTCAATCCTGCGCGTAATACCCGAGAGAAGCTGCTACTGCCACTGAGCGATATCAAGCCGTTGCAGCAAGCAGGCGTTTACATTGCGGTGATGAATCAGGCCGGACACTATAACTACAGCAATGCTGCTACGCTGTTTACGCTCAGTGACATTGGTGTCTCTGCGCACCGTTACCACAATCAACTGGATGTCTTTACGCAGAGTATGGAAAACGGCGCTGCGCAGCAGGGTATTGAGGTCACGTTACTCAACGAAAAAGGGCAGACGCTGGCGCAGGCTACCAGTGACGCGCAGGGTCACGTCAAGCTGGAAACCGATAAAGACGCGGCCTTATTGCTGGCCCGTAAAGACGGGCAAACCACGCTGCTAGACCTGAAGCTCCCGGCGTTGGATCTGGCTGAATTTGATATTGCCGGCGCGCCGGGATACAGCAAGCAGTTCTTTATGTTTGGCCCCCGTGACCTCTATCGCCCTGGCGAAACGGTGATCCTCAACGGATTACTGCGAGATAGCGACGGCAAAACGCTGCCTGACCAGCCGGTGAAGCTGGAGGTCGTTAAGCCCGACGGACAGGTGTTACGCTCGGTAGTGAGCCAGCCGGAAAACGGTCTGTATCGCTTTAGCTGGCCGCTGGACAGCAGCGCGCCAACCGGCATGTGGCATATTCGTGCCAATACTGGCGACAACCAGTCGCGGATGTGGGATTTCCACGTCGAAGATTTCATGCCTGAGCGGATGGCGCTCAATCTCACTGCCAATAAGATGCCGGTGGCTCCAACTGATGAAGTGAAGTTCTCGGTGGTGGGCTACTACCTGTACGGCGCGCCCGCCAACGGCAATGCTCTGCAAGGGCAGCTTTTCCTGCGCCCGTTGCGGGAAGCGGTGCAGGCATTACCGGGGTTCCAGTTTGGTAATATTGCCGAAGAAAATCTTTCTCGCAGCCTCGATGAGGTTCAGTTGACGCTGGATGACCACGGTCGCGGCGAAGTGACTACCAACAGCCAATGGCAGGAGACGCATTCTCCGTTACAGGTGATTCTGCAAGCCAGCCTGCTGGAGTCGGGTGGCCGTCCGGTGACGCGTCGGGTTGAACAAGCCATCTGGCCTGCGGATACGCTGCCAGGTATTCGTCCGCAGTTTGCGGCGAGAGCCGTATATGACTACCGCACCGATACTACCGTCAATCAGCCTGGCGTTGATGAAAACAGCAATGCCGCTTTTGATATTGTGTATGCCGATGCGCAAGGTGAGAAAAAAGCGGTGTCCGGTTTACAGGTGCGTTTGATTCGTGAACGCCGTGATTATTACTGGAACTGGTCTGAAGGCGAGGGCTGGCAATCGCAGTTCGATCAAAAAGATCTGGTTGAGGGTGAGCAGACCCTGGATCTTAAGGCCGATGAAACCGGTAAAGTCAGCTTCCCTGTCGAGTGGGGTGCCTATCGCCTGGAAGTGAAAGCTCCGAATGATGCGGTGAGCAGCGTGCGCTTCTGGGCTGGTTATAGCTGGCAGGATAACAGCGACGGCAGCGGGGCAGTGCGTCCCGATCGCGTGACCCTGAAACTGGATAAACCCGGCTATCGTCCTGGCGATACCATGAAGCTACACATTGCCGCACCCGCTGCTGGCAAAGGTTACGCGATGGTGGAGTCCAGCGAAGGCCCGCTGTGGTGGCAAGAGATAGACGTACCGACGGATGGTCTTGATATCTCCATCCCGGTCGATAAAACCTGGAATCGCCATGATTTGTATCTCAGCGCGCTGGTGGTTCGTCCTGGCGACAAGTCTCGTTCGGCAACGCCAAAACGGGCAGTCGGCTTACTGCATTTGCCGTTAGGCGATGAAAACCGTCGTCTGGCGCTGGCGCTGGAAAGTCCGGCAAAAATGCGTCCAAATCAGCCGTTGACCGTCAAGATTAAAGCCAGTGTTAAAAATGGCGACGTGCCAAAACAGGTTAACGTGCTGGTCTCAGCCGTTGACAGCGGGGTGTTGAACATTACCGATTACGCCACGCCGGATCCGTGGCAGGCGTTTTTCGGGCAAAAACGCTATGGCGCGGATATTTATGATATTTACGGCCAGGTGATCGAAGGGCAAGGACGTCTGGCGGCGCTGCGCTTTGGTGGTGATGGCGATGAGTTAAAACGCGGCGGCAAGCCACCGGTTAATCACGTCAATATTGTGGCGCAACAGGCGCTGCCGGTGACGCTTAACGAGCAGGGCGAAGGTACGGTGACGTTACCAATTGGTGATTTCAACGGCGAGCTGCGGGTAATGGCGCAAGCCTGGACGGCGGATGACTTTGGCAGTAGCGAAAGCAAAGTGATTGTCGCCGCGCCGGTAATTACTGAACTGAACATGCCGCGCTTTCTGGCGGGGGGCGATACCTCGCGCCTGACGCTGGACGTGACCAACCTGACTGACAAACCGCAAACGCTGATTATTAATCTCGCGGCCAGCGGTTTACTGGAGTTGATGGGGCAAGATCCCGCCCCGGTGAATCTGGCGCCAGGCGTACGGACTACGCTGTTTATTCCGGTGCGTGCGCGGGAGGGCTTTGGCGATGGCGAAATTCAGGCGCAAATTAGCGGTCTGAATCTACCGGGTGAAACGCTGCCTGTTCAGCATAAACAGTGGAAAATTGGCGTGCGACCGGCGTTCCCGGCGCAAACTGTTAATTACGGCGTCGCACTTCAGCCGGGCGCAACCTGGCAGCTTCCGGGCGAAGAACTGACGAATTTCTCTCCTGTGACGATGCAGGGACAACTGCTATTCAGCGGTAAACCACCGCTGAATCTGGCGCGCTATATCCGTGAACTGAAAGCTTACCCTTACGGTTGCCTCGAGCAAACGGCGAGCGGGTTGTTCCCATCCTTATACACCAATGCCGCGCAGTTGAAGGCGTTAGGTATCGCGGGCGACAGCGATGAAAAACGCCGTGCGGCAGTAGAGATTGGCATCTCTCGTTTACTGCAAATGCAGCGTGATAACGGCGGTTTTGCGCTGTGGGATAAGAACGGGTCGGAAGAGTACTGGCTGACCGCGTATGTGATGGATTTCCTCGTTCGCGCGAATGAACAGGGCTATAGCGTCCCGGCAGAGGTGATTAACCGGGGTAACGAGCGGCTGCTGCGCTATTTGCAGGATCCGGGCATGATGTCGATTCGCTATACCGACGACGCATCAGCAAGCCGGTTTGCCGTACAGGCCTACGCCGCGCTGGTGCTGGCTCGTCAGCAGAAAGCCCCGCTTGGCGCGCTGCGTGAGATCTGGGAGCGTCGTGCACAGGCGGCTTCCGGTTTACCGCTGTTGCAACTGGGGATAGCGCTGAAAAACATGGGCGACGCCAACCGCAGTGAACAAGCGTTGACGCTGGCGCTGAATACGCCACGTCGCGATGCGCAGCAGTGGATGGCGGATTACGGCAGTCAGCTACGTGACAACGCGCTGATGCTGGCATTGTTGGAAGAGAACAAGCTTAAACCTGACGTGCAGAATACGCTGCTGAACACCTTGTCAGAACAGGCCTTTGGGCAGCGCTGGCTCTCTACTCAGGAAAACAATGCGCTGTTCCTTGCCGCGCGTACGTTGCAGGACTTGCCTGGCTCGTGGCAGGCGCAAACGTCACTCTCTGAACAGGCGTTAGCCGGGGAGAAATCACAAACGCGTAATCTGGATGCTGACGCGCTGTCTACGCTGAACGTCACCAATACCGGTAATCTGCCGCTGTGGCTGCGTCTGGATGTGAGTGGTTACCCGCAAACCTCGCCGACGCCTGCCAGCAACGTCCTGCACATTGAGCGTCAGATCCTGGGGCTCGACGGGAACAGCAAAGCGCTGGATTCTCTGCGCAGCGGCGAACTGGTACTGGTCTGGCTGGAGGTGAAAGCCAGCCAGAACGTACCGGATGCGCTGGTGGTTGACTTACTGCCAGCCGGCCTGGAGCTGGAAAACCAGAATCTGGCCAACGGCAGCGCCAGTCTGCAGGACAGCGGCAGCGAGGTAGCGAATTTGCTCAATCAGATGCAGCAGGCGGATATCCAGCACGTTGAGTTCCGTGACGATCGCTTTGTCGCCGCGGTAGCGGTCAACGAAGGGCAGCCTGTGACGCTGGTCTATCTGGCGCGGGCGGTAACGCCGGGGACCTATCAGGTTCCTGTGCCGCAGGTGGAGTCAATGTATGTTCCGCAGTGGCGCGCGACCGGTGCGACAGAGGGGCTTTTGATTGTCAGACCGTAAATGATGCGCGGGTTGGGGAAACGCGGCTGCTGGCTCTGGCTGGCAGCCGTTGCGCTATTGCTGGTAGCGGGGGTTTGGGCGGCAGATAAAATCTGGCCGCTGCCGCTTCACGAAGTCGATCCGGCACGTGTCGTGGTGGCTTACGATGGTACGCCGCTATGGCGCTTCGCCGACGCGGACGGCATCTGGCGTTATCCGGTGACTATTGATGAGGTGTCCCCCCGTTACCTTGAGGCGTTAATCAACTACGAAGACCGCTGGTTCTGGAAACATCCCGGCGTCAATCCGTTTTCAGTGCTGCGCGCGGCATGGCAGGACCTCTCCTCAGGTCGCGTCGTTTCAGGCGGCAGTACGCTCACCATGCAGGTCGCACGATTACTCGATCCCCACCCGCGAACTTTCGGCGGCAAGTTCCGCCAGCTCTGGCGCGCATTGCAGCTGGAATGGCATCTTTCTAAGCGCGACATCCTGACGCTATATCTTAACCGTGCGCCGTTTGGCGGCACGCTGCAGGGCGTGGGGGCGGCGAGTTGGGCCTACCTTGGTAAATCTCCCACACAGTTGAGTTATTCCGATGCCGCGCTGCTGGCCGTGTTGCCGCAGGCACCGAGCCGTCTGCGCCCGGACCGCTGGCCGGACCGCGCTGAAGCGGCGCGCAATAAAGTGCTTGAGCGCATGGCGACGCAGGGCGTTTGGCCTGCCAGACAGGTGCAGGAGTCACGTGAAGAACCGGTCTGGCTGGCGCCCAGACAAATGCCGCAGCTAGCGCCGTTATTCTCGCGCATGATGCTGGGAAAAAGCCGGAGCGATAAAATCGTGACCACCCTTGACGCCGGATTGCAGCGCCAACTGGAAGAGCTGGCGCAAAACTGGAAGGGCCGCTTACCTGCGCGCAGTTCGCTGGCGATGATTGTGGTCGATCACACTGATATGAGCGTGCGTGGCTGGGTGGGGTCGGTAGATATGAATGACGACTCCCGCTTTGGCCATGTGGATATGGTGAATGCGATCCGCTCGCCGGGCTCGGTGCTGAAGCCGTTTGTCTATGGTCTGGCGCTGGATGACGGATTAATTCATCCTGCTTCATTGTTGCAGGATGTGCCGCGTCGAACCGGAGATTATCGACCAGGGAATTTTGACAGTGGTTTTCATGGCCCGGTGAGTATGAGCGAAGCGCTGGTGCGCTCGCTAAATTTACCCGCCGTGCAGGTACTTGAAACCTATGGCCCGAAGCGTTTTGCCGCATCGTTACGTAACGTTGGCTTACCGCTGTATCTGCCCGCAGGTGCTGCACCGAATCTGTCGCTGATTTTGGGCGGGGCAGGGGCCAGACTGGAAGACATGGCGGCGGCGTACAGTGCCTTTGCCCGTCAGGGAAAAGCGGGAAAACTGCGCCTGCAGCCAGACGATCCACTGCTGGAGCGTCCGTTGATGTCGGTAGGCGCGGCGTGGATTATTCGCCGCATTATGGCTGACGAAGCGCAACCGCTGCCGGATAACGCGCTGAGCAGAGTGGTTCCGCTGGCGTGGAAAACGGGTACCAGTTATGGCTATCGCGATGCGTGGGCGATTGGCGTTAACGCCCGTTATGTGATGGGGATCTGGACCGGCAGACCCGACGGTACGCCGGTGGTGGGCCAGTTTGGTTTTGCCAGCGCCGTGCCGCTGCTCAATCAGGTCAACAATCTTTTGCTCTCTCGCGGGACAAATCAGCCGGAGGATCCGCGCCCTGAATCCGTTAGCCGCGGCGTAGTGTGCTGGCCGGGCGGGCAGTCACTTGCGCCGGGAGACAGCAACTGTCGACGCCGTCTGGCAACCTGGCTGCTGGAGGACAGCCAGCCGCCCACGTTGTTATTGCCCGAACAGGAGGGTGTGAGTGGCATTCGTTTCCCCGTCTGGCTGGACGATGAAGGCAAACGTGTGGCGGCGGATTGCCCACAGGCGCGCGAACAAACGTTAATCGTCTGGCCTTTACCGCTGGAGCCATGGCTGCCGGAATCAGAGCGCCGTGGGGCGAGATTACCGCCGGTTTCTGCCACGTGTCCGCCGCTGGGGCAGGATGCTTCGCTGCCGTTGCAGTTGACAGGGGTTCGTGATGGCGCGATCGTGAAGCGTTTACCCGGTTCTGCGCTGGCCTCATTGCCAGTACAAACCAGCGGTGGGACTGGCGATCGCTGGTGGTTTCTTAACGGTGAACGGCTGGATGAACGCGGACGCCGTCTTACGCTACGGCTGGCGACCAAAGGGGATTATCAACTGCTGGTGATGGATGACGCCGGACAGGTGGCGACGGTGAGATTTTCGTTGCAGTAGACCACCAGGTGACTTTTGTTGCTAAAATTCATCTTATTTTAAAGAAATGTTATCTTCGTCAATAGTCAATTGCCGGGATGCTCTTTATAATCCGCGCCAGGTAAACAACAACAAAACATCTTTTTCAGAGGTAATCATGGCTATTGAACGTACTTTTTCCATCATCAAACCAAACGCGGTGGCAAAAAACGTTATTGGGAGCATCTTTGCGCGCTTTGAAGCAGCAGGGTTCAAAATTGTCGGTACTAAAATGCTGCACCTGACCGTTGAGCAGGCGCGTGGCTTCTATGCTGAGCATGATGGTAAGCCGTTCTTTGACGGTCTGGTTGAATTCATGACCTCCGGTCCTATCGTTGTTTCTGTTCTGGAAAGCGAAAATGCCGTGCAGCGTCACCGTGATCTGCTGGGTGCAACCAACCCGGCGAATGCGCTGGCGGGTACTCTGCGTGCAGACTACGCTGATAGCTTCACCGAGAACGGTACTCACGGTTCCGACTCCGTTGAATCTGCCGCGCGTGAAATCGCCTATTTCTTCGGTGAAGGCGAGGTTTGCCCGCGCACGCGCTAATCTCCTGCGTCTTTCACATCGCATAGTTTTCTATGCTTTCGGGGAGGCTCGAACGTGCCGCTTTCCTGCGATGCGAAATCCTTTGGAGAGGAATTAGCGATTTACATATTATTTTCGCTAATGCTTCGTGCAAACGTGGCATCCCTGCGCCAGACTTTGTACAATGCAACGCCCCGGAAGAGCAGAACGCTTGCCGGGGCGTTTCTTTTTAACCCTCCACGGGCCACAACGTGTAACAACGAGGCCGGAAAAAATTATGTCTGAATTAGTTAACACCTCTGAAGTCGTCATTCCTGCGGTTCCAAATAAAAATGGAAAAATCAACCTGCTGGATCTGAACCGTCAGCAAATGCGCGAATTCTTCAAAGATATGGGTGAAAAACCGTTTCGTGCCGATCAGGTCATGAAGTGGATGTACCACTATTGCAGCGACAACTTTGATGACATGACTGACATCAATAAGGTGCTGCGTAACAAGCTGAAAGAAGTGGCTGAAATTCGCGCCCCGGAAGTGGTGGAAGAGCAGCGTTCTTCTGACGGTACGATCAAATGGGCCATCGCGGTTGGCGATCAGCGCGTAGAAACCGTGTATATCCCGGAAGACGATCGTGCGACCCTGTGTGTTTCCTCACAGGTCGGTTGTGCATTAGAGTGTAAATTCTGCTCTACGGCGCAACAGGGCTTTAACCGTAACCTGCGGGTGTCGGAAATCATTGGTCAGGTCTGGCGCGCGGCGAAAATCGTCGGCGCGGTGAAAGCAACGGGCGTGCGTCCTATCACCAACGTGGTGATGATGGGGATGGGCGAGCCGCTGCTCAACCTGACCAACGTGGTGCCAGCGATGGAAATCATGCTGGATGACTTCGGTTTTGGGCTGTCCAAGCGTCGCGTCACGCTCTCCACCTCAGGCGTTGTCCCTGCGCTGGATAAGCTGGGCGATATGATTGATGTCGCGCTGGCGATTTCTCTGCATGCGCCGAACGATGAAATTCGTGACGAAATTGTACCTATCAACAAAAAGTACAATATTGAAACATTCCTTGGCGCGGTTCGTCGTTATCTGGAGAAGTCCAACGCTAACCAGGGTCGTGTGACCATTGAGTATGTGATGTTAGATCACATCAATGATGGTACTGAACACGCGCATCAGTTGGCAGAGCTGCTGAAAGATACGCCGTGTAAGATTAACCTGATCCCGTGGAACCCGTTCCCAGGCGCGCCATATGGCCGTAGCTCCAACAGCCGTATCGATCGTTTCTCCAAAGTGTTGATGAGCTATGGTTTCACTACCATCGTGCGTAAAACACGTGGCGATGACATCGATGCAGCCTGCGGTCAGCTGGCGGGTGACGTTATCGACCGTACCAAGCGTACTCTGCGTAAGCGTATGCAGGGCGACGCTATCGATATCAAGACCGTTTGATGTTGAGTGCACTACGGTATAATTCATGTACCGTAGTGCAACGTAAGCCAAATGAGGTTTTTTGTTGTTGTCGTCAGGTCAATAATAACGGTGCGTTTTTGTCGACTTTAAGGCAGTATGTAACGGCGCAACAAGCCTTTAGCCCTCAGGTTTACGTTGTTTTGTCTTTGATAGTCTGACCGTTTTATACTGTCTGACGAAGGTTAACTGACCAGATGTTTCGCGGTGTGGGTGAGCATTGTGGCTCGCCGGCATCAGAACCCAAATTTACGCAGCTGTAGCGAATGAATACTGAAGCCACGCACGACAAAAATGAAGCACTATCCACCGGCGTTCGTCTGCGCAATGCCCGTGAACAACTCGGATTCAGCCAGCAGGCAGTCGCGGAGCGACTTTGCCTGAAGGTCTCCACGGTACGTGATATTGAAGAAGATAAGGCACCAGCCGATCTCGCTTCAACATTCCTGCGCGGGTATATCCGTTCTTATGCGCGTCTGGTGCATATTCCTGAAGAAGAACTGTTGCCAGGGCTGGAAAAACAGGCTCCGATTCGCCCAGCCAAAGTCGCACCGATGCAGAGCTTCTCGCTCGGTAAGCGTCGTAAAAAACGCGACGGCTGGTTAATGACCTTTACCTGGCTGGTGCTGTTTGTCGTTGTCGGACTGACGGGAGCCTGGTGGTGGCAGAACCATAAAGCGCAGCAGGAAGAGATTACCACCATGGCCGATCAATCCTCCGCTGAGCTGAATGCCGGTAAAGATGGTGCGCAGAACGTACCGTTAGATACCAGCGCCGCAGCGGGCCAGGATACTACCCCGGCTCCAGACGATGGCGCGGTGGCGGACGCAGCGCCTACGCCAGATGTTGCTGCAACCCCGGCACCTGCCGCTGATGCGCAGCAGAATGCCGTTGTGGCACCTTCTCAGGCTAACGTCGATACCGCAACTGCAGCGCCAGCTACCGCGGCACCGCTGCCGACTGACCAGGCGGGTGTAACTACCCCTGCGGCCGATCCTAACGCACTGGTAATGAACTTTACCGCCGATTGCTGGCTGGAAGTGACCGATGCGACCGGAAAAAAACTGTTCAGTGGTATGCAGCGTAAGGACGGCAATCTGAATCTGACGGGTCAGGCGCCGTACAAACTGAAAATTGGCGCTCCGGCGGCAGTGCAGATTCAGTTCCAGGGTAAACCTGTCGATCTGAGTCGTTTTATCAGAACTAACCAGGTTGCGCGTCTGACCGTTAATGCCGAACAATCACCGGCTCAGTAACAGACGGCAATGCGGGAGATTTTTTAATGCATAACCAGGCTCCAATTCAACGTAGAAAATCGACACGCATTTACGTTGGGAACGTGCCGATCGGCGATGGCGCGCCCATCGCCGTACAGTCTATGACCAATACGCGTACCACAGATGTGGAAGCGACGGTTAATCAGATCAAAGCGCTGGAACGCGTCGGCGCAGATATTGTTCGTGTCTCTGTACCGACAATGGATGCCGCAGAAGCGTTCAAGCTTATCAAACAGCAGGTTAATGTCCCGCTGGTTGCCGATATTCACTTCGACTATCGTATCGCGCTGAAGGTGGCGGAATACGGCGTCGATTGCCTACGTATCAACCCAGGCAATATCGGTAATGAAGAGCGTATCCGCATGGTAGTGGACTGCGCTCGTGATAAAAATATTCCTATCCGTATCGGCGTCAACGCCGGATCGCTGGAAAAAGATCTGCAGGAAAAATACGGTGAACCGACGCCGCAGGCGCTGCTGGAATCCGCTATGCGCCATGTGGATCACCTCGATCGTCTGAACTTCGATCAATTCAAAGTCAGCGTTAAAGCGTCTGACGTTTTCCTCGCTGTTGAATCCTATCGCCTGCTGGCGAAACAGATCGATCAACCGCTGCATTTGGGGATCACCGAAGCCGGTGGTGCACGCAGTGGGGCGGTAAAATCAGCGATCGGTTTAGGATTGCTGTTGTCCGAAGGGATCGGCGATACGCTGCGTGTCTCTCTGGCGGCGGATCCGGTGGAAGAGATCAAAGTTGGCTTCGATATCCTGAAATCGCTGCGCATTCGTGCCCGCGGGATCAACTTTATCGCCTGCCCAACCTGCTCGCGTCAGGAGTTCGACGTTATCGGTACGGTTAACGCGCTGGAACAACGTCTGGAAGATATCATTACGCCAATGGATGTTTCGATCATCGGCTGCGTGGTGAACGGTCCTGGCGAAGCGCTGGTTTCTACGCTGGGCGTGACGGGCGGTAACAAGAAAAGCGGTCTGTATGAAGACGGCGTGCGTAAGGATCGACTCGATAACGACGATATGATTACGCAGCTTGAAGCCCGCATTCGCGCTAAAGCGAGTATCCTGGACGAAGCGCGTCGTATTGACGTGCAGCAGCTTGAAAAATAACAACGTGATGGGAAGCGGCGTGCTTCCCGTGTATGATTGAACCCGCATGGCGCCCGCATTGTTCGGGTTAGCGCTGAGGGTTCATTTTTATATTCATAAAGAGAATAAACGTGGCAAAAAACATTCAAGCCATTCGCGGCATGAACGATTATCTGCCTGGCGAAACCGCCATCTGGCAGCGCATTGAAGGCACTCTCAAAAACGTGCTCGGCAGCTACGGTTACAGTGAAATCCGCTTGCCGATTGTAGAGCAGACCCCGTTATTCAAACGCGCGATCGGTGAAGTCACCGACGTGGTTGAAAAAGAGATGTATACCTTTGAGGACCGTAATGGCGACAGCCTGACGTTGCGTCCTGAAGGGACTGCGGGCTGCGTACGCGCCGGCATCGAACATGGTCTCCTGTACAATCAGGAACAGCGTCTGTGGTATATCGGGCCGATGTTCCGCCACGAACGTCCGCAAAAAGGGCGCTATCGTCAATTCCATCAGTTGGGTGTCGAAGTGTTTGGCCTGCAAGGCCCGGACATCGATGCTGAACTGATTATGCTGACCGCTCGCTGGTGGCGCGCGCTGGGTATTTCTCAGCATGTCAGCCTTGAGCTGAACTCAATTGGTTCGCTTGAAGCCCGCGCTAACTACCGTGATGCGCTGGTCGCCTACCTGGAACAGCACAAAGAGAAACTGGACGAAGACTGCAAGCGCCGTATGTACACTAACCCGCTGCGCGTTCTCGACTCCAAAAACCCGGAAGTACAGGCGCTGCTCAACGACGCACCTGCACTGGGCGACTATCTTGATGACGACTCTCGCGAGCACTTTGCGGGCCTGTGCAAACTGCTGGAGTCCGCAGGTATTGCCTATACCGTCAATCAGCGTCTGGTTCGTGGTCTTGATTATTACAACCGCACCGTATTTGAGTGGGTTACCAGCAGCCTGGGCTCTCAGGGTACCGTGTGTGCCGGTGGGCGTTACGACGGTCTGGTAGAGCAACTTGGCGGTCGCGCAACGCCGGCCGTGGGCTTTGCCATGGGTCTGGAACGACTTGTTTTGTTAGTTCAGGCAGTTAATCCGGAATTTAACGCAGATCCTGTTGTCGATATATACCTGGTCGCTTCGGGGGCGGATACGCAGTCGGTTGCAATGCGGCTTGCAGAACGTCTGCGCGATGAAGTTCCTGGTGTGAAACTGATGACAAACCACGGTGGCGGCAACTTTAAGAAACAGTTTGCCCGCGCCGACAAGTGGGGCGCCCGCGTTGCACTGGTACTGGGCGAGTCCGAAGTGGCTGACGGTACTGTTGTAGTGAAGGATTTGCGCTCTGGTGAGCAAACGGCAGTAGCGCAGGATAGCGTTGCCGCGCATTTGCGCACTCTACTGGGCTAAGGAGAAGGACAGCGTGGAAATTTACGAGAACGAAAACGACCAGATTGATGCAGTAAAACGCTTCTTTGCTGAAAACGGCAAAGCGCTGGCTGTTGGGGTCATTTTAGGGGTTGGCGCGCTGGTTGGCTGGCGTTACTGGACCAGCCATCAGACGGAGTCCGCACGCTCTGCTTCTCTGGCATATCAAAATACGGTGACTGCGGTTAGCGCGGGTAAACCGGATAGCCTTCCTGCTGCAGAGAAATTTGCCGCAGAAAACAAAAATACCTACGGCGCGTTAGCTTCACTGGAACTGGCGCAGCAGTTTGTTGACAAAAATGAACTTGAGAAAGCCGCAAGCCAGCTGCAACAAGGCTTAGCAGCGACCAGCGATGAGAATCTCAAAGCGGTGATTAACCTGCGTCTGGCTCGTGTTCAGGTTCAGCTTAAACAGGCTGATACCGCGCTGAAAACACTCGACACCATTAAAGGTGAAGGGTGGACGGCCATTGTTGCCGACCTGCGCGGTGAAGCATTGCTGAGCAAAGGCGATAAACAAGGTGCGCGTAGCGCATGGGAAGCGGGCGTGAAAAGCGATGCCTCTCCTGCTCTGAGCGAAATGATGCAGATGAAAATCAATAATTTGTCCATCTGAGAGGGACCCGATGCAATTGCGTAAATTACTTCTGCCAGGGCTGCTTTCCGTTACCCTATTGAGCGGCTGTTCACTGTTTAGTGGCGAAGAAGATGTCGTTAAGATGTCCCCATTACCGGTGGTTGAAAACCAGTTTACTCCGTCTACGGACTGGAGCACCTCTGTAGGTAACGGTATTGGTGATTTCTATTCCAATCTTCATCCTGCGCTGGCGGATAACGTTGTCTATGCAGCCGATCGCGCCGGCGTCGTTAAGGCGTTGAATGCGGACGACGGCAAAGAAGTATGGTCTGTTAATCTGGGTGAGAAAGACGGCTGGTTCTCCCGCGCATCTGCACAGCTTTCTGGCGGTGTAACCGTGTCCGGTGGCCATGTTTACATTGGCAGCGAAAAAGCGCAGGTTTATGCGCTGAACACCAGCGATGGTACCACCGCATGGCAGACGAAAGTTGCCGGTGAAGCGCTGTCTCGTCCTGTTGTGAGCGATGGCGTGGTATTAATCCACACCAGTAACGGTCAGTTGCAGGCCCTGAACGAAGCTGACGGCGCCATCAAATGGACCGTTAACCTCGACATGCCTTCACTGTCTCTGCGCGGCGAATCTGCCCCAGCGACAGCCTTTGGCGCAGCTATCGTTGGCGGTGATAACGGCCGCGTAAGCGCCGTGCTGATGCAGCAGGGCCAGATGATTTGGCAGCAGCGTATTTCTCAGGCGACAGGTCCAACGGAAATCGATCGTCTGAGCGACGTTGATACCACGCCGGTTATCGTCAATGGCGTTGTCTACGCGCTGGCTTATAATGGTAACCTGACGGCGCTGGATCTGCGCAGCGGTCAGATCATGTGGAAACGTGAACTGGGTTCAGTGAATGATTTCATCGTCGACGGTAACCGTATCTACCTGGTTGACCAGAACGACCGTGTACTGGCGCTGACCACCGACGGCGGTGTGACGCTGTGGACGCAAAGCGATCTGCTGCACCGTCTGTTGACGTCCCCGGTATTGTATAACGGCAATCTGGTCGTGGGTGATAGCGAAGGCTACCTGCACTGGATTAACGTTGACGATGGCCGCTTTGTCGCCCAGCAGAAAGTTGACAGCTCTGGTTTCCTGACCGAGCCGGTCTCTGCTGATGGTAAACTGCTGATCCAGGCGAAAGACGGTACGCTGTACTCTATTACGCGTTAATCGTCCCGGCCGCTCGCTTTGAAAAACGGCTCCTGGTGCAGGGGCCGTTTTACTGTTTTTAACAACGGCGCAAAAAATGTGCCGTTGTCTGATGATTTATTAAATGAGGCTTTAAACATGGTACCTGTGGTCGCGCTTGTCGGGCGCCCTAACGTTGGCAAATCCACGTTATTTAACCGTCTAACTCGCACCCGAGATGCGCTGGTTGCGGATTTCCCGGGTCTGACTCGTGACCGTAAGTACGGTCGTGCGGAAATTGAAGGCCGCGAGTTTATCTGTATTGATACCGGCGGTATTGATGGCACCGAAGACGGTGTAGAAACCCGCATGGCGGAACAGTCGCTGTTGGCGATCGAAGAAGCGGACGTTGTGCTGTTCATGGTAGATGCGCGTGCTGGCCTGATGCCTGCGGATGAAGCCATTGCGAAACATCTGCGTTCGCGCCAGAAACCGACGTTCCTGGTAGCCAACAAAACTGACGGACTCGATCCTGATCAGGCGGTCGTCGATTTCTACTCGCTGGGTCTGGGTGAAATTTATCCGATCGCGGCATCCCATGGTCGTGGCGTTCTCAGCCTGCTGGAGCATGTTCTGCTGCCGTGGATGGATGACGTTGCTCCTCAGGAAGAAGTGGATGAAGATGCAGAATATTGGGCGCAACTGGAAGCCGAAGAGAACGGCGAAGAAGAGCCTGAAGATGACTTCAACCCGCAGGACCTGCCGATCAAACTGGCGATTGTTGGTCGCCCGAACGTAGGTAAGTCCACGCTTACTAACCGTATTCTCGGCGAAGACCGCGTAGTGGTTTACGACATGCCGGGGACCACGCGTGACAGTATTTATATCCCGATGCAACGCGATGAGCGCGAATATGTGCTCATCGATACCGCGGGCGTGCGTAAGCGCGGCAAAATTACCGAAGCAGTAGAAAAATTCTCAGTTATCAAAACGCTGCAGGCGATTGAAGATGCCAACGTGGTGATGCTGGTGATTGACGCGCGCGAAGGTATTTCCGATCAGGACCTGTCGCTGCTGGGCTTTATCCTCAATAGTGGGCGTTCACTTGTTATTGTGGTCAACAAGTGGGATGGCCTGACGCAGGAAGTGAAAGAGCAGGTCAAAGAGACCTTGGACTTCCGTCTGGGCTTTATTGATTTTGCGCGTGTACACTTTATCTCTGCGCTGCACGGCAGCGGCGTGGGTAATCTGTTTGAATCGGTCCGCGAAGCGTATGACAGCTCCACCCGTCGCGTCAGCACCGCGATGCTGACGCGCATTATGACTATGGCGGCAGAAGATCATCAGCCGCCGCTGGTGCGTGGTCGTCGTGTGAAGCTGAAATATGCCCACGCCGGTGGTTATAACCCACCAATCGTGGTGATTCACGGCAACCAGGTCAAAGACCTGCCGGATTCCTACAAGCGTTATCTGATGAACTATTTCCGTAAGTCTTTGGATGTGATGGGGACGCCGATCCGCATTCAGTTCAAAGAAGGGGAAAACCCGTTTGCGAACAAGCGTAATACGCTGACGCCTACGCAGATGCGCAAACGTAAGCGTTTGATAAAACACATCAAAAAAAGCAAGTAACCGTTGCTGATGCTGATAAAAACCCGTGCTTGTCGCGGGTTTTTTTTCGACGTTCCATCGCCAGCCTCAGCCCGTGCGATGTCAATCACTATTCATTTTTTACCAAGTTTAAATCTAAGAAAGTAGACATTTGTCGAGTTTTCGTCTTAAAGTCCGAGGGCTGGTACTAGACAAAACTAGCCTTAGGTTATCAAATGGTTAAATAAATTTTCGCCGCATGTAAAAAATCGGTCAGATACGTAACTGGCTGGCGTACATCGCGGTGTTTACACACACGACGACATAACTTTCGGGAGAATTATGCAATCCTCTGTTAATCAAAAAGAAAGCCGAACTTTCTTCGGCCATCCTTATCCGCTCGGCTCGCTGTTCTTCACAGAGATGTGGGAGCGCTTCTCGTTTTATGGTATTCGCCCGTTACTGATCCTGTTTATGGCTGCTACCGTTTATGACGGCGGCATGGGGCTGGCACGTGAAAATGCCTCGGCGATTGTGGGTATCTTTGCCGGTACGATGTACCTCGCTGCGCTACCGGGTGGCTGGCTGGCGGATAACTGGCTCGGCCAACAGAAAGCGGTGTGGTACGGTTCCATCCTGATTGCCCTCGGCCATCTGTCAATTGCGCTCTCCGCCATTATGGGGAACAACCTGTTCTTTATTGGTCTGATGTTTATTGTGCTCGGCTCCGGTCTGTTTAAGACCTGTATTTCGGTCATGGTTGGCACGCTGTACAAAAAAGGCGATGCGCGTCGCGACGGCGGCTTCTCGCTGTTCTACATGGGCATCAACATGGGGTCGTTTATCGCGCCGCTGATTTCCGGCTGGCTGATTAAAACTCACGGCTGGCACTGGGGCTTTGGCATCGGTGGTATCGGGATGTTGGTGGCGTTGATCATTTTCCGTTTATTTGCCGTTCCATCAATGAAACGCTACGACAGCGAAGTGGGGCTCGACTCCACCTGGAATAGCCCGGTAGTGAAACGTAACGGCGTGGGCGCGTGGCTGTTGGCGCTGGCCGTCGGTGCGGCGGTTATTGTTACGCTGATAGCGCAGGGCGTGATTGTAATTAATCCGGTCGCGGTTGCCAGCATGCTGGTGTATGTGATTGCAGCCTCCGTTGCGCTCTACTTTATCTACCTGTTCATCTTTGCCGGTCTGAACCGTAAAGAGCGCGCCAGACTGCTGGTCTGCTTTATCCTGCTGGTTTCCGCCGCGTTCTTCTGGTCCGCGTTTGAGCAGAAGCCAACCTCGTTCAACCTGTTCGCCAACGACTACACTAACCGTATGATCGGTGATTTTGAAATCCCGGCGGTCTGGTTCCAGTCGATAAACGCGCTGTTTATTATCCTGCTGGCACCGGTATTCAGTTGGGCATGGCCGAAGCTGGCAAGCATGAATATTCGCCCGAGTAGCATCACCAAGTTTGTTATCGGTATCCTCTTTGCGGCGGCAGGCTTTGGTCTGATGATGCTGGCGGCGCAAAACGTTCTCAGTAACGGCGGGGCAGGCGTTTCTCCATTCTGGCTGGTGGGCAGTATACTGATGCTGACGCTTGGCGAGCTGTGCCTGAGTCCGATCGGTCTGGCGACAATGACGCTGCTGGCGCCGGAAAGAATGCGCGGGCAGATGATGGGCCTGTGGTTCTGCGCCAGTGCGCTGGGCAACCTGGCCGCAGGTTTGATTGGCGGTCATGTGAAGGCTGACCAACTGGATATGCTGCCGGATCTCTTCGCACGCTGCTCGATTGCGCTGCTGATCTGTGCTGCGGTACTGATCATCCTCATTGTTCCGATTCGTCGCATGCTGGAAAATACGCAAACTAAACCGGCAACTAGCGCCTGATAACACCTCGATTGTGCCGGGGCAGACGTTATGTCCCGGCTATTCAATTAACGAGGTAAGAGCATGCTGTTAGGATTTGTTGGGCTTGGTGCAGTCGTTGAAACGGCATACTTGCCCGCATTACGTAATATGTTCGGTGATACACTACGCTGTGTGGGATTTGATGTTCAACCCGCAAAGCAGCCCGCAGACGTGACGCGCTGTGCGTCGCTCGCTGAACTTCTTGCAATGCCGCTTGATACCATTTTTATTACCACCGCATCCCTGTATCACCTCGATGTGCTTGAACAGGCGCTGGCGGCTCCCATCGCTCGTATCGTGGTCGAAAAGCCTATTGTCGCCACGCTTTCCCAAATTGAAAAACTGAAAACGCTGCTGGCTCAACCGGATGCTGCCAACCGCGTGCTGGCACTCGACCATTGGATGGCACGCAATGGCGCAATGCAGCTGGCGTTGGGCAAACTCGGAGCGCAGTGGCAGGGCGATAATCCGCAACAGGCACTTGTCTCTCACTTTTCACACATTGTTAAAATCGACGGTTTTTTGCAGGAACCGAGCGGGTTTAACGCTGTTGGAGAACCCATTGCGCTTAACTTTGCCACCGGTGAGCCGGATACCCGTGAGCTTCGTCATCCGGACGGTGTGATTCTGGACATTGGCACACATGTACTGGCAATGCTGCGTGAAACAGTGCGTTACCTGGGCGGTAATGACAGTATGACCTTGCAGGTGAAGAGCGCTAAAGACCGTCTGGGACGTGATATTGTAGAGGGCGACCTGACCACAGCAGAAGGAGAAGCGCATCTGCAGGGACAGATTAGTGGCATTCCGCTGGATATCTGGCTGAATAAATACGCGGGGCCGGCTGGCGGACAAAAAGGCCTGCGCCTTTGTCTGCGCGATGGTCGTGTCATTAGCCATGATCGCCGTGGTGTCGAGGATGTGCTCGAATTGATTGACGGTGATGTTGTACAACGCTGGAGTCTGCCTGGTAGTGTATATGCCCATTGTCTGGCGGAGCATATTCTGGGCGCGCAAAGTCTGTTTGAACGCAGTCCACAGGAAGTGAGCCGCACGACGCAGCGCAGGCTGGAGGAAGTGGAGTGCCTGTTAACGTTACAGCAGCAGTTACGCGGGCGGCATTAAACGCATCGTGTTAAACTCAGCGCAGTAATGGATCCCTGTACTGGAGTCGCTATGTCTATTATTTGCCCGGATTGTCATGCAGAGCTGGAGCCGCAAAACGGTATGGCGCACTGTGATAACTGTAATAAAGATATTCAGTTAGAAGCGCACTGCCCGGAGTGCAATCAGCCACTGCAGGTGCTTAAAGCCTGTGGTGCGGTGGATTATTTCTGCCAGAACGGTCATGGCCTTATCTCGAAGAAACGCGTGGCGTTTGTGCCGCGTTAATCCTGTTTTTTCCTGCGTGTTTTCTTTGTTTTCGTGACAGCTCTCACTTCGCTTTCCACCCATCCGTCAGACAGGCGGGTGGTGAGCACATCACCTGCTGTAACCTGTTTAGTCTGTTTCAACACTTCACCCTCTTTTGCGGTCGTCACGCTATAACCGCGCGCCAGCGTAGCCAGCGGGCTGACTGCCTCAAGATGGGTAACCGCGTTGCCAAAACGTTCGCGTTGTTCGCTTAAACGCGCACGGATACTTTCCGCCAGGCGGTATTCCAGTTGCTGAATGCGTGTTTGCGCACGGTAAATACGCGGCTGCGGGTTTTGCTGATTCAGACGCTGCAGCATGCGCTGCTGACGTTGATTTGCCTGTTTAATCTTATTCTCAAGTGCGAAGTTCATTCTCTGACGCAGTCGTTCCAGCACGGTCTGTTGACGGGCCAGACGCAGTTGCGGATGCTGCTGTTGCAAGCGGTGATGAAGCTGGGTAAATCGACGAGTACGATTGGCGAGGTAGTAGTCCATCGCCATCTCCAGACGCTGCTGACCATGCTGTATTTGACGCAGCAGTTCAAGCTGATTACGGCTGACAATTTCTGCCGCCGCCGACGGCGTAGGTGCCCGTAAATCTGCAATAAAATCGGCAATAGTGACATCGGTTTCATGGCCGACGGCGCTGACGACTGGAATGCGGCTGGCAAAGATCGCCCGTGCTACACGTTCGTCGTTAAAGCTCCACAAATCTTCCAGCGAGCCGCCGCCGCGCCCGACGATCAGCACATCGCACTCGCCCCGCGCGTTCGCCAGTTCAATGGCCCGAACGATCTGCCCTGGCGCATCATCGCCCTGGACTGCGGTCGGGTAGATAATAACGGGCAGGGAAGGGTCGCGACGCTTCAGGACGTGGAGGATATCGTGCAGCGCGGCGCCGGTTTTAGAGGTGATTACCCCGACGCAGTGGGCCGGTGAGGGCAGCGTTTTTTTGAACTGCTGATCGAATAGCCCTTCAGCCTGCAGTTTGGCCTTGAGTTGCTCATATTTTTGCTGCAGCAAACCTTCGCCCGCTGGCTGCATGCTCTCAACAATTATCTGATAGTCGCCGCGCGGCTCGTACAATGTAATGTTGGCGCGTACCAGTACCTGCTGACCGTGCTGTGGTCGGAACGTTACCCGGCGATTGCTGTTGCGAAACATCGCGCAGCGTACCTGAGCGGTGTCATCTTTGAGCGTGAAATACCAGTGACCGGAGGACGGCTGCGTGAAATTCGAAATTTCACCGCTGATCCACACTTGTCCCATTTCCTGCTCAAGCAGCAAACGAACCGTCTGATTCAGGCGGCTTACGGTAAAAATTGAGGTGGTCTGAGAGGATAACATGTGAGCGGGATCAAATTCTAAATCAGCAAGTTATTCAGTCGAAAGTAACATGCTCACAGAGGAGCGCAAGGTTTTTTTGCAAAAAAGTGTGGATGCAATCGGTTACGCTCTGTATAATGCCGCGGCAATATTTAATAACCTCCCAGGTGAGATATTGCCCATGCTACGTATCGCAAAAGAAGCCCTGACGTTTGACGACGTCCTCCTCGTTCCCGCTCATTCTACCGTTCTGCCGAATACTGCTGATCTCAGCACCCAGTTGACGAAAACCATTCGCCTGAACATTCCTATGCTCTCCGCAGCAATGGACACCGTGACGGAAGCGCGCCTGGCAATTGCCCTGGCTCAGGAAGGCGGCATCGGTTTTATCCACAAAAACATGTCTATTGAGCGCCAGGCGGAAGAAGTTCGTCGCGTGAAGAAACATGAATCTGGCGTCGTGACCGACCCACAAACCGTACTGCCAACCACCACTCTGCGCGAAGTAAAAGAACTGACCGAGCGTAACGGTTTCGCAGGCTACCCGGTAGTGACTGAAGATAACGAACTGGTCGGCATCATCACCGGTCGTGACGTACGGTTTGTGACTGATCTGAATCAGCCGGTTAGCGTCTACATGACGCCGAAAGAGCGTCTGGTGACCGTTCGTGAAGGCGAAGCACGCGATGTTGTCTTTGCCAAAATGCACGAAAAACGCGTCGAGAAAGCGCTGGTTGTTGACGACAGCTTCCATCTGCTCGGCATGATCACCGTTAAAGATTTCCAGAAAGCGGAACGTAAACCTAACGCCTGTAAAGACGAGCATGGTCGTCTGCGCGTTGGGGCTGCTGTAGGCGCAGGTGCGGGTAACGAAGAGCGTGTTGACGCGCTGGTTGCCGCTGGCGTTGATGTTCTGCTGATTGACTCCTCTCACGGTCACTCAGAAGGCGTACTGCAGCGTATCCGTGAAACTCGTGCTAAATACCCGGATCTGCAGATCATCGGGGGGAACGTTGCGACTGGTGCAGGCGCTCGTGCGCTGGCGGAAGCCGGCTGCAGCGCTGTTAAAGTCGGTATCGGCCCAGGCTCCATCTGTACTACCCGTATCGTTACCGGCGTAGGTGTACCGCAGATCACCGCCGTTTCTGACGCCGTTGAAGCGCTGGAAGGCACTGGTATTCCGGTTATTGCCGATGGCGGTATTCGTTTTTCCGGCGACATCGCAAAAGCGATCGCTGCGGGTGCTTCTGCAGTGATGGTTGGCTCTATGCTGGCGGGGACTGAAGAATCTCCGGGCGAAATCGAACTGTATCAGGGTCGTTCTTACAAATCATACCGTGGTATGGGCTCTTTGGGCGCGATGTCCAAAGGTTCTTCCGACCGTTATTTCCAGAGCGATAACGCCGCTGACAAACTGGTCCCGGAAGGTATCGAAGGTCGCGTTGCCTATAAAGGTCGCCTGAAAGAGATCATTCACCAGCAGATGGGTGGCCTGCGCTCCTGTATGGGTCTGACCGGCTGTGGTACTATCGACGCGTTGCGAACAAAAGCAGAGTTTGTACGTATCAGCGGTGCGGGTATTCAGGAAAGTCACGTTCACGATGTGACCATCACCAAAGAGTCCCCTAACTACCGCATGGGCTCCTGATAAGTTTCCGCGCCCGGCTATATGCCGGGCGAATTTGTTTCACTTGCCTCGGAATTAGCGTCAATGACAGACAATATTCATAAACATCGCATTCTCATCCTTGATTTCGGATCTCAGTACACTCAGCTGGTTGCTCGTCGCGTACGTGAACTGGGCGTCTATTGTGAACTGTGGGCGTGGGATGTTACGGAAGCACAAATTCGCGAATTCAACCCAAGCGGTATCATTCTTTCCGGTGGTCCGGAAAGCACCACTGAAGAAAACAGCCCGCGTGCGCCGGAATACGTTTTCACTGCGGGCGTGCCTGTGTTCGGCGTGTGCTACGGCATGCAGACTATGGCAATGCAGCTCGGTGGTCATGTTGAAGGTTCTAACGAACGTGAATTCGGCTATGCGCAGGTTGAAGTTCAGACCGACAGCGCGCTGATCCGCGGTATTGAAGACTCTCTGACCGCAGACGGCAAACCACTGCTGGACGTGTGGATGAGCCACGGCGACAAAGTGACCGCTATTCCGGAAGGTTTCGTGACCGTTGCCAGCACCGACAACTGCCCGTTCGCCATCATGGCGCACGAGGAAAAACGTTTCTACGGCGTGCAGTTCCACCCGGAAGTTACCCACACTCGTCAGGGGATGCGCATGCTGGAGCGTTTTGTGCGCGACATCTGCCAGTGTGAAGCGCTGTGGACCCCGGCAAAAATTATCGATGACGCCGTTGCCCGCATTCGTGAGCAGGTTGGCACTGATAAAGTGATCCTCGGCCTCTCCGGCGGCGTTGACTCCTCCGTCACCGCGATGCTGCTGCACCGTGCGATTGGCAAAAACCTGACCTGTGTGTTCGTCGACAACGGTCTGCTGCGTCTCAACGAAGCTCAGCAGGTGATGGATATGTTCGGCGACCATTTCGGCCTGAACATCATTCATGTTGAAGGTGAAAAGCGTTTCCTGGACGCGCTGAAAGGCGAGAACGATCCGGAAGCTAAACGTAAAATCATCGGCCGTGTGTTCGTGGAAGTCTTCGACGAAGAAGCGCTGAAGCTGGAAGACGTTAAGTGGCTGGCGCAGGGAACCATCTATCCGGACGTGATCGAGTCCGCGGCTTCTGCCACTGGTAAAGCGCACGTCATCAAATCTCACCACAACGTGGGCGGTTTGCCGAAAGAGATGAAGATGGGGCTGGTTGAACCGCTGCGTGAGCTGTTCAAAGACGAAGTGCGTAAGATTGGTCTGGAACTGGGTCTGCCGTACGACATGCTGTACCGTCACCCATTCCCGGGTCCGGGTCTGGGCGTACGCGTGCTGGGCGAAGTGAAGAAAGAGTACTGCGACCTGCTGCGCCGTGCGGATGCTATCTTCATTGAGGAACTGCACAACGCTGACCTGTACAACAAAGTGAGTCAAGCGTTCACCGTGTTCCTGCCGGTACGTTCCGTTGGCGTCATGGGCGATGGCCGTAAGTACGACTGGGTTGTTTCCCTGCGTGCTGTTGAAACCATCGACTTTATGACCGCGCACTGGGCGCACCTGCCGTATGACTTCTTAGGCCGCGTCTCTAACCGCATTATCAACGAAGTTAACGGTATTTCCCGCGTGGTGTATGACATCAGCGGTAAGCCGCCAGCTACGATTGAGTGGGAATAATATTCCTCTCGTTTAGCGGTTTCTGAACCGGTGGTATGTAAAAGCCCTCTTTTTTGGACTGACCCCATAAAGTTGGACAGTTCATGTTAAGCGGCTTTCAGAGCCTGGGTTCGGTATTCTACCGGACTCAGGCCTTTTAATTTCAGGCTTATTCGTTCGTTGTTGTAGTAATGGATATAGCTCTCTATCGCCTTCCTTAGTTCGCTGACACTGCTGAACTGACTCAGATAAAAACATTCCGATTTCAGCGTCCCGAAGAAGTTCTCCATCACCGCATTGTCCAGACAGTTCCCTTTACGCGACATACTCTGCGTCATGCCCTTCGCCTTTAACCTGGCCTGATAACCTTCCATTCGATATTGCCAGCCCTGATCCGAGTGCAGCAGCGTGCTATCTTCCGGGCTGAGCTTCAGGAACGCATCGTGCAGCATCGTATTAACCATCTCCATCACCGGCCTTTCCGACAGGCTGTAGGAGATAATCTCCCGGTTAAACAGGTCAAGAACCGGTGACAGGTACAGCTTTTTACCCTGTACCGAGAACTCAGTAACATCTGTAACCCATTTTTCGTTGGCTTTTGACGCGCCGAAGTTCCGGTTCAGTATATTGGGCGCTGCCCTGCCAGTTTCGCCTTTCCAGGAACGATATTTCTTCACCCTTATCAGGGACCGGAGCGACAGCTCTGCCATCAGTCGTTGCACTGTTTTATGGTTCACCAGCAGCCCCTGTTTTTTCAGCGAGAGCGTGATCCTGCGGTAGCCATAACGTCCTTTGTGATAGTGGTAAATCTCTCTTATTTTATCTTTCAGTCCGGCATGCCTGTCCATGCGCTTTAGCGCGTTCATATTGTGATACCACGTGCTGCGGGACATACCCGCGGCACGCAGAAGATCACTGAGCGCATACTCCAGCCTTAGCTCACTGATTATTGCGGCTTTTTGCCGTTTTTCTCGCTTTGAACTAAGGCCTTCAGCTTTTTTAGGTAGGCATTCTCTGCACGCAGGTAACGGAGTTCAGCCCGTAGTTCTTCGGGCGATAACGTTTCCAGTGCAGCATCGGTAAGTGGAGATGATTTTTTAGGTTTTTTCATGTCCTTGCTCCGGCCCTGTTTTATCCTCAGAAGTCCTTTCTCACCAGCATCCTGGTAAACATTAACCCAGTGCCGGACAACGGTTTCGGTTGAGATATTAAACCGTGCGGCGGCCTCGCGCATGGAAAGTTCTTCAGCGAGTACAGTCCGGACTACAGCAATCCGAAACGACGGTGAATGGCGGTCATTTTTCCAGGTAATACCATCAATACCGTGAAGTTGCCAGGCTCTTACCCAGCGTCGCACCGATGTTCTTTCAACACCAAAACGTTCAGCGGTACGATGTGTGCCATCGAGTCCGGCAAGGTAATGATTAACTACAGCTAATCTGGTTTCGAGGGAATATTTTGGCTTTGCCATAAAAAACTGCACCTTAGTCAGTTGGGTGTCCAACTTTTGGGGTGCAGTCCATTTACAGAGGGCTTTTTATTGCGCGAATTTTTATCGATGCGACAGTCCTGCTCGATAGTAGGGTTAATCACACACTTAATGTCTGCGATCCATTCAACACCGCTTTTTATTTACGGAAATAATGAAAAATACTCAGGGTATTACCCTGTAGAATTTAATAATGGTAACAATTCAAATAAGCATTTAATTTCATGCTAAATATGAATGTTTTAGTCAGTGATATTTTCTGGAGATATTAATTAGCGTCTATTTGAGCGCAGTGTAACTTTTTTATATCCAGTACACTGGAACGTAAAAAATCAGCGCGAATGGCGCGGTGAAGTGGGATTAAAAGATGGTGTATTTGTGCGAAAAACACGGTTGATTATCCGATATATCAGCACATGTGGCGGGTAAGACTGCGTGAAGTTTCATCACTCAAATCCCTTACCGGATGGTTAAATGTCAGGCGATTAGCCATCCGGTAAGGAATCTTAATGCTGGAGTATCCTCGGCGCGAGCGATCAGCGTACGTCAGTGTGTGCAGGAGATGCCTGTTGCGGCTGGGTGATCTGCTGAGATTCTTTTTTGTTCTGGTGGTGGTGCCACGCACCTATGGCGGAGTAGACGAAGCGTCCGAAGAAGAAAAGAAAGCTGATAAGCAGTACGATCCGGATCATGCGACTGTTAAATCGGTGTCGTTTGCGTAGGCTGGTAACCTGGCTCACAAAAGGTTCCTTGTAGTGTACCCAACTGAGGGCGATAGTCACATTAAGGCATACTGTGAGGGAATGGTCAATTTTTCGTTATGTAAAATTGCTTCAGTTGTTTTATCTATTTATGTTATGGAAATTAATATTATTATTTGCATTAATAATGAGATAACGATAAAAAACCATGAAAAGAGTAATAATTGATTAATGAGGGACTTATTTATTGATGTGTATCAAGCATCACCCTTTGCTGACAACTAAAATTGATGAGTCATTTTAATGTATTTAACTTTATCGTTTTAACGTCAGGTGGGATGCCTGTCCGAATACCCCCTGCAGGATGTGCGGGATTCTACTGAGCATCTATGAAACTCAATAAAAATTATATTGGTATTAGAGATAGATGGTGGGCGTTACCTCTCATCTTGCCTTCCTTGCTGTTGCCTATATTGAGCACTGCTAACACCTATGCCCATATTAGTACCGGGAACGTAATTCTTTTCTACCTGCCTTTAGCGCTGATGATTAGCCTGATGTTGTTTTTTGGCTGGGCGGCATTACCAGGAATTATCATTTCCATCATCTGGTACAAATATCCGCAGGTTGGGTTATTTGAAATGCTCTCAATAATTTCGCACTTTATAGTTACGATAGTGCTTAGTTGGGGAGGGTATAAAGTTTTTGCTCCCCGGCGGAATAACGTTTCTTACGGTGACTCCCACCTGATGTTTCAGCACATGTTTTGGCAGGTTTTCTGCCCGGCAACGCTGTTTCTGCTATTCTTCCATTTCGCCGCGTTTGTGGGCGTCTATGAGAGCAAATCCGGCATGGTGGGCGTTATGCCCCTTAATACCGGCACGTTGATCAACTATCAGGCCATGCTGGCCGGGAATCTGGTTGGGGTTCCACTGTGCTACTTTATAATTCGCACGATTCGTAATCCTTTGTATATCAGAGGCTATTTATCTCAGTTAAAGCAGCAGTTTGATACCAAAGTTACCAAAACAGAGTTTGCGGTCTGGCTGATTATATTGACCATACTAATGACATTGTTGTGTATGCCGCTAGATGAGAAAAGCTCAATATTTAGCACGAATTATACCTTGTCACTGATGCTGCCCGTCATGCTATGGGGAGCTATGCGTTACGGTTATAAATTTATTTCGTTAATATGGATGCTCGTACTCATTACAGCAATTCATTATTATCAACGCTATATGCCCTGGTATTCGGGTTACGATGTGCAGCTTGCCATTACCTCATCGAGTTACCTGGTTTTCTCCTTCATCGTGAATTTTATTGCCGTACTGGCAACGCGCCAGAGAATTGTCGCCAGACATTCTCATCGTCTGGCCTTCTTTGACCCCATGGTGCATATTCCGAATTTGCGCGCTTTGAACCGGGATTTGAGAAAAGCGCCATGGTCAGTGCTTTGCTTTTTGAGTGTTCCGGGTATGGAACTGCTGGTGAAAAATTACGGCATTATGCTACGTATCCAGTACAAGCAAAAACTTGCCCAGTGGGTAAAGCCATTGCTGAAACAAGATGAGCATGTCTATCAGTTATCGGGTAATGATTTAGTTCTGCGTTTTAACACCGAGTCGCATCAGGAGCGTATTGAAGCGCTGGACAGGCATATCAAGCAGTTTCGTTTTATCTGGGATGGCATGCCTTTACAGCCGCAGGTGGGGATTAGTTTTTGCTATGTCCGTTCTCCTGTTAATCACATCTACTTGTTACTGGGTGAGTTAAGCACCATCGCCGAGCTTTCTCTGGCGACCAATGCGCCAGAGAATTTGCAGCGCCGAGGCGTGATGCACCTGCAACGTGACCTGAAAGATAAGGTTGCGATGATGAATCGTCTGCAACTGGCGCTGGAGCACAATCGCTTTTTCCTGATGGCGCAGCCGATTTCAGGCGTGCGCGGCGATATTTATCACGAAATTCTGCTGCGGCTAGAGGGGGATGATGGTAAAACCATCGGTCCTGATAGCTTCTTACCGGTAGCGCATGAGTTTGGATTGTCATCCAGCATCGATCTGTGGGTGATTGAAAATACGCTGAAGTTTATGGCGCAGAATCGGGAAAAAATGCCCGCTCGTCGGTTTGCTATTAACTTATCTCCCACGTCGGTATGCCGGGCCCGGCTTCCGCATGACATCAACCAGCTACTGATTAAGTACAAAGTTGAACCATGGCAGCTGATTTTTGAAGTAACGGAAAGCAATGCCTTAACCAATGCGGAACAGGCGCAGGCAACGTTACTGCAGCTGCAATCCTTGGGCTGTCAGATTGCGATTGATGATTTTGGTACCGGATATGCCAGCTATGCGCGGCTGAAGAATGTGAATGCCGATATCCTGAAAATTGATGGCAGCTTTATTCGCAACATCGTTTCGAATAGCCTCGACTATCAAATCGTGGCCTCTATTTGCCATCTGGCGCGGATGAAAAGAATGCTGGTGGTTGCGGAGTACGTCGAAAGCGAAGAAATACGCAGTGCGGTAATTTCGCTGGGGATTGATTACATGCAGGGGTATCTGATTGGTAAACCGCAGCCGTTGCATGAAATGCTGGAAGAGCAGGTGCCAGAAGAACTGGCACCTGCTGAGAGCTTATGCGGCGATATCGGGTGAACTCTCTTCTTCAATTTTGAGACGCCAGCCGGTAACGGCTTCCCAGTATTGCTGCTCTTTTTCCAGATCGAGCAGCACCAGCGCATTCTGGCTAAACCAGTCATGCGGAAAGCGTAAGGTCCAGTGGTTGTCGTCGGTAATTAGGGTCAGCGTCGGTGGCGTGGTGGTCGCCTGTCGCTGATTATTCAGCAGCACGCCCAGGCGCAACAGCTGAATTAACGGCAGAAACTGTTTTTTCTTGAACAGCGTAAAGCGCGGCAAATCATCCAGTTTCACCGCTTTGCGATGATATCGAACCAGGGTTGCCATCATCAGCTGTTGTTCCTGATTGAAACCCGGTAAATCGCTGTTTTGGAGGATATACGCCGAGTGGCGATGTAAACCGCTGTGGTTGATGTTCAGCCCAACCTCATGCAGCATCGCCGCCCAGCGCAGCAACGCTTCCAGTTGTGGATTGGCCAGCTTTGGCTGCTGCGTATGCCACTGATCGTACATTTGCATCGTCGTTTCCAGTACGCGCCGGGCCTGTTCGCTGTCGATATTGTACTGGTTCGCCAGGCTGCTCGCGGTACGACTGCGAACGTCCTGGTGGCGAAAACGACCTTCCATCTCATACAGCACGCCTTCGCGTAGTGCGCCATCAGAAAGGCGGAGTTCGCGGATAGCCAGTGCGTCAAAAACGCCGCACAGAATCGCGAGTCCCGGCACAAACACCGCTTTTCGTTCTTCAGACAGCCCCGGCAGGCTGAGCGCATCGAATGACGCATGCTTCAGCACTTCGGTTCGCAGTTTGTCCAGGCGTTCGGGGGTGATAAAACCATCTTTCTCACCCATCTCCAGCAGCACTTCGTGTGCCGCTTTAATCGTGCCCGATGCGCCCAGCGCAACGTTCCAGCCCTGAATGCGAAACTGCCAGGTTAAGGTTTCAAGCTTTTGCGCTGCCGCCATGCGCGCACGCTGGAAGTTTTCCCGACTAATAGCGCCGCCCGGGAAATACATCTGAGCAAAACTGACGCAGCCCATACGACGGCTTTCCACCAGTTTGGGCTCGAAATCTTCGCCGATTACCAGTTCTGTTGAACCACCGCCGATATCAATAACCAGCTTACGACCCTTTTCCGGCTGGGTGTGCTCCACGCCCATAAAAATCAGTCGGGCTTCTTCATTACCGGAAATAATCTCAATCGGGTAGGGGATAACTTTTTCTGCTCGCTTGAGAAAATCGGTCGCATTTAGCGCCTGACGCAAAGTATGGGTTCCCACGATGCATACGCTTGATGGGGGAAAGCCCTGCAGACGTTCGGCGAACAGCGACAGGCAGCTTAATCCGCGCTCCATTGCCTCTTCGCTCAGCTTGTTATCTTCGCCGAGGCCATCCGCCAGATGAACGCGCTGTTTCAGTCGCCCGATAATCTGCATTGCGCCATCAACCACGCGGGCAATGACCATATGGAAACTGTTTGAACCAAGGTCGACCGCAGCAAATTCCTGCGGTCGTGGAGTCTTGTCGTGTATTGGCATAGCGTTAGTCAGGTTGCTCGAGTGATTTGATGTAGTCGTATATCGCCAATTGTGACTGAACCTTACGGCGGTTTCCGCGCGGTACGTAGCGATTACTGAGTTCTTTATCGATGAAGCGAGCCTTCACCGTGTCGCTGAACAGGATATCGATAATATCCAGCACCCGTTGCTTAAGACGCGGGTCCAGCAGCGGTGTGGCGACTTCGATGCGATAGTCGATATTCCTGGTCATCCAGTCTGCGGAGGAGAGGTATACCTGCTTGTCGCCACCGTTTTCGAAGATATAAACCCGGTCGTGTTCAAGGTAGCGGTCAACTATGCTTATCACGCGAATATTGTCGCTAATGCCTTCCAGGTTCGGAATCAAAGAGCACATACCGCGAATCAATAAATTGACTGGCACGCCTGAGCTTGAGGCCGCATAGAGACGATCAACCAGGCCTTTATCGACCAGGTTATTCAGTTTTAGGGTGATACCGGAAGGCTGTCCTTGCTGCGCGTTGGCGATTTCTTTGTCAATCATCGCGTACAGCAAACGGCGCGAGTTCTGCGGAGAAACCAGCAGATAATCGAACATCACCGGACGATACGGGTTCTCGATGAAGTTGAACACCCGACGAACCTCGTTGGTAATGCGTGAGTCGGCGGTAAGTAACGAGTAGTCGGTATAGAGACGCGCCGTTTTTTCGTTGAAGTTCCCCGTCCCGATATGTGCATAGCGCACAACTTCATCACCTTCTTTACGCGAGATAAGGAACAATTTGGCGTGAATTTTCAGGCCCGGTGCGGAGAAGATAACGTGAACGCCTGCCTCGGTAAGACGCTTGGCCCAATGAATGTTGGCTTCTTCATCAAAGCGAGCCTGCAATTCTACCACCACGGTGACTTTCTTACCGTTGTGCGCAGCATGGATCATCGAATCAATGATGCGCGAGTCTTTGGCCACACGGTAGATGTTGATTTTAATCGCCAGCACGCTCGGATCGAAAGAGGCCTGGCGCAACAGTTCAAGAACGTGCTCAAAAGTGTGATAAGGATAATATAGCAGCACGTCGCGTTCGCGAACGGCGTCAAAGCCGTTACGAAACTTCTCGTTATCGAACCAGATATGGCGCAAACGCGGCAGCGGTTTGTTCACCAGGTTAGCTTTGCCAACGTTGGGGAAATTAATAAAGTCTTTGAAGTTATGGTAACGCCCGCCGGGAACAATCGAGTCGTAGCGAGAAATCGTCAGCTTTTCACGCAGTACCTCGACCAGCGCATTGGGCATGTCGCGCTGATAGACAAAACGTACAGGCTCTGCGGTCAGACGCTGTTTCAGGCTGGACGACATCAGCTCCATCAGGCTCGATTCCATCTCGTGCACCAAATCGTATTCGGCGTCGCGAGTCATTTTCATCGAATAGGCGTTCAGCGCATCGTAATCAAAGAACCCTTTGAAAATGTCGTCAAGGCAGTAGCGTAAGATGTTGTCCAGCAGGATCATCGGTTTGCGACGGCGCGGGGTTTCCGGCGGTAGATTCACAAAACGGGGAACCTTGTCGGAAGGGATTTCCAGCAGCGCGTAGCGGATCGTATCGCCGCGGATAATTTCCACCGCCAGATAGGTGTAGTCATCTTTCAGAAACTGAACTAAATCCGTCTCGCGGTTAATCAGGATCGGTGTAATGTGCTGGCGAAGATATTGCTTGAAGTAATGGCGTAACCAGCTCTGTTGATTGACCGACAACTGACGTTCATTGATAAGGAAAATCTGGTTGCGTGCCATCTCCAGCAGCAACTCGTTGTACAGGCCGTCAAATTCCTGATCGGCTTTTAATACGCGGGCCTGGATTTTACCTAACAGATGGCGGGAGTGAGAGTTTGAACCCTGTTCTTCGCTAATAATGATTCGGCGCTTCAGTTCGGCAAAACGAACCTTATAAAACTCGTCGAGATTATTGGAATAGATGCCTAAGAAACGCATCCGTTCGATCAACGGGTTTGACTTATCAGCAGCTTCCTGGAGTACACGTTCGTTGAACGCTAACCAACTGAGTTCTTTCTCGATGTATAGCTTTTCCTGACCCATTACCACTTTTACTCCGTTTCATTCACGGGACACTACCGATTTATTATGGCGAGCATTGCTCTCAGATGTCCAACAGTGCCAGAAAAATATGACAATAAACCGTCTGATAGCAAAGAGAAAGGGGGAGCGTAGATGAATACCGGAGATGTTAACCGGAAAAGGTATTTATGCCTGTAAACCGGATGATGAGATCCGGTTTACAGGTTGATTTTATTCTTCGTCGGCGGCGTAGCCTTGTGGCGGCAGACGAACCCCGTCCAGCCATGCTGCGTTATCACGCATCTTCAGGCGACCATCAGTAAACCAGCTTACCACCAGCGGGTAAATGGTATGTTCCTGGGTCTGGACTCGTGCCGTGACATCATCTTCGCTGTCGCCTTCAAATACCGGAACCTTGGCCTGGAGAATAACCGGTCCGCCGTCCAGTTCATCGGTGACGAAATGGACGGAAGTGCCATGCTCTTCATCGCCGTTTTCCAGAACCTGACGGTGCGTGTGCAGGCCAGGATACTTCGGCAATAAAGACGGGTGGATATTCAGCAATCGTTCAGAATAGTGAGCAACAAACGCCGGACTTAGAATGCGCATATAACCGGCCAGCACCACGACATCGGGGGCATAAGCGTCGATTTCTTGTATCAGTTGCTGGTCGAATGCTTCGCGACTGGCAAACTGGGCGGCTTCCAGCGAGTGTGCAGGAATATTCGCTTCGCGTGCGCGCTCAAGGCCGAACGCATCGGCCTTGTTACTGAATACTGCACGTATGGTGCCATTGATTTTATTCTGTTCGCAGGCATCCATTATCGCCTGCAAATTGCTTCCGTTGCCGGAAATGAGCACCACAATGTTTTTCATTCAATGACCACACGCTGTTCGGAATCAGAAGCTTTGATGATACCGATTTTCCATGCGTTTTCACCTTTCTCATTGAGCAAAGCAAGGGCTTTGTCCACTTCAGAAGCTGGCAGGGCGATAACCATGCCTACGCCGCAGTTAAAGGTGCGATACATCTCATGCTGGCTGACGTTACCCGCCGTTTGCAGCCAGTTGAAGACGGCTGGCCACTGCCATGAAGATTCATCGATCACAGCCTGCGTGTTATCTGGCAGAACGCGTGGAATATTTTCCCAGAAACCACCGCCGGTCAGGTGGGCAATGGCATGCACATCAACCTTCTCAATCAATTCCAGAATGGATTTGACATAAATGCGGGTCGGGGCCAGTAAGTGATCGGCCAGCGACTTGCCTTCAAGCTCGGTGATTTCCGGGTCACAACCGCTGACTTCAACAATTTTGCGCACCAGAGAGTAGCCGTTGGAGTGCGGACCGCTGGAACCGAGTGCAATCAGTACGTCGCCGTCAGCCACTTTTGAACCGTCGATGATCTCTGATTTTTCGACGACGCCAACGCAGAAGCCTGCCACGTCGTAATCTTCGCCGTGGTACATCCCCGGCATTTCAGCCGTTTCACCGCCGACAAGCGCACAGCCAGACTGCAGACAGCCTTCGGCAATACCGTTAATGACGCTGGCTGCAGTATCCACATCCAGTTTGCCGGTAGCATAGTAGTCGAGGAAAAACAGCGGCTCAGCGCCCTGAACCACGAGGTCGTTGACGCACATTGCGACGAGGTCAATGCCGATAGTGTCGTGGCGTTTCAGATCCATCGCCAGACGCAGTTTTGTGCCGACGCCATCAGTGCCGGAAACCAGTACCGGTTCACGATATTTTTGCGGCAATGCGCACAGCGCACCGAAGCCACCCAGACCACCCATAACTTCCGGACGACGAGTTTTCTTTACTACGCCTTTGATTCGATCAACCAGAGCATTACCTGCATCAATATCAACACCGGCATCTTTGTAGCTAAGAGAGGTTTTATCGGTCACTGCCTGCTTCCCCACATGTTTACTTGCAGTAAAAGTTAAATTCGGCGCAATTCTAACAGGGAAAGCAAACGTTTGCGAGCCTGCTCTGCATCAAGTTTTATGTGCTGATTTTTTCAGCATTTTACAATCATTTATCTATTTGTTTGAACTGCGCCACGAAAATGAAGCCGGGTACAGTCTTGTGCTTGAAACCTGCCTGCTGAATACACAGTATCGTACTGAAACCGGTTTCTGTTTTCTGTTGCAGACCTCATCAACAGCGTTTTGCACAGAGTAATCACGATAGGGGAAGGGTATGTCAGGATTTAAAGCAGATTTCATGTGGGGTGGTGCCGTAGCCGCTCATCAACTGGAAGGTGGCTGGCAGGAAGGTGGAAAAGGAATTAGCGTTGCCGATGTCATGACGGCGGGGGCGCATGGCGTGGCGCGTGAAATCACTGACGGTGTGATTGCCGGTAAAAACTACCCTAACCACGACGCCATCGATTTTTATCACCGCTATAAAGACGACATTAAGCTGTTTGCCGAAATGGGGTTTAAATGTTTTCGCACTTCGATTGCCTGGACGCGTATTTTCCCCTTAGGCGATGAAGTGCAACCCAATGAGGCTGGCCTGCAGTTCTATGATGACCTGTTTGACGAATGCCTGAAATATGGCATTGAACCGGTGATTACGTTGTCGCATTTCGAGATGCCATACCATCTGGTGACGGAATATGGCGGCTGGCGTAACCGTAAGCTTATCGATTTCTTTGTCCGTTTTGCCGTAGTGGTTTTTACCCGTTACCAGCACAAAGTGAAGTACTGGATGACGTTTAATGAAATTAACAACCAGGCAAATTATCACGAAGACTTCGCGCCTTTTACTAACTCTGGCCTGAAATACCAGCCCGGTGAAGACCGCGAGCCGGTTATGTACCAGGCGGCGCACTATGAACTGGTGGCAAGCGCGCTGGCGGTAAAGGCTGCGCGTGAGATTAACCCGGCATTGCAGATAGGGTGCATGATTGCCATGTGTCCTATCTATCCACTGACCTGCGCGCCGGACGATATGATGATGGCGATGAACGCCATGCACCGGCGTTACTGGTTTACCGATGTCCATGTGCGCGGCAAATACCCGCAGCATCTTCTCAACTACTTTGCCCGGCGTGGCTTTGAACTTGATATCACCGAGGAAGACCGTCAGGCGCTGACCGAGGGATGTGTCGATTACATCGGCTTTAGCTACTATATGTCTTTCGCAACGCAGGCCACGGCAGACAACCCACAGCTGGATTATGACGAGTCGAAAAGTCTGGTTTCCAACCCGTACGTGCAGAAATCGGACTGGGGCTGGCAGATTGATCCCGTCGGTCTGCGCTATTCGCTGAACTGGTTCTGGGATCATTACCAACTGCCTCTGTTTATCGTAGAAAACGGCTTTGGTGCGATTGACGTGCAGCAGGCCGACGGCTCGGTAGATGATTCCTATCGTATTGACTATATGGCCGCACATATCAGCGAAATGAAAAAGCGGTAGTGGAAGATGGCGTGGACCTGATGGGTTATACCCCGTGGGGCTGTATTGATTTAGTCTCGGCCGGGACGGGGGAGATGAAAAAACGCTACGGCTTTATCTATGTTGATAAAAATAATGACGGAAGCGGAACGTTAGCACGCTCGCCGAAGAAATCTTTTTCATGGTATCAAAACGTTATCCAGACCAATGCTGAATATCTATAAAATTCATAGTATTGACAGCCAGCCCCGCCAATAATGCGGGGCTTGTTTTATACTCATCATCCAGACGCAAACGACTTTGGTTGATCCATATCAAGCGTATCCAGTGTTGCGCCAGAGACGAAAAGCGGTATAATCCGGCGATTTTTTTTGTGGTTGCCACTCGTCTGAGGAAAGGAGAAGAGTATGAAGATCGTGGAAGTCAAACACCCACTCGTCAAACACAAGCTGGGACTGATGCGTGAAAACGACATCAGCACTAAACGCTTTCGTGAACTCGCCTCGGAAGTTGGCAGCCTGCTGACTTATGAAGCAACCGCTGGTCTGGAAACCGAAAAGGTGACCATTGAAGGCTGGAACGGTCCGGTTGAAGTTGACCAAATCAAAGGTAAAAAAATCACCGTTGTGCCAATCCTGCGTGCGGGCCTGGGCATGATGGAAGGCGTACTGGAAAACGTTCCGAGCGCGCGTATCAGCGTGGTTGGTATGTACCGTAACGAAGAAACGCTGGAGCCGGTTCCGTACTTCCAGAAGCTGGTATCTAACATCGATGAGCGTATGGCGCTGATTGTTGACCCGATGCTGGCAACCGGCGGTTCCGTTATCGCCACCATCGACCTGCTGAAAAATGCAGGCTGCACCAGCATTAAAGTGCTGGTCCTGGTTGCGGCACCGGAAGGTATCGCGGCACTGGAAAAAGCGCACCCGGATGTTGAGCTGTACACGGCCTCCATCGATCAGGGGTTGAACGAGCACGGATACATTATTCCGGGGCTCGGCGATGCCGGCGATAAGATTTTTGGTACCAAGTAAACGAATAAGTGAAAAGAAGCCGACTTTAAGAGTCGGCTTTTTTTTGAATATAACAACCCAAGGCTAATAACAAACAACACTCAGAGGAAAACACTATGACGCGCCGTGCTATCGGGGTGAGTGAAAGACCGCCGCTTTTACAGACAATCCCGCTTAGTTTGCAGCACCTGTTCGCCATGTTTGGCGCAACGGTACTGGTGCCAGTCCTGTTCCACATCAACCCGGCTACCGTTCTGCTGTTTAACGGCATTGGTACGTTGCTGTATCTCTTTATCTGTAAAGGTAAAATTCCTGCGTATCTGGGTTCCAGCTTCGCATTTATTTCCCCAGTACTGCTGTTGTTGCCGTTAGGGTATGAAGTGGCGCTGGGTGGTTTCATTATGTGCGGCGTTCTGTTCTGCCTGGTTTCTTTCATCGTTAAGAAAGCAGGAACCGGCTGGCTGGATGTCATGTTCCCTCCTGCGGCGATGGGCGCAATCGTTGCCGTCATCGGTCTGGAGCTGGCTGGCGTCGCTGCGGGCATGGCGGGGTTACTGCCAGCAGAGGGGCAATTACCGGATTCAAAAACCATCATCATCTCAATGGTGACGCTGGCGGTTACGGTATTTGGCTCTGTACTGTTCCGCGGTTTTATGGCGATTATCCCGATTCTGATTGGGGTGCTGGCCGGCTACGCGCTCTCCTTCGTGATGGGGGTCGTGGACACCACGCCGATTGCGCAGGCCCACTGGTTTGCTCTGCCAACGTTCTACACGCCGCGCTTTGAATGGGTTGCCATTCTGACCATCCTGCCGGCGGCGCTGGTGGTCATCGCTGAACACGTTGGACACCTGGTGGTAACGGCGAATATCGTGAAAAAAGATTTGATTCGCGATCCTGGCCTGCATCGTTCTATGTTTGCCAACGGCCTGTCTACGGTTATCTCTGGTTTCTTCGGCTCTACGCCGAACACCACGTACGGCGAAAACATTGGCGTAATGGCGATTACCCGTGTTTACAGTACCTGGGTTATCGGCGGCGTGGCAATTTTTGCTATTCTGCTCTCCTGTGTGGGCAAACTGGCGGCGGCGATCCAAATCATTCCGCTGCCGGTCATGGGGGGCGTATCGCTGCTGCTGTACGGCGTGATTGGTGCTTCCGGTATTCGCGTACTGATCGAGTCAAAAGTTGATTACAACAAGGCGCAAAACCTGATCCTGACCTCGGTTATTTTGATCATCGGCGTGAGTGGTGCGAAAGTTCACATTGGTGCCGCTGAGCTGAAAGGCATGGCGCTGGCGACCATTGTTGGCGTTTGTCTGAGCCTGATTTTCAAAGTTATCAGCCTGCTGCGTCCGGAAGAAGTCGTGCTTGACGCGGAAGATGTCGACAGTCCGCAACAGTAAATCTCTTACCGGGCGGCGATGCTGCCCGGTTCTATCACGACGTATTTCTGTGTTAAACTCAACGCGATTTTATGAAATCCTGGGTTGAGGTATCTCTGAACACACCGGCACAGCTCTCTTTGCCACTTTATCTTCCTGACGACGAAACTTTCGCAAGTTTCTGGCCGGGGGATAACTCCTCTTTACTGGCTGCACTGCAAAACGTGCTGCGTCAGGACCATAGCGGGTATATTTATCTCTGGTCGCGTGAAGGCGCTGGCCGTAGTCATTTGCTGCATGCAGCTTGTGCGGAACTGTCCGCGCGCGGCGATGCGGTAGGCTATGTGCCGCTCGACAAGCGTACCTGGTTCGTCCCCGAGGTGCTCGACGGTATGGAGCATTTATCGCTGGTATGCATCGATAACATCGAATGTGTGGCCGGGGATTCGCTGTGGGAAATGGCGATCTTTGATCTCTACAACCGCATCCTGGAGTCGGGGAAAACGCGTCTGCTGATCACCGGCGATCGCCCGCCAAGACAGCTGAATCTGGGGTTGCCGGATCTCGCCTCGCGCCTGGACTGGGGACAAATCTACAAGCTGCAGCCGCTTTCCGATGAAGATAAGCTGCAGGCGTTGCAATTACGCGCCAGACTTCGTGGGTTTGAACTGCCGGAAGATGTGGGACGCTTCCTGCTCAAGCGTCTGGATCGAGAAATGCGTACGCTGTTTATGACGTTGGATCAGCTTGATCATGCATCGATCACCGCCCAGCGTAAGCTGACCATTCCATTCGTAAAAGAGATACTGAAGCTGTAAGCGCCGCAGCCGAAGAGACTGCGGCAGGTTTCAGGTTAACCGATGATTTCCAGTACCTGCTCCGGCGGGCGTCCAATTCTCGCCTGGCCTTTGGCAACCACAATCGGGCGCTCCATCAATTTCGGGTTTTCCACCATTGCCTGAATCAGCGCATCCTCACTCAGATTTACGTCCGCCAGATTAAGTGACTTATAGAGATCTTCTTTCTGGCGCATCAGCTCGCGCGCGCTGGACATGCCCAGCATCTGCAAAAATTCACGCAGGGTTGTGGCGTCAGCCGGGGTTTCCAGATACAACACCACTTCCGGGTCCACGCCGTTGGACTTCAGTAACTCCAGCGTTTCACGGCTCTTGGAGCAGCGTGGGTTATGGTAGATTTTAATCGCGTCTGACATGACTTCTCCTTGCATAACAATCCTGCCGGATGGCGACCAAAGGCCTTATCCGGCCTACATATCGCCATCCGGCAAGGGTTCGATAATTACATTTTCGTATACGGTTTAAAGCGCTCTTGCAGTTGGCGTAGCTGGTCGATACGGGCATCGTATCTGGCCTGCTGCTGGCTACCCAGCTTGACCTGTGAGCTTGCGCTGCTGAGCATCGAAATCGCCTGATCCAGACGTCCTGCGAGGGCATACCCTTCCGCGCGGGCCGCCAGCTCCTGATCGCGGTTGTTCAGGTTGGCTTCCGTTTGCGCTAACAGATCCCAGCCGTTAGGGTCGTTCTTATGGTTAAACGTATAGCGATTCAGGATGGTCGCCGCCTCTTTGGCTTGCCCGGCCTGTAAATACGCATTTGCCAGGTTGAGCTGCAGTACCGGGTTGGTGCGCAGGTCGCGGGCGTTTTTCAACCGATTAATGGCATCGCTGGTTTTCTTCTGGCCGAGATCGATATCCGTTGCCAGGTCGAGATACCAGGCATTGTTAGCATCTGCCGCCAGCAGCGGTTGCAGTGCTTTACGTGCCTCGTCATATTTACTGGCCTCCATTGCCTGCAATGCCCGGCCATACTGCGCCGCACGTTGCTCACGTATGTTGCCTTTCGACCAGTTACTCAGCAGGTCAGCGGTCAGCTGGTTGCGACCAGAGTTGTACATGCCTAAGGTGCGTGCTTTGGCCAGATAAAAATCTTCTGAAGACTGGACGACAGCCGGACGCATTTGGTTGGCGCGGTTACGGGCATCCGACAGACGGCTTTCTGGCAGGGGGTGAGTCAGCAAAATTTCTGGTGGACGCGAAGAGTAACGGGCCTGATCGAGCAATTTTTCCAGAAACGTCGGCATGGCCTGGGGATCGAATCCCGAGCGTTGCAGTACCTGAATACCGATGCGGTCTGCTTCCTGTTCGTTTTGCTGCGTAAAGCTAATCATCCCCTGACGTGTACCCGCCAGCGTACCGGTCAGCGCCGCCATACCCGCCTGCGGGCTGGCCATCGCCAATAAAATTGACCCTAACGCACCCACCCACGTTAGCGGCGCGCTGCGTTTCTGGTCTTCCATTGCACGCGCCAGGTGACGCTGCGTAACGTGGGAAATTTCGTGCGCCATAACCGATGCCAGTTGGCTTTCGTTATCGGAATAGCGGAACAGTGCGGAGTGCAAAACAACGTTGCCGCCAAAGAAAGCAAAGGCGTTGATTTCATCGTTGTTAATCAAAAAGAAGGTGAAGGGCGTTTTTACCGAGTCGGCGTGCGAGACCAGACGCATCCCCAGCGCATTAATGTATTGCGTCAGCAACGGATCGTTAATTAATGGCGCACTGCCGCGCAGTTGGCGTACATAATAATCGCCCATCTGCATTTCCTGTCCTATGGAAAGCGTACTCCCTGCCGAGGTTCCCATATCAGGTAGGGTGTCCGCGGTTTCTGCAAATGCGGGCGCAACCTGACCGATGGTCAGTGCAGCAATGAGGGTAGCAACCAGGTTTTTTTTCAACTGCCTGAACATAACCTCTGTCCTGTATTCTTTTTTGAGATAGCCATTTGACCAATGCCGTGAAGTTTCGTTCACACTCCGCAAGCTTAGGGAGTGTAACTGCGAAACCTGACGATGAACACCCAGGAAAAATGTCTTTTCACTTTGCGTAATCCGCTATAAAAAGCGAAGTCTTTTTTGTGACATTTCGATACAATTCGGGATCGCAATCCCGCTATTGGATTCATGGAAGGGTTTTATGCTCGAAATGTTGATGCAATGGTATCGCCGCCGCTTTAGCGACCCCGAAGCCATCGCCTTGCTGATTATTCTGGTTGCCGGTTTTGGCATCCTGTTCTTTTTTAGCGGTCTTCTGGCGCCGCTGCTGGTCGCCATTGTGCTGGCGTACCTGCTCGAATGGCCGACAGTACGGCTGGAACATATTGGTTGTTCACGGCGTTGGGCGACTTCGATTGTTTTGGTGGTGTTTGTCGGTATTTTGCTGCTGATGGCGTTTGTGGTAATGCCCGTTGCATGGCAACAGGGGATCTACCTGATCCGCGATATGCCCGGCATGCTCAATAAATTGTCTGATTTTGCCGCCACCTTACCGCGGCGTTATCCGGCGCTGATGGATGCAGGCATTATTGATGCGATGGCGGAGAATATGCGCTCGCGAATGCTCACCATGGGCGATTCGGTGGTGAAATATTCGCTAGCTTCACTGGTCGGATTGCTGACGCTGGCGGTGTATCTGATTCTCGTCCCGTTGATGGTGTTCTTCCTGATCAAAGATAAAGGACAAATGCTGAACGCTGTGCGTCGGGTGCTGCCGCGTAATCGCGGACTTGCGGGGCAGGTGTGGAAAGAGATGAACCAGCAAATCACCAACTATATCCGCGGCAAGGTGCTGGAAATGGTGGTGGTTGGCGTGGCGACCTGGCTCGGCTTCCTGCTGTTTGGCCTCAACTATTCGCTGCTGCTTGCGGTGCTGGTAGGCTTCTCCGTGCTGATCCCGTATATCGGCGCTTTCGTGGTCACTATTCCGGTGGTCGGTGTGGCATTGTTCCAGTTCGGGCTTGGCACCGAGTTCTGGAGCTGTTTTGCCGTATACCTGATAATCCAGGCGCTGGACGGTAATTTGCTGGTGCCGGTGCTGTTCTCCGAGGCGGTAAATCTGCATCCGCTGGTGATTATTCTCTCAGTGGTGATATTCGGCGGCCTGTGGGGATTCTGGGGGGTATTCTTTGCTATTCCTCTGGCGACGTTAATCAAAGCGGTAATGCATGCCTGGCCGGATGGTCAGGTCGTTGATGAACCCTAATCTGTTTGCTCCGGCGATGCAATGTCGCCGGAGCCGAACTTGTCTGACCTCTATCCACACATTCTGAATAATCTCTTCTGGTGTCGTTTTTCTCTGCGTTTGTCTTTAACTTGACCCGCGTGATGTCTTTAAGTCACGCAAGGAATAAGGCCAACAGGAGAACAAAATGGGTCACAACACACACACGCAGCAGAAGGTGGGATGGGGCGGTTATCTCGCTTTTTTTATTACGATTATTCTTTTTTCCGGCATGTTTGCGAAAAGTACCGAATGGTGGCGAGTCTTTGATTTCACCGTTCTCAACGGTGCGTTTGGGCAGATTAATGCGGCGGGGGACACGGCGGTCTCTTTTCGCGGCACGGGCGGTATGGGCGCAAAAGACGGCTTCTTATTCGCGCTTGAGCTGGCGCCTTCCGTCATTCTTTCACTCGGGATAATTTCCGTCACCGAAGGGCTGGGAGGGTTGCGTGCGGCACAGCAACTGATGACGCCAGTCCTGCGCCCGTTACTCGGTATTCCAGGTATTTGTTCGCTGGCGCTGATTGCGAATTTGCAAAATACCGATGCTGCGGCAGGGATGACTAAAGAAATGGCGGAAGAGGGCATTATCACTGAACAGGAACGTGCCATTTTTGCCTGCTGGCAAACCAGCGGCAGTGCGTGTATTACCAACTATTTTTCCTCGGGTGCCGCGTTGTTTACGATGGTTACCGTTCCGGTGATTACGCCCCTGGCGGTGATCCTTGTCTTCAAATTTGTGGGTGCGAACCTGCTGCGTTTGTGGATTGCGCAGCTGGAAAATCGCCGTACGCAGCAGGAGGCGTGAGATGACAACGCAAGTACGTAAAAACGTCATGGATATGTTTATCGATGGCGCACGGCGCGGATTCACTATTGCAACAACCAGCCTGTTGCCTAACGTGGTAATGGCGTTTGTGATTATTCAGGCGCTGAAGGTGACGGGACTGCTCGAGATTGTCGGGCGGGTATGTGAGCCGGTAATGGCGCTGTGGGGACTGCCGGGGGAATCTGCTACCGTACTGCTGGCGGCGGTGATGAGTATGGGAGGCGGCGTCGGTGTTTGCGCCAGCCTGGTTGTCGCCGGTACGCTTTCGGGACATGATGCTACGGTGCTGTTACCGGCTATCTACCTGATGGGCAATCCGGTGCAAAATGTGGGACGCTGTCTGGGTACCGCGGGGGTCCATCCCCGTTATTACCCGCTTATTATTGCGGTATGCGTAATTAATGCGCTGCTCTCTATTTGGGTTATGCAGGTTATTGCCTGACAAGGAAGGTTATGAACTGTTCCATTCTTAATTTGACGTTGTTCCAGCAGGGACACGTGTACGCGCCGGAAGACTTAGGGCGCCAGGATATACTGGTGTCTGGCAGCAAAATTGTTGCCATCGCACCGTCGATTTCCCCTGACGATTTTCCTGGCTGCGAGTGTATCAATCTTGACGGCGCGATTGTGTGCCCAGGATTTATCGATCAACACGTCCATCTGATTGGCGGCGGCGGAGAAGCGGGGCCGCACACCCGCACGCCGGAAGTGCGCTTGTCGCGGCTGGTTGAAGCTGGCGTCACCTCGGTGGTGGGATTGCTGGGGACAGATGGTATTACCCGTCACCCTGAATCCCTGCTGGCGAAAACCCGCGCGCTGGAATTTGAAGGCATCAGCGCATGGATGCTGACCGGGGCGTATTCTCTGCCTTCTCCGACCATCACCGGCAGTATCGATCGCGATGTGGCGCTGATCGATAAAATCATTGGCGTGAAATGTGCTGTTTCGGACCATCGTTCTTCAGCCCCGGACACCTCGGTGCTGGCAAACATGGCGGCGCAGTCGCGCGTTGGCGGATTGTTAGGGCGCAAGCCGGGGATTAGCGTCTTCCATATGGGCGACAGCCCGCGCATGCTGGAGCCGTTGTATCAGATCCTCGACAGCTGCGATGTACCGATTACCAAGCTGCTGCCCACACACGTCAATCGTGCGGAACCGCTGTTTCAGTCGGCGCTGGAGTATGCCCGCAAAGGCGGTTATATCGACATTACCAGCAGCATTGATGAACCCGTCGACCCGGCCACGGCTATCGCCACGGCGCTACGCCAGAACGTGCCGCTGTCGCGTATTACCTTGAGTTCAGACGGCAACGGTAGTCAGCCGGAATTTGATGACTACGGTAATCTTACCGGCATCGGTGTCGCAGGGTTTGAATCACTGGCTGAAACAGTGCGCCAGTTGGTGAAGGTTCATGCCATACCGCTGGAACTGGCGCTGTGTCCGCTGACGCGAACGGTCGCAGAATTTTTGGGACTGGAACATAAAGGGCGTCTGGCGGTGGGATGCGATGCCGACATTCTGGTGCTCAATGATGCGCTTGAAGTTCATCACCTGTGGGCGAAGGGAAAAGCCGTCGTCAGAGAGAAAAAAGCCTGTGTAAAAGGGACGTTTGAATAAACGACGTTGATGCCGGATGGCGGCGTAAACGCCTTATCCGGCTACGGAGTTATGCGGATGGTGGCCTGATAAGACGCGTGGCGTCACCATCAGGCGCTATCCGGCAAAATGTAAATCAGGCGTTCTCTTTCAGCCAGTTCATTACCACGTCGTGGTGGTTGCTGGTTTTGAAGTCATCAAACACATGCTCAATTTTCCCTTCAGCATCAATCAGGAAGCTGATGCGGTGGATGCCATCATAGGTTTTGCCCATAAATGATTTCTCACCCCAGACGCCGAACTGCTCGCAAACCTGGTGATCTTCGTCGGACAGGAGAGTGAAGTTAAGGACTTCTTTCTCCGCGAATCGGGAAAGCTTCTCTGGTTTATCGGTGCTGATTCCCAGCACTTCAACACCTGCTTTTTTTAACTCATCCATGTTATCGCGCAGGCCGCAGGCCTGTACGGTACAGCCGGGTGTCATGGCTTTCGGGTAAAAATAAACCAGAACACGCTGTCCCTGGAAGTCGGTTAAATTTACTTGTTCTCCGTCTTGATCCGGCAAGCTAAATTTCGGTGCGATATCACCGGCTTTCAGTGGGTTCATTACTTAACTCCATCCTGTTCATCATGCTGTGAGTAATTGACGACGTTAATACTGCCTTGCGCATTGAGTTCTGTACAGAGTGCTTTAAACGCATCTTCAATATTTGCCGAATCATGTGACGCAGGACTATGTGCGGTAATTTGAATAAACAGCTGTGCCGCCTTTCCGTTCTCAGCCGGTTGCGTGCGTGAAACCAGTTCCGCAATATTCATTTGGTGGCTGTCAAACAGGGCGGTAAAGCGTTCAATCAAATGCGGAGAATCAGGAACATCGACCTGCACCCATACCGTAGCGGGCATCGCCGGACGAGGGCGTGCGGTCGTGCGCTTCATCACAATCAGTAAATCCAGCTCTGCACCTTTCAACGGCAAGGTTGATTCAATTAGGGTAATGGCATTCCAGGTGCCCGACAGCAACATGATAAACGTGAACTCGTCACCCAGCATGGCCAGTCGGCTGTCTTCGATATTACAGCCGCAACTGCTGACATGACGTGTGATGGTGTTCACAATTCCCGGGCGGTCAGCACCCAGCGCAGTAATGACCAGATAGTGTTGCGATGACGATGTCAAACCTGTTCTTCCTTTGAGCGGTGAGGTAATCATAAGGAAAGCATAAAAAAAACATGCATACAACAATCAGAACGGCTCTGGTCGCTTGCTTTTATTGTCGTACCAAACGTACCATTGAGACACTTGTTTGCACAGAGGATGGCCCATGTTCACGGGAAGTATTGTCGCGCTTGTTACGCCGATGGATGAGAAAGGTAAAGTCTGCCGGTCGAGCCTGAAAAAACTGATTGATTATCATGTCGCCAGCGGCACCTCGGCGATCGTTTCGGTTGGCACCACCGGTGAGTCTGCCACCCTGAGTCATGATGAACATGGCGATGTGGTGATGATGACCCTGGAGCTGGCCGACGGGCGTATTCCGGTGATTGCCGGAACCGGCGCTAATGCGACCGCGGAAGCCATTAGTCTGACGCAGCGTTTCAACGACAGTGGTGTTGTCGGCTGCCTGACGGTGACGCCTTACTACAACCGCCCAACCCAGGAAGGTTTGTTCCAGCATTTCAAAGCCATCGCTGAACATACTGACCTGCCGCAAATTCTGTATAATGTACCGTCCCGTACCGGCTGCGATATGTTGCCGGAAACCGTTGGTCGCCTGGCGAAAGTAAAAAATATTATCGCTATTAAAGAGGCCACGGGGAACTTAAGTCGCGTTCACCAGATCAAAGAGCTGGTTTCAGACGACTTTATTCTGCTCAGCGGTGATGACGCGACCGGACTGGATTTTATGCAGCTCGGTGGTCATGGTGTGATTTCCGTGACGTCTAACGTTGCGGCACGCGATATGGCCGAAATGTGCAAACTGGCGGCAGCCGGGAACTTTGCCGAGGCGCGGGTGATTAACCAGCGTCTGATGCCGTTACACAACAAACTATTTGTCGAACCCAATCCTATCCCAGTGAAATGGGCGTGTAAGGAGTTGGGACTTGTGGCGACCGATACGCTACGTCTGCCGATGACGCCAATCACGGATAATGCTCGTGAAATCGTCAAAGCGGCGCTTAAGCATGCCGGTTTGCTGTAAAGTTTAGGGAGATTTGATGGCTTACTCAGTACAAAAGTCGCGCCTGGCCAAGGTTGCGGGTGTTTCGCTTGTTATGTTGCTCGCGGCCTGTAGTTCTGACTCGCGTTATAAGCGCCAGGTGAGCGGTGATGAATCCTATCTGGAGGCCGCACCGCTTGCTGAGCTTCACGCTCCAGCTGGGATGATTCTGCCGGTTATGTCGGGTGACTATAATATCCCGGTCACCAACGGCAGCGGTGCCGTTGGTAAAGCGCTGGACATTCGCCCGCCGGCTCAGCCGTTAGCACTAGTCACTGGTGCTCGCACTCAGATCGCGGGTGATACGTCGACATTGCTGGTGGAAAATGGTCGTGGCAACACGCTGTGGCCACAGGTCGTTAGCGTCATTCAGTCTAAAAACTACACGATCACCAAACGTGATGATGCCAGCCAGACGTTGACCACCGACTGGGTTAACTGGAACCGTCTGGATGAAGACGAGCAGTACCGTGGACGTTATCAAATCTCGGTTAAACCGCAGGGCTATCAGCAAGCGGTAACGGTGAAACTGATTAACCTCGAGCAGGCGGGTAAACCCGTAGCTGATCCAGCATCAATGCAGCGTTACAGCGCTGAGATGATGAACGTTATCTCCGCAGGTCTGGATAAGAACGCCACTGACGCCGCGAATGCCGCGCAGAACCGCTCTGCCGCCACCATGGATGTTCAGAGTGCTGCCGATGACACCGGTTTACCGATGCTGGTGGTACGTGGACCGTTCAACGTGGTATGGCAACGTCTGCCGGCAGCGCTTGAGAAAGTGGGGATGAAAGTGACCGACAGCACCCGTTCTCAGGGCAGCATCGCCGTGACCTACAAACCACTGTCTGATAGCAACTGGCAGGAGCTGGGCGCAAGCGATCCGGGTCTGGTATCCGGCGACTATAAACTGCAGGTCGGTGATTTAGACAACCGCAGTAGCTTGCAGTTTATCGATCCGAAGGGGCATACCCTGACGCAAAGCCAGAACGACGCGCTGGTCGCCGTCTTCCAGGCAGCGTTCAGTAAGTAAAAATAAAGGGCTGGATAACTCCAGCCCTTTTTTTCTGATATGATACGCAAACGTGTGCGTCGGCAGAAAAACGCAATATTTATCGTTAATTCACACCCAGGAGTAATAAAGATGCAAAAGCAAGCTGAGTTGTATCGTGGTAAAGCGAAGACCGTATACAGCACGGAAAACCCGGACCTGTTGGTGCTCGAATTCCGCAATGATACGTCAGCAGGGGATGGCGCGCGCATTGAACAGTTTGACCGTAAAGGCATGGTGAACAACAAGTTCAACCATTTCATTATGACTAAACTGCAAGAAGCGGGCATTCCTACCCAGATGGAGCGACTGCTTTCCGATACTGAATGTCTGGTGAAAAAACTGGAGATGGTACCGGTTGAATGTGTGGTTCGTAACCGCGCAGCAGGTTCCCTGGTTAAGCGTTTAGGCGTTGAGGAAGGTATTGAACTGAATCCGCCGCTGTTTGATCTGTTCCTGAAAAACGATGCTATGCACGATCCAATGATTAACGATTCCTATTGCGAAACTTTTGGTTGGGTGAGCAAAGAGAATCTGGCGCGTATGAAAGAGCTGACCTACAAAGCCAACGACGTGCTGAAAAAGATGTTTGATGATGCTGGTCTGATTCTGGTCGACTTCAAACTTGAGTTTGGTTTGTATAAAGGTGAAGTGGTCCTGGGCGATGAGTTCTCACCGGACGGCAGCCGTCTGTGGGACAAAGAAACGCTGGATAAAATGGATAAAGATCGTTTCCGCCAGAGCCTGGGCGGCCTGATCGAAGCCTATGAAGCCGTCGCGCATCGTCTGGGTGTGAAGTTAGACTAATCCTCCCCTGAGCCGGCGATCGCTCTCCGGCTCATCAATCCCGCCGATTTTGATTACTGTTTCTTATGGTAATCCTGTTCCGAACCGCCTACGATCATCATCATAATGAATAAAAAGTTGAGGTGATTATGCGCTGGCAAGGGCGTCGTGAAAGTGACAATGTGGAAGACAGACGAAATAGTTCCGGTGGCGGCCCTTCTATAGGCGGCCCTGGTTTTCGTTTGCCCAGTGGTAAAGGCGGCATCATCCTGCTGATTGTGGTGCTGGTGGCGGGATATTATGGCGTGGATCTCACCGGATTAATGACCGGCCAGCCAGTTTCCCAACAGCAATCATCACACTCCATCAGCCCAAATGATGATGAAGCAGCAAAATTTACCTCGGTGATTCTGGCCACCACGGAAGATACCTGGGGGCAGCAGTTTGAAAAAATGGGCCGGACCTACCAACAGCCGAAGCTGGTAATGTATCGCGGAGCGACGCGTACCGGCTGTGGCGCGGGTCAGTCCGTGATGGGGCCGTTTTACTGCCCGGCGGATGGTACGGTGTATATCGACCTCTCATTTTATGATGACATGAAAAATAAGCTGGGCGCCGATGGTGATTTTGCTCAGGGCTATGTTATCGCCCATGAAGTGGGCCACCACGTGCAGAAACTGCTGGGTATTGAACCGAAAGTTCGCCAGATGCAGCAGAATGCCTCACAGGCTGAGGTGAACCGTCTTTCCGTACGTATGGAACTGCAGGCGGACTGCTTTGCCGGCGTCTGGGGCAACAGTATGCAGCAGCAGGGCGTGCTGGAGTCCGGCGACCTGGCTGAAGCGCTGAACGCCGCTCAGGCTATTGGCGACGATCGCCTGCAGCAGCAGGGACAAGGACGCGTTGTGCCGGACAGCTTTACCCACGGCACTTCTGAGCAGCGGCTTAGCTGGTTCAAACGCGGTTTTGACAGCGGCGATCCGGGACAATGTAATACTTTTGGTAAAGGCATTTAAGCTACTGAGGCAGGGATGTCTGATAACACGGCGCTGAGCGCGTTAACCGAACAGATGGCCCGCGAAGGGATCCGTCGTCTGCTGATTATCAGTGGTGAGGGGAACTGGTGTCAGGAGCGGGCTTTAGCGCTACGCGACACGTTACCCGGCGACTGGTTATGGGTGGGCGCACAAGCCCCTGCTGAGCCGAACTGTACGCCACAGGCGCTGCAAACGTTATTAGGGCGCGAATTTCGTCATGCGGTTTTTGACGCCGGGCAGGGATTTGACGCTGCGGCGTTTGCCGCCTTAAGCGGAACGCTGATCGCCGGGAGCTGGCTGGTTTTGCTGACTCCCCCCTGGCATACCTGGCACACGCATCCGGACGTGGATTCACTGCGCTGGAGCGACTGTGCTGAACCTATCCCAACGCCGCACTTTGTTGAACATGTCAAACGGGTGATTTCCCGTGACGGACAGGCGCTGCACTGGCAGCAGCATCACGCAGTTTCCAGCCCGCGTTTTGCTGTTCGTGCAGTCTGGCACGCGGCAACCGGTTACCCTCAGCCTGAACAGGCGATGGTTTTAACCCAGTTGCTGGATATGCCTCCCGGCGTGGCTGCGGTCACAGCTGCACGTGGCCGGGGTAAATCGGCTCTGGCAGGGCAACTGATAGCACGTATCAACGGGACCGCGATTGTCACCGCGCCTGCTAAAGCGGCAACGGATGTGCTGGCGCAATTTGCCGCAGAGCGATACCGCTTTATGGCCCCGGATGCGCTGTTAAGCAGTTCTGCAACCGCAGACTGGCTGGTTGTGGATGAAGCCGCCGCGATCCCCGCGCCGCTGCTGCACCAACTGGTTGCGCGTTTCCCTCGTACGCTGTTAACCACCACCGTACAGGGCTATGAGGGAACTGGCAGAGGCTTTTTGTTGAAATTTTGCGCCCGCTTTCCCCATCTTCGACGCTATAAGTTGCAACAACCCGTGCGCTGGGCGCAGGGATGTCCGCTGGAGAAAATCGTCAGCGATGCGCTGGTGTTTGACGACGAAACCTTTGCGCATGCCCCCTTGGGGGAGCTTAACTTCTCGGCATTTGATCAACTCTCATGGCAGACAAACCCGGCGCTGTCGTTAGCGGTATATCAGCTACTTTCCGGTGCGCATTATCGCACCTCGCCACTGGATCTGCGGCGAATGATGGACGCGCCGGGTCAGCATTTTCTTCAGGCTTCGGCTGCTGACTCGGTGGCGGGAGCCGTCTGGCTGGTCGACGAGGGGGGATTATCCGCAGAATTAAGCCAGGCCGTCTGGGCCGGATATCGCCGACCAAGAGGAAATCTGGTTGCGCAGTCACTGGCGGCGCACGGCGGAGACCCATTGGCGGCAACGCTCGTCGGGCGGCGGGTCAGTCGAATTGCGGTTCATCCCGCGCGTCAAAGGGAAGGTATTGGGCAACAGCTGAATCTGCAGGCCCGGCACTATTGCACGCAGTGCGACTATTTGTCCGTCAGCTTTGGTTATACGGCTGAATTATGGCGTTTCTGGCAGCGTTGCGGTTTTGTCCTGGTACGAATGGGCAATCATCGGGAAGCCAGCAGCGGCTGTTATACCGCTATGGCGGTGCTGCCCATCAGCGAAGCAGGAAAACGCCTTGCCTGGCGGGCGCACCAGCGCCTGCGACGGGATGCGGAGATTCTTGCTCAGTGGAACGCAGAGCGCATTCCGCTGGTACCACTGAAAGAGACTACGCTTAATGAGGATGACTGGGGTGAGCTGGCTGGGTTTGCCTTCGCGCATCGACCATTACTGACATCATTAGGTTGTCTGAGTCGTTTGCTTGAGCGCAGCGAGTTGCCTCTTCCAGCATTGCGCGGGCGTATACAGGCTCAACGCAGCGATGCTGAATTGTGCCAACAGTTGAAAATATCGGGTCGCAAAGCGCTGTTGGCAGTTCAGCGCGCCGAGGCGGCGCAGGCCTTAAAACAGCTGGATGCTGAGCGTGAACAACGGCTACATAATCGCATTATGCAATGGCAATTTTTTCACTAACTTCTTCAATTTCCTGGCATGGTCATTGCGGTTAAGCGGCGTAGAATGATTCTCATCAGTTAAGGAGATCGCCATGAAACATGACCATTTTGTTGTTCAAAGTCCCGATAAACCCGCTCAACAGCTCTTGTTGCTGTTTCATGGCGTCGGCGATAACCCGGTTGCCATGGGCGAAATTGGCTCCTGGTTTGCACCGCTGTTTCCAGATGCGCTAATCGTCAGCATTGGCGGGGCAGAGCCTTATGGTACGACTTCCGGGCGTCAGTGGTTTTCGGTACAGGGGGTAACGGAAGAGAACCGCCAGGCGCGTATTGACGCGATTATGCCGGTCTTTATCGAAACCGTTCGCTACTGGCAGAAGCAAAGCGGCGTTTCGCCTCAGGCGACTGCGCTGATTGGTTTTTCTCAGGGCTCGATTATGTCGCTTGAGAGTATTAAAGCCGAGCCTGGGCTGGCGTCGCGGGTCATCGCCTTTAATGGTCGCTATGCCACGTTGCCGGAGGTTGCAACTACCGCGACGACGGTGCATTTGATTCACGGCGGTGAAGACCGGGTGATTGAGTTATCTCATGCCGTTGCCGCGCAGGAGGCGTTAATACGCGCCGGTGGGGATGTGACGCTGGATATCGTCGAAAATCTGGGGCACGCCATTGATGAACGCAGTATGCAGTTTGCGCTCGACCACCTGCGTTTTACCGTACCGAAGCACTACTTTGATGAAGCGCTGAGCGGCGGTAAGCCTCACGATGATGATGTGATTGAGATGATTTAACCCGCAGGCCGGATGGCGATGTGAAACCGCCATTCGGCCTACGTTGGCTTATTTCTTCGGTTGATCCTTGTTTGGCCAATCGTCGTCGTCATCCCATTTATCGTTAAAATCACGATGCGGGGGAAGCTCCGGCTTATTGGCAAGAAATTTCTTGTGGTCGACGCGCTTGAGATCTTTAATCACGTTCAGCAATACGCCTACCAGAAACACCAACACTAGAATCCACCAGTATTTTGCCAGCCAGTCCATGCTCATTTCCTCTTACAGGAACACTCATCAGGCGACGAGTTGCTCCATGATACGTTGATACATACGGGCAAGCAGTTGCAGGTCGGCGGCATTAACACATTCATTAATTTTATGAATGGTGGCGTTGACCGGCCCCAGTTCTACTACCTGTGCCCCCATGCGGGCAATAAAACGCCCGTCGGACGTCCCGCCTGTAGTCAGTAACTGCGGTTTAATCTCATTATAGTGCTCAATGGCGTTCACCACCGCATCCACCAGTTTACCGCGTGCGGTCAGGAACGGCTGACCGGAAAGCCACCAGTCGACGGTATAACGCAACTGATGTTTCTCCAGCAGCTCCAGCACCCGGGACTTAATCATTTCATCGTTTAATTCGGTGCTGAAACGGAAGTTGAACTGGATAAACAGTTCGCCGGGAATAACATTGTTGCTGCCGGTTCCTGCCTGAATATTGGCAATCTGCATGCTGGTCGCCGGGAAGAATTCGTTGCCCTGATCCCACTCAATCGCCACCAGTTCATTGAGCATTGGCGCCGCGCGGTGTACCGGGTTATCGGCCAGATGCGGGTAGGCTACGTGGCCCTGCACGCCGTGAATGGTCAGATTGCAGGTCAGTGAACCACGACGCCCATTTTTCACCACGTCGCCAACGATTTCCGTGCTGGACGGCTCGCCAACCAGACAATAATCCAGTCGTTCATTGCGCGCCATAAGTGCTTCAACCACCTTTACGGTGCCGTTTTGGGCGCTGGCCTCTTCGTCAGAGGTTATCAAAAACGCCAGACGACCCTGATGGTTCGGATGCTGGGCGACAAAACGTTCTGCGGCCACGACCATTGCCGCCAGTGAGCCTTTCATATCGGCTGCGCCACGCCCGAACAACATGCCATCGCGAATGGTCGGTTCGAACGGTGGATTAATCCAACGATCGACATCGCCGACAGGCACTACGTCAGTGTGACCGGCAAATGCCAGAGTCTCACCTTTGCCGCGCCATGCCCAAAAATTCTGTGTGTCACCAAAATCCATACGCTCAACGGTAAAACCTACCGCGCGCAGGCGTTCAATCATTAACGCCTGGCACCCGGCATCATCCGGGCTCAGGGAAGGACGGCGAATAAGCTGCTGTGTCAGCTCAATAACCGGGCACGACATAGACTATACCTCATTAAAAAACTGCGTATAACTGGATTCACTAAAGCCAAGCAGCATAGGCTTACCCGGCGCGCAGAGCAATGGGCGTTTGATAATTGCAGGCATTTCAATCATCAATGCAGCAGCAGAGGACGCATCGGTGATTTGGTTACGTGTGGCTTCATCCAGTTTGCGCCAGGTGGTTCCACGTGTATTGAGCAGCGCCTCCCAACCTAATTCGCTGATAAAGGCGTGTAATAACGCGTTATCCAGGCCGTCGACGCGATAATCATGGAAGCGGTAGTCGACCCCATTGTCTTCCAGCCAGCGTCTGGCTTTTTTAATCGTATCGCAATTCTTGATGCCGTAGAGGGTGATCATTTGAATCCTTATTGACGTAATTTGAATATTTATTCTCGTGTCCTATAAACATGAATAATACATATTGTCATCGAACCGTTATAGAAAAATATAACATTGTTGTTGAATGGTGAATAATGATTCCTGAAAGTTCCAAAATTCACGGGAAACTGAAAATCAGAATTTGCCTGTTTGCATCAGCCTGTTTTTCCATCAGAATTGCCAAAGTCGTAGATGATGTATGAATATTTCAAAATATTGCAGTAAGTCACATAAAATTTATGGGGTTAGCGCATAGTGATTACATATACCCCCGAACACTGGAGGATGTAATCGCAACCATTGGTTAAATGATCTTCTTTTTATGATGATGATTTCGTAGAATGCCCATAATAATAAGAGAGGTTGTTATGATTGAACGTGAACTGGGGAACTGGAAAGACTTTATCGAAGTGATGCTTCGTAAATAATTTTCTGGAAGAAATTCATATCCTGCAAAGGATAATAAAAGGCGACTCAACGTAAGTCGCCTTTTTTGTGTCCGATTATTCTGGGCGGGGCTTCAATGGGAAGCGTCTGCGTACCAGCACAAAGAACAGAGGAACGAAGTAAATCGCCAGGACAGTGGCTGAAATCATCCCGCCCATTACGCCAGTCCCCACCGCATGTTGACCGCCGGAACCTGCGCCACTGCTGATGGTCATCGGCAACACCCCAAAGATAAACGCCAGTGACGTCATCAGAATTGGGCGTAAGCGTTGGCGACAGGCATGCAGCGTGGCGTCGAGCAAGTCGTGACCTTTCTCGTTCATCTCATTGGCGAATTCAACAATCAATATTGCGTTCTTCGCCGAAAGCCCGATAACGGTGAGTAACCCGACCTGAAAGTACACGTCGTTTTCCAGACCGCGCATCCAGGTAGCGAGCAGCGCGCCAATGACCCCCAGCGGAACAACCAGCATGACGGAGAAGGGAACCGACCAGCTTTCGTACAACGCCGCCAGACACAGGAACACCACCAGCAAAGAAATGGCGTACAGAGCTGGCGCCTGAGAGCCCGACAGCCGTTCCTGGTAAGACATCGCGGTCCATTCGAGGCCGAATCCGGTCGGCAACTGGTGGACCAGCGATTCCATAATGTCCATCGCCGTACCGGTACTGACGCCGGGAGCGGCTTCGCCAACAATCTCGACGGCGGAGTAGCCGTTATAGCGTTCCAGACGCGGTGAACCCGTTTCCCAGCGCGACGTGGCAAAGGCCGAGAAAGGCACCATGCCGCCGCTATTATTGCGGACGTACCACAGATTGATGTCGTCCGGGAGCATGCGATATTTTGCCGCCGCCTGCACGTAAACCTTCTTCACGCGACCCCGGTCCATAAAGTCATTGACGTAGCTGGAGCCCCAGGCCGTTTGCAAGGTGTCGTTGATGTCATCAATGGAAACGCCCAGCGCCTGGGCTTTGCGCTGATCGATATCAATTTGCAACTGCGGGCTGTCGTCCAGACCATTATGACGAACGCGGGTCAGAGACGCGTCTTTCCCGGCCAGCTCAATCAGCTTGTCGCGCGCGGCCATTAACGCATCATGGCCCGCACCGGCGTGATCTTGCAGCTCCATATCGAAACCGGCAGAGCTCCCGAGACCGCTAATCGCCGGAGGACTGCTGGCGAAGACGCGGGCTTCTTTAATCTTATTAAAGGCTTTGGTCGCGCGCTCGATGATGGCGAAAGAGGTTCCGGTGGTGGTGTCGCGATCATCCCAGTCTTTTAAGCGGACAAACATCCGCGCCACGTTTTGACCGTTCCCGCCAGGGCCGGAACCGACCGTGGAAAAGACCGACGTAATGTTGTCTTTCTCATGGGTGAAGTAATACTTCTCCACTTCCTCAACTACTTTCAATGTTTGCTGCTGGGTCGAGCCGCTGGGCAACTGTATCGAGGTGGTAAACATGCCGCGGTCTTCGAGCGGCAGGAAGGAGGTTGGCAGGCGCAGGAACAGGAAAACCATACCGCCGAGCAGCAGGCCGTAAATCAGTATCCAGCGCAGGCTGCGGTGCAGGATCCTGGCGACGCCTTTTTCGTAGCGTTCGGCGTTGCGGTTAAACATCCGGTTAAACCAGCCAAAGAAACCGGTTTGCCCGTGATGCTCGCCTTTATGTAGCGGTTTGAGCAGAGTGGCGCACAGGGCAGGGGTGAGGATCATCGCCACCAGAACTGAAAGAACCATTGCGGAGACGATGGTAATCGAGAACTGGCGGTAGATAGCCCCGGTAGTGCCGCCGAAGAAAGCCATCGGGATAAACACCGCCGACAGCACCATGGCGATACCGACCAGCGCGCCCTGGATTTGCCCCATCGATTTCCGCGTCGCTTCCCGCGGCGAGAGGCCTTCCTCACTCATAATTCGCTCGACGTTTTCCACCACCACAATGGCATCATCGACCAGCAGGCCGATCGCCAGCACCATCGCAAACATCGTCAGGGTGTTAACGCTGTAGCCAAAGGCGTAGAGCACGGAAAAAGTACCCATCAGGACGACGGGAACTGCGATTGTAGGGATCAGCGTGGCGCGGAAGTTTTGCAGGAACAGGTACATCACAAGAAATACCAGCGCGATCGCTTCCAGCAGCGTTTTCACCACGTCGATGATTGAGGCTTTGACAAAGGAGGTAGTTTCATACGCCACCTTGTATTCCAGCCCGTGCGGAAAATACTGTGAGAGCTCGTTCAGGCGGTCGATAACCAGCTCCGCCGTTGCCATTTCATTGGCGCCGGAGGCCAGTTTTACCCCCAGACCGGAAGCCGGGTGGCCGTTGAAGCGGCTGAGATAGTCGTACTTTTCCGCACCCATTTCGACCGTCGCCACATCACCCAGTTTAACTTCTGAGCCGTCCTGGTTGACGCGTAGCGTAATCGCGCGGAATTCATCCGGAGTCTGCAGCAGCGACTGGGCGTTGATCGTCGCATTCAGCGCTTGTTTGTCCACCGAAGGCGTGCCGCCAAGTTGCCCGACGGCAATCTGCGCATTCTGTGACTCGATAGCATCGGTCACATCTTTGGCGGTCATCTGGAAGCTGTTAAGTTTGACCGGGTCGAGCCAGATACGCATGGAATATTGTGAACCGTAGGCGTCAATATCGCCCACGCCGTTTATACGACTGAGCGGATCCTGGATATTACTGGCGACGTAGTCGGCGATGTCCTGCTTATCCATTGAGCCATCGGTGGAGACGAAGGCGATGGTCAGAATATTGGTGTCACCGGTCTTGCGCACCGTGACCCCTTGATTCTGTACCGCCTGCGGCAGCTTACGCATTGCCGATTGCAGCTGGTTTTGCACCTGCTGGACGGCCTCATCAGGATCGGTTCCCGCGAGGAAGCTCAGCGTAACCGACGCCTGGCCTGTCCCGCTGCTCTGCGACGACATGTACATCAGATTATCGAGACCAGTCATGTTCTGCTCGATAACCTGGGTGACGGTATTTTCCAGGGTTTGTGCGGACGCGCCAGGGTAGTTCGCGGTTACCCGCACGTTTGGCGGTGCCAGATCGGGGTATTGCTCAACGGGCAGCGAAAAAATAGCCAGGGCTCCTGTCAGGCACAACAGGATTGCTAACACCCAGGCAAAAATGGGGCGATCGATGAAAAAATTCGCCATTAAAAGGGGACCTCGTGTTTCTGCGTATCGTTATGGGTGTGAATTGCTTCACTTTAGCGGCAAGGTACGGGGCAAACGTGGAGAAAAAAAGAAGATAATGTAAATTATCATGCCCGTTTACAGCATACCTTTCGTGCCAACGCCGTCAGGCCTGGATCGAGAACCGACGGCGCTTTGCGGTTCTTTACGTTAGCTCACCGTCGGATTCTGCCGAACGAAAACTGATGCTCACCAGCGTTCCCCCTCCGGAGGGTTGAGAGAAAGTCAGCGTGCCGCTCAGCCTTTCCGCCCGCTCGCGCATAATATTTAACCCATAGTGCCCCGAAGGCTCCCGCGGCTCGCCAATGCCGATACCGTTATCGCGAATATAAACCGTGTGATTACCATCCGGCGCAGTCACGCAACTGACGGCAATTTCGGTTGCGCTGGCATGTTTAATCGCGTTCAGCACCGCTTCACGGACGATCTGCAGCAGATGCACCTGCATTTGCGCGTCCAGCGCCAGGGTCGGTAACCGGCAATCAAGCGTCAGTTTAGCCGAGGTCTGATTTTGCAGCGTTTCCAGCATTTCATGCAGGGCGGAGGGGAGATCGGCCTGCTGTAAAGTCAGGCGGAAGGTGGTGAGCAGTTCGCGTAGCTGGCGGTAGGCGTCGTTCAGCGCCTGAGAGAAATCCGCCATAATGCTTTGCGCTGGGGCGTTATCTTCGGGAATCGAACGCTTCAGCAGCGTGAGCTGAATGCGTAAATAAGAGAGCACTTGCGCCAGCGAGTCGTGCAGCTCGCGCGCAATCGTCGCCCGCTCCTCCATTAATAACAGCTGCTGAAAATGTTTTTGCGCCTGGTTGAAGTACAACCCGCGACCCAGCATCGAGGAGACGCTGTTAAGCAACGGGGTAGAAGCATTGACGTTCGGGCTTTGCCAGTGCAGTTCACCGTAGACGGTTTCCTGCATGGTGACCGGCAGGATCTGCATCGGCAGCTCGGGGCTTTTTGCGCCTTCGCTAATTCGCCAGTTATCTCCGACGGTGAGTTCCAGGAAATAGGCGGCGTCATGCTCGCGGACGATCTGTAAAATATGGCGGAAGCAGTACACATCAATCTGACTGGTATTTAACGCCTGAGAGCACTGATACAACACTTCCAGACGACGATTAGCTTCGTGGAGATCGTGGGTCTTCTCAGCGACAGACGCTTCCAGCGAGCGGTACAGCTTGTGTAATTCACTCGACATCTGGCTGAAGGTCTTGCCCAACAACCCGAGTTCGTTGGGCAAATCAGTATCCAGCGACGGGATGTCAAACTGACCGTGTTCAATGTGCTGGCTGGCCACCACCAGCTTATTCAGCGGACGCACCACCTGCTGGCGAATACGCCGTAAGGTAAAGAAAACGAGGGTGAAAATGCCGATCCCGCCCGCCAGTGAAATACCAAAAACCAGCATCACTTTGCGTTCGGCATAATGCTGCAGCGCCAGCACGAAGAGATCGATTTGATCGACATAGTTATTGATATTGCTCTGGTACCAATTTAAATCGCCATCGATCAGACGGGCGTTCATTTCCAGCCAGTTTGCATGTAGACGCCCATAGCGACTTTTTACTGCTTGAGGCACATACCACGCGTTCAGGTTCTGTAGTGCTGGCGAGTTTAGCGCCTGCTGGAAAAGCTGGCGGTGAGCGTTAAGCTGCGGACTTTGGCTTTGCAGATCGTAACCCAGACGGTAACTTTGCATGCGCAATGAGCCAGCCACGTTGATGGCTTCGGCATCTCGTAAGCTGCTGGTCAGCGTGAGCAGCGCAATACCCGTTGAGAGAATCGACAACAGCACTATGTAGAAAAAAGCTTTAGCCAGACTGGCCGAGACCGGACGCTTTACCGTCACTTGTGCATCCTCACACAATACACGTCGCGCCTTAAAACAGCCCGAACGATGCGGTGTATTTGATAAATGTTAATAAAACGCCATGAAACTGGATGGTAACTGAAACGCAATTTCATATGCGATGAAATAAATTGATCTGCCACAGGTTCTGGATAAATAGTTGTGCTTCCTGGGCAAATGAACATTGCCGCTTCCTTCCGTGTCGGTTAATAACAACACTCATATAAAGAATAAGGTTTTTGCAACCAAAAAAGAAGGAAGCCATGAATCGTTTTATTATGGTTAATAGCCAGCAGTGCCTGGGATGCCATGCCTGTGAGGTCGCCTGCGTCATGGCTCACAATGGCGAGCAGCATGTCCTGAGTCAACGGCATTTCCTGCCCCGAATTACCGTCATCAAGCATCAGCAGCAGCGCAGTGCGGTAACCTGCCATCACTGTGAAGATGCGCCCTGCGCCAGAAGTTGCCCGAACGGGGCAATCAGCCATGATAACGACAGCGTTCAGGTGAACCCGAAAAAGTGTATTGGCTGTAAATCGTGCGTCGTTGCTTGTCCTTTCGGCACGATGCAGATCGTACTCACTCCTGTCGCTAAAGGGAAGGTGAAAGCCACTGCGCACAAATGCGATTTGTGTCAGGGACGCGAACAGGGACCCGCCTGCGTAGAGAACTGTCCGGCGCAAGCGTTACAACTGGTGACGGAAAATTCGCTTACTGGTCTGTCAAAAGCGCGCAGGCTACGCACCGCCAGTCTGGAAAGCCAGCCCTGGCATGCCAACGCCACCGATTTCGTTTCGCATACAATTACCAAACGTGAGCAAATGCAGGCGACGCCTGCGCGTGGTGAGCCGGATAAGCTGGCAATTGAGGCCCGTAAAACCAGCTTTGAGGAGATCTATCTGCCGTTTCGTACGGCGCAGGCGGAACGGGAAGCGTCCCGCTGCCTGAAATGCGGCGACCACAGTATTTGCGAATGGACCTGCCCATTGCATAACCATATTCCGCAGTGGATTGAACTGGTCAAAGCCGGGAATATCGACGCGGCGGTTGAGCTTTCTCACCAGACCAACTGCCTGCCAGAAGTGACCGGGCGCGTATGTCCGCAGGACCGACTTTGCGAAGGGGCATGTACGGTGCGTAGCGAGCATGGGGCGGTCACTATCGGAAATATTGAGCGTTACATCTCTGATCGGGCCCTGAGCAAAGGATGGCGACCGGACTTAAGCCACGTGCAGAAAGTGGATAAGCGCGTTGCTATCATCGGCGCGGGTCCGGCGGGTCTGGCCTGCGCGGATGTGCTGGCGCGCAGCGGAGTCAGCGCCACCGTATACGATCGCCACCCTGAAATCGGCGGTTTGCTGACGTTCGGCATTCCGGCCTTCAAGCTGGACAAATCGCTGCTGGCCCGCCGCCGTGAAATCTTCAGCGCCATGGGTATTCATTTCGAACTTAACTGTGAAGTGGGTAAGGATGTGGCGCTGTCGGCGCTGCTGGAGGATTACGATGCCGTGTTCGTGGGCGTAGGAACCTATCGTTCCATGAAGGCGGATCTGCCGAATGAAGACGCGCCTGGCGTTTATGACGCGTTACCGTTCCTGATTGCTAACACCAAGCAGGTGATGGGGCTGGATGAACTGCCTGAAGAGCCGTTCATCGATACCGCCGGACTGAACGTGGTTGTACTGGGCGGAGGCGATACGGCAATGGACTGCGTGCGTACCGCGCTGCGTCATGGCGCACGCCAGGTGACCTGCGCTTATCGTCGTGATGAAGCCAACATGCCCGGTTCGAAAAAAGAGGTGAAGAACGCCCGGGAAGAGGGGGCGTTCTTCGAGTTTAACGTCCAGCCGGTTGAGCTGGTGTTACATGATGATGGGCGAGTCAGCGGCGTGCGTTTTTTACGTACCCAGCTTGGCGAGCCGGACGCGCAGGGGCGTCGTCGCCCGGTTCCCCTCGCCGGGAGTGAGTTTGTCATGCCCGCAGATGCGGTGATCATGGCGTTTGGTTTTCACCCACATGGCATGCCGTGGCTGGAGACGCATGGGGTTAAGGTCGATAACTGGGGGCGCATTGCCGCCAATGTTGAAAGCGCATACCGTTATCAAACCAGTAACCCGAAAATCTTCGCCGGTGGTGACGCGGTACGCGGTGCGGATCTGGTGGTTACGGCGATGGCGGAAGGACGGCATGCCGCCCAGGGGATCGTCGACTGGCTGGGCGTAAAATCAGTCAAATCTCACTAAGTCGCTAAGAAGGCCGGATAAGGCGCGTTAGCGTTGCTATCCGGCTCTGTGCCGCATAATTGCCTGATGGCGCTTCGCTTATCAGGCCGACATTGCACCAAGACAAACCCGGTTTCACGGCGTAGTATTATTTCTCACTTCTTGCTGTGGAGCCGGTATGTCGCAAAAAATTACCCTCATCAAAGATAAAGTCCTTTCCGATAACTACTTCATCCTGCGCAATATCACCTATGACCTAACCCGTAGCAATGGAGAGGTGATTCGTCACAAACGCGAGGTTTACGATCGCGGCAACGGCGCCACTATCCTGCTGTATAACCCGGAGAAGAAAACGGTGGTGCTCATCCGCCAGTTTCGCGTCGCCACCTGGGTCAATGGTAATGAAAGTGGTCAACTGATTGAAACCTGCGCCGGGCTGCTGGATAACGACGAACCGGAAGCGTGCATTCGGAAAGAGGCCATTGAAGAGACCGGCTTTGAAGTGGGTGAAGTGCGTAAGCTGTTTGAGCTCTATATGTCGCCGGGCGGCGTGACGGAGATAATTCATTTCTTTATTGCGCAATACAGCGACAGCCAGCGGGCAAATGCGGGCGGAGGGGTGGAAGATGAAGATATTGAGGTTCTGGAGCTGCTGTTCACCCAGGCGCTGGAAATGATTAAAACGGGTGAGATCCGTGACGGTAAGACGGTGCTATTGCTGAACTATTTGCAATCGTCGCATCTCATGGACTAATGCGCGGGATTTATATTTCTTTACAAATTTTCGGCCAATCCGACGATTCTTATTGAGCCACATCAGTCGCGCAAGGAAGATACCGCTTAGGCTGTGTGTTTTGACTTCGGGGTTGTACCGTCCATGCGCTATCGCGTTATTTTACTTTTCCTGCTCGGGTTGTTACCCGTCCGTTTGCTGTGGGCCGCGCCCGCGCAACAGACGTTTTCTGACTGGCAGGTGACGTGCAATAACCAAAACTTTTGCGTGGCGCGCAATACCGGAGAACATCACGGCTTGGTCATGACCTTGAGCCGCAGTGCCGGGGCACATACCGACGCCGTGTTGCGTATTGAACTGGGTGGGCTGGAATCGCCCACAGCCAAAGAGAGCGATATTGCGCCACGTCTGCTACTGGATGGCGCGCCGCTCCCGCTTCGCGGCGAACACTGGCGTATTACCCCCTGGCAACTGATGACCGATGATCCGGCCACCATCAGCGCATTTTTAACAACCGTACAGGACGCGAAGGCGATAACCCTGCAAAAAGGGGCGCAAAACCTTTCCCTGGTCGGGCTAAAAGCCGCGCTGCTTTTTATCGACGCCCAGCAAAAACGGGTCGGCAGCGAAACCGCATGGATCGAAAAAGGCGACGAGCCTCCGCTCAGCGTGCCTCCCGCTCCCGCTTTAAAAGGCGTGGCTGTGATTAACCCAACGCCAACGCCTCTCACGCAACAAGAGCGCAGTGAATTGCTGGATTACGGTAACTGGCGGATCAACGGTATTCGCTGTTCGATCGATCCGCTGCGTCGCGAGATGCGCGTCACGGCCTTGACGGATGATAAAGCGCTGCTGATGATCGGCTGTGAAGCCGGGGCATATAACACCATCGATCTGGCGTGGGTGGTTTCACGTACTACCCCGTTGACGTCACGGGCGGTACGGCTAAGCCTGCCTTTTAAAACGGATGCGGAAAGTCGCGATATGGAGCTGACCAACGCCACGTTTGATGAGAAGTCGCGCGAGCTGGTAACCCTCGCTAAAGGACGAGGGTTGGCAGATTGCGGTATCCAGACCCGCTGGCGCTACGACGGCCAGCGTTTTCGTCTGGTGCGCTATGCCCAAGAGCCAAGCTGCGATAACTGGCATGGGCCAGATGCCTGGCCCACGCTGTGGATCACACGTTAAGCACCTTATGCGCTTTGTCGACAATGTTATCCACCGTAAAGCCGAAGAACGGGAACAGCTTGTCTGCCGGAGCCGACTCCCCATAACCCGTCATACCGACAATCTCCCCTTTCAGCCCAACATATTTGTACCAGTAGTCGGCAATTCCTGCTTCTACCGCCACGCGCGCGCTGACGTTTGAGGGGAGGACCGATTCCCGATACGCTTCATCCTGGGCGTCGAAGATATCGGTTGAGGGCAGAGAAACCACCCGCACGTTACGACCTTCACCGGTCAGTTTTTCCGCCGCCAGCAGCGTGATTTCCATTTCTGAACCGGTAGCAATCAGGATAACATCCGGCTTACCGCCGCCATCCTTCAGCACATAGCCGCCGCGGGCAATCTGCTGCACTTGCTCAGGCGTCCGCTCAACCTGCGCCAGATTTTGCCGCGAGAGGATCAGCGCCGTTGGCCCGTCATGGCGTTCGACCGCCAGCTTCCAGCCTACCGCCGCTTCAACCTGATCGCAGGGTCGCCAGGTGCTGAAATTAGGCGTCAGACGCAGGCTGGCGAGCTGTTCGACGGCCTGGTGCGTGGGACCATCTTCCCCAAGGCCAATCGAGTCGTGGGTATAAACCATGATTTGTCGGGCTTTCATCAGCGCCGCCATGCGTGCGGCATTACGGGCATATTCGACAAACATCAGGAACGTTGCGGTGTACGGTACGAAGCCCCCGTGGTGAGCGATACCGTTGGCAATCGCGGTCATGCCAAATTCCCGCACGCCGTAGTGGATGTAGTTTCCTGCATGATCCTCTTTAAGAGAAGTGGAGCCTTTCCAGATGGTCAGGTTGCTGGGCGCCAGATCCGCCGAACCGCCAAGCAGCTCAGGCAGTATCGGCCCGTAGGCGTTCAGGGTATTTTGCGAGGCCTTACGGGTGGCGATTTTGGCCGGATTGGCCTGCAGCTCGGTGATATATTTCTGGGTCGTTTCTTCCCACTCTTCCGGCAGTCCACCGCTCATCCGGCGGGTAAACTCTGCCGCCAGATCCGGATGCGCATGTCGATAAGCGGCGAATTTCTCATTCCAGCTCTGTTGGGCTTTCTCGCCTTTTTCACGAGCGTCCCACGCCCGGTAAATCTCTTTGGGGATTTCAAAGGCAGGATGATGCCACCCCAACTTCTGTCGGGTCAGCGCCACTTCTTCTTCACCCAGCGCCGCGCCGTGCGCTTCCTCTTTCCCGGCTTTATTCGGTGAACCAAAACCAATCACCGTGCGGCAGATAATCAGCGACGGTTTATCGGTAACGGCCTTTGCTTCCTGAATCGCTTTTTTCACCGCCTCAGGGTCATGGCCGTCAATCTCGTGCACTACATGCCAGTTATAGGCCTCAAAGCGTTTCGCGGTATCGTCGGTAAACCAGCCGTCGGTTTCGCCATCAATTGAGATGCCGTTGTGATCGTAAAAGCCGATGAGTTTGCCAAGTCCCAGGGTGCCCGCCAGTGAGCACACTTCGTGAGAAATGCCCTCCATCAGACAGCCGTCGCCCATAAAGACCCAGGTATAGTGATTAACAATCTCGTGGTCTGGCTGGTTAAACTGCGCCGCCAGCGTGCGTTCTGCAATCGCCATTCCGACAGCGTTGGCTAAACCCTGACCCAACGGTCCGGTGGTGGTCTCCACGCCCGGCGTATAGCCAATTTCCGGGTGTCCTGGCGTCTTCGAATGGAGCTGGCGGAAGTTCTTTAACTCTTCGAGCGGCAGGTTGTAGCCGGAAAGATGCAACAGGCTGTAAAGCAGCATTGAGGCGTGGCCATTGGATAAAATAAACCGGTCACGATCGTACCAGGTGGGATCGGACGGGTTATGGCGCAGGAAATCGTTCCACAGTACTTCGGCGATATCGGCCATCCCCATTGGTGCTCCAGGGTGGCCAGAGTTAGCTTTTTGGACGGCATCCATACTTAGCGCACGAATGGCATTGGCAAGCTCTTTACGGGTCATAGGAAATACTCCTTGAAAAGTAAAGTGTTAGATGCGTGTTGTGATTCACACTTTTGAGATAATTGCGGGCGTTGTCAGCAAAAAGCATAGCAGACAAGCATGGTATTGCTGGCTTAAGCAGGTAACATAGATGTTATAAATTGATAACAAATTCTTTCTTTGAATGGTGAGAGTATGGGGACCTTCAAAGTTTGTGCCGTTGACTGAGGTGATAATGTGCGGCTCAGTAGAATGGTTACCCGCGCCACTTTTTTGATAGATACGTGAAAGGAACAACAAGATGGATGACCAGTTAAAACAAAGCGCCCTCGATTTCCACGAATTTCCGGTACCCGGTAAAATCCAGGTTTCTCCGACCAAGCCTCTGGCAACTCAGCGCGACCTCGCGTTGGCCTACTCGCCGGGCGTGGCTGCACCGTGTCTTGAAATTGAAAAGGACCCGCTGGCAGCCTACAAATACACCGCACGCGGCAACCTGGTTGCGGTTATTTCCAACGGTACTGCGGTTCTGGGCCTGGGTAATATTGGCGCGCTGGCCGGTAAACCAGTGATGGAAGGTAAAGGCGTTCTGTTTAAGAAATTCGCCGGGATTGACGTGTTCGACATCGAAGTTGATGAACTCGATCCGGATAAATTTATCAACGTGGTAGCGGCGCTTGAACCAACGTTTGGCGGCATTAACCTCGAGGATATCAAAGCGCCGGAGTGCTTCTACATTGAGCAAAAACTCCGTGAGCGCATGAATATTCCGGTATTCCACGATGACCAGCACGGTACGGCAATCATCAGTACTGCCGCAATCCTTAACGGTCTGCGGGTGGTTGAGAAAAATATCTCTGATGTGCGCATGGTGGTGTCCGGTGCAGGTGCGGCGGCGATTGCCTGTATGAACCTGCTGGTGGCGCTGGGTATGCAGAAACACAACATTGTGGTCTGCGACTCCAAAGGGGTGATTTACAAAGATCGTGAACCAAACATGGCTGAAACCAAAGCGGCATACGCAGTGGTGGATGACGGTAAGCGTACGCTGGATGATGTCATTGACGGCGCGGATATTTTCCTCGGTTGCTCTGGTCCGAAAGTGCTGACGCAGGAAATGGTTAAGAAGATGGCGCGTGCGCCAATGATCCTGGCACTCGCCAACCCGGAACCGGAAATCCTGCCGCCGCTGGCGAAAGAGGTGCGTTCCGACGCCATCATTTGCACCGGCCGTTCCGACTACCCGAACCAGGTTAACAACGTCCTGTGCTTCCCGTTCATCTTCCGCGGCGCGCTGGACGTCGGCGCTACTGCCATCAACGAAGAGATGAAACTGGCCGCGGTACACGCCATTGCTGAGCTGGCGCACGCCGAGCAGAGCGAAGTGGTGGCCTCCGCCTATGGTGACCAGGACCTGAGCTTCGGGCCGGAATACATCATTCCGAAACCGTTCGACCCGCGTCTGATCGTCAAAATCGCCCCTGCGGTGGCGAAGGCGGCGATGGATTCCGGTGTGGCAACGCGTCCGATTGCCGACTTTGACGCTTACATCGATAAGCTGACCGAATTCGTCTACAAAACCAACCTGTTCATGAAGCCGATTTTCTCCCTGGCACGCAAAGCGCCGAAGCGCGTGGTGCTGACTGAAGGGGAAGAGGCGCGTGTACTGCATGCCACGCAGGAGCTGATCACTTTAGGTCTGGCGAAACCGATCCTGATCGGTCGTCCGAGCGTTATCGAAATGCGTATCCAGAAACTGGGTCTGCAGATCAAAGCGGGCGTCGATTTTGAGATCGTCAACAATGAATCCGATCCGCGCTTTAAAGAGTACTGGAGCGAGTACTACCAGATTATGAAACGTCGTGGTATTACCCAGGAGCAGGCGCAGCGTGCGGTAATTGCCAACACCACGGTGATCGGCGCGATCATGGTGCAGCGCGGCGAAGCGGATGCAATGATCTGCGGTACGATAGGCGACTACCATGAGCACTTCAGCGTGGTGAAAGAGGTGTTTGGTCACCGCGATGGCGTGCATACTGCCGGGGCGATGAACGCCTTGCTGCTGCCAAGCGGTAACACCTTTATCGCCGATACCTACGTTAACGACGATCCTACGCCGGAGCAACTGGCGGAAATCGCCGTGATGGCGGCAGAAACCGTGCGTCGCTTTGGTATCGAACCGAAGGTAGCGCTGCTGTCGCACTCCAACTTTGGCTCATCTAACTGTCCGTCGGCCAGCAAAATGCGCGAAGCGCTGGAGCTGATTAAGGCGCGTGCGCCAGAGTTGATGATTGATGGCGAAATGCACGGCGATGCCGCGCTGGTGGAAAGCATCCGTCATGACCGCATGCCGGACAGTCCGCTGAAAGGCTCAGCGAATATTCTGGTGATGCCGAATATGGAAGCTGCCCGTATTAGTTACAACTTACTACGCGTTTCCAGCTCTGAAGGCGTAACGGTCGGCCCGGTGCTGATGGGGGTTGCGAAACCGGTTCACGTATTAACGCCGATCGCATCTGTTCGTCGTATCGTTAATATGGTGGCGCTGGCGGTCGTAGAAGCCCAAACTCAGCCGCTGTAATTTCACTTTAATTTATTTCCGGCGCGGGTTTCTCCCGCGCCTTTTTATTTCCCCTTTCTTAGTGATCCACTTCACCTTTTAAACATGGTTGCCGAATTTTGTTATTTACTCTGACAAAAAATTGCCACGATGAGGGCAGTTTTAGCGGAGGCGGTGAGCAATGGAAAAAGAACGCATTATTCAGGAATTTGTGCCGGGGAAACAGGTTACGCTGGCGCATCTCATTGCGCACCCTGGTGAGGAACTGGCGAAAAAGATCGGCGTTCCCGAAGCGGGCGCTATCGGCATCATGACGCTGACGCCAGGCGAAACCGCGATGATTGCCGGTGACTTAGCTATGAAGGCGGCAGATGTACATATCGGCTTTCTCGATCGATTCAGCGGTGCGCTGGTCATCTACGGCTCGGTAGGCGCGGTAGAAGAAGCGTTATTACAGACGGTAAGCGGTCTGGGTCGGTTATTAAATTTCACTTTGTGCAACCTGACAAAAAGTTAATCAGAGGCGGCGATGAAACGTATTGCGTTTGTCGGTACGGTGGGGGCGGGGAAAACAACGCTCTTTAATGCGCTACAGGGAAATTATTCCCTCGCCAGAAAAACACAGGCCGTGGAGTTTAATGAAAATGGCGATATCGACACGCCAGGAGAATATTTTAGCCATCCGCGCTGGTATCACGCCTTAATTACTACGCTGCAGGATGTTGATACGTTGATTTATATACACGCGGCAAATGATAAAGAAAGTCGCTTACCTGCCGGGCTGTTGGATATCGGCGCCAGTAAACGACAAATCGCCGTTATCAGCAAAACGGACATGCCGGATGCCGACGTCGCCGCAACGCGACAACTACTTCGCGGGATAGGGTTCCAGGAGCCGATTTTCGAACTCAACAGCCATGACCCGCGCAGCGTGCAGCACCTGGTGGATTATCTGACTGAGCTCAGCCAAAAGGAGGAAAGGGCAGGTGAAAAAACTCATCACAGCTAACGATATTCGTGCGGCCCACGCACGCGGCGAACAGGAAGTGTCGGTTGTTCTGCGCGCCAGCATCATCACCCCGGAGGCGCGCGAAGTTGCGGAGCTGCTGGGCGTCACCATCAGTGAATGCGATGAATCCGCGCCAACCGCTGCTGCTGCCGCACCGGTTGCGGTGGATGATGGCAAAACGGAAAGCCAGCGCATTCGCGAAACCATCATTGCGCAGTTACCGGAAGGGCAGTTTACCGAAAGCCTGGTCGCCCAACTGATGGACAAAGTCATGAAGGAGAAACAGTCGCTGGAGCAGGGCGGAATGCAGCCGAGCTTTAACTCGGTGACCGGCAAAGGCGGCGTCAAAGTCATCGACGGCAGCAGCGTGAAGTTTGGTCGTTTTGACGGCGCACAGCCGCACTGCGTGGGTTTAACCGATCTGGTGACCGACCAGGACGGTAGCAGCATGGCCGCCGGGTTCATGCAGTGGGATAACGCTTTTTTCCCATGGACGCTGAACTACGACGAAATCGACATGATTCTGGAAGGCGAGCTGCACGTTCGCCACGAAGGCGAAACCATGATTGCTAAAGCCGGGGACGTGATGTTTATTCCGAAAGGCTCCAGCATCGAATTTGGTACGCCATCGACGGTGAAATTTCTGTATGTGGCCTGGCCTGCGAACTGGCAGTCCTGCTAAGGCGGATGTATGAAGGATTTCATTACCGAAGCATGGCTCAGAGCGAATCATACGCTCAGCGAAGGGGCTGAAATTCATCTCCCCGCTGATGCTCGCCTGACGCCATCTGCCCGGGAATTACTGGAAAGCCGACATCTGCGCATTAAGTATATCGACGAGCAGGGCAGCCTGTTTATTGATGACGAAGCACAGCAGCCGCAGCCGGTGCATGGTTTAACCAGCAGCGATACGCATCCACAGGCCAGTTGCGAACTGTGTCATCAACCGGTGGTGAAGAAAGCAGACACGCTGACGCATCTGACAGCGGACAAGATGGTCGCTAAAAGTGATCCGCGCCTGGGATTTCGCGCCGCGCTGGACAGCACCATCGCCCTGGCCGTGTGGTTGCAGATAGAGCTGGCGGAACCGTGGCAGCCGTGGTTGGCGGATATCCGTTCGCGTCTGGGCAACATTATGCGCGCCGACGCTATCGACGAGCCGCTGGCAGCACAAGCTATCGTCGGTTTAAGCGACGAAGATTTACACCGGCTTTCGCATCAGCCGCTGCGCTATCTGGACCACGACCATCTGGTGCCTGAAGCCAGTCATGGCCGTGATTGCGCGTTGCTTAATCTGCTGCGTACCAAAGTCCGTGAAACGGAGACGGTGGCGGCCCAGGTATTCATCACCCGTAGTTTTGACGTGATGCGACCGGACATCATGCAGGCGCTCAATCGCCTTTCCAGTACGGTCTACGTGATGATGATAATGAGCGTAGCGAAGCATCCACTGACGGTTAGCCAAATTCAACAGCGACTGGGGGAGAAGCAATGATCATTGAACGTGCTCGTCAACTCGCCCAGCGCTCACCTGCACGGGTGGTGTTCCCGGATGCGCTGGATGTTCGGGTGTTGAAAGCGGCAAATTACCTGCATCAGCACGGTCTGGCACATCCTGTTCTCGTCGCCAGTCCGTTTGCGCTGCGCCAGTTTGCCCTCAGCCATCGGGTGGCGATGGATGGCATTCAGGTTATCGACCCGCAAAGCAACCAGTCCATGCGTGAAGAGTTTGCGCTGCGCTGGCTGGCCCGCGCGGGAGATAAAACGCCTGCAGATGCGCTGGAAAAACTCAACGATCCGCTGATGTTCGCCGCCGCCATGGTTAGCGCGGGTAAAGCTGACGTCTGTATTGCGGGCAATTTGTCGTCGACAGCAAACGTGCTGCGCGCTGGGTTACGCATTATTGGGTTACAGCCAGGCTGTAAAACGCTGTCGTCAATTTTCCTGATGCTGCCGCAGTACCTCGGGCCGGCATTAGGGTTTGCCGATTGTAGCGTCGTGCCGCAGCCCACAGCCGCGCAGCTGGCGGATATTGCGATTGCCAGCGCGCAGACATGGCAGGCGATCACCGGTGAAGAACCGCGCGTGGCCATGCTGTCGTTTTCAAGTCAAGGCAGCGCTCGTCATCCCAACGTCGCTAACGTGCAGCAGGCTACGGAGATCGTTCGTGAGCGTGCCCCGCAGCTTACCGTGGATGGAGAACTGCAATTTGATGCCGCCTTTGTTCCGGATGTCGCCGCGCAAAAAGCGCCCGCCAGTCCGTTAAAGGGCAATGCCAATGTGATGGTCTTCCCATCGCTGGAGGCAGGCAATATTGGCTACAAAATCGCCCAGCGTCTGGGAGGGTATCGTGCCGTAGGTCCGTTGATCCAAGGGCTTGCCGCACCGCTTCATGACCTCTCTCGCGGCTGTAGCGTACAGGAAATTATCGAACTGGCGTTGGTGGCAGCAGTGCCGCGTCAGACTGACATGAGTCGTGAAAACGCCTCACACACACTGGTTGTTTAGGTCCCGTTCTGGACCCCTTAATGAGAGGAAAACACAATGGAAGCATTAGGAATGATTGAAACCCGGGGCCTGGTTGCACTGATTGAGGCTTCTGACGCAATGGTTAAAGCGGCACGCGTGAAACTGGTCGGCGTGAAGCAGATCGGCGGCGGTCTGGTTACTGCAATGGTTCGTGGCGACGTAGCGGCATGTAAAGCCGCAACGGATGCTGGTGCTGCTGCTGCACAGCGTATTGGTGAGCTGGTTTCCGTACACGTGATCCCGCGTCCGCATGGCGATCTGGAAGAAGTGTTCCCGATCAGCTTTAAAGGCGACAGCAACGACATGTAAGTCGTCCATGTGACGCCACAGACTTCATTGCTGGCGTCACCCTCTCTCCTTTTCACATTACCTTCTGCGGAGGGTAGGGGGAGGTTTTACCTGAAATATGCCACGGAGGCGCGTATGAAACTGGCAATCGTCACAGGACAAATTGTTTGTACCGTACGCCATCAGGGGCTCGCGCACGACAAGTTGCTGATGGTGGAAATGATTGATGCCTGCGGAAATCCCGACGGGCAATGTGCTGTTGCTATCGACAGCATTGGGGCGGGAACCGGAGAGTGGGTGCTGCTGGTCAGCGGAAGCTCAGCCCGTCAGGCGCACCGTAACGAATCATCACCTGTCGATCTGTGCGTGATTGGCATTGTTGATGAAGTGGTGGCAGGTGGTCAGGTGATCTTCCATAAATAAGGCAGAAAATCATGAATCAACAGGATATTGAACAGGTCGTGAAAGCGGTACTGCTGAAAATGAAAGACAGCAGCCAACCCGTCAGTGCCGTTCAAGAAATGGGCGTTTTTGCCTCCCTGGATGACGCAGTGGCGGCAGCAAAACTGGCCCAGCAAGGGCTGAAAAGCGTTGCCATGCGCCAACTGGCTATCACGGCTCTACGTGAGGCGGGCGAAAAACATGCCCGAGAATTAGCGGAACTTGCCGTCACAGAAACCGGCATGGGACGCGTTGAAGATAAATTTGCCAAAAATGTGGCGCAGGCACGCGCCACGCCGGGCGTGGAATGCCTGTCTCCACAGGTTCTGACCGGTGATAACGGCCTGACGCTGATTGAAAACGCGCCGTGGGGCGTGGTGGCCTCGGTGACACCGTCCACCAACCCGGCTGCGACCGTTATTAACAACGCCATCAGCCTGATTGCGGCTGGCAACAGCGTGGTCTTCGCACCGCATCCGGCTGCCAAGGGCGTGTCTCAGCGCGCTATCACTCTGCTTAACCAGGCGGTAGTTGCTGCAGGCGGACCGGCAAACCTGCTGGTTACCGTGGCCAATCCGGATATCGAAACCGCCCAGCGTCTGTTTAAGTACCCAGGCATCGGCCTGCTGGTGGTGACCGGCGGTGAAGCCGTAGTGGATGCCGCGCGTAAGCACACCAACAAACGTCTGATTGCCGCCGGTGCGGGAAATCCGCCGGTGGTGGTTGATGAAACGGCTGATCTGGCACGCGCAGCCCAGTCGATCGTCAAAGGCGCTTCGTTTGACAACAACATTATCTGCGCCGACGAAAAAGTGCTGATCGTGGTCGATAGCGTCGCTGATGAGCTGATGCGTCTGATGGAAAGCCAGCATGCAGTCAAGCTGACCACGGCTCAGGCCGAACAGCTGCAACCGGTGCTGCTGAAAAATGTCGATGAACGCGGTAAAGGCACGGTCAGTCGTGACTGGGTAGGTCGCGACGCAGGAAAAATCGCTGCGGCGATTGGTCTGAACGTACCGGAGCAAACCCGGCTGTTGTTCGTCGAAACCTCTGCGACTCACCCGTTTGCCGTAACCGAACTGATGATGCCGGTTCTGCCGGTCGTGCGGGTCGCCAACGTCGATGAGGCCATTGAACTGGCGGTCAAGCTTGAAGGCGGCTGTCACCATACGGCGGCGATGCACTCGCGCAATATCGACAACATGAACCGCATGGCAAACGCCATTGATACCAGCATTTTCGTTAAGAACGGACCGTGCATTGCCGGTCTTGGACTCGGCGGCGAAGGCTGGACCACGATGACCATTACCACGCCAACCGGGGAAGGGGTGACCAGCGCACGCACGTTTGTGCGTCTGCGTCGCTGTGTGTTGGTGGATGCCTTCAGAATTGTATAAGGAGTGAACGACATGGCGCACGACGAACAACGTTGGCTGACACCCAGATTGCTAAAAGCGGCAACGCTATGTAACCAGACGCCCGTAAAGAGCGATTCACCGCTGTGGCTGGGCGTGGATTTGGGTACGTGTGACGTGGTGTCGATGGTTGTCGACAGTGACGGACAGCCGGTTGCGGTTTGCCTGGACTGGGCCGACGTCGTGCGCGATGGCATCGTCTGGGATTTCTTCGGTGCGGTGACTATCGTTCGTCGCCATCTCGATACGCTCGAACAACAGTTGGGTTGCCGCTTTACCCACGCGGCAACCTCGTTTCCACCGGGAACTGACCCACGGATCTCGATCAACGTGCTGGAATCTGCCGGGCTTGAAGTCAGTCATGTGCTCGACGAACCGACCGCGGTGGCAGACCTGTTGCAGCTTGATAACGCTGGCGTGGTGGATATCGGTGGCGGTACCACCGGGATTGCGATTGTGAAGCGAGGCAAGGTGACTTACTCCGCCGATGAAGCGACCGGCGGGCACCACATTTCTCTGACGCTTGCCGGGAACCGTCGCATCCAGTTGGAAGAGGCGGAGCAGTACAAACGCAGCAACGGTAAAGAAATTTGGCCGGTGGTTAAGCCGGTCTACGAAAAAATGGCGGAAATTGTGGCTCACCATATTGCCGGACAGGGCGTGGCTGATTTATGGCTGGCCGGTGGTTCCTGTATGCAGCCGGGCGTTGATGAACTGTTTCGTAAGCGTTTCCCGGAACTGCAGGTGCATTTACCCCAGCACAGCCTGTTTATGACCCCGCTGGCGATTGCAAATAGCGGAAAAGAAAAAGCGGAAGGAATCTATGCAAGCTGAATTGCAGACCGCGCTCTTTCAGGCATTCGATACCCTGAATCTGCAACGCGTAAAAACGTTTAGCGTTCCACCGGTTACGTTGTGTGGACTGGGAGCGCTCAGTACCTGCGGACAGGAAGCACAAACGCGCGGCCTGACGCATATGTTCGTTATGGTCGACAGTTTCCTGCACCAGGCGGGGATGACCGCCGCACTGGAACGCAGCCTGGCGATGAAAGGCGTGGCGATGACGCTGTGGCCATGTCCGGTGGGCGAACCGTGCATTACGGACGTCTGTGCGGCGGTCGCGCAACTGCGTGAATCGAAGTGCGATGGCGTAGTGGCCTTTGGTGGTGGTTCCGTATTGGATGCCGCAAAGGCTGTGGCGTTGCTGGTGACCAATCCCACCCAGACGCTGGCAGACATGGATGAGAGCAGCGCGTTACGCCCGCGTCTGCCGCTGATTGCCGTACCGACTACCGCCGGAACGGGTTCAGAAACCACTAATGTCACGGTGATTATCGACGCCGCGACCGGGCTTAAAAAAGTGCTGGCCCACGCAACCCTGATGCCGGATGTGGCGATTCTTGACGCCGCGCTGACGGAAGGTGTGCCCGCACACGTAACGGCGATGACCGGGATCGATGCGCTGACGCACGCTGTTGAAGCGTATAGCGCTCTGAACGCGACGCCGTTTACCGACAGTCTGGCGATTGGCGCGATTGCGATGATAGGTAAATCGCTGCCGAAGGCCGTTGGCTATGGTCAGGATCTGGCGGCGCGAGAAAGCATGCTACTGGCTTCCTGTATGGCCGGGATGGCGTTTTCCAGCGCGGGGCTGGGCCTGTGTCACGCGATGGCGCACCAGCCGGGTGCGACGCTGCACATTCCACATGGACAGGCTAACGCCATGCTGCTGCCCACTGTAATGGGTTTCAACCGCATGGTGTGTCGTGAGCGTTTCAGCCATATCGGACGGGCGTTAACCAACAAGAAGTCGGACGATCGCGATGCCATCAACGCCGTCAGCGAGCTGATTAGCGAAGTGGGCCAGACCAAACGACTCTCTGACGTTGGGGCAAAGCCCGAGCATTACAGCGCATGGGCTCACGCCGCGCTGGAGGATATTTGTATTCGCAGTAACCCACGCACCGCCACGCAGGCCGACATTATCGCGTTGTATGCGGCGGCACAATAAATACACATATGACAGGGAGTGAAGGTTATGGGAATTAACGAAATCATCATGTACATCATGATGTTCTTTATGCTGATTGCCGCCGTGGACAGGATCCTGTCGCAGTTCGGCGGTTCGGCACGCTTCCTCGGTAAATTCGGGAAGAGTATCGAGGGATCGGGCGGTCAGTTTGAAGAAGGTTTTATGGCGATGGGCGCGCTGGGGCTGGCGATGGTCGGTATGACCGCGCTGGCACCGGTACTGGCGCATGTGCTCGGGCCGGTGATTATTCCACTGTACGAAATGTTGGGCGCGAACCCGTCGATGTTTGCCGGAACGCTGCTGGCGTGCGATATGGGCGGCTTCTTCCTGGCGAAAGAACTGGCGGGCGGCGACGTTGCGGCGTGGCTGTACTCTGGCCTGATCCTCGGGGCGATGATGGGGCCGACGCTGGTCTTCTCTATTCCGGTTGCGCTGGGGATTATTGAACCGTCCGACCGTCGTTATCTGGCGCTGGGCGTGCTGGCTGGGATCGTCACCATTCCGATTGGCTGTATTGCGGGTGGTTTGATCGCGATGTACTCCGGTGTCGAAATCAACGGGCAGCCGGTGGAGTTCACTTTCGCACTGATCCTGATGAACATGATCCCGGTGCTGATCGTTGCCGTGCTGGTGGCGCTGGGACTGAAATTCATCCCGGAAAAAATGATCAACGGCTTCCAGATTTTCGCGAAATTCCTGGTGGCGCTGATCACCATCGGTCTGGCGGCAGCGGTAATCAAATTCCTGCTCGGCTGGGAACTGATTCCGGGTCTTGATCCTATCTTCATGGCACCGGGTGACAAGCCGGGTGAAGTGATGCGCGCCATCGAAGTTATCGGTTCTATCTCCTGCGTGCTGCTGGGTGCGTACCCAATGGTACTGCTGCTGACCCGCTGGTTTGAAAAGCCGCTGATGAGCGTCGGTAACCTGTTAAAAATCAATAATATCGCGGCTGCTGGCATGGTGGCGACGCTGGCGAACAACATCCCAATGTTCGGCATGATGAAGAATATGGATACCCGCGGCAAAGTGATCAACTGCGCCTTTGCGGTCTCCGCAGCCTTCGCTCTGGGTGACCACTTAGGTTTCGCCGCGGCCAACATGAACGCGATGATCTTCCCAATGATTGTCGGCAAGCTGATTGGCGGCGTGACGGCGATTGGTGTGGCTATGCTGTTGGTACCGAAAGACGAAGATGTTCCGGCACCAGCAGAAACCAACCCGGAGGCGCAATCGTGAATACTCGCCAGCTACTCAGCGTCGGTATCGATATCGGCACCACCACCACTCAGGTGATCTTCTCGCGCCTTGAGCTGGTCAACCGTGCGGCAGTGTCGCAGGTGCCGCGTTACGAATTCATCAAACGCGAAATTAGCTGGCAAAGCCCGGTGTTCTTTACCCCCGTTGATAAGCAGGGCGGGTTGAAAGAGGCCGAACTTAAGGCGCTGATCCTCGCCCAGTATCAGGCGGCGGGGATTGCGCCTGAGACCGTCGATTCCGGCGCGATCATCATTACCGGAGAAAGTGCCAAAACCCGCAACGCGCGACCAGCGGTGATGACGCTCTCTCAATCGCTGGGGGACTTCGTGGTAGCCAGCGCCGGTCCGCATCTGGAATCAGTGATTGCCGGTCACGGCGCAGGGGCTCAAACCCTGTCAGAGCAGAAGTTGTGCCGCGTACTGAATATCGACATCGGTGGCGGGACGTCGAACTACGTCCTGTTCGATGCCGGAAAAGTCAGCGGTTCGGCCTGCCTGAACGTCGGCGGACGACTGCTGGAAACGGACGGTCAGGGGCGGGTGGTGCATGCGCATCAGCCAGGACAGATGATTGTTGATGACGTATTTGGTCCAGGCACCGACGCCCGGACCCTCAATGCGGCGCAGCTTGTTCAGGTGGCCCGACGGATGGCGGCGCTGATCGTTGAGGTGATTGACGGCACGCTGTCACCGCTGGCGCAGGCGCTGATGCAAACCGGTCTGTTGCCGACGGGTGTGAAGCCGGAAGTGATTACGTTGTCCGGCGGGGTGGGCGAGTGCTACCGCAACCAGCCTGCCGATCCATTCTGTTTTTCCGATATTGGGCCGCTGTTAGCGACGGCGCTGCATGAACATCCGCGCCTGCGTGAGATGAACGTGCAGTTCCCGGCGCAAACCGTGCGCGCCACGGTGATTGGCGCCGGTGCGCATACGCTGTCGCTTTCGGGCAGCACCATCTGGCTGGAAGGTGTGGCGCTTCCGCTGCGCAATCTGCCGGTGGCGATTCCGGTTGATGAGGCTGATTTGGTGGCCGCCTGGCAACAAGCGCTGATGCAGCTCGATCTGGACCCGCAAACAGACGCTTACGTGCTGGCGCTACCCGGTTCGCTGCCGGTGCGCTACGCCGCGCTGTTAACGGTTATTGATGCGCTACTGGCCTTTGTCGCGCGCCATCCGAATCCGCATCCCCTGCTGGTGGTAGCCGAGCAGGATTTTGGTAAAGCCCTGGGCATGCTGTTACGCCCACAGTTACAGCAACACCCGCTGGCAGTCATCGATGAGGTGGTTGTCCGGGCGGGGGACTATATCGACATTGGTACGCCTCTTTTTGGCGGATCGGTTGTGCCGGTGACGGTGAAATCACTCGCATTTCCTTCCTGAGGGAACGACTTATGAAACTAAAGACCACATTGTTCGGCAATGTTTATCAGTTTAAGGATGTTAAAGAGGTGCTGGCAAAAGCCAACGAACTGCGTTCGGGGGATGTGCTGGCAGGGGTAGCTGCAACCAGTTCGCAAGAGCGAGTGGCGGCCAAACAGGTGCTGTCGGAAATGACGGTAGCGGATATCCGCAACAACCCGGTGATTTCCTATGAAGAGGACTGCGTGACGCGTCTGATTCAGGACGACGTCAACGAAACGGCCTATAACCGCATCAAAAACTGGAGTATCAGCGAGCTGCGCGAGTACGTGCTGAGCGATGAAACCTCCGTTGATGACATTGCGTTTACGCGCAAAGGATTAACGTCGGAAGTGGTCGCAGCGGTTGCAAAAATCTGCTCTAACGCGGACCTGATCTACGGCGGTAAGAAAATGCCGGTGATCAAAAAGGCCAACACCACCATTGGTCTGCCGGGCACCTTCAGCTGTCGTTTACAGCCGAACGACACCCGTGATGACGTGCAGAGTATTGCGGCACAAATCTACGAAGGGCTGTCCTTCGGGGCGGGCGATGCGGTGATTGGCGTTAACCCGGTAACAGATGACGTGGAAAACTTAAGCCGCGTACTTGATACCGTGTACGGCGTCATCGACAAATTCGATATCCCGACCCAGGGCTGCGTCCTGGCGCACGTTACTACCCAGATCGAAGCCATTCGTCGCGGCGCGCCGGGCGGGCTGATTTTCCAGAGTATCTGCGGCAGCGAGAAAGGCTTAAAAGAGTTTGGCGTTGAGCTGGCCATGCTGGATGAAGCGCGTGCAGTGGGCGCTGAGTTTAACCGTATCGCCGGGGAAAACTGCCTGTACTTCGAAACCGGACAAGGGTCTGCGCTTTCTGCTGGCGCTAACTTCGGCGCCGATCAGGTGACGATGGAAGCACGTAACTACGGTCTGGCGCGTCACTACGATCCGTTCCTGGTGAACACCGTTGTCGGTTTTATCGGGCCGGAGTATCTCTACAACGACCGTCAGATTATTCGCGCGGGTCTGGAAGATCACTTTATGGGCAAGCTGAGCGGCATCTCAATGGGCTGCGACTGCTGCTATACCAACCATGCTGATGCTGACCAGAACCTCAACGAAAACCTGATGATTCTGCTCGCCACCGCTGGCTGCAACTACATCATGGGCATGCCGCTCGGTGACGACATCATGCTCAACTATCAGACCACCGCCTTCCACGACACCGCGACCGTGCGCCAGTTGCTGAACCTGCGTCCGTCGCCGGAGTTTGAACGCTGGCTGGAAACCATGGGCATTATGGCAAACGGTCGCCTGACCAAACGGGCGGGCGATCCGTCACTGTTCTTCTGATGACGCGGGGATGACACACGATGGATCAAAAACAGATTGAAGAAATTGTACGCAGCGTGATGGCGTCAATGGGTGAGTCGCAGCCGCAGGCTCAAGCGCCGGCAGTACAAGCGCAATGCAGCACCACCCAGTGTGCCGCGCCGACCGGTGAAAGCTGTGCGATGGATTTAGGCTCAGCCGAGGCTAAAGCGTGGATTGGCGTTGAGAATCCGCACCGCGCAGAGGTGTTGACTGAACTGCGTCGCAGCACTGCGGCGCGTGTATGTACCGGTCGAGCCGGTCCACGTCCGCGTACCCAGGCGCTGCTGCGCTTCCTGGCCGACCACTCGCGTTCGAAAGATACGGTATTGAAAGAAGTGCCGGAAGAGTGGGTAAAAGCCCAGGGGCTGCTGGAAGTGCGCTCGGAAATCAGTGACAAAAACCTGTATCTGACGCGTCCGGATCTGGGGCGTCGTCTGAGTGCGGAAGCCATTGAAGCGCTGAAATCACAGTGTGTAATGAACCCGGATGTGCAGGTGATTATCTCTGATGGCCTGTCTACGGACGCTATCACCGCTAACTACGAAGAGATCCTGCCGCCGCTGTTGTCTGGCTTAAAACAGGCCGGATTGAAGGTCGGGACGCCGTTCTTTGTTCGCTATGGTCGCGTGAAAATCGAAGATCAGATCGGCGAACTGCTGGGCGCGAAAGCGGTGATTCTGCTGGTTGGGGAACGTCCGGGCCTGGGCCAGTCGGAAAGCCTTTCTTGCTACGCCGTCTATTCGCCGCGTGTGGCGACGACCGTTGAAGCTGACCGTACCTGTATCTCGAACATTCACCAGGGCGGTACGCCACCGGTTGAAGCGGCGGCGGTCATTGTGGATTTGGCCAAGCGCATGCTGGAGCAAAAAGCATCCGGCATCAATATGACCCGTTAAGGAGGCATCATGCCAGCATTAGATTTGATTAGACCTTCAGTCACCGCAATGCGCGTGATTGCCTCGGTAAATGACGGTTTTGCCCGTGAACTTAAATTACCGCCACATATACGTAGCCTCGGACTCATCACAGCAGATTCTGATGACGTGGCGTATATTGCCGCAGACGAAGCGACAAAACAGGCAATGGTGGAAGTGGTTTATGGCCGCTCGCTGTATGCCGGCGCGGCGCACAGTCCCTCTCCAACTTCGGGTGAAGTGCTGATTATGCTCGGTGGACCCAACCCGGCAGAAGTTCGTGCAGGTCTGGACGCGATGGTAGCCAATATTGAAAGCGGCGCGGCGTTTCAGTGGGCGAATGACGCAGAAGATACCGCCTTCCTGGCGCATGTGGTTTCGCGTACCGGCTCGTATCTCTCGGCGACCGCAGGATGCCGGCTTGGCGATCCGATGGCGTATCTGGTGGCGCCGCCGCTGGAAGCGACATTTGGTATTGATGCTGCGCTGAAATCGGCTGATGTACAACTGGTGACTTACGTTCCGCCGCCGTCAGAAACCAACTATTCGGCTGCGTTTATGACCGGTAGCCAGGCTGCTTGTAAAGCTGCATGTAACGCCTTTGCCGATGCCGTTCTGGATATTGCCCGTAACCCAATCCAGCGCGCGTAAGAGAGGTTGTGATGATCAATGCACTGGGATTACTGGAAGTGGATGGCATGGTCGCTGCCGTGGATGCGGCGGATGCCATGCTGAAAGCCGCGAACGTGCGCCTGCTTAGCCACGAAGTGCTCGATCCTGGCCGGTTGACGCTGGTGGTGGAAGGCGATCTGGCGGCGTGCCGCGCAGCGCTGGATGCCGGTAGCGCCGCTGCTGCGCGTACAGGCCGTGTTATCAGCCGTAAGGAAATCGGCCGACCGGACGATGATACCCAGTGGCTGATCGGCGGTTTTAAGCGCCAGCCGAAGAAACCAGAACAGAAGCCAGAAGTGAAAACAGATGTAAAAACGCAGAGGATGCAGGACGCCCCGTTGACGCCTGAATCCTCTGATCAACTTCTGACGCTGTTGGCATCGGTCCGTCAAGGAATGACGGCAGGGGAAGTGGCTGCCCACTTTGGCTGGTCACTTGATGAAGCCAGAAAGGCGCTGGAACAGCTCTTTTCTGACGGAGCGTTGCGTAAACGCAGTAGTCGCTATCGCTTAAAAAATTAACCTGTCGGAGGGCCGGGGGCTTCGTTGAAGCTTCCGGCTTAAAAGATCATGAAAAAGAACCGTACTGCAAACCTGCACCATCTTTATCATGAAGCATTACCCGAAGACGTTAAACTTACGCCGAAAGTGGAGGTGGACAACGTTCACCAGCGGCGAACAACGGATGTGTATGAGCATGCGCTGACGATTACCGCATGGCAGCAGATCTACGACCAGTTGCATCCGGGAAAATTTCATGGCGAGTTCACGGAAATCCTGCTCGATGATATTCAGGTGTTCCGTGAATACACCGGACTGGCGTTGCGTCAGTCGTGTCTTGTCTGGCCGAACTCTTTCTGGTTTGGTATTCCGGCCACGCGCGGCGAACAGGGATTTATTGGCACCCAGTGTCTGGGGAGCGCTGAAATTGCCACCCGCCCTGGCGGGACAGAGTTTGAACTGAGTACGCCGGATGATTACACCATTCTGGGCGTCGTCATTTCGGAAGAGGCGATTGCCCGTCAGGCCAACTTCCTGCATAACCCGGAAAGAGTGCTGCATATGCTGCGCAACCAGTCGGCGCTGGAAGTTAAAGAACAACACAAAGCCGCGTTATGGGGCTTTGTGCAGCAGGCGCTGGCGACGTTTAGCGAAAATCCGGAAAACCTCCATCAACCTGCGGTACGCAAAGTGCTGGGCGATAACCTGCTGCTGGCAATGGGCACTATGCTGGAAGAAGCGCAGCCGATTATCACGGCTGAGAGCATCAGCCATCAGAGCTATCGTCGCCTGCTGTCGCGTGCGCGGGAATATGTGCTGGAAAATATGTCAGAACCGCTGACCGTGCTCGATCTGTGTAATCAACTGCACGTCAGCCGTCGGACGTTGCAAAACGCCTTTCACGCGATCCTTGGTATCGGTCCGAATGCCTGGTTAAAACGCATTCGCCTGAACGCCGTACGTCGCGAGCTGATAAGCCCGTGGTCGCAGAGTACGACGGTGAAAGACGCCGCGATGCAGTGGGGATTCTGGCATTTAGGGCAATTTGCCACCGACTACCAGCAGCTGTTTGCGGAAAAACCTTCATTGACGCTGCATCAGCGCATGCGCCAGTGGGCATGATGCGATGAATGTGCCGGATGCGACGCAAATGCGTTTTATCCGGCCTGGGGGCTGGTATTGTCTGGGGTTACACCCAGTCGCGAACCTGAATAAACTCGCTAAGGGCGGCTTCCGGGCTGTTCGCTTCCGGCTGCCAGTCATACTCCCAGCGCACCAGCGGCGGCATCGACATCAGAATCGATTCCGTACGGCCGCCGGTCTGCAGACCGAATAACGTGCCGCGATCCCACACCAGGTTAAATTCCACATAGCGTCCGCGACGGTAAAGCTGAAAATTGCGTTCACGTTCGCCCCAGCTCATTGCTTTGCGGCGCTCAACGATGGGCAGATACGCTTCGGTATAGCCTTGACCTACCGCCTGCATAAAGGCGAAGCTGTGGTCGAAATCCGGCGTATTCAAATCATCGAAAAACAGCCCGCCAATGCCGCGCTGTTCGTTGCGATGCTTGAGGAAGAAGTAGTCATCGCACCACTTCTTGTAACGGGGATAAACGTCTTCGCCGAACGGCTGGCACAGATCTCGCGCCGTGCGGTGCCAGTGAGCCGCATCCTCATCAAAGCCGTAGTAGGGCGTTAAGTCAAAGCCGCCGCCAAACCACCAGACCGGGTCAGTGCCCGGTTTTTCCGCGATAAAAAATCGCACGTTGGCGTGACTGGTCGGAATGTAGGGATTCTGCGGATGTACCACCAGCGAGACGCCCATGGCCTCAAAGCTGCGTCCCGCAAGCTCCGGGCGATGGGCGGTTGCCGAGGCCGGCATTGCCTCGCCGTGAACGTGGGAGAAGTTGACGCCCGCTTGCTCGAAAATACCGCCGTTACGCAGCACCCTGCTGCGCCCGCCGCCGCCTGCTTCACGTTGCCAGTTATCCTCAACAAACTCGGTGCCGTCTACGGCGGATAACTGCTGGCAAATATCATCTTGCAGGCTGAGCAGGAACTGTTTTACGCGCTGTGCATCGGGCTTCATGGTTAACGTTTCTTCGAGTGTGCTTTCTGGTTATCAAACCAGTGGAAATAGCTGATGATGCCATTGGCGATAGCGGTGGCGATTTTCTGGCGAAATGCCGCCGTACCCAGCAGACGTTCTTCTTCCGGGTTGGTTATGAACGAGGTTTCGACCAGTACCGACGGAATTGATGGTGATTTTAGCACCACGAAGGCGGCTTGTTCCGTGCTGCGGCTGTGAAGACGATGTACCGGCTTGATCTTCTTGAGAATATGCGAGCCTAACGTCAGGCTGTTTTTAATGGTATCCGTTTGCACCAGATCGAACAGCACCTGCTGCAGCAAATGGTCTTTATCGGTGGTCTTCTTCCCGGCCACTTCATCGGCCCGGTTTTCACGATCGGACAGATACTTCGCCATGGCGCTACTGGCACCGCGATTGGACAACGCAAAGACCGACGCACCTGCAGCGCTCGGATTGGTAAAACCGTCGGCGTGGATCGACATGAACAGGTCAGCGCCATGCTTATGAGCGATCTCGACGCGATCGTAAAGCGGAATAAATGTATCGCCGGAGCGCGTCAGGCGCGCATCAATCCCCTGGTTGCGTAGAATCGAGCGCACGTTTTTGGCAATCGCCAGTACCACGTGCTTTTCCTTCGACCCATTGCGACCAATTGCGCCTGTATCAATCCCTCCGTGACCCGGATCAAGGACAACAACGCGCTTAGCGCCGGCTTTTTTCGCTTTCGGTTTGCTGTGTCCATTGCTGGTCTTAAGCGCTTCTTCTTTAGCGATGGCTTGCGACATGCCTGACAGCGTTAGGGCGGCCAGCCCGGCTTTCAACACCTGGCGGCGCGATGTGAGTGTTTTTAGTGGTTTAAAAGTGCTCATACGGCCTGAGTTGTAAAAAAAGGTTCTAAACGTTATATCGTATCGCGTTGTCCGTTGCGACGGATCGGGATAAGAATTGTTTTACTTTTCATTTCAATACGTGACAATTCCGTATTATGCCATTTTTTCCGCCGCTTCGCGTCAGATATTGGCTAAATCAGCCGTTCGCGCCATAATCGCTTTTTAACGTCCTGAAAAGGTAACCAATACCATGGAAATACGCGTTTTTCGCCAGGAAGATTTCGAAGAGGTGATCACCCTCTGGGAGCGCTGTGATTTGCTGCGTCCATGGAACGACCCTGAAATGGACATTGAGCGTAAAGTCAATCATGACGTCAGTTTGTTCTTGGTCGCTGAAGTGAATGGCGAGGTGGTCGGTACTGTGATGGGCGGATATGACGGGCATCGCGGCTCGGCCTATTACCTGGGCGTGCATCCTGAGTTTCGCGGTCGCGGCATTGCCAATGCGCTGCTGAACCGGCTGGAGAAAAAGCTCATTGCCCGCGGTTGTCCGAAGATTCAAATCATGGTGCGTGACGATAATGACGTCGTACAGGGTATGTATGAACGTCTGGGCTATGAACATGCGGATGTACTCAATCTGGGCAAGCGTTTGATCGAAGATGAAGAGTACTGAGTTTCATCCGGCCGACTATGACGCTCATGGGCGTCTGCGCCTGCCTTTTCTCTTCTGGTGCGTGCTGCTGCTGCAGGCGCGCACCTGGGTTCTGTTTGTGATTGCCGGTTCTTCCCGCGAGCAGGGCAACACGCTGCTGAATCTGTTTTATCCCGATCACGACGCTTTCTGGCTGGGTTTGCTTCCCGGCGTTCCTGCGGTATTGGCATTTTTACTCAGCGGGCGACGCTTTGCGTTTCCTGTGTTATGGCGCTGGCTGCGCGAGTTACTGATCCTCGCTCAACTGGTGCTGCTGTGCTGGCAGCCGGTGATGTGGCTGGCAGGCGATCCGGTCAACGGCGTCGGGCTGGCGCTGCTGGTGGCGGATGTCGTTGCGCTGATCTGGCTGTTAACTAATCAACGTCTGCGCGCCTGTTTTTCCCTCGAGAAAGAATAACGGCACTTTTTGGCGAAACCGGACTCCAAGCAACGTTGATAAATAAGGAAGGAAGTGAAATGAAATCACTGCGTTTGACTTTATGCGCGATGCCGCTGCTATTGACCGGGTGTTCAACGTTGTCATCGGTGAACTGGTCTGCCGCCAATCCGTGGAACTGGTTTGGTTCTTCAACGCAGGTCACTGAGCAGGGCGTCGGAGCGTTGACTGGCGCAACCCCGCTGGATGAAAAAACCATTGCTGATGCGCTGGACGGTGATTACCGCCTGCGTAGCGGGATGAAGACCGATAACGGTAATGTGGTGCGCTTTTATGAAGCGATGAAAGATGACAAGCTGGCGATGGTTATCAATGGCAATCAGGGAACGATTAGCCGTATTGATGTAGTCGACAGCGATATTCCCTCTTCTGCGGGTGTCGAAATCGGTACACCGTTTAGCGACCTTTACACTAAAGCCTTTGGTAATTGTCAGAAGGCGACTGGCGATGACAGCGCGGGTGTTGAATGTAAAGCAGAAGGAAGTCAACATATTAGCTACGTCTTTTCCGGTGAGTGGAGCGGGCCTGAGGGCTTAATGCCGTCTGACGATACGTTGAAAGCATGGAAAGTAAGCAAAATTATCTGGCGGCGTTAATTTGCGTCTGAACAAATCGGCTTGTTAAAAAAACAGGTAGAATAGCGCCCATCAATGCCACGATGTCGTGGCATCTTTTTTTTCAGGAGGAACAATGTCTCAGGTTCAGAGTGGCATTTTGCCAGAACATTGCCGTGCGGCGATTTGGATTGAAGCCAATGTTAAAGGCGACGTTGAGGCCCTGCGTGGGGCCAGCAAAACCTTCGCCGATAAGCTGGCGACCTTTGAAGCGAAGTTCCCGGATGCGCATCTGGGCGCGGTTGTTGCTTTTGGCAACAACACCTGGCGTACACTGAGCGGCGGCGTTGGCGCAGAAGAGTTAAAAGACTTTATCCCTTACGGTAAAGGTCTTGCGCCAGCTACCCAGTATGATGTGCTGATTCATATTCTCTCTTTGCGTCATGACGTGAATTTCTCCGTTGCACAGGCGGCAATGGAAGCCTTTGGCGACTGTATTGAAGTCAAAGAAGAGATCCACGGTTTCCGTTGGGTTGAAGAGCGCGATCTCAGCGGCTTTGTTGACGGAACGGAAAACCCGGCAGGCGTTGAAACGCGCCGTGAAGTCGCGGTTATTAAAGATGGCGTGGATGCTGGTGGCAGCTATGTGTTTGTGCAGCGTTGGGAACATAACCTGAAGCAGCTTAACCGCATGAGCATTCATGACCAGGAAATGATGATTGGGCGTACCAAGGAAGCCAACGAAGAGATCGACGGTGATGACCGTCCGGTTACTTCTCACCTGAGCCGCGTCGATCTCAAAGAAGATGGTAAAGGACTGAAAATTGTGCGCCAAAGCCTGCCATACGGTACCGCCAGCGGTACGCACGGCCTCTATTTCTGTGCCTATTGCGCCCGTTTGCACAACATCGAGCAGCAACTGCTGAGCATGTTTGGCGACACTGACGGCAAGCGCGATGCGATGCTGCGTTTCACTAAACCGGTGACCGGCGGCTATTATTTCGCGCCATCGCTGGATCGTTTGCTGGCCCTGTAATTTTTTGATGCCAGATGGCGCTGATGCCGCCATCTGGCACAATATAGCTCTCCCCCGAATCACCCAACGTCCGCCATGCTGATGATGCACTCGCGTTGACGCTCACCCTGAAAAATCACCTCCCACGTTCATTATTATTTATCTGCCAGTTTCTCGGTTATGACAACGGTATTAAATGGAATTATTTAGAATTAATAAACTATTAATACCAATTTATTACTTTAAAAATTCTGAATATATTTGAATTAAATCATAATTTAAATGTGATGAAGATCAGGTTTTTTAATGTAATTTATGAAAACAAAACAAATAATAAGTGTAATTAATTTTGCTATAAATTGATTTAATGCCTTCATTTGTTGACAATTAAAATGGCTGTCTTGTAATCTGAAAATGACCGAAAAATAACGGAATTTATATTTAACCATTTTGCAACAAAGGGTCATTGGAGGTTTTATGTCTACAAAATTATGGGGTGGGCGTTTTGATATGCCTACAAATAAACTGGTCGAATCTTATAATGCGACAATTATGCTGGAACAACGTCTCTGCCCTTTTGATATTCAGGGGAGTATTGCTCACGCCACTATGCTGGGCCGTCAGGGGATTATCACGCAGGATGAAGCGAATGCGATTATTGGCGGGTTAAGGCAGGTTAATAAAGAGATTGAGGAAGGGCAATTCGTTTTTGATACCGTTGATGAAGATATTCATATGGCGATAGAAAGACGTATGACAGAAATAATTGGTCCTGTAGGCGGGAAGCTACATACCGGCCGCAGTCGTAATGACCAGACGACTGTCGATTCGAAAATGCACATGAGATCGACTATTCGTGAAATTCAGCAGGATATCGTTCATCTACAAAAAGTTATTATCAGTAAAGCTGAAAATAACATTAATGCGATCATGCCTGGCTATACTCATTTACAGACCGGTCAGCCTATACTTCTGTCGCACTGGATAATGGCATATTATTGGATGTTACGCCGTGACTGGACTCGTTTTGCAGACCTTTATCAACGCATGGGGGAATGCCCTTTAGGTTCAGCAGCCCTTGCCGGTACTACTTTCCCCATTGATCGTGATTTCACGGCTAAAGAGCTTGGCTTTGACAAGCCGACTGAAAACAGTATTGATTCTGTCAGCGATCGTGACCATATGATTGAATTCACTGCCGCCGCTGCTATGTGCTTTATGCATCTTACCCGTTTGTCAGAAGAACTGGTTTTATTCTCAAGTCAGGATTTTAAATTTATTGAGCTTTCAGATGATTTCTGTACCGGTTCCAGCATCATGCCACAGAAGAAAAACCCCGACGTGGCTGAAAAAATGCGCGGTAAAGGGGGGCGTATGTACGGAAATCTAATGGCGATGTTGACCATTATGAAAGGTATCCCTCTGGCCTATAATACTGATATGAGTGAGGATAAAGAGCAGGTCTATGACTCTATGGATACCTTACAGACCAGTCTGAAAATTATGGCGCCGATGCTCGAAAAAATGGTTATTCTTTCAGATAATACTCGTAGCGCAGCGGCAAGAGGATTTTCAAACGCAACCGATATGGCTGACTACCTGGTTCGTAAAGGCATTCCTTTTAGAGAAGCTCACCATATTGTTGGCAGTGCTGTTAATTACTGTATAAAACATAGAAAAATGTTGGAAGAGCTTACTCTGGATGAATTCCACACATTTGATGATAAAATCGAAAATGATATTTATGAGAGTATATCTCTCGAAGCATGTATTAAATCAAGAATGTCTTATGGTGGCACAGGGACTGATGCTGTTAAAAAACAGATCGAAATTGCTAAATCATATTTAAACTAATCCCGAGCATAGTAATTAATATCTCCCGGATGCAATATCCGGGAGACGCTTTGAGGTGAAAAATGGATGCTTTATTTTTTATACAATTATTTATTGTACTCGCCTGTATTGGTATAGGCGGGCGTTATGGCGGAATGGGGCTGGGTGCTGGTGGAGGACTTGGTGTTGCAATATTAGTTCTGGGTTTTGGACTTAAACCCTCCGCACCATCTATTACTGCAATGCTAATTATTATTTGTGTGATTGGTGCTGTCAGCGTATTACAGGCAGCTGGTGGGCTTGATTATCTTGTGCGCGTGGCTGAAAAATTACTCCGTAAAAAACCACAGGCAATTACTTTTGTTGCCCCCATATTAACTTCCATATTTACGCTATTCTGTGGGACTACTTACGTTGCTTTCTCTTTGTATCCGGTTGTCGCTGAAGTTGCTGCTGAAGCAAAGGTCCGTCCGGAGCGAGCGTTGTCCGCAACGGTTATTGCGGCCAGTGTCGCGGTTGCTGCCAGTCCGATGAGTGCGGCAACCGCGGGGATGCTGGCTATTCTGCATGAATATGCCGGGATTAGCCTTGGGCAAATACTGACGATTGCTCTCCCATCATTCTTTATGGCAGCTATTGTTACCAGCTTTTCAGTTTATAAACGCGGAAAAGAGCTGGAGGATGATCCGGAATTCCAGAGGAGAGTTGCTGCTGGCGAATATGAGTTCATGCATACTGAGCAGAAAAAAGAATTTGTTGCTTCAGCTGGCGCTAAAAAAGGTGTAGTTATCTTTGCGATTGGTGTGGTACTGGTACTTATTTTAGGTTCTTTTACTGAGTTACTCCCTTCCTGGGATGGAAAAAGACTGTCAACCCCAATGGTTATTCAGATGGTCATGTTGACAGCCGCTTTGTTTATTATGATTGTCAGTAAAGTACCAAGTAGTACCTTGAATAGCGGCTCAGTCTTCCGTGCAGGTTTGATGGGAGTGGTAGCAATACTCGGTGTTTCATGGATGACGGCGACGTTTTTTGATGCCTATCAGCCAGAACTGATTAAGGTTTTTGGTGGCATTGTCAATGATGCACCAATGCTATTTGGTGTGGTTGTATTCTTGTTCTCGCTGGTCATTATGAGCCCGGCGGCGACGGTAGCTGCCATCATGCCACTCGGTGTTACCTTAGGTATTCCAGCCCCGTTTCTTATCGCTATTTTTGCTTGTACCTGTGGTGACTTTATTATACCTGGAGCAAATCAAATCGGCTGTGTTGCATTTGATCGAACAGGTACCACAAAGATTGGACGCTTTGTTGTCAACCATAGCTATATTCGTCCGGGCTTTGTGATGGTTATCTCTCAGGTAATTTTTGCTTATCTCATTGCTCAGGTTGTTCTGTAAAGTACATTCTATGGAAAATTGCAGTGGCGCTATTCAGAAGTGAGTAACAGGCATCCTCTCTGAATTCATTCAGGGGGGATGCCATGAAGAAAAGGTTTACCACAATTAAATTGCTCTCTCACTACATCAGCATTTTGGAAAAAAGGAAGCAAAAAAGGGTTGATGCTACAACGGTGACAAGACCAGGTAGCATGTAGCTGTGATTAACCACATACTTGCCAATTCGAGTTGTCCCGGTACGATCAAACGCCACACAGCCAATCTGTGCCCCCCCTGGAATAATGAATGATCCACAAGTCAGCGGGAGCAGGGCGACCAGGGTTTCTGCCGGATATCCCATTAACACGCCAGCGGGGAGTAGCGCTACAGCTGTCGCTGCGGGGCTATAAATTACGGCTGAAAGACCAAAAACAATAATGCCGAACAAGACTGGATTCTGGAAACCGTGGAAAGCCGTGTTAAATAATTCGTGCCATGCCTCAAAAAAGGAGTTCATCATCCATGACAGACCAAATATGGCGACAACACCCACAAGACCTGCTTTAAAGACAGAACCTGAATCGAGTTTTGACGGAGAAATTCGACATACCATCATAATAATACATGCTGTTGTCAGCATAACTATTTGCAACGTGGTAGGGATACTCATACGCTCCATTCCGGTACCGTTATTCCACTCAGGACGTAATTCAGGAATTGAACCCATAAGTACGACCAGAATGATACCGGTAAGGAAAATCAGCAATCCTCTCTTCGCCTCTTTTGTCACTATATTGGCTGTTCGCTCTTCAGCTTTTACTGATTCAAACTCACCTTCAGCAACCCTGCGTTGGAATTCCGGATCATTTTTAAGCTCATGACCTCTTTTAAAGACGAACAGGCAGCCGACAACGCAGCCAAGGAACGTTCCGGGAACGGTGACTAACAAGATATCTAAAGCAGAGACATGTAATCCAGCAAGGACAGCAATTGTCCCTGTAACGACCGCACTGACCGGGCTGGCAATAAGCCCAAAATTGGCAGCGATTACTGACATCGACATGGCCCTCTCTGGCCGTACCCTGGCATCTGCTGCAATTTCAGCAATGACTGGATAAACCGAAAAGGCAACATATCCTGTTCCGCAGATAGCAGTAAAAAGGTAAGCGACTGCGGGGCCGAGGAAAGTGATCGCGCCCGGCCACTTTCTGAGGATCCGTTCTGCCATCGTAACGAATAAATCAAGCCCGCCAGCCGCCTGGAGGATTGTGATGCAAGTGATAACCGCAAGGATAATAGAAATAACAGTGAAAGGAGGTGAGTCGGGAGGGAGTCCAAAACCAAAAGTCAGGATAGCGAGTCCTAACCCGCCAGCAGCCCCCAGGCCAATCCCACCAAAACGCCCACCTATACCGATACATATAAGTACTATCGCAAACTGAGTTACGAATAACACCATAATTAATTCCTTTTTATTAACAAATGGCTTGGTATAATTTGAATAATAGGGGCTATAATCTTACCATAACAGTATATTAAGCAATCTAACTGATTAGATTATTTATACTCATCAGTTTTGCAGCACTTTAATCCGAGAGTGTTTATGGATAACAAAAACGAACTGTTTGAAAGTATTAAAAATTATCTGCTTGATGATGCTAACCGCAATGCTGATGGTCGCATTGAAACTGAAACTGAGCTTGCCGTTCGTTTTAATACATCAAGATATAAAGTTCGTCAGGCGCTTAGCACACTGGTACAGATGGGAATGTTGGAACGATCTCCTCGTCGTGGCAGCGTCTTGAAGAATTTGGAACAGCACAACATAAATCACCAGTTGTTAATGCAGTTTGATTTGTCTGGGTTTGATATCACAGAATTTACAGAGGCAAGGATCCTGATTGAATGCGCGATTATCCCTCTGGCAACGCGTAGAATTTTCCCGGCGATGCTCTCCAAACTTGAAAATGAGCTAAGGCTTATTGAAGAGAATGCGGATAACCCCCAGGTGGCCGATCGTCACGATAGAGATTTTCATTTGCTCTTGCTACAGGCGAGTGGCAACCGGGTGCTGCAGGTTTTCTCTGATGTCCTCATTACTTATTTTGAGAAAACAAGGGAGTCGTTACCTGCGAACGATCGTCAGTATTTTCTTGATACGGCGGCAAAACAGAGGGAAATACTGCTTCATATTAAAAAAGGGGATGCGCAGATGGCATCGGAGTTGATGAGAGCCCATTTGCTGGAAAAACGGCTGTAAGTCTTCTGTTAACCTGGTCAGAGCATGTTTACCGTTGGGTCCCCGCAACGCCGGGGATTTTTTTTACCTGAGATTAACCTGATTTAGTGAGCTATTCCTCAGCACTTATTTGTTATTGCTGTATCTTCTGCGTGAATGAAGCGAATGCTTCATATTCAAAAGGAGAATATTGAAATGGGAAAACTCACGGGCAAAACAGCATTGATTACGGGCGCATCTCAGGGTATTGGCGAAGGGATCGCCAGAACATTTGCCCGCCATGGCGCGAACTTAATCCTGCTGGATATCTCCGATGAGATTGAAAAACTGGCGGATGAGTTGGCTGGGCGCGGGCACCGTTGCACAGCCGTTCACGCTGACGTCAGAGATTTTGCGTCGGTCACGGAAGCGGTAAAACGCGCGAAGAAGATTGAAGGCAAAATCGATATTCTGGTCAACAATGCGGGCGTATGTCGCCTCGGCAACTTCCTTGATATGAGCGATGAAGATCGCGATTTCCACATTGATATCAACATTAAAGGCGTCTGGAACGTGACGAAAGCCGTTCTGCCGGAGATGATTGCGCGCAAAGACGGGCGCATCGTGATGATGTCCTCTGTGACCGGCGATATGGTTGCCGATCCGGGCGAAACGGCCTACGCGCTGTCGAAAGCCGCAATCATCGGTTTGACCAAATCTCTGGCGGTGGAATACGCGCAGTCCGGCATTCGCGTTAATGCCATTTGCCCGGGCTACGTTCGTACGCCGATGGCGGAAAATATCGCTCGTCAGTCTAATCCGGAGGATCCTGAATCCGTATTAGTCGAAATGGCAAAAGCGATCCCGATGCGCCGCTTGGCCTGCCCACTAGAGGTTGGTGAACTGGCGGCATTCCTGGCGTCAGATGAGTCCAGTTACTTAACTGGCACGCAAAACGTGATTGATGGTGGCAGCACCCTGCCTGAAAGCGTTAGCGTCGGCGTCTGATTGATGCCGGTCTCCTCCCCGTGTGCTGGGGAGGAGGTACCCTTATTCTCTTTTCAACTTTCAAATCATCAAACGGTATATAAAACCGTTACTCCTTTAGCACTGGTTATAAATATGATGACCATAAGAAAGTCATTAAATTTATAAGGGTGCGCAATGGCCGTTAACTTACTGAAAAAAAGAACCCTGACGCTGGCAGCAATGCTGTTGCTGGTGGGTCAGGCGCAGGCAACGGAGCTGCTGAACAGTTCATACGATGTCTCTCGCGAGCTGTTTGCCGCCCTTAACCCGCCGTTTGAACAGCAATGGGCGAAGGATAACGGCGGTGACAAACTGACGATTAAACAATCTCATGCCGGGTCATCAAAACAGGCGCTGGCGATTCTGCAGGGGCTGAAAGCCGATGTGGTGACCTATAACCAGGTGACCGATGTGCAGATCCTGCATGACAAAGGCAAGCTGATCCCGGCCGACTGGCAAAGTCGTCTGCCGAATAACAGTTCGCCATTCTATTCCACCATGGCGTTTTTGGTGCGTAAGGGTAACCCGAAGAATATCCACGAATGGAACGACCTGGTTCGCCCGGACGTGAAACTGATTTTCCCGAATCCGAAAACCTCCGGTAACGCGCGTTATACCTATCTGGCTGCGTGGGGTGCGGCAGATAAAGCGGATGGTGGGGATAAAGCCAAAACTGAACAGTTCATGACCCAGTTTCTGAAAAACGTGGAAGTGTTTGATACCGGCGGTCGCGGGGCAACCACCACATTCGTGGAACGCGGTCTGGGCGATGTGCTGATCACCTTTGAATCAGAAGTGAACAACATCCGTAAACAGTATGAAGATCAGGGCTTCGAAGTGGTGGTGCCGAAGGTCAACATTCTGGCGGAGTTCCCGGTGGCCTGGGTAGATAAAAATGTGCAGGCTAACGGTACTGAAAAAGCGGCAAAAGCGTACCTGAACTGGCTGTACAGCCCGCAGGCGCAGACCATCATTACCGATTTCTACTACCGCGTGAATAACCCGCAGGTGATGGACAAACTGCAGGATAAATTCCCGCAGACCGAACTTTTCCGCGTGGAAGACAGGTTTGGCTCGTGGCCTGAGGTAATGAAAACGCACTTTGTCAGCGGCGGTGAGTTGGACAAACTGTTGGCGGCGGGGCGTAAGTAAATGTTTGCTGTTTCTTCCCGACGCGTGCTGCCCGGCTTTACCTTAAGTTTGGGCACCAGCTTACTGTTTGTCTGCCTGATTTTGCTGCTGCCGCTTAGCGCGCTGGTGATGCAATTGGCGCAAATGAGCTGGGCGCAATACTGGGATGTGATTACCAACCCGCAGGTGGTGGCGGCTTATAAAGTGACGCTGCTGTCGGCGTTTGTGGCGTCGATTTTTAACGGCGTGTTTGGTTTGCTGATGGCGTGGATCTTAACCCGCTATCGCTTTCCGGGCCGTACGCTGCTGGATGCGCTGATGGATCTGCCGTTTGCGCTGCCTACGGCGGTAGCAGGTCTGACGCTGGCATCGCTGTTTTCGGTCAACGGTTTCTACGGCGAGTGGCTGGCGAAGCTGGATATTAAAGTGACCTACACCTGGCTTGGCATTGCGGTGGCGATGGCTTTTACCAGCATTCCATTCGTGGTGCGTACCGTGCAGCCGGTGCTGGAAGAGTTAGGTCCGGAGTATGAAGAAGCGGCGGAAACGCTCGGCGCTACGCGCTGGCAGAGCTTTCGTAAAGTGGTACTGCCGGAGCTGTCTCCCGCGCTAGTCGCGGGCGTTGCGCTCTCGTTTACCCGCAGCCTCGGTGAGTTTGGCGCGGTTATCTTTATCGCCGGAAACATCGCATGGAAAACGGAAGTGACCTCGCTGATGATTTTTGTTCGTTTGCAGGAGTTTGACTACCCGGCCGCCAGCGCGATTGCATCTGTGATCCTCGGGGCTTCGTTGCTGCTGCTGTTTTCAATTAACACCCTGCAAAGTCGCTTTGGTCGACGCGTGGTAGGTCACTGATGGCAGACATTACCCAATTGAAACGTTATGGCGCACCCCGCATCAACTGGGGGAAATGGTTTCTGATCGGCACGGGCATGCTGGTATCCGCGTTTATTTTGCTGGTGCCGATGGTTTACATCTTCGTGCAGGCGTTCAGCAAGGGGTTGATGCCGGTATTACACAACCTGGCTGATCCGGACATGCTGCACGCCATCTGGCTGACGGTGCTGATTGCGCTGATTGCGGTGCCGGTAAACCTGGTGTTTGGCGTGTTACTGGCCTGGCTGGTGACCCGCTTTAACTTCCCTGGACGCCAGTTGTTGCTCACGTTACTGGATATTCCATTTGCCGTTTCACCAGTGGTCGCTGGCCTGGTCTATTTGCTGTTTTACGGCTCTAACGGCCCGCTTGGCGGATGGCTGGATGAACACAACCTGCAAATTATGTTTGCCTGGCCGGGAATGGTGCTGGTGACGGTGTTCGTGACCTGTCCGTTTGTGGTGCGCGAACTGGTGCCGGTGATGTTAAGCCAGGGCAGCCATGAAGATGAGGCGGCGGTTCTGCTTGGCGCCTCCGGCTGGCAAATGTTCCGTCGCGTTACGCTGCCGAATATCCGTTGGGCATTGCTGTACGGTGTGGTGCTGACCAACGCCCGTGCGATTGGCGAGTTCGGCGCGGTATCGGTGGTTTCTGGCTCGATTCGCGGTGAAACCTTGTCTCTGCCGTTACAGATTGAATTACTGGAGCAGGACTACAACACAGTCGGCTCCTTTACCGCCGCGGCGCTATTAACGCTGATGGCGATTATTACCTTGTTTTTGAAGAGCATGTTGCAATGGCGCCTGGAAAACCAGGAGAAACGCGCGCAGCAGGAGGAAAATCATGAGCATTGAGATTGCCAATATTAAGAAGTCTTTTGGTCGCACACAGGTGCTGAACGATATCTCGCTGGATATTCCTTCAGGTCAGATGGTCGCCCTGTTGGGGCCTTCTGGATCGGGCAAAACCACGCTGCTGCGCATCATCGCCGGGCTGGAGCATCAGTCCAGTGGGCATATCCGTTTCCACGGCACTGACGTCAGTCGTTTGCACGCCCGCGACCGTAAGGTGGGGTTCGTGTTTCAGCACTATGCGCTGTTTCGTCATATGACCGTTTTCGACAATATCGCTTTTGGTCTGACTGTTCTGCCACGGCGTGAGCGCCCTAATGCGGCGACGATCAAAGCAAAAGTGACCAAACTGCTGGAGATGGTTCAACTGGCTCATCTGGCGGACCGTTTCCCGGCACAGCTCTCCGGGGGGCAAAAGCAGCGCGTGGCGTTGGCGCGTGCGCTGGCGGTAGAGCCGCAGATCTTGTTGCTCGACGAGCCGTTTGGCGCGCTCGATGCTCAGGTGCGTAAAGAACTGCGTCGCTGGCTACGTCAGTTGCATGAAGAGCTGAAGTTCACCAGCGTGTTTGTTACCCACGATCAGGAAGAAGCGACGGAAGTCGCAGACCGCGTGGTGGTGATGAGCCAGGGTCATATCGAGCAGGCCGATGCGCCCGATCAGGTATGGCGCGAACCGGCTACCCGTTTTGTCCTGGAATTTATGGGTGAAGTTAACCGCCTGCAAGGGACGATTCGCGGTGGACAATTCCACGTGGGCGCACATCGCTGGCCGTTGGGCTATACGCCTGGCTATCAGGGCCCGGTGGATCTGTTCCTGCGTCCGTGGGAAGTGGACGTCAGCCGCCGTACCAGTCTGGATTCACCGTTGCCAGTACAGGTGCTGGAAGCCAGCCCGAAAGGACACTACACCCAATTAGTTGTGCAACCCTTGGGGTGGTATAACGAACCGCTGACGGTGATTATGCAGGGCGATGATTCCCCGAACCGCGGCGAACGTCTGTTTGTTGGGCTGCAAAATGCGCGTTTGTATAATGGCGACCAGCGTATTGAAACGCGTGAAGAGGAACTTGCCCTGGCGCAAAGTGCCTGATAGGTTAATTCGTATAGTTATCATCCGGTGGCGCTGCGCTTACCGGGCTTAACGGGTGGTGCATGACCTGTAAGCCGGGTAAGCGCAGCGCCACCCGGCATTTTATTGAGCTGAAAACGTGAACACATTAGAACAAACAATTGGCAATACGCCTCTGGTGAAATTACAACGTCTGACGGCGGATAACGGCAGTGAAATTTGGGTCAAGCTGGAAGGCAATAATCCCGCAGGTTCAGTGAAAGACCGCGCGGCGTTGTCGATGATCGTTGAAGCGGAAAAGCGCGGGGAAATTCAGCCAGGCGACGTGCTGATTGAGGCCACCAGCGGTAATACGGGTATAGCGCTGGCGATGATTGCCGCGCTGAAAGGCTACCGCATGAAGCTCCTGATGCCAGACAACATGAGCCAGGAGCGACGTGCGGCGATGCGTGCTTACGGGGCTGAACTGGTTCTGGTGACCAAAGAGCAGGGGATGGAAGGGGCGCGTGATTTAGCCCTTGAGATGGCGCAGCGCGGAGAAGGTAAACTTCTCGATCAGTTTAATAATCCTGATAACCCGTATGCGCACTACACGACTACCGGACCCGAAATCTGGCAGCAGACGTCAGGCCGTATTACCCATTTCGTCTCCAGCATGGGGACGACAGGCACCATTACCGGCGTATCGCGTTTTCTGCGTGAACAGGACAAACCCGTCACCATCGTTGGCCTGCAGCCGGAAGAAGGCAGTAGTATTCCGGGCATTCGTCGCTGGCCAGCGGAATATATGCCGGGCATTTTCAACGCCTCGCTGGTGGATGAGGTGCTGGATATTCATCAGAACGATGCGGAAAACACCATGCGTGAACTGGCCGTTCGCGAAGGGATTTTTTGCGGAGTGAGTTCTGGCGGCGCGGTTGCGGGCGCGTTACGCGTGGCGCGCGCGACACCGGGGGCGGTGGTGGTGGCGATCATCTGCGATCGCGGCGATCGCTACCTTTCCACCGGGGTCTTTGGCGAAGAGCATTTCAGCCAGGGATTAGGTATTTAATTTGTCGGCCTGATAAGCGTAGCGCTAGCAGGCAACCGTACGGCAGGATCGCCGGATGACGACGCAAAGCGTCTTCTCCGGCCCGCACTGTTCAATCGTTACGTTTTTCTACCAACTTATCAAGGAATTGCCACAGCGTCTCATTCATCTGCTGGTAATCCCAGGTGCGCATCTCTTCAACAGCACGAATAAAGCGCTTCCCTTTCGCTTCGGCCAGTTCTTGCTCAGAGTGCTGAATTAATCCTTCGACCGCCTCGGCGGTAAACTCCATATGGCACTGAAAACCATAGACGAAATTACCGTATTGCACGATTTGTCGCGGACATCCCTCGCTTGTGGCAAGAATTGTCGCATGGTCGGTTAATCCCGGCATGTCATTGTGCCAGTGACCCACGTTGAGCGGTGAGCCGAAATGGCTGAACAACGGATGCTGTTGGCCTGCCTCGGTCAGGGCGATCGGATAGTGACCAATCTCTTTTTCCGGGCTTTGGCACACCTTCGCGCCCAGTGCTTCGCCGATTAACTGCGACCCCAAACAGATCCCCACCACGATTTTTCGTGCCGCAATCGCCTGGTTTATCAGATGTTGCTCTGCCTGAGAGTCAAAGTATGGGCACTCTGCGAGCGTGGTGCGGGGTGACTGCGGCCCACCAAATACCACCAGCATATCGAAGCCATCGGCATTAGCGGGAACAGTTTCTCCGGCGTAAACGCGCGACCAACTGATGGTATAGCCGCGTGATTCGGCCCACGGCAGGTACGCGCCAGCAGATTCGAAAGACTCATGAATAACAAAATGAACTCGCACTTTTTCTCTCCTGTTAGCGCTTTAGCGCCTGATGGATATCAGTCGCCAGCTTATCAATGTCGCTGTCTGCTAATGTTGACAGCGTAATGCGCAGGCCATGCGCAGGCGTATTGACGCCAAACACTTCGCCTTCACGTACCAGCCAGCCGGACTTTGCCAGCGCAAAAGCGATCGCCTGGCTGTTATCTTCTAGCGGCAGCCACAGATTAAGACCGTCGCTGTCGGGCAGCGTAATGCCATGAAGCCGCAGAGCCGCTGCCAGCTTTTGCTGCTGGGCGGCGTAAAACTGCTGAGTTTGCGCCAGCGTGTGTTGATAAGTCTCGTCACTCAGGCAGGCGCAGGCCAGATCCTGCAGCAGATGGCTGACCCACTGACTGCCGGCGTTGAGCCGTAAACGCAGTTTCGCGGAAGTGAGTGGATCGCTGGCAACGATGGCCAGGCGTAAATCCGGGCCTAAAGTTTTCGACATTGAGCGGACAATCGCCCAGTGCGTGGTTTCCTTCGCAATCACCGGATACCAACGGCATGCGGACAGCAGCGCAAAGTGGTCGTCGACGATCACCAGCGTCTGCGGATAGCGGGCCAGGATTTCCTGCAATTGCGCCGCGCGGGATGCGCTCAGGCTGCATCCTGTCGGATTATGGGCGCGCGGCGTCAGAATCACCGCCCGCGCGCCTTTCTGTAGCGCGATTTCCAGCATGTCTGGCTGCATGCCTTCGCTGTCAACGTTGACCGGACTGGCGGAGAATCCGGCATAACGCAGCATGTTGATGCTGCTCAAAAAGCATGGATCTTCTACCACAACGCTGTCGCCAGGCAGTAAATGGGCGCACAGTAGGCGCTCAATGGCATCAATGGCGCCGCTGGTGATATCAATTTCTCCCGTGGCTGGCATCGCATCTTGCATCCATTGCGCGGCCCACGCCTTAAGGCCGGGTGATACAGCGGCATCACCGTACAAACGAGGATTCTTATTTATTTGCGCGAAATAACGGCTGAGATCGGGAAGACGCGCGGGGGCTGGATTACCGCCGGAAAGATCGATAAGCGCGGTATCCGGATTGCCGCCTTCCAGCGCAACGGGGGCTGAAATCCCCTTGATTACCGTGCCGTTACGTCCCTGGCTTTGTGCCAGCCCGGAGGTGACCAGGCGTTTATAAGCCGCCGCGACAGTATTACGGTTAACGTTCAATGCTGTTGCCAGTTCACGCACCGGCGGCAACGTTTCTCCTGCCGCCAACGTGCCTGTAGCGACATGTTGACGAATACTGTCAAAAATTTCGTTAGCGGTTTTTCCGTCGATCATTATTGACCTATGACAAAATGAATTTTAGCATATGACGATAATAGTGAGGCGTAAGCCCGCTGTCCAGCGAGAGGAGAAATTTATGGAGCAGGGGAGTGATATTCAGTCAGTGCTCTTCGGCGACAAGCATCGGGCGTTACAGACCGATATCGTCGCCGTCCAGTCACAGGTGGTCTATGGCAGCGTAGGCAACAGCATCGCCGTTCCAGCCATTAAAGCGCAGGGATTACGCGTGACGGCAGTGCCAACGGTGCTGTTCAGTAATACCCCGCATTATGAAACATTTTACGGCGGCGTTATTCCAGCCGACTGGTTTAGCGGGTATCTCCGCGCCTTGAATGAGCGTGATGCTTTACGCGAGCTGAAGGCGGTGACGACAGGCTATATGGGCAGTGCAGAGCAAATCGCTCTGTTAGCACAGTGGCTGGAAACGGTGCGGGCTACGCATCCGACAGTGTGCATTTTGGTCGACCCGGTGATTGGCGATACGGACAGCGGTATGTATGTAAAAGCTGAAATTCCGCAGGCCTACCGTCAGCACCTGCTACCGCTGGCTCAGGGACTGACGCCAAACGTGTTTGAACTGCAAATGCTGAGCGGAAAGCCGTGTCGTACGCTTGATGAAGCCATCACGGCGGCGCAATCGCTGCTTACCGAAACGCTGAAATGGGTGGTGATCACCAGCGCGCCGGGGGATAGCGAAGATATTATTAACGTGGCGGTAGTGACGGCTGAAACGGTTGAGGTGTTCGCTCATCCACGGGTTAAAACGGACCTGAAGGGAACTGGCGATCTGTTTTGTGCTGAGCTGGTGAGCGGTATTGTGCTGGGTAAAGCGCTGACAACCGCGACGCACGATGCAGCTCAGCGCGTACTGGAAGTGATGAAATGGACCAATCTGTGCGGTTGTGATGAGTTAATTCTGCCACCGGCAGGGGAGGCGCGATGAAGAGTTACCGGCTGGTGGTTCGCCAGAATGGGCGTATGGTTGGACATTTTGACACCAGCGGGGCAACGGCGCTGGAAGATATCTGTGTGGCGCGGGCCATGTTTGGCATCGCGGGTGGCTACAATTGTGAACTGTTAGTGGCGGATTCGGAGCGACGGATGCTGGAAAGCGGGCCGGAAGGGATGAAAATTCTGATGCGCGAGGCGTGTTACCGACCGGTCACCTCACAAATTTAGCGTTATCCGGCAGATTTTGAGGTCTGCCAGATAAAAAAAATGGCGCCATCAGGCGCCATTCTTCTCTGCAGCAAGAATTACTTCTTGATGCGGATAACCGGAGTTTCACCCACTGTCACGCTACCGGACAGTTTGATCAGCTCTTTGATTTCGTCCATGTTGGAGATAACAACCGGAGTCAGGGTAGACTTGGCTTTTTCTTCCAGCAGCGGCAGATCGAATTCAATAACCGGGTCGCCCACTTTAACGCGCTGACCTTCTTCAGCGATGCGCTTAAAGCCTTCGCCTTTCAGTTCAACGGTATCAATACCGAAGTGAACAAACAGCTCAATGCCGCTGTCGGATTCGATAGAGAAAGCGTGGTTGGTTTCAAAGATTTTGCCGATGGTGCCATCAACAGGGGCGACCATTTTGTTACCGGTTGGTTTGATAGCGATGCCATCACCAACGATTTTTTCAGCAAAAACTACATCCGGCACGTCTTCGATGTTGACGATCTCGCCAGAGAGCGGAGCAACAATCTCAATAGTTCCGGTGTCTTTCTTATCATCAGAAACCAGAGATTTCAGTTTATCGAACAAACCCATGATCTTCTCCTAAGCAGTAAATTGGGCCGCATCTCGTGGATTAGCAGATTGTTTTTTCTTCAATGAACTTGTTAACCAGCGTCATTAACTCGTCCGTTGTCGGTTGAGCAAGAGCCTGCTCTGCTAACACCTTCGCATCTTCGAAGTTCGTGTTACGGATAATCTTCTTAATGCGCGGGATAGAAATGGCGCTCATAGAGAATTCGTCCAGACCCATCCCCAGCAACAGAAGTGTAGCACGTTCGTCGCCTGCAAGCTCACCACACATGCCAGTCCATTTGCCTTCCGCATGAGAAGCATCAATAACTTGCTTGATCAGCGTCAGCACAGATGGCGACATCGGTTGGTAAAGGTGTGAAATCATATCATTACCACGGTCAACTGCCAGGGTGTACTGCGTTAAATCATTGGTGCCGATACTAAAGAAATCAACTTCTTTGGCTAAATGACGCGCAATTGTTGCCGCTGCCGGTGTTTCCACCATCACGCCAATCTCAATGCTTTCGTCAAATGCTTTACCTTCGTCGCGCAGTTCCTGTTTGTAGATTTCGATCTCTTTGCGTAGTGCGCGCACTTCTTCAACAGAGATGATCATTGGGAACATGATGCGCAGTTTGCCGAAAGCAGAGGCGCGTAGGATAGCGCGAACCTGATCCCGCAGGATCTCTTTACGATCCATGGCGATACGTACGGCACGCCAGCCCAGGAACGGGTTCTCTTCTTTCGGGAAGTTCATGTACGGCAGCTCTTTATCGCCGCCGATGTCCATGGTACGGACGATGACCGCCTGAGAGCCACAGGCTTCAGCAACGGCTTTATACGCAGCAAACTGTTCTTCTTCAGTCGGCAGCGATTCACGGTCCATGAACAGGAATTCGGTGCGGTACAGACCAACACCTTCGGCGCCATTACGCTCAGCGCCTTCAACGTCACGAACGGTACCGATGTTGGCGCAAACTTCTACCTGATGTCCGTCCAGCGTGATAGCCGGGAGATCTTTCAGCTTAGCGAGTTCCGCTTTTTCGGTAGCAACCTGCTCCTGAACGGCGCGCAGTTGCTCAATAACTTCATTGGTCGGATTGACGTAAACCTGGTTGTTTACGGCATCCAGAATCAGATAGTCGTCGTTTTTAACCTGAGAGGTGACGCTACCCGTACCTACGATGGCTGGCAGTTCCAGAGAACGCGCCATGATAGAAGTATGGGAAGTCCGTCCGCCCGCGTCGGTGATGAAACCCAGCACCTTGTTCAGGTTCAGCTGTGCGGTTTCTGACGGGGTCAGGTCTGCGGCTACCAGGATAACTTCTTCCTGAATAGCGCTCAGGTCGATAATAGCCAGACCCAGGATGTTACGCAGCAGGCGTTTACCGATGTCACGTACGTCAGCCGCACGTTCTTTCAGGTATTCATCATCCAGCTCTTCAAGGGCTGTGGCCTGACCTTCGATAACTTCATGCGCAGCTGCATCAGCCGTCATGTGCTTATCTTTAATCAGGGCTATGATTTCCTGCTCCAGCTCCTCATCTTCGAGCAGCATGATATGCCCTTCAAAGATGGCTTCTTTTTCTTCACCGAACGTTTCACCAGCTTTGGTTTTGATCGCTTCCAGTTGCGCAGATGCCTTGGCACGACCGCTCAGAAAACGTTCAACTTCCTGATCAACCTTGTCGGCAGAAATTTTTTTCCGGTCAATGACGATCTCGTCTTCTTTCAGCAACAATGCTTTACCGAAAGCGATACCCGGGGATGCTAAAATGCCTGAAATCATAACCCTACCTTACTTGTGACTGATATTTAAAAGAACTCGTTGAACTTACTCGAGTTCAGCCATCAGTTTAACCAGATGCTCAACTGCTTTCTGCTCGTCTTCACCTTCTGCGGACAGGGTGACAACGGTACCCTGAGTCAGGCCCAGAGTCTGCAGTTTAAACAGGCTTTTGGCGCTAGCGCTTTTGCCGTTGGAAGTCACAGTAATTTCAGAAGTAAAGCCTTTTGCTTCTTTAACAAACTGAGCAGCAGGGCGAGTATGCAGACCGTTCGGAGCGGTAATGGTAACTTCTTGCTGGAACATTATATTTCCCCAACTTATAGGTTTAGTGTTGTGGAACTAAAGTCTAGCCTGGCGGTTCAACTTTAGCCTGTATTGTTAGCATCGGCGTAAACTGGACGCGACACAAAAGGAGTTCGGTGCAATCCGTTGCTGGCAACTTCTTGCCGCTGACGTTTCGTTCGTCATTAAACATTATGCCGCGAAAGGAAGAGTTGAACCAAATCATAAAATCGATTCAGCTAGCGCTTTTCCTGTAACGATTAATTTCGCGCATCAAAATAATTAGTTTGGTTAAATACCAGTTCCGGCGGGTTGAATCAATGCCAGGAGGGTTGAAAATTTGAAGCAGGCCACAAAAAAGCACCCCAAAGGGTGCTTTTTTACGCGTTTTTAACATGCTGGCATTACTGTTGCAGTTCTTTCTCTGTGAAGAGATCGGCAAACAGTGCAGTGCTCAGATAACGCTCACCCGATGAGGGTAGGATAACCACAATATTCTTGTTGGTAAAGGATTCATCTTCCTGGAGCTTAAGCGCGGCAGCCACGGCTGCGCCAGAAGAGATCCCCGCCAGAATACCTTCTTCTTCCATCAGGCGGCGCGCGGTAGAAATAGCTTCATCATTGGTGATGGCAACGACTTTATCGATAAGCTTCAGATCAAGGTTGCCAGGAATGAAGCCCGCGCCAATACCCTGAATTTTATGCGGGCCAGGTTTGAGTTCTTCACCCGCCAATGCCTGGGCGATAACAGGGGAGTCAGTAGGTTCTACCGCGACGGTAATCAGATCGGTTTTGCCTTTAGTGCCTTTAATGTAACGGGTCACGCCAGTAAGCGTTCCGCCGGTGCCGACGCCGGAAATAAAGACATCAACCTGGCCATCGGTATCTTCCCAGATTTCCGGGCCGGTGGTTTTTTCGTGAATTTCCGGGTTCGCCGGGTTGCTGAACTGCTGCAGCAGCAGGAATTTTTCCGGATCGCTGGCTACGATTTCTTCCGCTTTCTGAATTGCGCCCTTCATACCTTTTGCGCCTTCAGTCAGCACCAGGTTCGCGCCCAGAGCTTTTAAAAGCTTGCGGCGCTCAATGCTCATGGTTTCCGGCATGGTCAGAGTCAGTTTGTAACCACGGGCGGCGGCAACGTAGGCCAGCGCAATCCCCGTGTTGCCGCTGGTCGGTTCTACCAGCTCAACGCCCGGTTTCAGTACACCACGTTTTTCGGCATCCCAAATCATATTGGCACCGATACGGCATTTGACGCTAAAGCTTGGGTTGCGTGATTCCACCTTCGCCAGAATGCGTCCGTTACCGATACGGTTCAGTCGAACCAGCGGCGTATGACCGATAGTCAGCGAGTTATCTTCAAAAATCTTACTCATGGCCTGTCCTTAACTGTATGAAATTGGGATACCGCTTCAGCATACCTGTTGAGAAAGTATGGGGAAGTAAGGAATTCGCATATCTATATGCTGATGAGAAATAATGCGTAGCAGTATGGAATAAGAGCGGGCATAAGCCAGCCCGCTTTTACACATTTTTGCATTACTTCCATAACGCATGCTTAGCACGATAGCAGTCTACCCACATCGCCGTGGCACCACAAACCGCTACCGGCATGATGAACAGATTGAGCACCGGAATCATGGTGAACAGGCTGGTCAATGCGCCAAACTGCATATTGGTCACCTTGCGCGTGCGCAGCGCGACGCGCATCTCCTTAAAAGGCACCTTATGGTTATCAAAAGGATAATCGCAGTACTGAATGGCCAGCATCCACGCGCTGAACAGGAACCACAGGACCGGGGCGACGGTCTGCCCAATGCCTGGAATAAAATAGAGGATCAGCAACACGAAGGCGCGCGGGAGATACCACGCCAGCTTTTGCCATTCGCGTTTCATAATGCGCGGAACGTCTTTCATAATGCCGAGAATACCGGTGTCGGGCGGTGTTGCGCCCGTTAAGCGCGCTTCCAGCTGTTCAGCCAGCAGACCGTTAAACGGTGCGGCGATCCAGTTGGCGATAGTGGAGAACAGGTAGCCGAACACCAACAGCACGGAAATAGTCACAATCGGCCACAGCAAATAGCTGAGCCACTGAAGCCAGTCAGGGACGTGACTCATCAGCGCGGGAACCCAGTTACCGAGTTGTGTAAATAACCACCAGAATGCGCCGCCCATCAGCAGGATATTCACCAGCAAAGGCAGAATAACAAAACGACGAATGCCCGGTTGGGTGATGAGCTTCCATCCCTGAGAAAAGTAATAAAGGCCGCTGCGAGGTACAACTGCAGATGATGAAACCATGGTCAGGACGTACTCCTTGTTATATAAGCTCTGGTAAACTGTGCGTATCTTACCGGGTTGTTGAGCGTTAAGCTGTTCGGAAATGTTCGAAAAAACAGCAAAAAGCACAATTTTGTTCATCTTTATGCCGTGAAAGCCAAGAGTACACTTGCACTTGGCGTAATCGACAAATACTCTTAGTGAGTAAATGTTTGCCGTGGTGGCAAGGTGTTAGAACAACAGAGAATATAATGATGCAGGATTTGCGTCTGATATTAATCATTGTTGGCGCGATCGCCATAATCGCTTTACTGGTACATGGTTTTTGGACTAGCCGTAAAGAGCGGTCTTCTATATTCCGCGATCGCCCACTGAAACGCATGAAGTCTAAACGTGAAGACGAGGATTCGTTCGACGACAACGTCGAGGAAGACGAAGGCGTGGGCGAAGTTCGCGTTCATCGTGTGAATCATGCTCCCGGTAATGCGCAGGAACATGGTGTTCCTCCTCAGTCGCCGCAACACCAGTACCAGCCGCCTTATGCGTCTGCTCAGCCGCGTCAGCCTGCGCAGCAGCCTGCACAAGCGCCGGTACCGCCGCCGCATGTTCAGCAGCCGCAGCAGCCTGTACAACCGCAGCAGCCGGTGCAACATCAGCCTGTTCAGCAGCCACCTGTGCAGCAACCTGTTGCCCCGCAGGTTCAGCAACCTGCTCAGCAAGCACCGCAACCTGCGCCGCAGACCTTCCAGCCAGCAGAGCCTGTCGTTGAACATCAACCGCAGCCCGAGCCGGTAGTAGAAGAAGCGCCTGTTGCTGAAAAACCGCAGCGTAAAGAAGCGGTCATCATTATGAACGTTGCGGCTCATCATGGTAGCGAGCTCAACGGGGAAGTGCTGCTCAACAGCATTCAGCAGGCCGGTTTCAAATTTGGCGATATGAATATTTTCCATCGTCATTTGAGCCCGGATGGCAGCGGTCCGTCGCTGTTCAGCCTTGCTAATATGGTTAATCCGGGAACGTTTGACCCAGAAATGACGGGCGACTTCAGCACCCCTGGTGTGACTATTTTTATGCAGGTTCCGTCCTACGGGGACGAGCTGCAAAACTTTAAGCTGATGCTGCAGTCTGCACAGCACATTGCCGATGAAGTGGGTGGTGTGGTGCTCGACGATCAACGTCGCATGATGACGCCGCAGAAACTGCGCGAGTATCAGGACCGCATCCGCGAAGTTAAAGAATCTCGCGCCTGATTTTCCTCTGGCGTGACATTTCCTTTCTAAACCCCCGCCTGTCGGGGGTTTTTTATCATTGATGGTGCGATATGGAATCAATCGAACAACAACTGACAGAACTGCGAACCACGCTTCGCCATCATGAGTATCTCTACCATGTGATGGACGCGCCGGAAATTCCCGATGCGGAATACGATCGCCTGATGCGCGAACTGCGCGAACTGGAAGCGCAGCATCCGGACCTTGTTACCCCCGACTCGCCAACCCAACGCGTTGGCGCCGCGCCGTTAACCGCGTTCAGCCAGATTCGCCATGAAGTGCCGATGCTGTCGCTGGATAACGTGTTTGATGAAGAGAGTTTTCTCGCTTTCAACAAGCGCGTGCAGGACAGGCTAAAGAGTACCGATAAACTGACCTGGTGCTGTGAACTGAAACTGGACGGCCTGGCGGTGAGTATCCTGTATGAAAACGGTGTGCTGGTCAGCGCTGCAACGCGTGGTGATGGCACCACGGGTGAGGATATTACCTCTAACGTGCGCACCATTCGCGCGATCCCGTTAAAACTGCGTGGCGAAAACATCCCTTCACGTCTGGAAGTGCGCGGTGAAGTGTTCCTGCCGCAGGCCGGATTTGAAAAAATTAACGAAGAGGCCCGCCGCACTGGCAACAAAGTGTTTGCTAACCCGCGTAACGCAGCGGCCGGTTCATTGCGCCAGCTCGATCCGCGTATCACAGCGAAGCGACCGCTTACTTTCTTCTGCTATGGCGTTGGTGTGTTGGAAGGCGGCACGCTGCCAGATACCCATCTGGGCCGCCTGCTGCAATTTAAAGAGTGGGGCCTACCGGTAAGCGACAGAGTGGCGCTTTGCGACTCCCCGGAGGAAGTACTTGCTTACTATCACAAGGTTGAAGAAGACCGACCAACGCTGGGATTTGATATCGATGGCGTGGTGATCAAAGTCAACTCTATGGCGTTGCAGGAGCAACTGGGCTTTGTTGCCCGCGCGCCGCGCTGGGCTGTGGCCTTTAAGTTCCCGGCGCAGGAGCAGATGACTTTCGTACGCGATGTTGAGTTTCAGGTTGGACGTACCGGGGCGATTACGCCCGTCGCCCGCCTTGAGCCGGTCCAGGTTGCCGGGGTGCTGGTCAGTAACGCAACGCTGCATAACGCTGATGAAATCGAGCGTCTGGGGTTGCGTATTGGCGATAAAGTCGTCATTCGCCGTGCGGGCGATGTCATCCCGCAGGTGGTGAACGTCGTGCTTTCTGAACGCCCGGAAGATACCCGCGAAATTGTGTTTCCAGCGCATTGTCCGGTTTGTAACTCTGATGTTGAACGTGTGGAAGGCGAAGCGGTCACTCGCTGCACCGGCGGTTTAATCTGTGGAGCACAGCGTAAGGAATCGCTGAAACACTTTGTTTCCCGCCGCGCGCTCGATGTTGACGGTATGGGCGACAAAATTATCGATCAACTGGTCGAGAAAGAGTATGTCCACACGCCGGCGGATCTTTTCACCCTGACCGCCGGTAAACTGACGGGGCTTGATCGTATGGGGCCGAAGTCGGCGCAAAACGTGGTCAACGCGCTGGAAAAAGCGAAAGAAACCACGTTTGCTCGTTTCCTCTATGCGCTAGGCATTCGTGAAGTCGGCGAAGCCACGGCTGCAGGTCTGGCGGCGTATTTTGGCACGCTCGACGCGCTGGAAGCCGCTTCCATTGAAGAGCTGCAAAAAGTGCCGGATGTCGGCATTGTGGTGGCGACGCACGTGTTTAATTTCTTCGCCGAAGAGAGCAACCGCGAGGTAATTGTTCAACTGCTGGCGCAGGGGATCCACTGGCCAGCGCCGGTGGTCATTAACGCTGAAGAAATCGACAGCCCCTTCGCAGGTAAAACAGTGGTGCTGACCGGGAGCCTGAGCCTGATGTCGCGCGATGACGCCAAAGCGAGACTGACCGAGTTAGGTGCAAAAGTGGCCGGTAGCGTGTCGAAGAAAACCGATCTGGTGATTGCCGGTGAAGCGGCGGGTTCGAAACTGGCAAAAGCACAGGAACTGGGTATTGCCGTGATCGATGAAGCTGAAATGATCCGCTTACTGGGTGCCTGAGATGGAAAAAGAGCAGCTGGTTGACATCGCTAATACTGTGATGCCCTTTGGCAAATATAAGGGGCGTCGGTTGATTGATGTCCCGGAAGAGTATCTGCTGTGGTTTGCCCGTAAGGATGAATTCCCGCCGGGCAAGCTTGGCGAGCTGATGCAAATCACGCTGCTGATTAAAACTGAGGGGCTGACGCAACTGGTGCAGCCCCTGAAACGTCCTCTTTAAGCCTTCGCGGCGCGGCTTTTCTGTTGCGCCTGCAATGCGTCCGTCTGTTGCTTGTAGCGACGCGCCAGCACGGCGCACACCATTAGCTGTATTTGATGGAAGATCATCAACGGCAGCACCATCATCCCAATCACCGAAGTCGGGAACAAAATATTTGCCATTGGGATCCCGTTCGCCAGGCTCTTTTTCGAACCGCAGAATACAATGGTGATTTCATCAGCTTTGTTAAAGCCGCATTTGCGCGCAACAAAGACATTTATGCCAATCACGATTGCCAGCAGTATGATGCTGACCACCACGATAAACAGCAGTGAACCCACCCCCACTTTGTGCCAGATCCCGTTAACGACGGCTTCACTGAAGGCGGAGTACACCACCAGCAAAATAGAGGATTGATCCGTTTTCGCGATCCATTTTTTATGTCGAGAAACCCAGTTTCCAATCCACGGACGTGAAAGGTGACCCAGCACGAACGGCAGCAGCAGCTGCAACATGATTTTTCCCACCTGCTCCAGGCTGCCTTCTGCGCCGTGCATATTCATCACCAGCCCTACCAGCAGCGGCGAGAGAAAAATACCCAGCAGACTGGAGGCCGAAGCAGAACAAACTGCGGCGGCAACGTTACCGCCCGCCAGCGACGTAAAAGCGATGGCTGACTGCACAGTGGCAGGCAAAATACACAGGTACAGGAAACCGGTGTACAGCATCGGGTCAACGTTGACCGGCGCCCACCAGGCGAACAGAACGCCCAAAACCGGGAAGACAACAAACGTGCTGCACATCACCCACAGATGCAAACGCCAGTGGCTACCACCAGCAATAATGGCTTCACGCGAGAGTTTCGCCCCGTGCATAAAAAACAGCAGGGCAATGGCGGCGGTGGTTAAGCCTTCAAAGAAAGGCACAAAACCACCTTCGGCCGGGAAAAAGGACGCCAGCAAAACAACGGTAATCAGCGTTATCGTGAACGGATCAAGAATACGAAAAAGTTTCATAAAGACTCCTGAAATTCGGTAGTAACATTTTGCTTTTTTCCGTTTGAGAAATAAAATTGATTTATTGCATCCATATATGAATCGAATAGATGAATTACTCTCTGCGTCAGTTGCGTATCTTTGTCACCGTCGCTCAGGCCAAAAGCTTTAGCCGGGCGGGGGATATCATCGGCTTAAGCCAGTCGGCAGTCAGCCATAGTGTCAAAGAGCTGGAAGGGCAGACGGGTGTGCGGTTATTGGACAGAACGACGCGGGAAGTGGTGCTGACGGAGGCCGGACACCAGTTGGCGGCGCGGCTGGAACGTATTCTGGATGAATTGCACAGCACGCTGCGCGAAGCCGGACAGGTAGGAACGCAGTTAACCGGCACGGTGCGGGTTGCCGCCAGCCAGACGATCTCTGCTCATCTTATTCCGCAGTGTATTGCCCAGAGTAATCAGCTTTATCCGGCTATCGATTTTGTGCTGCACGACCGGCCACAGCAATGGGTGCTGGAGAGTATTCGCCAGGGAGAAGTGGATTTTGGCATTGTGATTGATCCCGGCGCAGTCACCGATTTGCAGTGTGAAGCCGTGCTGTCCGAACCGTTCCTGCTGCTGTGTCGCCAGGATCATCCGTTAGCCCAACGAGAGTGGGTGAACTGGCAGGATTTGTATCACGAACGCCTGGTGCTACAGGATTATGCTTCCGGTAGTCGACCGCTGATCGACGCTGCGCTGGCCCATTTTTCTATTGATGCCAATATCGTTCAGGAGATTGGCCATCCCGCCACGCTGTTTCCGATGGTTGAGGCGGGGATTGGCATCAGCGTGCTGCCCGCGCTGGCGCTCCCCTTACCGCAGGGCAGTCACTTGCAGGTTAAGCGCCTGACGCCGGTTGTTGAACGGCAACTGATGCTGGCCCGACGTAAAAACCGCTCTTTATCAACCGCTGCTCAGGCGCTGTGGGATGTGGTGCGTATGCAGGCCAGTGAATTAACCGCAGCCCGCGCCCGCGATCCGTTGTATCAGTTATGATTCTCTCCCCGGCTGGAGTAATGCGTTAAAACAAGTACTTAAGAGAATAAATAATACCGTCCTGCAGGAATGATTCACCCAGTTTATTATCAGCGTAACGATACTGAATTCCAGCGGTCAGATGCGGCGTCGCGTTCCACCAGAATGCGACAGCACCGTTGATTCCATCCCTACCGCCATTACCAGCAGCGTAGGTTGCATCGCGGTCAAATTCGTATTCGTTCCAGTTCGTCACACTGAATTTCTCACTGCCCAGCAGAAAGCTATATCCGGCCACCCAGCCCATGACATAACCATTATCCCCGGTGTAATAGGTCTGATCGGTATAACGTTTGGCAAAAAAGGGTTTAAACCAGTACCCATTGCCGGTGAAGTTATAACCTAACCCATACAGAAACATATCATCATGGAAGTTAGCGTGATTCGGTGAACCGTAAGTCCCGTAAGCATGGAGGTAGAGGTTTAATCCTGTATCACCGAGATAGATACGGTTGGTATTTTTGAAAGTATAACGCTGTTCGCTGCCGGGTTTAGCGTGACGGCCATTGTAGAAATTCTCCCAATCGAAGAAGCCGTACATTTCTCCCCAGCTAAAGTTCGCTCCGCCTTCAAGCTCCAGATACCCAAAGTCATCTTTATGGGATTTTTTACTGGTTTTTTCTGTAGTTTCTGATGTCCAGTCGAGATAATGCAGGCCGATATCGGCGAATCCACTTTTAAATTCCGCATGGGATAACGCGGGAATAATGAGTAAAGAAGAGAGTGTCAGAGTAAGGTTTTTTTTCATAGCATATTTCCCTATGCCAATAGTTATTAATGGTTTAATTAAAAATAAGTAATTTATAAAAATGAAAGCGTCATGTTTTTAATATGAAGAGCAGATAACCACCAATACTTTTTTGTCTCTTCATTAATACAGAAGCGATCTAAATCTATCGATATCAAATGACTATTGATGGCACGTGAAAAGTGTATTGGTCAGTGCAGGGCGAAGGTCGTTATAAAAAAGGAGTCAAATTTAACCCGATAGAACAAGGATACTTATGTCTCACGATTTTTTTTCTCATAATCCTGAATATTGTGTTGATGTTATTCGTGCACACACACCGGAGTTTACCCCGCGAGTCGCGTTTATTTTGGGTTCCGGCCTGGGGGCGCTGGCGGAGCAAATTGAAAATGCGGTCGCTATCTCTTATGAAAAACTTCCTGGTTTTCCTGTGAGCACCGTTCACGGTCATGCAGGAGAACTGGTACTCGGGCATCTGGCGGGCATTCCTGTTGCGTGTATGAAAGGGCGTGGCCATTTTTATGAAGGTCGGGGTATGTCGGTTATGACCGATGCCATTCGCACTCTGAAATTACTGGGCTGTGAAGTGTTGTTCTGTACCAATGCGGCAGGATCTCTGCGTCCGGAAGTTGGTCCAGGAAGTCTGGTGGCGTTACGCGATCATATTAACACCATGCCGGGCACGCCGATGGTCGGCGCGAATGATGATCGTTTTGGCGATCGCTTCTTCTCTCTGGCAAATGCTTACAATGCAGATTACCGCGCCATTCTTCAGACCGTTGCGACTGAGGAGGGATTCCCCCTCACCGAAGGCGTATTTGTTTCTTATCCGGGACCGAACTTCGAAACCGCGGCAGAAATACGCATGATGCAGATTATTGGCGGCGATGTGGTCGGAATGTCAGTGGTACCGGAAGTCATTACCGCTCGTCATTGTGGCCTCAGCGTGGTTGCCGTCTCTGCGATCACCAATCTGGCGGAAGGGTTAGGAGATGTAAAACTGTCCCATGCGCAAACGCTGGCTGCGGCTGAACTTTCCCGTCAGAACTTTATTAATCTGATTTGCGGCTTTTTACGCAAGCTGGCCTAAAAACACGATAGCAAAGGCTCCTTTTGGGAGCCTTATCTCACGGCAAGGAATAAAAAATGGGTATTACGTCCCGCTTAAAAATCATGTCGTTTTTGCAATATTTTATCTGGGGTAGCTGGCTGGTTACCCTGGGTTCTTACATGATTAACACTCTACACTTTACCGGTGCAAATGTGGGTATGGTATACAGCTCGAAAGGGCTGGCAGCGATTATTATGCCTGGCATTATGGGGATTATCGCTGACAAATGGCTGCGTGCCGAACGCGCTTATATGTTGTCCCACCTGGTCTGCGCTGGCGTGTTGCTGTATGCCACCACTGTTACCGATTCTGATACCATGTTCTGGGTGATGTTAGTTAACGCGATGGCCTATATGCCGACGATTGCGTTATCGAACAGTGTTTCCTATTCCTGTCTGGCGAAAGCGGGTCAGGATCCTGTGACGGCATTTCCACCCGTACGTGTTTTTGGCACGATAGGTTTTATTGTGGCCATGTGGACGGTGAGCCTGATGGGCCTGGAGCTCAGCAACGCGCAATTGTATATCGCCTCCGGTGCGTCGTTGCTGCTCGCGCTTTATGCACTGACGTTGCCGAAAATTCCTGTTGCGCAGAAAAAAGAATCTGCCACGCTTGCCAGTAAACTGGGGCTGGATGCGTTTGTGCTGTTTAAGAACCCGCGTATGGCAATCTTTTTTCTGTTTGCCATGATGCTGGGGGCAGTGCTGCAAATAACCAATGTCTTTGGTAATCCGTTCCTGCATGATTTTGCCCGTAATCCTGAGTTTGCTGACAGCTTTGTCGTGAAGTATCCCTCCATTTTGCTGTCTGTTTCTCAGATGGCGGAAGTGGGCTTTATCCTCACTATTCCATTCTTCCTTAAACGCTTTGGCATTAAAACGGTGATGCTGATGAGCATGCTGGCGTGGACGCTGCGCTTTGGCTTCTTTGCCTTCGGCGATCCGTCTCCGTTCGGTTTTGTGCTGCTGCTGATGTCGATGATCGTTTACGGTTGCGCGTTCGATTTCTTTAACATTTCCGGGTCAGTATTTGTCGAGCAGGAAGTTGATTCAAGCATTCGTGCCAGCGCTCAGGGGCTGTTTATGACGATGGTTAACGGTGTTGGTGCGTGGATTGGATCAATTTTAAGTGGCATTGCTGTGGATTATTTTTCTATAGATGGCGTTAAAGACTGGCAAACCATCTGGCTGGTGTTTGCCGCGTATGCGCTGGCGCTGGCTGTTGTCTTTGCATTGTTCTTTAAGTATCAGCACCAGCCAGACAAATTGTCGACCAAATCATTGGCTCATTAAATTTATTTAACTGGCGAGGGGATTCTCGCCAGTTCATTTCAAAACAAGGATTCCACGTGAAAGAGATCATTCTTTCCTCAGGCATTGGGTTTGGCATTGGCGCATTATTTACTTTATGCCGTATACCTATTCCTGCACCAAATGTTTTGCCCGGGGTTTTATCTATTGTTTTTATGTATATTGGGTATCTTGTCGTTAAATCTATTTTTTACTAAGCAATGTGGTAGATTCCAGACGTTATCCCTTATTCCTGGAGTGCAGCAGAGATGGAACGAGCCCACCGAATCGATCTGAAGTTATTGCGTTATTTTCTCGCTGTTGCAGAAGAATTGCATTTTGGCCGGGCTGCTGCCCGGTTAAATATGTCACAACCTCCCTTGAGTATTCATATCAAAGAACTTGAACAGCAACTTGGCACCTTGTTGTTTATTCGCCATTCCCGCAGCGTTGCGTTAACCCATGCAGGAAAAATTCTGATGGAGGAGTCGCGTCGTTTGTTAGCCAGTGCAAATCAGGCTATGGCGAGAGTGGAGCAGATTGGTCGCGGCGAAGCGGGGCGTATTGAGCTGGGTGTGGTGGGGACGGCGCTGTGGGGAAGAATGCGTCCTGCAATGCACCACTTTTTGAAAGCAAACCCCAATGTTGAGGTACTGTTTCGCGAAAAATCACCAGGCATGCAAATGGCGCTGTTAGAGCGTCGGGAGCTTGATGCAGGGATCTGGCGCATGGCTATTGAACCAGCCGTTGGTTTTACCAGCCTACGTCTCCATGAATCTTCATTTATGGTTGCAGTACCGGAAGATCACGTACTGGCCTCAAGGGATGCTGTTTCGCTGGCGGCGCTGCGCAACGAATATTTTGTCACGCTTCCTTCCGTACATTCCGATTGGGGCTTTTTACAACGTGTATGCCAGCAGGCGGGCTTCTCGCCAATGATAATTCGTGAAGTTGTTGAGCCCCAGACAGTACTGGCGATGATCAGTATGGGAATCGGGATAACGTTGATGGCTGATGGTTATGCGCAAATGAACTGGCCCGGCGTGGTGTTCCGGCCGTTAGAGGAACGGATTCCGGCGGATTTGTATATTGTCTATGACCAACAACAGGCCACGCCAGCGTTAACGAAGCTGATTGATGCGTTGGTGGGGTAATAAGCATTGCAGGATGTGCAGCGCATCAGGAAAGCTGGTTCTAATCTTGTGAATCGCAGATAGCAAAAAGGCGCCTTTAGGGCGCCTTTTTACATTGGTGGGTCGTGCAGGATGACTCGCTTCGCTCGCCCTTCGGGCCGTCGCCGTAAACGGCTCCGTTGTCTCACTGCGTTCGACTCGACCTGCTGCAGGTTCGAATCTTATAAATTGCAGATAGCAAAAAGGCGCCTTTAGGGCGCCTTTTTACATTGGTGGGTCGTGCAGGATTCGAACCTGCGACCAATTGATTAAAAGTCAACTGCTCTACCAACTGAGCTAACGACCCGAAGTGGTGGGTGATGACGGGATCGAACCGCCGACCCCCTCCTTGTAAGGGAGGTGCTCTCCCAGCTGAGCTAATCACCCACTTCGGTACTTCACATTTTAACAAGAAATCCAGCTGGCGAGAAAGTGGTGGGTGATGACGGGATCGAACCGCCGACCCCCTCCTTGTAAGGGAGGTGCTCTCCCAGCTGAGCTAATCACCCACTTCTCAATTTCTTGTTTTACACGGCGGAGACTACATAAAGTAGTTGGTGGGTGATGACGGGTTCGAACCGCCGACCCCCTCCTTGTAAGGGAGGTGCTCTCCCAGCTGAGCTAATCACCCCCGCTGTGTGGAGTCGCATTATAGGGAGAGTTGAAAATGAGTCAACGCATTTTCTAAAGAAATTGTTCGTTCGTCGTAAATTTAAACAAAACGATCGCAAAACAATCCGTGCGGCATGATTTGTATACGAAAATGGCAAAGCGTAATGTTCCAACCTGAACAACATTGAGGAATCAGACCACGGTGATAGAATACGAGCCTGATAATCTTCCCTGGATTTGCCGGTTGTCGGCATCTTTATAAACGTAAGGCCATTTCATGAAAATCAAAACTCGCTTCGCGCCAAGCCCGACAGGCTACCTGCACGTCGGCGGTGCGCGTACTGCTCTTTATTCCTGGCTTTTTGCACGCAACCATGGCGGTGAGTTTGTGCTGCGTATTGAAGACACCGATCTCGAACGCTCCACTCCGGAAGCTATTGAAGCCATTATGGATGGCATGAACTGGCTGAATCTGGAATGGGATGAAGGCCCGTACTTCCAGACCAAACGTTTTGATCGCTACAACGCGGTGATTGATGAAATGCTGGAAGCAGGCACCGCATATAAATGCTACTGCTCTAAAGAGCGTCTGGACGCGCTGCGCGAAGAGCAGATGGCGAACGGTGAGAAGCCGCGTTACGACGGCCGCTGCCGCCACGGCCACGAGCATCATGCCGCTGATGAACCTTGCGTGGTACGTTTTGCCAACCCGCAGGACGGTTCCGTTATTTTTGACGACCAGATCCGTGGGCCGATCGAATTCAGCAACCAGGAGCTGGATGATTTGATCATTCGCCGTACCGACGGTTCCCCGACCTACAACTTCTGCGTTGTTGTCGACGACTGGGATATGGAAATCACCCACGTTATTCGTGGTGAAGACCATATCAACAACACTCCGCGTCAGATCAATATCCTGAAAGCGCTGAACGCGCCGGTGCCAGTTTACGCACACGTATCAATGATCAACGGTGACGATGGTAAAAAACTCTCCAAACGTCACGGTGCGGTCAGCGTTATGCAATACCGCGACGACGGTTACCTGCCGGAAGCGCTGCTGAACTATCTGGTGCGTCTGGGCTGGTCCAGTGGCGATCAGGAAATTTTCACCCGTGAAGAGATGATCAAACTGTTCTCCCTTGGTGCGGTGAGCAAGTCTGCGAGTGCGTTTAACACCGAAAAACTGCAGTGGCTGAACCATCACTATATTAATGCGCTGGCACCGGAATATGTAGCAACCCATCTGCAGTGGCATATTGAGCAGGAAAATATCGATACCCGCGTAGGCCCGCAGCTGTCAGAGCTGGTTAAACTGCTCGGTGAGCGCTGCAAAACGCTGAAAGAGATGGCGCAGAGCTGCCGCTACTTCTACGAAGACTTTGCCGAGTTCGACGCTGATGCAGCGAAGAAACACCTGCGCCCGGTTGCGCGTCAGCCGCTGGAAGTGGTTCGCGACAAGCTGGCTGCGATTAGCGAGTGGACGGCAGAAAACGTGCACCATGCGATTCAGGCAACGGCTGATGAACTGGAAGTTGGCATGGGTAAAGTCGGGATGCCGCTGCGCGTAGCCGTTACCGGCGCGGGTCAGTCCCCAGCGTTAGACGTTACGGTGCATGCGATTGGTAAATCCCGCAGCATTGAGCGTATTAATAAAGCGCTGGCGTTTATTGCTGAGCGTGAAAGCCAGCAATAAGACTGATTGACCGATGAAACAACGGCAGGAGCGTATCCTGCCGTTTTTTTTGCCTGTTATTCAGATTCATCAATACCCAAACGAGTAAGAAAAGTGCGAATACCTTCGCGTGAAATATACATCGCCAGCTTTTCTTGTTCCGTTGGGGACATGTTGTCCAGTGCGCTAATTATCTGGCGGCACGCGTGGCTGCGTACTACGTGGGTGTATTCTGCCAGCGGTTCTTCAGCCTGATAAACTTCAGGGACTTTGCGAAAAGCGGGAATATTGAGCAGAAACGCGCGGACGCTGGAGTCAATATGAATCAGTCTTGCACGACCACCTTTAACGCCGGGAAACTTTTCGGTAGTCCAGTTTTGTTCTCTGATCCAACGATTGACGGTTTGTTTGGCAACCCCGAGACATTCCGCCAGCTCTTCGGTCGTCATTTTGCTGCGTAATTTTTTCATATTATTTGTTTTCGCGGATCCCTAAACGCTGTAATAAACCCGTAATGCCTTCACGCAGGATCAGTGAGGTAAACATTTTCTGTTCTGTCGGCGTCATTTCTTTAGCGAGCCTAATCAGCAGCGCTTCAACAGAGGTATCGCCGGATAACGATAAGTTATCTGATAAACCTTCGGCTGAACGCTCAGCGCTGCGAATGTATTCACGAACTTGTTCGGTGACGTGAACCAGCCGGGCTTTACCGCCCTGAACGCCTGGTTTTGGTGATGTCGCCCAACCTTCTTTGCGTACCCATTTATTGATGGTCTGTCGGCTGTATCCGGTCAGATTAGCAAGTTCTTCTGGCGTCATCCGTTCCTTGAACATAACGATTCCCTGAATAGTCGTGGGGTTAATTAGTGGTTCATTTTATAGCACCATTTTAGTAGAAACCGTGACGCGTTTAACTACTGAATGCGAGTTGTTACGCAATGTTCTTCATTTGACTGCTTTTTCAGCGATTGAATTCTATGAGTTAATTTTGCCGTTGACACACGCGAAGGGAATTCATATGATGCCGCCCGTCAACTCGACAAGCTTTACGTAATGGGGCTATAGCTCAGCTGGGAGAGCGCTTGCATGGCATGCAAGAGGTCAGCGGTTCGATCCCGCTTAGCTCCACCAAATTTAATCCCAATGAATTTGGTACGTACGTAAAAGCATCGTGGGGCTATAGCTCAGCTGGGAGAGCGCTTGCATGGCATGCAAGAGGTCAGCGGTTCGATCCCGCTTAGCTCCACCAAATTTAATCCCAATGAATTTGGTACGTACGTAAAAGCATCGTGGGGCTATAGCTCAGCTGGGAGAGCGCTTGCATGGCATGCAAGAGGTCAGCGGTTCGATCCCGCTTAGCTCCACCAAAATTTAAACCCTCGCTGAAAAGCGGGGGTTTTTTGTTTCTGCATCCTGCCAGTTCTTACTCTTTATCTCTTTGGTTTGCTGAATCGCAGGCATAAAAAAACCGGGGAGAGTATGAATCTCCCCGGTCTTATCACTGCGACGTTGTCTTACGCTTACAGCACCAGTGCGGCGATAGATGCGGACAGTACGCTCACCAGCGTAGAGCCGTACACCAGCTTCAGACCAAAGCGAGAAACCACGTTACCTTGCTCTTCGTTCAGGCCTTTAATCGCACCAGCGATAATACCGATGGAAGAGAAGTTAGCGAAGGAAACCAGGAACACGGACAGGATGCCTTCTGCGCGCGGGGAGAGCGTAGCGGCGATTTTCTGCAGATCCATCATCGCAACGAATTCGTTGGAAACCAGTTTAGTTGCCATGATACTGCCCACCTGCAGCGCTTCGCTGGACGGCACACCCATTACCCATGCAACCGGGTAGAAGATGTAACCCAGGATGCCCTGGAAAGAGATGCTGTAGCCAAACCAACCGGTCACGGTGGCGAACAGGGCGTTCAGGGCAGCGATCAGTGCGATGAAACCAATCAGCATCGCCGCAACGATAATTGCCACTTTGAAACCAGCCAGAATGTATTCACCCAGCATTTCGAAGAAACTCTGGCCTTCGTGCAGGTTAGACATCTGGATATTTTCTTCGCTGGCATCAACGCGGTAAGGGTTGATCAGCGACAGCACGATAAAGGTGCTGAACATGTTCAGAACCAGCGCCGCAACCACGTATTTCGGCTCAAGCATGGTCATGTACGCGCCGACGATAGACATGGAAACGGTCGACATTGCCGTTGCAGCCATGGTGTACATACGGTTGCGAGACATTTTGCCGAGAATATCTTTATAGGCGATAAAGTTCTCGGACTGACCCAGGATCAGAGAGCTGACGGCGTTGAAGGATTCCAGTTTGCCCATACCGTTTACTTTGGATAACAGGAAACCAATCGCGCGGATGATTACCGGCAGTACGCGGATATGCTGCAAAATACCGATCAGGGCGGAGATGAAGACGATCGGGCAAAGCACTTTCAGGAAGAAGAATGCCAGGCCTTTATCGTTCATGCTACCGAAGACAAAGTTAGTCCCTTCATTAGCAAACCCGAGCAGTTTCTCAAACATCTCGGAGAAGCCTCTCACGAAGCCCAGACCGACATCAGAGTTCAGGAAGAACCATGCCAGTAACACTTCGATAACAAGCAATTGAATAACATAACGAATGCGGATTTTTTTACGGTCACTGCTTACCAGCAGTGCGAGTACCGCAACCACGGCAAGGGCCAGGACAAAATGAAGAACGCGGTCCATATTTGCTCCAAATATGAGGCAGGTTTAGTTTTCGTGCACATTCTATGTAACAACCATAAAGAAAACGAGATCAAACACACACTATAATAAGGACCTGTGACGAGATTCAAAATTAGTGATCGGTGATACACTTCCGTTATGTTTAGTATGGAAGTGAAAAGTTATGTCATTGTGCTATTCTCATAACAATAATTAAACATCTCGCCGGTATTTCCAGAATCCTTATCGATCCATAGACAAACGCTATCAGAGAAATCAACGTCACCCATCAAAATGAATTTGATAATCATTCTCAGTAGGCGTAGCTTGAAACATAGCAAAGGCTATGTTTCTGAGGCACTAAAATGACTAACGATCGCGTTGAGAGTAGCAGTGGGCGGGCAGCGCGCAAGTTGAAGCTCGCATTAATGGGACCTGCGTTCATCGCGGCGATCGGTTATATCGATCCGGGTAACTTCGCCACCAATATCCAGGCAGGGGCCAGCTTTGGTTATCAATTGCTGTGGGTGGTGGTCTGGGCAAACCTGATGGCGATGCTAATTCAGGTGCTGTCGGCAAAACTCGGCATTGCTACGGGTAAAAACCTGGCGGAGCAAATTCGCGATCATTATCCTCGCCCGGTGGTGTGGTTCTACTGGGTGCAGGCAGAAATTATCGCTATGGCAACAGACCTTGCTGAGTTTATTGGCGCTGCGATTGGCTTCAAACTGATCCTCGGCGTTTCCTTATTGCAAGGGGCCGTACTCACCGGTATCGCGACGTTCTTAATTCTGATGCTGCAGCGTCGCGGTCAAAAACCGCTGGAAAAGGTGATTGGCGGCCTGCTGCTGTTTGTGGCCGCGGCTTACATTGTGGAGCTGGTTTTTTCCCAACCGAACTTCGCGCAGCTTAGTAAGGGAATGGTGATCCCAAGCCTGCCTAATTCCGAAGCGGTGTTCCTGGCCGCTGGGGTGCTCGGTGCGACTATCATGCCGCACGTCATTTATCTGCACTCTTCCTTAACTCAGCATTTGCACGGCGGAACACGCCAACAGCGCTATGCGGCCACTAAATGGGATGTGGCTATCGCCATGACGATTGCCGGATTTGTCAATCTGGCGATGATGGCGACGGCTGCCGCCGCATTTCATTTTAGCGGGCATACCGGTATTGCCGATCTCGATCAGGCGTATCTGACCCTTGAGCCGTTGTTGAGTCACGCTGCAGCGACGGTGTTTGGTCTAAGCCTGGTGGCTGCGGGACTCTCTTCTACCGTGGTCGGTACGCTGGCGGGGCAGGTGGTGATGCAAGGGTTTATCCGTTTTCACATTCCGCTATGGGTACGCCGTACCGTCACCATGATGCCATCATTTATTGTGATTCTAATGGGATTGGATCCGACCCGTATTCTGGTGATGAGTCAGGTGTTGCTCAGTTTTGGTATCGCGCTGGCGCTGGTGCCGCTACTGATCTTCACCAGCGACAGTAAGCTGATGGGGGATCTGGTCAATCGTCGTTGCGTTAAACAGATTGGCTGGGTCATTGTGATACTGGTCGTGGCGCTCAATCTCTGGCTACTGGCAGGCACGGCGATGGGGCTATAATCAACCGTGACTCGCGACGGGTCACGGTTTTAATTGAGCTTTTCCTCTATTATGTGCCCTGCATAATTAACTGGCAGGCGTTCATGAATCACTTTGATCTCTCTTTCCTGAAATATCTCCAGGACAACAGTCCGCTCCCCGTTGAAGAGGCCGTCGAGCGTTTCGGTAAAACGCTCTCCACGCTAAAACGGACAATGAAAGAGCTCAATGAACTTCTGCCAGAAAATGTCCAGCTACATCAGGATAATCAGTTTATTACCACCCGGATTGGCTACAGCGAATACCGACAGTTTTTAGCGCGCGTCCAGTTTAATCGCTATATCACTACGGCAGAAGAGAGGGTGAAGGATCTCTTTGTGGCGCTCTGTTTGCACGATGTGGTGAATAAAAATGATTATTACAAAAAATTTTATGTCAGTGCGGGAACGGTAAAAAATGATAATCCCGTCATGATGAGCCTGGTGCAGGAACGCGATCTGATTGTGCAAAGTATCCCGCGTAAGGGCTCCCGGCTTGCGGGGGATGAGTTCCAGCTGCGGCTGGCGGCGTGCATGACGATACTAAAAACGGTCGAAATTGGTGAGGATCACCGACTAATCGCCCACCAGGCCAATGAGCCGACAGGCCGTTCGATTGCCGAACAGTTTCTTCATGAGTGTGCTGCACAGATAAACCAGGCGGCAGACTATTACGAAGAGAAAATCAGTCCGGTCATCGCCCTGGGATATAACGGCAGAAAATACTTACTGGTCTATCTTAGCCTTGCCCTGCACCGTATCCGCAGGGGACACAGAATTACGGAGAGTTCGGCGGCTGAGTTTTTGACAACCTTTCCTTATGGCGTATTACCTGATGCGGATGAAAATATCTGTCTGGATCTGCTGATTGCTTCACTGACGTTTACTCATCGCCCCTTCACATTATACGACGCCCGGCTGGTCTCTTACGTTAAGCGCACCTGTCACGCTTTAGCCGGATGTCTGGAAAACACCATTCACAATCAGCACGCCTGGTTTGCGGAGATTTATAATTTTATCTATGCCGCCATCATCCAGAATAAATTTCATCTCTGGTTCGATGATAAAAAGCTCCATGATGTCCAGCGACGCTATCCTGAGCTATGGGAACATGTCCAGTATGCGGTGAAAGAGATTGAACATAACTGGCAAACGACCTTTTCTGCTATTCACCTGGCAACCCTGGTGCTGATTATCAAAAAGTATGCGCTCAAAAATCGGGTTGTTGGCGATAAGAAAAAGCGGGTCATTATTGTGACGAACTCGTCAGAGAGTAAGGTCGGCTATTTTAAAGAGATGCTTTTCTCCCGCTTCCATATTGAAATCCCCGCTTGCATCAACATCAATGAGATTGCGCGGCTTCAGCAGCTCGAATTCGACCTGCTGATTACCTTTACAAACAAGATATCGAGTCATCTCCGCTACGCCGGGCTGGATTATGTCAAAGTGAATTTCTGGCTCACGCAGGACGATCTCCTGTTATTACGCGAAAATGGACTTCCCTCCGCGCGCAAAAAAATACCTGCTGAGGACTTTATTCAGCAGGTTCAGGGAATGAGCCAGGAGGCGTTAAAAATTTTTCTTGATACGCATTACAGTGATATTTTTATTTAGCCAGAGGTTGCGAAACGCCGCGACACCAGACGGCTTCCAGGTTTAACTCTGCACCCAACACGAGAATATCGGCATCTTTTCCTGACGTCAGGCTGCCTTTTCTCGCGTCAACACCCGCCAGGATTGCCGGATTAAGGCAGGCAATCTGCGCGGCTGAAACCCAGCCTTTTTCCAGCCTGTCGACCACATTTTTCACGGAGTCCAGAAAGCTCATCTCCAGTTTGCACACTTCGGACCACTCCGTGGGTGAAACCGTTCGGGTCTTTCCGCTGTGGTCGGTGATTTCAAGACAATGATTGTGAATGCGAAACGTCTCCTGGCGCAGGTAATGGTGGAATTCAGATCCTTCGGGAAAATCCACATATCCCAGACAATCGCTGACCATGACCAACCGGCGATCTTTTTTCAACCGATAGAGAATGTCGAACACTTCTGGTCGCAACGTAATCCCGCTCTGCTTTGCCACCTCGGCATACGTATTCTGATGGTACATCAGCGCCCCCACCACGCCAGGCTCCCGGTGATGCAGCCCGCGCATGGCGCTAAAGGCATGGGTAAAGTGGGTTAAACCGGCTTCAATGGCGAGGGTGGTTTCATCAAAGGTGGCGTCGGTATGACCGGCTGACACGGTGACGCCTGACTGGCGTAAATAGCGGATTAGCGCCAGGGCGCCCGGCAGTTCGGGTGCGAGCGTCATCAGACGGATATTTCCCCTCGCGGCGTGCTGATAACGTTTGAACCCTTCGATATCGGGTGGTTGGATTGCGTCCTTGTTCTGCATTCCGCTGTATGCAGGGTTAATAAAGGGGCCTTCCATATGAATACCCACCGCTTCGGCACCATCTTCCGCTTTTGCGTCTGCAATCCAGTCTGCTGCGGTGGAAAGACTCTCCAGCAAGAACGTTTCCGGCTGGGTGGCTGACGTTGCAAGCCACGCGGTAACCCCGGCGTTAACCAGATCCCGGCTCATCGCCTGCAAAGAACGGCGTTCACCTCTCCAGGCAAACGACCCTCTCCCCCAGCCGTGAACGTGAATATCCACAAAACCGGGCATCAGCATGGCATGGCGATAATCGACGATTTTTCCGCGTGGCGTACTGTCGAGGCCAGAAATACGTCCGCTTTCAATATGCAGATAGCCGCTTTCGATTCCATTCGGGGTGACAATGCGTTCACTTGCCAGAGAAAGCAGGGGATCAGCCATTGTCTTTCTCCCATACGCGAGCGGCCGTTTCCTCGGCGATTTCTGCGCAAAGGCCGATGTAGTGAGCAGGATCCAGCAGCGTATTAATTTCTGAATCGCTAAAGTGCTGGCGAATAAGAGGGTCATCACGCAGCACATCAGCGTAGGGGATGCCTTCATGCGTGCTGCGCATTGCCAGTTGGTAGACGCGTTCATGTGCGGCATCTTTGCCCAGCCTTTCCACCAGCTGCATCATGATTTTTTCGCTATTAATAAGACCATGCGTTAACTGCACATTCTGGCGCATACGCTCAGGATTGATGACCAGCGTTCGCGTCAACTCTTCGGCTCGCATCACAATCTCAGCCATTAACTCCATACTCTCCTGAATATTACCGTCAAAGATAAAGTAAGCGGAGCTGTCTGCTTCGAAGGGACGTGGGCTGACATACAGGCAGGAGGTCATTACTGAGTACAATTTCTGCGCGTTGGCGATGATCCCCTTCGCCAGTTTAGGATTCACTTTTTGCGGCATGGTGCTGCTGCCAACGGTGCCTTTAGTGAAGGCTTCTGAAACTTCGGCAAACTCTTCACTTGAGGTCTGATAAACCTCTTCGGCTATTTTGTGTAACGTCGTCGCCAGCAGGCACAAATTACTGATGTATTCAGTGCGGTAAATGCGCGAGTTGCGGGAGGGAATCGCCATTGAATGCATTCCCAGCTTTTGGGCAACGCTATCCTGAACCCGGCGGCCGGTTTCACCGGTCGCGTGGAAGGCGCCCACGGCTCCCCCCATCATCACGGTAAAGACGCGTTTTTCCGCTTCCCGCATGCGCTGCTGGGCGCTCAGTAACTCATCAATCCACACGGCGGCTTTATAGCCCCAGGTGATGGGCAGCGCGTGCTTACCGTGGGTACGTCCGGCCATAATCGTTGCTTTATGGTCAGATGCCATCTTTGCCAGGTTACGCAGAATATCGTCCACAAAACCCTGCATGATGGTATCGAACTGCTTTGCCAGATAAAGCTGTGCGGTTTGCTGAATATTCTGCGTGGTGACGCCGTAATGCACGTATTTTCCGCTTTCACTGTCACAGGCTTTGACCAGCACTTTGATGACCGGAACGAAGCCGTGACCAATCTCGCGCAGCAGGCGTTCCATTTCCGTCAGGTCAATCTTATCCACGTGGCAGTTAGCGGTAATATTGACTGCGGCGCTGGCGGGGATCATGCCGTGTCCGGCCTGTGCCTGAGCCAGGGCGGCTTCAACATCGAGCCATGACTGTACCCGCGCTGGCTGTGCGAGCAGAGATTTCATTCCTCGATCGTCGATCGTTTTGCTTTTTGAATCATACAGTGCACGCATTACTATCTCCTTGAATTTATTTCGCACCGACGAGGCGGTCGTCTACCGCGTTACGGACAAATTCTACGTGTGGGCCGAATACCACATGAACATGGTTGCTGGAGGGGATAAAGGTTCCCAGCGAGCCAGATTCTTTAAGAATGGCCATGTCCATTTTTTTCTGATCTTTCAAATCAATACGTAACCGTGAAACGCAGTTTTCAACGCGCTTGATATTGTCTGTCCCGCCCAGCCCCTGAATCACCAGTTCGGCGACTTTGTCGTACTCTTTATTGTTCAGTAAGGTGCTGTCAGCGATTTCACTCTCGCGGCCTGGGGTCTTAATATCAAATTTACCGATCGCGAAGCGGAAGACGAAATAGAAGACAACAAAGTTAATCACGCCGAGGATAATTAAATTAATCCATTGGGTGTGTTCATACATCAAACCGAAAATACCAAAATCAAAAATGGTGCCGCGAATATAGCCGATGGAGACTTCCAGTAATTGCAGTGGAATGGTCAATAAGCCGCAGAGTACCGCATAGACAATAAAGAGTTTTGGCGCGATAAACAGGAAGGAGAACTCCAGCGGTTCGGTAATATTCCCCAGCATGGCGGTCAGCACCACGGTCAGGATCATCCCTTTGGCAAATTTCTTATTCTTGAAATAGGCCATATGGTACATCGCCAGACCAATCGCCGGAACGCGGAACAGCGTCGTGAGCATTTGTGATGAGGCAAGATAGCTGGTGAGCGTCGGCATATACTCTTTCCAGGCCGGATGGGTGGGACCAAGCTCAAACAGGATTTTATTGATAGCGGGCAAAATACCGACATAGGTCTGCCCGTCAATCAGGTACGTACCGCCTGCCGCGGTGAAACGCACGGTGGAACTGAGGACGTGGTGCAAGCCAAACGGGATCAGTAGGCGATTGAGCGTCATATAAATACCTGCACCAATGTTGGGTGCCATCATTATTGTTGATATGGCGCGCATACCTGCGGTAAACAGATCCCAGATAAAAGGAATGATCAAGCCGACGGGAATGGAAAAAGCAATGGCTAAGATCGCGACGGATTTTTTACCGCTGAAAAAGGCGAAAGCGAGAGGTAATTGCAGCCGGTAAAAACGGTCGGTTATTTTAGCTGCCAGCAGCCCGGCAATAATGCCGCCCAGCGCTTCGATTTTCAGCGTCTGAATACCTAATACCATTCCCTGTCCGACGAAAGCCATATCCTCTTTCGCCAGCGTACCCGCCAGCTTAAGATGCACATGCATGGCGATAAGCAGAGTCAGGTAAGCCACGACGGACGCAAATACAGCAATCCCTTTTTCTTTTTTAGACATACCGTAGGCGACACCCATCGCGAACAGTAAAGGAATATTATTAAAAACGACGCTGCTGATTAATCCCAAAGAAGAGAGAATCGCTCTGAAAATTTCATTGCCCAGAAAGGGGAGTTTATCAATCATATAGCTCTGCCCTAACGCAGCGCTAATTCCCATGACCATCCCCACAGGCGCCAGTACGGCGATCGGTAATAATAGCGATCGACCGAATGTCTGAATTTCATTCTTAAAATTAGCATTCATAAGTTAATCCTGACGTGAATTCTCTTGAGGATAAGATACGTTCAGGAGATTTTTGCTCAAGGGCAAATAGTGAAAAATAAAAAGCGCAGGATTTGACCATAAAAAAGCAGCCTGCAGGCTAATGCTGGTCACTTAAGGATTGATTAGCCGCAAAGGTATTTTTTATTAAAGCGAAACGGATTGACCTGAAAGTCAGCGTACTGAAGCGATCCGAAGGAAGACGACATAAGGCGAATGGATCACGAAGTGACGATTTTTCCTGCCGGAAGCCTGGGTGGCAAGGGAGACGGTGAGCCTCCCTTGCCCGTTACGGGAATGAGGGATTCAGAGAAACAATGAACATACGGTGAACGGAACCCTTTGCCATTGTTAAAAATTCTCTGTTACCACAGGTTCCTTTTCTTAATGACGATGCCCGTGACCGCCGCGCCCACGACCGCGATGGTCGTCACGGTCATTCCAGCCTTCTCGGTAGCCGCGTTCATAAGCTTTGCGTTTATCCCAGCCACGATGGTAGCCGTTGTCATGACGCCACCAGCGATTTTTGCGCCACTCATAGTTATGGTGCCAGTAATCCCGGTCGCGCCAGCGGCCGCCATCCCAGTAGTTACCGTAATTATCGCGATCGCCAATTTGCAATTTTATTGATGGCAGCAGGGTGATTTCGCCAGCGTTCGCGGCCAGCGGTGTAAAAGCCATTAAGACTGCCGCCAGAATCAGTGACCTGAACATGTTTTCTCTCCTTCACGATCGAGCCGTAGCCGGCCTGTTAACGTAATATTACGGGGCAGTAAAGCCCCGTTTCATCGCCACAACTCTTAAATCGCAAGTGAGAGCACTTTTTGTTAATAAATGTGTCTTTATTTCAACCGACTCAGAATGGCATCAATCTCCGCGCACTCTTCAGGCGTAAAGTGACGGTTTGCCAGCATGCCGACGGCATCTTCAATTTGCGCCGGTTTACTGGCGCCAATCAGCACAGACGTGACCTTGTCTTCCCGGAGAACCCACGCGAGCGCCATTTGAGACAGCTTTTGTCCCCGTCGCTCTGCCAGTGCGTTCAGCGCTCGAACTTTTTCCAGTTTTTGTGGGGTGATCTGGTCCGGATTCAGAAAACGGCTGGTGCTTGCGGCGCGAGAATCCGCAGGAATACCGTTCAGATAGCGGTCGGTTAACTGCCCGCCAGCCAGCGGTGAGAAGGCGATACTACCGACGCCTTTTTCCTGTAAAAGTGACAGCAGGCTCTCTTCGACCCAACGCTCAAACATAGAATATTTGGGCTGATGAATAAGGCATGGCGTACCTAAATCGTCGAGTATTTCAATCGCTTGTCTGGCAAGTTCAGCTGGATAGTTAGAGAGGCCTACGTACAGCGCTTTGCCCTGACGGACGATATGATCCAGTGCACGCATGGTTTCTCTGAGCGGTGTTTCAGGGTCGGGGCGATGGTGGTAGAAGATATCGACATACTCCAGCCCCAGACGCTTCAGGCTTTGATCGAGGCTGGCAATCAGGTATTTGCGTGAGCCCCAGTCCCCGTAAGGGCCTTCCCACATGGTGTAACCCGCTTTGGTGGAGATGATCAGCTCATCTCGCCACGGTAAAAAATCTTCCTGCAGGATGCGACCAAAATTTCGCTCCGCTGAACCCGGCGGTGGACCATAGTTATTCGCCAGATCAAAATGGGTGATCCCCAGATCGAATGCACGCTGTAACAGCGCCCGACTGTTCTCGACCTGCGTGGTATCACCAAAATTGTGCCACAACCCCAGTGATACAATCGGGAGCTTGAGGCCGCTCTGACCGCAGCGGCGGTACTCCATTGTCTGATAACGATTTTCAGCAGCCTGATAAGCCATATAGCCTCCTGTCAGATAAGGTGTGACTTTGAGTGTATACGTTTACACAAGGCCAGCTGCAATTAAATTTAGGGATGAAAACTGTACATCTTGCTTTCCACCCCCTTCACAGCGACTTTCCTGGACAGTCATCACAGTTCTTCGATACTCAACATGAGGTTACCGTCAGAAGGAAAGCTGTCATGCAAACCCCGTATTCCGTTGCTGATTATCTGCTGGACAGGCTGGCAGGCTGTGGTGTTGGCCATCTCTTTGGTGTGCCTGGCGATTATAATTTGCAGTTTCTTGACCACGTGATTGAACATCCCAGCGTACGTTGGGTCGGGTGTGCGAACGAGTTGAATGCGGCTTATGCTGCGGATGGCTATGCCCGGGTATCCGGGGTGGGGGCGCTGCTCACCACGTTTGGCGTGGGTGAGTTAAGCGCGATTAACGGTATCGCGGGAAGCTATGCGGAATATGTTCCTGTTTTGCATATTGTTGGCGCGCCCTGTCGCGGTGCTCAACGTCGTGGGGAGTTGATGCATCACACCCTTGGGGACGGTGATTTTCAGCATTTTTATCGTATGCAGCAGGCGGTGACGACGGCCAGCGCAGTGCTGGATGAACAAAACGCCTGTTATGAAATTGACCGCGTGCTGCGAACAATGCTCATCGAACGCAGACCGGGCTATCTGATGTTACCTGCTGATGTGGCAAAACAGCGCACCACGCCGCCGAATGACATCCTGATTGTTCCTCTGAGCGAGCCAGAAAGCAGCGTGGCAGAAGCGTTTCGCTACCATGCCCGCGAGCGGTTACTGGACAGCCCGCGCGTAGCGCTTCTGGCAGACGTTCTCGCGCAACGCTTTGGCCTGCAGCCGGTATTGCAACGCTGGATGGCGGAAACGCCGATGGCCCACGCCACGTTGTTGATGGGCAAAGGGCTATTCGATGAGCGCCATCCGGCGTTTGTCGGCACCTACAGCGCTGGAGCCAGCAGCGACTATGTACGTCAGGCGATAGAAGATGCCGACACGATAGTATGTGTTGGCACACAATTTGTTGACACTCTGACCGCCGGGTTTACGCAACAGTTACCACAGGAGCGCACGATTGAGGTGCAGCCACATGCCTCACGGATTGGAAACCGTTGGTTTAACGTCCCGATGGAGCAGGCGGTAACCACCTTGCGGGAGCTGTGTCTGGAGATGTCCTTTTCACTGCCGCCAGAACGCCCGCCAGTTAGGCGTATTCAGGTTGAGAAGGGACCTTTGACGCAGGAAAATTTCTGGCATACGGTGCAGCAATATCTGGCGCCCAATGACATTATCCTCGTCGACCAGGGGACCGCTGCATTTGGCGCGGCTGCGCTCATGCTACCCGGTGGAGCGGAGGTGCTGGTTCAGCCGCTGTGGGGGTCTATCGGCTACGCGCTCCCGGCTGCATTTGGCGCGCAAACCGCCTGCCCGGACCGCCGGGTGATCCTGATTATTGGCGATGGTGCGGCGCAGCTCACCATTCAGGAACTGGGCTCTATGCTCAGAGACGGGCAATCTCCCGTTATTTTGCTGCTAAATAATGACGGCTATACCGTGGAGCGGGCTATACATGGGGCAAATCAGCGCTATAACGATATCGCCGCCTGGAACTGGACGCAGGTGCCGCAGGCGTTTCGTCGTGAATGTCAGGCGGAGTGCTGGCGTGTGGAGCAGGCGGTACAACTGGAAGAAGTGCTGGCCCGTTTGTCCCATCCGCAACGATTGTCGTTCATTGAGGTGGTGCTACCGAAAGCCGATCTTCCTGAGCTATTGCGCACGGTGACCCGTGCGCTGGAAACGCGTAACGGAGGCTAACTACTTATCGGTACGCTCGGCGATCATCATCGGTTTGCCCGCCAGCAGCAGCCAGGCGGGCAGCAGGACGATGCACAGCAGCGGCAGCAGGGTGGAATCTGGCACCACCACTGCTGCCATAAACAGGCTCAGCCAGGCGTCACGGGTGACGACCAGCACCAGTCCAAGAATCGCGCAGGAGACGGTAATGGCCGCTGGCACCGCTTCAACGTGGGCGTGCAGCATCAGGCCAAGCGCGACCCCAACGAATACTGCCGGGAAAATTCGCCCGCCGCGAAAACCACTCGCAGCTGCAACCACTAATGCCGCCAATTTGATCACGGCGAGCATGAAATAATCCGATGCTCCCAGCGTCTGGCTAAATGCCATTTGCTGCATTTCGTCCAGTCCTTTAAACAAGGTAAGCGGTCCGCCGATAACGCCTAAAATGCCGAGGATTAAGCCGCCTGCCCCAAGAATCAGGACCGGGTGTTTCAATCGATGCATTAAATGGTGTAAACGCGGCAGACACCAGACAGCCACCATCCCGGCGGCAATGGCGATGGCGGCAACGACCGCACCGCTGAGGATATCGATCACGTGCATCTGCGTGTAGTGCGCGATGGGCAGTGAAAAATGGGGGTGAAAAAACAGACTGGTGGTCAGCGAGCCCGCGGCGGCGGCCATTAACGGCGCAAACAGGCGATCCCACAAAGGAACATTGTCCGAGCTATTCAGCGTTTGTGAAAAGACCAGCGCGGCGGCAACGGGGGTGCCAAATAGCGCGCCGATGGTGCCGGCAGAGGCGAGGATGGTCCAGTCCAGCTTAGCAATGCGGGGAAACATACGGCTGCCGAGCGCCACAGCCAGTGCGATATTCACGGTCATGATCGGGTGTTCCGGACCCAAACTGACGCCACCCGCCAGGCCGAGGATGAGCGCTGCCAGCAAGCCCGGAATTGCTGAGGTGGGGACCGGCATTCCAATTAACGGCTCACAGGCAGGATCGGGTCCTGCGTGACCCTGGCTGTAGCGAATAACTAACCCGACCATAATCCCCGTGAGCGTCAGCATGCCGATAATCCACAGCGGAGAGTCCTGGGCAATACCGATGCTAACGGGCAGGCGTTCCCACAAAAATTGCTGTAAAACGGACGCCACTTTCATCACAACGATCAACACCAGGCTGGAGGCAATACCAATAATTAGCGCAGGAGTTGATAGCAAGAGCATCGTTCTGGCTCGTGGATGAAGCATATTCTATTCCTTAAAACAGAGTCATAGACATAGTTTGCACAGCCTGCGCAACCGCATCGCTGCAAATGGTGCTGAAACGATAAAGTAATTATGTGATCTGGATCGATTTTCCACGGGCATCAGCCTTCAGGACGTTGTTGTTATGCCCCCATGAATTTACAGTGTGGCAAAGATTTATTCTGACTTTAGCGGAGCAGTGGAAGAATGACAAAATATGCTTTAGTAGGTGATGTTGGCGGCACCAACGCGCGTCTTGCTCTGTGCGACATTGCCAGCGGCGAGATTTCGCAGGCAAAAACCTATTCCGGGCTGGATTACCCAAGCCTCGAGGCGGTAGTACGCGTATACCTGGATGAGCATAGCGTCAGCGTTGAGGATGGTTGTATTGCCATTGCCTGTCCGATCACCGGTGACTGGGTGGCAATGACCAACCATACCTGGGCATTCTCTATTGCTGAGATGAAAAAAAATCTGGGCTTCAGCCATCTGGAAATCATCAATGATTTCACCGCCGTGTCGATGGCGATCCCGATGCTGAAGAAAGAGCATTTGATCCAGTTTGGCGGTGCGGAACCTGTTGAAGGCAAACCGATTGCTGTCTATGGCGCAGGTACCGGACTCGGCGTGGCGCATTTGGTGCATGTAGATAAACGCTGGGTGAGCTTGCCTGGTGAAGGCGGTCACGTGGATTTTGCGCCTAACAGCGAAGAAGAAGGGATTATCCTTGAGGTCCTGCGTGCGGAAATTGGTCACGTTTCCGCAGAGCGCGTACTGTCAGGTCCGGGGCTGGTTAATCTGTATCGCGCCATCGTCAAATCAGACGGGCGCCTGCCGGAAAATCTGCAGCCGAAGGATATCACCGGGCGTGCGCTGGCCGATTCCTGTATCGACTGTCGTCGCGCGCTGTCGCTGTTCTGCGTCATCATGGGGCGTTTTGGCGGCGATCTGGCGTTAACGCTGGGCACGTTTGGCGGTGTGTACATCGCTGGCGGCATCGTACCGCGCTTCCTCGACTTCTTTAAAGCTTCGGGTTTCCGTGGTGGTTTTGAGGATAAGGGGCGTTTTAAAGCCTACGTACAGGATATTCCGGTATATCTGATCGTGCATGATAACCCGGGCCTGCTTGGTTCCGGTGCGCATCTGCGCCAGACGCTGGGCCATATTTTGTAAGACCAACGCCGGACGGTGCACAGCGCTTATCCGGCTTACATATATCCCGCAAAACCGCGTTTATTACGCGGTTTTTTTATGCCTGCCGCCCGCCTTTCCGACCTTCGTCACATTTCCGAATGGCGGGATTATTTGTCCAGTAAAAGCATTATTTGTCTGATAACGGTCGTTACTTTCCCCGGACCATAATTTCACTCGTTAACTATTACGAGGAAATGATTATGAGCAAAAAACTGATTGCCGTTTGCGCGTGCCCAATGGGGCTGGCCCATACCTTTATGGCGGCTCAGGCGCTGGAAGAAGCCGCAGTTGAAGCGGGTTATGAAGTGAAAATTGAAACCCAGGGTGCGGACGGAATTCAAAATCGCCTGACGGCGCAGGATATCGCAGAGGCAACGTTGATCATCCATTCTGTTGCCGTTACTCCGGAAGATAACGAGCGTTTTGAGTCGCGTGACGTCTACGAAATTACGTTACAGGACGCGATAAAAAATGCAGCCGGCATCATCAAAGAGATCGAAGAGATGGTTGCCGCTGAACAACAATAATCATCGACAGGGAATTACGTATGGCCATTAAAAAACGCAGTGCAACCGTTGTGCCTGGCGCATCTGGTGCGGCAGCGGCAATAAAAAATCCACCGGCCTCCCGCAATAGCTTCTGGGGTGAACTTCCGCAGCATGTGATGTCGGGTATTTCGCGCATGGTACCGACGTTAATTATGGGCGGGGTAATTCTCGCCTTCTCGCAACTGATCGCCTATAGCTGGCTCGATATACCTGCTGACACCGGTATCATGGATGCGCTGAACAGCGGAAAATTCAGCGGTTTTAATCTCTCATTACTGAAGTTTGCCTGGCTGTCGCAATCTTTTGGCGGCGTGCTGTTTGGTTTTGCTATTCCGATGTTTGCCGCGTTTGTCGCCAACTCTATCGGCGGTAAGCTGGCGTTTCCGGCGGGGTTCATTGGTGGACTGATGTCCACTCAGCCCACGCAGATACTGAATTTTGACCCAGCGACGCTGCAATGGGCAACCAGTGCCCCCGTCCCGTCAACCTTTATTGGCGCGCTGATTATCTCGATTGTCGCCGGGTATCTGGTGAAGTGGATGAGCCAAAAAATCCAGTTGCCTGATTTCCTGCTGGCATTCAAAACCACCTTTTTACTGCCCATTCTTTCCGCGATCTTCGTCATGTTGGCGATGTATTACGTGATAACGCCGTTTGGCGGCTGGATCAACGGCGGAATTCGTTCACTGCTGACGGCGGCTGGAGAGAAAGGCACGCTGATGTACGCGATGGGGATTTCTGCGGCAACGGCGATTGACCTCGGCGGTCCGATTAATAAAGCCGCAGGATTTGTCGCCTTCAGCTTTACTACCGATCACGTTCTGCCGGTAACCGCACGCTCTATTGCCATCGTGATTCCTCCAATTGGCCTCGGGTTGGCTACGCTTCTCGACCGACGCTTAACCGGCAAACGCCTGTTCAGCGCACAGCTCTACCCGCAAGGGAAAACGGCAATGTTCCTCGCGTTTATGGGCATCAGCGAAGGGGCGATCCCGTTCGCACTGGAAAGCCCCATCACGGCAATTCCATCCTATATGGTTGGCGCTATTGTCGGATCGACGGCTGCCGTCTGGCTGGGGGCGGTGCAGTGGTTCCCGGAATCGGCTATCTGGGCATGGCCGCTGGTCACTAACCTCGGCGTCTATATGGCGGGGATCCTGTTAGGTGCGGTGATTACGGCGCTGATGGTGGTGTTCCTGCGCAACATGATGTACCGCAAAGGCAAATTGCTGATTGAGAGCCTCTGATTAAAAGGATTGTGACCATGAGCTTACTTGCCTCGCTGCGTGACTGGCTAACGGCGCAACATCTCGATGCGATGCTGCTGTCATCGCGGCAGAATAAACAGCCGCATATGGGGATCTCCAGCGGTTCAGGGTTTGTGTTTATCAGCCATCAAAGCGCGCATATTCTGGTCGACGCCCGTTACTACACCGATGTTGCCACGCGTACTCAGGGCTATCAGATCCATCTACTTGATGGCGCGCAGACGCTGTATTCACGGGTGAATCACATTATTGCTGACGAAAAGCTGCAGACGGTGGGATTTGAAGGCGAGCAGGTAAGCTGGAATACAGTGAATGGATGGTCGGGCAAACTGCGTGCCCGACTAGTGAGTGCCGTGCCGGATGTGCTCCGGCAGGTAAAAACGGCGCAGGAGATAGCCTGCATTCGCGAAGCCTGCCGGATAGCTGACCTTAGTGCTGAACATATTCGCCGCTTTATTCAACCTGGCCTCAGTGAGCGCGAAATCGCCGCTGAACTGGAGTGGTACATGCGCACGCTCGGTGCAGACAAACCCTCTTTTGACACCATTGTCGCCAGCGGCTGGCGCGGCGCGCTGCCGCACGGTAAAGCCAGCGACAAGCGTGTCGAGGCGGGTGAGTTCATCACGCTGGATTTTGGTGCGCAGTATCAGGGCTATTGTTCGGATATGACGAGAACCTTTCGCATCCCAGACGCAAACCAGCCAGCGGAAGAAAGCCCGCTGTTTTCCGTGTATCAGATTGTCCTGGCGGCGCAGCGGGCGGCGGTGGCAGCAATTCGACCAGGTCGGCGTTGCCATGAGGTTGACGCCGCAGCCAGGCAGGTCATTACGCTGGCGGGTTATGGCGATGAGTTTGGTCACAATACCGGACACGCTATCGGCATTGAGGTGCATGAAAATCCCCGTTTTTCCCCCACCGACGCGACGCTTCTGGCGGCTGGCATGCTGCTCACCGTTGAGCCGGGTATTTATCTGCCGGGGCAGGGAGGCGTGCGTATTGAGGATGTGGTGCTGGTTACGCCAGACGGCGGCGAGGTGCTCTACACCATGGCGAAAACATTGTTACACACGGGAGAGGCGTAATGGACTTATCGCTACTGAAGGCGCTGAGCGAGGCGGACGCGATCGCCTCTTCAGAACAAGAAGTGCGTCAGATCCTGCTTGAAGAGGCGGATCGTCTGCATAAAGAGGTGCGCTTTGACGGCCTGGGATCGGTGCTGATCCGTCTGAATGAATCAACCGGTCCGAAGGTAATGATCTGCGCGCATATGGATGAAGTGGGATTTATCGTGCGCAGTATTTCCAGCGAAGGAGCGATCGATGTATTGCCGGTGGGAAATGTGCGTATGGCGGCCAGGCAATTGCAGCCAGTGCGGATCACCACCCGTGAAGAGAGCAAAATTCCCGGTCTGCTCGACGGAGTGCGCAGCGGTAATGACGTCAGTGCGCTGCAGGTGGACATTGGCGCGCGGTCTTATGACGAGGTACTTCAGGCCGGCGTACGCCCTGGCGATCGCGTCACCTTTGACACGACGTTTCAGGTTTTGCCGCACCAGCGAGTCATGGGCAAAGCCTTTGATGATCGACTTGGATGTTATTTGCTGGTGGCGCTGCTGCGCGAATGGCATAACGCCATTCTCCCATGTGAGGTCTGGCTGGTGGCCAGTTCCAGTGAAGAAGTGGGACTGCGCGGAGGACAAACGGCAGCACGCGCGGTCGCCCCGGATGTGGCGATCGTGCTGGATACCGCCTGCTGGGCCAAAAACTTTGATCATGGTGCGGCCAACCATCGGCAGATTGGTAATGGCCCGATGCTGGTGTTAAGCGATAAATCGCTGATTGCCTCGCCAAAGCTGACCGCGTGGGTTGAAAGCGTGGCCACCGATGCGGGCATTACCCTGCAGCTTGACATGTTCAGTAACGGCGGCACTGACGGCGGGGCGGTGCATGTAAGCGGCACGGGGATCCCCACGGTTGTCATGGGGCCAGCTACGCGGCATGGACACTGCGCGGCGTCGATTGCCGACTGCCGTGACATCATCCAGACGCAGCAGTTGTTGTCGGCTCTTCTTTCACATCTTACGTGCGAAACCGTGGTTCATCTGACGGATTTCAGGTGCTGATTTCGCGCTAAACAGGAGTTGTTATGCTAACGATTCAATTTCTTTGCCCGTTACCCAATGGCCTGCATGCGCGTCCGGCGTGGGAGCTGAAAGAGCAGTGCAGCCAGTGGCAAAGTGAGGTGATATTTCTTAACCATCGCCAGAACGCCAGGGCTGATGCGAAAAGCTCGCTGGCGCTGATTGGCACCGGGACGCTGTTTAATGACAGTTGTAGCTTAACCATCACCGGTCGCGATGAAGAACAGGCCCGGCGAGCGCTGGAAGAGTACCTCCTGCACCGGTTTATTGACAGCGACAGCGTTCAGCCGACGCCGGTGGAACTGGCGGCGCATCCGTTGCCGCGTTCGCTGATTCGCCTCAACCCAGACCTTCTTTATGGCACCGTGCTGGCAGGGGGCGTAGGGGCAGGTTCGCTCACGCTTTGGCAGAGCGATAATCTGGAAAGCTATCGCGCGATTGCGCCGAGTGCGGAAGACAATACCCGGCTGGAGCATAGTCTGGCGACGCTTGCCGAACAGCTCAATCAGCAACTGCGCGAGCGTGAGGGTGAGAGTAAAACCATCCTCAGCGCCCATCTGTCTCTGATTCAGGACGACGAGTTTGCCGGGAATATTCGTCGCTTAATGCGGGAGCAGCATCTGGGGTTAGGGGCGGCGATTATCGCCAATATGGAGCAGGTGTGCGACAAGCTGTCGGCCTCAGGTAGCGATTACCTGCGCGAGCGCGTTAGCGATATCCGTGATATCAGCGAACAGCTGCTGCACATCACCTGGCCTGAAAGACGTCCGCGCAATGCGCTGGTGCTGAATAAGCCGACGATTCTGGTCGCTGAGGATTTGACGCCCAGCCAGTTTTTAAGCCTCAATTTGCAGCATCTGTCAGGCATGATCCTGGAGAAAACAGGGCGCACCTCGCACACCCTGATCCTCGCTCGCGCGTCGGCTATACCGGTGCTTAGCGGCTTGCCGCTGGAGGCCATTAGCCGCTATGCAGGGCAGCATGCGGTACTGGATGCCCGCTGTGGGGTACTGGCCATCAATCCAGACGATGCGGTTCGCGGTTATTACGCGATTGCGCAGAAGCTGGCCGATGAATGCCAGCGGCGGCAGGCGCTGGATGCCGCTCAGCCCGCGCTGACCAAAGATAATCAGCGTATTGACGTTGCAGCGAATATCGGTACCGCGCTGGAAGCGCCGGGGGCGTTTGCCAATGGCGCGGAAGGGATTGGGCTGTTTCGTACTGAAATGCTGTTTATGGACCGCGACAGCGCTCCCGACGAGCAGGAACAGTTTGAAGCCTACCAGCAGGTCTTATTGGCCGCGGGCGACAAGCCGGTTATCTTTCGCACCATGGATATTGGGGGGGATAAAAATATCCGTTACCTCAATATTCCGCAGGAAGAGAATCCGTTCCTGGGCTACCGCGCGGTGCGAATTTATCCAGAGTTTGCCGGACTGTTTCGCACGCAGCTGCGCGCCATCTTACGTGCGGCAACCTTCGGCAATGCGCAGCTGATGATCCCAATGGTGCACAGCCTTGACCAGATTTTGTGGGTAAAAAGCGAACTGCAAAAAGCGCTGGTGGCACTGAAAGCCGACGGTTTACGCCATGCTCCGACAATTTCATTGGGGATTATGGTTGAAGTGCCGTCGGTGTGTTACATCATCGACCATTTCTGCGATGAGGTGGATTTCTTCAGTATTGGTTCAAACGACATGACCCAGTACCTGTACGCCGTCGATCGTAATAACCCGCGCGTTTCGCCGTTGTACAACCCGATTACGCCGTCGTTCCTGCGAATGTTGCAGCAGATTGTCCGCGTGGCGCACGAACGCAGTAAATGGGTGGGCATTTGCGGCGAACTGGGGGGCGAAGGACGCTATTTACCGCTGCTACTGGGCTTAGGACTCGACGAGCTGAGCATGAGCAGTCCACGTATTCCGGCGGTGAAAAGTCAGCTTCGTCAACTGGAGGGCCAGGCATGCCGTGAACTCGCCATACGGGCCTGTGAGTGCCGTAGCGCTCAAGAGATAGAAGATCTGCTAAACCAGTTTGCACCGCAGAAAGACGTGCGTCCGCTACTGGCGCGGGAGAACATCTTTGTTGGTGAATCTCTGAGTAACAAAGAGCAGGTGATTCAGTTTCTGTGCGGCAATCTGGGTGTTAATGGGCGAACTGAACATCCGTTTGAACTGGAGGAAGATATCTGGCAGCGCGAAGAGATAGTCACCACTGCTGTCGGTTTTGGTGTGGCTATTCCGCACACTAAGTCCCAGTGGATCCGCCATTCCAGTATCAGTATTGCCCGGCTTGCTCATCCCGTTGACTGGCAGTCAGAGATGGGCGAAGTGGAACTGGTTATCATGCTGACGCTGGGGGCTGATGAAGGCATTAACCACGTGAAGGTCTTCTCGCAGCTGGCGCGTAAGCTGGTGAACAAGCCGTTCCGCCAGTCGTTGTTTGCTGCTGAAAATGCCGACAGTATTCTCGCGTTGCTGGAGGCGGAACTGACGTTTTAAGCTTCATTGAAAGAGTGCTCTCCAGCCTGCGACGATCTGGTTGCAGGCTGGATGAACGCGACCGGAAAGCGACATCATCAATGCGGCGCGTTTGGCACCGGCAGTTTCCCGGCTCTTAAGAGCGTCATTTCTTGCTTACAGAGCAGAACCACCGCCTGGCGAGCTTTAACACGGCGGGAGGTAAGGGCTCTTTTTACGGTCTGACGATCCGCACCTGATTCCAGCATCTGAAAACACATCAGGGAGAGTGCACGTCTGTTTTTCATCGCATATTCACTTTATTGAGTAAGCCTGCAGGGGGAGCTACATGCCGTTATTTTACAACGATGCAAACGGATATTACTAACCTGTTGGCGTTGTCTCACTTAACGTGCTGACTGAAAACGTACGCTGTACTCTCCCGGAGTCAGGCCAAACTGACGCCGGAACAGGCGGCAGAAATAATTACTGTCCTGATACCCGCACCGCTGTGCGACTTCGCTAATCGACAGATGGTATTTCTGTAAGATGATGCGCGCCTTCGCCATTCTGACCCACCGCAGATACTCGACGAACCCCATGGTGCCGTGCTGGGCAAACACTTTTGACAGGTGGTTGGGCGTGATATTAAAAAACTGCGCTACGCTTTCCCGGGTCAGCGGTTGGGCATAGTTATCCTGCACCCAGTTACACATACTGTGATAGAGAAATTCAGCGCGCGGACGTTCTGTGTCAGGGCGGGTATTCACCACGCTACGACACAGATGCAGCAGGCTAAGCACCAGCGGCTGAATAATATCCTGGGCCTGAGCAGAGCGGCTTAAATGGGTTAATGCGGTGAGCATCGCCTCGCCTTCGCCGCGCTGCGGATGTGGTAACTCAATATGGCGGATCGGACGTAACAGCGATGCCGTTCGATTATCGTAAAAAGAGAGCCCCAGCCAGGCCGGAGAAAACACCAGACTCAGTAGCATCACGGGCTTATCGCTACCGGGCAAATTCGCTGCTTTCGCCGGGATAAACAGCATGTCGCCTTCAGGTAGACTATGCTGCTGTTTTTCCAGTTGATTACTGTATTCGCCACGCAGCACGATATCGAGGCGCGGAAGGTCAATACACAAACTGCCGGACGGTAACGTGGTGGGCTGGGTCGCGAACCACACGCGGCCAAGACGCTGCGGGTTCAATACCAGGCCGCTGAACAGATCGGCGAAAAACTGTTGGTCTACGGGGAGGCCTGGCTCTTTCATCACTCTTTCTCTGCGCTATAAGTGCATTAACTGCCTGAACTCTTTCACTTTACTCCGACTCACCGGGATTTCAAATTCCAGATCTTTTAAGCGCAAAATGTAGGTGTTGTTAAACCAGGGTTCGATCTCGCGGATTTTATTCAGATTCACACAGAACGAGCGGTGGCAGCGGAAGAAATGCGAAGCAGGCAATTTGCTGCAAAATTCAGTGATGTTCATTGGCATCACATACGATTCGCGCCGGGTGTAGACAAACGTCATCTTTTCATGGGCTTCTGCGTAGTAGATGTCGTTGATCGGGGTCACGATGATCCGCTCATCTTTGATCAGATTGATCGTATCGTTTTCGCGGGTCACCGGACTGGCAGGCGAGGTTCCAGTTTGCTGTTGCTGCCAGGCTGCTTCCAGCTTTTGCAGCATGCCGACGATGCGTGATTCCTGATACGGCTTCAGGATGTAGTCAAAGGCCTCCAGTTCAAAGGCTTCAACAGCGTGCTCTTTCCACGCGGTAATAAAGACAATAAAGGGCTTGTGCGCGAACTGGCTGATGTTTTGCGCCAACAGGACGCCATCCAGCGAGGGAATATTGATATCCAGAAAAATGGCGTCAACGCGGTTGTGCTGGAGGTATTTCAGCACGTCCAGACCGTCGTCAAATGTGCCGACAATCTCCATCTGGCTGTGCTCTTTTATCAGCCAGCTAAGTTCCTGTTGGGCCAGGAATTCATCTTCAACAATGATGACTTTCACGACTTCACTCCTGGTTAAAGCAACAATGTGGCCGGTGCGGCTGCGGGCGAGTGCTGATTAGGCACATAAAAGGCAATCTCAGTGCCTGGCTCCAGACGGCGGATATGGAGGCCCTCGCCGTAGAGCAGCTTAACGCGATGATGCACATTCAACAGACCAATTTTATTGCCCGGCATTTCATTGGATTCGACCCGTTCAATCACTTTTGGATCGATGCCGTGGCCCGTATCCCGCACGGCAATCCGTACCCGATTACCGCACTCCGCAACGCTGATGGTGACCACCCCTTTTCCTTTGCAGGGCTGAATCCCATGGACGATAGCGTTCTCTACCAGCGGCTGAATCAGCAGGCTGGGAATATAACAGCTTACCTCTTCATCGATATCATAAATAACCGTCAGCTTGTCGCCAAAACGGGCCTGTTCGATGGCGATGTAATCCTTGATTTGATACAGCTCTTTTTTGATGTCGATCTGCTCATCGTCTTTTAATTCAATATTATAGCGAAGATAGCGCGATAAATTAAAAATCAGCTGGCGCGCTGTGTCTGGATTCAGTCGCACCGACGATGAAATTGCGTTCAGGGCGTTAAACAGGAAATGGGGATTTATTTTACTTTGTAGCGCACGCAGCTCTGCCTTATTTGCCATTTCGCGTAGCTGCTCCGCCCGGGAGACTTCCAGCTGAGTCGAGATAATTTGCGACAGGCCGATGGCCATTTCTTGTAGTGAGGAGGTTATCTGGTGGGCGTGACAGTAGTAGATTTTTAGCGTACCGGTGACAACACCTTTCTCCCAAAGTGGAATCACCAGCATGGAGTGTATTTCAGGCGTACGGTGCGCTTCATCATTGTTTTTAATGATGATTTTTCCGTAATTGATCGCCTGTTGCGTAGTCGGACTGACGAAATCATCGTTATCGCGGTAGTTAAGTTCACCCACGCCAACGTAGGCCAGCACGTGCTGGGTGTTGGTAATAGCGACGGCATCAGCATGGATATCATGGCGGATAATTTCGCACACCTGGCGAAGCGATTCGCTATTGACCTGGCGAAAAAGTGGCAGAGTTTTGTTGGCGATATCCAGAGCAAGCTTAGCCTGCTTCGCGGCGCTGGCTTCTTTCTCGCCTTCCACGCTTTGCACCAGCATGACGATAAAACCAATGCAGACACTACCCAGAATCATTGGGATGCCGATCTTCGAGACGATATCCAGCCCCAGTTCGGTGGTGGGGGCCCAGGCGACGACGAGGATCATGGTCAGAGATTCGCACAGCATTCCGCCTAAAATACCCGCACGCCAGTGTTGCGCTTTGGGGATCCTACGGTTGATCCAGCCGGCAATGCAGCCTGCCAGAATGCTGGTGATAAAGCAGGGCAGGGCGGTTACGCCGCCGATGTCGATCAGGTAGCGGTGGGTGCCCGCGATCAGGCCTGTAATGATACCGACCCAGGGACCGAACAGAATTCCCCCTGACATGACGGCGATAATACGTACGTTAACCAGTGAGCCTTCAACCGGTACGCCGGACCAGGTACTGAACAGGGCAAACATTGAGAAAATCGCGGTAACGGCGAGCAGCTCTTTCGGGGAGTGGGCTGACTTGTGCAACAGTTCGCGAAACAGGCGGATACGAATCAGGAAAAACAGACAGAACAGCATCAGCGCTGCCCGGTCGAATACCGCCAGCAGCATATTGAATATTTCGTGCACGGGTGACTCTTGCGCAAGGGTTAAACCTCTATGATAGGTAACCTGAGGCTGGATGACCAGCACACCCGCAGCCTGTAGCTAATGGGGAAAAACCTTAATATTAAAAGGGGATTGTTGCATGATTGTTGTATTTACAATGCCTGTCCTGTCAACGGAGCGCACAAAGTAATATGTTTAACAATAAAATGTTAAATAGTGGTAATTTTAAGCGGAGTGTGAAAAATTTTATTTCCTCATTTTTTCTGGCTATTCCTCTTTTATCTCAATAAAAAATATTTTGTTTTGCCTCTCGACAGAAGGAAATTATTCAGGCTATTTTCTAAACGTGCCACCATCGTGGCAGCGTCGCTCGGACGGTCCGGGCGCTAACGTTAATCTGAGGATATTATGGCTGACTCCCGCCCTGAACGTCGCTTTACGCGTATTGATCGTCTTCCCCCTTACGTTTTTAACATTACTGCTGAACTGAAGATGGCTGCGCGTCGGCGCGGCGAAGATATTATCGATTTCAGCATGGGGAACCCGGATGGGGCCACGCCTCCTCACATTGTCGAAAAACTCTGTACCGTGGCGCAGCGCCCGGATACGCACGGTTACTCCACCTCGCGCGGCATTCCGCGTCTGCGTCGGGCGATTTCCCGTTGGTACCAGGAACGCTATGACGTTGAGATCGATCCGGAATCCGAAGCGATTGTGACGATTGGCTCGAAAGAAGGATTGGCGCACCTGATGCTGGCCACGCTGGATCACGGCGATACGGTCCTCGTACCGAACCCGAGTTATCCGATCCATATTTATGGCGCGGTGATTGCCGGCGCGCAGGTACGCTCAGTGCCGCTGGTCGAAGGCGTCGATTTCTTTAATGAGCTGGAGCGCGCGATTCGCGAAAGCTACCCGAAACCGAAAATGATGATCTTAGGTTTTCCTTCCAACCCGACTGCGCAGTGCGTCGAGCTGGAGTTCTTCGAAAAAGTTGTGGCCCTGGCTAAACGCTATGACGTGCTGGTGGTTCATGACCTGGCCTATGCCGATATCGTCTACGATGGCTGGAAAGCGCCGTCGATTATGGAGGTACCGGGCGCTCGTGATGTCGCGGTGGAGTTTTTCACCCTATCGAAAAGCTACAACATGGCGGGCTGGCGTATCGGTTTTATGGTAGGTAACAAAACGCTGGTGAACGCGCTGGCTCGAATTAAGAGCTATCACGATTACGGAACCTTTACTCCGTTGCAGGTTGCAGCAATCGCCGCGCTGGAAGGCGATCAGCAGTGCGTGCGGGATATTGCTGAGCAATATAAACGTCGTCGAGATGTGCTGGTTAAGGGGCTGCATGAAGCCGGGTGGATGGTCGAGATGCCCAAGGCCTCGATGTACGTTTGGGCGAAAATCCCAGAGCAATACGCCGCGATGGGATCACTTGAATTTGCCAAGAAACTGCTGAACGAGGCGAAGGTATGCGTTTCGCCGGGGATTGGTTTTGGTGATTATGGTGATACGCACGTGCGCTTTGCGTTAATTGAAAACCGCGACCGTACCCGCCAGGCGATCCGTGGCATCAAAGCAATGTTCCGCGCCGATGGCTTACTGCCTGCCAGTGCAAAATCGGCCACTGAAAGTACCGACTAACAACACGTTTTCCCAAAAGCAAACAGGAGCCATCAGGCTCCTGTTTTTTTGCTGCGTCTTTTAATTTAGATCATCAGGGCGAAAGTACCGGCCCAAACGATGACCATAAAAGAAATGCCCATAAAGAAATATTTCACTTTTCATCTCTCCGCGTACCTGAGGTACGTCTAAATGAACATATGCTAACCTGACAGAGAGCTGATGCACGCGTAAACGAAATGGAGAATTCCCTTCGTTTGCTTGTCTGCATCACCTCAGAATTCTGAGCTTTTATGCTCCAGACGGCGCTAATGTACGCCTAAAAATGAGGTGAGACAAGAGGCATTTTTTTATTTAATTTTAATAACTTACAGGTGTCGTGATTCGGCGACAGTTTAATTTCTATCGGTAATAAATTGCTATTGAGCGACGGAATGTTTACTCGGAGAATTCTCATATCTCCATGATGTTAATGCGGTTAATTTTTCGCGGAATGAGATTATGAAAAGGTTAAAAATGACCAGATTAATGATGTTAGCACTCGTTCTTACGCCAGTGACGTCGATGGCGGCCTCGCCGATGGCATTCAATTTCAGCTGCGCAAGTATTGGTGGTGTGAATAGTGATGGTAAAGGCAATATCTGGATTGATGGCACTAAGGCGACGGTAAAGGCCTTCAATGAAAATTACTGGGAAGCAAAAAGCGGTAACAATACCGTGTCTATCTCCCGTAAAGATGACGGGAATCCGGACGTTTCCTGGACCGGGCCTAATCGTAAGCACGGGATTTGCCTGCCTGAAGACAATATCGACTTTTCAGGGGCAAAGAAATCGACCAGCAACGGGCCTTCTTTTTCCTGTTCTGCGGTAGCAAAGGGCAGTATCGAAGAGGTTATCTGTCAAAGTCCTTCGCTCTCAGCCATGGATTTGGCATTGAACGGGGCCTACAAGCAAGCGCTGGTGAAATCGAGTAATAACCCGACTCTTAAAGCAGAGCAACGCGGCTGGGTGAAAGGGCGTAACGAATGCTGGAAAGAGCAGGATAAGCCAGCGTGTATAGCCCGTAACTACAATGAGCGAATGGCTGAATTACAGAACAAGTGGGGCGTGAAGTAATTCAGCCGCAGAAAAAAAGAAAGGCCTTTCGGCCTTTCTTTTTAGATGTACAACGAGGCTTCACCCATCGGGCGAGTTTTGAAGCGACGGTGGATCCAGAGATACTGCTCGGGTGCGCGCATGATCTCTTTTTCGATAATTTTGTTCATATACGCCGCTGCCTGGCTTTCATCTGTTGGATAACCTTCCATTTCTGGCGTGATGTACAGGCGGTAACCGGAGTTATCTGCTTTTCTCACCATGGTTACGGTCAGCATCGCTGCGCCCGATAAGCGTGACAGCACGTAAGTACCGTTGGTGGTCGCGACGTTTTTGACTGCGAAGAAGGGGGCGAATGAACTCCCTTTACGACCGTAGTCCTGATCGGGGGCAAACCATACTGCTTCCCCTTTTTTCAGGGCGCCGACAATACCGCGCAGATTATTTCTGCCGATCATGGCCTTGTTGGAGCGCATACGACCGCGGGTTTGGATCCACTCCATCAACTTATTGTTGTGCGGGCGATAGGTTGCCATCATCGGTTGGCAAAGTCCCATTACGCGACCACCCAACTCGAGTGACATAAAGTGTACGCCTACCACCATCACGCCACGGTTTTGCATCTGTGCGCGTTTCAGGTTGTCCAGCCCTTCTACATCAAACCATTTGCGTACCCGGCGATCCGGCCAGAACCAGGCCATACCCGTTTCAAGCAGGGCCATGCCGAGTGAACGGAAGTTCTCATCGACCAGTTTGTCTCTTTCTTCTTGCGACAGATTTGGGAAACAGAGTTCGAGATTTTTATGAGCAATAGATTCACGGCGCTTTAAAAATGGACGAGCCAGCGTTCCTGTACGGGTACCAAGAAAACACAACACGGGATAGGGAAGTTGTACCAGTAACCAGAGCACACCGACGCCAAACCATGTGAGCCAGTAGCGCGGATGCAAAAACGCGCGTGAAAATTTACATTGGGGGAACATAAGCACCTGTTGTTGATACGAAATAGGTGTATCGCGAAGATTCTTTAGTCTGCCGCTTTACAGTCTGTACTGATCGTTAGGCCGCCATGAACGACATTGGTTCCTGTAAAGAGTGTAAAACTGAGTCAGGACAAAACCAGGAAGGGGCATGAATGATCGGACGCTCAATGTACACCCGAATATTAATGTCAGCCAGAAATAATTACTCAAGATGCGTAAATGTTTTTACGGCGATTAAGGTCAAAAATGAGTCGATATATAATGCGTTGTTTTTATGACGATTAAATAAACGGCAGTCGAATAAATTATTAGTCAGCGATTGAGTGATTTTTGTAACGAAAATGTTGCTTAAATTGCGAACCATTGGGAATTGTCTTAGAATATAAACTCAAGGGAGTGTAAGGACTTACGTAAATTTTTACGGCAAACAGGAGGTATCGCTATGTTCTATTTTTGGATCTTTCTCGCGTTGAGCATTCTGAGCGTCAGTTGCTATATCTGGCAGGTTATGGGGGCTGCGGCGTCAATAAGTGCTTTTATCGGCATGGCCATACTCACGGCATTAATTTACGTTTTTACTATGCAGTTGACCAATGGTAACGAGATGGTTACCGGATTATTCCTTTTTCTTGCCCCAGCATGCGGTTTGATCATCCGCTTTATGGTGGGTTACGGTAAGCAATAAATTATCACGTTGAGCTATTTATTCTTTATCTGAATGTATTGAAGTGCCAGCATCGCTGGCACTTTTTGCGAGACTCAAATCGGTTACCGGGCATCAGCCAACTGGAGTGACGCTTCCTCTTGCTGAGCGTTTTTCCGTTGTTGTTCGAGTTCCAGCGCGCCGCGATGGGAGAGGTAGCAGAACAGGATGCAGCAGACAATCCCGCCCATCAACAGATAGAAGCCGCCATGCCATCCCATTTTATCGACCATCACGCCAAACAGGCTGGTTCCCAGCGATGCGCCAAAAATGTAGCTCATGAATCCGCGTAACCCTACCGCAGAACCTACTGCGAAGCTGGGGACGATTTCCATGGTCTGAACGGAGGCCAGGAACTGCGGAACATAAATCAGGCAACCCACGATGGCGGCAAAAATAGTGACCATCAGCAGCGATTCACTTTTCCAGTAACCGATCAGGCAGACGAAAATCAGCGCCATACAGATCATGGCCAGCGGCATGCGACGGCCTTTAAACAGTTTATCGGTGAGCCAACCCGCCAGTAATGTGGAAGGAATTGCCGCCCATTCGAAAAACAGAAAAGCTATGCTCATTTGCTCTTTCGAGAAATGTTTTTCGGTTAATAAATAAATTGGCAGCCAGCTAATCATACCAAAACGCACCATATAGACAAAGACGTCTACCAGTGAAACATACCAGGCATTCTTATTACGCAATACATAGGTGCAGAAGATCTGGAAGGCACTCATATTTTCTGGCGCCTGGACAGCGTGTCGGGAATTTAATACGACTTTTTCTTCCGGCATCATTTGTTCCAGAGCCGGCAAACCCTCCTGGCGTGGTGAACCTTTCCCCAGCATCAGCACAATAAAAGCAAACAGTACGGCAACACAGGCCGGAACAATATAGCTGGCGCTTTGCCAGTGTTCGCTCCCCAAAATGGCAAAAGCGGCGCCAACAATCGGGGCGACAATACCACCGCCAACGTTGTGTGAGATATTCCAGAATGCGCCAACGCGTCCACGTTCTTTACGTGGAAACCAGTTAGCGATGGTAATAAATGAAGGGCCAACGCCCATCCCCTGAAACAAACCGTTGAAAACGACCAACGCGGCGAATATCCAGAATCCGGTACTGAACCCCAGGCCTACGTTGACGATAGCGCACAGGATCAGGCCGCATGCCATGAAGACTTTCGGGCTGGCCTTGTCTGCCAGACTGCTCATAATGCCTTTACTGATCCCATAGGCAATAAGCATGCAGCTGCTGAGTAAACCAATCTGCGTAGCGCTGAGATCCAGATGCTCCTTCAGGTATGGAGTCGAGAGCGTGAAGTTATTGCGCACAATATAGTACGCAAGATAGCCAAGAAATACGCTGAGTAATGCCTGAATGCGGTATCGGCCATAAGTTGCCTGGACTTTCTCCGCCGGGACTTTATTCGCCGCTGGTCCTGCCTTAAATATTGATAACATATCATCACCTAATTTTTTATTGATGTGAATATCAGGATTTTTCGCAGTGAAGAGTGAAATAGACGGCGAAGAAACTCAAGTTGATGAAATGTGTCACTATTGACTCAATTTGCGGGCGGCGTGGCAGATTTTGACTCTTTTTTAATAATGGATTTTCAATTCTATTCTTTCACGGGCATTTTTATCATCGGCGTGTGCGGGTATTAACAAATTCAGGCTGCATTTTCGGGTATTCTTTACTGATGTCGTCACTTTCCGTTTGGTTATTCTACGAATAACCTTATTCTCCCCCCCAGCGGTGATAAACGGGTAAGTTTTGTCTCAATATTATTTTTTGTACATGTTGGTATTTATGAACGGGATCACAAACAGACTGTTGGGCCGGGGGCGTTTTTGGGCATTCTTGCTCTGTTTTATGTCGCTGTCGGCGAGCTGCCAGGTCCTGGGTAAAGAGCTGGTGATGGCGACCACCTTTTCCCCAGGGGCCACGGCCTGGATTATCCAGCGCTGGCAGACGGAGCCAGGGTCAGTGATGATTCGCACGTTAAACCGGACCAGCGGTTCGCTGGAACAGTTGCTGGATACTGCGAATGCAGAAAACGTCGATCTGATTTTGACCTCATCACCCATGCTGTTGCAGCATCTTCAGGAGCATCAGAAGCTGGCGCCTTTCGATAATGCGCTGCCTGAAAGCCAGCGGCTGGTGCCAGACTCGATTCGCTCGACCTCCGTGGCTGTGGCGATATCAGGGTTTGGCCTGTTGATTAATCGTTCTGCGCTGGCGGCGCGGCATCTTCCGCCGCCTGCCGACTGGGGGGATTTAACGCAGCCTAAATATCAGAACGCGCTGTTGATGAGTAGCCCGTCGCGTTCCGATACCAACCACCTGATGGTTGAGTCGCTGCTGCAACAGAAAGGGTGGGAAGAGGGCTGGGCGACGCTGTTGGCCAGCGCCGGTAATCTGGTAACGATTTCATCACGCAGTTTTGGCGTGGCCGACAAAATTAAGAGCGGTCTGGGCGTGGCGGGGCCGGTCATTGATAACTATGCCAACCTGTTGCTTAACGATTCGCACCTTACTTTTACCTATTTCCCTCGCTCGGCGGTGTCACCCACCTATGTTGCCGTACTCAAGAATAGCCAGCACCCCAACGAAGCGCGTCGCTTTATCCGCTATCTGTTAAGCCCGGAAGGACAGCGGATCCTTGCGGATGCGAACACGGGGAAATATCCGGTCACGCAGCTCGCGCCTGATAACCCACGCGCCGCTCAGCAGGCTATTTTGATGAGCCAGCCCGCGCTTAATTATCGGCTGATCCTTAAGCGGCAACAGTTGGTGCAGCGGATGTTTGATACCGCCATCAGTTTTCGACTCGCGCAGCTGAAAGATGCCTGGCGGGCGCTATACAGTGCGGAAGCGCGCCTGAAACGCCCGCTACCCGAAATCAGAGCATTACTGACCAGCGTCCCGATAGACGCCAGAAGTAGTGAAGATGAGGCCTGGCTTGCGCAATTTGAGAATAAAAGCGTAGCCGAACAGCAGATGATGGAGTGGCAGCTCTGGTTTCTTAAAAATCAGCGTCAGGCGATATCCAAACTGGAAGAGTTAAAATGAAAGGTGGTTCGATACTGCAACGCCTGCGCCAACTCAGCATCAGCAGCAGCCTGCGGGGAGCGTTTCTGACGGGCGCATTACTGACGTTGAGCGTAAGCTGCGTCAGTTTGTACTCCTGGCATGAGCAGAGCTCGCAGATACGCTATTCACTTGATGATTACTTCCCGCGCGTACATTCCGCTTTTTTGATAGAAGGAAATCTCAACCTGGTTGTGGATCAGCTTAATGAATTCCTGTTGGCCCCCAACACCACGGTAAGGCTGCAACTGCGCAATCAAATTATTTCTCATCTGGACAAAATTGAGGTGCTGAGCCGGGGATTACAATCGGCAGAACAACAGCAGTTGGCGGTGATTTTGCAAGACAGTCGGGCGCTGATGGCGGAGCTGGACCGGGTGCTCTACAACATGTTCCTCGTGCGCGAAAAGGTGAGTGAACTCTCCGCGCGTATCGACTGGCTACATGATGATTTTACTACCGAGCTGAATTCGCTGGTGCAGGATTTTACCTGGCAGCAGGGGACGTTGCTGGATCAAATTGAGGCCAAAAACGGCGATGCGGCGCAGTATCTCAAACGTGCCAGAGAGGTACAAAACGAGCAGCAGCAGGTCTACACCCTGGCAAGAATTGAAAATCAGATCGTGGATGATTTACGCGACAGGCTCAATGAACTGAAGTCGGGTAGCGACGACGGGATGCTGGTGGAGAATCATATCCGCTATCTGGAGAATCTGAAGAAAACGGCCGATGAAAATATTCGTACCCTCGATGACTGGCCCAGTACTATCACCCTGCGGCAAACCATTGATGAGTTACTGGAAATCGGGATGATGAAAAATAAAATGCCCGATACCATGCGCGATTATGTCGCCGCGCAAAAAGCGCTCGTTGATGCTAACCATGCCAGAGAGGCAACGCTCGGGCGCTTTCGAACACTGCTTGAGGCGCAGTTGGGGAGTAGCCATCAGCAAATGCAGATGTTTAACCAGCGGCTGGAACAAATTGTTCGCGTCAGCGGTGGACTTATTCTGCTGGCGACGCTGCTGGCGCTACTTCTCGCCTGGGGGCTCAACCATTACTTTATTCGTTCGCGTCTGGTAAAGCGTTTTACCGCACTCAACCAGGCCGTGGTGCAAATTGGTCTTGGCAGAACGGATGCCACCATCCCGGTTTATGGGCGCGATGAGCTCGGGCGCATCGCAGGATTGCTGCGCCATACTCTGGGCCAGTTGAGTGCGCAAAAAAATCAGCTGGAGCAGGAAGTGACAGAGCGCAAGGAGATAGAATCCGATCTCCGGGCAACGCAGGATGAACTGATCCAGACGGCAAAACTGGCAGTGGTTGGACAGACCATGACCACGCTGGCGCACGAGATTAACCAACCGCTGAATGCGCTGTCGATGTACCTGTTTACGGCGGGAAGGGCAATTGAACAAGGACAATCCGCTCAGGCCAGAAGTACGTTAACCAAAGCGGAGGGGCTGATTACCCGTATTGATGCCATTATCCGTTCGCTGCGTCAGTTTGCACGTCGGGCCGAGCCGGGCGCGCCTTTGCATCCGGTCGATCTGCGACAAACATTCAGCGCCGCCTGGGAACTGTTGGCCATGCGGCATAAGCCACAGCAGGGTACGCTGACGCTTCCAGCTCAGAGTGTATGGGTGACAGGTGATGAAGTGCGTATTCAGCAGGTGCTGGTAAACGTACTGGCAAATGCGCTGGATGCCAGTCCGACTGGCGCGCAAATAGAGGTTCACTGGCAGGCTGAGGGCAGCCGATTGTGCGTCTTTGTCTGCGATAACGGCCCCGGCTGGCCGGAGGCGTTATTGCCATCACTGTTAAAGCCGTTTACCACCAGTAAGGATGTGGGGCTCGGTATTGGCTTATCGATTTGTGTATCGTTAATGGGGCAAATGAACGGCGAACTGCGCCTGGCGTCGACACCGGGGCGTAATGCCTGCGTCGTTCTGCAATTTAATCTGACGGATGTAAACGATGTTGTGTGATGACTATTCTGTTCTGCTGATTGATGATGATGCCGATGTTCTCGACGCTTACACTCTGTTGCTTGAACAAGAGGGGTACCGTGTCTATGCATGCAATAACCCTTTTGATGCCCGAAACTGGCTGCAAGCCGACTGGCCGGGGATTGTTCTGAGCGATGTGTGTATGCCTGGCTGCAATGGAATAGACCTGATGACGTTGTTTCATCAGGATGATAATCAGCTCCCTATTCTGCTTATCACCGGGCATGGCGATGTCCCGATGGCGGTGGAGGCAGTAAAGAAAGGCGCATGGGACTTTCTGCAAAAACCGGTCGACCCCGGCAAACTGCTGTCGCTGGTAGAGGATGCGCTGCGTCAGAGACAATCCGTGATTGCCCGTCGCCATTATTGCCAGCAAAAGCTTCAGGTTGAACTGCTCGGCTACAGTGACTGGGTCAATCAGTATCGTCAACGTCTGCAACACCTGGCGGAAACGGATATTGCCGTCTGGTTTTATGGCGAGCCGGGGACAGGACGTATGACCGGAGCCCGGTATTTGCATCAGCTTGGGCGCAGCGCTGATGGGCCGTTTATCCGCGGTGAACTAACGCCCGGGAACGCGGGACTACTCAATGACCTTATTGCACAGGCGCAAGGAGGAACGCTGGTCCTGAGCCATATTGAGTGCCTGACACGTGAACAGCAGCACCATCTGGTGCATCTGCAAAGCCAGGAGCGGCGTCCGTTTCGTCTGATAGGCATTGGTGACACATCGTTAGTGGAACTGGCGGCAACCAACCAGATTGTGGCCGAACTCTACTACTGTTTTGCGATGACGCAAATCGGTTGTCAGCCGCTGTCACAGCGTCCGGATGATATTGAGCCGCTGTTTCGTCATTACCTGCAGAAAGCCTGTCTGCGCCTGAACCATCCCGTGCCCGAGGTTGAAGGGGAGTTACTGAAAGGCATGCGGCGTCGCGTGTGGTTAAGTAATGTTCGGGAACTGGCGAATGCCGCCGAGCTTTTTGCCGTTGGGCTACTCCCGCTGGCTGAAACCGCGAATCCGCAACTGCATCTGCCTGAACCAACACCGCTCGATCGGCGGGTTGAAGAGTACGAGCGACAGATCATTACTGAAGCGCTAAATATTCATCAGGGGCGCATTAATGAAGTGGCGGAGTATTTACAAATCCCGCGTAAAAAATTGTATTTACGCATGAGAAAATACGGGCTGAGCAAAGAACACTATAAGTTTTAGTCGACAGAATTGGGGGAGAAGGGACGTCGAGAGTATTTCGGTGGCGGCGTTGGCGTTCACCGAAATAGGCAACGGAAGTCCGGGTGATTATCTGGTTGTTTTTCTTACCACATCAAATCATCAGGGATGACAAAATCAGCATACGGATCGTCTTCGTCCTTCGCTTCCTGGCTCAGCTCGCAATTTAAAACAATATAACTTGCATCGCGCTGCGCAATCTTGTCGGCGACGACCGCCGGGATAATGGCGTATTCGCTATCGTTGCCGCTTTCAGCCGTCAGTCGGGCAATGGCCAGACGGCCCTTGATCAGCTGAGACTGAGTCACCTTATCAACATAGACTTTTTTGATCAGGTTATTATCAGTAAAGTTGTAACCAATATCGCCACGGGTAATGGTGATCTTATTCATTTCAATCAGTTGCTTGATCTGGGCTTTATATTCTTTAGACAGCGCGGCCTGTTTCTGCTGTTCGCTGAGCTGCTTGTCGCGCTCAATTTGCGCTTTTTTATTCTCTTCAACCGCTTCTCTGGCTTCGCGAGCCTGAACGCGCGATTTCTTCGCCGTTCTTTGCACTTTGGCCATTTTTTTGCTGCTGACCAGACCTGCCTTAAGCATCTGTTCTTGTAGGGTAAGTTTTGTCATCGTCGCTTCTAATCCAATAAAATCGTTGTCAGGATTATAACCTTAACGTTCGGCGGGATGCCAGAAAATGGCCGTGCCACGACGGTTATCTCCAGTAGGCGTCACCGTTCTGTGTCTTACTCCCTTTACGAATCGTGTTGATAGTTAACCCGTTTTTTAATAAGAAATAATATGCTGAATGATTTAACTAACTTGAGAATAGATATCATAAATATAAATATTCCAGTGATTTATCCTGATTGTCATAATCAAATAGAGTTATTTTGGCAGGTATTTAATCTAAAAAACAATCAGTTGTCTCTTGAACAAATTTAAAGTGCAGCCTCATTGCGCCGATAACCATAATGAAAATATGGACAATGGAGGGAAGTGGCATGTGGTGGGTTTATCGAATGCCGATGAAAATGAAGTTAATAATCGCGCTACAACCACTATTATTGGCGTTATGTTGGTTTGCTGGTTCAGGAATATTGACGCGCATTGAGACAGAACGGCAGATGGAAAATATTGCTCAACTGACAGCGCTCGCGCGTAGTGCCGGAAATGTGGTGCATGAGCTGCAAAAAGAACGGGGAATGAGCGTCGGATTTCTGGGGGCTGAAGGGAAGACGTTCAAAGATGAGTTAACCGCACAGCGGGCTTTAACCGATCGCGAGATCGAGGTCTTTGTGCGTTCACTGTCCGATACTGCATTACCAGAAGGGGATGCCGCCAATTCTGTCACCACGTTCAAGAAAAACATTCTGTCGCTTGCCACCATCCGGGAAAACGTCACGCGATTGGGGCTTCCGGCCTCTGATGTCGTTAAGTTTTATACTAATGTCATTGCTGATGTGCTGAGTTTTGTGGGCAGGTTGGGACAGTTGACGGATTCAGGCGAGATGGCGAACGCATTCGCCGCCTACTACAACTTGCTGAATTTGAAAGAACAAGCAGGTATTGAACGCGCGCTGCTGTCAAATATCTTTTCCTCCGGTCATTTCGCCGAGGGGCAGTTACATCAACTCAGTGATGTCGTCAGTAAACAGAACGTCTGGCTGGCACAATCGTTGCGTCTGAGCCCACCGGAACAGGCGGCCATGCTGGAAAGCCGCTTACAGTCCACAGAAGCGTCAAAAGCCCTCTCATTACGCGAAACCGCGTTTAGTCATGCCGCGAACGGTGGATTTGATGTCGATCCTACTGTCTGGTTCAAGGTTCAAACCCAGCGTATTGAAGTGATGCGGCAGATAGAAGATGTGACGGCGAATCTTCTGTTAGCGAATGCGGAAAAACTCGCGCAGGATGCACGAAAAAACTGGCAAATATATATGATTGTCAGCTTGTTAGCGCTCCTGGCATCATTGGCGTTCGCAGGGGCAATCGCTATCAATATGCATCGTCAATTTAGCGACACGCTCCGCAAGATTGCGGGTATGAACGGCGATCTGACTCAACGACTGGCGACCCCGGGGAAAGATGAGCTTTCCTCACTTAATCGCGCCTATAACACGATGCTGGAAAGTATTCAGCATATCGTCCAGGAGATTAAACAAGGCTCCGTGGTTTTATCCGATGCCAGCAGCAGTATTACGGCGGGTAATCAGGACCTGGCCCAACGCACGGATGAACAGGCTGCATCAATAGTACAAGCGGTGGCCAGTATGGAACAGCTCTCCACGACGATTACGCAAACGGCGGACAATGCCCGCGAAGCGGAGCATCTGACAATCAGGCTGGAAAAAGAGGTCCGGCAGGCCAGTAACGTCGCCAGTGCGGCAAATCAGAGCATGGGGGATATTCGCTCTTCCAGTGAGAAAATCTCGAATATTGTGACCTCGATTGACGATATTTCGTTTCAGACTAACTTGCTGGCGCTGAATGCGGCAGTGGAAGCTGCACGGGCAGGAGAGATGGGCAGGGGGTTTGCGGTTGTCGCCAGTGAAGTGCGGAATCTTTCGCAGCGTTGTGCCAAAGAAGCTAATCAGATCCGCGAGCTGGTCGCGCAGAATATGGTAAAAATTAGTGAGGGTGTTGAGCGGGTTACGGCGTCCGCTACCGCGCTAGAAGCCGCGGCGGACAATACCACCAGCATGAAGCAATATATTGCGGATATCGCTCGTGTAGCGACGGAACAATCGCAAGGGGTAACTCAGATTAACCTGGCACTGCGACCTATGGAGCAGGTCACGCAGCAAAACGCGGCGTTGGTTTCTCAGGCCGCAAGCGACAGCCAGCGCCTGGACAATCTGTCTGTCACCATGAAGGATCTGGTCAATCGTTTTGTTGTCTGACCTGACGCCGTTTAACCGACCCGGACAACATACCGGGTCGGTTAAGCCTCGCCATCTTATCGTGAGCTTCATACTGTTAACGTTGGGTCATAACAACTTTTCGCCGAGCATATAATGTGACTGCTGACAGCTGAAAATCCAAATATCCTGTCATTAGTTTTCGGGATTTGAGTTCTTTCATCGTAATACCACTAATATGGCCTTCATCTATCAGTTTCTTTATCTCCGCGGTGCTGAGGAAAAGCTGGCGCTTCAAGATCGATAGCACACTAATCTGAAAAGAATGGGAAAGTCTGATGCTTACGGTGACGTTCTGGCCGGTTTTGATGCTGACCTGCCACTGCTCCTGAATACGAAAATCAGGTTTACCTGCAAGTTCAGCCTTGTTACGGCTCAGGGTGGCTTTATCATTGGCAAAATAGTGAACCGTACTGGCATCGTTGGTGATAAATCGATGATACAGCTCGTGATTAATTTTGCTGATGTGAAGCCGTGAAAACAGCGAGATATTCCATGTATATTCACAGTGGGTGCATTTATAAATGCTCCAGATATCAAGCACTTTCTTTTGCGAATTGACTCTGAATGCGCCGGAAGGTGCGAATTCGCGTTTTACATTACATGATGGGCAGCGCTTAGCAATGCGCTGGTAGCCGACAGGGGTGACTGTCCATGTGACTTTCATTCTGTACCTTTTTTTAACCCAAATAAATTCGGATCCGTTTTGAACGAACCATCGCTTTTATGTGAGAAAAATATTTGTTAGATATTTTTCAGCGGGTTAAGAAAAGATTTCTAACACAGTGATCCTGTCTGCCAACAAATGAATCTTGCGAGATTATCAGTGTGGAAGCCTTCAAGTATATGAGTTCAATCAATATTCATTATGTTGCCAAGGTTGAAGTAACTGCGGATGCCGGGCCCCTTGGTGACTTCTACCAGCAGGTATTTTTAGAGGGATGCTTGTTGATAAGATAATGTTGTATGCGGTCAGCGTGCGGGTAAAAATTTCTCCGGAGCCGGTTGCGAATACCGCCACGGTTTTATTGTTGGCATAATTTCTGCGTTACCCTGAATCACCAGCCCTATCGGCGACCGCGCCTCTCACCATGCAAGAGCAGTCAGTAAGTTACAAAGGGGCAAAGTAGCGATAATTCCACTGCCTATACCTGCGGGCTTCCGGTTGCAGTCTGTCGCTGGTAAAGTGAGCAACCAATACCGAGATGTGGCCAGAAGGGAATTCCGAGTGACCGAACGTATTGATTATCAGACTGAAAAATACAGCTTTACTGAGGCGACTGAAAGTTCCCGTCTGGCTGGCCAGTGGGCTGATGTTATTGCTGAATGTCGGGAAATGAAGGCGGGTCCGCAAGAGCGTCTGCGTATTGCTTTATTGAATGTGGACTATGTGACCAGCTTTGAGCTGCCTTTCCGCTTGTTATTACTCCGTACCCCGCAACTGATTGCCAGCGTTCGTGAAGAGCTGCAGCTTAGTCAGAAAAACGTAATCTTTAACGGCAAACGCTTTGGTTGTGTTTACAGCCTGAAAGCGAGCCTCGGCGGGATACCGGATGAATTTCAGTACCGCCTGTCGCATCGTATTCGACGCATTAATCGTGCAGGTTCAAGCGAAGCGCCATATCAGCAAATTGCTAAAACGGTAAAAGCACCGCGTGAGCGTCTGAAGCTGGCACTGGAATCAGGTCTTGATGTCACTGCTTTGGACGGGCTTTTCTGGTTTGGCAGCCAACGTATTGCTGCTGACGTACTGAGGCTGAGAAAATCAGGGATGCGGATAACTACTGAGCAGACAATGGTGTCCGACAATCTTACTGCAACGGTGAGGAATGTGCCGTTTTATCGCCTGGCTCAGGGATGAACTGACAGGTAAATGAAAGGATTTAGCCGGATGCATTTAATTAAAAGTGTCCCCTGCAGGAATCGAACCTGCAACTAGCCCTTAGGAGGGGCTCGTTATATCCATTTAACTAAGGGGACGAAGCGGCACGAGTATAGCGTTTTTTACTCACAACGGTAAGCCTCAGGCCGCCCGACTGCTCAAACAGTCACCATTTAGTCCTGTTTTTTCTGGTTTTTCTGTTTTTGCTCATCACGCTTTGCTTGCAACCTGGCTTCTTCCTTGCTTTTGTTGCTCATATCATTGCGGATCTGCGCATGGCTCATCAGCGCGAAGATAAACGTTCCGCCACAGATATTTCCGGCGAGCGTTGGTAGCGCAAAGGGCCAGAAAAAATCACTCCAGTGCAGCGTGCCATTAAAGACCAAGTAGAGAATTTCCACCGAGCCGACGACGATGTGCGTGGTATCGCCCAGCGCAATCAGCCAGGTCATCAGAATAATAACCACAATCTTTGCCGCACCGGCGGCGGGAAACATCCATACCATTGTGGCAATTAACCAGCCAGAAATGATGGCGTTGGAAAACATCTCCGTTGGCGTGTTTTTCATCACATCCATGCCGATTTTGACAAAAGCATCGCGGGTTTCTTCATCAAAAATCGGCATATGCTCAAACGCCCATGCGGCAACCCCGGTGCCAATAATATTACCTAGCAGAACCACACTCCACAGGCGCATCAGCAGGCCAAAATTGCCGAGCGTAGGGTTTTGCATTACCGGCAGGACGGCGGTGACGGTATTTTCGGTAAACAGTTGCTGGCGGGCCATAATGACAATTATAAAGCCGAATGTATAACCGAGGTTCTCCAGCAAAAATCCCCCAGGCACACCTTCCAGCTGCACATGAAAAATTCCTTTAGCCAGTAGCGAGGCGCCCATCGAGAGTCCCGCAGCGATGGCTGACCACAGTAGCGCCATCGCGTCGCGCTCCATTTCTTTCTCCCCATCCTGGCGGATATGTTCATGGATCGCCATGGCGCGGGAGGGGAGTCTGTCCTCATCGACCTCAATCTTTTTACCCTCTAGCTTTTCGTCACTGTCGACCTGAAGTTCGTCGCTGTGCCGATCAATCTTTTCGTTCTCAATGTCATTCATAGCCGAATCCTGAATTAGCACGTATTGCTAAAGCGTAGCGGCTTTTGTCCGAAAATCAGCGGGAGAAAGTCTGAGATAGCAAAAATGGTAACGTTAGTTTTTATTGGGATAGCTAGAATAGAGCCGCCGCGGAGTGCGCATTACCAGGCTATGATCAAATCAGTAACACAGGGTATATAGACATCATTTGACGTGCTGTTACAATCGCTCACATCTAAACAGGCGGATACGTCATCGTTCCGTCATGGATGGCAATCAGCGATAGCCATAATACACAGGGAGACACTTATGAAGCTTCGCCTGTCGGCGCTTGCGCTGGGAACCACACTTTTGGTGGGGTGTGCGAGCTCTGGTACTGAACAGCAGGGGCGTTCGGACCCATTTGAAGGGTTCAACCGCACCATGTACAACTTCAACTTTAATGTTTTAGATCCATACGTTGTTCGACCGGTGGCAGTTGCCTGGCGTGATTATGTCCCGCAGCCGGCGCGTAACGGTTTGAGCAATTTTACCGGCAACCTTGAAGAGCCGGCCGTTATGGTCAACTACTTCCTGCAAGGCGACCCCTATCAGGGGATGGTGCACTTCACCCGTTTCTTCCTGAACACCCTGTTAGGTATGGGCGGATTTATCGACGTGGCGGGTATGGCTAATCCGAAGTTACAGCGCGTTGAACCACACCGTTTTGGTAGTACGTTAGGCCACTATGACGTTGGTTATGGACCGTATATGCAGCTTCCATTCTACGGCAGCTTCACGCTGCGTGATGATGGCGGCGACATGGTGGATACGCTGTATCCGGTACTGTCCTGGCTGACCTGGCCATTGTCGATAGGTAAATGGACGGTTGAAGGGATTGAAACCCGCGCGCAACTGCTTGATTCCGACGGTCTGCTGCGTCAATCTTCCGACCCTTACATCATGGTGCGAGAAGCTTACTTCCAGCGTCATGACTTTATTGCGAATGGTGGGAAACTCAAACCAGAAGAAAACCCGAACGCGAAAGATATTCAGGACGATTTAAAAGAGATCGATTCTGAGTAAGGAAGGATGAAAATAAAAAGGTGAGCTAAAAAGCTCACCTTTTTTATATCTGAAGAAAATCAGAATGCGTAGTTCAGGTTCATACCATACAACCACGCTTTCCCTTCAGATTCGAAGGAGTACGGGCCTTCTTCGAATTTCACTTTCTGGCCGTGCATATAAGAAATGCCAACATCCAGTGAAGCGTCCTTATTAAACGCGTAGGTTGTACCAGCACTCAGCCAGAAGCGGTCCTGATCTGGAATAGAGATGGAACGGCGGTTGGCCGGAACCGGGCTATCATCAAAGGCGATACCGGTACGGAACGTCCAGGTATCGTCATAGTAATAGGTAGTGCCTAGTGCGATGCGATAAGAATCTTTGAAGCCTTCTTCTTTGTAGAATAGCGTTTGGCCGTTATTGCCTTTCGCTTTCAGTTCCTGGAATTGACTCCAACTGGTATAAGCCATGCTGTAGTGAACCGCCCACTGTGGCGCAACGCGGTTATAACCTGATATTTCCCACATTTCTGGCAGATTCAGATCAAGTGAACCGTCGATCGTGTTACCGTTGGTGCCAGCCGGCAGACTAGCGAATACAGGACGCAACTGTGCCGGAATTCGGTCTGTTGATGGCAAGCTGCTGCGGTAATCACCGTCGAAGTCAACTTTTACCTCCGAACGGTAAGTGAAGCCGTAGCGGTTGTCTTTGTCCACTTCATAAAGAATGCCGGCGTTCCAGCCGAAGCCCCATTCGTCACCCTTGAGACGTGCAATCTGTGTATCTGCTGGGTATTGTGCGGCTAGTGCGGGAGGAACCCTGCCACCAGAGCCTGCAACTATCTGCTGCGGCAAATCGCCTGCATAACGTTCAAGCTTCGCTTTAGCGTAAACTGCGTTAAAGCCGAGGCCAAAGCTGAAGTGATTATTCAGACGATAGGCACCGCTCAGGTTAAGGTTAAGCGTTTCCAGGTCGGTCTTTCCACCCATGGAACCAGCGCTGTAGCTGTTATTAAATTCTGTCGCCAGACCGTAGTTAGAGGTAACTGACGCCCCCCAACCAAATTGATCGTTTATAGGAGCCACAAAGTGCAAGTTCGGTATCCAGGCAGTTGGGGCAATATTATCCTGACTGGCGTCATTACCAATACGTGAGCGTCCGGAAATATCGACATCCGGGTCAACGAAAATTGCACCCGCTGAAAAAGTAGGGCGATCAAACATCATAATCAGCGCCGGGTTACGACTGGCGTTACCTGCATCATCTGCAATAGCGCCTTCACCCGAATATGCCCGGCCAAGGCCAGAGGAAGAAAATTCGTTTAACTGAAAGCCTGCAGACCAGGCCTGTGTGGAGATAATTGCCACTGCGACTGCGAGAGCAGACTTTGTAAACAGGGTTTTCTGGCTCATGACCATAACCTCATTGATTTATTTTTATACAAACAATGTTACATACCGTAACAGGAGCGCGAAGTGTAGGGTCTGAGGTACAACTTAGAAATCAGACCAGTGCCGAGAGTATAGGTCTGACCAGCTGAAATGTTGCAAGTATGTTTATAAATATTTTCAATTCTGATCTCGGAAACGCGATCCAGCTGGCAAAATTGCGAGTATGCACACTCACCTGTTTGGGTGATTTTTGTTTTAGATCATTTTTAAGTGTGATTTCGGTCACTTATCCCATTTCCTACAATTAACGACTGGAGAGGCGAATAATGGGAGCGTAAAATATCCCCATCGTTTATCTGGCACCACAGGTGCGAATACAGAGGAAATCTACAATGAGTAAATGCAGTGCTGATGAAACCCCGGTTTGCTGCTGTATGGATGTTGGCACCATCATGGACAACTCCGATTGCACCGCGTCATACAGCCGTGTGTTCGCGAATCGTGCAGAGGCAGAAGAAACGCTGGTCGCTCTGACTGAGAAGGCGCGTGGCGTGGAATCTGAGCCTTGCCAAATCACCTCGACCTTTACTGAAGAGTCTGAAGGTGTGCGTCTGGATATCGACTTTGTTTTTGCCTGTGAAGCTGAAACGCTGATCTTCCAGCTGGGTCTGCGTTAATCCCTTCTTTAAAGGCCCTTGTTACCCGGTACCAAGGGCTTTTTCGTCACTGTCAGTGATTATTCACTGTGTCTTAGCTCCCACTTTCTTTTCTCCCTGCTTGGCTAAATGTAAAAAATTGGTTAAGACTGTGATCAGGTCAGACCACTTATTTTTTTTTACAGGGGAGTGTTATGAGTCAGGCTTTACCGCTGGTTACCCGCCAGGGCGATCGCATCGCCATCGTAAGCGGATTGCGTACGCCATTTGCCCGCCAGGCAACCGCGTTTCATGGCATTCCCGCCGTAGATTTGGGGAAAATGGTCGTTGGCGAGCTGCTGGCGCGCAGCGAAATTTCTGCTGATGTGATTGAGCAACTGGTCTTTGGCCAGGTGGTGCAAATGCCCGAGGCCCCAAATATTGCTCGTGAAATCGTGCTGGGAACCGGGATGAATGTGCACACCGATGCCTACAGCGTAAGCCGAGCCTGCGCCACCAGCTTCCAGGCGGTGGCGAATGTCGCGGAAAGCCTGATGGCGGGGACTATTCGCGCAGGAATTGCCGGCGGTGCGGACTCCTCGTCAGTTCTGCCTATTGGCGTTAGCAAAAAGTTGGCGCGGGTGCTGGTGGATGTCAATAAGGCCCGGACTACCGGTCAGCGTCTTAAACTTTTCTCCCGACTGCGCTTACGTGACCTGATGCCCGTACCGCCAGCCGTCGCCGAGTATTCCACCGGTTTACGCATGGGGGATACGGCCGAGCAAATGGCCAAAACTTATGGGATTACGCGAGAGCAACAGGATGCCCTGGCGCACCGTTCTCATCAGCGCGCCGCTCAGGCGTGGTCTGAAGGAAAACTGGCAGATGAGGTGATGACCACCTACGCGCCACCTTTCAAAGATCCTTTTTCAGAAGACAACAATATTCGCGGCAACTCTACGCTGGCCGATTACGCCAAACTGCGTCCGGCCTTTGACCGAAAGCACGGCACCGTTACCGCGGCGAACAGTACCCCGCTAACGGACGGCGCAGCCGCCGTGATTATGATGACGGAATCACGTGCGAAAGAGTTGGGGCTGGTGCCGCTGGGATACCTGCGTAGTTTTGCCTTTACCGCCATCGATGTCTGGCAGGACATGCTGTTGGGGCCGGCGTGGTCAACGCCGCTTGCCCTGGAGAGAGCGGGTCTGACCATGGCTGATCTAACCCTGATCGATATGCATGAAGCATTTGCCGCACAAACGCTGGCGAATCTTCAACTGCTGGGTAGCGAACGTTTTGCCCGCGAAGTGCTCGGCAGGGCGCATGCCACGGGCGAGGTCGATGACAGTAAATTTAATGTGCTGGGCGGATCGATTGCCTATGGACACCCCTTCGCCGCCACCGGTGCTCGCATGATCACCCAAACCCTCCATGAGTTACGACGCCGTGGTGGTGGTTTTGGTTTAGTGACAGCCTGTGCAGCAGGTGGTTTGGGTGCGGCAATGGTTCTGGAGGCGGAATAATGGACATGACATCGGCTTTTACGCTAAACGTACGTCTGGATAACGTCGCTGTTGTCACCATTGATGTGCCCGGAGAGAAAATGAATACCCTGAAGGCGGAATTTGCCTCCCAGGTTCGGGTCATTCTGAAACAAATTCGCGATAACAAAGCATTACGCGGCGTGGTGTTCATTTCGGCGAAACCCGATAACTTCATTGCCGGGGCGGATATCAACATGATTGGTCGCTGTCGCAGCGCGCAGGAAGCTGAAACGCTGGCACGCCAGGGGCAGCAGATTATGGCGGAAATTAATGCCTTGCCGATCCCCGTAATCGCCGCAATTCATGGCGCCTGTCTCGGCGGTGGCCTGGAGATGGCGCTGGCGTGCCACAATCGTATTTGTACCGATGACGCTAAAACCGTACTGGGTTTACCGGAAGTGCAGCTTGGTCTGCTGCCCGGCTCTGGCGGTACCCAGCGGTTGCCCCGTCTGATTGGCGTCAGTACCGCGCTGGATATGATCCTCACCGGAAAACAACTACGCGCAAAACAGGCGCTGAAAGTGGGTTTAGTGGATGAAGTTGTACCGCATACCATTTTGCTGGAAGCGGCCGTAGAACTGGCCAAAAAGGACAGTCCCGCACACCGAACTCTGCCGGTGCGAGAGCGTGTGCTAGCGGGGCCGCTGGGGCGGGCGCTGTTATTCCGCATGGCCAGTAAAAAGACGGCGCAAAAAACGCACGGCAACTATCCCGCAACAGAACATATCCTTGAGGTCATCGAAACCGGCCTGGCGCAAGGCAGCAGCAGCGGTTACGACGCCGAAGCCCGCGCGTTTGGCGAACTGGCGATGACATCTCAGTCTCAGGCGCTGCGGCACATCTTTTTTGCCAACACCGACGTGAAAAAGGATCCCGGAAGTGATGTGAAGCCCGGCCCGCTAAACAGTGTAGGCATTTTGGGCGGCGGTCTGATGGGGGGCGGTATTGCCTATGTGACGGCCTGTAAAGGCGGCTTGCCAGTGCGTATCAAAGATATAAATGCCAAGGGAATCAACCACGCGCTGAAGTACAGCTGGGATCAGCTTGAAACGAAGGTTCGCCGCCGTCATATCAAAGCCAGCGAGCGTGATAAACAGCTGGCGCTGATTTCGGGATCAACCGATTACCGTGGCTTCGCTCATCGCGATCTGGTTATTGAAGCCGTATTTGAAGATCTGGCGTTAAAACAACAGATGGTGGCAGAAGTTGAGCAAAATTGCGCATCTCATACCATTTTTGCCTCTAACACCTCATCTTTGCCGATTGGCGATATTGCGGCGAACGCTGCCAGGCCTCAACAAGTAATTGGTTTGCACTTCTTTAGCCCGGTGGAAAAAATGCCGCTGGTCGAGGTTATCCCGCATGCCACGACCTCTGAGCAGACAATTGCCACAACCGTTAAACTGGCGAAAAAGCAGGGCAAAACGCCGATAGTGGTCAGAGATAAGGCCGGATTTTATGTTAACCGCATTTTAGCGCCATACATTAACGAAGCTATTCGTATGCTGACCGAAGGTGAGCGGGTTGAAGCCATTGACGCCGCGCTGGTTAAGTTTGGTTTTCCGGTCGGGCCAATCCAACTTTTGGATGAGGTCGGAATTGATACGGGCACTAAAATTATACCAGTGCTTGAGGCTGCATATGGAGAACGTTTTAGCGCGCCTGCAAATGTTGTTGCTTCAATTTTGAATGACGATCGCAAAGGTAGAAAAAATGGTCGGGGTTTCTATCTTTATGGAGCGAAAGGGCGTAAAAGCAAAAAACAGGTCGACCCTGCAATTTATACGCTTATTGGCGTCCAGGGGCAGGGCCGACTCACCGCCGCGCAGATCGCTGAGCGGTGCGTCATGTTAATGCTCAATGAAGCAGCACGCTGTTTCGATGAGAAGATTATCCGCAGCGCGCGTGATGGCGATATCGGCGCTGTATTTGGTATTGGTTTTCCGCCCTTCCTCGGCGGCCCGTTCCGGTATATGGATTCGCTCGGCGCGGGTGAAGTGGTTGCTGCTCTGCAACGACTGACCACGCAATACGGCTCGCGGTTTACGCCGTGTGAGCAGTTATTGCAGATGGCGGAACGCGGTGAAAGATTCTGGAGTAGTGGGGAAACTGACCTGAATTCATGAGGTCAAAGGTAGGATGAATCCGCACTGAATGTATGGGTCGCGCTCAAAATGTAAACAGAGATTGACTATACTTACGCCGTTGAGGTAAAAAACAGCGTTTCATTCGGTGAATGGATAAGGCACAATGCCGGCCACCACATCGTTACCACGGTCAATAGGGGCTGTGGATAAAGGTGTCGGTGATTCTGGTTAACAAAAGCGGTGCAATATGCAAGTTTTTATCATGCGTCACGGCGACGCAGCCCTCGATGCCGCCAGTGATTCGGTTCGTCCTTTAACCTCCTGTGGTTGTGACGAATCTCGCCTGATGGCGAACTGGCTGAAAGGTCAAAAAGTGGATATCGAACGTGTTCTGGTGAGCCCGTTCCTACGAGCCGAACAAACGCTGGATGTGGTGGGGGAGTGTATGAACCTGCCAACCGGTGTGGATGTTTTGCCGGAGCTGACTCCCTGCGGCGATGTCGGTCTGGTCAGCGCCTATTTACAGGCTCTGGCCAATGAAGGTATCGCCACGGCGCTGGTCATCTCTCACTTACCTTTAGTGGGGTATCTGGTGTCTGAACTTTGCCCAGGCGAAACACCGCCGATGTTTACCACATCAGCGATTGCCAGCGTAACGCTTGATGAGAGCGGGAAGGGTACTTTTAACTGGCAGATGAGCCCGTGTAACCTGAAAATGGCAAAAGCAATTTAAAAAGCCTGGAATCGGATAAGGCACAGCCGTCATCCGGAAAATCAAAGAGCCGCAAATGCGGCTCTTTCTGTTTTTCTGCATCAGGGAAGTTCGGGTGGTTGCCACTCTTCCACTTCAATCAGCAGCAGCAGCGCGGCGTCGCCACCGTACTCTTTTGGCGCTTGATGAAAGGCCATCACGTGCGGATGCTGCGCCAACCAGAGCGGTGTTTGCTGCTTAAGAATATGTTTTCCGTGGCCATGCATCACGCAGGCGCAAAACACATGCTCACGACGACAGGCGGCAATCAGCGCGCCTAACTCCTGTTTGGCCTGCTGCTGGGTCAGCCCGTGCAGATCGAGAAACAGCTCCGGGGAGTAATCGCCACGGCGCATTTTCTTCAGTTCGAAATGGCTGACGTCGGCACGCAGATATCTTACCGGGCCGTCCGTATTCAGCAGCGGCTGAAACTCGTCCGAGAAATAGTGACTGGCATCAGCTTGTTCCTGCAGCAGCCTTTTAACCGGAACCTCGGTAATTTTTTTACGTAGCGGTCGGTGAACAATGGTGTCCTGTTTCATTTTACGCGTGCCGGTCATCAGCTGGCGAAACAGCGTCTGATCCTCCTCGCTGAGCGATGTTTTCTTTTTCATTCGAGAGTCTCATCTTTTATTTTTCGTTAGTTTAACCCGACTCGGCGGGCATCCGATCGCTTAAAACGCAATTTTCGCGCTCAGGCCCTGTGTGAATGCTGATTTATCGCCGTCTTCGTGGCAAACTAGCCGCCGAAATTAATACGAGCATGCCCTGGAGGAATACGTGGATAAAATTTTCGTCGATGAAGCAGTGAGTGAACTGCATACCATTCAGGACATGTTGCGTTGGGCGGTCAGCCGTTTTAGCGCGGCGAACATCTGGTATGGCCATGGCACGGATAACCCATGGGACGAGGCAGTACAACTGGTGCTGCCGTCACTTTATCTGCCGCTGGATATTCCAGAAGATATGCGTACCGCGCGTCTGACTTCCAGCGAGCGCCATCGCATTGTTGAACGCGTGATTCGCCGCGTCAATGAGCGCATTCCGGTCGCTTATTTGACCAACAAAGCCTGGTTCTGCGGGCATGAGTTTTATGTTGATGAACGCGTGCTGGTACCACGTTCGCCGATTGGCGAGCTTATTAATAACCGCTTTGCGGGCCTTATTAATGAGCAGCCGCAGCATATCCTTGATATGTGTACCGGCAGCGGCTGTATTGCCATTGCCTGCGCCTATGCTTTCCCGGAGGCCGAAGTGGATGCGGTGGATATTTCCACCGATGCGCTGGCGGTGACCGAACACAATATTGAAGAGCACGGCCTGATCCATCATGTTACGCCGATCCGTTCCGATCTGTTCCGCGATCTGCTGAAAGTCCAGTATGACCTGATTGTGACCAATCCGCCGTATGTCGATGCGGAAGATATGTCCGATCTGCCAAACGAATATCGTCATGAACCTGAGTTGGGTCTGGCGTCCGGCAGCGATGGACTGAAACTTACCCGCCGCATTCTGGGTAACGCTCCGGACTACCTGTCAGATAACGGTATTCTGATTTGTGAAGTCGGAAACAGCATGGTACATCTGATAGAGCAATACCCGGATGTACCGTTCACCTGGCTGGAGTTCGACAACGGCGGTGACGGTGTATTCATGCTGACCAAAGAGCAGTTAGTTGCTGCTCGCGAGCACTTCAGCATTTATAAAGACTAAATACACGCGCACATACACAACACTCATAACGGAGCCGTGATGGCAGGAAACACAATTGGGCAACTCTTTCGCGTAACCACTTTCGGTGAATCACACGGGCTGGCGCTCGGTTGTATTGTCGATGGTGTTCCGCCGGGCATTTCTCTGACAGAAGCTGACCTGCAGCACGATCTCGACAGACGCCGTCCGGGCACATCGCGCTACACTACGCAGCGTCGTGAGCCGGATCAGGTGAAAATCCTCTCCGGTGTGTTCGAGGGCGTTACCACCGGCACCAGCATTGGCCTGTTGATCGAAAATACCGATCAGCGTTCACAGGATTACGGCGCGATTAAGGACGTTTTTCGTCCCGGACACGCCGACTATACCTATGAGCAGAAATATGGCCTGCGTGACTACCGTGGCGGCGGACGCTCATCCGCACGTGAAACGGCGATGCGCGTTGCGGCCGGAGCGATTGCCAAAAAATATCTGGCGGAAAAATTCAGTGTTGAAATTCGCGGCTGTCTGACGCAGATGGGTGATATTCCGCTGGAGATCAAAGACTGGTCCCAGGTGGAGCTTAACCCGTTCTTTTGTCCAGATCCGGATAAACTCGAGGCGCTGGACGAACTGATGCGTGGGCTGAAGAAAGAGGGCGACTCCATCGGGGCGAAGGTGACCGTGGTTGCAAGCGGCGTACCAGCGGGTCTCGGCGAACCTGTATTTGACCGCCTGGATGCTGATATCGCTCACGCGCTGATGAGCATTAACGCCGTTAAAGGTGTTGAGATTGGCGACGGTTTTGACGTTGTTGCACTGCGCGGCAGCCAGAACCGTGATGAAATCACCAAAGAAGGTTTCCAGAGTAATCATGCGGGCGGCATTCTTGGAGGGATCAGCAGTGGGCAACAAATCATTGCTCATATGGCGCTGAAACCGACCTCGAGCATTACCGTTCCAGGGCGCACTATTAATCGCTTTGGTGAAGAAGTCGAAATGATCACCAAAGGTCGTCACGATCCGTGTGTTGGGATCCGCGCCGTGCCAATCGCCGAAGCGATGCTGGCGATCGTGTTGATGGATCACCTGCTGCGTCAGCGGGCGCAAAATGCGGACGTGAAGACCGATATTCCACGCTGGTAAGAGATGAAAAAAACGGCACTTGCGGCGCTGGCTCTGTTTGCCAGCACCGCCTGTCTGGCGGCGACGCCCTGGCAGAAAATTACCCATCCGGTTGCAGGCAGCGCGCAGTCTATCGGCGCGTTCTCCAATGGCTGTATTGTTGGCGCAGATACGCTGCCTGTACAGTCAGAACACTATCAGGTGATGCGCACCGATCAGCGCCGTTACTTTGGCCATCCGGATCTGGTGATGTTTATCCAGCGTCTGAGTAATCAGGCCAACAATCTGGGGCTGGGTACGGTGTTAATCGGCGATATGGGCATGCCGGCCGGTGGGCGATTCAATGGCGGTCACGCCAGTCACCAGACGGGACTGGATGTAGATATTTTCCTGCAATTGCCGAAAACCCGCTGGACCCAGTCGCAACTGCTGCGGCCGCAGGCGTTAGATCTGGTCTCACAGGATGGCAAACGTGTCGTGCCGTCACTCTGGAAGCCGGAGATTTTCAGCCTGATCAGGCTGGCGGCAAAAGATAATGAAGTCACGCGTATTTTCGTGAATCCGGCGATTAAGCAGCAACTTTGTCTGGATGCAGGGACCGACAGGGACTGGTTGCGTAAAGTGCGACCATGGTTCCAGCATCGTGCGCATATGCACGTACGGTTGCGTTGTCCTGCCGACAGTCTTGAGTGCGAAGATCAACCGTTACCACCACCGGGTGACGGCTGCGGCGCGGAGCTGCAAAGCTGGTTCGAACCTCCGAAACCTGGAACCACCAAGCCTGAGAAGAAGACACCGCCGCCGTTGCCGCCTTCCTGCCAGGCGCTACTGGACGAGCATGTACTCTAATGGATCATTTTGCCTCTCTGTTTATGGTGTCGCCACTGCTGTTAGGTGTGCTTTTTTTCGTGGCGATGCTGGCAGGTTTTATTGATTCTCTGGCCGGAGGCGGTGGTTTACTCACTATCCCGGCATTGATGGCGGCTGGGATGCCACCCGCGCAAGCGCTGGCCACCAATAAGCTGCAGGCCTGTGGAGGATCTATCTCTTCCTCCCTCTATTTTATTCGCCGGGGCGTGGTTAATCTGGCGGATCAGAAGCTCAATATCTTCATGACTTTTATCGGCTCAATGAGCGGCGCGCTGTTGGTTCAGCACGTGCAGTCAGATATTCTGCGCCAGATCCTGCCGGTTCTGGTTATCTGTATTGGCCTTTACTTTCTGTTGATGCCGAAAGTGGGGGAGGAGGATCGACAGCGTCGGTTGCATGGGTTGCCTTTCGCGCTGGTGGCCGGGGGCTGCGTCGGCTTTTACGATGGCTTTTTTGGTCCGGCTGCGGGGTCGTTCTACGCGCTGGCCTTTGTCATGCTGTGCGGCTACAACCTGGCGAAATCGACGGCCCACGCCAAAGTATTAAATGCCACATCGAATATCGGCGGGCTGTTGCTGTTTGCCCTCGGCGGCAAAGTGATTTGGGCGACCGGATTTGTGATGCTCATTGGCCAGTTTATTGGCGCACGGATGGGCTCACGGCTGGTGCTCAGTAAAGGACAAAAACTCATTCGGCCAATGATTGTCATTGTCTCCGCCGTGATGAGCGCCAAGCTACTTTATGATAATCATGGACAGGAGATTCTCCACTGGCTGGGGATGAACTAATGAATAATACCCATCACTACGAACAGTTAATTGAGATTTTTAACGGCTGCTTTGCCGATGAATTTAATACCCGTCTGATTAAAGGCGATGACGAACCGATCTATCTTCCTGCGGATGCGGAATTACCGTATCACCGTATTGTTTTTGCGCATGGCTATTACGCCAGCGCGTTACACGAAATTTCACACTGGTGCATCGCCGGTAAGGCGCGGCGTGAACTGGTCGACTTCGGTTACTGGTACTGTCCGGACGGACGCGACGCGAAGACGCAATGCCAGTTTGAAGATGTGGAAGTGAAGCCGCAGGCGTTTGACTGGCTGTTTTGCATGGCGGCGGGCTACCCGTTTAACGTCAGTTGCGACAACCTTGAAGGGGACTTTGAACCGGATCGCGTGGTATTCCAGCGCCGTGTTCATGCTCAGGTGATGGAGTACCTGGAAAAGGGGATCCCTGAACGTCCGGCGCGCTTCATTAACGCGTTACAGAATTATTATCACACGCCTGAACTTAAGGCGGAACAATTCCCGTGGCCCGAAGCGCTCAACTGAAGTCGCTGCCACGTTTACAATGAGGAAAGAAGATGATCGCGGAGTTTGAATCACGCATTCTGGCATTAATCGACGATATGGTAGAGCACGCCAGCGATGATGAGTTGTTTGCCAGTGGCTATTTGCGTGGACACCTGACGCTGTCCGTGGCCGAACTGGACGCTGGCGAGGACCATTCCGCTGAGGCATTGTACGCCAATGTGACCAGCAGCCTGGAAAAAGCCATCAGCGCAGGCGAACTATCGCCGCGTGACCAGGCGTTAGTGAAAGAAATGTGGGACACTCTGTTCCAGAAGGCTACTGCACAATAATTGCGGTAAATTGTGCCGGATGGCGACGCTCTGGTGTCTTATCCGGCCTACCTTGTTGGGGTGTTTGTAGGCCTGATAAGCGTAGCGTCATCAGGCCATCCTTTTATTTCACCGCTTTACCCTTCAATAACTTCCTGACCCACAGACGATTTGGATTTAGCGCCGCCAGCGTGCTGGCATCCATGGGAATCGGTTCATTGCTCATTTGCGAAGCCAGAATTTCTGCACACAGCGGGGCAGTACACAGCCCGCGCGATCCCAGCGCACCCAGCATAAATAAATCGGAATAAACCGGCGCGCTTACGGCGTGCTCTTTGTCTGCAGCAAGTGTGGTGTACTGGCTGAGCGTGGCGTCATAGTCCGCGACGTTGCCGACCATTGGCATGTGATCGCGCGTGGCGCAGCGCACCCCACAGCGGGCGGCATTGTCACTAACGTCTACCTCTTTTGCCCACACAGCGTTCGGGAAGCAGTCGATTAAGCGTTGACGGTTTTGTTGCTGATCGTCCTCGCGATACGCTGTCTCTTCACTCCCACGATGATAGCTGGCGCCAATGCAGTGCTGCTGATTTTGCGGGTTGTGCGGCGTGAGGTAGCCGTCATAGCACAGCACCTGACGTAACGCTGAAAGTGCAGGTGTGGTGGGAATATGACTCACCTGACCGCCCACGGAGTACACCGGTAGCGGCTGCGTTTGCTCAAAGCGGCTAATGAGATGGCCGTTAGCCAGAACGACTGCTGCGTGAGAGGCGGTTTCTCCACTGGAAAACTGCAATTGCCAGCTTGCTGTCTGGCGAGTCAGTGAGGCCAGCGTATGTTGGTAGCGGGTGCGTAATCCCAGGGTTGTTGCATATTCCAGTACCGCGGCGGTTAACTGCGCCGGGTACAACCATCCTCCGGCCGGATACTGAATCCCGCCGCATCCGGTTTCCACCCCTGTCGTTTGTAATACCTGTTGTGCGTCAACCCCGACGGCGAGCGCAGCGGGCAGTTCAAGGGACAGCATCTGGGTGATTTTTTGCTGGCTTTTCTCATCCCACGCGAGTTGCGTCACGCCGCACCAGTCATGCGCGAACTCAACGGGGAGGGCGTCATACAGTCGACGGGCGAAGGTAAACGCAGTGGGGAAAAAGAGATTAATGGCTGCGTCATGTTTGCTAAGTAGGGGGTAGAGCGCCCCCTGGCGATTACCGGATGCGCCCCCGGCAGGTTTATCGTCGGCGCAATACAGCGTGACCTGCCAGCCGCGGCGCAATAACGCCAGTGACAGCAATGCGCTGGCAATTCCTCCACCAATAATGGCGGCTTCGCGCTTATCTGTTCCCGTACGCGCAAACCATGGCGCCGAGGACGTGAGCGCCTGAGTCTGTTCCATCACGCCACAGAGCATTTCGCGTTTGCGCCCAAAGCCTTTGCATTTTTGCATTGTAAATCCGGCTTCCTGCAACCCCCGACGTACAAAGCCTGCCGATGTAAAGGTTGCCAGCGTCCCGCCGGGACGAGCCAGTCGAGCCATCGCGTTAAACAGCGTTGGCGTCCACATATCCGGGTTTTTTGCCGGTGCGAAACCGTCCAGGAACCAAGCGTCCACCTTTTGATTCAGAGAGTCATCCAGCGTACTGGTCAGTTCGTTTATATCGCCAAACCACAGATCCAGCGTGACGCGCCCATCATCAAGCAGCAGGCGATGACATCCCGCCAGCGGCAGCGGCCATTGTTCTTGCAGTGCCGTGGCCCACGGGGCAAGTTCTGGCCAGTGCTGGTGGGCTAAGGTGAGATCTTCACGCGTCAGCGGATATTTTTCAAAGCTGATGAAATGTAATCTTTCCAGGGTAGCTTCTGGGTGGGTATCGCGAAAATCGGCAAATGCCTGCCAGAGCGTGAGGAAGTTAAGTCCGGTGCCAAACCCGCTTTCTGCCACCACGAAGAGAGGACGTGAATGCGCAGGGAATCGTTGTGCGAGATGGTTACCGCCGAGAAAGACGTAACGTGTCTCTTCCAGCCCGTTATCATTAGAAAAATAGACATCGTCAAAATCTCGGGAAACAGGTGTACCCTCAGCGTTGAATTCAAGGTTGGCAGGTTGTATAGCGTATTGTTTCACGTAAGTTACTCGTCTGACAGGCTGTGCCCCGATCTTAGCGATGAGTGCCTGGCTGCGCAAATTTCCACATAAAATGGCTGATCGGACTTGTTCGGCGTACAAGTGTACGCTATTGTGCCACTCGAAACTTTAAAATAGTGCGACTTACAGAGGTATTGAATGAAACGTGCAGTGATTACTGGCTTGGGCATCGTTTCCAGCATCGGTAATAACCAGCAGGAAGTCCTGGCATCTCTGCGTGAAGGACGTTCAGGGATCACTTTCTCTCAGGAGCTGAAGGACTCCGGCATGCGTAGCCACGTTTGGGGCAACGTAAAACTGGATACCACTGGCCTCATTGACCGCAAAGTAGTGCGCTTCATGAGCGACGCATCCATCTATGCATTCCTATCAATGGAGCAGGCAGTGGCTGATGCCGGCCTTGCTGCAGAAGATTACCAGAACAACCCGCGCGTTGGCCTGATTGCAGGTTCCGGCGGCGGCTCCCCACGTTTTCAGGTGTTCGGCGCTGACGCAATGCGTAGCCCACGTGGTCTGAAAGCGGTTGGCCCGTATGTGGTCACCAAAGCGATGGCGTCCGGCGTTTCTGCTTGCCTCGCAACGCCGTTCAAAATCCACGGCGTAAACTACTCCATCAGCTCTGCCTGTGCGACATCTGCGCACTGCATCGGTAACGCGGTAGAACAAATTCAGTTGGGCAAACAGGACATCGTTTTTGCTGGCGGCGGCGAAGAGCTGTGCTGGGAAATGGCGTGTGAATTCGATGCAATGGGCGCGCTGTCTACCAAATACAACGACGATCCGTCAAAAGCTTCCCGTACCTATGACGCAAACCGCGACGGTTTCGTTATTGCTGGCGGCGGCGGTATGGTCGTGGTTGAAGAACTGGAGCACGCTCTGGCACGTGGCGCGCACATCTATGCGGAAATCGTCGGTTACGGCGCAACGTCCGATGGCGCAGACATGGTTGCTCCGTCTGGCGAAGGCGCAGTACGTTGCATGCAGATGGCGATGCACGGTGTAGATACGCCGATCGACTACCTGAACTCTCACGGTACCTCGACTCCGGTTGGCGACGTGAAAGAACTCGGCGCAATCCGCGAAGTGTTTGGCAACAACAGCCCGGCAATCTCCGCAACCAAAGCGATGACCGGTCACTCACTGGGCGCGGCTGGCGTGCAGGAAGCTATCTACTCTCTGCTGATGCTGGAACATGGCTTTATCGCGCCAAGCATCAACATTGAAGAGCTGGATGAGCAGGCGGCAGGTCTGAACATCGTGACCAAACCGACCGAGCAGACGCTGACCACCGTGATGTCCAACAGCTTCGGCTTTGGCGGCACCAACGCTACGCTGGTTATGCGTAAGTTGAAGGCGTAAGTCTCAGATTGAATACGAAAAAAGGGAGCCAACAGGCTCCCTTTTTACTGTGTTTACTTCGGCATTTTTTCGTATTCCGGCGCGATCTCAGCGGACCATGCTCTGGCTCGCGTAATCTCTCCGGCATTGTAAATGGGCTGCTCGTAATGACGACCCGCGTCCCGGACACGATAAATTTTCCACCGTCCTTCCTCCCAACGGGTATAGACCTCCAGTTGAATAGGGGCTGACTCAGTGCCCAACTGCAGGTTCAGTTTTTCACCGCCGAGGAATGGCTGCGCCTGTCCAACCCGCAACAGCGGGATCCATGCCGGTGCGTAATCCTGCACATACATAAAGTAGTCCGCTTGCACGATCTCCTGCTCATAAAGCGTATCAATCAGCGCCAGACGACCGATAACCTCTTTGGCGACATAGCGTTGCAGTAATGCTGATGTTTCGTCGGGCGCATCCGGATCCTGTGTGTAGTTCTTCATCCACGAAAGATAGAACTGTTTCACATCCTGCGTGCTGTCACGGTGAGAAGGGGTACAGCCACAAATCAGCAGGATGAGAACAATCAGTGGAAGGGTTTTCATTACTTCTTCCTGTAAATGGTGTATGACGGCTTTGCGGTCCGATAACCCGGACCGGCCCACATGTCTCGCTGTTTGAAGTCGGAATACCAGTCATGACCGTCATATATCGCCATGTGACCGCTCGGGTTTCCATTAGCATAAGGTTGAATGATGATGACATCCCCTTCGCGCGGCTCTTCAAGCGCGCCAATGGCGCTGAAACCGGCATTTTTCAGCATCGGACCATAATCTTTGGCATGGTAAGTGCGCCCAAGAGTAACGCCGCCTGCCTGAACAGCTTTGCGGGTATATTCCGCGCAGCGCCCTTGTGAATGTGAACTCGCGTGCGATTTGGCGTAATTGACCGCCACCTTTTTATCCCAACTCATAACGACTCCTGTTAATAACATACGTAATAGCAATTACGTGATGCTTTAACAGTATTTACGCAATTGGAAATGGCAAATAGTGCTATTAATATTCTCAATATATTAAGCTGGGATATTTATTAATTTATATGCTCGATAAATTACGAGTGATCTATTTAATATTCAGTATTACTTGTTTTATCCTCTGGCTGCTGGCGTGGATAGCGTGACGGCCAAATCACGTCTGGCGAGGTTTCGAGCGCCTGCGCAATGATCTGCTCCGCTCTGGGCCAGCTTCGGGTAAATACATTGCGCAGTGAATCGGGCGATAATCCAGCCGCACGAGAAAGATCTCTGAGCGTGATTCCTTTTTTTTCCAGTGCACTTTTAATATCTGCACGATGCCAGTCTTGGCTTTTGTGTTCCATTCTGTAATCCTAAGGAAATGTGTTATCGGCGCCGATATTTTTCAGGGTATAAACCAGAGAAACAAAAGAATGTAACTTTCTTTTGGGTCACTGGAATATTGCCAGAATAAAACTGAAATTTCGCGCAAAAGAAAAAATATTTTTTATTCCACAGGCAGAAAGGAAAGAAACTAATGGCAAAAGAGTGGTTCACGGTAAAGGAATGTCTTGAATTGCCGGGGTTTCCAGGAAGCGCGCCTGCGGTTCGTTCCCGTTTAAACATGTACAGTGAAGGCAAAGAGGGCGTGAAGCGCAAACGTGTTAAATCAAAAGCTGATGAGTTTCATATCTCCATTTTCCCTTTGTATGTCCGTCCTTACCTGAAAGAAACTGAAAAGGTGTTGGCCTTAGAGAGCCGTTCCGTACAGGAAGCGGAACCGAAAGAGATCTGGGATATGATGTTCAGACTGCTGACGCCAGGGCAGCGCAAGCAGGTGACCGGACTGTTTGGCACAAAAGGAATTGATGCGGTATTTCCTTTTTTATTCGACGAAAAGTCGTCTTTACCGTGAACCAACCTGGCGAGATTTCAGGGTTGACAAATTTAGTGGCTCACAGGCAGACTTCGCACTCAACATTATCTATCTGATAATGCGTAAGCGTTTAACGTTATCCAACGCACCTTAATCCTGAAAGTCAGGTAGAGGGGGCGTGGACATTCCTCGCCTTACTCTGCATTTTGGAGTAACGCATGACAGCTGTAACCCAACAAGAAAAAACACCTTCGGCGAACTTTTCGCTGTTTCGTATCGCTTTTGCAGTTTTCCTGACCTATATGACGGTCGGCCTACCTTTGCCCGTTATTCCTCTGTTTGTGCATCAGGAGCTGGGCTATGGCAACACCATGGTTGGTATCGCCGTAGGCGTACAGTTTCTGGCAACGGTATTAACGCGCGGCTACGCCGGGCGCTTAGCCGATCAATATGGCGCCAAACGTTCGGCGCTACAGGGGATGTTTGCCTGTGGGTTGGCGGGCGCGGCGTGGCTGTTAGCCGCGCTATTGCCTGTCTCTGTCCCTGTAAAATTTGCATTGTTAATCGTCGGGCGTTTGATCCTCGGTTTTGGCGAAAGCCAACTGCTCACCGGAACGCTGACCTGGGGGCTTGGGCTGGTCGGTCCAACACGCTCGGGTAAGGTGATGTCGTGGAACGGGATGGCGATTTACGGTGCGCTGGCCGCCGGTGCACCGCTGGGCTTGCTGATCCATAGCCACTTTGGCTTTGCGGCGCTGGCGGGAACGACAATGGTATTACCGCTGCTGGCATGGGCATTCAACGGCACCGTTCGCAAAGTGCCTGCTCATGCAGGAGAACGCCCTTCGTTATGGAGCGTGGTAGGGCTTATCTGGAAACCGGGCCTGGGCCTGGCGCTGCAGGGCGTTGGCTTTGCGGTGATCGGTACGTTTATTTCACTCTATTTTGTCAGCAACGGCTGGACGATGGCGGGGTTCACCCTGACCGCGTTTGGCGGGGCGTTTGTGCTGATGCGCATTCTGTTTGGCTGGATGCCGGATCGGTTCGGAGGCGTGAAGGTAGCCGTTGTCTCCTTACTGGTTGAAACCGCGGGGCTGATTCTGCTGTGGCAGGCCCCATCAGCATGGATTGCGCTGCTCGGTGCGGCACTAACCGGGGCAGGGTGTTCGCTTATCTTCCCGGCATTGGGCGTAGAGGTTGTGAAGCGAGTGCCCGCGCAGGTTCGCGGTACGGCGCTGGGCGGTTACGCCGCGTTTCAGGATATCTCCTACGGCATAAGCGGCCCGGTCGCCGGGGTGCTGGCCACCGCGTACGGTTATCCCTCGGTATTCCTTGCCGGAGCGATATCCGCCGTGGTGGGGATTGTCGTGACGCTGCTTACGCTGCGCAAAGGTTAAGCGACCAGCCAGAAAATGGCTAATGCGATCATTAACGCGACAAACAGCAGTCCCGGTCGTGCCGACAGAGATTTTACCGTTTCAATCATCGGCGCGAACGGGCTGTAAATAGGCTGAAGATGGCGCGGATCGTTTAGCTCGCGTTCCCGTTCTACGCGGCGCAGGAAGATTTGATTCAGCAAGTCCTGCACCTGCACCGTGGTCAGAATCGTTTGTGGTTGGATCTGATACGTCTGCTGCGCGTACTCTTTTATTGCCGTCAGCTCATTCGGCTCTAATGGCAGCTTCAGGGCTGCCTGGAGCGTTTGTAGCGTCGGGGCGCTTTGCAGGCTGAGCGTCTGGCGCGCCTGCAGCCAGGTGACCAGATGAGTAAACTGTTTGGCGGGGATCAGCTCACCGCTTTTTACGCCAGACAGCTCTAACATTGACTGCCAGATCATCTTACCTGACTCTCCCGTAGCCGCCGCCAGTTTGGTAACCAACTGGTTCAGCGTATTGTGCTCTGCGGGTAATAACGGACGATCGGTGGCCGGGCGCTGTTGCGGTTGCGGTATAGAAAGCTGCCCTTGTTGCAGCAGCGTGAGCACGTTCTTCAACTGCTCAGGCGTGAGCTGGCTGAGCGCCGTTTGCCCATACTGCTGACGGATAAAATCACTTACCGCCTGGCGGTTATTTCCCTGACTCAGTAATTCAGTGAGTTGTGAGAGAACCTGACGATTAGCATGATTTTGCTGAGCAACACCCAGCCGCTGATTCAGGTTTTGCTCCGCGGCAGGAAAGTGACGTGATTGCAGCGGCGTATCACTTTTGACGCCCAGATCGTGCTTCATTCCGGCCCACACCTCGGCGCTTTGCTGTTGGGTGAGTGAAATCAGACGGGTAATCAGTCGTTCCAGCACAGTACGTTGTTGTGTGGATAACGGTTGTTCACCCGCAGCAGAAGGGGCATTTTGGCCTTCGCCGGGAGGGCGTGCGGGTGTACCTGAAATGGGCTGCATCATCTCTGTTCCTTAAATCTGTGCTGACCAGGTCTCGCAGTATGCCTGGCGGCGAGATTATGGCACACTTGCCCGGTTAACTCTCGTTCTCAAACAGGTGCGAAAGACGTGAAAATCCTCGTTGATGAAAATATGCCCTATGCCCGCGAACTGTTCAGTCGTTTGGGGGAGGTCAAAGCGGTTCCCGGTCGCCCGATTCCCGTTGCCGAACTGGATGATGCGGATGCCTTAATGGTGCGCTCGGTGACGAAAGTAAATGAATCACTGCTTAGCGGAAAACCGGTTCAATTTGTCGGCACGGCAACCGCAGGCACGGACCATGTGGATGAAGCATGGCTTGCGCAGTCGAAGATCGGCTTTTCCGCAGCGCCCGGCTGTAACGCGATTGCGGTCGTAGAATATGTTTTTTCAGCGTTGCTGATGCTGGCGGAGCGCGACGGGTTTGCGTTACGCGATCGTACCGTAGGCATCGTAGGCGTGGGCAATGTGGGCGGACGTTTGCAGGCACGTCTGGAAGCACTGGGGATCCGCACGCTGCTGTGCGATCCGCCGCGAGCCGATCGCGGTGACGAGGGAGATTTCCGCTCGCTCGACGAACTGGTAGAGCAAGCCGATGTGTTGACTTTCCATACGCCGCTGTTTAAAGACGGACCGTACAAAACGCTGCACCTGGCAGATGATGCGCTGATTAGCCGGCTGAAGCCGGGCACCATTGTGATCAACGCCTGCCGCGGGCCGGTCATCGACAATACGGCATTGCTGAACCGATTGAATGCCGGGCAGTCGCTGAGCGTCGTGCTGGATGTCTGGGAAGGGGAGCCGGATCTCAATGTGGCATTGCTGGAGAAAGCCGATATCGGCACGGCGCACATTGCCGGGTATACCCTGGAAGGAAAAGCGCGCGGCACCACGCAGGTCTTTGAGGCCTTTAGCAAGTTTATTGGTCGCGAACAACACGTTGCGCTCAATACCCTGTTACCTGCGCCGGAATTTGGTCGTATCACACTGCATGGCCCGTTAGATCAGCCAACGCTGAAAAGGCTGGTGCATTTAGTGTATGATGTGCGCCGCGATGATGCGCCGCTGCGTAAAGTCGCTGGAATTCCGGGTGAGTTTGATAAGCTGCGTAAAAATTATCTTGAGCGCCGTGAATGGTCGTCTTTATACGTGATGTGTGACGACGCAACGGCTGCTGCCTTGCTGTGTAAGCTGGGTTTTAACGCTGTTTATCACCCGGCACATTAATGTCTTCTTAATGCTCCCTGTCGAATAATGCGACAGGGACGCTTACGTATTTCTGGAGTAAATCACCATGTCTGAAGGCTGGAATATTGCCATTCTGGGCGCAACGGGCGCCGTAGGCGAAGCCCTGCTCGATACGCTGGCTGAACGCCAGTTCCCGGTCGGTGAAATTTATGCGCTGGCGCGTAATGAAAGCGCGGGTGAGCATCTGCGTTTTAACGGTAAATCGGTCCTTGTTCAGGACGTTGTAGACTTTGACTGGACGCAGGCGCAACTGGCATTTTTTGTTGCGGGCGCTGAAGCCACCGCCGCATGGGTGGAAGAAGCGACCAATGCCGGTTGCCTGGTTATCGACAGCAGTGGCCTGTTCGCGCTTGAGCCGGACGTTCCGCTGGTGGTTCCGGACGTTAACCCGCTCGTACTGGCGGATTACCGCAACCGTAATGTGATTGCGGTCCCTTCCAGCCTGACCAGCCAACTGCTGTCTGCGCTGAAGCCGCTAATTGATGACGGCGGGCTGTCACGTATTACGGTGACCAATATTATTTCCGCTTCCGCTCACGGTAAAAAAGCCGTAGATGCGCTTGCCGGACAGAGCGCGAAACTACTGAACGGCATCCCGATTGACGATGACGATTTCTTTGGCCGTCAGCTGGCGTTCAACATGCTGCCGCTGCTGCCGGATCGCGAAGGTAGCGTGCGCGAAGAGCGCCGTATCGTCGATGAAGTGCGCAAAATTATGCAGGACGACGGGCTGCTTATCTCCGCCAGCATCGTGCAGTCGCCGGTATTTTATGGCCACGCACAGATGGTGAATTTTGAAGCTCTGCGTCCGTTGGCGGCGGAAGAAGCACGCGATGCGTTTTCACGCGGTGAGGACGTAGTGTTGTCAGAAGAGACCTATATCCCGACGCAGGTTGGCGATGCGTCAGGTACTCCGCACCTTTCAGTTGGCTGTGTGCATAACGATTACGGGATGCCGGAACAGGTTCAGTTCTGGTCTGTGGCAGACAACGTACGCTTTGGCGGCGCGTTGATGGCGGTAAAAATTGCGGAAAAACTGGTGCAGGAGTACCTGTACTAATGTCTGACCTGCAACAGCCGTCAACCCATAAAATTGCGCTGGGCATTGAGTATGACGGCAGCAAATATTATGGCTGGCAGCGCCAGAACGAAGTGCGTAGCGTTCAGGAAAAACTGGAAAAAGCGCTCTCTCAGGTGGCGAATGAACGCATCACTGTCTTTTGTGCGGGACGCACGGATGCGGGCGTTCATGGCACAGGGCAGGTCGTGCACTTTGAAACGACTGCCCAGCGTAAAGATGCAGCCTGGACACTGGGGGTAAATGCGAATTTACCTGGTGACATCGCTGTGCGCTGGGTGAAAGCTGTACCCGATGATTTCCATGCCCGATTTAGCGCTACGGCTCGCCGTTATCGCTACATCATCTACAATCATCGGTTGCGCCCTGCGGTTTTAGGTAAAGGGGTAACCCATTACTATGAACCGCTGGACGCTGAGCGTATGCATCGTGCGGCCCAGTGTTTGATTGGCGAAAATGATTTTACCTCGTTTCGGGCGGTGCAGTGTCAGTCGTGCACACCGTGGCGTAACGTGATGCACATTAACGTTGAACGTTTTGGTGCATATGTGGTGGTGGATATTAAAGCGAATGCCTTTGTACATCATATGGTCAGGAATATTGTCGGCAGCCTGATGGAAGTAGGCGCCAACAACCAGCCGGAGAGCTGGATAGCAGAACTGCTAGCGGCGAAGGACAGAACGCTGGCAGCGGCAACGGCGAAAGCGGAAGGACTGTATCTGGTTGCAGTAGATTACCCGGAACGGTTCGACCTGCCAAAACCGCCTATGGGCCCGCTATTTCTGGCGGACTAATTTGAGTCGTATAAAGGCAAAACTATGGACCTGATTTACTTTCTTATCGATTTTATCCTGCACATTGATGTGCATCTGGCGGAGCTGGTTGCGGAATACGGTATCTGGGTATACGCGATTCTGTTTCTGATCCTGTTCTGCGAAACCGGGCTGGTGGTGACGCCGTTCCTGCCGGGAGACTCGCTGCTGTTTGTCGCTGGCGCGCTTTCTGCGCTGCCAACTAACGATCTCAATGTTCATCTGATGGTGATGTTGATGATTGTGGCGGCAATTATCGGCGATGCGGTGAACTACACGATTGGCCGTTTGTTCGGTGAAAAACTCTTCAGTAACCCGAACTCTAAAATTTTCCGTCGCAGTTACCTGGATAAAACCCATGCGTTCTACGAGCGTCATGGCGGCAAAACGATTATCCTCGCGCGTTTCGTACCTATTGTGCGTACATTTGCACCGTTTGTTGCCGGTATGGGGCACATGTCCTACCGTCATTTTGCGATGTATAACGTCGCAGGCGCGCTGCTGTGGGTATTGCTGTTCACCTATGCAGGCTATCTGTTCGGCGATCTGCCGATCGTTCAGGAAAACCTGAAATTACTGATTGTGGCGATCATCGTCCTTTCCGTATTGCCGGGCATAATTGAAGTGATTCGCCATAAACGCGCTGCGTCACGGGCTGCAAAATAGAAAGTAACTCAGCGGTTCGACCACTTTTTTATCCAAAGTTTCGGGCTGTTATGTTTTAATGTGCAACATTCATGGTCTGTTAGGGGCAAAAATGGCATTATGCGCCCCTTATAACAAAGCTGACTAGGGTTCAGGCAGAAAGGTCACCAATGAGCTGGATTGAACGAATTAAAAGCAACATTACTCCCACCCGCAAGGCAAGCATTCCTGAAGGGGTGTGGACCAAGTGTGATAGCTGCGGTCAGGTTTTATACCGTGCTGAGCTGGAACGTAATCTTGAGGTCTGTCCGAAGTGTGACCATCATATGCGCATGTCGGCGCGCAATCGCCTGCATAGCCTGTTAGATGAAGGTTCTCTTGTGGAACTGGGTAGCGAGCTTGAGCCGAAAGATGTGCTGAAGTTTCGTGACTCCAAAAAGTACAAAGACAGACTGGCTTCTGCGCAGAAAGAAACTGGCGAGAAAGATGCGCTGGTGGTAATGAAAGGCACGCTGCACGGTATGCCGGTCGTTGCTGCTGCATTCGAGTTCGCGTTTATGGGCGGCTCCATGGGCTCTGTGGTCGGCGCGCGTTTTGTCCGTGCCGTTGAGCAGGCGCTGGAAGATAACTGTCCGCTGATCTGCTTCTCCGCTTCTGGCGGGGCGCGTATGCAGGAAGCGCTGATGTCTCTGATGCAGATGGCGAAAACCTCTGCTGCGCTGGCGAAAATGCAGGAACGCGGTTTACCGTATATTTCTGTACTGACCGATCCAACAATGGGCGGTGTTTCTGCTAGCTTCGCGATGCTGGGCGATCTCAACATTGCAGAACCGAAAGCACTGATCGGCTTTGCTGGTCCGCGTGTTATCGAGCAAACCGTACGTGAGAAACTGCCGCCGGGATTCCAGCGTAGCGAGTTCCTGATTGAAAAAGGCGCTATCGATATGATCGTCCGCCGTCCTGAAATGCGCCTGAAACTGGCAAGCATTCTGGCGAAGCTGATGAATCTTCCTACGCCGAATCCGGATGAGCCGCGTGAAGGCGAGGTGGTACCTCCGGTTCCCGATCAGGAATCAGAGGCCTGATAGTTTACTCTATGGGTTTCGGGTTGCAGGCAGGCGATAAGAGGGTAGATCCCGATGAGCTTACACAGGTAAGTGATTCGGGTGAGCGAGCACAGCCAACGCATCTGCAACGTGAAAAACAACGTGTAAAAAAGGGCAGGCCGGTTGGTGCTGCCCTTTTGCTTTTCTCAACGTAAAGAATCTACAGCCATCATGGACAATAAACGTATTCCTCAAGCCGCGTCGCCCCTGGCATCGTGGCTTTCTTATCTGGAAAACCTGCACAGTAAAACCATCGATCTCGGCCTGGAACGCGTAAGTCAGGTGGCGCGCAAACTGGGTGTGTTGAAACCCGCGCCATTTGTTTTTACGGTGGCGGGAACCAACGGGAAAGGCACAACCTGCCGTACGCTGGAATCTGTGCTGACCGCAGCAGGTTATAAAGTTGGCGTTTACAGTTCGCCGCATCTGGTACGCTACACGGAACGCGTACGCGTGCAGGGGCGTGAACTGCCGGAATCAGCGCATACCGCCTCGTTTGCTGAGATTGAAGACGCGCGTGGCGACATTTCCCTGACTTACTTTGAATACGGCACGTTATCGGCGCTCTGGCTGTTTAAACAGGCCCAACTGGATGTCGTCATTCTGGAAGTTGGGTTAGGCGGTCGCCTTGACGCGACCAATATCGTGGATGCCGATGTTGCGGTGGTCACCAGCATTGCGCTTGACCATACTGACTGGCTGGGCCCGGATCGCGAAAGCATTGGTCGTGAGAAGGCAGGAATTTTCCGTGCAGAGAAACCGGCTATCGTTGGCGAGCCGGAAATGCCTTACACCATTGCCGATGTTGCGCAAGAGAGCGGGGCGATTTTGCAACGCTGCGGCGTGGACTGGCGCTATGCGGTCACGGAGAACGACTGGTCCTTTACGGATAGTCACGGCACGTTGGCGCACCTGCCGTTGCCGCAGGTCCCACAACCTAACGCCGCGACCGCACTGGCAGCACTGCGCGCAAGCGGGCTTAACGTCAGCGAGCAGGCCATTCGTGACGGTATTGAACAGGCGATTTTACCGGGGCGCTTCCAGATTGTGAGCGAGTCGCCGCGGGTGATTTTTGATGTTGCCCATAACCCGCATGCGGCGGAGTATCTGACCGGCCGTCTGAAAAAATTAGTGAAAAGCGGGCGTGTACTTGCGGTTATCGGTATGCTACATGATAAAGATATTGCCGGTACGTTAGCCTGGTTAAAAAGCGTGGTTGACGCCTGGTACTGTGCGCCCCTGGAAGGGCCGCGTGGTGCTACTGCAGAACAACTGCTGGAGCATCTGGGCAAAGGCTACGCCTATGACAGCGTGGCGCAGGCATGGTCTGCGGCGCTAGCTGAGGCGAAGCCAGAAGATACCGTGTTGGTGTGTGGATCGTTTCACACTGTCGCACATGTCATGGAAGTGATAGACGTGGGGAGAAGCGGTGGCGAGTAAGTTTCAGAATCGATTAGTCGGCACAATTGTGCTGGTCGCGCTGGGGGTGATTGTGCTCCCCGGGCTGCTTGACGGGCAGAAAAAGCATTATCAGGATGAGTTTGCGGCGATCCCGCTGGTGCCGAAACCCGGCGATCGCGATGAACCAGACATGATGCCTGCAGCAACGCAGGCGCTGCCGACGCAGCCGCCGGAAGGGGCGGCAGAAGAGGTGCGCGCGGGTGATGCTGCCGCGCCATCGTTGGATCCGTCACGTTTGACGACGGCAAACAGCGCGGAGTTAGATCCTGTCCCCGCGCCTGTAGAACAGCCGAAACCCAAACCGAAGCCGCAGCCGGTTGCCGTCGCTCCGACGCCAGCACCGGCTCCAGCGCCGAAACCGGCCGCTGTGGAACCGCCAGCTCCGACCGGCAAAGCCTACGTTGTACAGCTCGGTGCGCTGAAAAATGCGGATAAGGTCAATGAGATCGTGGGTAAACTTCGTGGCGCGGGCTTCCGGGTATATACTTCCCCGTCAACGCCGGTGCAGGGTAAAATAACCCGTATTCTCGTAGGACCTGACGCCTCCAAAGATAAGCTGAAGAACTCGCTGGGCGAGCTGCAGAAGATCTCCGGTCTGAGTGGCGTAGTGATGGGGTACACCCCTAATTAAGGGATTGCGCTGTTCACGGCGCTGCTCTTAATTCAGGCCGGATAGGGTGTTTTTACCGCTATCCGGCAGTGCCCGAAGAGGCATAAAACGGTATGGCGTTGAAGATTTTTTCAGCGCCATTTTTATTTACGCGTGGAAAGGAAATCCCTACGCAAACGTTTTCTTTTTCTGTTAGAATGCGCCCCGAACAGGACGACAGGGCGTTAAATCGTGGGACACTTATGGTCTGGATTGATTACGCCATTATCGCGGTGATTGGTTTTTCCTGTCTGGTTAGCCTGATCCGTGGCTTTGTTCGTGAAGCATTATCGTTGGTGACTTGGGGTTGTGCTTTCTTTGTCGCCAGCCATTACTACACTTACCTGTCTGTCTGGTTTACGGGCTTTGAAGACGAACTCGTTCGAAATGGGATTGCTATCGCGATACTGTTTATCGCGACACTTATCGTCGGCGCTATCGTTAACTTTGTGATAGGCCAACTGGTAGAGAAAACAGGCCTGTCGGGTACCGACAGGGTGTTGGGGATCTGCTTTGGTGCTCTGCGAGGAGCGCTGATCGTCGCCGCCATACTGTTCTTTCTCGATACCTTTACAGGTCTGTCGAAAAGTGAAGACTGGAGCAAGTCGCAGCTGATCCCGCAGTTCAGTTTCATCATCAGATGGTTCTTTGACTATCTGCAAAGCTCGTCAAGTTTCTTGCCCAAAGTATAAACTTTGGGTTGTTGCTGAACGAGGAAAAGACGTATGTGCGGTATTGTCGGTATCGCCGGTGTTATGCCGGTAAACCAGTCGATTTATGACGCGTTAACGGTGCTCCAGCATCGTGGTCAGGATGCCGCAGGCATCATCACCATTGATGCCAACAACTGCTTCCGCTTGCGTAAAGCAAACGGAATGGTGAGCGATATTTTTGAAGCGCGCCATATGCAGCGTTTGCAGGGCAATATGGGCATCGGTCATGTGCGTTACCCAACGGCTGGCAGTTCCAGCGCCTCCGAAGCTCAACCTTTTTACGTCAACTCACCGTATGGCATCACGCTTGCCCATAATGGCAACCTGACCAATGCGCATGAGCTGCGTAAAAAGCTGTTTGAAGAAAAGCGCCGCCACATCAATACCACTTCAGACTCTGAAATTCTGCTGAATATTTTCGCCAGCGAGCTGGATAACTTCCGCCATTATCCGCTGGAAGCCGATAATATTTTTGCTGCTATTGCGGCAACCAACCGCCAGATCCGCGGCGCCTATGCCTGCGTGGCGATGATTATCGGCCACGGTATGGTTGCTTTCCGCGATCCTAACGGTATCCGTCCGCTGGTACTGGGTAAACGCGATATCGGGGATGGGCGTACCGAGTATATGGTAGCCTCCGAGAGCGTGGCGCTGGATACGCTGGGCTTTGAATTCCTGCGCGATGTTGCACCTGGCGAAGCGGTGTATATCACCGAAAAAGGTCAGCTGTTTACTCGCCAGTGTGCCGATAACCCGGTTAGCAATCCGTGCCTGTTTGAATACGTTTACTTCGCTCGTCCTGACTCCTTTATCGACAAGATTTCCGTTTACAGCGCCCGTGTAAATATGGGGACCAAGCTTGGCGAAAAAATTGCTCGCGAGTGGGAAGATCTGGACATTGACGTGGTGATCCCGATTCCGGAAACCTCCTGCGATATCGCGCTGGAAATTGCCCGTATTCTCGGTAAGCCGTACCGTCAGGGTTTTGTGAAAAACCGCTACGTGGGTCGTACCTTTATCATGCCCGGCCAGCAGCTGCGCCGTAAATCCGTGCGCCGTAAGCTGAACGCCAACCGTGCGGAATTCCGTGATAAAAACGTGCTGCTGGTGGATGACTCCATCGTGCGCGGTACCACCTCCGAACAGATTATCGAGATGGCGCGTGAAGCCGGAGCGAAGAAAGTGTATCTTGCCTCTGCAGCCCCGGAAATTCGCTTCCCGAACGTTTATGGTATCGATATGCCTACGGCGACGGAGCTGATTGCTCATGGTCGCGAAGTGGACGAGATTCGCCAGATAATCGGTGCAGACGGTCTTATCTTCCAGGATCTGAACGATCTGATTGAAGCGGTCCGCGCTGAGAACCCGGATATTCAGCAGTTTGAATGTTCAGTGTTTAACGGCGTGTACGTCACCAAAGACGTCGACCAGCAATATCTCGATTTCCTTGACTCCCTGCGTAATGACGATGCCAAAGCAGTTTTGCGTCAGAACGAAGCGGAAAACCTCGAGATGCATAACGAAGGGTAATGTTCTGTTGCAGGTCAGGACACATAGAGTGGACTGACTTGCAACTGCGCATAAAAACCTGCAAAGTCAGCCCTGAAGCAAGTAAGGGCGAAAAAATGAAACGACTCATTGTAGGGATTAGCGGTGCCAGTGGCGCGATTTATGGCGTGCGCCTGCTGCAGGTTTTGCGTGACGTTACTGATGTGGAAACCCATCTGGTGATGAGTGCTGCTGCCCGACAGACGCTGGCGCTGGAAACAGACCTCTCTGTACGCGACGTGCAGGCACTGGCGAATGTAAATCACGATACGCGCGATATCGCCGCCAGTATCTCTTCCGGCTCTTTTCAGACCGCCGGAATGGTAATATTACCTTGTTCAATCAAAACGCTTTCAGGCATCGTCCACAGTTACACCGATGGGCTGCTTACCCGTGCGGCAGACGTGGTGTTGAAAGAACGCCGCCCGCTGGTGCTGTGCGTGCGTGAAACGCCGCTGCATCTGGGGCATCTGCGGCTGATGACGCAGGCGGCAGAAATTGGCGCGGTGATTATGCCGCCAGTCCCGGCATTCTATCATCGCCCGCAAACGCTAGATGATGTGATTAATCAAACAGTTAACCGCGTAATCGACCAGTTTGATATCTCCCTTCCACAGGATCTGTTCACCCGCTGGCAAGGGGCGTAAAACCGTTCCATCAGCGTGCAAAGAAACATCCATTGCCCTGTTTCAGGGCAATTTTGTAACCGCGATCATATCCTCAACATTTAATTCGTTAAAACTCAACGAAACGCTGCGGTTCAACCGTCAGACCTGCTATCTTCAAAATCAGGACATTATTGCAACGTTTTATTAACATATTTAACGTCGAATATCCTCATCGACGCGAAAATGGCATAAGACCTGCATGAAAAAGTCTGCAAACACACAACACAACGTAAAACATAATAAAATTACGCCACTTGAGGGTTATGTATGAAGAAGACGGTTCTTGCTTTGTCTTTGCTGGTAGGACTCTCCGCCACCGCGGCCAGCTACGCAGCACTTCCGCAGACGGTTCGTATTGGTACAGATACAACGTACGCACCTTTTTCCTCTAAAGATGCCAAAGGCGACTTTGTCGGCTTTGATATCGATCTGGGAAATGAGATGTGTAAGCGCATGCAGATTAAATGTACCTGGGTAGCCAGCGACTTTGATGCGCTGATCCCGTCGCTGAAAGCGAAAAAAATTGATGCCATCATCTCCTCGCTTTCAATCACTGAGAAGCGTCAGCAAGAGATTGCGTTCTCAGACAAGCTTTACGCAGCAGACTCACGTCTGATCGCCGCGAAAGGTTCCCCAATTCAACCGACTCTTGATTCCCTCAAAGGTAAACATGTTGGCGTACTGCAAGGCTCGACTCAGGAAGCCTATGCTAATGACAACTGGCGCAGCAAAGGCGTAGATGTGGTGGCCTATGCGAACCAGGACCTTATCTATTCTGACCTGACAGCGGGTCGTCTGGACGCGGCGTTGCAGGATGAAGTCGCGGCCAGCGAAGGCTTCCTGAAGCAGCCAGCCGGTAAGGACTACGCTTTTGCTGGTCCGTCGGTGAAAGATAAAAAATACTTTGGTGACGGCACCGGGATTGGCTTGCGCAAAGATGATGCAGAGCTGAAAGCTGCTTTCGATAAAGCGCTGGGCGAACTGCGCAAAGACGGCACCTACGACAAAATGGCGAGCAAGTATTTTAACTTCAATGTCTACGGCGATTAATACGCCGCAGCGGGGAATGGACTGCACCATTGCGGGTAACCATTACGGTGCATAATAAATTCAGTGCACTGTTTTGGTGCTTTTGTCGCTGTCTTAATAAGCATGAGTGCATACTTAAGCGCTTTTCATGCAAATAAATACCGCCGACAGGGTAGAATGCTTTGCCTTGTCGGCCCGATTAATGGCACGATAACTGCACCTGGTCCTGTAAAGATCCCCTATAAAAGACAGTCTGTTGAGGATAGTTATGAAAAAACTGGTGTTGTCTCTTTCTCTGGTCCTGGCTTTCTCCAGTGCTACCGCAGCATTTGCAGCCATTCCGCAAAAAATTCGTATCGGTACCGATCCTACTTATGCGCCGTTCGAATCGAAAAATGCACAGGGTGAATTAGTCGGTTTTGATATCGATCTGGCTAAAGAGCTGTGCAAACGTATCAATACACAATGTACCTTCGTGGAAAACCCGCTGGACGCGCTTATCCCTTCGTTAAAAGCGAAGAAAATCGATGCGATTATGTCCTCGCTTTCCATCACTGAAAAACGTCAGCAGGAAATCGCCTTTACCGACAAGCTTTATGCAGCCGACTCGCGTCTGGTTGTCGCTAAAGATTCTGCTATTCAGCCAACCATTGAGTCGCTGAAAGGTAAACGTGTTGGCGTGCTGCAGGGCACGACTCAGGAAACCTTCGGCAACGAGCACTGGGCGCCAAAAGGCATTGAAATTGTCTCTTATCAGGGGCAAGACAATATCTATTCTGACCTGACTGCCGGGCGTATTGATGCTGCTTTCCAGGATGAAGTCGCGGCCAGCGAAGGCTTCCTGAAACAGCCGGTCGGTAAAGATTACAAATTCGGCGGCCCATCTGTAAAAGATGAGAAGTTATTCGGCGTGGGTACCGGTATGGGGCTGCGCAAAGATGATAACGAACTGCGCGAAGCACTGAACAAAGCCTTTGCCGAGATGCGAGCTGACGGTACTTACGAGAAGCTGGCGAAAAAGTACTTCGATTTTGATGTTTATGGCGGTTAATCACCGCAGGTGCTGATAAAGCCCGTAGATTTTTGACGTGTTGAATTTATGCCTGATGGCGCTGCGCGTATCCGGTCTACAGTGATTTTGTAGGCCGGATAAGGCAAAGCCGCCATCCCGCATTTAACAGTTTGTCTGAAATCAAAAGAGGCTTATTACTCCACCACACACGACAGGACAGGCAGCATGTTGTATGGCTTTTCAGGTGTTATTTTACAGGGCGCAATTGTTACGCTGGAGCTGGCACTTAGCTCGGTGGTACTGGCGGTTCTGATAGGCCTTGTCGGCGCGGCAGCAAAGCTGTCGCAAAGCCGGGCGCTGGCGCTTATTTTCGAAGGGTACACAACGCTTATCCGCGGCGTGCCCGATCTGGTCTTAATGCTGCTCATCTTTTACGGATTACAAATCGCGCTGAATACCCTTACCGATGCAATCGGTATCAGCCAGATTGATATCGATCCGATGGTCGCGGGTATTATTACGCTCGGGTTTATCTACGGAGCCTATTTTACCGAAACATTTCGTGGCGCATTTATGGCCGTGCCAAAAGGACATATTGAAGCCGCGACGGCATTCGGTTTTACCAGTTCACAAATATTTCGCCGCATTATGTTCCCGGCGATGATGCGCTATGCCTTACCGGGAATTGGCAACAACTGGCAGGTCATTCTTAAGGCCACGGCGCTGGTATCGTTGCTCGGCCTGGAAGACGTGGTGAAAGCCACTCAGCTTGCCGGAAAAAGTACCTGGGAGCCGTTCTATTTTGCCGTAGTGTGCGGGGTCATCTATCTGGTGTTTACCACTGTTTCTAATGGTGTGCTGCTGTACCTTGAGCGCCGCTATTCCGTGGGTGTGAAGAGGGCTGACCTGTGATTGAGATTATTCAGGAATACTGGAAGTCCCTGCTGTGGACCGACGGATATCGCTACACCGGCGTGGCTATCACCCTGTGGCTTCTGATTTCATCGGTGGTGATGGGCGGGATACTGGCGCTGTTTTTGGCAATTGGTCGTGTTTCCAGTAATAAATTTATCCAGTTTCCCATCTGGTTGTTCACCTATATTTTTCGTGGGACGCCGCTGTACGTCCAGTTGCTGGTGTTTTATTCCGGGATGTATACGCTGGAGATAGTCAAAGGCACGGACTTCCTCAACGCGTTTTTCCGCAGTGGGCTAAATTGCACCGTGCTGGCGCTGACGCTGAATACCTGCGCCTATACCACGGAGATTTTCGCCGGGGCTATTCGTTCCGTACCCCATGGTGAGATTGAAGCCGCGCGCGCTTACGGTTTCTCGTCGTTTAAACTGTATCGCTGCATTATTTTGCCTTCCGCGCTGCGTATTGCGCTGCCGGCTTACAGCAATGAAGTTATTTTAATGCTGCACTCCACGGCGCTGGCGTTTACCGCAACGGTACCTGATTTGTTGAAAATCGCCCGCGATATCAACTCGGCAACGTATCAGCCGTTTACCGCCTTCGGTATTGCCGCTGTTCTGTATTTGATTATTTCGTATGTCCTGATCAGTCTGTTCCGTAAAGCGGAAAAACGCTGGTTGCAGCATGTATCCTCTAAATGATTCGAGTAACACGATGTCTGAAAATAAATTAAACGTTATCGATTTACATAAGCACTACGGCGAACATGAAGTGCTGAAAGGGGTATCGCTGCAGGCCAATGCGGGTGATGTTATCAGTATTATTGGCTCGTCAGGTTCCGGTAAAAGTACCTTCCTGCGCTGCATTAACTTTCTCGAGAAACCGAGCGCCGGGTCGATTGTCGTCAGTGGTCAGAACATTGGTCTGGTTCGCGACAAAGACGGCCAGCTTAAGGTTGCAGACAAAAATCAGCTGCGCTTGCTGCGCACGCGACTGACGATGGTCTTTCAGCACTTTAATCTGTGGAGCCACATGACGGTGCTGGAAAACGTGATGGAAGCGCCGATCCAGGTGTTGGGGCTGAGCAAGCAGGACGCTCGCGAACGTGCGGTGAAGTATCTGGCGAAAGTGGGTATTGATGAGCGCGCTCAGGGCAAATATCCGGTGCATCTGTCCGGTGGTCAGCAGCAGCGTGTCTCCATTGCTCGTGCGCTGGCGATGGAACCGGAAGTGTTGCTGTTTGATGAACCCACGTCGGCGCTTGACCCGGAGCTGGTAGGCGAAGTGCTGCGCATTATGCAACAACTGGCCGAAGAGGGAAAAACCATGGTGGTCGTGACCCACGAAATGGGGTTTGCCCGTCATGTCTCCACGCACGTGATTTTCCTGCATCAGGGGAAGATTGAAGAAGAGGGCGATCCGGAACAGGTATTTGGTAATCCGCAAAGTCCGCGTTTGCAGCAGTTCCTCAAAGGTTCGTTGAAGTAAGTCACCTGCCCGGAGGCGCTACGCTTTCCGGGCCTGGGATTTTAGCGCGTCGCACTCCAGACGATAAACCCAGTCGTCGTAGGCGATACCATCAATCTCATACGCCTTTTCCAGCACCTGCGTACGCACGAACCCCGTTTTTTCCAGAATCCGTATTGAGCCCTTATTATCCGCCAGTGCGTAAGCATTTATCGCTGTGACCGCCGCGTGCTCGAAGGCGTACTGGCACACCGCGCGTACGGCTTCGCTGGCAATACCTTTCCCCTGCGCCTGTGGCAAGATGGCGTAGCCGAGGTCGGCTTCGTGCGGGTAGAGATGGCTGATTTGCAGACCAATATCGCCGAGCGGCGTCGGGTTGTTGTGCTCGCGGATGACAAAAGTGTGCTGTGCGGCAAGGCGTCTGGCGAATAACAGACGCGTATCTTTCGCCGGGGCGATGTTGCCCATATAGCGCATGACTTCAGGACATTCACGTAGTTTCTGGAAAAATGACCAGTCAGAAAACTGAAACAAAGAGAGGGTAAGTCGGGGAGTCGAAATTATCGCCATAACGTCGCCATTGCAGAAATCTGACCTATAACCTTACCACCACAACGGCGACCGTGAATAGCGCTTAGGGGTTATCGGATGACATCCGCCAGCGCTTCTTCTAAATCGTACCAGCGAAACGCGAAACCGGACGCTTCCAGGCGTTTTGGCAACGCTCGCTGTCCGCCGAGAACCAGCACCGAAGATTCGCCCATCAGCAACCGCATTGCGGTGGCGGGAACGCGCAGAATGGCAGGGCGGTTCAGAGCGTGGCCCAGCGCGTGGGCAAACTGCTCATTGTGCACCGGGTACGGTGAAACCATATTGAAGGGACCGCGCAGATCGTTATCCAGCAGCCAGAGAATTCCGTTGACCATATCATCAATATGGATCCAGGCCATATACTGGCGTCCGTTGCCAATTGGTCCGCCTAAGCCAAGACGAAACGGCGGAACCATTTTCGCCAGAATGCCGCCAGCAGAGGCCAGTACCACGCCGGTGCGCAGCATACACACGCGGGTTTTGTCGCTTTGCGCGGTGCTGGCAATCTGCTCCCAGCGGGCGCACAGCTTATGGGTAAATTCGTTATGCGGCGGCTCTTCTTCTGTGACCACTACTTCGCCTAAATCGCCGTAGTAACCGGTAGCGGAACCGGAAATTAGCACTGCGGGCGGTGTCTCGCTGGCATTGATTAAATCGACTAGCTTCTGCGTGATGACCCAGCGGCTCTGACACAGGCGTTCCTTTTGCTGGGCACTCCAGCGCTTGTCCGCAATCGGCTCTCCGGCAAGGTTAATGACGGCATCAATGTCATTGAGATTTTGCCGCTCTTCCAGCCCTTTGGACAGCGTAACCCGGGAGTCGAGAATCTGACGCGCCTTATCAGGAGAACGGGTCACTACGGTTATCTGATGCCCCAGCTCCAGCAAGCGGGGGATCAGATGACGTCCAATCAGGCCAGTACCGCCGGTAATCAGAATCTGCATGTCGCCTCCCGGGTTATGTTTTAACGCTGCCAGCTCAGCGTCATAGAGACTGAGTCGGCGTAACGTAATGCGTGAAGTTTATCTATCTCTACTTGAGCATAAGTGACCCAGTGATGTTCGCGTGCGATATCGAGCACATCTTGAGTTAATTTTTCTAACAATGAGAAGCGGTTACCCTCCACGTGGGCAATGATGCTCTTGGTGATAGTGCGATAATTCAGCGCGTCGTTGATATCTTCGCTGGTACGGGCTTTGTCTGCCGGATAGTGAATGGCAATGTTGATGACGATATCCTGGCGGTTAAGGATCTCCTCTTCTTTGATGCCGATAAAAGTGCGCAGACGAAGGTTTTTTATACGAATAATTGCGTCAGGTTGTGACATTGCAGGTTTCCTCCATGTATGAACCTTTGCATGATACACGAGAACCGAATCGCGTCACCGCTTCTCACTTTGTGCTTGTTGCATGGCGCGTTCCGTTGCGGGACGCGTACGGATGCGTTCATGCCAGTTATTGACCGCCGGGTAGTTGTCGAGGTCGATGCGCTGACGCTGATGGGCGTGGATCCACGGCCAGCAGGCAATGTCGGCAATGCTGTAGTGATCGCCTCCCAGCCAGGGGGACGTTTCCAGACGTTTATTCATCACGTTGTACAGGCGCTGGGTTTCAACCTGGTATCTTTCAATGGCGTAGGGAATCGTTTGTGGGGCGTAGTGGCTAAAATGATGATTCTGACCCAGCATGGGTCCGAGGCCGCTGACCTGCCAGAACAACCACTGCAGTGTAGTGTGGCGTTCACGTAACTCACCGCTCAGCAGCTTACCGCTCTTTTCTGCCAGATAGAGTAAAATTTCTCCGGACTCAAACAGGCTGATGGGCTTTCCGCCGTCTACCGGGGCACTGTCGATAATGGCCGGGATTTTATTGTTTGGTGAGATTTGCAGAAAATCAGGGTGAAACTGGCTACCTTTGCTGATATCGACATGAATCAGACGGTATTGCAGCTGCGCCTCTTCAAGAAACAGCGTTATTTTGTGACCGTTTGGCGATGGAGTGTAATAGAGATCGATCATTTTCAGCGTCCGTTTTGTCATGAACCGGGTCATAACAAGTATAGAGCCTGTTGGCGTGCGTGAGTTTTCATCAAGTGACAGTGAGAGAAAGACTCTATATTTTGAAGGCAAGCCAATACATTTCAGAGGACATTATGAGCAAATCTGCAATTACGCTGTGGTCAGATGCCAATTTTTTCTCCCCTTACGTGCTGTCTGTTTATGTCGCTCTGCAAGAGAAAGGACTGCCTTTTACGCTGAAAACCGTTGATCTCAACAGCGGCGAACACTTGCAACCTTCATGGCAAGGGTATGCGTTAACGCGGCGCGTGCCGGTGCTTGAAATCGACGGTTTCGAGCTGAGCGAATCATCAGCGATTACTGAGTTCCTGGAAGAGAGTTTTGCGCCGCCGCAGTGGGAGCGAATCTACCCACACGATGTGCAAAAGCGCGCGCGGGCGCGCCAGGTTCAGGCGTGGATCCGCAGCGATCTGATGCCTATCCGTGAAGAACGCTCAACGGACGTAGTTTTTGCTGGCGTGAAGAAAGGTCCGTTAAGCGAAGCGGGAAAAGTCAGTGCGGAGAAATTGTTCGCCACTGCGAGCCATTTATTGAGCCACGGGAAGCAGAATTTATTTGGCGAATGGTGTATTGCCGACTGCGATTTAGCGCTAATGCTGAATCGTCTGGTCCTTAACGGCGATGAGGTTCCCGAAGCGCTTGCAGAATATGCCGCCTTCCAGTGGCAGCGCGCTTCAGTCCAGCGTTTTATCGCGCTTTCAGCGAAGCGTTCCTGCTGAAAAACGGGGCGTAATCCAGTATCATTACAAGGTACTTTTCAACGAGGAGTGAGTGATGAAACTGATGTTCGCATCGGACATTCATGGTTCGTTGCCAGCCACGGAACGCGTACTTGAACGGTTTGCCGCAAGCGGTGCGCAATGGCTGGTGATATTGGGTGATGTTTTAAACCACGGACCGCGTAATGCGCTCCCGGAAGGCTATGCGCCTGCGCAGGTTGCTGAGCGGTTGAATGCGCTGGCAGCGCGGATTATCGCTGTGCGTGGCAATTGTGACAGCGAAGTGGATCAGATGCTTCTGCATTTTCCGATGACCGCGCCGTGGCAGCAAATTCTGACAGAAAACCAGCGACTCTTTTTGACGCACGGGCATCTTTTTGGCCCGCAAAATATGCCGGCGCTCAACGTGGGAGATGTGCTGGTTTATGGGCATACACATTTGCCCGTGGCTGAGCGTCAAGGGGATGTTTACCACTTCAATCCCGGCTCGGTAAGCATCCCGAAAGGGGGCTTTGCGGCAAGTTACGGGATTCTGGATGATAATGTTCTCAGCGTAATGGCACTCAATGATCAAAGTGTTATTGCACAGGTCGAGATTAATCCGTAATTTACCCCACAAACATAAACGCGCCGTAAGAGCGCAAGAAAAAAGAAGGTTTCCTGATGGTGGAACAGCGTCGTTTGGCAAGTACGGAATGGGTGGATATTGTGAATGAAGACAACGAAGTCATTGCACAATCCAGCCGGGAACAAATGCGGGCGCAACGCTTACGCCATCGTGCAACGTATATCGTCGTGCATGATGGTATGGGCAAAATTCTGGTTCAGCGTCGTACTGAGACAAAAGATTTTTTGCCCGGCATGCTGGATGCCACCGCTGGCGGTGTTGTGCAGGCTGACGAGCAACTACTGGACTCAGCGCGCCGTGAAGCGGAAGAGGAACTGGGGATTGCGGGCGTGCCGTTTGCCGAGCATGGGCAGTTTTATTTTGAAGACCAGAACTGTCGCGTATGGGGTGGGCTGTTTAGCTGTGTTTCCCACGGACCGTTTGCGCTTCAGGAAGAAGAGGTTAGTGAAGTTTGCTGGCTGACGCCGGAAGAAATTACCGCGCGCTGCGACGAATTTACGCCGGACTCACTGAAAGCCCTGGCGCTGTGGATGACCCGCAACGCTAAGAATGAAGGGGCGAAAGCCGAAAAGCAGGAAGAAGCTGAGTAAAATCTGCTCATCCGGCCTACAGCGTCGAGAAATCGTGTAGGCCGGGCAATCGTTTTTTAATGGTAACCCATTATCTGCGCGCCAATTACCACCACGCTGGACATAATAAACAGCAGTCCCAACAGCGTGGCGCCTACCTTCAGCCAGTTACGAAAATCCACCCGACACACGCCTAACGTTGCCATCAGCGATGCAGACGTAGGATAGATAATATGACTGAATCCGTCGCCAAACTGGAAGGCCAGTACGGTGACCTGACGGTTTACGCCAACCAGATCGCCTAAGGGTGCTAATAACGGCATGGTCAATGCAGCCTGACCAGAGCCGGAAGTAACGAAGAAATTAAACACCGCCTGGAACAGCAGCATAAACCACGCCGCGATGGCGTTATCCAGCCCGCTGATGCCGTTGGCAATGCTGTGCAGCAGCGTGTTTAACACGCTGGCTTCACCCGCTTCTCCATTACCGACCAGCAGTAATATGCCCTTGGCAAAACCGACCAGCAGGGCAGGGGCAATCATCATTCGGGCGCCTTCAGTGAATGAGGAGGCCATGATGTTGACCGTCATGCCGTTGAGACGAAAGACCACGCCGATGATGCCAATTACCAGACCCATAGTGAAGAACTGACTGGCGATCTCAGGAATAAACCACGCGTTGACGATCACGCCCCAGACAACCCAAATCATTACCGCAGTCAGCACCAGCAGCACCAGCCAGTCGCCCAGCGTGAAGCGTCGTTCCACAACGTCGTCCTGCTGTTCGCGAAAGAAACGGTCGGATTCATGTACCCGGGACAAAAGCGGATTCTTTTTGATGCGTGCCGCATAAGCCAGCGTGAAGGTTAGCCCTATCAGGGTCGCAACCACCCACACAATGATACGCAGACCGGAACCAGAGAGCACCGGCACACCCGCAATCCCCTGCGCGACGACCACGCAAAACGGGTTCATCCAGGAGCTGGCGAATCCAATCTGAGTCGCAATATAGGTGACCAGAACGGTGGTGATACTGTCGTAACCTAACCGTACCATTAACGGTGCGATGATAATGGCAAAGGCGACCGCCTCTTCCCCCATGCCAAACACCGCGCCGCCTAATGAGAAGAGAACAAACAGCACCGGGATAAACAGGACTTCGTTTCCTCGCGTATGGCGGATGAGCGCCAGGATGCCGTTATCGATGGTTCCGGTACGCATAACGATGCCGAATGCGCCGCCAATCACCAGCATAAACATAATAATGCCGACGGCAGTGCCGAATTTAGAGCCGGAGGTTAACCCTTCAAACGGAAAATTCATCAGGCCCGGGCGCTCATCACCAGTGGTGAAAAACTGCACCCGGTGATACTGCTCTTCGCCCGCGTCGTTGGTCAGAATTCGAAAAGAGTGGGGGGCGACCACCTTACGGGTTTTAGTTTGTCCATCAACCTGATACTGCACTTCCTGACTGTCGAACATCCCGACGGGAACAACCCATGTCGCCAGACTGGTTAAAATGGCAACGAAAAAAATAATCACCAACGTATCGGGCATCGCCCATTTTTTAGCTGGCTGTGTTTCTGTTACTGCTGACATGAAAGACTATCCCTGTTGCAATGCAAAAGAGGATAAGTATGCAAACAGGAGAATAGTTATTCATTGATGCAGCGCATCCTGGCAAATGTTTCAGAATATGCCAACGGGAAAAACAGGTATAAAAAAACCGGAAATATAAGCTATTTCCGGTTTAATAAGCAGAAGTGTTGCCGGATAAGACATCCGGCAGACTCGACAGATTACTGCTGCTGTTGGGAAGACTGGATCGCGGTCAGAGCGATAGTGTAGACGATGTCGTCAACCAGCGCGCCACGAGACAGGTCGTTCACAGGCTTGCGCATACCCTGCAGCATTGGCCCGATGGAGATCAGGTCGGCAGAACGCTGTACCGCTTTGTAGGTGGTGTTACCGGTGTTCAGATCCGGGAAGATGAACACGGTAGCACGACCTGCAACCGGAGAGTTCGGCGCTTTGGATTTTGCTACGTCAGCCATAACGGCGGCGTCATACTGCAGCGGACCGTCGATCATCAGGTCAGGACGTTTTTCCTGCGCCAGACGCGTGGCTTCACGAACTTTTTCTACGTCGCTACCTGCACCAGAAGTACCGGTGGAGTAGGAGAGCATTGCTACGCGCGGTTCGATACCGAAAGCAATGGCGGATTCAGCGGACTGAATCGCGATTTCTGCCAGTTGCTCTGCAGTCGGATCCGGGTTGATCGCGCAGTCGCCGTATACGTAAACCTGATCCGGCAGCAGCATGAAGAACACGGAAGACACCAGGGAACTACCCGGTGCAGTTTTGATCAGCTGCAGCGGCGGACGGATGGTGTTCGCGGTGGTATGAACTGCACCAGAAACCAGACCGTCAACGTCGTCCTGTTCCAGCATCAGGGTACCGAGAACCACGTTGTCTTCCAGCTGTTCGCGGGCAACGGTTTCGGTCATACCTTTGTTTTTACGCAGTTCGACCAGGCGAGCAACGTAGCTTTCGCGAACCACATCTGGATCAACGATTTCTACGCCAGCGCCCAGCTCAACGCCCTGAGAGGCCGCAACGCGGGTGATCTCATCCGGGTTGCCCAGCAGTACGCAGGTTGCGATACCGCGTTCAGCACAGATAGCCGCCGCTTTAACGGTACGCGGCTCGTCACCTTCCGGCAGAACAACGCGCTTGCCGGCTTTACGTGCCAGCTCGGTCAGCTGATAACGGAACGCTGGCGGAGACAGACGACGGCTGCGCTCAGAGGTCGCGGTCAGGGATTCAATCCAGTCAGCGTTGATGTAGTTAGCAACGTATTCCTGAACTTTCTCAATACGTTCGTGATCGTCAACCGGAACTTCCAGGTTGAAGCTCTGCAGGCTCAGAGAGGTCTGCCAGGTGTTGGTGTTCACCATGAATACCGGCAGGCCGGTTTCAAATGCACGTTCGCACAGTTTAGTGATACGCGCGTCCATTTCGTAGCCGCCAGTCAGCAGCAGGGCACCGATTTCCACGCCGTTCATGGCTGCCAGGCATGCTGCAACCAGCACGTCAGGACGATCGGCGGAAGTCACCAGCAGAGAACCGGCACGGAAGTGCTCCAGCATGTGCGGAATGCTGCGTGCGCAGAAAGTCACAGACTTCACGCGACGGGTATTGATATCACCTTCGTTAACGATAGTGGCGTTCAGATGACGCGCCATATCGATTGCACGCGTTGCGATCAGATCGAAGCTCCATGGCACCGCGCCCAGAACCGGCAGCGGGCTGGATTCTTGCAGTTTAGCCGGATCAACTTTGATCACTTTCGCTTTGGAAGAGTCGTCGAAAATCTCGGACAGATCCGGGCGAGTACGGCCCTGCTCATCAACCGGTGCGTTCAGTTTGTTAACGATTACGCCGGTGATGTTGGTGTTTTTCGCGCCGCCGAAGCTGCTGCGAGTCAGTTCAATACGCTCGTTCAGCTGTTCCGGGGTATCGGTACCCTGAGACATTACGAAGACGATTTCTGCGTTCAGCGTTTTCGCGATTTCGTAGTTCAGAGACTGCGCGAACTGATGTTTACGGGTTGGGACCAGGCCTTCAACCAGTACAACTTCAGCGTCTTTAGTGTTCGCGTGGTAGTTCGCGATGATCTCTTCCATCAGCACATCTTTCTGATTGCTGGACAACAGAGATTCAACGTGGCTCATCTTCAGCGGCTCAGCGGCTGGCAGAGAAGAGTTAGCACGGACGATGCTGGTAGTCTGGTCTGGCGCATCGCCACCGGCACGCGGTTGAGAGATCGGCTTGAAGACGCTCAGACGAACGCCTTTGCGTTCCATTGCGCGGATCACGCCAAGGCTGACGCTGGTCAGACCGACGCTGGTTCCGGTAGGGATCAGCATAATAATACGGGACACGGTTTATCCTCTTTCGTTACCGTCGATGTAGACGGGTTACAAAACAGCACCGCCAGCTAGGCTGGCGGTGTGAAATCAGGCAGTCAGACGGCTCGCGTCTTGCGCGATAACCAGTTCTTCGTTGGTTGGGATAACCACCGCAGGACGGGTACCTTCTTTGTTGATGAAACCAGATTTGCCGAAACGTGCGGCCAGGTTACGTTCGTGGTCAACTTCAAAGCCCAGAACGCCCAGTTTGCCCAGAGACAGTTCACGAACCATCGCTGCGTTTTCACCGATACCACCGGTGAAGACAACTGCATCCAGACGACCATCCATCAGCGCAGTGTAAGAACCGATGTATTTCGCCAGACGGTGACAGTAAACGTCCATTGCACGTTTAGCGTCTTCTTTAGTCGCGTAGTTATCTTCAACATAACGGCAGTCGCTGGTGACTTCGGTCAGACCCAGCAGGCCGGACTCTTTGGTCAGCATTTTGTTGATCTGGTCAACGCTCATGCCCAGGGTGTCGTGCAGGTGGAAGATGATCGCTGGGTCGATGTCACCGGAACGCGTACCCATCACCAGACCTTCCAGCGGGGTCAGACCCATGGAGGTATCAACACATTTACCGTTACGGATAGCAGAAACAGAACCGCCGTTGCCCAGGTGGCAAGTGATGATGTTCAGCTCATCAACCGGTTTGTTCAGAATTTTTGCCGCTTCCTGAGTCACGAAGAAGTGGCTGGTACCGTGTGCGCCGTAACGACGAACACCGTGTTCTTTGTACAGGCTGTATGGCAGAGCATAGAGGTAAGACTCTTCCGGCATGGTCTGATGGAACGCGGTGTCGAACACAGCCACGTTTTTGTCTTTCAGATTCGGGAAGGATTTCAGCGCTTCTGCGATACCGATCAGGTGTGCAGGGTTATGCAGCGGTGCAAAAGAGGCTGCGTCTTTGATACCCTGAATAACAGAATCGTCGATAACCACAGAGCCGGTGTATTTCTCGCCGCCGTGAACAACACGGTGACCAATCGCAGTCAGCTGAGCAGACAGTTCTGGTTTTTGTGCCAGAATAGTATTAACGATAAAATTCAGCGCTTCACTGTGAGCGGCGCCTGCACCTAAAGCCGCTTCTTGTTTACCGCCGTCCATTTTCCACTTGATACGTGCTTCTGGGAGATGGAAACATTCGGCTAAACCAGAGAGGTATTCTTCACCGTTTACTGCATCGATGATGGCAAATTTCAGTGAGGAGCTACCGCAGTTCAGAACCAGTACTAACTTACTCGACATGGAAGTACCTATTTATGATACGTGGCTAAAAAAACGTCAGGAAGTCATAGAGCGTAGCGCATGATGACACCGACGTTTATGATTAACATCATGCGCCATAGTCTTTTTGGGCACGATGGAATAAATACCTTTGAGTCTATGTCATTTTGCGTATTTTTCAGCCAATGGCATACTATGTGTCAATTTGACGACTCAATGATTTTGGACTAAAGGCCTTACAGGCCGGCACAGGATACCTGAATGTGGGTATCAAAGACAAAATGTTTTGAACGATGTCCCTTGTAGTTGTTGTTTTGCACAAATTTTTTAATTTTTATATGTGAAGTTGAGGTAACCGCCATGTCGACACCGGATAATCGTTCCGTCAATTTTTTTAGCTTGTTTCGCCGGGGGCAGCACTATGCGAAGACGTGGCCAATGGAAAAGCGCCTCGCACCTGTGTTTGTAGAGAACCGCGTGATCCGCATGACGCGTTACGCGATCCGTTTTATGCCGCCTATCGCCGTCTTCACCTTATGCTGGCAAATTGCGTTAGGGGGGCAGTTGGGACCGGCCGTGGCGACTGCGCTGTTTGCGCTCAGCCTGCCGATGCAGGGCATGTGGTGGCTGGGTAAACGTTCTGTAACGCCGCTGCCGCCTTCAATACTCAACTGGTTCTACGAAGTTCGGGGTAAATTGCAAGAAGCCGGGCAGGCGCTCACTCCAGTAGAAGGAAAGCCTGATTATCAGGCGCTGGCTGACACGCTTAAGCGCGCCTTCAAACAACTGGATAAAACTTTCCTTGATGATTTGTAATTGACCCCTGATTACGCATATAAAAGAAGGCACAAGATGCCTTCTTTTTTTTCATCGCAGTAGTAGTGATACAGGAGTCCCAAATGGAAATGACCAACGCTCAACGTCTGATTTTGTCTAATCAGTACAAAATGATGACTATGCTCGATCCCACTAACGCCGAGCGTTATCGTCGTTTGCAGACGATTATTGAACGCGGTTACGGCTTGCAGATGCGCGAGCTGGATCGTGAGTTTGGTGAGCTGACGGAAGAAACCTGTCGTACGATTATCGATATTATGGAGATGTATCACGCATTACATGTGTCCTGGACTAATCTTAAGGACGCGCAGGCTATTGATGAGCGTCGCGTGACCTTCCTTGGCTTTGACGCCGCAACGGAAGCCCGTTACCTCGGGTACGTACGTTTTATGGTTAATGTGGAAGGTCGTTATACCCACTTTGATGCGGGTACGCATGGCTTCAACGCCCAGACCCCGATGTGGGAAAAATATCAGCGTATGCTGAATGTCTGGCACTCTTGCCCGCGCCAGTATCACCTGAGTGCGAATGAAATTAACCAAATCATTAATGCCTGAGGGGGCGAGCGTGCAGTGCAAAGGTTTTCTGTTTGATCTGGATGGAACGCTGGTCGATTCCTTACCCGCAGTAGAACGCGCGTGGTGCAACTGGGCCGATCGTTTTGGCCTCGATCACGCCGAGGTGCTCGGCTTTATTCATGGCAAGCAGGCCATTACCTCCCTGCGACACTTTATGGTGGGCAAATCTGAGGCTGAGATCGCCGCGGAATTCACCCGCCTGGAGCAGATCGAAGCGACGGAAACCGCGGGGATCACTGCGCTGCCGGGAGCGGTTGATTTGCTCAACCACCTCAATAAAGCGGGTATTCCATGGGCGATTGTGACCTCCGGATCCATGCCGGTCGCACGAGCGCGTCATCGTGTCGCGGGGCTGCCTGCTCCTGAAGTGTTTGTCACCGCCGAGCGGGTAAAAAGAGGCAAACCCGAGCCAGACGCCTATCTGTTAGGCGCCCAGCTTCTGGGTCTTGCGCCACAGGAATGCGCGGTGGTGGAAGATGCGCCCGCTGGGGTGCTTTCAGGACTGGCTGCAGGGTGTCATGTGATAGCGGTCAACGCGCCTGTGGACACGCCGCGTCTAGATGAGGTCGATTTTTCGCTGACCAGTCTGGAACATATTTCTGTGACCAAACAGCCTAACGGAAATGTGGTCGTGGTAAGAAATACCTGAACATGATTTAGCCCCAGATTGTTGGGGCTTTTTTATGGCAGAATCGATCCATCCCTCTCATTTAACAAGGATATGTTGTGAACGGTGAATTGATATGGGTTCTCTCATTGCTGGCGATTGCCGTCGTCTTGTTTGTCACTGGCAGAGTGCGTATGGACGCGGTCGCTTTGCTGGTCATCATTGCCTTTGTTCTGAGCGGAACATTGAGCATCACAGAAGCCTTTTCCGGATTCAGCGATCCTAACGTTATTTTGATAGCGGCATTATTCATTATCGGCGACGGCCTGGTGCGTACCGGGGTGGCGACAGTAATGGGTGCCTGGCTGGTGAAGGTGGCTGGCAGCAGTGAAGTCAAAATGCTGGTGTTGCTGATGATTACCGTTGCCGGACTCGGGGCGTTTATGAGTTCGACCGGTGTGGTCGCCATCTTTATCCCGGTGGTCTTAAGCGTTTCCATGCGCATGGAAATTTCCCCTTCACGCTTGATGATGCCGCTGAGCTTTGCCGGCCTGATAAGCGGCATGATGACGCTGGTGGCGACGCCGCCGAACCTGGTCGTCAACAGTGAACTGTTACGTGAAGGACTTAACGGGTTCAGCTTTTTTAGCGTTACCCCGCTGGGGCTGGTGGTTCTGGTTCTCGGCATAATTTATATGCTGCTGATGCGCTTTATGCTCAAGGGAGAAGATTCCAGACAGCCGGGAGACGGCTGGAAACGCCGGACCTTTCGCGATCTGATTAAAGAATATCGCCTGACCGGGCGCGCGCGTCGGCTGGCGATTCGTCCCGGTTCTCCTATGATTGGCCAGCGTCTGGATGATCTGAAGCTGCGTGAGCGCTACGGAGCAAACGTGATTGGCGTGGAACGCTGGCGTCGCTTTCGTCGCGTAATAGTCGACGTTAACGGGGTTTCTGAGTTTCGCGCCCGTGACGTATTGCTGATTGATATGTCCGCGGCCGATGTCGACCTGCGTGAATTTTGCAGTGAACAGTTTCTGGAACCAATGGTACTGCGCGGCGAATACTTCTCCGAGCAGGCGCTTGATGTGGGGATGGCCGAGATCTCTCTGATCCCTGAATCGGAATTGATCGGCAAAACGGTACGGGAAATCGCTTTTCGTACCCGCTACGGGCTGAATGTCGTTGGGCTGAAGCGCGATGGCGCGGCTCTGGCTGGAGCGGTGGTGGATGAGCCATTGCTGATGGGCGATATCATATTAGTGGTGGGCAACTGGAAGCTCATCACACTGTTGGGACAAAAAGGGCGTGATTTTGTCGTGCTGAATATGCCCGAGGAAGTCAGTGAAGCTTCTCCGGCGCACAGCCAGGCACCGCATGCGATTTTCTGTCTGGTGCTGATGGTCGCTCTGATGCTCACTGATGAAATTCCCAATACGGTGGCTGCGATCATCGCCTGTCTGCTGATGGGGAAATTTCGCTGTATTGATGCCGAAAGTGCCTATAAAGCGATTCACTGGCCAAGCATTATTTTGATTGTCGGGATGATGCCCTTCGCGCTGGCTTTACAAAAAACCGGCGGTGTCGATTTGGTGGTGAAAGGGCTGATGGATGTCGGCGGCGGGTATGGCCCGTATATGATGTTGGGCTGCCTGTTCGTGCTGTGTGCGACTATCGGGTTATTTATCTCCAACACCGCGACGGCGGTGCTGATGGCACCAATCGCGCTGGCGGCTGCAAAGTCGATGGGCGTTTCACCGTATCCTTTTGCGATGGGGATTGCGATGGCGGCATCCGCAGCCTTTATGACACCGGTCTCTTCGCCGGTAAACACTCTGGTGCTCGGACCTGGCAACTACAGCTTTAGCGATTTCGTGAAGATTGGCGTACCGTTTACCATCATTGTGATGGCGGTGTGCGTGGTGATGATCCCGATGCTGTTTCCGTTTTGATGTTGTTGGCGGATGGCGACGGGGATGTCTTCGCCGCCACCGGGTCATGCGTTTATAGCGGAGAATCCTGGCTGATTTCATCTAATGAGAGGTGAAAACTCGGGACAAACACGTCCATAAAGTAGTCCATCTCTTCGCTGCGTCGCGACTCGAGCGTTTTTTCCAGACGCGTCTTGGCAAGCAGAAATTCGTTGTTACCGGCAGAGAGTTCCTCCAGACACTTCAGATACGCGCACAGGGCATCGGCCTGTTTAACAATCGATCTCTCTTCTTCACTTAAGGCATGTTCATCAATGAGCGGCGCAAAAATATCGCGCAGTTCATCAGGTACCATATCGACCAGCTTTTGCTGGGCAATTTTCTCTATCGCTTTATATTCCTGCGCAATCTGCGAGTTGAAATATTTCACCGGGGTAGGGAGATCACCGGTCAGCACTTCTGACGCATCGTGATACATCGCCAACAGAGCAATACGCTCAGCATTAACCTGACCACCAAATTTACGGTTTTTGATCGCGGCCAGCGCATGGGCAACCATGGCAACCTGCAGACTGTGTTCAGACACGTTTTCGGTGCGCACGTTTCGCATCAGCGGCCAGCGATTAATGAGCTTCAGACGGGAGAGGTGGGCAAAAAAATGGCTCTGCTTCATAACGACCCTTATATGATGGCAACCTAAGAGTCATTTTGCGCAGAGAAGGCTGTCAGATGCAAATACTCGTCATCCATCCGACAGCCTTTGTTTAATTACAGCTGGTGATACCCTGACAGGAAACGCTCAAATTTACTCAACGACATTTCAATATCGTCAATACGCGGCAGCGTGACGATGCGGAAATGATCCGGCCACGGCCAGTTGAACGCTGTTCCCTGAACCAGCAGTACTTTTTCCTGCAGCAGGAAGTCGAGTACCATCTTCTGGTCGTCATGAATGTTGAAGCGTTTAGCATCAATTTTCGGGAACATATACAGCGCGCCGCGCGGTTTTACGCAGGAGACACCAGGAATGTCATTGAGCAGTTCCCAGGCGCGGTTGCGTTGTTCATACAGACGCCCACCAGGCATGATAAATTCGCTGATGCTCTGGTATCCGCCCAGTGCGGTCTGAATGGCATGTTGCGCCGGAACGTTGGCACACAGACGCATAGAGGCCAGCATCTCAAGACCTTCAATATACCCTTTAGCATGTTTCTTCGGCCCGTTCAGCACCATCCAGCCCTGTCGGAAACCGGCAACGCGATAGGTTTTTGACAGGCCATTGAAGGTGATGGTCAGCAGATCCGGCGCCATTGCAGCGATGGAGTGGTGTTCAGCGTCGTCGTAGAGAATTTTGTCGTAAATCTCATCCGCAAAGATGATGAGGTTGTTCTGGCGAGCAATCTCAACAATCTCCATCAGCAGCTCTTTAGAGTATACAGCGCCGGTTGGGTTGTTTGGGTTGATGATGACGATCCCACGCGTACGCGGCGTGATTTTGGCGCGGATATCATCCAGGTCCGGGAACCAGTCTGATGATTCGTCACACAGGTAGTGCACGGCATTACCGCCGGAGAGCGATACCGCCGCCGTCCACAGCGGATAATCAGGAGCAGGAACCAGCATTTCGTCCCCACTGTTCAGCAACGCCTGCATAGCCTGCACAATTAATTCAGAAACGCCGTTGCCGATATAAATATCTTCCACGGTTACGTCGCGCATACCACGGGCCTGGTAATGCTGCATAATCGCTTTCCGGGCGGAATAAAGGCCTTTGGAGTCGCAATATCCTTGCGCTGTTGGCAAATTGCGGATCACATCCACCAGTATTTCATCTGGCGCTTCAAACCCGAATGGCGCCGGGTTGCCGATGTTCAGTTTCAGAACCTTATTGCCTTCTTCTTCCAGGCGCTTTGCTTCCTTCAGAACCGGGCCGCGAATGTCATAACAGACGTTTTCTAATTTGCTGGATTTTTCAATGGGGGACATGAACGTTGACCTTTTTAGCTGTGAATGCCACTCCCTGCCATGGAAGTCAGCCCAGCACAATGTACTCCCACGGCGGTGAGTTTTGAAGGGTCTTTAGTAGAAGATTTTGAAAAGCCATGAAGTGATAATTAACTGTTAATAACTAAATAATGCAAATATTATGAAATAATAATCTATTAAAGTGTTCTTTGGTGGTAGTATGTTTTGTTTTATTGGTTTGGTTGTGGTGATTTGTTTGGTCAAAAAAAGTTAAGCCTGTAAAGCGAAATGTCACGGGCGTCTAAGCTGGATGAGGTAATTCGAAAATACTGAGGTTTTAACTGCGGGACCTGTTATCGGCCTGATCCGTACGTGATACGGTGTGAATTCATTGTTAAGCATAATTAATGAATTGAAGAATTCTTAATTAATTATTATTTAATATTTAAACGACATTAAATTGAATGGGCCAATAATAGCAAAACCGCTGCTCTGACATAACACCTGGTAGCCTGGAATTATTCACGATAACACTTATAAATATAGTGGTTTTAGGTTAAGATAAGTCTCATGAAATGGTAAGTTGTCTGAATTTTAAGATAATTCAAATGTTTGTTGGTTGTTCCTAACACACTGAAAAGTTAGTTTTTAATGTGTAAATTATTGTTCGTTAACTTTTTTTTAAATTTACAAAATTTACATGTTTTCCCTAAGTCAGAATCATCCAGCAGCTAAAAATTCGGCTCTTTCTCGTTGCTATATTCCGATGAATGTCACGGGAATTAAAATAGCCAGGAAAGAGAATTGTTTCGTTTGTTAAACCAAATACATCCTTATTTTCACTTGGTTACACTAAGCGAAACTGCGAGGGAGGCACATTACAAATGGAGTTGTTTGATTCCAAATGCACAGCATTAACCCGGTATGACCCGCGAGTAAGTGAAAAACTATGATAAATGCAAATCGTCCGATAATTAACCTCGACCTCGATCTGCTGAGAACCTTCGTTGCTGTTGCCGACCTGAATACCTTTGCGGCTGCGGCAGCTGCGGTATGTCGAACTCAGTCTGCGGTGAGTCAGCAAATGCAGCGTCTTGAGCAACTCGTGGGGAAAGAGTTGTTCGCGCGCCATGGACGCAACAAACTACTGACCGAACATGGTATACAACTGTTGGGTTACGCCAGAAAAATACTGCGCTTTAATGATGAGGCATGCTCATCATTAATGTTTAATAATCTTCAGGGAGTGTTAACTATCGGTGCTTCTGATGAATCAGCCGATACCATACTGCCTTTCCTGCTCAACCGAATAAGTTCGGTTTATCCGAAGCTTGCGCTGGATGTGAGGGTCAAGCGTAACGCCTACATGGTGGATATGCTGAAGTCGCAAGAAGTGGACTTGGTTGTGACTACCAACCGTCCTGGCGATTTTGAATGTCTGAATCTGCGTACCTCGCCAACGCATTGGTACTGTGCTGCCGAATATATTCTGCAAAAAGGTGAGCCAGTACCGTTGGTTCTGCTGGACGATCCGAGCCCGTTTCGCGATATCGTGCTGGCGACATTAAATGCTGCTCAGATCCCGTGGCGCCTGGCTTATGTTGCTTCAACCTTACCTGCGGTTCGCGCGGCGGTAAAAGCAGGGCTCGGCGTCACTGCGCGGCCTGTTGAAATGATGAGTCCAGATTTACGCGTACTGGGCGCCGCCGACGGATTACCGCCATTGCCTGATACTGAGTATCTGTTGTGCTGCGATCCGTCCACGCAAAATGAGTTGGCAGAAGTTATCTTTAAGTCGATGCAAACGTATCAAAATCCTTGGCAATACAATCAGTTTACCCCTGAAGGGGGAGATGACTCGCTGATTGTTGAAGGCGACTTTGAGTAATCCGTCACATAAAATCGTTTTAAAATGTTAGTGTAAAAAAGAGCCTCTGGTGATGAAAAAACATCCAGCGGCTCTTTTTTTATGTAAATATTGCCGCTTTATGTCATTTGCTATACTAAAACTTAACAAAATCAGAAGGTAAAAAAACGGCCTGACACCTGGCTGAAAAATAAGCAGCAGCGTTACTAATTGTTTCCATGTTAAAAAACTAGAGAAATTGTTGCTGTTTTTTATGGTGAATTAACAAAAGCGTGTCACAGATCAAGAAAATACTCCCATTTAGGGGGAGGCATCTGGGTGAATTCCTGTCAAAATAGGTGAGTATTATCTTTTTTACTTCACTACGGACACGATTCAACAACATTAAAAATGACCGATGATGCGATCGAAATTGGTCTAAATAGCACTTTATGTTAATGAAGTTGGAGCGGTGTAAAATAATGTGAGGAAACTTTTGTTAAAGTTGACAAAAGGTTATAGAAAGGAGTAAAAAACCCCATCAATTAGCTGTATAAAATGGTTTTTCACAGTGATTGTAAGGTTTTTTTTATTCCTCCCCATGAATCGATGTGGCGTTCATCTGCCGAAAAGAGCAGAGAATTTGGCGCTACTTTTGATGAGTAAGCAATGAGTATGTCAACATCCACTGAAATCATCGCTCATCACTGGGCATTCGCTATCTTTCTTATTGTTGCCATTGGCCTGTGCTGCCTGATGCTCGTCGGCGGCTGGTTTTTAGGTGGTCGCGCGCGCGCGAGATCTAAAAACGTGCCGTTTGAATCAGGTATCGACTCGGTCGGCACCGCCCGCTTGCGCCTGTCTGCCAAGTTTTATCTGGTAGCCATGTTCTTCGTTATCTTCGACGTTGAAGCGCTGTATCTGTTCGCATGGTCAACTTCTATCCGTGAAAGCGGCTGGATTGGCTTTGTGGAAGCTGCAATTTTTATTTTTGTGTTACTGGCAGGTCTGGTTTATCTGGTGCGTATTGGCGCGCTGGACTGGACGCCCGCGCGTTCACGCCGCGAGCGTATGAACCCGGAAACGAACAGTATCGCTAATCGTCAACGCTAACCGCGAGGCATTAAGATGGATTATACGCTCACCCGCATAGATCCTAACGGTGAGAACGACCGTTACCCCCTGCAAAAACAGGAGATCGTAACCGACCCCCTGGAGCAAGAAGTTAACAAAAACGTGTTCATGGGCAAGCTGCATGACATGGTTAACTGGGGCCGTAAAAACTCAATTTGGCCATATAACTTTGGCCTTTCCTGCTGCTACGTTGAGATGGTGACCTCGTTTACCGCCGTGCACGATGTGGCCCGTTTTGGTGCGGAAGTACTGCGTGCATCGCCGCGTCAGGCTGACCTGATGGTCGTAGCCGGAACCTGCTTTACCAAAATGGCGCCGGTTATTCAGCGCCTCTACGATCAGATGCTGGAACCGAAATGGGTTATTTCCATGGGCGCATGCGCCAACTCCGGCGGTATGTACGACATCTATTCTGTGGTGCAGGGCGTTGATAAATTTATTCCGGTCGATGTGTACATCCCGGGATGCCCGCCGCGTCCGGAAGCGTATATGCAGGCTCTGATGCTGCTGCAAGATTCCATTGGCAAAGAACGCCGTCCGCTCTCCTGGGTGGTTGGCGATCAGGGCGTTTATCGCGCCAATATGCAGTCAGAACGCGAGCGTAAACGCGGCGAACGTATTGCTGTAACGAATCTTCGTACACCAGACGAGATTTAATTTGCGCCTGTCGGCAGCAGCACTTCCTTCGCTTATCACTACATAAATAGCGCGAAGCACTGCCGACCACCACGGACCATTTGCAATGGTGAACAATATGACCGACTTAACCGCGCAAGACGCTGTATGGCAAACACGGGATCACCTTGATGACCCGGTCATTGGCGAACTGCGCAACCGTTTTGGGCCGGATGCCTTTACCGTTCAGGCGACTCGCACCGGGGTACCTGTTGTTTGGGTCAAGCGTGAACAATTACTGGAAGTTGGCGATTTCTTAAAGAGACTGCCGAAACCTTACGTCATGCTGTTTGACTTACACGGCATGGACGAACGTCTGCGTACGCACCGCGAAGGGTTACCTGCCGCGGATTTTTCCGTTTTCTATCACCTGATCTCCATTGAACGCAATCGCGATATCATGCTCAAGGTGGCATTGTCTGAAAACGACCTGCGCGTACCGACGTTCACCAAACTGTTCCCGAACGCCAACTGGTATGAGCGTGAAACCTGGGAAATGTTTGGCATCGACATCGAAGGTCACCCGCACCTGACGCGTCTGCTGATGCCGCATACCTGGGAAGGTCATCCGCTGCGTAAAGACTACCCGGCGCGTGCGACCGAATTCGATCCGTTTGAGCTGACCAAAGCCAAACAGGATCTGGAAATGGAATCACTGACCTTCAAACCAGAAGAATGGGGCATGAAGCGTAGTTCCGAAAACGAGGACTTCATGTTCCTCAACCTCGGTCCTAACCACCCGTCTTCTCACGGTGCGTTCCGTATTGTGCTGCAGCTTGATGGCGAAGAAATCGTCGACTGCGTGCCTGACATCGGCTACCACCACCGTGGCGCTGAAAAGATGGGTGAACGTCAGTCCTGGCACAGCTACATTCCGTACACCGACCGTATCGAGTACCTCGGCGGCTGCGTTAACGAAATGCCTTACGTACTGGCCGTTGAGAAACTGGCTGGCATCACCACGCCGGATCGCGTCAACGTGATTCGCGTTATGTTGTCTGAACTGTTCCGTATCAACAGCCACCTGCTGTACATCTCCACGTTCATCCAGGACGTCGGCGCGATGACGCCGGTCTTCTTCGCCTTTACCGACCGTCAGAAAATCTATGACGTAGTGGAAGCGATCACCGGTTTCCGTATGCACCCGGCCTGGTTCCGTATCGGCGGTGTGGCACACGATCTGCCGCGCGGTTGGGACAAACTGCTGCGTGACTTCCTCGACTGGATGCCAAAACGTCTGGATTCCTACGAGAAAGCCGCACTGCGTAACACCATCCTGAAAGGCCGTTCGCAAGGCGTTGCCGCTTACGGTAAGAAAGAAGCGCTGGACTGGGGTTGTACCGGTGCTGCGCTGCGTGCGACCGGTATTGATTTTGACGTGCGTAAAGCGCGTCCATACTCTGGCTACGAAAACTTTGACTTTGAAGTCCCGGTTGGCGGCGGCGTGTCCGACTGCTATACCCGCGTGATGCTGAAAGTTGAAGAGCTGCGCCAGAGTCTGCGCATCCTTGAGCAGTGCCTCAACAACATGCCGGAAGGCCCGTTCAAAGCGGATCACCCGCTGACTACGCCGCCGCCGAAAGAGCGCACGTTGCAACATATCGAAACCCTGATCACCCACTTCCTGCAAGTTTCGTGGGGACCGGTTATGCCGGCAAACGAGTCCTTCCAGATGGTGGAAGCGACCAAGGGTATTAACAGTTACTACCTGACCAGCGATGGCAGCACCATGAGTTACCGTACCCGTATCCGTACCCCGAGCTATGCGCACCTGCAGCAGATCCCGGTAGCGGTACGTGGCAGCCTGGTGTCCGACCTTATCGTCCACCTGGGTAGTATCGATTTTGTTATGTCAGATGTGGACCGCTAATTATGCACGAGAATCAACAACCACAAACCGAGGCTTTTGAGCTGAGTGCGGCTGAGCGTGAAGCGATTGAGCACGAGAAGCACCACTACGAAGACCCGCGTGCGGCGTCCATTGAAGCGCTGAAAATCGTTCAGAAACAGCGTGGCTGGGTGCCGGATGGGGCGATCTATGCGATCGCTGATGTGCTGGGGATCCCGGCAAGCGACGTAGAAGGTGTTGCCACGTTCTATAGCCAGATCTTCCGCCAGCCGGTAGGTCGCCACGTGATCCGCTATTGTGACAGCGTGGTGTGCCATATCAACGGCTATCAGGGGATCCAGGCTGCGCTTGAGAAAAAACTCAACATCAAGCCGGGGCAGACGACCTTTGACGGTCGTTTTACGCTGCTCCCGACCTGTTGCCTGGGGAACTGCGATAAAGGGCCGAACATGATGATCGATGAGGATACTCATGCTCACCTGACCCCGGAAGGCATTCCTGAACTGCTGGAGCGGTATAAATGAAAGACATTATCCGTACTCCCGAAACGCATCCGCTGACCTGGCGTCTGCGTGATGACAAACAGCCGGTCTGGCTGGACGAATACCGTAGCAAGAACGGCTACGAAGGTGCACGTAAGGCCCTGACCGGGCTATCACCGGACGAAATCGTTAATCAGGTAAAAGACGCTGGCCTGAAAGGGCGCGGCGGTGCGGGCTTTTCCACTGGTCTGAAGTGGAGCCTGATGCCGAAAGACGAATCCATGAACATCCGTTACCTGCTGTGTAACGCCGATGAAATGGAGCCGGGTACCTATAAAGACCGTCTGCTGATGGAACAACTGCCGCACCTGCTGGTGGAAGGCATGCTGATCTCCGCGTTTGCGCTGAAAGCGTACCGTGGTTACATCTTCCTGCGTGGTGAATATATCGAAGCGGCTGTGCATCTGCGTCGCGCGATTGCCGAAGCAACCGAAGCCGGCTTGCTTGGCAAAAACATCATGGGCACCGGTTTCGACTTCGAACTGTTTGTCCACACCGGGGCAGGGCGCTATATCTGCGGTGAAGAGACGGCGCTGATTAACTCCCTTGAAGGTCGTCGTGCTAACCCACGTTCCAAGCCGCCGTTCCCGGCAAGCTCTGGCGCTTGGGGTAAGCCGACCTGCGTTAACAACGTCGAAACCCTGTGTAACGTACCGGCTATCCTCGCGAACGGCGTGGAGTGGTACCAGAACATTTCGCAGAGCAAAGACGCGGGCACCAAGCTGATGGGCTTCTCCGGTCGCGTGAAGAACCCTGGCCTGTGGGAACTGCCTTTCGGTACTACCGCGCGCGAGATCCTCGAAGATTACGCGGGCGGCATGCGCGATGGCCTGAAATTCAAAGCCTGGCAGCCGGGCGGCGCGGGTACTGATTTCCTGACTGAAGCGCACCTCGATCTGCCGATGGAATTCGAAAGCATTGGTAAAGCCGGTAGCCGTTTGGGCACCGCGCTGGCAATGGCTGTCGATCACGAGATTGGCATGGTTCCTCTGGTGCGTAACCTCGAAGAGTTCTTTGCCCGCGAGTCCTGCGGCTGGTGTACGCCGTGCCGTGACGGTCTGCCGTGGAGTGTGAAAATTCTGCGCGCGCTGGAGCGTGGCGAAGGCCAGCCAGGGGATATCGAGACGCTTGAGCAACTGTGTCGTTTCCTCGGCCCGGGTAAAACCTTCTGTGCACACGCACCGGGTGCGGTGGAGCCGCTGCAGAGCGCCATTAAATATTTCCGCGAAGAATTCGAAGCTGGCATCAAGCAGTCCTTCAGCAATACCCATCAGATTGGTGGTATTCAGCCGAACCTGCTGAAAGAGCGCTGGTAATAGCAGGGTAACCCTGAATCGCGATCAGAAATTCGATTAACGCTCGGTTTTAGACCGAGCCAACTGGAAGCATGCTGACTATGGCTACGATTCATGTAGACGGCAAAGAATATGAGGTCAACGGAGCGGACAACCTGCTGGAAGCTTGTCTGTCTCTCGGCCTTGATATTCCGTACTTTTGCTGGCACCCGGCGCTGGGAAGCGTCGGTGCTTGCCGCCAGTGTGCGGTGAAGCAATATCAAAACGCGGAAGACACGCGTGGTCGCCTGGTGATGTCTTGTATGACACCGGCCACCGAAGGCACCTTTATTTCAATTGATGACGAAGAAGCGAAGCAGTTTCGCGAAAGCGTAGTGGAGTGGTTGATGACTAACCACCCGCACGACTGTCCGGTCTGTGAAGAGGGCGGTAACTGCCACCTTCAGGATATGACCGTCATGACCGGTCATAGCTTCCGTCGCTACCGCTTCACGAAGCGTACTCACCGCAACCAGGACCTGGGGCCGTTCATCTCTCACGAAATGAACCGCTGCATCGCCTGCTATCGCTGCGTACGTTACTACAAAGATTACGCCGATGGTGCGGATCTGGGCGTCTATGGCGCACATGACAACGTCTACTTTGGTCGTCCGGAAGACGGTACGCTCGAAAGCGAATTCTCCGGTAACCTGGTGGAAATTTGCCCGACCGGCGTCTTCACCGATAAAACGCACTCCGAGCGTTATAACCGTAAATGGGACATGCAGTTTGCGCCGAGCATCTGCCAGCAGTGTTCTATCGGCTGTAACATCAGCCCGGGCGAGCGCTACGGTGAACTGCGTCGTATCGAAAACCGCTACAACGGTACCGTTAACCACTACTTCCTCTGCGACCGTGGTCGTTTTGGCTATGGTTACGTGAACCTGAAAGACCGTCCACGCCAGCCGGTACAGCGTCGTGGCGATGACCTGATCACGCTGAACGCCGAACAGGCGATGCAGGGCGCGGCAGATATTCTGCGTCAGTCGAAGAAAGTGATTGGTATCGGCTCCCCGCGTGCCAGCGTTGAAAGTAACTTCGCGCTGCGTGAACTGGTCGGTGCGGATAACTTCTATACCGGTATTGCCCAGGGCGAGCAGGAACGTCTGCAACTGGCTCTGAGCGTGCTGCGTGACGGCGGTATTCATACCCCGGCACTGCGCGAAATCGAGTCATACGATGCGGTTCTGGTCCTGGGCGAAGATGTCACCCAAACCGGCGCGCGCGTTGCGCTGGCAGTGCGTCAGGCGGTGAAAGGTAAAGCGCGTGAAATGGCGGCGGCGCAGAAAGTGGCCGACTGGCAGATTGCGGCAATCCTCAACATCGGCCAGCGCGCCAAGCACCCGCTGTTCGTTACCAACGTCGATAACACCCGTCTGGATGATATCGCGGCATGGACCTACCGTGCGCCGGTTGAAGATCAGGCGCGTTTAGGTTTCGCTATCGCCCATGCGCTGGATAACAACGCACCGGCGGTTGACGGTATCGACCGTGACCTGCAGAACAAAATTGACGTCATCGTTCAGGCTCTGGCCGGGGCGAAGAAACCACTGATTATTTCCGGTACCAACGCCGGTAGCGCCGACGTGATTCAGGCTGCTGCCAACGTGGCGAAGGCGCTGAAAGGCCGTGGCGCAGACGTCGGAATCACCATGATTGCTCGCTCTGTCAACAGTATGGGGCTGGGTATGATTGGCGGTGGTTCCCTCGACGACGCGCTGACCGAACTGGAAACAGGTCGTGCTGACGCCGTTGTGGTGTTGGAAAATGACCTGCATCGCCATGCTTCAGCAACGCGTGTGAACGCCGCGCTGGCGAAAGCGCCGCTGGTACTGGTTGTTGACCATCAGCGCACGGCTATTATGGAAAACGCCCATCTGGTGCTTTCCGCCGCTAGCTTCGCCGAAAGCGATGGTACGGTAATTAACAACGAAGGTCGCGCCCAGCGTTTCTTCCAGGTCTATGACCCATCCTACTACGACAGCAACACCGTAATGCTGGAAAGCTGGCGCTGGCTGCACTCGCTGCACAGTACCGTGCAGAGTCGTGAAGTGGATTGGACGCAGCTCGACCATGTTATCGACGCGGTCGTTGAGAAGTTACCGCAGTTGGCGGGTATTAAAGATGCCGCGCCGGATGCAAGCTTCCGTATCCGTGGACAGAAACTGGCACGTGAACCGCACCGCTACAGTGGCCGTACCGCAATGCGCGCCAACATCAGCGTTCACGAACCGCGCCAGCCGCAGGATAAAGACACCATGTTCGCTTTCTCTATGGAAGGGAACAACCAGCCGTCTGCGCCGCGTTCACAAATTCCGTTTGCCTGGGCTCCGGGCTGGAACTCCCCACAGGCGTGGAACAAGTTCCAGGATGAAGTGGGCGGTAAACTGCGTCATGGCGATCCGGGCGTGCGTCTGATCGAAGCTTCGGCGGGTGGTCTGGATTACTTCACAACCGTTCCGGCGAGCTTCCAGGCTCAGGATGGTCAGTGGCGTGTCGCGCCTTACTATCATCTGTTTGGTAGTGACGAAATGTCCCAGCGTGCGCCTGTCTTCCAGACCCGTATGCCGCAACCGTACATCAAACTCAACCCGGCTGATGCCGCGAAGTTGGGTGTGAATGCCGGTACGCGCGTTTCTTTCAGCTACGATGGCAACACGGTTACGCTGCCGGTTGAAATCGCTGAAGGATTAACGGCAGGGCAGGTTGGTTTGCCAATGGGTATGCCTGGCATCGCGCCGGTTCTGGCTGGTGCACGTCTTGAGGATCTGCAGGAGGCACAACAATGAGTTGGATTACACCCGATCTGATTGAGATCCTGCTGAGCGTTCTCAAAGCGGTCGTGATTCTGCTGGTGGTGGTCACCTGCGGGGCATTCATGAGCTTTGGCGAACGTCGTCTGCTCGGCCTGTTCCAGAACCGTTACGGACCGAACCGTGTTGGCTGGGGCGGTTCGCTCCAGCTGGTTGCGGACATGATCAAGATGTTCTTTAAAGAAGACTGGATCCCGAAATTCTCGGATCGCGTCATCTTTACCCTGGCACCGATGATCGCCTTTACCTCGCTGCTGCTGGCTTTCGCCATCGTGCCTGTGAGCCCGAACTGGGTGGTTGCAGATCTGAACATCGGGATCCTGTTCTTCCTGATGATGGCAGGCCTCGCGGTATACGCGGTGCTGTTCGCAGGCTGGTCCAGTAACAACAAATACTCGCTGCTCGGTGCGATGCGTGCGTCTGCGCAGACGCTGAGCTACGAAGTGTTCCTCGGACTTTCCCTGATGGGCGTGGTGGCGCAGGCCGGTTCATTTAACATGACCGACATCGTCAACAACCAGGCTGATATCTGGAACGTTATTCCGCAGTTCTTTGGTTTTGTCACCTTTGCCATCGCGGGCGTGGCGGTGTGTCACCGTCACCCGTTTGACCAGCCAGAAGCCGAGCAGGAACTGGCCGACGGTTACCACATTGAATACTCCGGTATGAAATTCGGTCTGTTCTTCGTGGGTGAGTACATCGGCATCGTCACCATTTCTGCACTGATGGTTACCCTGTTCTTCGGTGGCTGGCATGGTCCGTTCTTACCGCCATTCGTCTGGTTCGCGCTGAAAACCGCGTTCTTCATGATGATGTTCATTTTGATTCGTGCGTCGTTACCGCGTCCTCGTTATGACCAGGTAATGTCCTTCGGCTGGAAAGTCTGTCTGCCGCTGACGCTCGTCAACTTGCTGGTAACGGCGGCTGTCATTCTCTGGCAGGCGCAATAAGGGACACAAAGACCATGACCTTAAAAGAATTGTTCGTAGGTTTCGGCACCCAGGTACGCAGTATCTGGATGATCGGCCTGCATGCGTTCGCGAAACGCGAAACGCAGATGTACCCGGAAGAGCCGGTCTATCTACCGCCCCGTTTTCGTGGTCGTATCGTTCTGACCCGTGACCCAGACGGCGAAGAGCGCTGCGTTGCCTGTAACCTGTGTGCGGTAGCGTGTCCGGTAGGCTGTATCTCTTTGCAAAAAGCAGAGACCAAAGACGGCCGCTGGTATCCGGAGTTTTTCCGCATTAACTTCTCACGCTGCATTTTCTGCGGCCTGTGCGAAGAAGCCTGTCCGACAACGGCTATTCAGCTGACTCCAGATTTCGAGCTGGGTGAGTACAAGCGCCAGGACCTGGTTTACGAGAAAGAGGATCTGCTGATCTCCGGTCCGGGTAAATACCCGGAATATAACTTCTACCGGATGGCAGGTATGGCAATCGACGGCAAAGATAAGGGCGAAGCAGAGAACGAAGCCAAGCCTATCGACGTCAAGAGCCTGTTACCGTAAGGAGAGGGGCAATGGAGTTCGCTTTTTATATCTGTGGCCTGATAGCCATTCTCGCAACCTTGCGGGTGATCACCCACACCAATCCGGTACACGCACTGCTGTACCTGATTATTTCGCTGCTGGCGATTTCCGGGGTGTTCTTCTCGTTAGGTGCTTACTTCGCGGGGGCGCTGGAAATAATCGTCTACGCGGGCGCCATCATGGTGTTGTTCGTGTTCGTGGTCATGATGCTCAACCTCGGTGGTTCTGAAATTGAACAGGAACGCCAGTGGCTGAAACCGCAGGTGTGGATTGGACCGGCGATTCTGTCGGCCATCATGCTGGCGGTTATTGTTTATGCCATTCTGGGTGTTAACGATCAGGGCATCGACGGGACGCCAATTAGCGCGAAAGCTGTCGGTATTTCCCTGTTCGGACCGTATGTACTGGCGGTCGAGCTGGCTTCGATGCTGCTGCTGGCAGGTCTGGTTGTAGCCTTCCACGTAGGGCGCGAAGAGCGTTCTGGTGAAGTGCTGAGCAATCGCACCGATGACCGCGCGAAAAGAAAAACGGAGGAGCACGCATGATCCCCTTACAACATGGACTGATCCTCGCGGCTGTCTTATTCGTACTGGGCTTAACCGGTCTGGTTATCCGCCGCAATCTGCTGTTTATGCTGATCGGGCTGGAAATCATGATTAACGCCTCCGCGCTGGCCTTCGTGGTCGCCGGAAGCTACTGGGGCCAGACCGATGGTCAGGTGATGTATATTCTCGCCATCAGCCTTGCGGCTGCGGAAGCGAGCATTGGACTTGCGCTGTTGCTGCAACTTCATCGCCGTCGCCAGAACCTGAACATCGATTCAGTAAGTGAGATGCGTGGATGAACATGCTTGCCTTAACCATTATTCTGCCATTTATTGGCTTTGTATTACTGGCGTTCTCTCGCGGTCGTTGGTCAGAAAATCTGTCCGCGACCGTGGGTGTCGGGTCGATTGGCCTGGCGGCGCTGGTGACCGCGTTTGTTGGCGTTGACTTCTTTGCTAATGGTCAACAGGCCTACAGCCAGCCGCTGTGGACGTGGATGTCTGTCGGTGACTTCAATATCGGTTTTAACCTGGTGCTGGACGGCCTGTCGCTGACCATGCTCAGTGTGGTGACCGGTGTGGGTTTCCTGATTCACATGTTCGCCTCCTGGTATATGCGCGGTGAAGAGGGATACTCCCGTTTCTTCGCCTACACCAACCTGTTTATCGCCAGCATGGTGGTTCTGGTACTGGCGGATAACCTGCTGCTGATGTACCTCGGCTGGGAAGGCGTGGGCCTGTGCTCCTATCTGCTGATCGGTTTCTATTACACCGATCCGAAGAATGGCGCTGCGGCAATGAAAGCCTTCGTCGTGACCCGTGTGGGTGACGTGTTCCTCGCCTTCGCATTGTTTATCCTCTACAACGAGCTGGGCACGCTGAACTTCCGCGAAATGGTGGAACTGGCACCTGCTCACTTTGCAGATGGTAACAACATGCTGATGTGGGCAACCCTGATGCTGCTGGGCGGTGCGGTGGGTAAATCCGCGCAGCTGCCGTTGCAGACATGGCTTGCTGACGCGATGGCAGGTCCGACGCCTGTCTCCGCGCTGATCCACGCCGCGACGATGGTTACCGCCGGTGTCTACCTGATTGCACGTACTCACGGCTTGTTCCTGATGACGCCGGAAATCCTGCATCTGGTGGGGATTATCGGGGCTATCACTCTGGTACTGGCTGGTTTCGCCGCGCTGGTACAGACCGACATTAAACGCGTTCTCGCGTACTCCACCATGAGCCAGATTGGTTATATGTTCCTGGCTCTCGGGGTTCAGGCGTGGGACGCGGCGATTTTCCACCTGATGACGCACGCCTTCTTTAAAGCTCTGCTGTTCCTGGCATCTGGCTCGGTTATCCTGGCCTGTCACCACGAACAGAACATCTTCAAGATGGGCGGTCTGCGTAAGTCTATTCCGCTGGTGTATCTCTGCTTCCTGATCGGTGGCGCGGCGCTGTCAGCTCTGCCGCTGATTACCGCAGGCTTCTTCAGTAAGGATGAGATTCTGGCCGGTGCGATGGCGAACGGTCATATCAACCTGATGGTTGCAGGTCTGGTCGGTGCGTTCATGACCTCTCTGTACACCTTCCGTATGATTTTCATCGTGTTCCACGGTAAAGAGCAAATTCACGCTCACGCAGGGAAGGGGATTACACATCATCTGCCGCTGATTGTGCTGATGATCCTGTCCACCTTCGTTGGCGCACTGATTGTGCCACCGCTGCAGGGTGTACTGCCTGCGACGACCGAGCTTGAGCATGGTCGCGTGATGACCCTGGAAATTACCTCCGGTATCGTCGCGATTGCAGGCATTCTGATCGCTGCATGGCTGTGGCTGGGTAAACGTACTCTGGTGACGTCGATTGCCAACAGTGCGCCAGGCCGTCTGCTGGGTACCTGGTGGTATAACGCCTGGGGCTTCGACTGGCTGTACGACAAAGTGTTCGTCAAGCCGTTCCTGGGCGTTGCATGGCTGCTGAAACGCGATCCGCTGAACGCAATGATGAACATTCCGGCGATCCTTTCCCGCTTTGCAGGTAAAGGCCTGTTGTTAAGCGAGAACGGCTATCTGCGTTGGTATGTAGCATCAATGAGCATCGGTGCCGTCGTTGTGCTGGCTCTGTTGATGGTACTGCGTTGATCGTAAAGTGAATTTTATCCAAATTCGTTGAAAATCAGGCCTCTATTAGGGGCCTTAAAAAGGAATAAAAATCGCCATGTTACTACCCTGGCTAATATTGATTCCCTTTATCGGTGGCTTCCTGTGCTGGCAGACCGAACGCTTTGGCGTGAAGGTGCCGCGTTGGATCGCGCTGATTACCATGGGACTGACGCTGGCGCTTGGCCTGCAACTTTGGTTGCAGGGCGGCTATTCACTGACGCAATCCACTGGCATTCCGCAGTGGCAGTCTGAGTTTGTCCTGCCGTGGATCCCACGCTTTGGCATCTCGATTCATCTTGCTATCGACGGTCTGTCGCTGCTGATGGTGGTGCTGACCGGCCTGCTCGGTGTTCTGGCGGTACTTTGCTCCTGGAATGAAATCGAAAAATACCAGGGCTTTTTCCACCTGAACCTGATGTGGATCTTAGGCGGCGTAATCGGCGTGTTCCTTGCCATCGACATGTTCCTGTTCTTCTTCTTCTGGGAAATGATGCTGGTGCCGATGTACTTCCTGATCGCGCTATGGGGGCATAAAGCCTCTGACGGTAAAACGCGTATCACGGCAGCAACCAAGTTCTTCATTTATACCCAGGCGAGTGGTCTGGTGATGTTGATTGCCATCCTGGCGCTGGTGTTTGTGCACTACAAAGCGACCGGTGTGTGGACTTTCAACTATGAAGAATTGCTGAATACTCCGATGTCCCACGGCGTGGAATACCTGCTGATGCTGGGCTTCTTCATCGCTTTCGCGGTGAAAATGCCGGTGGTTCCGCTGCACGGCTGGTTGCCGGATGCTCACTCCCAGGCACCGACCGCAGGTTCCGTTGACCTGGCAGGTATCTTGCTGAAAACCGCAGCCTACGGTCTGCTGCGCTTCTCCCTGCCGCTGTTCCCGAATGCGTCAGCGGAGTTTGCACCTATCGCAATGTGGCTTGGCGTCATCGGCATCTTCTACGGCGCGTGGATGGCCTTTAATCAGTACGACATCAAACGTCTGATTGCTTACACCTCCGTATCCCACATGGGCTTCGTACTGATTGCTATCTACACCGGCAGCCAGCTGGCATACCAGGGTGCGGTGATTCAGATGATCGCGCACGGCCTGTCCGCAGCCGGTCTGTTCATCCTGTGTGGTCAGCTGTACGAACGTCTGCACACGCGTGATATGCGTATGATGGGCGGCCTGTGGGGCAAAATGAAATGGTTGCCTGCGCTGTCAATGTTCTTCGCAGTGTGTACGCTGGGTATGCCGGGTACAGGTAACTTCGTTGGCGAATTTATGATTCTGTTCGGCAGCTACCAGGTGGTTCCGGTTATTACCGTGATCTCGACATTTGGTCTGGTGTTTGCTTCTGTTTACTCGCTGGCGATGCTGCATCGCGCTTACTTCGGTAAGGCGAAGAGCCAGATTGCCAGTGTTGAACTGCCAGGGATGTCGCTGCGTGAGCTGTTTATCATCCTGTTGCTGGTCGTGCTTCTGGTACTGCTTGGCTTCTATCCGCAGCCGATTCTGGATACCTCGCATTCTGCGATGAGCAACATCCAGCAGTGGTTTGTTAATTCCGTTACTACTACAAGGCCGTAAATCGCCATGACAATAACTCCACAACACCTGATTGCGCTGCTACCGCTGCTGATCGTCGGCTTGACGGTGGTGGTTGTGATGCTCTCCATTGCGTGGCGACGCAATCACTTCCTCAATGCCACGCTGTCGGTCATTGGGCTTAACGCCGCACTGGTTTCGCTCTGGTTTGTTGGCCAGGCGGGCGCTATGGACGTCACCCCGCTGATGCGGGTTGACGGTTTCGCCATGCTCTACACCGGGCTGGTGCTGCTGGCGAGTCTTGCCACCTGTACCTTCGCTTACCCGTGGCTGGAAGGCTACGACGACAACCGGGAAGAGTTCTATCTGCTGGTGCTGATTGCCGCGCTCGGCGGTATTCTGCTGGCTAACGCTAACCATCTGGCGGCGCTGTTCCTTGGTATTGAGCTTATCTCTCTGCCGCTGTTTGGGCTGGTTGGCTATGCGTTCCGTCAGAAACGTTCGCTGGAAGCCAGTATCAAATACACCATTCTGTCTGCCGCAGCGTCTTCCTTCCTGCTGTTTGGTATGGCGCTGGTATACGCGCAGTCTGGCAACCTGTCGTTTGTCGCGCTCGGTAAGAGCCTCGGCGACGGTATGCTGCAAGAACCGCTGCTGCTGGCGGGCTTCGGTCTGATGATTGTTGGGCTCGGCTTTAAACTCTCGCTGGTTCCATTCCACCTGTGGACGCCAGACGTATACCAGGGCGCTCCGGCTCCGGTTTCCACCTTCCTGGCGACGGCGAGCAAAATCGCTATCTTCGGCGTGGTGATGCGTCTGTTCCTGTACGCACCGGTAGGTGATAGCGAAGCGGTACGGATCGTGCTGGGTGTGATTGCCTTTGCTTCTATTATCTTCGGTAACCTGATGGCGCTGAGCCAGACCAACATCAAACGTCTGCTTGGTTACTCTTCTATCTCTCACCTTGGTTACCTGCTGGTGGCGCTGATTGCCCTGCAGAGCGGCGAGATGTCGATGGAAGCGGTTGGCGTTTACCTGGCCGGTTATCTGTTCAGCAGCCTCGGTGCGTTCGGTGTGGTCAGCCTGATGTCCAGCCCGTACCGCGGTCCGGATGCAGACTCTCTGTTCTCCTACCGTGGTCTGTTCTGGCATCGCCCAATCCTCGCGGCGGTGATGACGGTGATGATGCTGTCTCTGGCGGGTATTCCGATGACGCTGGGCTTTATCGGTAAGTTCTACGTACTGGCGGTGGGTGTGCAGGCTAATCTGTGGTGGCTGGTTGCCGCCGTGGTGGTGGGTTCCGCGATTGGTTTGTACTACTACCTGCGCGTTGCTGTGAGCCTGTATCTGAGCGCACCGCAGCAGCTGAATCGCGATGCGCCGTCCAACTGGCAGTACAGCGCGGGCGGTATTGTGGTGCTGATTTCTGCCCTGCTGGTACTGGTGCTGGGTATCTACCCGCAACCGTTGATCAGCATCGTGCAGTTAGCGGCTCCGCTGATGTAATTCATCATGCTGTGATCGAAAAAGAGTCTGGACAATGTCCAGACTCTTTTTTTTACCTGTCTATACTCGTCATACTTCAAGTTGCTGGGGCGTCAGGTCGAAAGTTGACGGCTCACCAGCGGGCCGCTGATGCCTTTCGCTGTGCGATCCATCACTTCCTGAATTACTGAAGACAGCTCATTGACTTCGAATTTGGCCACGTAACCATCTGCTTTCACTCGGCGTACGTGATCTTCATTGGCGCTACCGGAAAGTGAGGAGTGGATAACGACCGGGATCTTCTTCAGGCGTTCGTCGGTTTTTATCTTACGGGTAAGCGTAAAACCGTCCATCTCCGGCATTTCCAGATCGGTGAGCACCAGCGCAATCTTCTCGCTGATTGGTTTACCTTCCGCTTCTGCTTCTTCAGATAGCTGTTGTATCTTTTCCCACGCATCCTGGCCCGTCACATGCATTAAGTGTGGGATCTCCATGGCGTTAAGCCCTTTTTCCAGCATCGCGCGAGCCACTTTGGAATCATCAGCCACAATCGCCACCGCACCCGGCGTAATGTTGAACTTATTGGTTTTCAGCTCTGTTGCGCGCAGGTCGTGGTTCGACGGTACAATATCGTACAAGATCTGTTCGACATCGAGCACCAGCGCCAGATTGTTAGTCTCTTTGTTGTCGTCCAGACAGGCGATACTGGTAATGTAGCGACCATTGACGGCTTTCTCGGCGGTATGCACCTGTTGCCAGTCCAGACGCATAATGTTTTCTACCGACTCCACCGCAAACGCCTGAACGCTGCGGGCATATTCCGTGATCAACAGGATGTTGAGTCCGGTCTCTGGCTTACAGCCCGCGACGGCAGGCAGATCAATCACCGGGATCACCTGATCGCGAATGTTAACCATACCCAGCAACGGGGCTTTCATACCTGCGGGACGCGTAAAGGTCGGCATCGGTACGATTTCACGCAGTTTGAATACGTTGATGCCAAACAGTTCTGATTTCTGCTCCTCGACGGATTTGCCAAGGCGAAACAGCAGCAGTTCAAAACGGTTAGACAGGGTTAGGTTTGTCCTGTCATCAATATCTTTCTGGAAATTGTTCATCCTGTCCTCAGTGTGAAAGCCAGCCTTTCCACTGTTATCGGCACTGAGGCGGAAAAATGGAGCATTAAACGGTGAAAATGGCGAAATCGTGAGCCAGTTCAGTGTCTGGAAATATCGCTTTGCACTCTTCGAGTAACCGCTGACAGCCTTTTTCATCGTAGCGTGAGCTAACGTGGGTCATGATCAGGCGTCCCACTCCGGCCTCAAGCGCCAGCTGGGCGGCTTGTCGGGTCGAGCTGTGACCGCGGCTGTTGGCTTTTTCCTCCATTGATGAGTCCAGTGTGGTTTCATGTACCATCACATCCACACCGCGTGCCAGTTCTATGGCGGACGCGCAAGGTCCTGTGTCGCCGAAAATAGCCACAGATTTTCCTCTGGTGGCAGGGCCGAGAAAATCGGCGCCGTTAATCGCTCGACCATCCTCCAGCACGATGGTTTTTCCGGCTTTCAAATCCTGGAACCACGGGCCCGCTTTAACACCAGCCACCTTCAAGGCGCTGGCGTCAAGTGCCCCCGGTTTGTCGTGCTCTTCAACACGAAAACCGTAGCACTCCAGCGGATGCTCCAGCGGGTACGCCGTTACTTTACGCAGGCCGTCATCAACAATTTCACCCGCGGTGATTTCGACAATATCCAGCGGATAATCGGTCCAGGAGCCGCTCAAACGCAAAGCCGTTTCGGTAAACTCTCGCAATCCCTTTGGTCCGTAAAGCGTCAGTGGCTGGACGTTCCCGGCCATTGAGCGACTGCACAGCAGCCCCGGTAAACCAAACAGGTGATCGCCGTGTAGATGGCTGATAAAAATACGTTCGAGTTTTCCTGGGGTAAATGGCGTGGTCAGCATCTGATGCTGCGTTCCTTCACCACAATCGAAAAGCCACAGCCCCGCCTGAGTCGGGTGTTGCAGATTCAGTAAAATTGCCGTTACATTGCGTGAGCGCGTGGGGACTCCCGCAGACGTGCCTAAAAATAGTAATTCCATCTTCGCGTTACACTTTTCGCCATCAATAAGGCAGGGTGTTCAGGTTATCACAACAAAGGGGCAGACTATGATTCACTGGCAAGATCTCCACCATGCAAAGCTCAATACACAGCAGCTGTACGCCATTCTTGAGCTTCGCTGTGCGGTATTTGTTGTTGAGCAACGGTGTCCGTATCAGGATGTGGATGGTGATGACCTGAGTGGTGAAAACCGGCACATTCTGGGTTGGCATAACGATGAACTGGTGGCGTATGCGAGGATTCTGAAAAGCGATGATGAACTTGAGCCGGTCGTCATAGGGCGGGTGATCGTAAGCGAAGCGCTGCGGGGTGAAAAATTGGGGCAACAGCTAATGACTCAGACGCTGGCCTCCTGTACGCAGCATTGGCCGCACAAGGCTCTGTATCTGGGGGCGCAGGCACATTTGCAATCATTCTATGCGCGCTTTGGCTTTGTGCCGGTCACGGATATTTATGACGAAGACGGTATTCCACACGTCGGAATGGCGCGGGAAGCACATCAGGCGTAAACAGGCGCAAACACGCCTGATTGTCTATAGTTAGCGGGTACGTCAATAGAAAGGGAGAATAAAATGTCTTTTCATTCTTATGAATCACGTATCGATGACGATCTGGAATTATTGAGTGAAACGCTGGAGGAGGTGCTGCGTTCTTCCGGCGATCCAGCCGATCAAAAATACCTTGAGTTAAAAGCGCGGGCAGAGCGGGCGTTAGAAGAGGTGAGAAATCGCGTCAGCCACGCCTCTGACAGCTACTATTACCGCGCGAAGAAAGCCGTTTGCCGGGCGGATGATTATGTGCATGAAAAACCCTGGCGCGGAATCGGCGTTGGCGCCACGGTCGGTTTAGTGATGGGATTATTGTTAGCACGGCGATAAATTCCATTCCGTCAGCGCATTTGTACGTACTCCCTAACTGGGGGTACTGCTTTTTCTGCTCAGTACCCCGTATAATGTGAGGTTTTTAACAGGGAGAGGTCCGCGTGCATTCAATCACTACTGCGCTGGAAAGTCTGATGCGTCATTTGTCGCAAGAGATACCAGCAGCACCTGGAATTCGTATTTACGATATCCCTTTCCCACTGAATGATGCGTTTGACGCTTTAGGATGGCTGGCCAGTCAACCCGTCTGGCCCCAGTTTTACTGGCAACAGCGTAATGGCGATGAAGAAGCCGCCGTACTGGGCGCTGTTGCTACATTTTCCTCGCTGGAATTAGCTCAGCATTTTTTACATCAGCAGAATGATAATCCTGACCTGCGTATCTGGGGCCTGAATGCCTTTGAGCCTCAGCGCGGCCATTTGTTATTGCCACGGTTGGAGTGGCGACGTTGCGCCGGAGTGGCAAGCTTACGCTTACATCTCTTTAGCGACGTGTCGCTGCGTGAAGACGCCGCGCAGGCGGTGGCGTTTATCTCATCGCTCGCCAACGTAAAGCCGCTGCCCGCATTGCGTCTGCGTTTGACGGGAGAACAGAACTGGCCGGATAAAACTGGCTGGACAGACCTGATAAAACTCGCCACGCAAACGATCAATGGGGAACAACTCGATAAGGTCGTGCTGGCGCGGGCGACCGATTTACAGTTTTCTCAGTCGGTTAACGCCGCGGCCGTGATGGCTTCCAGTCGTCGTCTAAACCTGAACTGCTACCATTTCTTTATGGCGTTCTCCGCAAAGTCTGCGTTTCTTGGTTCTTCCCCTGAACGGCTGTATCGGCGGCGTGACACGGCGCTGCGCACCGAGGCGCTGGCGGGAACCGTTGCCAACCACCCTGGGGATCATCGGGCCTGGCAGTTGGGGGAATGGCTAATGAAAGATGATAAAAACCAGCGCGAGAATATGCTGGTGGTCGAAGATATTTGCCAGCGTCTGCAAGGCTGTACGCAAACTCTTGATGTGCTGCCGCCACAGGTGCTCAGACTGCGCAAAGTGCAGCACCTGCGCCGCTGTATCTGGACGGAACTGAATCAGGCTGATGATACGCTTTGTCTGATGCAGCTCCAGCCCACGGCGGCAGTCGCAGGTATTCCGCGTGAGCTGGCGCGTGAATTTATCCAACAAAATGAACCGTTTGAACGCGAGTGGTATGCCGGTTCTGCGGGTTACCTTTCTCTGCGCCAAAGCGAGTTTTGCGTGTCATTACGGTCGGCGAAAATTAGTGAAAATGTGATACGCCTGTATGCCGGGGCAGGGATCGTGCGTGGTTCAGATCCTGAACAGGAATGGCAAGAAATAGACAATAAAGCGGCAGGACTGCGCACTTTATTACAGATGGAAGGGTAATGAGTTGTATATTACCGACTCATATCAAAAATCCATTTATTCGATTCTTTATACTGTGTCGCAATATTGATACCGGACAATCTCATGTCAGTAAGCGCATTTAACCGACGCTGGGCGGCGGTCATTCTGGAAGCACTCACTCGCCACGGCGTCAGGCATGTCTGCATTGCCCCTGGCTCTCGTTCTACACCGTTGACTCTGGCGGCTGCGGAAAACCCCGCTTTTATTCACCATACTCATTTTGATGAGCGTGGCCTTGGGCATCTGGCCTTAGGTCTGGCAAAAGTCAGCCGGCAGCCTGTCGCTGTGATTGTGACGTCCGGTACGGCGGTGGCAAATTTGTATCCCGCGTTGATTGAAGCGGGCCTGACCGGTGAAAAGCTGATTCTACTCACGGCTGACAGACCTCCTGAGCTTATCGACTGCGGCGCTAACCAGGCGATTCGTCAGGCCGGAATGTTTGCCTCGCATCCATCGCAAACGCTCTCTTTACCGCGCCCGACCCAGAACATTCCGGCTAGTTGGCTGGTATCCACCATTGATAACGCCTTAGCTGCGCTGCATAGCGGGGCGGTTCATATCAATTGCCCATTTGCGGAACCGCTGTATGGCGACATGGACGAAACGGGGATTGACTGGCAGCAGCGCCTTGGCGACTGGTGGCAGGATGATAAACCCTGGCTGCGTGAGTCGCGTCGACTGGAAAGCGACAAACAGCGTGACTGGTTTTTCTGGCGACAAAAACGCGGCGTTGTTGTTGCAGGCCGCATGAGCGCGGAAGAGGGCAAAAAGGTTGCGCAGTGGGCGCAGATGCTAGGCTGGCCGCTGATTGGCGATGTTCTGTCACAAACCGGACAACCTTTGCCGTGCGCCGACCTATGGCTGGGGAATGCGAAAGCGGTCACTGAATTACAGCAGGCGCAGATTGTGGTGCAGCTTGGCAGTAGCCTGACCGGAAAACGGCTCCTGCAATGGCAGGCCAGCTGTGATCCGCAGGAATACTGGATTGTCGATAATATCGAAGGCCGCCTCGATCCGGCTCACCATCGTGGGCGTAGACTGGTAGCGGCGGTTGGCGACTGGCTGGAGCTGCATCCGGCGGAGAAACGTCAGCCCTGGTGCGTGGAGATCCCACGCCTGGCGCAACTGGCCTGGCAGGCGGTAGAAGCCCGTCGCGACGCGTTTGGTGAAGCGCAATTAGCCCACCGTATCCGCGAATACTTACCGGAGCAGGGGCAACTGTTCGTGGGCAACAGTCTGGTGGTGCGCCTGATTGATGCGCTGTCGCAGCTTCCGGCGGGTTACCCGGTCTATAGCAACCGTGGCGCGAGCGGCATTGACGGCCTGCTGTCAACGGCAGCAGGTGTACAGCGCGCCAGCGCGAAATCGACGCTGGCTATCGTCGGCGATTTATCTGCGCTGTATGACCTCAATGCGCTGGCGTTATTGCGCCAGGTTTCCGCGCCGTTTGTCCTGATAGTGGTCAATAATAACGGCGGGCAAATTTTTTCCCTGTTGCCGACGCCAGCAAGCGAACGCGAACGGTTCTACCTGATGCCGCAGAACGTGCATTTTGAGCATGCTGCCGCCATGTTTAACCTTAAATACCAGCGCCCGGAAAACTGGGAGCAACTGGAGAGCGCGCTGACTAACGCCTGGCGTACTCCGGCGGCAACGGTGATTGAGCTGGTGGTAAACGAAACTGATGGGGCGCAAACCCTGCAGCAACTGCTGGCGCAGGTAAGCCATCTATGATCCTGCACGCGCAGGCGAAAGTGGGCCAGACGGGATTTCCCTGGCTGGTTTTCCTGCACGGTTTTTCCGGTGATTGTCGGGAATGGCAGAGGGTTGGCGAAGCGTTTAAGAATTATTCGCGGCTGTATATCGACCTGCCGGGACACGGTGGCTCCGCTGACATCAGCGTGAGCGGATTCGACGACGTAAGCGCTTTGCTGCGTAACACGTTGCTTAGTTACAACATACTTAAATACTGGCTAGTAGGCTACTCTCTTGGCGGCAGAGTCGCGATGATGGCGGCTTGTCAGGAGATGCCAGGACTGTGCGGTCTGGTGGTTGAAGGTGGACATCCAGGCTTGCAAAGTGAGGAGGCGCGCGTTCAGCGTCGCCTCTCTGATGGTCGCTGGGCTGCGCGTTTTCGCGCTGAGCCGTTGTGCGAGGTGTTTATTGACTGGTATCAACAGCCGGTTTTTTCCTCGCTGAATGCGGCGCAAAGAGAAGCGCTGGTCGCACTGCGTAGCCAGAATAACGGGCATACGCTGGCAGCGATGCTGGAGGCCACCTCGCTAGCCGTACAACCTGATTTACGTGCGCAACTCACTGCGCGCACATTTCCGTTTTATTATTTATGTGGTGAACGTGACGATAAATTCCGCGCTCTGGCGGCGGAAATATCCGTACCAAGCCATGTGATTCGTAATGCCGGACACAACGCGCATCGGGACAATCCCGCTGGCGTGGTGGACTGTCTGGCTCAGATTCTGCATCGCTGACTATAGGACATTTTATGATCTATCCTGATGAAACAATGCTTTACGCACCGGTAGAATGGCACGATTGCTCTGAAGGCTACACCGACATTCTCTACGAGAAATCCACCGACGGTATCGCAAAAATCACCATTAATCGTCCGCAGGTACGCAATGCCTTCCGTCCGGTCACCGTGAAAGAGATGATCCAGGCGCTGGCGGATGCTCGCTACGATGACAACATTGGCGTGATTATTCTGACCGGTGCTGGCGACAAAGCGTTCTGCGCAGGTGGCGATCAGAAAGTGCGCGGTGATTACGGCGGATACCAGGATGATTCCGGTGTGCATCACCTGAACGTACTGGACTTCCAGCGCCAGATTCGTACCTGTCCGAAGCCAGTAGTGGCGATGGTTGCAGGCTTTTCCATCGGCGGCGGCCATGTGCTGCACATGATGTGTGACCTGACCATTGCGGCTGAAAACGCCATCTTCGGCCAGACCGGTCCGAAAGTCGGTTCCTTCGATGGCGGCTGGGGTGCCTCTTACATGGCGCGTATTGTCGGTCAGAAAAAAGCGCGTGAAATCTGGTTCCTGTGCCGTCAGTACGATGCGAAGCAAGCGCTGGATATGGGCCTGGTAAACACCGTGGTTCCGCTGGCCGATCTGGAAAAAGAGACCGTACGCTGGTGTCGTGAAATGCTGCAAAACAGCCCGATGGCGTTGCGCTGCCTGAAAGCTGCACTGAACGCCGACTGCGATGGTCAGGCTGGTCTGCAAGAGCTGGCGGGTAACGCCACCATGCTGTTCTACATGACGGAAGAAGGTCAGGAAGGCCGTAACGCCTTTAACCAGAAACGTCAGCCGGATTTCAGCAAATTTAAACGGAATCCGTAATGCGTAGCGCGCAGGTATACCGCTGGCAGATCCCCATGGACGCGGGGGTGATTCTGCGCGACAGGCGGTTAAAAACGCGTGACGGGCTGTACGTTCGCCTTTGTGACGGCGAGCGCGAAGGGTGGGGAGAGATCTCCCCGCTGCCGGGCTTCAGTCAGGAGAGCTGGGAAGAGGCGCAAACCGAGCTGCTGGCCTGGGTCAACGGCTGGCTACAGGGGGATTCTTCCTTACCGCAGCTGCCTTCGGTCGCCTTTGGTGCAAGCTGTGCGCTGGCCGAACTGGCTGGCGTATTGCCAGAGGACGCAGACTACCGTGCAGCGCCGCTGTGTACGGGCGATCCAGATGATCTGGTACTGCAACTGGCAGACATGCCGGGTGAAAAAGTAGCGAAGATCAAGGTCGGACTGTATGAAGCGGTTCGTGACGGTATGGTCGCCAACCTGCTGCTTGAGGCTATCCCGGAGCTGCATTTGCGACTTGACGCCAACCGAGCCTGGACGCCGTTGAAAGCCCAGCAGTTCGCGAAGTACGTTAATCCAGAGTACCGCGGGCGCATCGCTTTTCTCGAAGAGCCATGCAAAACCCGCGATGACTCTCGTGCTTTTGCGCGTGAAACCGGCATTGCCATTGCCTGGGATGAAAGCCTGCGTGAAGCGGATTTCATCTTCGAAGCTGAAGAGGGCGTCAAGGCAGTGGTTATCAAACCTACGCTGACGGGCAGTCTCGATAAAGTGCGCGAACAGGTGGCAGCGGCGCATGCACTTGGTCTCACCGCTGTTATTAGTTCGTCGATCGAGTCGAGCCTGGGCTTAACCCAACTGGCGCGAATTGCCGCCTGGCTGACGCCGCAGACCATTCCGGGGCTGGATACCCTGAGCCTGATGCAGTGCCAGCAGGTACGCACCTGGCCGGGTAGCGCATTGCCGTGTATCGATGTTGATGCGCTGGAACGCCTGCTATGACCCAGCGGGAAATGCCCGATAGCGTAAGCATATCGGGCCTGGTACAACCCGATGACTGGCCGTGGCGTCACTGGCGACAGGTTCGTGCAGAGGTGCCTGCTCTACGACTCAACGATGAAGTATTAAGCTGGAGCGAGCTCTGCACGCGCGTTGACCATCTGGCCAGCGGTTTTGCCGCTCAGGGCGTGGAAGAGGGCGATGGCGTCCTGCTTCGCGCCTGGAATCATCCACGTGCTTTGCTGGCCTGGCTGGCATTGCTGCAATGTGGGGCGCGGGTTTTACCTGTGAACCCACAGCTGCCTCAATCGCTGCTTGACGCGCTGGTCCCGGACTTAACGCTGCGTTTTGCGATGGATCTGGAGACCGCTAATGTTCTCGCGGGACTCCATCCGTTGCAGATGCAGGCAGTGCCAGGCAAGCATGCCGTCGCGTGGTTACCCCAGCGTTTGAGTACGATGACGTTAACCTCAGGTTCTACCGGATTGCCAAAGGCAGCGGTGCATACCTGTCAGGCTCATCTGGCAAGTGCGCAGGGCGTGCTGTCATTAATGCCGTTTGACGCTGAAGATGATTGGCTGCTCTCGCTGCCGCTGTTTCATGTTTCCGGCCAGGGTATTTTGTGGCGTTGGTTGTTTGCCGGGGCACGAATGACCGTGCGCGACAAGCAACCATTGGAGCAAATGCTGGCTGGATGCACTCATGCTTCGCTGGTGCCCACGCAGCTGTGGCGCCTGCTGGTCAACAAAACGGCGGTAACGCTCAAAGCCGTGCTCCTGGGTGGTGCGGCAATTCCTGTTGAATTGACGGAACAGGCGCGCGAGCAAAGGATTCGCTGCTGGTGCGGTTACGGTTTAACGGAGTTTGCTTCTACGGTCTGTGCGAAAGAGGCGGATGGCCTGGCGGATGTGGGGTCGCCCCTGGCAGGCAGAGAAGTCAGAATCGTTGATGGTGAAGTCTGGCTGCGTGCCGCCAGCATGGCGCAAGGTTACTGGCGTAACGGGCAGCTGATTCCTTTAGTAAACGCGGAAGGCTGGTTTGCCACCCGCGATCGCGGGGTGTTGAAGGACGGCAAGTTAACCATTGTCGGTCGGATGGACAATCTGTTCTTTAGCGGCGGGGAAGGCATACAGCCGGAAGAGGTGGAACGCGTGATTGCTGCACATCCGCATGTTCTGCAAGCCTTCATTGTGCCGATAGAAGACAAAGAGTTTGGTCATCGCCCGGTGGCGGTCGTTGAGTATGACACCAATGCGGGTGACACAAATCTGGCAGAGTGGGTGAAAGATAAGCTGGCCCGCTTTCAGCAACCGGTATGCTGGCTGACATTGCCACCCGAACTAAAATCCGGAGGGATTAAAATTTCTCGTCGTGCGCTGTCAGATTGGGTAAGTGCTTCATTGTTAAAATTAAGCAAACAGTAATTACATTTCTCACTTTCGCCATTGAGTCGCTATTGTCATTTTGTTTATCTGCTAAAGTGTAACCTGTTGTGAAATTTTTTAACAAAAGGTGCGCTATGGAATGGCATGTGAAGAAGTCTTGCTGTCACAAAAAAGCAGGCAGGCTCTATATCGTACTTTGTGATAGCGGCGGTTCGCTAAAGATGTTGGCTGAGGCGCAATCTTCCGAGTGGGTTAAGCCCGGAGACCTCCTTTCACCGCTGAAAGATGCACTGTATTGCATTAATCGCGATACCTCACGGTTAATCAAAATAGTTGATGCCAGACAGTACATGTGCGACGAATGGGAACGCCTGTTACGACTGTCTGAAGATAAATAATCTCAGGGTTGGCGCTGGTGTGAAGGTAAAAAAATCGTCAGTAGCCCTGCCATGATGCACAGCACACCGGCGAGCGCTTTCGCTGAAAATATTCCCTGCCAGCCGGGCAGGATCATTGATGCAACCCACACCAGTACATAGCTCAGGCTGAGCAGGGCATACGCTTTGCTCAGTGCGAGCTGGTGCAGCGCTTTATGCCAGCAAATCACCGACAGTAAATACCCTGCCAGTCCGGCATACAGAGCAAACGCGCCAACGCTAAGAGAGAATACGGCAGAAATGAATTGCTGCGGCTGCAGCATTGGCGGCAGATTATCCATCGCAAAGCCGAGACTCAACTGGGCGGCTGAAGTGATAATAACGCTGCATAATCCCCAAAAGATGCCCATTACACCGCGCTCCCAAGAATAAAGATGCCGGTGATGATTAACCCCACACCCAGCCAGTGGCGCGGGGTGACGGGTTCGCGCCAGATTTTCCAGGCAGCCAGAGTCACCCATACAAAATTAAGACTCAGCATGGGGTAGGCGATGCCGACCGGAATGTTCTGCAGCACCGCCAGCCATAGCAGCATGGCCAGACCGAGACTTGCCAGAGCAAGCCCAATCCATAGCGTAATGTGGCGTTTTCGCGCTCGAACGGGAACGGGTCGCGACGCCTGCTTCTGACATAACTGACCGCAGACGCTGAGCAGGCTGGCGAGAACTAAGGCTATCCAGATCATTTCGGCCGATACTGAATCAGGACCAGACGCCCCTGATTATCGATATAGTCAGCGGGAGGGATAGCAAGTCGATTAATATCTTCATCCTTATCAATTGTGAGCACGAGCGTAATGTTTCCTTGCTGACGATGTTGCGCTAACCACTCGGCAAAGTTCCCCCGACCGACAAAACGCCCCTGGGCATCCGGGTAGTTAAGGCCATATTTTAACTCGCCCGTTTGTCCGTACATTATGATGTCGTCACGCTTCAGGCTCCAGGCCAGCCCCGCGGCGACGCCAACGCTGTCGGTCAGAATATAACGGCTCGACTCCAGCGACTCTTTGGTCATCTCGACAAAAAATTGTGGCTGTTTAGATTCCATCACCCGGTCAGGAATGGAGAAACCAAACAACAGTGCCAGGCCTAATGGACACAGCGCTGCGAACGTCCAGTTCTTCTCGCGGTTATTTAGCGTATACCAGCCAAAGAGCGTCCAGATGATAAAAATGCCCCACGCACAAAACACCTTATAGGTTTCGATATGCGACCAGACCGGCGTCTTTAATGGACCCAGTGTAGAAACAATAAACGTGGCGACAATGCCGGTTACACCGAACAGAACGTTGATCCAGCCATTCACGCGCAGCGCGGTTGCGCCTTTTTGCGCGGCCTGCAGGCCGAAACGCGCCGTCAATATTGCCAGCGGCGCGAAGCAGGAAAGAATATAGGTCGGCAGTTTTCCTTTCGCGATGCTGAAAAACAGGATTGGCATGATAATCCAGCTTAGCAGGTACAGTGCGCTGCGCGGAACATCCCGTTCACGCCAGCCCGTACGCAGCGCGCCGGGGAGCAGCCCGAGCCACGGTAATGCGCCAGCCACCAATACCGGAATGTAGTACCAGACGGGGGCCTTATGTTGGGCATCCTCCTGCGCGAAGCGTTGAATATGCTCGACCCAGAAGAAGTAATGCCAGAAATCCGGTTCACGCCGGGCAATCGCTATTCCCCAAGGCAGCACAGTCACGATGCAACCGACTACTGCCAGCAGACCGTAGATAATGAGATCTTTCCAGCGCTTTTGTACGAAAACCCACGGCAGTACGCTGAGTACAGGAATGGCGAGTGCCAGGAAACCCTTGGTCATCACGCCCATGCTGCAGGTTAACCCTAACAGCAGAAAGGCGGTAATTTTGCGCATTCTGCTGGTGGCTTGCATCCCCTCCCAAAAGCAGCACATGCCCGCCATTAGCCAGAGCGCAATGATGGGATCAAGTACCGCGTAGGTGCCGATGCTGTAAACCGAAAAAAACGTTAAAAAGATAACCGAAGAGAGTACGGCGGTGCGCTTATCCCGCCACAACCGCATGGCAAGCCAGGCAACCATTAGCGCCGTCAGCAAAGTGGCAAAAATGGCTCCTGCTCTGACGCCGAAATTATTGGCGCCAAACAGCCATTGCCCGATGCTGTTTAACCAGTATCCGGCAATCGGTTTTTCAAAATACCGTAGCCCTAAAAAGTGCGGAACGATCCCGTCGCCAGAGGTCAGCATTTCCCGACTGATTTCGGCATAGCGCGTTTCATCAGGTTGCCACAGCAGGCGACTGTTGATGGGGAGAATAAAATACAGCGCAATAAAAGCGATAAATGCCAGGGTGTAGCGGACAGTAAGTTTCATCTTGTCACACTCACTGGTTGTTGGCGGCCGACCCATCCCTCTCTGCCGGGTATTTTGCCACGCACGATCTGTCCTGTTGGCAGCGAACTGACATCGTCCGGTAACAGGTCGCCGAGCGGGCAAAATGTTATCCCCATGTCTGCGGCGCGAGTAAGCAGCTCGTCAAAATTCTGCTGAAAGGCGATGCCTTCAACTTCCGCATGAATGGTATACACCGGTGTTCCTCTGCTCATCTGGATGTGGGAGAGAATGTAAGCGTTGAAGTCCACCGCCTGGACTTCCTGACCAACCACTTCATCCCAGGTGGGTAGCGTGACGGGAATTTGCGGCGTACCTGTTTTTCCGGACGTCAGCACCGGACGGAATAACGACGTTCCCCGGCAGTCGCTGTTATAACGCAGATGGAACGTTTCTTTGGCGTGGACGACGCGATCGTCGGCACGCCATCCGGCAACGGCAGAACAAGTGACGGGTTGTCCGATAAGAGTTTCAAGGGCCGTGATGCCTCGTGAAATATCATCAATCAGCTGTTTGTCATTCCAGTTTCCGCTTCGCGCCTGCCAGGCATGGTGATCCCAGGCATGCAAACCAGTTTCATGAATCAGGGCGGTTTGCGCAATGATCGCCGCGTTGGCCTTGCCGATCTCTTTTCCCGGCCAGGCGGTTCCCGCCAGCAATATATCCCATCCGTAAAGTGATGCGGCGTTTGAGCGCAGCATCTTCCACAGAAATTGTGGTTTCACAAGACGCCAGAGATGGCGTCCCATGTTGTCCGGTCCAACGCTAAAGAAAAAACTTGCCCGCACGTTATGTCGGTTCAATGTCTCCAGCAGGCGGGGTACGCCTTCGCGCGTCCCCCTGAAAGTATCGACATCTATGCGCAAGCCGACTTGGGTCATGATGTGTGTTCCGTGATATTCACACTGCGTAAGAAGAAGTCCAGCGTCTCTTCTACCGTTTCCTGCATCTCAATGGTGGGCTCCCAGTTCAGGCAGCGTTTCGCATTGCGGATGTTGGGCTTACGATGTTCAACGTCTTGATAACCTTTACCATAGTAGCTGCTGCTTTCGACGTCACGGAAACCGGCAAACGGCGGGAAGTGGTTACGCAATGGATGTTTTTCAAAGCAGGTAAGCAGCATTTCTGCCAGTTCCTGAATACTCGCTTCGTTCTGCGGATTACCGATGTTGATAATCTCACCTTCGCAGCGTCCGCCTTCGTTTTCAATAATGCGGTACAGGGCTTCGATACCATCCCGAATGTCGGTAAAGCAGCGTTTTTGCTTGCCGCCTTCAATCAGCTTAATCGGTGAACCTTCCACCAGATTGAGGATCAGTTGGGTAATGGCGCGTGAGCTGCCGATACGCGCGGCGTTAAGGCTGTCCAGACGCGGTCCCATCCAGTTAAATGGCCGGAACAGGGTGAAGCGCAATCCCTCTTTTTCGCCGTACGCCCAGATTACGCGGTCCAACAACTGCTTGGAAACGGAGTAGATCCAGCGTGGTTTATTCACCGGACCGACGATCAGATTCGAGCTGTCCTCATCGAAGACTTTGTCGGTACACATGCCGTAGACTTCGGACGTTGACGGGAAAATGATGCGCTTACGGTATTTCACGCAGTAGCGAATGATTTTCAGGTTCTCTTCAAAATCGAGCTCAAATACGCGCAACGGGTTGCGGGTATATTCGATTGGTGTTGCGATCGCCACCAGCGGCAGCACGACGTCGCATTTTTTTACATGGTATTCAATCCATTCGGAGTGAATGCTGATGTCGCCTTCGACGAAGTGGAATCGCGGATGCTGCAGAAAACGTCCAATGGCGTCACTGCCAATATCGAGCCCATACACTTCGTAATGATCTTCTTGCAGCAGGCGTTCGGTCAGATGGTTACCAATGAAGCCATTGACGCCAAGGATCAGCACGCGTGTACGATGTTTAGTGGTGGTAACTGACTGACTGTTCAGGCGGGAGCCTGGAACCAGGCCCAGAACCTGCGCCAGTTGCGACCCTTGCATTGCAATACCATCGCCAGCTTGTCCGGTAATAATTTCCAGGGCGCCATCGCCACAGGCGATCAGCAAAGGAGAAACGGAGATGACGGTACCCGGTTGGGCCGCTGAGTTATTTACGCAAACGCGCGATGACCAGACGGTGAACTTTTGTGTACCGACATAGCTGTGTGCGCCCGGCCACGGATCGCTGACGGCGCGGACCTGGTTATGCAACTCCGCGGCAGGTGTGTTCCAGTCGAGGAAGCTATCTTCCGGTGTACGGCGACCAAAACAGGTAGCATCAGCTTCCTGTTGGGGGCGTTCTGCATAATCCCCGGTTTTAATCGCGGGCAGTGCTTGTTCCAGCAGGTGACGCGCAGCCTGGCACAATTTATGGTGCAGCGTTAACGCCACGTCATCCGGCGAAATAGCGACGCGCTGCTGGGCAATAATGGCGCCAGCATCCGCGCGTTTGACCATGCGATGAAGCGTGACGCCGGTTTCGATTTCGCCATTGACCAATACCCAGTTCAGCGGCGCGCGACCACGGTATTTCGGCAGCAACGAACCGTGCAGATTAAAAGCCCCGGCAGGCGCAAGACTGAGGATCTCATCACTCAGTAAATGGCGATAGTAGAACGAGAAGATAACATCCGGCGCCAGTTGGCTAATGCGTTCAATCCACAAGGGATGATTGACCTCGTCCGGGGCGTAAACCGGAATTCCGGCGCTGGCGGCAAGGCGGGAAACCGATCCAAAAAATGCTTTTTCGCCCGGATTATCGGTGTGCGTGAAAATGGCAGCGATTTCATAACCGGCATCCAACAAAGCCTGGACACCCTGACATCCCATATCGTGATAGGCAAATACGATGGCTTTCATGCGCGGTTTTCCTCGGTTGGCTGCGTGGTTTGTGGGCGGATAACGTGTTGAACAAAATAGCGGGGGCGGGCGCGGACATCGTTATAGATGCGACCGATATATTCGCCGAGTAAACCCATGCCAATAAACTGTGCGCCGATAAAGGTAAACAGGACGGCAAACAGCATGAATACCCCTTCCGCGGCCCACTGTGGACCGAGCGTCAGACGCAGAACCACAAGCAGGATAGACAAGATAAAGCCAGTGGCGGCGATTACGCTGCCCAACAGGCTCAACATACGAAGTGGCGTTGTGGTCAGACAGGTCACCAGGTCATACATCAGGTTGATCAGACGCATAAAGCTGTATTTGGAGTCACCAAATTCTCGCTCTGCATGGTGTACCGGGATTTCCGTAGCGCGCCGGGCAAAAATGTTGGCCAGAATCGGGATAAAGGTACTGCGCTCCTGGCAATGCAGCATGGCATCGACGATGTGGCGGCGATAAGCGCGTAACATGCAACCGTAGTCGCCCATCGCTTTACCGGTGGTGCGCTGAATCAGATGGTTAATCATTCGCGATGCGGTCTTACGAAATACGCTGTCCTGACGGTTCTGACGTACCGTGCCGACCACATCGAAGCCTTCATCTGCGGTGGCGACCAGCCGTGGGATCTCCTCCGGCGGGTTTTGCAAATCGGCATCCAGTGTGATGATCACGTCGCCGGTGACATGACTGAAACCGGCCATAATCGCCGAGTGTTGCCCGTAATTGCGATTCAATAAAATAGAAACAATATGGCTGTTCGGTGCCTGGGAAGCATCCATCATCAGCTGTGCGGAATGGTCGTTGCTGCCGTCATCAATTAGCAGAATTTCATAGTCTTTGCCCAATTTTTCGCAGGCAGCGCTGGTACGTCTGATTAACTCTGGCAAGCTTTCCTGTTCATTAAAAACGGGAATGACCACCGAGACTTTTTTGATCGGTGCTGCTTCAAACATGGTTATTGTCCTGCAATCTCGCGAAGTGCCGTAATTACCCGCTGGGTGTCATCGGCGGTCATATCGGGGAATAACGGCAGTGAGCAAATGCGCGCGCTATTCCATTCTGTATTGGGGAGCGAAAGGGTAGTGAAGCGTTCGCGGTAATATTTTTGCGTATGGGCCGCACGAAAATGCAGACCGGTGCCGATATTTTTGGCCTTTAACGCTTCCATTAAGGCATCTCTGCTCAGACCGCAGCGGGCTTCGTCAACGCGAATGATGAACAGGTGCCAGGCGTGAACGTGCGCCCACTGGGGCAGACTCAGTGGTTGAAATGGCGTATCGGCCAGCGCCTGTTGATAATCGCGGGCAATTTGCGCCCGGCGTGAGTTCAGGTGTTCCAGTTTATTTAGCTGTACCAACGCAATGGCGGCGTTGATATCCGTGAGGTTGTACTTGTACCCTGGCGCAAGCACTTCGGCCTGCGGCGCCCGGCCATAGGTTTGTCGATCAAAGGCATCAACGCCCAGACCATGAAACTTCAGGCTGCGAAGCCGTTGGGCAAGCTGGCTGTCGTCGGTAACGATCAACCCGCCTTCGGCGCAGGTAATATTTTTGATGGCGTGAAACGAGAATATTGCCGTGCCGCGCGCGCCGACATGACGACCTTTATACAACGTCCCTACGGCGTGGGCCGCATCTTCTATAATCGGAATGCCATAGCGTTCGCCAATGGCATAAATCGCGTCCAGGTCGGCGGGGGCGCCTGCGTAATGTACCGGAATAATGGCTTTGGTTCGCGGGGTGATGGCGGCCTCAATTTGCTCCGGTGTGACCATGAGCGTATCGCGGTCAACGTCGATCATGACTGGCGTCGCACCCAGCAGGACAATCATGTTGAGGGTAGAAACCCACGTCATTGACGGTGTAATAATCTCATCGCCTGCACCGATGTCCAGCGCCATCAGCGTGATGTGCATTCCTGCCGTAGCGGAGCAGACGGCGACGGCGTGTTGATTTCCCGTGAGCTGGCAGAAGGCTTCTTCCAGCTGTTGATTTTTCGGGCCGGTGGTTATCCATCCAGAGTCCAGAACCGTCTTCACAGCAGCAAGTTCTTCAGCCCCCATTGCCGGGCGAGAGAAAGGCAAAAAGTCAGGCATCATTATTCCTTCAAGCCATTTAACGCCACCGACGTTTTATTTTTAGTGATAAACAGGGGCGTCGTTAATTATTTCATCAGGCTTCAAAGAGTAATGACGGAAGGTTAATTTATCCTTAAGAGTTTAAGGTTTGGGAAAGAGAGAGGAATAGCGTGTTTTTTATTTATCTTAATGAAAAAAAGATCATGTAGGTTCTTGAGTAGTTTGGGCGACATTGCTGTTATCTGCAGACTGATGAGCGCAATGTCGCTATTAAAATGATAACTTACAGTAACCCTTTCAAGGTTAACGTTTTACGCGTGGCGATATTTAAATCGTAAGAGCCGAGATCTTCCGCTTTAACCCAGGCGAATGCCTGGAATTCTTCATTAATCTTCACTTCACGATTAGCCGCCACACAATCGAAGATGAGATAAATCATATAAATCTCTTCCTGACTGCCATCGGCGTACGTTTTGGTGCGAACATCGTCACTGAAGGTCCATGGCGTAATATCTGATAACACCAGTTGTTCGCCCAGCTCTTCTCTTACTTCACGGCGCAAAGCTTCTTCAATACGTTCACCCGGTTCAACGCCGCCGCCAGAAAGCGCCCACTGACCGGGGAACACACCGCGGTCGTCAGCCATTTTGCACAGTAAATAACAGCCATCGTTTTGAATTAATGGGCAAACAATTGTTCTTTGGCGCATAAGTCGAATCCTTGTAGGGGGAGGTATAGAAAATTCCATCATGCACGCATCTTACCTTTTGCTGGCGGTAGAAAAAACGCTTCATCGACGAATAACGCCGCTTTGGCAGGGAAAACAGGATGTTTGTTGAAAATGGCGTTCTGCTGCCCTCAGTGGCGTAATTGCTACAAGAATTTAACCTTATCTAAATCTTGTGAGTAGTATTTGCTTACAATATGTTTTTGCATCGCTTTTTTAGTGCATTGATTCCTCGTGATCTGACAGTACAATTCACCGGTTTTGGGGCTATGTTTTGATTCTTGCTGGAAAGGATAGAAAATGAAAAAAAGTTTAATGTTGGGTTTTGCCGGAATGCTGTTTGTTTCCGCGTCGGCGAGCGCGATTAGCATCAGCGGCCAGGCTGGCGAAGACTACACCAACCTGGGTTTCGGTATGGGGACTGAGACCACCGGTCTGGCCGTCAGCGGTAACTGGATGCATAACGATGACGACGGCGATGCGGCCGGTCTGGGACTGGGTCTGAATATTCCTCTCGGTCCGCTGCTGGCAACGGTCGGTGGGAAAGGCATTTATACTAACCCGAATGATGGTGACGAGGGTTACGCGGCGGCGGTCGGTGGCGGTTTGCAGTGGCCGATTGGCGACAGCCTCCGCCTGTTTGGAGAGTATTATTACTCTCCCGATTCTCTTTCCAGCGGTATCGACAGCTATGAAGAAGCGAATGCAGGTGCGCGTCTGACCATTATGCGTCCGCTGAGCATTGAAGCCGGTTATCGCTACCTGAACCTGGCAGGCAAAGACGGTAACCGCGATAACGCGATTGCTGACGGCCCGTACGTTGGGGTTAACGCGAGTTTCTGATTTTTCCGGCGCGGCGTTCAGTCGCGCCTTCCCCCCTCCATGCGTTATAGTGTTTTCATCATAAAAGCAGGAGAACACGATGTTAAACGTGGAGATGCTATCCACCGGGGATGAAGTGTTGCACGGACAAATCGTCGACACGAATGCCGCCTGGCTGGCCGATTTTTTCTTTAATCAGGGGTTACCGCTAACCCGTCGCAACACGGTAGGCGACAATCTTGACGATTTGGTCGCCGTTTTGCGTGAGCGTAGCGAACATGCCGATGTACTGATCGTTAACGGCGGTCTGGGACCAACCAGCGATGATTTGAGCGCGCTGGCGGCGGCCACGGCAAAAGGTGAAGGGCTGGTGCTGCATGAAGCATGGCTCGCCGAGATGGCGCGTTATTTTCGCGATCGTGGACGCGTGATGGCACCGAGTAACCGCAAACAGGCTGAGCTACCTGCCAGTGCGGAATTCATCAATAATCCGGTAGGAACCGCGTGTGGGTTTGCCCTGAAGCTTAACCGCTGCCTGATGTTCTTTACCCCAGGAGTGCCATCAGAATTTAAAGTCATGGTTGAGCATGAGATCCTGCCGCGTTTGCGTGAGCGTTTTTCGCTGTCTCAACCCCCGCTATGCCTGCGATTAACCACCTTTGGTCGTTCTGAAAGCGAGCTGGCGCAGAGCCTGGATCCGCTGCAATTGCCTCCGGGAGTGACAATGGGCTACCGCTCGTCAATGCCGATTATCGAACTAAAGCTGACCGGGCCGGATTCCCAACGGGAAGCGATGCTGGCGCTGTGGCCAGAAGTTAAGCGGGTTGCCGGGCAGAATATGATTTTCGAAGGTACGGAAGGTTTACCCGCGCAAATCGCCCGCACGTTGCAGGAACGGCAATACAGCCTGACGCTAAGCGAACAATTCACCGGTGGTCTGGTGGCGCTGCAGCTTTCGCGCGCGAATGCTCCGCTGTTGGCGAGCGAAGTGGTTCCGCCCCAGGAAGAAACGCTGGCGCAAACGGCACACTGGATAACCGAACGACGCGGCAACCATTATGCCGGGCTGGCGCTGGCGGTATCGGCTTTCGAAAACGAACATATTAACTTTGCGCTGGCAACGCCTGATGGAACGCATGCCTTACGCGTACGGCTGAACGCTAATCGTTATAGTTTGTCGGTGCGTCAGGAAGTGTGCGCAATGATGGCGCTCAATATGCTGCGCCGTTGGCTCAACGGGCAGGATATTGCCAGCGAACACGGTTGGATAGAAGTGGTTGAATCCCTGACGCTGCCTTCCTGACTTGCACTCTCTCACGCGCTTGTTATGGGAAGGCATTCTGGCCTTCCCGTTATCAGTCCAACCTGTTGCACTCTCTGTAAAAAAATCCGTGCGTTAGTTCACAATTATGCTCGTTTTTTCTCCAGCCAGCTGGAAGAACGAGAGGATTTGATGCGCTTCACAATTTTAACCCCCTTAACCTACCACACTGATTCCAGTATCTCAGACTGGAGTCCAGTATGTTGGAATCAAGCAAAGTTCCCGCGCTCACCAGGGCGATCGAAATACTCAATCTCATTGCGCGTATCGGCCCATGTAGCGCCGCCACCATCATAGAGGCGCTGGGTATTCCAAAAAGCACCGCGTACCTGTTACTTAATGAACTGAAGCGTCAGCGCTTTATCAGCATTGATCATCAGGAAAATTACTGCCTGTGGACCAAGCTGGTTGAGCTGTCCGGGCATGCGCTGAGCAAGATGGATTTACGTGAACTGGCGCGTCCACGGCTGACACAGTTGATGGATGAGACAGGGTTACTTTGCCATCTCGGGATCATCGACCACGAAAGCGCGTATTACATTCTGAAAGTGGAATCGTCATCCACTATCAGCGTGCGCTCCCACGAAGGGAAAAGTCTTTCGCTCTATCGCTCGGGTATCGGCAAATGCCTGCTGGCCTGGCAACCGGCAGCCGCAAGAAAAGCCATTATTGAACAGCTGATATGGGAACAGGCAACGCCGACCACTATCACCAGGCCACAGCAGTTGAATGACGAGCTGGAGCGTATTCGACAGCGTGGATGGAGCTTTGATAATGGCGAAGATTATCCCGATGTTCGCTGCGTCGCAGCGCCTGTTTTTAACGCTAACAATGAACTGACCGCCGCGATTTCAGTTGTCGGCACTCGTCTGCAAATTAACGAAGAGAACCGTGATTATCTGGCCGGTAAAGCGATTGCCTGCGCCAGGGATATTTCACGCCTGTTGGGATGGAAAAGTCCCTTCGACTCACTCGCTTCATAAAAAGGAGAACACCATGACCCTACCTAAAATTAAACACGTTCGTGCCTGGTTTACCGGTGGTGCTACGGCGGATAAAGGCGCTGGCGGCGGCGACTATCACGATCAGGGGGCTAACCACTGGATTGACGATCATATCGCCACGCCAATGAGCAAATATCGTGAATATGAGCAATCGCGCCAGTCCTTTGGCATCAACGTATTAGGGACACTGATTGTTGAAGTGGAAGCTGAAAACGGACAGACCGGTTTTGCTGTGTCCACAGCAGGGGAGATGGGGTGCTTTATTGTGGAAAAGCATCTCAATCGTTTTATTGAAGGGAAATGCGTCAGCGATATCAAACTCATTCACGACCAGATGCTGGGCGCAACGATGTACTACTCCGGCTCCGGCGGTCTGGTGATGAACACCATCTCGTGCGTGGATCTGGCGCTGTGGGATCTGTTTGGCAAGGTGGTGGGTTTACCGGTCTACAAACTATTGGGTGGCGCGGTACGCGACGAAATTCAATTCTACGCGACCGGTGCGCGCCCTGATCTGGCGAAAGAAATGGGCTTTATTGGCGGCAAAATGCCGACCCACTGGGGGCCGCACGACGGGGATGCGGGGATCCGCAAAGATGCGGCAATGGTAGCCGACATGCGTGAGAAATGCGGTCCGGATTTCTGGTTGATGCTCGATTGCTGGATGAGTCAGGACGTGAACTATGCCACCAAACTGGCCCATGCCTGCGCACCGTCCAATCTGAAGTGGATCGAAGAGTGTCTGCCGCCGCAGCAGTATGAAGGTTATCGCGAGCTGAAACGTAACGCCCCGGCGGGGATGATGGTTACCAGCGGTGAACACCACGGGACGCTGCAGTCCTTCCGCACACTCTCAGAAACCGGCATCGATATCATGCAGCCGGATGTGGGCTGGTGCGGTGGGTTAACCACGCTGGTGGAAATTGCCGCTATTGCTAAATCGCGCGGACAGCTGGTGGTGCCGCATGGTTCCTCGGTTTACTCGCACCATGCGGTGATCACGTTCACCAATACCCCGTTCAGCGAGTTTTTGATGACCAGCCCGGATTGTTCAACCATGCGTCCACAGTTTGATCCGATCCTTCTGGACGAACCGGTACCCGTCAATGGCCGCATTCATAAGTCGGTGCTCGACAAACCAGGATTTGGCGTCGAGCTTAACCGCGACTGCAATCTGAAGCGCCCTTATAGCCACTAATGACCAGTGCGTTGCCAATGCCACGGCAACGCCCTCATTTCTTTGAGGATCTTGCTATGAGTACCACGTTACTTGATGGTGTGGTGAAGAAAAACCGCGCCCGTTTGATTCCCTTTATGCTGGCGCTGTATGTGCTGGCGTTTCTTGACCGCTCGAACATCGGTTTTGCCAAAGAGACCTATCAGATTGATACCGGTCTGAGCAACGAAGCTTATGCGTTGGGCGCGGGGATTTTCTTTGTGGTTTACGCCTTTCTGGGGGTTCCTGCCAACCTGTTGATGCGTAAATTTGGTGCCAGAACCTGGATTGGTACCACCACGTTGCTGTGGGGATTCCTCTCTGCGGCGATGGCATGGGCGGATACTGAATCGAAGTTCCTGATTATCCGTACTCTGCTGGGGGCGGCAGAAGCGGGTTTCTTCCCCGGTATGATCTACCTGACGTCCCAGTGGTTCCCCCAGCGCAACCGCGCCAGCATCATGGGGCTGTTCTACATGGGGGCGCCGCTGGCGTTAACCCTGGGATCGCCGCTTTCCGGTGCGCTGTTGGAGATGCACGGCTTTATGGGGCATCCAGGGTGGTTCTGGATGTTCGTTATCGAAGGTTTACTGGCGGTAGGTGCGGGCATTTTCACCTTCTTCTGGCTGGATGATACCCCGCAGCAGGCGCGTTTCCTGAGCGCGGAGGAAAAGGCGGTGCTCATTAGCCAGTTGACAAGTGAAGAGGAGAAAAAGGTCACTTCGCGCCTGTCGGATGCGCTGCGTAATGGCCGTGTCTGGCAACTGGCGATTATCTATCTGACGATCCAGGTGGCGGTGTATGGCCTGATCTTCTTCCTGCCAACTCAGGTTGCTGCGTTGTTAGGGACAAAAGTGGGCTTTACGGCTTCGGTCGTGGCGGCAATACCGTGGGTGGCGGCGCTGTTTGGTACCTGGCTTATTCCCCGTTACTCCGATCGCACCGGCGACCGGCGTAATGTTGCCGCGCTGACGCTGCTGGCGGCAGGAATCGGCATTGGCCTTTCCGGGCTGGTTTCACCGGTACTGGCGATTGTGGCGCTCTGCGTCGCGGCGGTCGGTTTCATTGCGGTACAGCCGGTGTTCTGGACGATGCCAACGCAACTTCTTTCCGGGACAGCTCTGGCGGCGGGGATCGGCTTCGTCAACCTGTTTGGTGCCGTCGGCGGCTTTATTGCTCCCATTCTGCGCGTCAAAGCCGAAACGGTGTTTGCCAGCGATGCGGCGGGCCTGCTGGTCCTCGCGGGCGTCGCGATTATTGGCTCGCTAATCATCTTTACGCTGAGTGTGAACCGTTCAGTTTCACAAGCAGGCGCTGCGCATCATTAATCTTATCTACGTTGTAAGGATCGTTATGAACGCATTGTTATCAAATCCCTTCAAAGAAGGATTACGCAAAGGGGAAGTCCAGGTCGGCCTGTGGCTTAGTTCGACCACCTCTTACATGGCGGAGATTGCCGCGACGTCGGGCTATGACTGGCTGCTGATTGATGGAGAACACGCGCCGAACACGGTGCAGGATCTTTACCATCAGTTGCAGGCGATTGCGCCTTATGCCAGCCAGCCTGTGGTTCGCCCGGTGGAGGGCAGTAAAGCGTTGATCAAGCAGGTGCTGGATATTGGCGCGCAGACGCTGCTTGTCCCGATGGTCGACAGCGCAGAGCAGGCGCTTCAGGTGGTTTCCGCGACTCGTTATCCACCGCTCGGTGAGCGTGGTGTCGGCGCCAGCGTGGCACGGGCGGCGCGCTGGGGACGTATCGACAATTATATGGCCCAGGCTAATGAATCACTCTGCCTGCTGGTACAGGTCGAAAGCAAAGCGGCACTGGATAATCTGGATGCCATTTTGGACGTTGACGGTATTGACGGTGTCTTTATTGGTCCGGCGGATCTTTCTGCGTCGTTAGGCTACCCGGATAATGCCGGACACCCGGAGGTGCAGCGGATCATTGAGCAAAGCATTCGCCGTATTCGCGCAGCCGGAAAAGCAGCCGGTTTCCTCGCTGTTGACCCAGCAATGGCGCAGAAATGTCTGCAATGGGGAGCAAATTTTGTCGCGGTAGGCGTGGATACCATGCTTTATACCGAAGCGCTGGATCGCAGGCTGGCAATGTTTAAGCCAGGCCAGAGTACGCAAACGTTGAAAAGCAGTTATTAATATCGGGCCCGGTGGTGTAGCGCCATCGGGCCTGAAATAGCTCCTAATGGTGATGCTCTGTCACGTCGTCAGCAGAAAATCCGGTAATGGTCAGGACTGTCTCATGATCGATGCCTCGCTCCAGCATCATGCGGGCAATACGTAATGCTTCTTCTCGTGTTCCTTTTAGCCAGCCTTCCTGCAATCCATTGTGATGGCCTTCCTGGCGTAGTTTCTCTGCGATCGTCATCAATTTCTCCTTGTTATGGGGTGAACGCCCGGCAATTTCACGGATAAATTCGCTGACATGAGAAGCCTCACCGCGCTGTAGCAGATAATTAAACAGCGTTTGCAACTGGCTGTCATTAACGGTACGAGTAACTAAAAGCGCGACCAGCCTGTCCACCAGTCCCATCAAATCGCGATCGCGGATATGTTTTTGCATCAGTTCAAGTAGAGCGATACGCCGATGCTGCATAATCTCGTCGTCAGATACCACAGTGATGTCCACTAGCGGAAATGCTTCTGAGTAAAGCTTGCGCGCCAGTTGTGGGTAATCAAATTCGTCCAGCCAGTTGAGCGACCACGGATACGGGCTCTGTTGCCCGTGATAAAAAAGCATGGGGATAACCAGAGGTAGCGTTCTGTATCCGGCATCCAGGTGATATTGCATGGCGGCAGTGGCATAACGCATCAGGCGAAATGCCATGTGTTGTACCGCTGTACTCTGATGTTCGATAACGCAGTAGATGTAGCCTTCACCTTCGCGGGTTTTTAACGACCACAATACGTCGGAATAGTAAGCACGGAGATCCTTTTCGATAAAACTGGTAGGCTCCAGCTTCAGCGTTTGCAGGTCACATATCTCGCGTAATGCGACGGGAAGATGAATTTCAAGAAAATCGCGAGCCATCTCAGGATAAGAAATTATCTTTTTAAAAACCGCATCATGCGGTGTTGATGTTGCTGATTTAGCCATGGTAGTCCGTCACCAGAGGAAGAAGATGGCGTGACGGTACCCACGGATGACGCGGGCTGCATTCGTGGAATTGATTCTTTGCGTGGAGGAGTCAGAGATAAATACGTCCGGTTGCAACGTATTCAGTTATGTGCAACGGCATTCGCAAAATGCCCGGTAGCCAACGCCACCGGGCAACAGAATTAACCTAACGCTTTGGCAAGCAGGGTGATGGGATGTTCACAACGTTTGCTTGTCGACATCTCAATCTGCCATTTACAGGTTTCGCAGTCGGTGACGACGATATCAGCGCCGCTGTCTTCAATCTGGCGGAACAGCGGTGCGCCAATGGACTGCGATGTCGGGTAGTTTTCCTTTTTAAAGCCGTATGTCCCGGCAATCCCGCAACATTGCGAGTCCAGCACCGTTAGCTCCAGCCCTGGAATTTGTCGTAGCAGTTCCAGCGTGTAGAGCGTCCAGCCCATTTTCTCCATGTGGCATGGCGTGTGGTAGACCACTTTCAGCGGCAGCGTTTTCAGCGGCAGCGTTTTGCCTTCATCCAGCTTGCGCCACAGCCAGCGGGTTGCCAGTTCAATGTGTTCGCGTAGACCTGAGTTGTCGACGTCCAGCACTTCCGGATATTCATCACGCAGCGCAAAGGTGCAGGTTGATGAGGTGGCGATCACCGGAATGCCTTTGCCGTCAATTGCTTCTCTGAGCGAGGCCACGTTGCTCACCGCCTGCTTACGCGCTTTATCGGTAAAACCGTTGGCAATCAGCGGTACGCCGCAGCATTTCTCTTTGCTCAGCAGTTGCACCCCGGTTCCCATCGCATTCAACACTTTGATCAGGTCTTTGCCGAGCTGCGGATGGTTGTAATTCACAAAACAGCCGTGGAAAAAGGCAACCTGATCCTGATATTGCGCTTGCTGTGCGGCAACGCTGCGATACCAGCGGCGGAAGGTGCCGAAAGAGTACTTCGGCAGCGTACGGCGATGGTCGATTTTTAGCGCGTAATCCAGCAACTGACGCACCGGTTTGAGTGAGGTGGCGGTATTCACTATCGGGGCGAACGGTGTGGATACGCTACCCATCAAATCGGTATGGCTTAAGACGAAGTTACGCAGCGACGGACGCGTAGTGTCGTATTTGGCGCGCGCGCGTTGAATGATATCGCCAATCTTCACATCTGACGGACAGGCCACTTCGCAGCGCTTACAGTTGATGCAGTATTTCAGCGCATCGTCATATAACGCGCCATCTTTCAGGCGCAGACGCTCACCGTCCGGTCCGGCCTGTTTAGGACCAGGGTAGTTCGGATTGACGCGACTTACCGGGCAGGCCGTGGTGCACACCGTGCATTTGATACAACTTTCAAAACGTGTGTCGCTCATTGCTGGCCTCCTGCACGTTTCGCAATATGATGTGCGGCGTGTAAGGCGCTAACAGCGCACACGCCGCCTCCGCAACCCTGGGCGATAGGGTCGAATCCGCCGAGAACGGAACCGATGGCATAAATGTTCTCTATCGTTTGTCCCACCAGCGACGGGCGCAGCCCGGCATCGGTCGTAACGCCAAACTGCTGCCACGGTTGTGGGTCGAAGACGTCACGCTCATACCACTCGGCGCGCGTGGCGGTTTGCTGTACATCTAGCCCCAGGATAGGTTCGTAGATGGCCTCACGCGTGGCGACCAGCCCGCTGCTGAAGAAGCTGCCGCTGGCGAGCACGGCGAAACGTGGCCGCAAAGGAATATCGGCATGATTACGGGTCCAGATTTCGCTGACTACGCCATCCTGACAGGTGATTTTCTTCACTTCATCACCCGGCATCCAGACGCCGCCCTGGCGCACAAACTGGCGCTGCAATTTGTTATGCAAACGCATACCCAGTACCGAAGGCGGTAGGGTCGGTAACAGCGTCAGCGAGCAGGGGAGACGCTCGTTAAGCCATTGCCAGAGCTGTTCATCCGCCAGACCGAAGCAGGCCGGCATAATTATCATGTCGCAGGTTTTTGCTACTGGCAGTAAAGCGTCATAGAGCAGCGACCATTTATCTTCGTTATCCAGCAGGCGCGCAATATTGACGGCGCGAAACTCGGTCGGGTTATCACGCAGGACATCCAGCTCAGGCAGATCGATTTCTGCCGTCTCGACGCTGAGATTGTGTTGACGCAGCGACGCCGCGGCGAGATGTGCCTGAAAATCCAGTAAACCGCTAATACCTACAACGCAGATACGCTGCGCGGACAGCGGCCAGACCGGAACTTCCGGGGAACTTAACCAGGTTGAGCGCAGCGTTCCCAGCGGGGTGATGCGTTGATGTGACTGATGTACCTTGCCTTGCAAATGCGTTCCGCATTCTTCGAGAAGATTTTGCGCCTGCTGGGCCAGCTCCAGGACGTTGTGCGTTCCGATGGTGCTGTACGGGTGCGCGGGTGCCTGAGTGCGCAGCGCATTCAGGCCTGCTTCTATATCCGTCACCGGTTGGCCATCGGGTAAGTTGCTGAGCAAATCCAGTGAGCCGGAGGAGAAATGTAGGGCGCTTTGGCCGCGAGTGACAATCGTGCAGCGTAAACCGCTTTTTTGCAGTTGCAGGCCGCACAGTAGTCCGGCCAGGCCGCCGCCGATAATGACGGTATCAAATTTCATCCTGGTGCTCCTTTTCCAGACCGCACAATCCCTGATAAACCCAGCGTGTGAATTCGCTTTCGCGCAGCGCATCTCCCCAGGCGATAGGCTGCACGCCTTTCCAGCGTTCATTGAGAAAATCGGAAAGCTGGGTGATAGATTGCGCGGCGGTGGTGACATTAAAACGTTGCAGCAAACCTGCGGCGCGGCAGGCACACAATTCGCCCTGGCAGGTCCCCATTCCAACACGGGTACGGCGACGCAAATCCAGCAGGCTGTTGACGGTCAAATTCTCGACGGCGTACTGCACTTCACCTGCAGTGACCGCTTCGCATTCACACACCAGGCTGCGGTGCTGACGACCTTCGCTAAGCCACGCTGGGGTGCGATCGCCGTGACGGTAGACCGCTGAACCGCGCAGTGGCGCGGGCAACGAGATCACGCGTTTGAGCGTATGCTCGGTCGATTCTTGTGAGCCAGGCAGCGCCGTGTCTGCCGTTGTGCAAGGTTGGGTATTGCCCAGCTTACGGCAAACGGCATCGGTGGCCCACTCTGCCATCAGGCGGTAGGTCATCAATTTGCCGCCAGTAATGGTGATAAACCCGTCCAGTCCGTCACGCTGGGCATGATCGAACAGTACAATCCCACGGCTGACGTTACGGCCACTTGGATCGTCGTCGCTGGCTACCAGAGGACGCACGCCGGAGTAGGCGCGTAAAATGCGCGTTTTCGCCATAATCGGCGCCAGTTTCTCGCCTTCACGCAGCAGTATATCGACCTCTTCTGCGGTGACGCGGTTGCTGTCGATATCATCGTAATCAATGTGCTGTGAGGTGGTACCAATCAGCGAAATGGTATCACCGGGCACCAGGATATCGGCGTCAGACGGCTTACGACAGCGGTTGATGACATGCTGGTTAATGCGGTGATCCATAATCAGCAGCGAACCTTTGGCCGGGAACATACGGATGCTCAGATCGGCATATTCCGCAATGCGCTGGCCCCAGATCCCGGCGGCGTTGACGACTACCGGCGCATGCAGAGACTGCATCTCACCCGTCAGATGATTGCGTACGTTCACGCCGCAAACCGTTGCCCCTTCACGAATCAGTCCCGTCACTTCATGCGCCGTTAAGATTACTGCGCTATGCTCACGCGCATCCAGCATGTTGGCGGCGGTTAAGCGGAAAGGATCAACCGTGCCGTCCGGCACTTTTACCGCGCCAATCAGCTGTGGGTTGACGGAAGGTTCGATAATGCGCGCCTGCTTAGGGTCAATTGCTTCTGCGCGAATACCGGCCTCTTCACAGGCGCGAATAAAGGTTGCCTGGAAGGAGAGTTCATCTTCCGGCAGGGTAATAAACAGACCGTCCGTCGGCTCAACGCAATGACGGGCGATACGTTTGAGAATTTGGTTTTCGCTGATGCACTCTCGGGCAGATTCAGCGTCGGTGACGGCGTAGCGTGCACCGCTGTGCAGCAGACCGTGGTTACGTCCGGTCGCCCCTGTGGCGATATCGTGGCGTTCCACTAAGATGACGCGCAACCCGCGCAGCGCACAATCGCGTGCGATCCCTGCACCTGTTGCTCCTCCACCAATGATAATCACGTCACTTGTTTGCGAGTCGCGAATTTTCATTGTTTTTCCTCACAGTTCGTTTTTTATCATTTAGCCACATAAAAAACATGGATTGTTTGATTTCGCGCATAATCGCTCATTATTCGAAAATGAAACGTGATTTCGTGCGCCTTTATGAACATTTGTCATAAATCTGTAACAATATGTGCAGCGTTTCACATTTTTGTTATGTATCTTTCCTTAACATCGCGGCCACACTGGGAGCGGTAGGGTAGTAATGACGAACTGCAGTGTTTACTTCGAATGAAAGACGGCCACGGAGGCTACACTATGTTGAGCATTTTTAAACCAGCGTCACACACGGCGCGTTTGCCTGCAGCGGAGATCGACCCGACATATCGTCGATTACGTTGGCAGATCTTTCTGGGGATTTTCTTTGGCTATGCCGCGTACTATCTGGTACGTAAGAACTTTGCCCTTGCGATGCCGTATCTGGTTGAGCAAGGTTTCTCGCGTGGCGATCTGGGTTTTGCGTTATCCGGTATCTCCATTGCTTACGGATTTTCGAAATTCATCATGGGGTCCGTTTCGGATCGCTCGAATCCGCGCGTTTTCCTGCCAGCGGGTCTGATTCTGGCCGCCGCTGTCATGTTGTTCATGGGCTTTGTGCCGTGGGCGACTTCGAGCATTGCGGTTATGTTTGTGCTGCTGTTCCTCTGCGGATGGTTCCAGGGAATGGGGTGGCCGCCGTGTGGTCGTACCATGGTGCACTGGTGGTCGCAGAAAGAGCGTGGGGGCATTGTTTCCGTCTGGAACTGTGCGCACAACGTGGGCGGTGGTCTGCCTCCTCTGTTGTTCCTGCTGGGTATGGCCTGGTTCAATGACTGGAAAGCGGCGCTGTATATGCCTGCTTTCGGTGCGATCGTCGTCGCGCTGTTTGCTTTTGCTCTGATGCGTGATACGCCGCAGTCTTGTGGCCTGCCGCCTATCGAAGAGTACAAGAACGACTATCCGGACGATTACAACGAGAAAGCGGAAGAAGAGCTGACTGCGAAGCAGATCTTCATGCAATACGTACTGCCGAACAAATTGTTGTGGTACATCGCTATCGCCAACGTGTTTGTTTATCTGCTGCGCTATGGCATCCTGGACTGGTCCCCGACCTATCTGAAAGAAGTGAAACATTTCGCGCTGGATAAATCATCCTGGGCCTACTTCCTGTATGAATATGCGGGTATTCCGGGCACGCTGCTGTGCGGCTGGATGTCGGATAAAGTCTTCCGTGGCAACCGTGGTGCGACCGGCGTGTTCTTTATGACGCTGGTGACTATCGCGACTATCGTCTACTGGATGAACCCGGCAGGCAACCCGAACGTGGATATGGCTTGTATGATTATCATCGGCTTCCTGATCTACGGTCCGGTAATGTTGATTGGTCTGCATGCGCTGGAACTGGCACCGAAAAAAGCGGCGGGTACGGCGGCTGGCTTTACCGGTCTGTTCGGTTATCTCGGCGGTTCCGTAGCGGCGAGCGCCATTGTTGGCTATACCGTTGACTTCTTCGGTTGGGACGGCGGCTTTATGGTGATGATTGGCGGTAGCGTGCTGGCGGTTATTCTGCTGGTGGTCGTCATGATTGGCGAAAAACGCCATCACGAAGAGATCGCACTGAAGCGTAACGGGGGCTAATAGATGAAAACCACATTGAAAAGTCTCAGCGTGGCGCTAATGCTGACAGGTATGGTGATGAGCAGCGCGGCGGTTGCCGCAGAAAAAATCGTGATTGCGCACCGTGGCGCCAGCGGTTATCTACCGGAGCATACGCTGCCAGCAAAAGCGATGGCTTATGCTCAGGGGGCTGATTACCTGGAACAGGATTTGGTGATGACCAAGGACGACCATCTGGTTGTCCTGCATGACCACTACCTTGACCGCGTCACCGATGTTGCCGAGCGTTTCCCGGATCGTGCGCGTAAAGATGGGCGCTACTACGCTATCGACTTTACGCTGGATGAGATTAAATCGCTGAAATTTACCGAAGGCTTTGATATCGAAAATGGCAAAAAGGTCCAGACCTACCCAGGGCGTTTCCCGATGGGTAAATCTGATTTCCGTGTGCACACTTTCGAAGAAGAGATTGAGTTTGTTCAGGGATTAAATCATTCAACCGGTAAAAACATTGGCATTTACCCGGAAATGAAAGCGCCGTGGTTCCATCATCAGGAAGGGAAGGACATTGCGGCTAAGACGCTGGAAGTGCTGAAAAAGTACGGGTACACCGACAAGAACGACAAGGTTTATCTACAGTGTTTTGATGTCGCAGAGTTAAAGCGCATTAAGAATGAACTGGAACCGAAGATGGGGATGGATCTCAATCTGGTACAGTTGATTGCGTACACTGACTGGAATGAAACTCAGGAGAAAAAGCCGGACGGTAGTTGGGTTAATTACAACTACGACTGGATGTTTAAACCGGGTGCCATGAAGCAGGTTGCGCAGTATGCGGACGGCATTGGGCCGGACTATCACATGCTGATTGATGAGAAGTCGAAGAAAGGCAATATCTCGTTAACGGGTATGGTACAGGACGCGCATCAGAATAAGATGGTGGTGCATCCTTATACCGTTCGTGCCGATCAACTGCCGGATTACACCACTGACGTAAACCAGCTGTATGACATTCTGTATAACAAGGCGGGCGTTGACGGGCTGTTCACCGACTTCCCCGACAAAGCAGTGACATTCCTGAATAAAGAGTAATGGCACAAGGTCTGTGATGCACCTCCGGTCACAGGCCTGGTTGGATCAAACGTTATTAACGGCTAGATAAGGCCGTCTGCCGTCAACGTGGCCATACCTGCCTCCAGGAGAAATAAAGAGCTGCCGTCCATCGGCGGCTCTTTTTTTAGTCTTAATTTTTATCCCGCCACGCGTTACAGCTCTATTTCAATATCGCCTTTTGCCCGACAGCAGCAGGGCAAAATTTCACCTGGCTGAATGAAGGCCAGAGGTTCGGCAATCCAGTCGACCTGTCCCGCTACCAGACGGGTACGGCAGGAGCCGCAATAACCTGCGCGGCACTGGTATTCAACTTCAACATTGTGCGATTCGAGCGCGGCAAGCAGGGAAGGGTGTTCATCCTGGCACAGCAGTTGTGTGCCAGAGATGCGCAGAGTAACGCGGCCCATCAGAGCTGGAAGTTACTCAGGTCGTCGGTATCGACTTCCGAATCGATCTGGCCGACCAGGTAAGAGCTGACTTCCACTTCCTGCGGCGCAACCTGCACGTTATCAGACACCAGCCAGGTGTTGATCCATGGGATTGGGTTAGAGCGGGTCTGGAACGGCAAGTCGAGTCCGACAGCCTGCATACGGATGTTGGTGATGTACTCAACGTACTGGCACAGAATGTCTTTATTCAGGCCAATCATTGAGCCGTCACGGAACAGATAATCCGCCCACTCTTTTTCCTGCAGCGCGGCCTGTACGAACAGGTCGTAGCATTCTTGTTTACACTCTTCGGCGATTTCCGCCATTTCCGGATCGTCCACGCCGCTGCGCAGCAGATTCAGCATATGCTGGGTCCCGGTCAAATGCAGGGCTTCATCGCGGGCGATCAGGCGAATAATTTTCGCGTTGCCTTCCATCAGTTCACGTTCGGCGAAGGCGAAGGAGCAGGCGAAGCTGACGTAGAAGCGGATCGCTTCCAGCGCGTTCACGCTCATCAGGCACAGATACAGCTTCTTCTTCAGTTCACGCAGGCTTACGACAACCGTTTTACCGTTAACGGTATGCGTGCCTTCGCCCAGCAAATGCCAGTAGCTGGTCATCTCAATCAATTCGTCGTAATAGCTGGAAATGCCTTCCGCGCGTTTCTGGATCTGCTCGTTGGTGACGATGTCATCAAACACCACCGCCGGATCGTTCACGATGTTACGAATGATGTGGGTGTAGGAACGGGAGTGGATCGTTTCTGAAAACGCCCATGTTTCCACCCAGGTTTCCAGCTCAGGGATCGAGATTAACGGCAGCAGCGCCACGTTCGGGCTACGTCCCTGAATGGAGTCCAGCAGCGTCTGATATTTCAGGTTGCTGATGAAGATATGCTTTTCATGTTCCGGCAGCGCCTGGAAGTCGATGCGATCGCGAGAAACATCAACTTCTTCCGGACGCCAGAAGAAAGAGAGCTGCTTTTCGATCAGTTTTTCGAAGATGTCATATTTTTGCTGATCGTAGCGGGCGACGTTCACCGGCTGGCCGAAGAACATCGGTTCCAGAAGTTGGTTATTTTTCGTCTGTGAAAAAGTGGTGTATGCCATTGATGTGAATCCTTTGTGGGATGAGTGCCGGATGGCGTTACAAGCACCCTTTCCGGCCTACAAACCAAGCTACTGTAGGCCGGGTGAGCCTGGTGCCACCCGGCATCGTTCATCAGATCTTACATGCGCCGCTTTCGCAGCCATCGTCCTGAATGGACGGCACCAGATCGTCCTGAGAATCTTCCGCACCGTCACGGGTGTTTTGATAATACAGCGTTTTCACACCAAATTTGTAGGCGGTGAGCAGGTCTTTCAGTAACTGCTGCATCGGTACTTTTCCGGATGGGAAGCGCGACGGATCATAGTTGGTGTTGGCGGAAATCGACTGATCGATAAATTTCTGCATGATACCTACCAGCTGCAAATAGCCATCGTTGTTCGGCATTTCCCACAGCAGTTCGTACGCGTCGTGCAGGTGTTCGTAGTCCGGCACGACCTGGCGCAGGATACCGTCTTTCGACGCTTTGATGCTCACATAGCCGCGCGGTGGTTCAATACCGTTGGTGGCGTTAGAGATCTGCGAAGAGGTCTCCGATGGCATCAGGGCTGACAGCGTGGAGTTACGCAGACCGTGCGTTTTGATGGATTCGCGCAGTTGTTCCCAGTCCAGATGCAGCGGCTCGTTGACAATAGCATCGAGATCTTTTTTATAGGTATCGATCGGCAGAATACCTTTGGAGTAGGTCGTTTCGTTAAACCACGGGCACGCACCTTGCTCTTTCGCCAGCTCGTTAGAGGCTTTCATCAGGTAATACTGAATGGCTTCAAAGGTTTTGTGAGTCAGGTTGTTCGCGCTGCCGTCAGAATAACGCTTACCGTTTTTCGCCAGCCAGTAGGCGTAGTTGATCACGCCAATACCCAGCGTACGGCGACCCATTGCGCCGCGTTTGGCGGCAGGAATTGGATAATCCTGATAATCGAGCAGCGCATCCAGCGCGCGCACCGCCAATTCAGCCAGCTCTTCCAGCTCGTCCAGGCTGTTGATAGCACCGAGGTTAAATGCGGACAGCGTACACAGCGCAATTTCGCCGTTTTCGTCGTTAACGTCGGTCAGAGGTTTGGTCGGCAGGGCGATTTCCAGGCACAGGTTAGACTGGCGCACCGGAGCGACAATTGGATCAAACGGGCTATGGGTGTTGCAGTGGTCAACGTTCTGAATATAGATACGCCCGGTAGAGGCACGTTCCTGCATCATCAGTGAGAACAGCTCAACGGCTTTCACGCGTTGCTTGCGGATACTGTCGTCGTTTTCATATTTGGTGTACAGACGTTCGAATTCGTCCTGGTCAGCGAAGAACGCATCATACAGGCCTGGAACGTCGGACGGGCTGAACAGCGTGATGTCGCCGCCCTTCAGCAGACGGGTGTACATCAGTTTGTTGATCTGTACGCCGTAGTCCATGTGACGCACGCGGTTGCCTTCGACGCCACGGTTGTTTTTCAGGACCAGCAGGCTTTCAACTTCCAGGTGCCACATTGGGTAGAACAGCGTTGCAGCACCGCCGCGTACGCCGCCCTGGGAGCAGGATTTTACCGCGGTCTGGAAGTGCTTGTAGAACGGAATACAACCGGTGTGGAACGCTTCACCGCCGCGGATCGGGCTACCCAGCGCACGGATGCGACCGGCGTTGATACCGATGCCGGCGCGCTGGGAAACGTATTTCACAATCGCGCTGGAGGTGGCGTTGATGGAGTCCAGGCTGTCGCCGCACTCGATCAGTACGCAGGAGCTGAACTGACGGGTAGGGGTGCGCACGCCGGACATAATCGGCGTCGGCAGCGAAATTTTAAACGTAGAAACGGCGTCGTAGAAACGTTTTACGTATTGCAGACGCGTTTCACGCGGATAGTTAGAGAACAGGCAGGCCGCTACCAGAATGTAGAGGAACTGCGCGCTTTCATAAATCTCACCGGTAACACGGTTTTGTACCAGGTATTTACCTTCTAACTGCTTCACCGCAGCGTAGGAGAAGGTCATATCTCGGTCGTGTACGATGAACGAGTCCATCTGCTTGAACTCTTCTTCCGTGTAGTCTTCCAGCAGATGATTGTCGTATTTGCCCATTTCAACCATTTTCACGACATGGTCGAACAGTTTCGGCGGTTCAAACTCGCCGTAGGCTTTTTTGCGCAGATGGAAAATCGCCAGGCGAGCAGCCAGGTACTGATAATCCGGTGCCTCGCGGGAGATCAGGTCGGCGGCAGCTTTGATGATTGTTTCATGGATATCGGATGTCTTGATACCGTCATAAAACTGAATGTGGGAGCGCAACTCGACCTGAGAAATCGATACGTTATTCAGTCCTTCTGCCGCCCAATCCAGAACTCGGTGGATTTTGTCGAGATTGATGCGCTCTGTACTACCATCACGCTTTGTCACCAGCAGACTCTGATTCATGTGGTTTTTTACCTGTCCGTGAAAGAAAAAATATCCCCCATATTATCCACAAAGTCATGTTGTGACTAAGTCTGTGGATAAATACTATATGTAGGGGTTGTTTGATAAAGTAGACGCTATATGGTGAGTATTCTAGTAGGGATTCTTTTCAGTACAAGAGTTGATTTTGAGGTTAAATTGAGGTTGCAAAAGGGTAATAATCGCTAAGTGCGCGTCTTATAAGGCCTGGCGAGGATGTCAATAATTGAGAAAAAAAATAGAAAATTTGATCGAGTGCTGATTTCTTCATCTAAGGCAAGGTAAGTTCTTATGACCTGGCGCAAAAATTGCCCTGACGATCCTACTCAGGATTGGTAGGCGATGCGCAGGCCCGAAAGCTGCGCACTATCAGGCACTGTGCCGGATTGCGGCGTTGCACGCCTTATCCGGCCGGGTGGAGGAGGTTAATCTGCTTGCGCGGTAGTGTGTAGCATATAGTTCACATCAACGCCGGGGCCGAGTTTAAAACTGTTGGTGATCAGGTTGTAGTGCAGGCCGGTCATATGACGCTCTTTCAGTACGGTCTGGTCAACCCACTCTAACAGTTCAGCCGGCTTAATGAATTTTTTCACATCATGCGTGCCTTTCGGCACCATACGCAAAATATATTCCGCGCCGACCACCGCCATTAGCCAGGATTTGCCGTTGCGATTAAGCGTAGAGAAAAACACTTCGCCGCCCGGTTTGACCAGTCTGGCGCAGGCCCTGACCACCGACTGCGGGTCCGGTACGTGCTCCAGCATTTCCATGCAGGTCACAACGTCATACTGATGCGCATGTTTTTCCGCATGTTCTTCAACCGTTTCTTGAACGTATTCCACCTGGATACCACTCTCCAGCGCATGTAGTTTTGCTACCTGTAACGGTTCAAAGCCCATGTCCAGCCCGGTGACGGTTGCGCCCTCGCGCGCCATGCTTTCCGCCAAAATGCCGCCGCCGCAGCCGACGTCGAGTACCTTTTTACCAAACAGGCCGCCTGAGCGCTCCGTGATGTAGCCCAGGCGCAGCGGGTTAATACGGTGCAGTGGCTTAAATTCACCCTCAAGATCCCACCAGCGTGACGCGACTGCTTCAAACTTGGCAATTTCTTCCTGATCAACGTTGTGAGTTACCGGAGGTTTTTCGGCATTCATTGGGGCTTCTACTCCTAAATTTGCGATGCAAATGAGTATATCAGCCTGACGGGATGAATAAAGCCTCTGTCAGGGGGAATCCATTTACCTGAATCTGCACGGATGTGTTATAATTTGCGACCTTTGAATCCGGGATACAGTAGAGGGATAGCGGTTAGATGAGCGACCTTGCGAGAGAAATTACACCGGTCAACATTGAGGAAGAGCTGAAGAGCTCCTATCTGGATTATGCGATGTCGGTCATTGTTGGCCGTGCGCTGCCGGACGTCCGAGATGGCCTGAAGCCGGTTCACCGTCGCGTACTTTACGCCATGAACGTATTGGGCAACGACTGGAATAAAGCCTATAAAAAATCTGCCCGTGTCGTTGGTGACGTAATCGGTAAATACCACCCTCATGGTGATACCGCCGTTTACGACACCATTGTTCGTATGGCGCAGCCATTCTCCTTGCGTTACATGCTGGTAGATGGTCAGGGTAACTTTGGTTCTGTCGATGGCGACTCCGCAGCGGCGATGCGTTATACGGAAATCCGTATGTCGAAAATCGCCCATGAGCTGATGGCTGACCTGGAAAAAGAAACGGTGGATTTCGTCGATAACTACGACGGCACCGAACAAATTCCTGACGTCATGCCAACCAAAATTCCTAACCTGCTGGTGAACGGCTCGTCCGGTATCGCGGTAGGTATGGCGACCAACATTCCGCCGCACAACCTGACGGAAGTGATCAACGGCTGCCTGGCATACATTGACGATGAAGACATCAGCATTGAAGGGCTGATGGAACATATTCCGGGTCCGGACTTCCCGACCGCCGCGATCATCAACGGTCGTCGTGGTATTGAAGAAGCCTACCGTACCGGCCGTGGCAAAGTGTACATCCGCGCACGCGCGGAAGTCGAAGCGGATGCCAAAACTGGCCGTGAAACCATCATCGTCCATGAAATTCCGTATCAGGTGAACAAAGCGCGCCTGATCGAGAAAATCGCCGAGCTGGTAAAAGACAAACGCGTTGAAGGTATCAGCGCGCTGCGTGACGAGTCTGACAAAGACGGTATGCGCATCGTGATTGAAGTGAAACGCGACGCAGTCGGGGAAGTGGTTCTGAACAACCTCTACTCCCAGACCCAACTGCAGGTTTCTTTCGGTATCAACATGGTTGCGTTGCACCATGGACAGCCGAAAATCATGAACCTGAAAGATATTATTGCTGCGTTTGTACGTCACCGCCGTGAAGTCGTAACCCGCCGTACTATCTTTGAACTGCGTAAAGCCCGCGATCGTGCGCACATCCTTGAAGCACTGGCGATTGCGCTGGCGAACATCGATCCGATCATCGAACTGATCCGCCGTGCGCCGACCCCGGCAGAAGCGAAAGCAGCGCTGGTCGCGCGTTCGTGGGAGCTGGGTAACGTTTCTGCCATGTTGGAACGTGCCGGCGATGATGCCGCGCGTCCTGAATGGCTGGAGCCGGAATTTGGCGTGCGTGACGGTCAGTACTACCTGACTGAACAGCAGGCCCAGGCCATTCTGGATCTGCGTTTGCAGAAACTGACCGGCCTTGAGCACGAAAAACTGCTCGACGAATACAAAGAGCTGCTGGAGCAGATCGCTGAACTGCTGCACATTCTGGGCAGCGCCGATCGTCTGATGGAAGTCATCCGTGAAGAGATGGAGCTGATTCGTGAACAGTTCGGCGACGCACGTCGGACCGAAATCACCGCGAACAGCGCTGACATCAACATCGAAGATCTGATTAGCCAGGAAGATGTTGTCGTGACCTTGTCTCATCAAGGCTACGTGAAATATCAGCCGTTAACCGATTACGAAGCGCAGCGTCGTGGCGGTAAAGGCAAATCTGCAGCACGAATTAAAGAAGAAGACTTTATCGACCGCCTGCTGGTGGCCAACACCCATGACACGATCCTCTGCTTCTCCAGCCGCGGTCGTTTGTACTGGATGAAGGTTTATCAGTTGCCGGAAGCAAGCCGTGGTGCGCGTGGACGTCCTATCGTCAACCTGCTGCCACTGGAAGCTAACGAACGTATCACCGCAATTCTGCCAGTACGTGAGTACGAAGAAGGCGTCAACGTCTTCATGGCAACCGCCAGCGGTACCGTGAAGAAAACAGCGCTGACCGAGTTCAGCCGTCCGCGTTCAGCCGGTATCATTGCGGTTAACCTGAACGAAGGCGATGAGCTGATTGGCGTTGACCTGACGTCTGGTAGTGACGAAGTTATGCTGTTCTCTGCTGCCGGTAAAGTGGTGCGCTTCAAAGAAGGGGCTGTTCGTCCGATGGGACGTACCGCGACCGGCGTACGCGGTATCAAACTGGCGGAAAGCGACAGCGTGGTATCGCTGATCGTTCCGCGCGGTGAAGGTGCTATCCTGACCGTTACCCAGAACGGCTACGGTAAGCGTACGGCGGCGGAAGAGTATCCGACCAAGTCTCGTGCGACCCAGGGCGTTATCTCCATCAAAGTCACCGAGCGCAACGGTTCCGTTGTCGGCGCAGTGCAGGTTGAAGATACCGACCAGATCATGATGATCACCGATGCAGGTACGCTGGTGCGTACTCGCGTGTCGGAAATCAGCGTGGTAGGACGTAACACCCAGGGCGTTATCCTCATCCGTACTGCGGAAGATGAAAACGTTGTGGGTCTGCAACGCGTTGCTGAACCGGTTGATGATGAAGAGCTCGACTCCATCGACGGTAGCGCTGCTGAAGGGGACGAGGATATCGCACCTGAAGCGGAAAGCGATGACGATGCAGCGGACGACGCTGAAGAGTAATTAAGACGTGATAAAAAGGGCCGGAAATATCCGGCCCTTTTTTTTAATTCATTCGCTCCACTATCATCGCAATGCCCTGACCGCCGCCGATGCACAGCGTGGCCAGTCCAAGCGTTTGATCCCGTGCCTGTAGCGCATGCAGCAGCGTCACCAGTATTCGTGCGCCGCTGGCGCCGATAGGGTGTCCCAGCGCAATTGCCCCACCGTTGACGTTAACCTTTTGCGGATCAAACCCCAGCGTTTTACCAACGGCAAGAAACTGAGCAGCAAATGCCTCGTTAGCTTCGATCAGATCGATATCAGAAAGCTGTAAGCCGCTCAGTTGCAGTGCCTTCAGCGTGGCGGGAACCGGCCCCATCCCCATCATAGCCGGAGCTACGCCGCCACTGGCCCAGGCTTTGATTCGCGCGAGTGGCTTCAGCCCAGCCTCCAGTGCTGAGGACTCTTCCATTATCACTAATGCCGCTGCACCGTCGTTGATCCCCGAGGCGTTACCTGCGGTGACGGTTCCTGCTTTATCAAAGGCTGGACGCAATGCGGCGAGGCCTTCGGCCGTCGAGTCAGCTTTGGGGAATTCGTCACGCTCAAAGATGATGGTTTTTTTCCGTGATGACACGCTGACGGGCACGATTTCAGCCTCAAATGCGCCAGACTCGATTGCGGCAACGGCTTTACGCTGCGACTGCAGAGCCAGTTCATCCTGCATTTCGCGGCTGATGCCATACTCTTTGGCAACATTTTCTGCAGTGATCCCCATGTGGTAACCATGCTCGGCGCAGATCAGGCCGTCGCGCAGAATCACGTCGGACAATTGCCCGTCACCGAGGCGATAGCCCCAGCGGGCTTTTGCGTCTAACAGGTAGGGGGCCAGGCTCATGTTTTCCATCCCTCCCGCGACGATCGCCTGGGCTTGTCCGGCCTTGATAGCGAGGGCGGCAAGCGCCACGCTTTTCAGGCCAGAGCCGCACACTTTGTTGACGGTAAAGCCGCAAACGGTGTCGGACAGGCCGCTTTTTAATAATGCCTGACGCGCTGGGTTTTGCCCGAGTCCTGACTGCAGCACGTTGCCCATAATCACCTCGTCCACGCGCTGTGGGTCAAGGTGCGCGCGTTCAAGAGCGGCTCTAATGACGGTTGATCCAAGCTCGACGGCACCCGTAGTTGCCAGTGCGCCGTTAAAACTGCCGATTGCGGTACGTGCCGCGCTGACGATGACACAGTTTTTCATTTTTCAGTTCCTTTAATTAAGTTGTTGCCGTCAGAACAAGGTCAATCCAATAACAAAAATGACGCCGGAGAAGAGCAGGGCAGTGATGCAGTACCCCATAATGTCGCGTACTCCGAGACCGGCGATGGCCAGCGCGGGTAGCGCCCAGAACGGTTGTGCCATATTCATCCACTGCTCACCGTAGGCGATGGCCATGACTGATTTGCCAAGATCGGCACCCAGCGCCTGAGCGGCAGGCATGACGAACGGTCCCTGAATAACCCAATGGCCACCGCCGGATGGCACGGCAAAGTTAATCAGGGCTGAACTGAAGAAAGTCATCAGTGGGAAGGTATCTTTGTTGGCAACGTTGATGAAAAATTCAGTAATGAGCCCACCGAGGCCGGAGTGCTCCATCATCAACTGAATGCCGGCATAGAAGGGGAATTGCACCAGAATCCCGGCGGTGCTGCGTGCCGCAGCACTGACGGCACGCATATAGGCCATCGGCGTTTTGTGCAGCAGCAGACCGGCAATCATAAACATTAGGTTGACGGTATTGATGGTGATGTTGAAACCTTTCTCGGCAAAGTAGATACCCAGATAGGCAATCCCTAATGCACCGATGATCAGCGCCAGAATGCGGCTCTCTTCCAGTTTTTCAGATGGCGGCGCATCTGGTGGCAGTTTCTTCTGAAAATCAGCTTCTTCCAGTAACAGTTTCGGATCGATGCTCACCACATCTGAAGGTTTTGGCGTCATCATCCGGGTGATAAACGGCATCACCACAATCAGGCCGAGCGTGATGAAAATATTGAAGCCGGTGAACAGGGTATCCGCGACAGGAATGAGGCCCGCTACGTGCTCGACCGGGTTGCCAGGCGTTGCCGCCAGCAAAGGCATTGAGCCGGAGAAGCCGCCGCCCCAGGTCAGGAACCCGATATAGGCGCAGGCAATCAGTAACGGATAATCGGAACCCGGTACCCGACGAGCAACTTCGCGGGCGAACATCGCCCCGACCACCAGACCAAATCCCCAGTTAATAACGCAGGCAACTGAACCAAAAAAAGTCACCAGCATGACGCCCTGAGCGGGGGTTTTGGCGGCGGATGCCGCCGTACGCAGCAGGCTTTTCACCGGCCCGGAACTGGCTAACGCATGGCCGGTTACGATGATCAGCGCCATCTGCATACCAAACGCCAGCAGGTTCCAGAAACCGTCACCCCAGAATTTCACCATGCTGATGGGGGTCTGCGGCGTTAACCACAGCGCGATGCCAAAGGTCAGCAACGTTAATAACATGGCGAAAATCAGTGGGTCGGGCAGCCAGCGGCTGACTACCCGTGTCATAAAGCGAGCGATGCGGCCAATCATGCGTCACCTCGCAGGATGCGCAGATCGTCGGCAATTTCAAACTGTGCTTCGGTTTTTTCACATAGCGTGGCGATGTCGCATCCTTCGATGATTTCAGTCAGCCACATCTTGCCATCTATAAAGCGGAATACAGCCAGCTCGGTGACCAGCATATGCACAGCATGCTGTGCAGTGAGCGGCATGGTGCATTGACGCAGGATTTTTGCGGAGCCGTCTTTTGCGCAATGCTCCATGGCGATAATGACTTTACGCGCACCGGTCACCAGATCCATTGCGCCACCCATGCCGGGCACCATCTTGCCGGGAACCACCCAGTTGGCAAGGTTTGCCTGCTCATCGACCTGCAACCCGCCAAGCACACAGGCATCAACATGACCGCCGCGAATCAACGCGAACGACATGGCGCTATCAAACATCGCCGCGCCCGGCAAAATACCGCACGGTTGGCCGCCCGCGTTCACCAGGTCAGGATGGGCGGTGGTGACTGGGCCCAGTCCCAGAAAACCGTTCTCAGATTGCAGCGTAATGTGAATATCAGCAGGTAAGTAGTTAGCTACCATCGTTGGCAGGCCGATACCTAAGTTGACGATATCGCCATCGCGAAGTTCTTGCGCCACCCGGCGCGCAATACGTTGTTTAGCATCCATGATTAGCTCTCCTGTGGAATGACGATATGGTCGATAACGGCGGCGGGGGTCACAATCTGGTCAGGCTGCAGCTCCCCTGTTTCAACCATTTCGTCCGGTTCGACCAGCGTGATATCAGCGGCGAGGGCAATCAGAGGGTTAAAGTTACGGGCGCTGAGCTGGTAGGTGAGGTTGCCAAGCATGTCAGAGCGGTGGGCGCGAATAAGCGCTAAATCGGCGCGTAATGGGCGTTCAAGCAGCCAGGTTTTACCCTCAAGCGTCATGGTTTGCTTGCCTTCTTCCACGATGGTGCCAACGCCAGTGGGGGTCAGAAAGCCGCCAAGACCCGCGCCGCCGCAGCGAATCTGCTCGATCAGGGTACCTTGCGGAACCAGCTGTACATCCATCTCGCCGGCAATCATGCGACGACCGGTTTCCGGGTTTGTACCAATGTGCGAGGCAATCACTTTGCTCACCCGCCCATTGACGATCAGGGGGCCGATACCGGTATCGACAAAGGCGGTATCGTTAGCAATTAGCGTCAGATCCCTGACGCCGGACTCCAGCAGGGCTTCAACCAGACGAGGTGGTGTGCCAACGCCCATAAAACCACCGACCATGATGGTCATGCCGTCACGAAAGAAGCCCGCAGCGTCTTGTAAGGTAATCAGTTTTGTTTTCATTATGTTTCCCTTTTTGCATACTCCATTTTGGGTACGCTCAGGGAATTGCAAGCAGGGTGCCAGAATGACTAAAGAAACGTATTAATGTTTAGTTGATTGAATTTATTGGTTTATTTTTGTGGCCTTGGTGAAAGGAGACCACGAGGGGTTATGCAGAATTTTGCGCAGTGTGCAAAATTCTGCATAGCAAATTTGCGTATCAGGAACCCGATGGGTCGATGCCGTACTCTTGTAATTTATACATTAAAGCGCGACGGCTAATTCCCAGCATCAGCGCCGTGCGGGTGCGATTGCCGTCCTGATTGTCGAGGACTTCGAGGATAATTCGTTTTTCCTCACGCTTAATCTCTTCTTTCAGATTGCGTTCCCCGGAGTAAGTCGGTTTTGTTTCTGTTGTGGCGCTAACCGGGTTGCGCAACGGGTCGGGGAGATCGTCGGCAAAGATCACCGCACCGGTATTCATAACGACTGCACGTTCGATGACGTTTGACAGTTCGCGAATGTTACCGGGCCAGGGCCAGGCGGTGAGGATCGACATCGCCGTCGGGTCGATCTCGATAATATCCCGCTGATTTTCAGAGCTGAATTTTTGTAAAAAGTGGTTTGCTAATAAGGCAATATCTTCACGACGCTCGCGTAAGGGCGGCAAAGTCAGATGGATAACGTTGAGCCGGTAAAACAGGTCTTCGCGAAACGTTCCTTCCTTCACCATCGTTTGCAGACAGCGGTTGGTGGCGGCGACGATTCGAATGTCAACGCGAATGGTCTGGTGCCCGCCGATGCGTTCAAACTCCCTCTCCTGCAAAATGCGCAGCAGCTTGGCCTGCAGCCCCAGCGGCATCTCGCCAATTTCATCAAGCAATAAAGTTCCCTGATGAGCGCGTTCGAACAATCCCTGGCGTAATGTCTGTGCCCCGGTAAACGCGCCTTTTTCGTGACCAAATAGCTCGCTTTCCAACAACGACTCCGGCAGGGCCGCGCAGTTAATTTTGATAAAAGGGCCATTGGCGCGTTTGCTGTTGTAGTGAATGGCGCGGGCGATCAGCTCTTTTCCTGTGCCGCTTTCACCGCTAATCAACACGTTTGCCTGGGAGAGGGCGATTTTCGCCGTGTCTTTACAGATATCCATCATACGCGGGCTGGTGGTCAGAATATGTCCCCACTGCCAACTGGTGGTCAACGCTTTATGCAGATTGCGGATTTCCTGTTTCATCTCCTGCAGTTGCAATGCGCGTTGAATCACCATGCTTAGCTCGTCGAGATCAAAGGGCTTAATCACGTAGTCGAATGCGCCGCTACGTAAAGCTTCTACTGCGGTTTCTACTTCAGCGTAAGCGGTCATCAGAATGACGGGGATCCGTGGTTGCTGCGTGCGCATAACTTTCAGCGCGTCGATACCGTCCATCTCCGGCATGCGAATGTCCATCAGCACCACGTCTGGCTGCGTTTCGCTAAACAGGCTCAGCGCGGCTTTCCCGTCGCTGGCGCAATGTGTCTCATGCCCTTGCAGGGAAAATGCGGTGGCAAGCATACGGCGAACATTTTCTTCATCATCAACGATGAGAATACGATAGGTCGTTTTCATTCTGACGGATTTCCCTGCGGGTTAAGAGGTAAAATCAGAGTGAATATCGCCCCGCAGCCAGGCTGGCTGGTTACGTGGATATCCCCCTGATGCGCGTTGATGATGCGCTGGCTCAGCGCCAGTCCAAGACCGGTGCCTGATGCTTTTGTCGTAAAAAAGGGATCGAATATTTTCTTCTGTATGGCGAGATCGATACCGTTGCCATTATCTTCAATCATCACGGCCTGTTGCGAGGCCGAGTATTGCCAGGTACGGATGCGAATTTCGCCTCGCGCAGCGATCGCCTGTACCGCATTGATTAAAATATTGAGGATCACCTGTTTGAGAAGCTCGCGATCGGCGACGATCGGCGGCAGGCTGGGATCTAATTCCGTTGTAAAGGCGATCCGTGCCTGCAGGCCAGCGGTTTGCACTAGGATTAGCGTCTCTTCAATGAGTGCATTGAGCCGAATCTGTTGCCACTGGCTTTGTCGTGGGCGAGAGAAATCTAACAGTTGTTGAATAACTTTATTGATGGAATCAATTTCATTCAGCACAACAGATAAATATTCCTGATGTTCCGGCAGCGAGGTTTGCTGGCGGATGATCTGGACGTACCCACGAATTGCGGTCAGCGGGTTTCGCACTTCATGCGCGACGCCGGCCATCAGCTCACCCAGGGTGGCAAGCCTTTCGGTTTGCGCCAGCCGACGCTGGGTCTCTTTACGGGCGGTTAAATCGGAGAAAATAACCAGCGCGCCAATCAGCTCGCCGTGTGCGTTATGGATCCGACTGGTGGTTACACTGATCTCAATGGTGCGTTCTCGTCCTGGAAAGCTAATCTCCTGGGCCACATGTTCAGTACCGTGCTCCAGGGTGTCCAGTACCGGGCTATAAAACTGCGTATTGGCAAAGAGCGTCGCATAGGGCTGTCCGACCAGCTCATGCAGCGTGTAGCCCGTTATCTGTTCTGCCGCCGGGTTCATGGTGGTAACGTCGCCTTGCCTGTCGATGGCGATCACGCCATCTGCGGCATTTTCAATGATCAGATCGTTAAGGGTTTTGGTTTCCCGTAGCGTTTGTGCCAGCGCATTGACGCTACGGCTGATTTGTCCTAACTCGCCGGGGAGTTCAGGCAATCGGGTAGGGGTTTTTTGTGCCAGCGTGGAAAGCCCATCGGTGATGATGTCGATATTCGCACTGAGTCGGCGTGAGAAGTGCACGATGAGCAGCAGACTACAGATGAGCCCGGCAACCAGTACGGCAATAATCCTGACGTCCATTCTCCAGGCCTGCTGGCGGATATCTTCGGTGAGCTCATTGGCCCAGATATACCCAATAACCTCTCCCTGGCGCGCTATTGGGATCATCGAGTTGAGTATGTCGCCGCGAACCTGTCGCCCGGAATAGACCACAGGCGCGTTGCTACTCATCACTTCGCGCCCGGGATGATCCTCGGTGATGGTGATACCTACGTTGCCTTGGTAAAGCGCGGAGGGAGCGTAGGTGATAATGGCATCCAGCGCTTTGTGATAATACCCGGCGCCAATGCCGGGAAACGCTTGCGTAATGCGCTCGGTGATGGGGGCCAACTCTTGATTAAGCGCGCGAATGCGTGCTTCACGCGGCAAATTTGGGTAGTGACTAAAGCGGTCGCCCAGCGCATCGTTTAGCAGGGTTATCACCGATGACAGTTTTTTCTCTTTTTCAGATAAGACTGCTGAACGGCCTTCAGTTTCTACGATATAACCTATAGATATCGTCGGAATGATGACCATCAGGATGGCCATCATGATCATTTGGTTGCGTAATCGTCGTGGGTATAACCGACGAGCCAGCCATCTCAGGTCGCGCATTCTGACATCCGTGCAGTGTTTTTCAGGCAAACGACGATTATCACGGGTTAAGACAATGGTTTCAGAGCGGTGTATCATATTCCCGTAAAGAGAGGGCATTGCGACGCCGGACATTTACCGCTACCTTAACCACACTCTATTAATGCCCTGAGGCGGAGCTTCGCCCCTTTGAAATACCTTGCTTCCGTTCATTCAACGCTAAAAGTCTCACGCTATCTGTTCAGGGCGTTGGCGCTCCTGATCTGGGGGCTAATCGCATTTGCCTCTGTTTTCTACATCGTGAATGCGCTGCACCAGAGAGAGTCCGAGATTCACCAGGAGCTTAACCTCAGTTCCGATCAGGCCCAACGTTACATTCAGCGCACCTCTGATGTGATTAAAGAGCTGAAATATATCGCGGAGAATCGCTTAACGGCGGAAAATGGCGTGATGTCGTTGCGCGCGCGGGATGATAAAACCGCCGTGCCAAACTTCGAGCCGCTGTTTGCCGACTCCGACTGCTCGGTGATGGGCAACGCCTGGCGAGGTTCTCTGGAATCGCTGGCGTGGTTTATGCGCTACTGGCGGGATAACTTTTCCGCGGCCTATGATTTGAATCGTGTGTTCCTGATCGGCAGCGACAACCTTTGCATGGCCAATTTCGGTCTGCGTGATATGTCTGTCGAACGTGACGGGGCGTTGAAGGCGCTGCATGAGCGCATTATTAAGTATCGCAATGCACCGCAGGACGAAAACGGTAATAACCTGTTCTGGATTAGCCAGGGGCCGCGGCCGGGGATAGGCTATTTCTATGCGCTGACGCCGGTTTATCTCGCTAATCGCCTGCAGGCGCTGTTGGGTGTGGAACAGCCTATCCGCATGGAGAACTTTTTCACGCCGGGCAGTTTGCCGATGGGAGTGACCATCCTTGATGAAAATGGTCATGCGCTGATTTCGCTCACCGGCCCCGAGGGGAATATTAAGGCTGAACCTCGCTGGATGCAGGAGCGCTCCTGGTTTGGCTATACGTCGGGTTTTCACGAACTGGTGCTGAAGAAAAACCTGCCCCCGTCATCGCTAAGCATTGTGTACTCCGTACCGGTTGACCTGGTACTGGAGCGGATCCGCATGATGATCCTGAACGCGATTCTGCTGAATGTGCTGGTTGGCGCGGCGTTATTTATGCTCACGCGCATGTATGAGCGGCGCATTTTTATTCCTGCGGAAAGCGATGCCCAGCGTCTGGAAGAGCACGAGCAGTTTAACCGTAAAATCGTGGCTTCTGCGCCGGTTGGGATTTGTATTCTGCGTACGATAGATGGCATTAACATCCTGAGTAATGAGCTGGCGCACACCTATCTCAACATGCTGACGCATGAAGACCGGCAACGGTTAACGCAAATTATCTGCGGCCAGCAGGTCAATTTTGTTGATGTGCTGACCAGCAACAATACCAATCTGCAAATCAGCTTTGTGCACTCGCGCTATCGTAATGAAAACGTGGCAATTTGCGTGCTGGTTGACATCAGCGCGCGCGTTAAAATGGAAGAGTCGTTGCAGGAGATGGCGCAGGCGGCGGAGCAGGCGAGCCAGTCCAAATCGATGTTCCTTGCGACGGTAAGCCACGAGCTGCGTACGCCGCTGTATGGCATTATCGGTAACCTTGATTTGTTGCAAACCAAAGAGTTACCCAACGGAGTGGATCGCCTGGTGACGGCGATGAACAACTCTTCCAGCCTGCTGTTGAAGATTATCAGCGATATTCTCGATTTCTCGAAAATTGAATCTGAACAGCTGAAGATTGAACCGCGCGAGTTTTCACCGCGTGAAGTAATGAATCATATTACGGCTAACTATTTGCCGCTGGTGGTTCGCAAACAGCTGGGGTTGTACTGCTTTATCGAGCCGAATGTACCGGTGGCGCTCAATGGTGATCCGATGCGTTTGCAGCAGGTGATTTCCAATCTGCTGAGTAATGCTATCAAGTTTACCGATACCGGCTGCATTGTGCTGCACGTGCAGTGCAACGAAGACTATCTCAGTATTCGCGTGCGTGATACCGGGGTTGGGATCCCAGCCAAAGAGGTCGTCCGCTTGTTTGATCCTTTCTTCCAGGTGGGAACCGGCGTACAGCGTAATTTCCAGGGAACCGGGCTTGGTTTGGCTATCTGTGAAAAACTGATCAGCATGATGGATGGGGATATTTCCGTCGATTCTGAACCGGGAATGGGTAGCCAGTTTATGCTGCGTATTCCGCTTTATGGCGCGCAGTACCCGCTGAAAAAAGGTATCGAAGGGCTTGTCGGTAAACGTTGCTGGCTGGCGGTGCGTAACGCGTCGCTGTACCAGTTTATTGAATCCAGTCTGGCGCGTAACGGGATGACGGTGCAGTGCTATGAGGGACAGCAACCGGATGCGGATGACCTGCTGATTGCCGACGATGTGCTGGACCAGGCGTGGCAGGGACGCGCCGCGGTGATTTTCTGCCGTCGTCATATCGGTATTCCGCTGGAAAGGGGGCCTGGGGAGTGGGTGCACAGCGTGGCATCGCCTCACGAATTGCCCGCGCTGTTGGCGCATATCTACAGCCTTGAGCTGAGCAGTGAAGAGCTTTCAACGGCGTTGCCAGCCCCGGATAAAGTTGCTGCAACTAACGATGACATGATGATTCTGGTGGTCGACGATCATCCTATCAACAGGCGTTTACTGGCCGATCAGTTGGGATCGTTGGGATATCAGTGTAAAACCGCGAATGACGGCGTGGACGCACTCAATGTACTGAGTAAAAACCATATCGACATCGTGCTTAGCGACGTTAACATGCCGAACATGGATGGTTATCGCCTGACCCAGCGTATTCGCCAGTTAGGATTAACCCTGCCGGTTGTCGGCGTGACGGCCAACGCGCTGGCTGAAGAGAAGCAGCGTTGTCTGGAGTCAGGTATGGATAGCTGTCTGTCTAAGCCGGTGACGTTAGATGTATTGAAGCAAACGCTGACGGTCTATGCGGAAAGAGTGAGAAAGGCGCGGGAATAAAAGAGGTCGGATGGGGCGTTTGCCTTATCCGGCCTACGTAACACGCACAATATCGTGTCATTCGTAGGCCTGATAAACGCCGTGCCATCAGGCACGTCGATGTTAAAAGAATTACTCTTTGTCTGACGGACTCAGCGTGACGGAAGAAAGGTAATTCAACAGGGCGATATCGTTTTCCACACCGAGTTTCATCATTGCCGACTTTTTCTGGCTGCTGATGGTTTTAATACTGCGGTTGAGTTTTTTCGCGATTTCAGTAACCAGGAAACCTTCGGCAAACAGGCGCAGAACTTCGCTCTCTTTCGGTGACAGACGTTTGTCGCCGTAGCCGCTGGCGCTGATTTTTTCCAGCAGACGAGAAACGCTTTCCGGGGTGAATTTCTTACCCTTCTGCAGCGCGGCAAGCGCTTTCGGCAGATCTGTTGGCGCGCCTTGCTTCAGGACAATTCCTTCAATATCGAGATCCAGTACCGCGCTCAGGATTGCCGGGTTGTTGTTCATGGTGAGAACAATAATCGACAGGCTCGGGAAATGGCGCTTGATATACTTTATTAACGTGATCCCGTCACCGTATTTATCTCCCGGCATGGAGAGGTCGGTAATCAACACATGAGCATCTAACTTAGGCAAATTGTTGATCAGTGCAGTGGAGTCTTCAAATTCGCCGACAACGTTTACCCACTCGATTTGCTCAAGTGATTTACGAATACCGAACAGTACAATCGGGTGGTCATCGGCAATAATTACGTTCATAGTGTTCATGTATTGGGCTACCTTGCTACAGCAAGCTCTTGACGTAATCGTCAATGTCGCTGATGTATTTTTCTATACCTGGAGCATCTTTCTCTTGAATAAGATGTTCCAGCGCTTCACATAACTGCTTGCCGGGTACCAGATTAAGCATGGCAAACACGCCTTTCAGGCGATGGGCCGTTTGGGCTAACGCAGCGAAATCGCTGGTTGCTGCCTCAGTATACAACCTCTTAACATCATCCGGTACTGTGTCTACAAAGAGTGCATAGTAACCACTGGCATGAAGTTCGGCGTTTTCATCTCCGCTGAGGGGGAGTTCCTGGATCTCTTCTTGTGCCAGTTGCTCTTCTATCAGCTCGAGGACAGCTTCCTGCATAGCATTGCTCATATTAAAGTTGACGCGCAGCTGACCAGGGCCAATTTTCCGCACGCCAGACTCATCATCGCTTAAAAGAAGGCCTGAGGCAGTAAGATTAGACGGATTATCTGTTAAAAAGAGATCATATTCTTGACTATTCAACCGCTCATCAGGCGTGATGCAGGTTGCTCCCCAGTTCTCCAGTTGGCGTAATACGATGCTGCGTACGTCATTAGAGGTGACATCAACCATTATGCAGACGTCATCTAACAAACGCTCTTCACTTTCAGCATGTTGATCGTGCAGCGGCATTTTAACATGGACTATATAACGTGTTCCAAGTTCTTCCCGCGCTTTAATGTTCAGGTGTCCACCTAGCTTGCGGGCGAGCTGATCGCATAACCAGAACGTCAGCGGGTTGGCCTTGCTATACCGATCGCCCTGGGTGTCATTGATGAACGGGAAGTGCAGGTTATCAACTTCATTCAACGTGACACCTTGCCCGGTATCCAGTATGCGGAAGGTCAGGCGTTCAGTCTCCGATTCATCCTGGTCGACTTCCAGCGTGATTTTGCCAATTTGCGTAGTGGTTACCGCATATTGGATCAGCAACAGCAAAATACGGCGCAGGGCATCGCGGTCGCCGCGGCGTTCATCATGGGCGCTAAGGTGATTTTTAATCAGTAGCTGCAGCCCTTTACGTTTAATGGCTGGCAGAACCTCCGGAACCACGTCATCAATTAACGACTGCACGGAAAACAGCGTCGATTCACTTTTCCAGGCGTCGCTTTCCAGCAGGTTGGCCAACTGGATTTCATCTACCATACGCACCAGAACGTCTGCCTGATTGGCCAGTTTCTGGCTGTCCGGGCTATTCAGTGCGGCAGCATTAGCGGCAAGTGTTTTCGCCGGATCTTTCAGTGCGCTGCCGATGTTCTGCATAAAGGCCGCCCGGGCCTGCTGGTTTTTCTCATACAGTCGCTGCGCTTGCTTCAGCTTCTTATTAACCAGCACTTCGCGGTCCTGGTCACGAATAATAAAGATCTGCGTTCTCGATGAGATCTGGCTACGGAACAGCCGGATCTCATACAGCTCATTATTGATGGTGGCCTGAATCACCCCCTGATGCTGCTCCGCCATACTGGTAATGTTTTGCAAATTTAAATGCGGTAGCAGGTGGTCGGCAATTTTATTGCTGATAACAGTGCGGTTTGCTTCTTGATCGTGCACCAGCAAGCCCAGAGGCAGCAGGGACACAATCTCTTCATTGATGGCGCGCAGAACACGCAGTTCATTATTTGCCGCAAGGTTTGGTACCACTTCGGTGGAACGGGCAGGGAGGTGGCGAAAGGTGGTATAGCCAAACAGCGCCAGGGCCAACAAAGCAATGTTGAGTAACAGCGGCAGCAGAATGCTTTGTAAGGTGTCGAGCAGCAATGAGCCAAACGGAACCTGCCACACCAGCCGCATATCCGTTGAGTTTAGCGCCGAAGAGATCTCAATTTTACTGTTGTTGAAATTAATGCTGACGCTGTCAGGCGACTCTTTTTCATTCAGATGCTCGGTTGTTGACGTGGCATCTGGAACCAGATGGAAGCTGTCCAGCGGCATGCCGGGTGGGATCAAGTCATTAATCGGCAGGTCAAAGGCGACAACCGTTGCCAGATGTCCAGGCTGATTAAAGGTCGTGCGTAGCGTGAAGTAATGCCCGTTCTGCCACGCCAGACGGCGCAGTGAAGAGAAGCTTTCACGTTCATCCAGTGCATTGGCCTGTTGTAACATTTCCGCGCGCCGTGAATCGACAATATTACCAATCGTCGACTCTTTAAAACCGGAAGTCAGATCTTTTAGCGGCAACGTTGAGATAAGGATCAGGCTATTGTCCTGACCATTCAGGTAATACATAGACCACGGAACATTTTCCGCGCCCCACAGCGTATCAAGATAGGTTGAGATGCGTTGGGTCATCTCCAGCGTAGAACTGTCATGGGAACCGAAAATCAACGCCTCGGTCTTTCTGCGCGGTTTCTCAAGATAATAGACGTCTTGTTTCAGACGCGTTTCCTGCAGTCCTTCTGCACCAGGTGAACTGGCCGTGGCGGCAATATTGTCATAGATTTGCCAGGTCACGTATCGCCAGGTATCGACCCTTTTATGAATGGCATGGGTGATATCGACAATCTGATAGCTCTTATCCTTTAACCAGGTGTTGACGGCGCTCTGGACCATAACGCCCATCATCACCAACAGCACAACGATCAGTAATAAGAAGAAACGGGTAATACTTCCCGGTAGCAGGGAGAATCGGGTAGAAGCCGTTGTGTCAGACTGACTCATTCGTGTTTATGACCTGTTAAACGACGCGAAAGATGATGGGGCAGTATAAAGGGTAATATATGAATTGCCACACTTACACCACGCCGGATGGCCCGCATTTTTTACGCTCCATTCTGTTGCAGCCATCACAATGCAAAGGTGTACAGTGGATAAAGGCGGGTACAAATATTTGTACGGAATGTATACATTTAGCATTAAATAACAAGAAATTATTAATCAGATTTATATCTGAATACGACGCAATGAGATAGTTAATAGTTGTTATAGTTTTGCATCGGTAGCACAGAACGGTAAGTTTTGTGTAAAGAAGGGTAAAAAAAACCGAACGCGAAGCATTCGGTTGAAATAGGGGTAAACAGACATTCATGAATGAATGACGGTAATAAATAAAGTTAATGATGATAGCGGGTCTATTTTAGTTGCGAGTGAAGATTTTGTTTTGTCATTCAGTGCTATAACTATTTTCAATGTAACCTATTGATTTTAAATTTAATTAAAATGGTTCTTGATTATTTGTGCTTATTTTGCCTGTTTTTTGATTTTAAAAAAGTTCCCTCATATTAATATTTTGAAACATCTATGCCGATAAATGAAACACCTTAAAAGTTTTAGTATCATATTCGTGTTGGATTATTCTGTGTTTTTGCGGAGAATGAAGTTGCCGACTGGTTAATGACCTTAATCAGTATGCAGTGGCATAAAAAAGCAATAAAGGCATATAACAGAGGGTTAATAACATGAAAGTTAAAGTACTGTCCCTCCTGGTACCAGCACTGCTGGTAGCAGGCGCAGCAAATGCGGCTGAAATTTATAACAAAGACGGCAACAAATTAGACTTGTACGGTAAAGTCGACGGTCTGCACTATTTCTCTGATGACTCCACTAAAGATGGCGATCAGACCTATATGCGTATCGGCTTCAAAGGCGAAACCCAGGTTAACGACCAACTGACCGGTTACGGCCAGTGGGAATACCAGATTCAGGGTAACTCCTCTGAAAACGAAAACAACTCCTGGACCCGTGTGGCGTTTGCTGGTCTGAAATTCGCTGACGTAGGATCTTTCGACTACGGTCGTAACTATGGCGTAGTTTACGACGTAACGTCCTGGACCGACGTTCTGCCGGAATTCGGCGGCGACACCTACGGTTCTGACAACTTCATGCAGCAGCGTGGTAACGGCTTCGCGACCTATCGTAACACCGACTTCTTCGGTCTGGTTGATGGCCTGAACTTTGCCCTGCAGTACCAGGGTAAAAACGGTAGCCCGGAAGGCGAAGGTATGACTGGTGTGACCGGCAACGGTCGTGATGCGCTGAGTCAGAATGGCGACGGCGTTGGCGGATCTATCACTTATGATATCGGTGAAGGCTTCGCGCTGGGTACTGCAGTCACCAGCTCCAAACGTACTGACGAGCAGAACCGTCTGAACTTCGGTACCGGTGACCGTGCTGAAACCTACACTGGCGGTCTGAAATACGACGCGAATAACGTTTACCTGGCAGCACAGTACACCCAGACCTACAACGCAACGCGTGCGGGCAACCTGGGCTGGGCTAACAAAGCACAGAACTTTGAAGCTGTTGCGCAGTACCAGTTCGACTTCGGTCTGCGTCCGTCCGTGGCTTACCTGCAGTCCAAAGGTAAAGACCTGAACAATGGTTACGGCGACCAGGATATCCTGAAATATGTTGATGTTGGCGCGACCTACTACTTCAACAAAAACATGTCTACCTATGTTGATTACAAAATCAACCTGCTGGATGACAACCAGTTCACCCGTGATGCTCGTATCTCTACCGATGATATCGTAGCGCTGGGTCTGGTTTACCAGTTCTAATCTGCGCTCATGTCGTTAAAAGGCCCTGCGGGGCCTTTTTTAATGCCGTTTTTTCGTCGTACAAACAACGATTTTTGGTGTACTCTTGCGCCCGTTCGCATGAGGATAATTACGTATGGAAGTTAATTTCTATCGCGCAGCACTACTGGCTGTGACGATCTTTTTTGTCGGGTGCGATGAAGCCCCGAAACCTGCCCAAACCACACAACCTGCCACCGTTCTGGAAGGTAAAACCATGGGCACTTTCTGGCGGGTCAGTGCGGTGGGCGTAGATGCCAAACGCGCCGGGGAACTGCAGGCGAAGATCCAGGCTCAGCTGGATGCCGACGATCAGCTTCTCTCTACCTATAAAAATGATTCTGCGTTAATGCGCTTTAACCTGTCGAAAAGCCTGTCGCCATGGCCGGTTAATGATGCTATGGCCGATATCGTGACTTCGGCGCTACGCATTGGCGCAAAAACCGGTGGGGCCATGGATATTACCGTGGGTCCGTTGGTCAATCTGTGGGGCTTTGGCCCGGATCAGCAACCGGTGCATATTCCTACGCAGGCGCAAATTGACGCCGCAAAAGCGCAAACCGGGCTTTCACATCTGAAGGTTGTTAATGAGGCGCATCGGAACTACCTGCAAAAAGATTTGCCCGAGCTGTACGTGGATCTCTCGACCGTTGGCGAAGGTTATGCCGCCGATCATCTGGCACGATTAATGGAGCAGGAAGGGATCGCCCGTTATCTGGTATCCGTTGGTGGAGCATTGAACAGCCGCGGTATGAATGCAGACGGGCTTTCGTGGCGAGTCGCGATTCAGAAACCGACCGATCGCGAAAACGCGGTGCAGGCGATTGTCGACATTAACGGGCATGGCATTAGCACCTCCGGCAGCTACCGTAACTATTATGAGCTGGATGGTAAGCGCCTTTCCCATGTTATCGATCCGCAAACCGGTCGTCCGATTGAACACAACCTGGTATCTGTAACGGTAATCGCACCAACGGCGCTGGAGGCTGACGGTTGGGATACCGGTTTGATGGTTCTCGGCCCGGAAAAGGCCAAAGAGGTGGTGCGTCGTGAAGGACTCGCGGTCTATATGATTATAAAAGAGGGCGAGGGGTTTAAAACCTGGATGTCGCCGCAGTTTAAAAGCTTCCTGCTCAGCGAAAAAAATTAATAAGCAAGATTGCGGGTTTTTGTATCCGGCTATGGGGACACACTGAGGCTAAGCGCTATGCTTAACAAAGGAGTCCATAATGAAAAATCGTTTACACATAACTGATGATGACCGCTGGCAGTCCGTTGTGGATCGTGACGCTGACGCTGACGGTCAGTTTGTTTTCGCCGTCCAGACTACCGGCATTTTCTGCCGTCCGTCCTGTCGGGCGAAACATGCGCTGCGCAAAAATGTCAGTTTCTTTGCCGATGCCCGGCAGGCGCTGGCCGCCGGTTTTCGTCCCTGTAAACGTTGCCAGCCGGATAAAGACAGCGCCCACCAGCATCGGCTGGAGAAAATAGCCCACGCCTGCCAGTTGCTGGAGCAGGAATCTCCCCTCACGCTGGACGAGCTGGCGCAGCAGGTGGCGATGAGCCCGTATCACTTACATCGCCTGTTCAAAGCCACAACGGGCATGACCCCCAAAGCGTGGCAGCAGTCCTGGCGCGCCCGCCGTCTGCGCGATGCCCTGGCGAAAGGCGTTCCGGTAACGCAGGCAATTCTCAACGCCGGATTTCCCGACAGCAGCAGCTACTACCGAAAAGCGGATCAGACGTTAGGCATGACCGCAAAGCAATTTCGTAAAGGTGGCGACAACGTTTCTGTACGCTATACCCTGGCAGATTGCTCTCTGGGTCGCTGTCTGGTGGCGGAAAGCGAACGTGGTATCTGCGCGATCTTACTAGGTGATGATGACGCTACGTTGGTTGCGGATCTGCATGAGCTGTTTCCCGCCGCTCAGGATGTGCCAGCAGATGCCGATTTTCAGCAGCGCGTGCGCGAAGTGATCGCCGCAATCAATGCGCGTGACGCGCCGTTATCGCTGCCGCTGGATATCCGCGGAACCGCATTTCAGCAGCAGGTGTGGCAGGCGTTGCGCGCAATTCCGTGCGGCGAAACGATGAGCTACCAGCAACTGGCCAGCGCCATCGGCAAACCGAAGGCGGTGCGTGCAGTGGCCAGCGCCTGTGGGGCGAATAAACTGGCAATCGTCATCCCGTGTCACCGGGTGATCCGCGGCGATGGCGCGCTTTCGGGCTACCGGTGGGGCATTGCGCGCAAAGCACAGTTACTGCAACGTGAAACGACTGGCGAGGAAACATAATGCTCGATCTCTTTGCGGATGCGAAACCCTGGCAGGAGCCGCTGGCGTCAGGCGCGGTTATTCTGCGACGCTTCGCTTTTGACTGCGCACCGTCTCTGCTGCAGGCGATAGCGGCTATCGCCAGACAGTCGCCGTTTCGCCAGATGGTGACGCCCGGCGGCTACACGATGTCTGTGGCAATGACCAACTGCGGTCGTCTGGGTTGGACAACGGATCAACATGGTTACCTTTATTCTCCTTTTGATCCGCTAACCGGCGCGCACTGGCCGCCGCTGCCGGATGCATTCGCTGACCTGTGCCAACAGGCAGCGACGGCGGCGGGCTATGCTGATTTTCAACCCGATGCCTGTCTGATTAACCGCTACACGCCTGGGGCAAAGCTGTCCTTACATCAGGATAAAGACGAGCCCGACCTGCGGGCGCCGATTGTCTCGGTGTCGCTAGGGTTGCCGGCCATCTTTCAATTTGGCGGCTTGCGCCGTAATGACCCCTTAAAGCGTTTGCTGCTGGAACATGGCGATGTGGTGGTGTGGGGCGGTACTTCGCGGCTGTTTTATCATGGGATCCAGCCGCTTAAGACGGGGTATCATCCGTTGACCGGAGACTGTCGCTACAATCTGACGTTTCGTCAGGCGGGTAAAAAAGAATAAAAATAAGAATTATTATTGCTGTCAGCGAAGAGATGTTTAAACTGCGGGCTGTTATTACTTGTCCGGGTTGTTCACATGGAACTTTTACTTCTTGTCTGGCGGCAGTATCGCTGGCCATTTATCAGCGTCATGGCGCTCAGCCTCGCCAGCGCTGCGTTGGGGATTGGGCTGATTGCGTTTATCAACCAGCGTCTGATTGAAACGGTCGACACCACGTTGATGGTGCTGCCGGAGTTTCTTGGCCTGTTGCTGCTATTGATGGTTGTCACTCTCGGCTCTCAGCTGGCGTTGACCACGCTCGGCCACCACTTTGTCTACCGCCTGCGTAGCGAATTTATCAAACGTATTCTGGATACCCACGTCGAGCGTATTGAACAGCTTGGCAGCGCCTCGTTGCTGGCCGGTTTAACCAGCGATATTCGCAACATCACCATCGCCTTTGTTCGTCTGCCTGAGCTGGTGCAGGGGATTATCCTGACCATCGGTTCGGCGGCGTATCTGGCGATGCTGTCGACCAAAATGCTGCTGGTGACGGCTATCTGGATGGCAATCACCATCTGGGGGGGATTTGTGCTGGTGGCGCGGGTGTATAAGCACATGGCTACCCTGCGCGAAACAGAAGACAAGTTGTACAACGATTATCAGACAGTGCTGGAAGGGCGCAAAGAGCTGACGCTCAACCGCGAGCGCGCCGAGCATATCTTTAATCAGATGTACGTCCCGGATGCCAAAGAGTACCGTCACCATATTATTCGCGCCGATACCTTCCACCTGAGCGCGGTCAACTGGTCAAACATTATGATGCTGGGCGCCATTGGCCTGGTGTTCTGGATGGCGAATAGTCTGGGCTGGGCGGATACCGCCGTGGCGGCGACTTACTCACTGACGCTGTTATTCCTGCGTACGCCGCTGCTCTCTGCCGTTGGCGCGCTACCAACCCTGCTCACTGCGCAGGTGGCATTCAACAAGCTGAATAAATTCGCACTGGCATCTTTTAAGGCCGAATTCCCGCGCCCAACCCCTTTTCCAAACTGGCAAACGCTGGAACTGCGTAACGTGGTTTTCCACTATCAGGATAATGCCTTTTCCGTAGGGCCGGTCAATCTGACGATTCATCGCGGTGAACTGATCTTCCTGATTGGCGGCAACGGCAGCGGGAAATCTACGCTGGCGATGTTACTGACCGGGCTATACCAGCCGCAGTCAGGTGAAATTTTGCTTGATGGTAAGGCCGTGGCTGTTGAAAAGCCGGAAGATTATCGCAAGCTGTTCTCCGCCGTGTTTACCGACGTCTGGCTGTTCGACAAACTGCTGGGGCCGGAAGGTAAAGAAGCCAATCCACAGTTGGTAGCGAAGTGGCTGGAACATCTGAAGATGGGTCACAAGCTGGAGATGAACGATGGTCGCATCCTCAATCTGAAGCTGTCGAAAGGGCAGAAGAAACGCGTGGCGCTGCTGCTGGCTCTGGCGGAGGAGCGCGACATCATACTGCTGGATGAATGGGCTGCCGATCAGGATCCCCATTTCCGTCGTGAGTTCTATCAGGTCCTGTTACCGCTGATGCAAGAAATGGGTAAAACTATCTTCGCCATTAGCCATGACGATCACTATTTTATTCACGCCGATCGTCTGCTGGAAATGCGTAACGGACAGTTGAGTGAACTGCTGGGCGATGAGCGTGATGCCGCCTCGCGTGACGCGGTGGCCCGCACTGCGTGATCCCACATGCCGCTGGTTTTTTATCCACCCGGCGGCACTGTTTATTGTTATTTACATAAATCGGCATCATGATTAATGATATTTCATATCATGGATTTATGATTAATGCCTGTAACAAACAAAAACAGCGCCAGACTGCGTGATGAAGAGCGTGCGCGTCTTATCTGGCTGCTGACCACTGATAAAGCCGTTGTTTCAACGCTATTGGGCAAGCTTACCCTGGCTGAGCAATATGACGTCGGCACGTTAGCCGACGATATTGCTGAGGTAGGGGCGCTGGTCGCCCACCTGCCGCCGCCCGATCTGGCGGATACCCTCGAAGCATTACCTTCTGAAGAGCGCCACGCCCTGTGGCGGCTGGTCGAAAGTGAAAAGCGCGGTAACGTCCTGCTTGAGGCGTCAGAAAACGTCTGGGACGACCTGATCGATGAGATGAGCGACCGTGAGCTGCTGGATGCGTTGCAATACCTTGATATCGACGAACAGATTTATCTGGTTCAGCACCTCCCTCGTAACCTCACGGGTCGACTGCTGGCGACGTTACCGGCCGAGGAGCGGGCGCGCGTCCGCCAGGTGCTGCACTACGAGAAGAATCGCGTCGGTGCGATTATGGAGTTCGAAGTTATCACCGTGCGTCCGGACGTGACGCTGGAAGTGGTGCAACGCTACCTGCGGCGGCTGGGAAAAATGCCGGAGAACACCGATAAACTCTTCGTGACCGACCGCAATAAAGTGCTGGTCGGGGAACTGACGCTCACCTGTATTCTGCTCAATGACGTGCAGCGAAAAGTCAGCGAGGTGATGGAAGATGATCCGCTCACCTTTTCTCCGGAAGATATCGCCGAACACGCCGCGCGAACCTTTGAACGTGACGACCTGGTCAGTGCCGCGGTCGTTGACTCTTCAGGTAAACTGATGGGCCGTTTAACCATCGATGAGATCGTCGATGTGGTCTATGAAGAAACCGATACCGATCTGCGTCGAATGGGCGGCTTAAGCGCTGGAGAGGATGTGTTTGCCCCCGTCACGAAAGCTGTAAAAACCCGCTGGGCGTGGTTGGCCGTTAACCTTTGTACCGCCTTTATTGCTTCGCGAGTGATCGACGGCTTTGAACATACAATTTCGCAACTGGTCGCGCTGGCCTCGCTGATGCCGATTGTGGCGGGGATCGGCGGCAACACCGGGAATCAAACCATCACCATGATTGTTCGCGCGCTGGCGCTACAAAATATTCAGCCGGGAAACCTGACGTTTTTGATCCTGCGCGAAATGGGCGTGGCGTTGATTAATGGCCTCGTGTGGGGCGGAATTATGGGCGGCATTACCTGGTGGCTGTACGATGACATGGCGCTCGGCGGCGTAATGACCCTGGCGATGATGCTCAATTTGCTGATGGCGGCGTTGATGGGCGTTATTATTCCGATGACGATGGTGAAGCTCGGGCGCGACCCGGCGGTCGGCTCGAGCGTCATGATTACGGCAATCACCGATACCGGTGGTTTCTTTATTTTTCTCGGTCTGGCAACGCTGTTTCTGATGTAGCCGCACGTTTGCCTCTGACGATACGCGGCAAAATGAGCATCGTCATCACCCCGGCAACCACGCCAAGCGCCAGGTTGCCGGTTGACACCGTCGCCGCGACGGTCATCAGCATCACCAGCGTTTCGGTAACGGGGAGTTGCCGCAGCGTAGCGGGCTGGATGCTGTGCCAACTGAAGGTTTTCACCGCCACAATCACCATAATTCCCGCCAGCACTGACATGGGGATTTTCGCCATTACTTCGCTTAACGCGGTGACCAGCAACAACAGCACCAGCCCGGCGGCGACCGTCGAGACGCGGCTGCGTCCTTTGCCCATCTCGACGTTAACGATGGTTTGACCAATCATCGCACACCCGGCGATGCCGCCATAAAAACCGGCCAGAATATTGGCTATCCCCAGCCCGGCGCTCTCGCGATTCTTATTCGACGGCGTAGCCGTCAGGTCATCCACCAGACGAGCGGTTAACAGTGACTCCATTAATCCGACAAAAGCGATGCTCAGCACGCAGGGCCAGATAATCGCCAGCGTTTGCAGGTTGAGCGGTACCAATAACTGCGTGAATCCCGGCAGGCCGCCGCGCATTGAACCTTCGTCACCGACGGTCGGTAATAGTTGTCCGCTGGTGACAGTGAACACCGTCAGCAGCACGATGGCGATAAGCGGCGCGGGGATCGCTTTAATAAACCGCGGAACCCACAGCACAATCAGCAGGGTCAGGACAAACAGCCCCCAGATTAGCGGGCTTTTACCCCAGAAATGCGGGACCTGGGCAAAGAAAATCAAAATCCCCAGCGCGTTCACAAAACCGGTCATGACGGCTGTGGGAATGAATCGCATCAGACGCGCCATCCCCAATACGCCAAACAGGATCTGAATAATCCCGGCCAGTACCACCGCAGGCAGGATGTACTGGACGCCGTGTTGATGCACCATCGGGCCAATCACCAGCGCGACCGATCCTGCCGCTGCGGTAACCATTGCCGGACGGCCACCTAAAAATGACATTGCCAGGCACAGTACGACTGAGGCTATCAGGCTGACTTTAGGATCGACGCCGGCGATAACGGAAAAAGAGATCACTTCCGGGATCAGCGCCAGGGCGGTTACCACACCGGCCAGCGTTTCGCGAACCAGTAAACGGGGTTGACGCAGCACTGCGCGCGTCGCGTGCTCCGCTACTGCGACAGAGGAGGGTTGAGTGGCAGACATCATTACTCTTAGGTCAAAAATGGCCCGATACAGCAGACCGACAGGCATCCGTGCGGTGAATAGCAAAGCGCAGCATAGTACCTGTCTGACGGATTGGTTTCCAGAAATGATTGTCAATAACCGTATAAACTATCAACGTATTAATAACATTTTTAAAAATTAAATATAATTTATAAACAATATTTAAATATTTTTACTTAAGTGTTACCGTTGATACCGCTCGATTTTCACCTGCATTAAAAGCAAAAAAGCGATACTAAAAGTAAGGCATTAACATTATGAAAAAAGTGACTGCCATGCTCTTCACCATGGCCGTTGGGCTGAATGTTGTCTCGATGGCGGCAAAAGCGAAAGCGGCGGAAGAGCAGGAAACGGATGTACTGTTGATTGGCGGCGGCATCATGAGCGCCACGCTGGGAACCTATTTACAGGAGCTGGAACCGCAATGGTCAATGACCATGGTTGAGCGACTGGATGGTGTAGCGCAGGAAAGCTCAAACGGCTGGAATAACGCCGGAACAGGCCACTCCGCACTGATGGAGCTGAACTACACGCCTAAAAAGGCCGACGGTAGCATCAGCATTGAAAAGGCAGTCGAAATCAACGAAGCCTTCCAGATCTCCCGCCAGTTTTGGGCCTATCAGGTCAATAATGGCGTAATGCATGAACCACGCTCATTTATCACCACCGTTCCGCACATGAGTTTTGTCTGGGGTGACGAGAACGTGAACTTCCTGCGTGCCCGTTACACCGCACTGCAGCAGAGCACGTTATTCCGTGGCATGCGTTATTCCGAAGATCACGCGCAGATTAAAGAGTGGGCGCCGCTGGTCATGGAAGGCCGCGATCCGAAGCAGAAAGTCGCGGCAACGCGTACCGAGATTGGTACTGACGTAAACTACGGCGAAATCACGCGCCAGCTGATTGCCTCGTTGCAGAAAAAGCCCAACTTTGCGCTGCAGCTGAGTACCGAAGTGCGTGGCTTTAAACGCAATGCCGACAATAGCTGGACCGTCACGGTCGCCGATCTGAAAAATAACGAAGCGGAACACGATATCAAGGCGAAGTTTGTCTTTATCGGTGCCGGTGGCGCTGCGCTGAAGCTGTTGCAGGAAACCGACATTCCGGAAGCGAAAGGTTATGCCGGATTCCCGGTTGGCGGGCAGTTCCTGGTTGCGGATAATCCGGACGTGGTGAATCGCCACCTGGCGAAAGTGTACGGCCAGGCCTCCGTTGGCGCGCCGCCGATGTCCGTGCCGCACATCGATACCCGTATCCTTGATGGCAAGCGCGTCGTGCTGTTTGGGCCATTCGCGACATTCTCCACCAAGTTCCTGAAAAACGGTTCATTGTGGGATCTGCTCAGCTCGACCACCACCTCGAACTTTATGCCGATGGTCAACGTGGGTCTGGATAACTTCGATCTGGTGAAATATCTGGTAAGCCAGGTGATGCTCAGCGATGACGACCGTTTTGCCGCGCTGCAAGAGTACTATCCGCAGGCGAAAAAAGAAGACTGGCGTTTATGGCAGGCGGGCCAGCGTGTGCAGATCATTAAAAGTGATGCGGAGAAGGGCGGTGTGCTGCGTCTGGGTACCGAAGTCGTCAGCGATAAAGAGGGCACCATTGCCGCGCTGCTGGGCGCTTCTCCGGGGGCATCAACCGCGGCGCCGATAATGCTGCATCTGATGGAAAAAGTGTTTAAAGATAAAGTGGCCAGCCCTGAATGGCAGGCGAAACTGAAAACCATTATTCCGTCTTATGGTACCAAGCTGAACGGTAACGTTGAAGCTACGGAACAAGAGCTGCAATACACCAGTGACGTTCTGGGGCTGAAATATGACAAGCCGCAGGCTGCTGATGAAGCGCCGAAACCTCAGCTGAAACCTCAGGCACAACCGCAGCCTGAGCAGAAAGCTGTAGCGGATATTGCACTGTAAATAAAATGCCGGATAAGGCGGTACGCCGCCCTCCGGCACATTCTTACTTATCGCGCGACTGCGTCCTGAATCTTCTCTTCCGCTTTCCAGATACGGTATTTCACTTCCACGTTCTCCGGCGTATAGACCACAATCGGTAACTTGCTGTTGTAGCGCAGCATGCCGTCATCACCCAGATACGCGGTAATAAATTTCTTCTCTTTCTTACCGTCCGGGCAGGCCATCATGGTTGAAACCGGAGACGTCACTTTGTCGAAGACATAGTAGTCATATCCCCAACCTTCCAGCGTTTTGCTGTCCAGTTCTCCGCCCAGGCGGTGTTGGTTGCAGTCAACTTCCAGCGTTTGTCCGATCAGCAGTTCTACTTTCAGAGTAGATTCATCTTTCTCAGGAGTAAGCTGGATAACCTGGCGCTTCATACCCTTTTCCGCCTTAGGATAAGGGGCGACTTTTTCCAGCGACTGAGCGCCGGCATCGTTACTGGCAGCCCATGCAGAGGCGCTGGCAAAGGCGGCGAAAAGTACGGCAGGGACAATTGTTTTCATCTTATTGTTCACAGTGTTTCCTTTCTTCTGTCTTATGAACGAGTCTGGGGCAGGTTAACATATTTACATAATCGATTAATCTGGATTTACTTATATTTTAAGTGTATTTGGTAGAGGTCTGCCTTCAGACTAGCGATATATTCTAAGAATAATCTTAATTATAAAATCATTCTCTTTTTGAGTGGTTCGTTATATACAGTGTTATATAACTCATTGAAATGTGAGCAAAAGCGCATTTTTTCCCGCCAACTCAACACTCCTTTGATCCGGCAACAGCATTTACCCCGATTGGGGTATGCACCTCTAACACATCCTGAAATATCTTACGACTAAAAATAACTACTCATAAATAGTGCAGTTTTTTATGGCGTTCAACCCACCAGCGGAGGGCGTCATTATGGAAGGACAATGTCATGGTTGATTTATCCCGTCGAGGCATGTTGACAGGCAGTTGGCGAAACGCCAACTCAGGGATCCGTCCGCCCTGGAGCAAGGAAGACTCTCACTTTCTGGCCCATTGCCTTCGTTGTGACGCCTGCATCCAGGCGTGTGAAACCGACATCCTGCAGCGAGGCCAGGGCGGTTACCCGAGCGTAAATTTCAAACACGGCGAGTGTAGCTTTTGCTATGCCTGCGCAGAGGCCTGTTCTGAAACCCTTTTTCTTCCGCGCCACACCAGGGCATGGGATCTGAATTTTACGATTGGGGAAAACTGTCTCGCACATCAGTCCGTTGAATGTCATCGCTGTCAGGATAGCTGTGAACCCATGGCCATAACCTTTCGTCCCACGCTGTCCGGCATTTATCAGCCGCAGCTCGACAATCAGGACTGTAACGGATGTGGCGCATGTGTCGCTATCTGCCCGGTATCAGCCATTAACGCGGAGTACAACCATGGACAATAACTGGCAGGTCTGCAGCCTGGTCGTTCAGGCCAAAAGTCAGCATATCAATGATATCGCCACGCAGTTGCGTTCGTTCCCAGGTTGCGAAGTTGCACTCAGCGATGTGGAAAGCGGTCAACTGATCGTGGTGGTGGAAGCTGAGCACAGCGAGACGTTAATGAAAACTATTGAGTCAGTGCGCAACGTTGCGGGCGTGCTGGCGGTGTCGCTGGTTTATCACCAGCAGGATGAGCAAGGTGAGGAAACACCATGAAACTCAGTCGTCGTAGCTTTATGAAAGCTAACGCCGTTGCGGCCGCTGCGGCGGCTGCCGGGTTAAGCGTGCCGGGCGTAGCCCGTGCGGTAGTCGGTCAGCAAGAAGCCATCAAATGGGACAAAGCCCCGTGCCGTTTTTGCGGGACGGGCTGTGGCGTATTGGTCGGGACGCAGCAAGGGCGTGTTGTGGCATGCCAGGGCGATCCGGATGCGCCGGTTAACCGTGGGCTTAACTGCATCAAAGGTTACTTCCTGCCGAAAATCATGTACGGAAAAGACCGTTTAACGCAGCCGATGCTGCGCATGAAGGACGGTAAGTATCACAAAGAAGGCGAGTTCACCCCGATTAGCTGGGACCAGGCCTTTGACGTGATGGAAGAGAAATTCAAAACGTCCCTGAAAGAGAAAGGCCCGGAGTCTATCGGTATGTTCGGCTCGGGTCAGTGGACGATTTGGGAAGGTTATGCCGCTGCCAAATTGTTTAAAGCGGGTTTTCGTTCGAATAACATCGACCCGAACGCGCGTCACTGCATGGCGTCAGCGGTAGTCGGCTTTATGCGTACCTTTGGTATGGATGAACCGATGGGCTGCTATGACGATATCGAGCATGCAGATGCTTTCGTCCTGTGGGGCGCGAATATGGCGGAGATGCACCCGATCCTGTGGTCGCGCATCACCAACCGTCGTCTGTCCGATCCCAATGTTAATGTCGCGGTGCTCTCCACCTTCCAGCACCGCAGCTTTGAGCTGGCGGATAACGGCATGGTCTTCACGCCGCAAACCGATCTGGTGATCCTCAACTACATCGCTAACTACATCATTCAAAACAATGCGATCAACCAGGATTTCTTTAGCAAGCACGTTAATCTGCGTAAAGGCGTGACGGACATCGGCTACGGCCTGCGTCCAACCCATCCGCTGGAAAAAGCGGCGAAAAACCCGGGATCCGATGCCTCTGAGCCGATGAGCTTTGAGGACTACAAAGCCTTTGTTGCCGAGTACACGCTGGATAAAACTGCCGAAATGACCGGCGTACCGAAAGATCAGCTGGAACAGCTGGCGCAGCTGTATGCCGATCCGAAGAAAAAAGTCATCTCCTACTGGACGATGGGCTTCAACCAGCATACCCGCGGCGTGTGGGCCAACAACCTGGTCTATAACCTGCACCTGTTGACCGGTAAAATCTCCCAGCCAGGCTGCGGTCCGTTCTCTTTGACCGGTCAGCCTTCCGCCTGCGGTACCGCGCGTGAAGTCGGTACGTTCTCCCACCGTCTGCCTGCGGACATGGTGGTTACGAACGAAAAACACCGCGATATCTGTGAGAAGCACTGGAATATTCCGGCGGGGACCATTCCGGCAAAAATCGGTCTGCATGCCGTGGCGCAAGACCGTGCGCTGAAAGATGGCAAGCTCAATGTCTACTGGGCGATGTGTACCAACAACATGCAGGCCGGTCCGAACATCAACGAAGAGCGTATGCCGGGCTGGCGCGATCCGCGCAACTTCATCATCGTCTCCGATCCGTACCCGACGGTCAGCGCTCTGTCGGCCGACCTGATCCTGCCGACCGCGATGTGGGTAGAGAAAGAAGGTGCTTACGGTAACGCGGAACGCCGTACACAGTTCTGGCGTCAGCAGATTAAAGCGCCGGGTGAATCGAAATCGGATCTGTGGCAACTGGTGCAGTTCTCTCGTCGCTTCAAAACAGAAGAAGTGTGGCCGGAAGCGCTGTTGGCGCAGAAACCGGAACTGCGCGGCAAAACGCTGTATGACGTACTGTTTGCCACGCCTGCAGTGACGAAATTCCCGGTGGCTGAACTGGCTGAAGATCAGCTGAACGATGAATCCCGCGAGCTGGGTTTCTATCTGCAAAAAGGGCTGTTCGAAGAGTACGCCTGGTTTGGCCGCGGTCACGGGCATGACCTTGCGCCATTTGACGATTACCACAAAGCGCGCGGTTTACGCTGGCCGGTCGTTGAGGGCAAAGAGACCCAGTGGCGCTACAGCGAAGGCAACGACCCTTACGTGAAAGCGGGCGAAAGCTACAAGTTCTACGGTAAGCCGGACGGCAAAGCGGTCATCTTCGCGCTGCCATTTGAACCTGCCGCAGAAGCGCCGGATAAAGAGTACGACCTGTGGCTGTCTACCGGACGTGTGCTGGAGCACTGGCATACCGGCAGCATGACGCGTCGCGTACCTGAGCTGCACCGTGCTTTCCCGGAAGCTGTGCTGTTTATCCATCCGCTGGATGCAAAAGCACGCGATCTGCGCCGTGGCGACAAAGTCAAAGTGGTTTCCCGTCGTGGTGAAGTTATCTCGATAGTTGAAACGCGCGGGCGTAACCGTCCACCGCAGGGGCTGGTCTACATGCCGTTCTTCGACGCCGCACAGCTGGTGAACAACCTGACGCTGGATGCGACGGATCCACTCTCCAAAGAGACGGATTTCAAGAAGTGCGCTGTGAAACTGGCGAAGGTGTAACGCGTTATGTCCCGGTCAGCAAAACCCCAAAATGGCCGCCGCCGCTTTCTGCGCGATATGGTTCGCGCAGCGGGCGGACTGGCCGTCGTTGGCGTGGCGCTGGGGTTGCAACAGCAAACCGCACGTGCAACCGGCGTGCGGCTACGCCCGCCAGGCGCACTGAGCGAGGAGGCATTCGCCAGTGCCTGCGTGCGCTGTGGTCAGTGCGTTCAGGCCTGCCCGTATGACACGCTGAAGCTGGCGACGCTGGCCTCAGGGCTGGCTGCCGGTACGCCGTATTTTGTCGCGCGTGATATTCCCTGCGAAATGTGTGAAGACATTCCATGCGCCAAAGTTTGCCCCAGCGGCGCGTTGGACAGGGACATTGAATCTATTGACGATTCACGCATGGGGCTGGCGGTACTGCTGGATCACGAAAACTGCCTCAACTATCAGGGATTACGCTGCGACGTTTGCTATCGCGAATGCCCGAAAATCGATGAGGCTATCACCCTGGAGCTGGACCGCAACATGCGTACCGGCAAGCATGCGCGGTTTATTCCGACCGTACACAGCGATGCCTGTACCGGCTGCGGGAAATGCGAAAAAGTCTGCGTCCTGGAGCAGCCAGCAATAAAAGTGCTGCCCCTGTCGCTGGCGAAAGGGGAGTTAGGACACCATTACCGCTTCGGTTGGCTGGAGGGGAACAATGGCAAATCGTAAACGTGACGCCGGGCGTGAAGCGCAGGCAAAAAAAGGATGGTGGAAGAGTCATCGCTGGCTGGTGCTGCGTCGTCTGAGCCAGTTTCTGATACTGGCGATGTTCCTTAGCGGCCCGTGGCTTGGCGTCTGGATCCTGCATGGCAATTACAGTAGCAGCCTGTTGCTGGACTCCATCCCGTTCACCGATCCGCTGATTACCCTGCAAAGCCTGGCCAGCGGACACCTGCCGGCGACGGTTGCGTTAACGGGGGCGGTCATCATCACGGTGCTGTATGCCCTGGCGGGTAAGCGACTGTTTTGCAGTTGGGTTTGTCCCATGAACCCTGTCACCGATTTAGCCAGCTGGTTGCGCAGAAGGTTTGACCTGAATCAGTCTGCAACCCTGCCGCGCCATATACGGTACGTCCTGCTGGTGGTTATCCTGGTCGGTTCCGCCGTGACCGGTACGCTGCTGTGGGAGTGGATAAATCCAGTCTCTCTGCTCGGACGGAGCCTGGTCATGGGATTTGGCAGCGGGGCGCTGCTGATCCTCGCGCTGTTTTTATTTGATCTACTGGTCGTTGAGCATGGCTGGTGCGGGCATCTTTGCCCACTGGGTGCGCTGTATAGCGTGGTGGGGAGTAAAGGTGCATTAACCGTTTCGGCAAAAGAACGTAACAGATGTAACCGCTGTATGGATTGTTTTCATGTTTGCCCGGAACCGCATGTGCTACGTGCGCCGGTGCTGGATGAGCAAAGTCCGGTGCAGGTAACCAGCCGCGATTGCATGGCCTGCGGTCGCTGTGTGGATGTCTGTTCTGAGGATGTTTTTACAATAACAACACGATGGAGTTCGGGAGCGAAATCATGAAAAGCCATGACCTGATTAAAGCGCTGAGTCAATGGACGGCTGCGCTGGCCCTGGTAGTCAGTGGGGCCGTTTGGGCTGCAAACGGAGTGGATCTGAGTCAGTCACCGGAAGTCTCAGGGACACAAGAAGGGGCGATTCGCATGCCGAAAGAGCAAGTGCGTATGCCGCTGAACTATGTGAATCAGCCGCCGATGGTTCCGCACAGCGTTGAAGGGTATCAGGTGACGACTAACACTAACCGCTGCCTGCAATGTCACGGTGTGGAAAGCTATCGCACCACCGGTGCGCCGCGCATCAGTCCGACGCACTTTATGGACAGCGACGGTAAGGTATTGGCTGAAGTCGCGCCGCGTCGTTATTTCTGCCTGCAATGTCACGTGCCGCAGGCTGACGCCGCGCCGATTGTTGAAAATACCTTCACCCCCTCGAAAGGTTACGGGAAATAAGAGGTCATTATGGAAAATTCTAACCGTAAACCAGGCTGGATTAAGCGCGTCTGGCAATGGTGGCGTCGCCCCAGCCGTCTGGCGCTCGGCACGCTGTTGTTAATCGGCTTTGTGGGCGGCATTATTTTCTGGGGCGGCTTTAATACCGGTATGGAAAAGGCCAATACAGAAGAGTTCTGCATTAGCTGTCACGAAATGCGCAATACGGTGTACCAGGAATACATGGAAACCGTACACTACAACAACCGTAGTGGTGTGCGAGCGACTTGCCCTGATTGCCACGTCCCACATGAGTGGGGTCCGAAAATGATTCGTAAGATCAAGGCCAGTAAAGAGCTGTACGCGAAAGCACTGGGGCTGATAGATACACCGCAGAAATTTGAAGACCATCGTTTAACGATGGCGCAAAATGAGTGGCGGCGTATGAAAGATAACAATTCGCAAGAGTGTCGAAACTGTCACAACTTCGAGTTTATGGATTTAACCGCCCAGAAAGGCGTTGCGGCCAAAATGCACGACCAGGCCGTGAAAGACGGGCAAACCTGTATTGACTGTCATAAAGGGATAGCGCACAAACTGCCTGATATGCGCGAAGTCAAACCGGGATTTTAACAGGATGTAGATAACCAGGTATGCTTGAAGCCAGAGAATTACTTTGCGAGCGGGATGACAGAATACTGTTCAGCGATTTGTCATTTCGCGTCAACGCAGGGGAATGGGTACAAATTACCGGCAGCAACGGCGCAGGGAAAACCACTTTGCTGCGGTTACTTACCGGGCTGGCGCGTCCCGACGCAGGGGAGGTTTGCTGGCAAGAGCAACCGCTGCATCACGTGCGGGACAGCTACCATCAACAACTGCTGTGGATCGGACATCAGCCGGGGATAAAAACCCGGCTTTCGGCGTTGGAAAACCTGCGTTTCTTTCACCATGACGGCGACGTCGCACAGTGTCTGGCTGCGCTGGCGCAGGCGGGGCTTGCCGGATATGAAGATATCCCGGTGAATCAACTCTCCGCCGGACAACAGCGGCGCGTGGCGCTGGCCCGTTTGTGGCTGACCCGCGCCCGGCTGTGGATCCTCGACGAACCCTTTACCGCCATTGATGTGAACGGCGTTGAGCGACTGACTCAGCGTATGGCGCAGCATACGGAGCAGGGCGGTATTGTTATTCTCACCACCCACCAACCGCTCAATGTCGAGACCGATAAAGTGCGACGTATTGCGCTGACCAGCGAGAGGGCAACGCAATGATGTGGCGAATCTTCCGTTTAGAACTACGAGTTGCGTTTCGTCATAGTGCGGAAATCGCCAATCCTTTATGGTTCTTCCTGATTGTTATTACGCTGTTCCCGCTGAGCATTGGGCCGGAGCCGCAACTGCTGGCGCGTATTGCGCCGGGCATCATCTGGGTTGCGGCGCTGCTGGCGTCGTTGCTGGCGCTGGAGCGCCTGTTTCGTGATGATCTGCAGGACGGCAGCCTTGAGCAACTGATGCTGCTGCCGTTGCCGCTGCCGGCAGTGGTGCTGGCGAAAGTGATGGCGCACTGGGTCGTGACCGGCCTGCCGTTGCTGATCCTCTCGCCGCTGGTGGCTTTGCTGCTAGGCATGGATATGTACGGCTGGAAAATTATGGCGCTGACCTTGTTACTCGGGACGCCGACGCTGGGCTTCCTCGGCGCGCCGGGCGTGGGGTTGACGGTGGGCTTAAAGCGCGGCGGCGTGCTGTTAAGCGTGCTGGTACTCCCGCTCACCATACCCTTACTGATTTTTGCGACCGCGGTGATGGATGCGGCTTCCATGCATTTACCTGTTGAAGGGTACATGGCGATTCTGGGCGCGTTGCTGGTCGGCAGCGCCACGCTAAGCCCATTTGCCACAGCTGCGGCGTTACGGATCAGCGTGCAGTAGCGCAGTTGAGATATGCAGGCCGGGCAAGGCGCTCCGGCACAATGGATATTAATTTACGGAGTCTGGTGACTGAACTATGTGGAAAACACTTCATCAATTGGCGATGCCTCCTCGGCTCTATCAGATCTGCGGCTGGTTTATCCCGTGGCTGGCGATTGCCAGCGCGGTGGTACTGATAACCGGGTTGATCTGGGGCTTTGGCTTCGCGCCTGCGGATTATCAGCAGGGGCAGAGCTATCGCATTATTTATCTGCACGTTCCGGCGGCAATCTGGTCGATGGGTATTTATGCATCGATGGCCGTTGCCGCGTTTATTGGCCTGGTCTGGCAGATGAAAATGGCCAATCTGGCGCTGGCCGCGATGGCGCCCATTGGTGCCGTGTTTACCTTTATTGCGCTGGTGACGGGCTCTGCATGGGGCAAACCGATGTGGGGCACCTGGTGGGTCTGGGATGCCCGACTCACCTCTGAACTGGTGCTGCTGTTTCTCTACGTTGGCGCCATTGCGCTGTGGCATGCCTTTGACGACCGCCGTCTGGCTGGTCGCGCTGCCGGCATTCTGGTGCTGATTGGCGTGGTCAACTTACCGATTATTCACTACTCGGTCGAGTGGTGGAATACGCTGCATCAGGGGTCGACCCGTATGCAGCAGAGTATCGATCCGGCAATGCGTGCGCCGCTGCGTCTGGCGATCGTCGGCTACCTGTTACTGTTTGTCACGCTGGCGCTGATGCGCATGCGTAACCTGATTTTGATGATGGAAAAACGCCGCCCGTGGGTGAGCGAACTGATCTTAAAAAGAGGCCGCCAATGACCCCTGCATTTGCATCATGGAGTGATTTTTTCGCGATGGGCGGTTACGCCTTGTATGTCTGGCTGGCTGTGGCGATGAGCATTGTCCCGCTGGTGGCGCTGGTGCTGCATTCTGCGTTACAGCATCGTGCAATCTTACGCGGTGTCGCGCAGCAGCGGGCGAGAGAAGCGCGCATGCGTGCGGCGCAAGTGCAACGGGAGGCGGCGTGAATATTCGACGTAAAAATCGGTTATGGATAGCCTGCGCGGTCCTGGCAGGTCTGGCTTTGACCATTTCGCTGGTGCTCTACGCGCTGCGTTCCAATATCGATCTGTTCTATACGCCGGGAGAGATACTCTACGGTAAGCGCGAAACGCAGCAAATGCCTGAAGTCGGCCAGCGCCTGCGCGTGGGCGGTATGGTTATGCCTGGCAGCGTAAAGCGCGATCCGCAGTCGCTGAAGGTGAATTTCAGCATCTATGACGCCGAAGGTGTGGTGGATGTCACCTATGAAGGCATTCTGCCGGATCTGTTCCGCGAAGGGCAGGGCGTCGTCGTTCAGGGCGAACTGGACGGGGGAAATCATGTGCAGGCCAAAGAAGTGCTTGCTAAACATGATGAAAATTACACCCCGCCGGAAGTCGAAAAAGCGATGCAGGAAAACCACCGTCGCCCGGAAAGTGTTTATAAGGATAAAACGTCATGATGCCTGAAATTGGCAATGCGCTGTTGTGCCTTGCGCTTGGCGTTGCATTACTGCTGTCGGTCTATCCGCTGTGGGGCGTAGCGCGCGGCGACGTGCGGATGATGGCTTCCGCGCGTCCCTTTGCCTGGGTACTGTTTATCTGTGTGATGGGGGCGTTCCTGATTCTGGTCAACGCCTTCGTGGTTAATGACTTTACCGTGACCTACGTCGCCAGCAACTCCAACACCCAGCTTCCGGTCTGGTACCGGGTGGCGGCGACGTGGGGGGCGCATGAAGGCTCGTTGCTGCTGTGGGTGCTGCTGATGAGCGGCTGGACGTTCGCCGTTGCGGCGTTCAGCCAGCGCATGCCGCTGGATATCGTCGCCCGCGTGCTGGCGGTCATGGGAATGGTCAGCGTCGGTTTCCTGCTATTTATTCTGTTTACCTCCAACCCGTTTGCCCGCACGTTGCCGAACTTCCCGATTGAAGGACGTGACCTGAACCCGCTGTTGCAGGATCCGGGGCTGATTTTCCATCCGCCGCTGCTGTACATGGGGTATGTCGGCTTCTCGGTCGCTTTTGCGTTTGCGATTGCTGCGCTGATGAGTGGACGACTGGACAGCACATTCGCCCGTTTTTCGCGTCCGTGGACGCTGGCCGCGTGGGTGTTTCTGACGCTGGGCATTGTGCTCGGTTCGGCCTGGGCCTATTACGAGCTGGGCTGGGGCGGCTGGTGGTTCTGGGATCCGGTTGAAAACGCCTCGTTTATGCCATGGCTGGTGGGAACGGCGCTGATGCACTCGTTGTCGGTAACCGAACAGCGCGCCAGCTTTAAAGCCTGGACGCTGTTGCTGTCAATCTGCGCATTCTCACTTTGTCTGTTAGGTACTTTCCTGGTGCGCTCCGGCGTACTGGTGTCGGTGCATGCTTTCGCCTCCGATCCGTCGCGCGGGATGTTTATTCTGGCCTTTATGGTGCTGGTAATTGGCGGCTCCCTGCTGCTGTTTGCGGTGCGCGGTCACAAGGTTCGCTCACGGGTGAACAACGCGCTGTGGTCGCGTGAATCACTGCTGCTGGGGAATAACGTCCTGCTGATTGCCGCCATGCTGGTGGTGCTACTGGGCACGCTGCTGCCGCTGGTGCACAAACAGCTGGGGCTGGGCAGCATTTCGATTGGCGAGCCGTTTTTCAACACCATGTTCACCTGGCTGATGGCGCCGTTCGCACTGTTGTTGGGGATTGGGCCATTAGTGCGCTGGGGCCGTGACCGACCGCGTAAACTGAAAACGTTATTGCTTATCGCGTTTGTCACCACCCTTGTTCTGTCGCTGCTGCTGCCGTGGCTGCTAGAGGATCGCATTGCCGCCATGACAGTGGTGGGGCTGGCGATGGCGTGTTGGATATTCGTACTGGCGATGTCCGAAGCGTTCCTGCGCATTTCCCGTGGGACAAAGCTGACGCCAAGCTACTGGGGCATGGTATCGGGTCACGTCGGGCTGGCGATTACCATTGTTGGTATTGCCTTTAGCCAGAACTACAGCGTTGAACGCGATGTGCGCATGAAAGCGGGTGATAGTGTTAGTATCCATAACTATCAGTTCACTTTCCGCGAAGTGAAAGATATTACCGGGCCAAACTACCGGGGCGGCGTTGCCATTATTGGCGTTACCCGAGACGGTAAGCCGGAAGCCACGCTGCATGCGGAAAAACGCTTCTATAACAGCACCAGTTCGATGATGACCGAAGCGGCAATTGACGGCGGATTCACGCGCGATCTGTACGCTGCGCTGGGTGAAGAACTGGATAATGGCGCATGGGCTGTACGCCTGTACTACAAACCGTTTATTCGCTGGATTTGGGCCGGAGGATTGCTGATGGCGCTGGGCGGGTTGTTCTGCCTGTTTGATCCACGCTATCGCCAGCGGACGCGTCCTCGCGCCGCGGTGCAAAAAAATGCGTCGGAGGCTGTATGAAGCGCAACGCACTGTTAATTCCGTTTATTATTTTTCTCATCATTGCGGCGGCGCTGCTGTGGCAGCTCGCGCGTAACGCTCAGGGGGACGATCCCACTAATCTGGAATCGGCGCTGATCGGCAAACCTGTTCCGACATTCCGCCTGGAGTCACTGGAAAATCCGGGTCAGCACTATCAGGCCGATGTGCTGACGCAGGGCAAACCGGTATTGCTGAACGTCTGGGCGACCTGGTGCCCGACCTGTCGCGCCGAGCATCAGTATCTGAATCAGCTGTCTGCGCAAGGCGTGCGGGTAGTGGGTCTGAACTATAAAGATGATCGTCAGAAAGCCATTGTCTGGCTGAAAGAGCTGGGTAATCCTTACTCATTAAGTCTGTTTGACGGCGACGGTATGCTCGGTCTGGATCTTGGCGTGTACGGTGCTCCGGAGACGTTCCTGATCGACGGCAAAGGCATTATTCGCTATCGCCATGCCGGCGATCTGAACGCCCGGGTGTGGGAGAGCGAGATCAAACCGTTATGGGACAAGTACAGTAAGGAGGCTGCGCAATGAGATTTTTACTGGGCCTGCTAATGCTGGTTATCTCGGGATCCGCGCTTGCGACTATCGACGTGATGCAGTTTAAGGACGAAGCGCAGGAGCAGCAGTTCCGCCAGCTTACTGAACAACTGCGTTGTCCTAAATGCCAGAACAACAGCATTGCCGATTCTAACTCGATGATTGCCACCGACCTGCGTCAGAAAGTGTACGAACTGATGCAGGAAGGAAAAAGCCAGAAAGAAATTGTCGATTACATGGTGGCGCGCTACGGGAACTTCGTCACGTACGATCCGCCGTTAACGCCGCTTACCGTGCTGCTGTGGGTGATGCCGGTGGTAGCGATTGGTCTGGGGGGCTGGATTATTTTCGCCCGTACTCGCCGACGCGTTCGGGTGAAACAGGAAGCGTTTCCTGACGATGTTATTCCGAATGGCAAGCGCGGTGGATTCGGGTTGTTTGTGCCTGGTATCGTGGTGGCGCTGGTGGTTGGCGCAGTAAGCTATTACCAAACCGGCAGCTATAAGCAGGTTCAGGTCTGGCAGCAGGCCACCGCTCAGGCTCCGGCGCTGCTGGAGCGGGCGTTGGATCCGAAAGCGGAGCCGCTCAATGAAGAAGATATGGCGCGTCTGGCGCTGGGGCTGCGCACACGTTTACAAGCCGATCCCGCAAATGTTGAAGGCTGGATCATGCTTGGACGCATTGGCATGGTTCTCGGTAACGCCAGTACGGCCACTGAAGCCTATGCCAATGCCTATCGACTGGATCCTAAAAACAGCGATGCGGCGCTGGGCTATGCGGAAGCGCTGACCCGTTCTTCCGATCCTGATGATAACCGTCGGGGAGGGGAGCTGTTACGCCAACTGGTGCGTGGCGAACATGCCAATGTGCGGGTTCTCAGCATGTACGCTTTCAACGCCTTTGAACAGCAGCGCTTCGGCGAGGCGGTTGCAGCGTGGGAGATGATGCTGAAACTATTACCTGCCAACGATACCCGTCGGGCGGTAATAGAACGAAGCATTAAGCAGGCAATGGAGCAGCTAACGCCGCAGGAGAAATAAGTATCCAGAATAGCCCCGATAGCGCTTCGCATATCGGGGCTATCCGGCCTCTTCATGGATTACTGCATTCCACGCGTTTGTAAAAACAGGATAGTGGCAGCAACGCGAGAGCGCACATTGAGTTTGCGCAGCAGGTTGCGAATATGCACTTTCACGGTCTGTTCGGAAATATTCAGCACTGACGCAATCTGTTTGTTCGACAGCCCCTGAGCCAGTTCATGCAATACATCCAGTTCACGTTCGGTGAGAATGCTGAAGGGATCTTCTTGTGCGCCGAACAGATCGCGTTCGCGCAGATATTCGCTGACGCGTGTGCTAAAAGCTTTACCGCCTTTGGCGCCGCTGCGAATGGCCTCCAGCAAGACTTCAGGATCGCTGTCTTTGAGTAAATAACCATCCGCGCCGGCATCAATTAAGGCGTACACATCGCTGGCGGCATCCGAGACGGTAAGAATAATAATTTGCGCGGTGACGCCATCCCGGCGCAGCGCATTCAGGGTATCCAGTCCGCTCATGCCTTTCATATTGAGATCCAGCAGGATCACATCCAGGTCCAGACGGTTAGCCAGATCGATAGCGCTGGCACCGTCACCTGCTTCCGCGACTACGTTAAATGCGGGATCCAGTTGCAATAATTGACTAATTCCTCGCCGCATTAGTGGGTGGTCGTCGACAATCAGCACCCGAAAAGGCGTTGCTTCAGGCATACTATTCTCCTGAGTTTTTATTAGTATCATTATTGTTTTCAGCGCATCACTCGTCTAGTTTCATCGCGCTGATGAGAGGGTAAATTTTACCCCAATTTGTGCATGGGTAAGTAGTAAAACCTGTGCTAAAGGCCGGGCTAATAATAAGGAACGTGGAATCGCAGGTATAAAAAAACCAACCATGAAGGTTAATGCCGATCATTTAAGGATCGGTTGACCGATCCGGTGGTTGATGTAAAAAGGGTTCATGTCTCTACATGGACCTTTTTAAATGGAACTTTCACAGGCTCTCGGCATTATTCATCTCACTACAAAGTGAACGGACCCGTTCACTTTGTAGTGGCGCACTGAATTTGGCCACCTGAACAGAGGTGATATCCTCACCTCAGAACATTACAGGTGCCTCAATGAAGAAAAGAAATTTCAGCGCAGAGTTTAAACGCGAATCAGCCCAACTTGTTGTTGATCAAAACTACACTGTTGCTGATGCGGCCAGTGCTATGGATGTGGGGCTCTCCACAATGACACGATGGGTAAAACAGCTGCGTGATGAACGCCGGGGCAATATCCCAAAAGCCTCCCCAATAACCCCGGAACAAAGCGAAATACGTGAACTGAAGAAAAAGCTACAACGTATTGAAATGGAAAATGAAATATTAAAAAAGGCTACCGCGCTCTTGATGTCAGACTCCCTGAACAATTCTCGTTAATCGGGAAGCTCAGGGCGCGTTATCCAGTGGCCACACTCTGCCACGTGTTCGGGGTTCATCGCAGCAGCTACAAATACTGGAAAAACCGTCCTGAAAAGCCAGACGGCAGGCGGGCTGTATTACGCAGCCAGGTTCTGGAGCTGCATAACATCAGCCATGGCTCTGCTGGCGCAAGAAGTATCGCGACCATGGCAACGCTGAGAGGTTTCCGGATGGGACGATGGCTTGCCGGCAGACTCATGAAAGAGCTGGGGCTGGTGAGTTGTCAGCAGCCTACTCACCGTTATAAGCGCGGCGGTCATGAACACATCGCTATCCCGAATCACCTTGAGCGGCAGTTCGCAGTGACAGAGCCTAAGCAGCTTAATTCGTGGCAATGAATCCTGACAGGGTTACTACTTTACAGTGTATGGGTTATGTATTTACGGAGCGTGATTAATTATTTTTTATTGATTCAGATCACAACTTTACAAATTGTTTCGATTTACATTAATTTACAGTGTCTGGGTAATTCCTTAGGTGTTAATAAAAATGAAGATTAAGTTATTGATGGTGGCGGCAGTTTCTTTAGTTGTACTCAGCGGTTGTACAAATGACCCTAATAGCATGTGGAACAGTCGTTATGCTTTTAAATCAGTTGGTCAGGTGATGGCGATGTGCGATAGCGGTGATAAGGCGGCTTGTTACGCTGCCGCTGATATGCAAGGTCTTACGAATGGATTGAATGCGGCGAACCAGCAAATGCAGCAGCAACAAGCAGTGCAACAGCAGCAGCAACCAGCAGCACCGACTATGACTACGACAACCTGCAACCCTATGGGTAATGGCGTTGTGTGTAACACCTATTGATTTGTACTCCATTCAAGAATATCAATGCCGCCCCATAGAAATGTTCCTGTGGGGGTCTGCGGTTTTGATTCTCCTCAAATAAATTCCCTTTTACAGTGTCCTGCTCTTCACAGTGTTGAGGGCTGAAAAGCTCGATTGATTTTTTCGGCACGTAGCGCAGCCTGATAGCTCATGCCGTAATGAACTGGAGGTATGGTTTTTTGCACCTGTCATAGTGGCGTAATATTTGTAATGAACTTCACAAAGTGCGAATTGACAATGCAAGGGATTTATGTAGAAGTGTCGGGGCAAAAGATCAAGTGTGCATACACAAAATCCTGGCCCCGATTAGATTTCCAACAACATAACTAACTTGTTGAAAATAGGGTGTTAATTGGTCGGCACGAGAGGATTTGAACCTCCGACCCCCGACACCCCATGACGGTGCGCTACCAGGCTGCGCTACGTGCCGACGCTATGGCTGCTAATACTACTGCTTTCCGCTGCGAATGCAAGGGGAAGCATCGCTAAGTGATTTATAATTAATCAGTTAGCAATAAATCGTTTCTCATCCGTCAGAACCTGTAGCAGCAGGCTTAGCTGCGGTTTCTGATCTTTTATTTTTTCGCCGCGTAAATCATAGGTCTGATAATTACCGTTGTTGTTCAGCACCAGCGTCATCTCTGGCGTGGTAACGGCCATCGTGCTGCCGTCGGCGGCGGTAACCCAGTAATGGCGGCGGTTTGCATTGAACAGATCCTGCCCCTGCGAGTATTCGTTAGCAGGCGTGCTGACGTGCAGCAGGCGCTGCATGAGCGTTGTCATCAGGTCTGTATGATCGGTCAGGCTATTGATGCGTTGGGCGGGCGTTCCCGGCCAGTGAATAACCAGCGGAACCTGCAGATGACCACGCGACCAGGCAAAATTGTTCTCTTCCTGAGTCAGCGGCACGCCCCGACCTGCGGTAATAATCACCACCGTGTTGTTCAGTTTACCGGAGTCGCGCAGGGCACTAAGAATACGGTTAATATTGGCATCCACATCCTGAGCGGCGCTGGCATAGCGTTTGGCAAAGTTCTTCTGGTTGCTGTTATCAAGGTTCGTCCCGTTAAAGGAGACCCATGAGAACCAGCGGTTATCTTCCTGCGCGTAGCGCCCCAGCCAGTTAATCCACTGGCTTGCGGTTTGTTCGTCAGATTGCGTTTGTACGCTTGGCATGGAGAAGTCTGACAGCAGCGCCTGGCGATACAGCGGGCTGGTAAAGCCATCCGAGGAGAATAGCCCTAACTGGTAACCCTGCTGGTTCAGTGCAGTAATCAGCGCCGCAGGCGTACGGGTCGACAAAATGCCGTCCATGTAGCTTGGCGAGACACCATAGAACAGGCCAAAGATGCCGTTATCCGTGGTGTTGCCTGAGCTCATGTGACGCGTAAACGAGATATTCTGCCCGGCGAATTCAGCCAGCGCAGGCATCTGTTTTTCAAAGCGTGAGTAGTTCAGACCGTCGACGGTAATCAGCAGCACGTTCTGACCGGTGCCCATATCGCGATAGCGCAGTTCGCTGAGCGGGTACTGCACGGAAACCGCTTCTGGATTGCCCTGTTCGATCAGGCGACGCTGATATTCTTGCGCATCCAGCAGGCCATGTTTTTCCAGGAATTTACGTGCCGTCATCGGGTAGGAGAGCGGCAGATTCGCACGCTGCATGGTAATCGGGCGATAGAAATTGGCATCCGCCCAGATATACACCACGTGCGAGGCGATAAAGGAAACGAAGAAGAATGCTGCTAACGGTTTGGCAAAATGGCGACGACGCGTCAGGCTGCGCAGCTTTTGCCAGCTCCAGGTTGCAAACAGCATTTCAATTAACAGAATAACCGGTACGCTGATAAACATCAGCTGCCAGTCACGCGCCGCTTCATTCTGGTCTGGGTTGATGACCAGTTCCCAGACGATTGGATTGAGATGCAGGTGGAAGCGGGTGAAAACTTCGCTGTCGATTAGCAAAAGCGTCATGCCAGCCGTCGCCAGAATAGCTGATAAGAATCGCATCAGCCTCTGGGACATGACGATAAACGTCAGGGGAAACAGGATCAGCAGATAGGTGGCGAACACCAGAAAGCTAAAATGCCCGACAACGCTCAGGTAGGAATAAACACGACCTGCAAGGGTTGTCGGCCAGTCGGCGACAAACAGGTAACGGCTACCGAGCACCATGGCCAACAGAATGTTGAACAAGGCAAACCAGTGCCCCCAGCTAACCATCTGGGAGACTTTCTCACGGTAGCGTTGACGATGAGTTACCATAAACTGTTGTTCGTTTCCCCGGAGCAGGCTCTTAATGCGCTTGGTCGTCGTTTACCGAAGACTGCAATGCGCGGGCAAAAGAATTGGCAATCGCCTGGCGCTGGGCCGGTGCGATGCTTGTATTGATAAGGTTAGTCACCATATTTCCCAGTACCATCAGGGAAAGGTCGGTCGGCGCCTTATGTTTTTCCAGTACGTTGAGCATCTCATTCAGCAGTTGTTCAACGTGTTCGTCACTATAGCGGGAAATTTGTGGCATAAATCGAAATCAGTCTGTTCATGAAAGGGCAACATATTACCGTACAGACAGTTTTTTTTCTGCTTTTTTATCTTCTATTGCGTCACTGCCCGGCAGGTGGTTGAATACCGCCCGGTCTAAAAGGAGAGTTTATCATGAGTCTGGATATCAACCAGATTGCCCTGCACCAGCTTATCAAACGTGACGAGCAGAACCTTGAGCTGGTCTTGCGCGATTCATTACTGGAACCGACAGCGACCGTTGTCGATATGATGGCTGAGTTGCATCGGGTATACAGCGCCAAGAATAAAGCTTATGGCCTGTTTAGCGCAGAGAGTGAACTGGCGCAAACGCTGCGTTTACAGCGTCAGGGCGAAGAGGATTTTCTGGCCTTTAGTCGTGCAGCGACTGGGCGCTTGCGAGACGAACTGGCGAAATATCCTTTTGCTGATGGCGGCATTGTCCTGTTCTGCCATTACCGCTATCTGGCGGTAGAGTATCTGCTGGTCGCCGTGCTGAACAATTTAAGCAGTATGCGCGTCAATGAAAATCTGGATATCAACCCGACACACTATCTGGATATCAATCATGCGGATATCGTGGCGCGTATTGATTTAACCGAGTGGGAAACCAACCCGGAGTCCACGCGCTATCTGACGTTCCTGAAAGGGCGGGTAGGGCGCAAAGTCGCCGATTTCTTTATGGACTTCCTGGGTGCCAGCGAGGGTCTTAACGCCAAAGCGCAAAACCGCGGCCTGTTGCAGGCGGTCGATGACTTTACCGCCGAGGCGCAACTCGATAAAGCTGAACGCCAGAACGTGCGTCAGCAGGTCTACAGCTACTGTAACGAGCAACTGCAGGCCGGTGAAGAGATCGAGTTGGAGTCGCTGTCCAAAGAGCTTTCCGGCGTCAGTGAAGTCAGCTTCAGCGAATTTACCGCTGATAAAGGCTACGAGCTGGAAGAGAGCTTCCCGGCGGATCGCAGCACGCTGCGTCAGTTAACCAAATTTGCCGGAAGCGGCGGCGGGTTAACCATCAACTTCGACGCCATGTTACTGGGTGAGCGTATTTTCTGGGATCCAGCCACAGATACTTTGACCATCAAAGGCACGCCGCCGAACCTGCGAGATCAGCTACAGCGTCGTAGTTCGGGCGGGAAATAACGCCGTTTGCCGGATGGGTGCGTTAACGCCTTATCCGGCTTGCGTGATTCATCTTTACCGCCAACAAAATCCCATAAAAAAACCCCGCCGAGGCGGGGTTTTTCTTCAACTTGTAGGCGATTACGCGCGAACGAAGTCGATGTGTGCCAGCTTCGGCTTGAACGGGTGACGCTGTACTGCCTGAGCTTTAACTTTCACTTCTTTACCGTCAACAACGATGGTCAGAACTTCGCTGTAGAATTCAGCTTTAGCTTGCATGTTCATAACTGCATCGTGATCCAGTTCGATAGCAACCGGGGCTTCTGCGCCACCATAGATGATTGCCGGGAACTTGTTAGCGGCACGCAGGCGGCGGCTCGCACCCTTACCCTGCTCTTTACGTACTTCAGCGTTGATAGTAAACATTTAAATCTCTCTTTAATAATTCCTGCTACAGGCGACCCAGCAACAGGTAAGTGATCTGCTTTGCGTATGCAAAAGCGGGCGAGATTCTATACTTAAACGGCTGGTACATCAATCAAAAGTACGATTAACCGCGTAATTCATGTGCCCGACGATAGCGTCCTTCATAATCGAAGACCTTTTCACGGACCTGCCAGTACTGACCTTTCATGCGCGCCACCACGAAATCAGGATGACGTAACAGCGCCTGCTGGGCGAGGATATCGGCGGCGGTTATCCAGCGTAAGGGAATGCCGGGCGTTCGGGTGTGCGGGCGAATAAACAGTTGCTCGAAAGCCGTACGTTGCGCGGGAGTATGCAGGCGAAAGCGTTCGCTAACGTCGGCACCATCTTCATCGTAATAGGTGATTTTTAGCCATTCGCCTTTTTCATCCTGGCCGTTTTGTAACACCATGCCGCTACAGCGCAGGACCAGCGCATCTTTGAGCCTGAGCGCGGCTTTCAGCATGTCATCCGGGTCAACCAGCACCGTGTCGCACTCCCGGCAACGGCGGGCGGCGATATCATTTTCCGCGTTGCATTGTGGGCAGTTTTTAAAACGAAAACGAAAATCGCACTGTTCGCGATGGCCGTCATCATCTTCAAACCACCCCTGACAGCGGCGGCCAAAGTGTTCAATCAGCGTGCCGTCTGCCGTTGTTTTGCCCCAAAAGGTGTTTGCAAACCCGCAGGCGGGACAGAACACCTGCACCGGAACGTTATCGCTTTTCCCTTTCGGCGCCCCCACTTCCGGCGCGTAAAGATCGTGCGGGTTACCGGCATAATCGAGGATCAGACAGTCGGTTTTACCCGGCGCCAGGCGCAGGCCGCGACCGACAATTTGTTGGTAAAGGCTAACTGACTCCGTCGGGCGCAGAATGGCGATAAGGTCGACGTGCGGGGCATCGAAGCCAGTGGTCAGGACCGACACATTCACCAGATAGCGAAAGCGCTGGGCTTTGAACTCTTCAATCAGCACATCACGCTCAGCGCCAGGCGTGGCTCCGGTGATTAGCGCGGCATCGTCAGCAGGCAGCAGGCCCAGGATTTCTTTGGCGTGCTCCACTGTGGCGGCGAAAATCATCACCCCTTTGCGCGTCTGGGCAAACTCGACAATCTGGCTGATGATATGCGGCGTTATTCGTTGCTGCTTTTTCAGTTCCTGATTCAGATCCGTTTCGCTAAACAGGCCGTTACTCTGCGCCTGCAGGCGGCTGAAGTCATACTGCACTACCGGCATGTCGAGGCGTTCTGGCGGCGTCAGGTAGCCGTGTTTAATCATGTAACGCAACGGTAATTCATAAATGCAGTCACGAAACAGCGCTTTTTCATCGCCGCGCACCATACCGTGATAATGAAAGTGATAAATCCAGCCTTTGCCCAAACGAAAAGGAGTGGCAGTAAGCCCGAGCAGGCGTAAGTGGGGATTTACTTTGGTCAGGTGAGTGAGGATTTGCTGATATTGACTCTCGTCATCATCACCAATACGGTGACATTCATCGACGATAAGCAGCGAGAATTCTCCCTGAAAGGCGTCAAGATTACGCGCCACCGACTGTACGCTGCCAAATACCACTTTCCCGTGGCTCTCTTTACGCTTCAGTCCTGCGGCAAAAATATCGGCTTCCAGCCCCAGCGCGCGATATTTGGCATGGTTTTGCGCGACCAGTTCTTTAACGTGCGCCAGTATCAGTACGCGACCACGCGCCACGCGGGCCAGTTCAGCAATCACCAAGCTTTTTCCCGCACCGGTTGGCAGGACGATAACCGCTGGCGTGCGGTGGTGGCGGAAATGATTGAGCGTGGCATCCACGGCTTCTTTTTGGTACGGGCGAAGAGTAAAAATCATGAGCTCATTAAGGTAAGCAGCAACAATGTATAGTATGCCATGAATCATTTCCCTTGAGGGATGGTGTAACGCCGCTATACTGGGCGGATAATCGTCCCACTTTTCGGGCGCAATCCCGCTTCTTGTTTTTTACAGGCAAAAATCACACTCATGCGACTTGATAAATTTATCGCTCAGCAACTCGGCGTCAGCCGCGCTATTGCCGGGCGTGAGATCCGTGCTAACCGCGTTACCGTCGACGGTGAAATCGTCAAAAACAGTGCCTTTAAGCTGCTGCCAGAACACGACGTAGAATATGACGGCAATTCCCTGATTCAACAAAATGGCCCGCGCTATTTTATGCTGAATAAACCTCAGGGTTATGTTTGCTCAACGGATGACCCGGATCACCCGACAGTGCTCTATTTCCTTGATGAGCCGGTTGCCTACAAACTGCATGCGGCAGGGCGTCTGGATATCGACACCACCGGACTGGTGCTGATGACCGATGACGGACAGTGGTCGCATCGCATCACTTCGCCACGTCACCATTGTGAGAAAACCTATCTGGTGACGCTGGAGTCGCCGGTGGCAGATGACACCGCCGAACAGTTTGCCCATGGCGTACAACTGCATAATGAGAAAGACCTGACCAAACCGGCCGTGCTGGAGGTTATTACGCCAACTCAGGTGCGATTGACCATCAGCGAAGGGCGCTATCATCAGGTTAAACGTATGTTTGCCGCCGTCGGTAACCACGTTGTGGAACTGCACCGTGAACGGATTGGTGACATCAAGCTTGATGAGGATTTGGAGCCGGGTGAATACCGTCCATTGACCGAAGAAGAAATCGCCAGCGTTAACTTAACCCCGCGTTAATTTCAGGAGCTAAATGTGACCACCCGGCAGAACTCGTCAATTGCCATTGTCTTTATCCTTGGCTTGTTAGCCATGCTGATGCCGTTGTCGATTGATATGTATCTTCCGGCACTACCTGTTATCTCTGAACAGTTTGGTGTGCCTGCAGGTAGCGCGCAGATGACCCTCAGTACCTATATTCTTGGGTTCGCGGTGGGGCAGTTACTCTATGGTCCAATGGCTGACAGCATTGGGCGCAAGCCGGTGATTCTGGGCGGGACGCTGGTGTTTGCGGCGGCGGCAGTTGCCTGTGCGCTGGCACAAACTATCGATCAACTGATCGTGATGCGTTTCTTCCATGGTCTGGCTGCGGCAGCGGCGAGCGTGGTTATCAACGCCCTGATGCGCGATATCTATCCGAAGGAAGAGTTTTCGCGCATGATGTCATTTGTCATGCTGGTCACGACAATTGCACCCTTACTGGCACCCATCGTGGGCGGCTGGGTATTGGTATGGCTGAGCTGGCACTACATCTTTTGGATCCTCGCCGTGGCGGCTATTCTGGCGTCGGTGATGATCTTTACGCTGATCAAAGAGACCTTGCCGGTTGAGCGCCGCCAGCCGTTTCGCTTGCGTACTACTCTCGGCAACTTTGCCTCGCTGTTTCGCCACAAGCGTGTACTGAGCTATATGCTGGCCAGTGGGTTTAGTTTTGCCGGGATGTTCTCGTTCCTGAGCGCCGGACCTTTTGTTTACATTGAGATCAACCACGTTTCACCGCAGCATTTCGGCTATTACTTCGCGCTGAACATTGTTTTCCTGTTCGTGATGACCATCATCAACAGCCGCTTTGTTCGTCGGGTTGGGGCGTTGAATATGTTCCGTACTGGCCTGTGGATCCAGTTCGTGATGGCGGGCTGGATGGTCTTTAGCGCGCTGTTCGGGGTTGGTTTCTGGGCGCTGGTGGTGGGCGTTGCGGCGTTTGTTGGCTGCGTGTCGATGGTGTCATCCAACGCCATGGCGGTCATTCTGGATGAATTTCCGCATATGGCGGGAACGGCGTCATCGCTGGCAGGGACGTTCCGTTTTGGCATTGGCGCCATCGTTGGGGCGCTGCTGTCACTGGCGACCTTTAACTCGGCCTGGCCGATGATCTGGTCGATAGCATTTTGCGCTACCTGCTCAATTCTCTTCTATCTCTACGCCAGCCGCGCCAAAAAACGGTGATCTATTACACCACCTGGGGGCGATAGGGCCTCCAGAGTTGATGTACATCAACCGAAAATCTATCAATTTCCCCGCTTATGTTTATTTTATGTAAAATCAATTTATGTAAAAAGTCACATCATTGTAGTTAAAAAGGTTGAGTTAGATCGCAGAAACGAGTACATATAGCGCGGAAATATGCCAGAACCGTTGAATAAATTTAAATATTTGGTTCGGAAAGTGGCATAAAGTCAGGGTGTAAACGTTTACGAACTGTTTAAAGACGTATTGTCAATGATGTGTTAATATTGATGTAAAATAATTGTGAAGTGATTGTGCTTCCAGGGAAAGAAAGTGATGACATTACAACTCTCAATCGTTCATCGTCTGCCACAGTGCTATCGTTGGTCGGTGGGTTTCGCAGGTTCAAAGGTTGAACCGATTCCGCAAAACGGTCAGAGCAATGAGAACAGCCTGGTGGCGCTCAAATTGCTTAGCCCTGATGGTGACAGCGCGTGGTCAGTCATGCATAAACTCAGCCAGGCCCTCAGCGACATTGAGGTACCTTGTTCCGTGTTGGAATGCGAAGGGGAGCCGTGCCTGTTTGTGAATCGTCAGGATGAATTTGCCGCGACCTGCAGACTGAAAAACTTCGGCGTAGCCATCGCAGAGCCGTTTTCAAATAACAATCCGTTTTGAGCGTCAGCTTAGCGCGAGCAGCTGACGCGTATATGCCTGCTGTGGCGCGTTAAATACGTGCTCGCATTGTCCTTGCTCCACGACCTCTCCCTGCCTTAGCACAATAACCTGATGGCATAACGCGCGTACTACGTGCAAATCATGGCTGATAAAGATATAAGCCAGGCGATGCTTTTCCTGTAAAGACTTTAATAACGTCAGGATTTGCGCCTGTACGGTTCTGTCGAGCGACGATGTTGGTTCATCCAGAATGATCAGGGAAGGCTTGAGAATCAAGGCTCTGGCAATGGCTATGCGTTGACGTTGACCGCCGGAAAACTCCGCCGGGTAACGATGCCGCGTTTCGCTATCCAGTCCCACTTCCGCCATTACCGCTTTCACCTGCGCTTCGCGCTGCTCGGCTGACAGGGTTGGCTGATGAACGCGCAGTCCCTCCTCAATAATCTGTAGCACGCTCAGGCGCGGGTTCAGCGAGGAGTTGGGATCCTGAAACACGACCTGAATGCGGTGACGTACCGGTAACAGCTGGCGGCGATTTAAGGTATGCAGCGCCAGGCCATCGAACACAATGCTTCCCTGTGAGGTGATTAACCTCAGTAGCGCCAGCCCGGTAGTGCTTTTCCCCGATCCTGACTCCCCGACCAGCCCCAGCGTTTCACCGGGGCGGAGGGAAAAACTGACGTTGTTAACCACAACGTTATGGTCCACCACGCGCTTCAGGATACCTTTACGGATGGGGAAGGCAACGCAGAGTTTTTCCACTTCCAGCAATGGCGCTTGCCCGGCAGGTACAGGCACCGGATCGCCGGAAGGTTCGCTGTTTAACAATTTCTGCGTGTAGGGATGCGTTGGTGCAGTGAGCAGCTGTGCTGCTCGATTTTGCTCAACGCACTGACCGTTTTGCATCACCGCAACGGTATCGGCCAGTTTTTTCACAATGCTGAGGTTGTGGGTGATAAACAGTAATCCCATGTTCAGTTCGCGCTGTAGCTCCCGCAGCAACTGCAGGATTTGCGCCTGTACGGAGACATCCAGCGCGGTGGTCGGTTCATCGGCAATAAGCAGCTCCGGTCGCGTAAGCAGCGCCATGGCGATCATTACGCGCTGGCGTTCGCCGCCGGACAGTTGGTGCGGATAGTCTGCGAGACGTTTGGCCGCCTGACGGATGCCGACCCGATCCAGACAGGTCAGTATTTCTGCCCGCGCGGCCTCCCGACGCATTCCCCGATGCAGCGATAGCACTTCATACAGCTGTTTTTCCAGGTTGTGAAGCGGGTTTAGCGACACCATTGGTTCCTGGAAAATCATGGCGATTTTATTCCCGCGAACGCCGCGAAGCGTCTGGTCATCGGCATGAAGCAATGATTCACCATGAAAACGGATGTCGCCGGAAAGGTAGACTGCGGGAGGGGTCGGTAATAACCGTAGAATAGAAAGTGCGGTCACGCTTTTACCCGAACCGGACTCGCCCACCAGCGCCAGAGTTTGCCCGGCTTCAACCCTCAGTGAGAGGGTATTGACCACGGTGCGCACGGTCTCCTGTTGGCGAAAACCTACCGATAAATTTTCAATAGCTAACAGTGGTTGTGTCATCTTAAATCGCCTTGTTGGGATCGAACGCGTCGCGTACCGCTTCACCAATAAATATCAGTAGCGATAATAGCAGGGCAACGGAGATGAACGCGGTGATGCCAAGCCACGGTGCCTGCAGGTTGTTTTTACCCTGTAACAGGAGTTCTCCCAGCGATGGCGAGCCAAGCGGTAAGCCGAAGCCAAGAAAATCCAGCGAGGTCAGAGTGGTGATCGAGGCGCATAATATAAACGGTAAAAAGGTCAGGGCGGCGACCATCGCATTGGGCAGCATATGGCGCAGAATAATACTGCGATCGCTCACGCCGAGCGCCTGGGCAGCACGAATGTAATCAAAGTTTCGGGTACGTAAAAATTCCGCGCGTACCACGCCAACCAGGCTCATCCAGCCAAACAGCACGGTAATGCCCAGTAGCCACCAGAAGTTTGGCTGGACCACGCTCGACAGCAGTATGATCAAAAACAGCGTTGGCATACCTGACCAAACCTCAATGAATCGTTGCCCCCACAGATCCACCTTGCCGCCATAATAGCCCTGGATTGCGCCAGCCATAATCCCCATCACGCTGGAGCACAGGGTTAGCATTAATCCAAACAGGACAGAAATACGAGTGCCGTAGAGGATCCGTGCCAGCACATCACCACCGTTGGCGTCCGTTCCCAGCCAGTTTTGTGCAGAAGGCGGGGAAGGGAAGGGCTTATCAGTGGCAAAGTTAATGCTGGTGGCTCCAAAGCGTATCGGCGCCCACAGGATCCAGCCCCGGTTTTCCAGGCGCTGCTGTAACCACGGATCCTGATAATCAGCCTGGGTCGCCAATGGTCCGCCGAAGTCGCTTTCACTGTAGTTTTTGAACAGGGGGAAATACCAGCTACTGTCGTAGCGCACCAGTAGCGGCTTATCATTGGCAATCAGTTCTGAACACAGGCTAAGGCCGAAGAGCAGTAGAAAAATCCACAGCGACCAATAGCCGCGACGGTTATGGCGAAAACGCGCCCAGCGGGCCTGATTGACGGGGCTTAATCGCGACATTAGCGTCCCTCAAAATCAATACGGGGATCGACCAGCGTATAGCTGATGTCGCTGAGGATATTCAGCAGCAGACCGATCAGGGTGAAGATATAGAGCGTGCCAAACATTACCGGGTAGTCACGTGATACGGTGGATTCATAACCCAGTAGTCCCAGACCGTTAAGCGAAAACATCACTTCAATCAGCAGCGAACCGGTAAAAAACATGCTGATAAACGTTGCCGGGAAGCCAGCGATTACCAGCAACATGGCATTGCGAAACACATGTTTCCACAGAATGTTTTTCTCGCTGACCCCTTTGGCGCGCGCGGTGACGACATACTGTTTGCGTACCTCATCCAGAAATGAGTTTTTGGTCAGCATGGTTAGCGCGGCAAACCCCCCAACCACCGTCGCCAGCACTGGCAGGGTAATATGCCAAAGGTAGTCGGTCACTTTCTGATACCAGGGCAGGGAATCAAAATTGGCGGAAACCAGTCCGCGAAGCGGGAACAGGTCGTAATAGCTGCCCCCGGCAAAAAAGACGATCAGTAAAATCGCAAACAAAAAGGCCGGTATGGCATAGCCAATAATAATAAATGCGCTGCTCCAGACATCAAATCGGCTGCCGTTGTGAACGGCTTTGCGGATCCCAAGCGGTATCGACACCAGATAGATAATGAGCGTACTCCATAGCCCCAGCGTGACGGAAACAGGCAGGCTGTCTTTGATAAGCGTCAGCACTGAGGCGCTACGAAACAGGCTGTCGCCGAAATCGAAACGAATATAGTCCCAGAGCATTTTAAAATAACGCTCATGAATGGGCTTATCGAACCCGTAACGGCGAGTGATTTCGGCGATCACTTCCGGGTCAAGACCACGGCCACCTCGGTAATTACTGTCGCTGATATTGCCTACGCCGGTTTGCGCGTGGCTGGCGCGAATGCCTTCACTACCCGCGCCGGGTAATGCCCCGCTTTGTCCGAACTCAATAGCGGCGACGGCCTGCTCAACCGGACCACCGGGGGCAATCTGCACGATAAAAAAGTTGATGGTGATGATGGCCCAAAGCGTTGGGATCACCAGTAGCAGACGTCGAATCAGATAAGCGCCCATTTATTCTCCCTGCCGTCTGGCTGCTGGCAGTTTCGCCGCTTTGTTAACGTCGTACCACCAGTTGTCGAGACCAATGGTATAAATGGGGCGAATAGCTGGATGCGAAAACTTATCCCACCAGGCGATGCGATCCTCTGCCATAAACCACATCGGCAACATGTAGTAGTTCCAGGTTAATACCCTGTCCAGTGCCCGACCGAGTGGGATTAGTTTGGCTTTATCACCCTGCGCCGCGATGATTTGGTTGATCAGTTTATCAATCACCGGGCTTTGCACGCCCGGGGCGTTATAGCTGGAGTCAATATATTCAGAGGCCCAGAGAATTTGCAGGTCCGAACTTGGCCACGGCATTGCGCGATACAATCTCGGCATCATGTCATAGTCACGACTGCGCAGCCGGTTTGTGATTTGTGAGTTATCAACCTGGCGGATGTTCATTGTAATGCCTAAGCGCTGCAGGTTGTGCTGGAACGGCAGCACCCACTGACTGTTACTGCCCGCCGGGAGCAACAGTTCAAAGCTCAGAGGTTTACCGTTGGCGCTGTTTACGCGCTGTTGTCCCTTAAGTACCCATCCGGCCTGCTCCAGTAAGGCATCGGCTTTCAACAGGTTGTCACGATCGTAGCCATCGCCTTTTGATTTCGGCGGCTGATAAATTTGGCTGAAGACCTCAGGGGGGAGATCTTTTTTCAAGGGCGCAAGTATTACCAGTTCATCCGCATCGGGGTAATTTTGAGCGGCATACTCGGTATTCTGAAAATAGCTGTTGGTCCGGCTCCAGGCGTTATAGAACAGAGCTTTATTCATCCATTCAAAATCAAAGGCCAGGGTGATGGCTTCTCGCACCCGTCGGTCGCTGAACACCGGGCGCTGAATATTAAACGCCAGCCAACGTGTATCCTGGGCGGATTCGTTTTTTTGCTCATCTTTGATGATGTAATGATTCGCGAAATTTTTACCGGTATAACGTGTCGCCCAGTTTTTAGCATCGTTTTCAAGACGCAGGTCAAACGCTCCGGCCTTAAACGCTTCAAAGGCGACGTTGTCATCCAGATAGTAGTCGTAGCGGATGGTATCAAAGTTCCAGCGGCCACGGTTGACGGGCAGATTAGCGGCCCAATAATCGTTGACGCGCGAATAGACAATGTACTGACCCATCTTCCATTTCGTGATGCGATAAGGACCGCTGGCGAGCGGAGGCGATGATAAGGGATCGCTGAGCTTATGATCTTTCCAGTACTTCTCTGGCATCACGGGTAATGAAAACAGGCTGAGCATGTCCTCTTTACCCGGTTTGGCTAATTCAATACGTACAGTTAATGGCGCGATCGCTTTTACCGTTGTTCCCTTGTAGACCAGGCGAAATTGCGGCACGCCTTCAGTCATAAATTTGTGGAAGGTGAATGCGACATCGCTGGCGGTAATGGGGGAGCCATCGTGAAAACGCGCTCGCGGATTAATGGCGATTTCTACCCAGGAATAGTCATCAGCATAGCGTGCGCTGTCGGCGATGAGCGGATAATAGCTGCCAGGTTCATCGTCAGAGGTAGTAAACAGCGTATCGTAAAGCGTTTCGGTACGTGCTCCGGGATTACCGCGCATCGCATAGCGGTTGAAGTTATCGAACGTGCCGATGGCGGAGAGGGTGATTTGCCCGCCTTTGGGGGCCGCAGGGTTGACGTAATCAAAGTGATTAAAGTTAAACGCGTACTTCGGTTCGCCCAGTACGGCAAAAGCATAGCTTTCTTTGATGGACTGCGCCTCGGCGCTAAACCCGATGAGGGCGATAAACAGCAGCAATACGCGAGGGATCATTAAAAGCGATTTCCTTTTCCTGCCGCAACCCGACGGGCATCATGCCTGAAAGATAAGGGATGTGGCGGCGAGTGAGAGTATATGATTCGCATACTGCGATCACCACGTCGGCTTATTGGGCTGTGCCATCCAACGCACGAAATCAGCAAGTTTTAATGGTCGGCTAATCCAGTATCCCTGGAAAAAATGCACCCCACGATCGCGCAGCCAACGGGCTTGCTCAGGCGTTTCAACCCCTTCAGCCACCGTCAGCATATTAAGACGCTTAGAGAGTGTCAACACGGCGTCCAGAACCGGAGAGGTCAGGGTCTCTGTTCCAATGGCGTTAATAAAGCCGCGATCGATTTTCAGGTAGTCAACGGTAAAGCGTTCCAGATAAATCAGCGCGCTATGGCCGGTGCCAAAATCATCAATGGCAATTTCAAAACCTGCGGAATGAAGCCATTCAAAAAGCTTTGTGGCCTCGTGTTGATTAAGCATATCCCGTTCGGTGATTTCCAGCACCATCTGGAAATGGTTTGCGGGAAGCGACGCCTGCAGGTGATGAATGTCGTCCTTAAACGTCTCGCCGTGCAGATGCGTTGGCGCGATATTGATCCCCAATTTTGCACCAGCGGGTAACACTTTTTGCAGCATCGGTGCGTCCTGGGCTATCAACTTAAAGAGATGCTGGGTCAGCGGGACAATCATTTTCTGGGATTCGGCGTAGTGAATAAAAGCATCCGGTGGGATCTCACCCGTTGTCGGATGATTCCAGCGTAATAACACCTCTACACCTTTCACCTCCAGTGTCTGCACCTCTACCACGGGCTGGTACACCACATAAAACTGGTTATGTTTGATTGCGTTGAGTATATCTTTGCCCGGACGTAAACGGATGGTGTAGATGTAGTACCAGAGAAGAAGCGCGGCAATAATCCCCGCCATACATCCCAACATAATCGAATACCAGATGTCGGTATAGGTCCACTCATCGGCATATAAACGAATCTGTAGCGGAATACCTTCCACGGTCGCCTGCCGCCAGTGAGAGTGGGGCAGAGCGGAGGCATCAATAATCCGTGATGAAAATGTTGAAATCGCGTTATCACCGACGACTATGGCAATACCGTTAAAATCATCCTGTCGGGCGGTGTAAAGCAGATAAGGGGCCAGATTAATATTCAGTGAGGTAAACACGCCGCTATCAGTGAACGATGGGTTCCGGTGCCAAATCATTATCGCCGGCTTGTTCGGCATCATGGGCGTACCGGGGAGTAATTCCACATCAATATTTCTGCTGATATCGAGGCTTGGGACCAGATCTAAAATCGGGGTGAACATTGCGCCCGTTGCGGAGGAGCAGAAAGCAATGCCGTTTTTGACCAGTAAAAATGCGCGAACGTTGAGGCTAAAGGCCGCGCTGGAGGTCAGTTGAGCAGCGACTTGTTGGCAACTGTTGGCGACCAGTGGCTGAAGGTCATCTGTGGTGGATTTGAGATCGGCGAAGTAGCTGCTGACATAATTCTGGATATCGGAAAGGAGCGTGTCGTACTTAATGTCTCGTTTATGCCAGGTCACGAAAAATTGCAGGGTACTCACCAGGAGCGCGACGATAAGCCCCGTTAACATACAGGAAAGCAGGATTTTCTGATTGGATGAAGAGGAGCGTTTAAACATAGTTCCTTATGTTTACCTGAGTTAACCGCTTATTCTGTATGAATATAACCTGAAATGACTCACCTTGTGAGATTTTTCTTAGTTACAAGACAAAGCGAAAAAAAAGCACCGCCGAAGCAGTGCTTTTCAAAATGTCTCATCAGGATAGCCAAGGGATAGCTGCCAAACGAAATTAACTGCGGCTCAGGACCCGGCGAGCTTCGTTGTAACGTTTTTTCCAGTAAGGTTCGTTCATGCTGGAAATGATAACGCCGCTGCTGGTCGAGGCGTGTACAAACTGGTTGTTGCCGATATAAATACCGACGTGACGGCCAGTGGAGCCAGCACGGAACAGAACCAGATCGCCTGTGCGCAGGTTAGTGCGCGAAACGGATTTACCCGTTTCCTGTTGTTCGTAGGTTGAGCGAGGAAGCTCTAAACCAAATTGCTCGCGAAACGTACGTTGTACGAAGCTTGAACAATCAATACCTTTTTTGGTGCTGCCGCCAAGGCGGTAACGCACGCCTTTCCAGTCAGCATACTGGTCCATAATACGTGATTTAACATCGATATTACGGACCATATTTTCAAATTCATCCTGAGAGGCTTGCAGTGAAGAGTTATCTCCATTGCCCACAGCATGCGTCTCAGAATGCATATTCCTGGCGGTGTTCGTTGTGCTACATGCAGAAAGCAGAACCGCAACTGCTATCGCGGGTATGCCCCGCAAGATATATCTCAAAATCGGTTGAGATTTGACCATTTTGTTTGTTTTCCCTTGAAGTCCTTAACGATAAATATCGTTATAAAAAATGCCAAACGTGACGAGACTAATTACCATCGCACGATGAGACAATTCTTTAAGGTCAAATCTGTGGCAGAACGCACAAATTTATTCCTGAAGAGAATAATTATCCCGCGAGGCAAAACGAGTTCGAGATTACCCGATCGGTCCGGTCATTGCGAGTGAATTTACGTGATTTCTTATAAGAAAAATTGATACAGAAAGTGAATAACCGGCATTGCCTAAATTAAGAACAATCGGGATAAAAAAGACGCAACCCAATCATTTTAAAGATGAATAAGATGACGGGGGAATGACAGCCAGAATGATGAAATATCGACAAGCATCATCAGGGAATCAGAGTTTTCCCTGATGATGTTAATTACTGTGCGTTATTTGTTTAAAAAATGTTTGTTTTTACCGGGCAGATAATTCGCAAACAGAGTGACTAATCGGTCGCTTAACGGTGTCATTAGCCACCAGGGAAGACCAATCAAGACGACAGTCATGGAACCGATCACGATATCGGTGAGCCAGTGAGCGCCAATCATTATGCGTGGAAAGGCAAAAACCACAGCGATAATAAGGCCGATTATTCCGGCGACTTTTCCGAAATAACGCAGCATAAATGCGGAAAAAATAAGCAGCATCATACCGTGATCGCCGGGGAAACTGTCTCTGGACGCATCTTTAGTCGGAATATGCAGCAGTTCGCTGACGCGATAAATATTATCCAACATCAGAGTAGGGCTGGCGCGTTTAACGGGAATAAGCGCCTGGCCTAACTGATTTAATACCACTGCGGTGAGCAGCATAACCAGGCCAATAGCGACAATGCGTCGGCGACCTTCCGACGTTTCTTTCAGCCAAAAATGCAGCATCAAGGCGCCCATTGCCAGCAATGAGCAACCATCAAATGCCCGGTTATTGGTAATAGCAACAATCCACAAGAACTGCGGGCTTTCCACCAGTTTCTGGTTAAAGAAGCGGAAAACGCCCGTATCCAATGAAGACCAGATCCCATGTCCGGCAGGAAGATACCAGGACAGAAACAGCGCCAGCCCCGCAATATTGAGTAGGAGAATAAGAGGGTATCGGGTTTTCATCATCGTTTACCATTGCTATAAAAACGAAGGCAACCTTACGCGTTAGCGTCTAAACGAAGTCTCAACAATGCACTCTGTAGCGTATTCCAGTCGGTCTCAGTATCGGCGATGAGTTCAATACGGCTATCCGGTGGCGCGACGTTTTGCGTCTCAATATGCCAGTCGTCTCCCTGGCGGTTAATGCGCACCAGCCCTTCCTTTATACGCATGACACCTTTCACGCGCCCCACGGGGGCAAGACGGGACCATTCCAGCAGACCGATGGTATCGAACACCGTATCGGCGTCAAAAATCCAACCGCAGGCCTGATGGCCCTGGCCGCTGTTCAGGCTGCGCCGCCAGCGCTGCTGTGACGGCAGACTCAATGCCGCCAGTCCCTTTTTGTCTGCATGGCTATGGGCGTGCTCTGCGCTTGCAGGAAGCTCTGCCAGGTTTAGTCGGGGTAAATCCAGTAACTGCCCGTCAATTTGCCCATGGTCGGCATGAACCAACTGGCGATTGCCGCCGTAGTGTTGCCACCAGGTTTGCAAGGCGTTTTCGCTTTCCGCTGTGGCACGGTCCGCTTTATTGGCAACAATGATATCTGCGGCGGCAAGCTGATCGCGGAAATTGTCATTGGCGACGCTTTTTTCATCCAGTAACAGCCGGGGGTCAAGAATACAGAGGGTCGCGCGCAGATCGATCCACGGTTCGTAAACCGGTGCGGTGAGTAAATCCAGAATTTGTTTAGGGTGTCCGAGGCCAGTGGGTTCAATCAGCAATCGGTCGGGTTTTCCCTGACGCAGCAGCGTATTGAGGCCAACCTGCATCGGTAGACCGTTAACGCAGCACATACAGCCGCCGGGGATCTCTTTTAGCAATGCGCCGCTGTCGGCTAACAGGGCGCCATCAATACCTACTTCACCAAACTCATTGACCAGCACGGCCCACTTCTCTGCGGGATCCTTGTTCGCCAATAGATGAAGAATAGAGGTGGTTTTGCCACTGCCGAGAAAACCAGTGATGAGATTGGTTTTAGTCACAATTACTCCAGAATCATAAATTACCGTAATGGCATTTAACAATCCTGGCGAAAAATGGGGAAAAAGAGAAGGGGTGAGGGGACGAAGACGTGCTTCGTCCTGTTTAATGGCAGAAATCGTTAATTTTTTAACGTTTCAATGACAGCCTGATGCGCACCGTATTGGGCAATACGTTGCCAGGCCTGCTGAATGACCGCGACAAACTGCGGATTCTGTACGAGATCGGCGGAGAAAATCTCATGCAGCGAAAGCAGGGCGCTGACGCGTTCTGATTCAGTGCTCTGTGCCACCAGAGCGGCAATTTTCTCACTGAGCGGGTCACGAATATCAATCGTAGCGCCTGAATCATCCACACCGCTCACGTAGCGCATCCAGCCTGCGATGCCGAGCGCCAACAGCGGCCACTCGCTTTGACGTGCTAAATGCACGCGGATCCCTTCCAGCATTCGCTGGGGTAATTTCTGGCTACCATCCATCGCGATTTGCCAGGTTTTGTGTTTCAGCGCCGGGTTGGCAAAGCGGTCCAGTAGGCTTAAGGCATACTGGTTTAAATCAACATCGGTAATTTGCAGCGTGGGGGCCTGTTCGGTGAGCATCAGCCGGTAAGCGGCTTCACGAAATGCGCTATCCTGCATACAGTCGCTGATGTGCTGGAATCCGGCCAGATAGCCGAGATAAGCGAGAAACGAATGGCTGCCGTTCAGCATCCGCAGTTTCATTTGTTCCCACGGCAAGACGTTTTCAACCATCTGGACACCCGCGGTTTCCCATTGCGGACGACCACAGACAAAGTTGTCTTCAATCACCCACTGAATAAACGGCTCGCAGCTGATTGCGCAAGGATCGGCAACGCCAAGCTCGTGGGCGATTTCAGCCAGCGACTCTTCGGTGGCGGCGGGAACAATCCGATCCACCATCGTACCCGGGAAACTGACGTGCTCCTGGATCCAGTGCGCCAGCTCAGGAGAGCGTTTTTCCGCCATCCCCAATACGGCATTTTTTACCACATGACCATTGTCCGGGATGTTATCGCAGGAAAGGACGGTAAACGGCTGCAGTCCACGTTCACGTCGGCGGTGCAGCGCTTCTACGATAATACCGGGGGCGGAGTGCGGTTCAGCCGGTGTCTGCAGATCGTGAATAATACGCGCATTAGAGAGATCTAACGAACCCGTCGCCGGATCGATGCAGTAGCCTTTTTCCGTGATGGTTAACGAGACAATCGCGACCTGAGGCTCGCAGAATTTTTCAATAATGGCCGCCAGCGAATCCAGCGTGGCGTTCAGGCATTCGTTAACGGCACCGATAACAATAGGCTGGTTGCCGTTAGCCCCTTTTTCTAACACGGTAAATAAATGATCCTGTTCGCGAAGCTGACGCATCAGCCGATCGCCACTGAACAGGCTAATCTCGCAAATCCCCCAGTCTCCGCCCTGCGCGTTCAGCACCCTGTCCGTTAATAACGCCTGATGGGCGCGGTGAAAAGCACCGAAACCAAAATGTACAATCCGCGTTTTTAATTTTTGGCGGTCGTACTGCGGCATCATGACATTTTCCGCCAGTGACGCTGAGGCAATAGTTTTCATTAAATACACCTGATTAACCATTAATTAACAATGGCAGTGTAAAGTTATATGACAGCAAATTGAATTGGTGTGCCTCATTTATCCGGGGAATGTGAGCTGGATCAATCAATGATAGGCCATCTGTTGAACATCTCCGGGATGGCTGTATGGTAGTCGTCATTCAGATAGTTTAATTTGGTATAACAACTCGTGGGGTGAAACAATGGAACAAACCTGGCGTTGGTACGGACCTAACGATCCGGTATCGCTTGATGATGTGCGTCAGGCTGGCGCAACGGGTGTTGTGACCGCCTTGCACCACATTCCCAACGGTGAAGTGTGGCCGGTAGAAGAGATTCAACAGCGTCAGGCTATTCTGGCTGAAAAAGGGCTGACCTGGTCGGTGGTGGAAAGTATTCCTGTCCACGAAGATATCAAAACGCGTTCAGGCCAGTACCAAACGTGGATTGCCAATTATCAGCAGAGTATCCGTAATCTGGCGACCTGCGGCATCGATACCGTGTGCTATAACTTCATGCCGATCCTCGACTGGACACGTACCGATCTCGAATATCAGCTGCCGGACGGCTCCAAAGCGCTACGTTTTGACCAGATTGCTTTTGCAGCCTTTGAACTGCATATTCTTCAGCGCTCAGGCGCCGCAGCGGATTACACCGCAGAAGAACAACGCCAGGCGCTGAATTACTTCAATGCTATGAGCGATGCCGATATCGAAAAGCTGACCCGCAATATCATTGCCGGCCTGCCCGGTGCGGAAGAGGGCTATACGCTGGATCAGTTCCGTGCGCGCCTCGCTGAATATGACGGCATCAGCAAAGACGATCTGCGCGATAATATGGCGGTATTCCTGCGGGCGATTGTGCCTGTGGCGGAAGAAGTCGGCGTGCGTCTGGCTGTCCACCCTGACGATCCGCCGCGTCCGATCCTCGGCCTGCCGCGCATTGTTTCGACTATCGAAGATATGCAGTGGCTGAAAGAAACCGTCGACAGCATCAATAACGGTTTCACCATGTGCACCGGTTCCTACGGCGTGCGCGCCGATAACGATCTGGTGAAAATGATCGAAACCTTTGGCGATCGAATCCACTTCACGCATCTGCGCTCCACCTGCCGTGAAGATAACCCGAAAACCTTCCACGAAGGTGCGCACCTGCAAGGCGATGTGGATATGGTATCGGTGGTTGCTGCCATCCTGAGCGAAGAACAGCGCCGTAAAAAGGCGGGCGATTTGCGTCCTATCCCGATGCGTCCGGATCACGGACACCAGATGCTTGACGACCTGCACAAGAAAACCAACCCAGGCTACTCCGCGATTGGTCGCCTGAAAGGGCTGGCGGAAGTTCGCGGCGTTGAACTGGCGTTAAAACAAACGCAGTTCCGCGATCTGCTGTAAGGGTAACAACAGGGATTGTGCCGCAGGCGCGATCCCTGAAATTCATCAAGGCTGCGCTAGCGCCTGCTCCAGTACCGACAGCACCTTTTTGATCTGCTGTATCTGCAATCCGCCAAACCCGAAAAACATAACAGCATCGCTATTCTCCCTACGCCATGCGGCTCCTGAGCCATTTTCTATATCTGGCAGAGTGTCAAAGCGGATCCCTGCCAGCAGGCAGCGCTGTTGCAGCCTGGCTATCATATCTGGGTGTCTGTCAACGCGTAACGAGAGGTGCAGACCCGCCGTTGCGCCAGCGATTTTCCCTGACGGAAACAGAACAGAAAGGCCATCGCGTAACAGATTGAGGCGCGCCGCATAGTTGCAGGCCAGCTTGCTGATGTGCGAGTAAAACACCTGATTTTGCATTAATTCGGCTAAAAATTGCTGCAATAGCCACTGACTGCCGTTGTTGTTGAGCGCTTTCATATTCTTTACTGCCGGGAGCAGTTCATCAGGACAAATGAGATAGCCAAGACGCGTTCCCGGCCCCAGCGTTTTGGAAAATGTCCCCATGTAGATAACCCGGTTGTGATAATCCATAGCTTTCAGTGCAGGAAGGGGGTTCTCGCCATAGGTAAAAACAGCATCGTAGTCGTCTTCAAGGATATAAGCGCCGACGCGCTGCGCCCACGTCAATAATGACTGACGGCGCTCCAGCGAAAGGACGCTTCCCATTGGATACTGGTGAGCCGGAGTCACATAGCAAAGCTGGGTTTCATATTCGGGTAATTTATCTGTTTGCAGCCCGTGGTTATCTACAGCAATTGACGTAATGTCTGCACCGTAATAATTAAACAGATGCCATGCGCCAGAATAACAAGGGGATTCGGTCACAACGTGGCACTTTTTTTGCTGACTGACGGCATGATGAACAATAAATATTTGACTGAGCAGCGACAATCCTTCCTGAATCCCATTGGTAATGATGATGTTCTCCGCCCGGGTATTAATGCCGCGAGATAAATTAAGGTACCTAGCTAGTTGCTCACGCAGTGAAAATAATCCATTTGATGAATGATATCGGGTAAACAATTGCTCTTTAAGTACGCTTGGCGCGTTATTCCATTTTCGCCAGCTTGCCCAGGGAAAAGCATTGGGATCGGGGACGCCCATCCGGCAGTAGCACTCCCGCCCAGGCTCTGCGTAAACATCGGTAGAGACCCCGGCCGCTTTTGGTGTTACTGGCGGAGAGCCCTGGGATACGGACACATGCGCTGGGGTTACACGTACAGGCGTGGTGAATATCACCTCATAGCCAATGCCGTGTCGGCTCTTAATTAATCCAGCCGCCATCAGCTTATCATAGGCCATCACTACCGTTATTTTGGCAATGTTCAATGCCTGAGCCTGCTCGCGAATAGAGGGGAGTTTATCTCCACACAGCAAATCACCCCGCTGAATGGCCTGTAAATAAAATTGAAATATCTGCAACTGCAGCGGAGTCCGGCTTTCTCTATCGAGAGTCAGTTTGAGCATGATAAATTCCTTATTTATAGATGGTAATTATATTACGGACTTCTGCTCTTTACTATTTGACGAACCTCATAGAGTGGATGCTGTTCCTATAATCTGCCTTCGCTGTCTCTATTTTTGATTTTTATTATCCCTTAGCGTGTCGCTATTAAAAAAATGGAGGCAAGCATGTCGTGGATAAGAAAAAACGCACTATGGTGCGCATTCACCGGGGCGGTAGCAATGGCCCTGGCTATTTGGGGAACGTGGCAAGGCGTTCATTACACCAGTTCTACCGAGTTTTGTTTATCGTGTCACTCGATGCGCATATCTGGCGAGGAGTATAAAACCAGCATGCATTTTCGCAATGCTTCTGGTGTGCGTGCGGAGTGTAAGGATTGTCATATTCCGCCAGGCATCGTCCCAACGCTGGTTCGTAAAACGCAAGCCTTAAACGACCTCTACCACACCTTTATCTCTCCTTCGATCGATACCCCGGAAAAATTTGCCGCAAAGCGGGCGGAGTTGGCCCAGCGAGAATGGGCGCGCATGAGCGCGAATAATTCTGCGGTGTGTAAATCCTGCCATAGCTACGAGGCGATGGATCACGGTAAGCAATCGGCAAATGCAGCGGCGCAAATGACCGCGGCGGCGGCAAAAGACAGTAACTGTATCGATTGTCACAAAGGTATTGCCCATCACAAACCCGATATGAGCAGCGGTTTTCGCGATCGTTACCAGCAGTTGCAGCGTCAGGGAGAGCAGTTACCCACGGCGACGACGCTGTATTCGTTAGGCGAAAAATCACTGACTGTGACAGCAGAGAGCCCGGCAGGTAAAGCCATGCTGTACCCGGCAACGCAAGTGCGTGTGCTGAAAAGAGAAGGAAAAAACGTTCAGATAGAGCTGACCGGCTGGCGGGAAAGCAAAGGACGTGGACGGGTGATTACCCAGTATATGGGTAAACGCGTTTTTGCTGCCGTATTAGATGCCTCGCTGATGAGCAATGTGAAGGTTGAGCAAACACAGGTTGATCCGGAGTCACATCAGGAGTGGCAGCAGGTCAGCGTGATGGCCTGGAGTTCGGCGGAGGGGTTTACCGACAATATTGACCCCCTCTGGCAATACGCCGATCAGATGTTGCAATCCACCTGTAGCGCTTGCCACAGCACGCCGCCGCCGACCCGCTATTCCGCGAATGGCTGGATCGCCGGACTGAAATCCATGTCCACCTACTACCGGCTTAATCCGGTGGAAGACCGTACGTTGTTGAAATATCTCCAGACTCACGCCAGCGATATACCTCAACCTAACAATTCAAAAGGATAATTTATGGATATTCATGATTTTAATCCGTCACGTCGACGGTTTTTAAGTGGAATGCTGGCAGTCGGTGCCGTCAGCGCTTTAGGGCCAAATCCACTGATCTCAAAGGTCTGGGCAGCGGGTGAAAACCCGGAGCAATGGATCCAGTCTGGCTCGCACTTTGGCGCTTTTGAAGCCAAAGTCGTGAACGGTGAATGGGTCGATACCCGCCCCTTCAAACATGACAAATACCCCTGCGATATGCTGAATGCGGTGCGTGAAGTGGTCTACAACCCTTCGCGGGTACGCTACCCGATGGTGCGGCTGGACTGGCTGCGCAAGCGTGAAAAGTCAGATCGCAACCAGCGCGGCGATAATCGCTTTGTCCGTGTGAGCTGGGATCAGGCGTTGGATCTGGTCTATGAAGAGCTGGAGCGGGTACAAAAGACCTACGGATCTTCTGGTGTCTTTACCGGGCTGGCGGACTGGCAAATTGTTGGCAAATATCATAAGGCCGGCGGCGCGATGGATCGGGGACTCGGCTTGCACGGTAGCTATGTAACGACCGTCGGCGACTACTCGGCAGCCGCAGCGCAGGTCATTTTGCCGCATGTGATTGGTTCGCTGGAAGTTTATGAGCAGCAAACGTCACTCCCGCTGGTTATCGAAAATACCCAAACCATCGTGCTGTGGGGCAGCGATCCTATCAAGAATCTGCAGATCGAGTTCCTGGTTCCCGATCACGATGCGTTTGGCTATTGGCAGCAGATTAAAGAAGCGGTTGCGCAGGGTAAGATGCGCGTTATCAGCGTTGATCCGGTGCGTAGCAAGTCGCAAAACTATCTTGGCTGTGAGCAACTGGCGCTGCGACCGCAAACGGATGTCGCGTTATTGCTGGCGCTGGCGCATACCCTGTACGAAGAAAAACTGTATGACGTGGCGTTCATTAACGATTATACCGTGGGCTTTGAACAGTTCTTGCCGTATCTGCTTGGGGAAAGCGACAAGCAGCCGAAAAATGCCGAATGGGCGGCGGAAATTTGCGGCCTGACGGCGGAGCAGATCCGCGACTTTGCCCGCCTGCTGGTCAAAGGCCGGACACAGTTTATGGGCGGCTGGTGCGTGCAGCGTATGCACCATGGCGAGCAGTATCCGTGGATGCTGGTGGTGCTGGCCAGCATGGTTGGCCAAATTGGCTTGCCGGGCGGCGGAGTAGGGTTTGGCTGGCACTATAACGGCGGCGGGACGGTCACTTCTGCCGGTCCCGTCCTGTCCGGCCTCGGGAGCATCAACAATCCCCCGGCCGCGAAATACAAAGCGGATTTCCGCGGCGCTTCAGAGCATATTCCTACCTCGCGAATGATCGATTGTCTGCTGGCGCCAGGCAAAAAGATCGCTTTCAATGGTGAAACATTAACTTTCCCTGATATCAAAATGGCGATTTTCAGCGCTGCCAATCCGTTCCATGCTCAGCAGGATCGTAACCGCATGATCGAGGCGTGGAAGAAGCTGGAAACCGTGGTCGTTCTGGATCATCAGTGGACAGCATCCTGTCGTTTTGCCGATATCGTCCTGCCTGTGACCACGCGCTTTGAGCGTAATGACATTGAGCAGTTCGGTACACACTCGAATAAAGGGCTGATGGCGATACATCAGGTGGTTAAACCGCAGTTTGAAGCGCGACATGACTTTGATGTCTTTGCCGGTCTGTGCAAACGCTTTGGTCAGGAAGAGACATACCGCGAAAAGCGGGATGAAATGCAGTGGATAAAAGCCATTTATGATGAGGGCGCGAAAACGGGAGCGTCCCTTGGCGTGAGTATGCCGAACTTCGAGAGCTTCTGGCAGGGCGAAGGATACATTGAATATCCTGCCGGGAAGCCGTGGGTGCGTCATGGAGAATTTCGCGAACAGCCGGATATCAACCCGTTAGGAACACCCTCTGGTCTGATTGAAATTTACAGCAAAACCATCGCGGGCTTTGCCTACGAGGACTGCCCGGGGCATCCGGTGTGGATGGAACCCTTTGAGCGTACCCATGGCAGCAAAACAGATAAATATCCGCTGCATCTGCAGTCCTGCCATCCGGATAAACGTCTGCACTCCCAGCTGTGCTCAAGTGAGGCGTTTCGCAACACCTATGCAGTGGCAGGAAGAGAGCCGCTGTACATGAGCGAGTCGGATGCCCGCGCACGTGGCCTGAAAGCCGGGGATATTGCGCGAGTGTTTAACGCCAGAGGCCAGGTGCTGGCCGGGGTGGTGATCAGTCCGGATTACGCGCCTGGCGTCGTCCGGATTCATGAAGGCGCGTGGTATTCGCCGCAGGAAGGTGGGAAAGCGGGCACACTATGCACTTATGGCGATCCGAATGTGCTGAGTGCGGATATCGGTACATCACAACTGGCGCAGGGGCCTTCGGCGCATACGGTGCTGGTCGAGGTGGAGCGGTACCAGGAGAATGCCCCGCAGGTCACGGGCTTTGGCGGGCCGGAGGTTGTGAAAGAGGAGGGGGCAAGTGCAGCATAATCATATTCATCGACAGCGGGCGGCGCTGTACCAGTGGTTTTCGCAACTGCTGTTCCGCGAGCTGGACGAGGAGCAACTCATCCGTCTGGAAAGTGGGGAAAGCCGAAAGTGGCTGGCGTCGTTGACGGCTATCCCTGGGTTATCCGTTGATGTTAAAAACCTGGAACGTAGTCTCGTTCGGGCGCTGCGCCGGGAAAGCCGACAGCTGGAGCTGGCGGCGGACTATGCCTCGTTGTTTTTACTGGCACCTCCTGGCGGCGTTTCTCCCTATGCGGGGCATTATCCGCATACGACCGCGCCTGAAGAACGCAAGGAAATGAATGTGCTGTTAGTCGAGTATGGGCTGACACCGCAGGACAACGAGCCTGCCGACCATATTGCTGTACAGCTGGCACTGATGGCGAGAATGGTTACCAAAAAGGAGACGTTATCGGCGCAATATTACTTTTTGCATCATCACATTATGTGCTGGGCACCCCTGCTACGGGAAAGTTGTTTACACCGGGACGAAGAGGGGGTTTATCCTCAGGCGGTTAACGTCATAACGCATTTTATGCGTGAGGATGAGCTGTATCTGGAATCTCTGTTGATGGATGATTTTTACCTCAGCAGCCAGGGCTGAAAAGAACAAAGGGACAGCAAATGCTGTCCCTTTTCACCGCTGTCGCAGCAGAAAAATTAGTCTGCGCGGCCCATGTAGCGACGTTCTTCGATATGAATACGGATTTTTTCGCCTGCACTCAGATATTCAGGAACCAGGATAACCAGACCGGTGCTCATGGTCGCTGGTTTGTTACGCGCACTTGCTGACGCGCCTTTAATGCCCGGTGCCGTTTCAACGATTTCCAGGTCTACCGTTTGCGGCAGTTCAAGCGCCAGCAGCTGGCCGTCCCAGGTCAGTACCTGCATATCCGGCATTCCGCCTTCCGGGATGAACAGCAATTCTTCTTCGATCTGGTCTTTGGTGAAGGTATACGGGGTATAGTCTTCTTTATCCATGAAGACGTATTCGTTGCCATCGACATAGGAGAAATCAACGCCACGACGGCTCAGTGTGACGGTATCAACGATGTCATCACCTTTGAAGCGCTCTTCAACTTTCAGACCGGTACGAACATCAGAAAAACGCATTTTGTACAGCGTGGCGGCGCCACGTGCGGTTGGTGATTGAATATCAATATCTTTTACAATCAGCAGTTTGCCGTTGTAATTCAGTACCATACCTTTTTTAATTTCGTTCGCTCTTGGCATCGAAAAAATCCTGTAATGAGGAGTGTCTAAAATATCGCGTAAAACTACTCGCGCTGGGGCATTCAGGCAAGCGGAATTGATGCTTTTGCTGGTGCCCAAAAGGTGTTACTGTGCGCTTCCTGCACAATCCGATGGTTTACGATAAAGAGAGTACTGTATGGAATGCCGTCCGGATTGTGGTGCATGTTGCACCGCGCCTTCAATTTCCAGTCCCATCCCCGGCATGCCTGATGGCAAGCCCGCTAACACACCATGCGTTCAACTGGATGAATCCCTGCGCTGTAAAATTTTTGCTTCGCCTCTGCGGCCAAAAGTGTGCGCCGGTTTACAGCCCAGTGCGGAAATGTGCGGACAGACGACGCACCAGGCCATGGTCTATCTCATCGAGCTCGAGGCGCTGACCGCACCTTAAACGTCTTTGATGCGCGTCAGACATGCGACGGTGGCGACGATCATCACCAACGCAAACCAGAATACCGCGTGATAGTTCCAGATTTCAGCGGCAATACCCGCCAACGATCCGGCAATAATCCAGCCCACGCGAATGGTATTTGTATAGAGAGTTGTGGCTGAACCCGCTTGTCCCGGCATCAGATCCTGGAAATAGAGCATGCCAATCCCGCCGAGGATGCCGATGTAAATCGCGTTCAGCAGCTGTAAGCCAAGCAATATCGCCGGAGAGTGGGCCAACAGCATGCCGGCATAAAAGAAAAATCCGGCGACAACGGCGATTCTCATCAACAGGCGTTTGCCCAGACGCTTCGCGAAGTATCCGGCAATCAACATGGTTGGGATTTCCAGCCCCGCGGCAGTTCCCATCATGATGCCCGCCAGCTTTTCCGGCAGATGCAGTTCGTTGATAATAAACAACGGCATATTAATGATATAGAGACTGTTAGTCCCCCACATTAACGTGCAGATAACAAACAGCAGCAGCGTGTCGCGTCGATTGCGGCGCGGGGCTTCTACCGCCCCTGTCGCGAGAGGCACGTTTTTACTCATCGAGGGTAAGAACAGCCAGACCATTACGCCGCAGACAACAAACGCCACCGCCGCGCTGAGGTACATCACCGTAAAGCTAAACCCCATGGCCAGCGCGTAGGCCAGCGGTGGGCCAATCACCCAGGCCAGCGAAACCTGCGCACGTAATATCGAGCTGAACATGACGGCTTCCCGACCCGTACGGTCGGCGTGCTCGCGGGCGAGAGCAAACATTTGCGGGTTGGCGGTCGAACCGAAACTGCTGAGGAATACCCCGACAAACAGCAGAATAAAATAGTTACGGTTCCAGGCGAACAGCACGCAGGCCAGCATCCCCAGCACGCAGCAAAACACAATCAGGTTTTTGCGATCGCCTTTTTTATCTGAACGTCCGGCCAGAAACTGACTCACCAAAATGCCGATTACGGCGCTACCGGTAAAAAAGAACCCGACCATGCCGGGACGGGCATGGACTTCATCCGTCAGAAAAAGGCTGAGCGTTGGCGTCTGCAACGCACCGGCGATACCCGTCAGAAATGCGACAAGCAGGAACGCCGAAGACGTTAAATCAAACGCCTTGGGTGTGGCGGCTACGGGGGTGTTGTGCATGTTTTGATATCAATAATGTGAAGAGACGCGGAGTTTACGCTGCTTGTCAGAAAATAAACAGGGAGCCAAATCAAAATCGGCATCAAAAATCAAAATAGCATTTCAGTCAGAGGACGCAGTTTGCTGACGCTGCTGAATTTGACAAGCTGACGCCTTTTTTGCGTCAGCAATTTTTTCTCCTCCGCGGAGAAAATGTGCGTTATCTCTAAATTCAGCAAGTAATTTGTCAACTTTACTTGTGTGCTGAAGAAAAAAGAGCAAGACTTCTTGAAACGTTTCAGCGTCATCTTGCCATAACTGATGGAGTCAGGTGACGCCTTTTTTCTCATGTTAGCTGAATCGTTTCAAATCAGCGGGAGAGGAGAACCATGTTCCAGTTATCTGTTCAGGATATTCACCCGGGCGAACAGGCCGGGAATAAAGAAGAGGCTATTCGCCAGGTTGCCGCTGCCTTAGTGCTGGCAGGTAACGTGGCGGAAGGCTACGTCGATGGCATGCTGGCGCGTGAACAACAGACGTCCACGTTCCTCGGCAACGGTATTGCTATTCCTCACGGTACGACGGACACGCGCGATCGGGTGCTGAAAACCGGCGTGCAGGTGTTTCAGTTTCCGCAGGGAGTGATCTGGGGTGAAGGGCAAGTTGCTTATGTGGCAATCGGCATCGCCGCCAGCTCTGATGAGCACCTCGGTTTACTGCGTCAGCTGACGCATGTGCTGAGCGATGACTCCGTCGCTGAACAGCTGAAATCTGCGACCACGGCGGAAGAGTTGCGCGCGTTGCTGATGGGGGAAAAGCAAAGCGAACAGCTCAAGCTTGATAACGAAACGCTGTCGCTGGACGTCGTTGCCAACTCGCTGGTCACGCTGCAGGCTCTCAACGCCGCACGGCTGAAAGAGGTCGGCGCGGTTGACGCCACCTTTGTGGCCAGAGCCATTAATGAGCAACCGATGAATCTCGGTCAGGGGATCTGGCTGAATGACTGTGCTGAAGGCAATGTGCGCAGCGCCGTTGCGGTCAGCCGCGCAGCAACAGCGTTCGATGTACAAGGTGAAGCGGCAGCCCTGCTGGTGACCGTCGCCATGAATGACGAACAACCGGTTGCGGTGCTGAAGCGCCTTGGCGATCTGCTGCTGACTAATAAAGCTGACCGTTTGTTGAAAGCCGATGCGGCAACGGTGCTGGCGCTGCTGACCAGCGATGATGCCTTAACTGATGATGTACTGAGCGCCGAATTTATTGTGCGCAATGAGCATGGTTTACACGCCCGCCCGGGCACCATGCTGGTGAATACGATTAAACAATTTAACAGTGAAATTACCGTGACAAATCTTGATGGAACCGGCAAGCCGGCGAATGGACGCAGTCTGATGAAAGTTGTGGCATTAGGCGTGAAGAAAGGACATCACCTGCGCTTTACCGCCCAGGGTGAAGATGCTGAACAGGCGCTGAAAGCGATTGGCGAAGCCATCGCGGCGGGTCTTGGGGAGGGCGCGTAATGAGCAGACGTGTTGCTACTATCACCCTTAACCCAGCCTACGATCTGGTGGGTTTCTGCCCGGAAATTGAACGCGGTGAAGTGAACCTGGTTAAAACGACCGGTCTGCACGCGGCAGGGAAAGGGATTAACGTCGCTAAGGTTCTGAAAGATTTAGGTATCGATGTAACGGTGGGTGGTTTCCTCGGTAAAGACAACCAGGATGGTTTTCAGCAGTTGTTCAGCGAGCTGGGTATCGCCAACCGTTTTCAGGTTGTACAGGGGCGTACCCGTATCAACGTCAAGCTGACCGAAAAAGACGGCGAAGTGTCCGATTTCAATTTCTCCGGCTTTGAAGTCACCCCGGCCGACTGGGAACGCTTTGTGAATGACTCGCTGAGCTGGCTGGGCCAGTTCGACATGGTGTGCGTCAGCGGCAGTTTGCCGACCGGCGTTAGCCCGGAAGCATTCACCGACTGGATGACGCGCCTGCGCAGTCAGTGTCCTTGCATTATCTTTGATAGTAGTCGTGAAGCACTGGTGGCCGGTCTGAAAGCGGCGCCGTGGCTGGTAAAACCAAACCGTCGTGAACTGGAAATCTGGGCTGGCCGTAAGCTGCCAGAAATGAAAGATGTGATTGAAGCTGCACATGCGTTGCGCGAGCAGGGTATTGCTCACGTGGTGATTTCACTTGGCGCGGAAGGTGCGCTGTGGGTTAACGCTTCGGGTGAGTGGATTGCTAAACCGCCGTCAGTCGAGGTGGTAAGCACCGTAGGCGCGGGTGATTCAATGGTTGGCGGCCTGATTTACGGCCTGCTGATGCGTGAATCCAGTGAACACACCCTGCGTCTGGCAACCGCTGTTGCCGCCCTGGCGGTAAGCCAAAGCAATGTGGGCATTACCGATCGTCCTCAGTTGGCCGCAATGATGGCGCGTGTCGACTTAAAACCGTTTAACTGACAGCAGGAGAGGCATAATGAAAACGCTGCTGATTATTGACGCTAATCTCGGCCAGGCTCGCGCTTATATGGCGAAAACCCTGCTTGGAGCGGCGGCGCAGAAAGCACATCTGGAAATTATTGATAATCCTAATGATGCCGAACTGGCAATTGTTCTGGGCGACACGCTTCCTGCCGACAGTTCGCTGAACGGCAAAAAAGTCTGGCTGGGCGATATTGGTCGTGCGGTTGCGCATCCTGAACTTTTCCTCAGTGAAGCGAAAGGCCACGCAAAACCTTATAGCGCTCCGGTTGCGACAGCGTCCGTGGCCAGTAGTGGTCCAAAACGCGTGGTGGCGGTGACGGCTTGTCCAACTGGCGTAGCCCATACGTTTATGGCCGCTGAAGCTATTGAAACAGAAGCGAAAAAACGTGGCTGGTGGGTGAAGGTTGAAACCCGTGGTTCTGTTGGCGCAGGCAATGCCATTACGCCGGAAGAGGTGGCTCAGGCGGATCTGGTGATTGTGGCGGCTGACATTGAAGTTGATCTGGCAAAGTTTGCCGGAAAACCAATGTACCGTACTTCTACTGGCCTTGCGCTGAAGAAAACGAAGCAGGAGCTGGATAAAGCGCTGGAAGAAGCAACGCCGTACCAGCCTGCCGGCAAAGCGCAGTCTGCAACCACTGAAGGTAAGAAAGAGAGCGCTGGCGCGTATCGTCACCTGCTGACGGGCGTATCCTACATGCTACCGATGGTGGTTGCTGGCGGTCTGTGTATTGCACTCTCATTCGCTTTTGGTATCGAAGCGTTCAAGGAGCAGGGTACGCTGGCGGCGGCGCTGATGCAGATTGGCGGTGGTTCAGCTTTCGCGCTGATGGTGCCGGTTCTGGCGGGCTACATCGCGTTTTCCATCGCTGACCGTCCGGGTCTGACGCCTGGTCTTATCGGCGGTATGCTGGCGGTGAGCACCGGTTCCGGCTTTATTGGCGGGATTATTGCCGGTTTCCTTGCCGGTTATGTGGCGAAGCTCATCAGCACGAAGCTGAAACTCCCGCAGAGTATGGAAGCGCTGAAACCGATCCTGATCATTCCGCTGCTCTCAAGCCTGGTGGTTGGTCTGGCCATGATCTACCTGATCGGTAAACCAGTGGCGGGCATTCTGGAAGGTCTGACCCACTGGCTGCAAACCATGGGAACCGCGAACGCGGTGCTGCTTGGAGCGATTCTGGGCGGCATGATGTGTACCGATATGGGCGGTCCGGTTAACAAAGCGGCGTATGCTTTCGGTGTGGGCCTGCTTAGTACGCAAACCTATGCGCCGATGGCGGCGATTATGGCGGCGGGTATGGTGCCTCCGCTGGCCCTGGGGCTGGCAACGCTGGTGGCGCGTCGTAAGTTCGACAAAGCGCAGCAGGAAGGCGGTAAAGCTGCGCTGGTACTGGGCCTGTGCTTTATTACCGAAGGGGCTATCCCATTCGCTGCCCGTGACCCGATGCGCGTTTTGCCTTGCTGTATCGTTGGCGGCGCGATTACCGGGGCTATCTCTATGGCGGTGGGTGCTAAGCTGATGGCGCCGCACGGCGGTCTGTTCGTGCTGTTAATCCCTGGCGCAATCACTCCGGTGGTTGGATACCTGCTGGCCATTATTGCCGGTACGCTGGTAGCCGGTCTCTCCTACGCGGTGCTGAAACGCCCGGAAGCAGAGGTTGTGGCAAAGGCGGCCTGATTTAACGCTGACATCCGGGGCAGAGATTTCTCTGCCCCTTTTTTTATCCATTAAATCTGCCCGGTAGTGTTAACCAGTTCAGGCAATCATTGGCGCGATGATAAAACCAAAGGCAACGCCAGCAATGATCCCGCCAAGCCCTGGCAACATAAACGGATGGTTTAAGACATACTTACCCACGCGCGTTGTCCCGGTGGTGTCGAACTCCATTGCCGCCAGCGAAGTTGGATAAGTTGGCAGAACAAACACGCCGGTCACTGCGACATAGGAAGCCAGAATGGCCCATGTGGGTACGCCGAGCGCGACGGCAAGAGGGATAATCAGCGGCGTGGTGGCTCCCTGCGAATAGAGAAGCGCGCAGGTACCAAACAGCACCAGCGCCAACAGCATCGGATAAGCCCGTAGAATATCGCCCGCGATATCCTTTATCCCCGTTAAGTGGGCATCAATGAAAGTTGTGCCCAGCGTAACAATACCCAGAATCACTGCCAACGAACTCATACCCGCGCGAAACGTGGATGTCAGGACAATCGCGTCTGTTGATGTTTTGCATAGCACCACCATCAGACACGCGGCAGCTAGCATGCAGATAATGATAATATCCCGGGTATTCATTGCGTTACCTGCATCGAATCCAGGGCGCAATTGAGGGCATGCGGCAAGAATAACGATGACCACCGTTGCCAGCATAAACAGGGCGACTGACAGTCTGGCACCTGGCGTTGTGCTGTTTTGCCCTGCATATTTACGCACCAGTCCTTTTTGCAGGCGTTCCAGATAGACTTCATCATCCTGTAGCTCACATCCCTGACGTGAGGCGATAAAAGCGGCGACCATCGCAGCGACAAATGAGGCAGGCAGACATACCGCCATGACCTGAATAAAGCTGATACCGTTGCCTTCCATAATAGTCAACATAGCGGCCATTGCGGCACTGATCGGCGAACCGGATATCGCCACCTGAGAAGCGACTACGGAGCCTGCGAGCGTACGGGAAGGGCGAATACCTGACTCTTTGGCAACTTCGGCAATCACTGGCAGAGTAGAAAAGACGATGAACCCTGTTCCCGCCATAATCGTCATCGACCAGGTGATAATCGGCGCAATAATATTGATATATTTAGGGTTACGGCGCATAAAATTACCGGCAATGCGAACCAGATAATCCATGCCTCCGGCGGCCTGTAGCGCGGATGCCGCCACCACCACCGTCATAATAATAAGAATAACGTCAACGGGGGGTGAACCAATTTGCAGCCCAAATCCCAGCGTTAAAATAGCCAGCCCCAGCCCGCCACATAAACCAATACCAATTCCGCCAAGGCGGATACCGAAAAATATTGCGCCCAACACTACGATAATTTCTAGCCAAATCATAATGGCCTCCGCCAGAGAGTAATTTGTAATTAAAATGGATTTTTATTTAATGCAACAATTAAACAGGCATGGACATTCATTGTGCCAAAAGGTGATTTTTACCCACGCGTTTCTCGTACCATTTAATACCGGCACGAACCAACGAACCGGTTGAATCAATATATTTCTCAGGTGACTTGTTGACTGCTTCGGCAAGAATGACAGGAACTTCAGTACATCCGAGCACGATGACTTGTGCCCCGCGTGAGAAGAGTGCTTCAGCCTGTTCATTCATCAGCGTTTGCGCCCGCTTAGCATCACCAGCTTTTAAGCAATAAATGCTTTCCATCACTTTTTCCTGACTGGATGAGTCAGGGCTGATGCAGGTTAACCCAAGAGATTCTATGCCTTTTTGATAGAGGCCCATGTATAAAGTGGCGTTGGTGGCGAGTAATCCGATTTGCGATTTCCCGCAGTTTTTAACCTCATTGATGGTCGTTTCAACGATACTGAGCAGCTCTGTATGGCAGCACGCTTTTAATTCATTAAACCAAAAGTGGGCGGTGTTACAGGGGATCACAATACACTCGGCGCCAGCATCTTCGAGTTTATGCATATAATCGCGCATTGCCGGAAGTGGGGAATGACCATGATGCATTAACGCGTCGGTTCTGTCAGGAATGTCAGGAATAGATGAAATAATTAAGGGGATATGTTCCTGGTCACGTTGCGCAGCGGTAAAAGTGACGAATTTATTAAACAGATCGACCGTTGCAGCAGGTCCCATACCACCAAGCACGCCAATTAAACCTTTCACGATATATACCTCAATTCACCGATGATTAATATTCAGGGCCGGGTTGTGTCTGCTGATAATGTTTAACAGCAGTGAGAGGTGAGGAGAAATGCAATAATGTATGGTTCAATGCAAAAACCGCATGGCTGTGGTTTATTGTGTAACCTCAGCAGGCCGGTATTCGGCCAGAGGCTCCGCGTTACGCGGCGGAAAAGCGGTCGTAACCGATAGGGAGAGAAGTATGTTAATGTTAAAAATGAAGCCTTGATGCAAAAAACGAATCACCAGGCGCTAATGATGAATGTCATCTCCGGAACTATTCAGGCATGATGCTTTAAGGCTAATAGGCATATTTAAATATCCGCGTGATAAGCATGAAAAATATTGAGACAAAATGGTTATATGACTTTCTGACGTTGGAGGCATGCCGTCATTTTTCCCAGGCGGCTGAGGAGCGCAACATATCCCAACCGGCATTTAGTCGGCGGATCAAGGCGCTCGAATCAGCCGTGGGTGTGCTGCTTTTTGATCGCACAACGAGCCCACTGCAACTCACGGAAGAGGGCAAGCTATTTCATTCGCAAACCCGTAGTTTGTTGCAACAGCTGGAATGCAATCTGGATGAGCTAAGCGGCCACAATTTACTGGGTGTACCCAATATCAAAATAGCGGCGGCACATTCTCTGTCGCTGACGATGTTGCCCAGATTGGTGCACTCAATGGCGGCCTGGGGTGAGGAGTTTGTCTATCACGTTGAAGCTATTGATGTTGTTCAGGCGGTGAATACTCTGCGCGAGGGGAAAAGCGATTTTATTATCTCCTTTCGGGATGAAGACTTAATGCAGTCACCTTTCTGCGGCTTGAAGGTTTTTGAGTCTGAACTGTACCCCGTGTGTGCAGTTGATGCGCAGGGTAAGGCGTTGTTTGATATCTACCAGTCGCAGGCGCCGATTCTGAACTATACCAGCACATCCTACATGGGAAGATTGGTAAACCGTCATCTGGCGGAAGTAGGCGGCATTTCAGCCCGAACGCTGTTTATGTCTTCGATGAGTGAGTTATTAAAAAATATGGCATTGGATGGGCATGGTATCGCCTGGCTGCCGGCGTGGACAATCGTAAACGAACTGCGCGAAAAGCGGCTGGTTTGTCTGCAGACGCCGGAACTGATGGTGCCTATTCAGGCTTATATTTACCGAATGGATACCCGGTTGAATAAAACGGCTGAGCACTTCTGGCGGATTTTGTACAACCATATGCCAGAGGACCTTGTTTCGCTCAGTTGATACGAACCGGATCGCCTGTCGCATCTGAAAAATCTCCGGTTATGCCGGAGTTAAACTCTTTAGACTGCTTGAATTGTGTACTACCTCTCATTTTCTCTTTCCTTTACAGACTGTATCTATAAAAAATTGTGATTCTGTTCATATCTATTGAGTTTAGATCTTGAACATGGATTTACTTTGTCAAAAACACGCTTACTATGAACACGTGTTTGATAGTGAACATGTGCTCTAATAACCTGATGTGTGGCGTTGGTTATTTTTAACGAACTCATTTGTGGCAAGTTAATTGCCAGGGGACGTGCTATGCGTGAAAAGGAATACATAGTAACTATTGGCTCGGCCAATATGGATGTTGCTGGGTATTCGCATGCTTCTCTAAATTATGCGGATTCGAATCCAGGAAAGATAAAATTCACCCCCGGCGGAGTTGGACGTAACATTGCACATAATCTCGCGCTGCTGGGGAAAAATTCATGGTTACTGACGGCGGTTGGTAATGATTTTTATGGACAATCGTTATTGGCGCAAACCAATCAATCCGGAGTTCATGTTGATAAGTGTCTTATCGTTCCCGGAGAGAATACGTCCAGTTATTTATCATTGCTTGATAACACCGGTGAAATGTTGGTTGCCATTAATGATATGAGCATTACCGAACATATTTCAGCAGATTTTTTATCACAGCATCATGATTTTATTCGGCAGGCGAAAGTCATCGTCGCCGATTGCAATATCAGCGAAGATGCTCTGGCATGGGTGCTGGAAAATGCCGGAGAGGTTCCGGTGTTTGTTGACCCGGTATCGGCATGGAAATGCGTCAAAATTCGCGAGCGGCTTGGACAAATTCACACTCTTAAACCCAACCGGCTTGAAGCCGAAACGCTAAGCGGTATTGCGCTTTCCGGGCGTGATGACGTGGGTAAAGTCGCCGCCTGGTTTCATGATCGCGGCTTAAATAGGCTGGTGCTCAGCATGGGCGGTGACGGTGTTTATTACAGTGATATTGCGGGGAGTCGTGGTTGGTCACTGCCGATTAAAACTCACGTCATTAATGTTACCGGGGCTGGCGATGCAATGATGGCTGGACTGGCGTCCTGCTGGGTAGACGGCATGCCCTTTATTGATTCGGTTCGATTTGCGCAGGGTTGTTCATCAATGGCGTTAGCCTGTGAATATACCAATAACCCTGATTTGTCTGTTGCGAATGTAAGCTCATTAGTGGAGAACACAGAATGTCTGAATTAACTCTTTCCTCTGAATTATTACAAATATCTCCAGAAGTACAGGAAGCATTAAACAGTAAGAAGCCGATTGTTGCACTTGAATCAACCATTATTTCTCATGGTATGCCATTTCCGCAGAATGCCCAGACAGCGATTGAAGTAGAAGAAACTATTCGTAAACACGGTGCGGTTCCTGCGACCATTGCCATTATTGGCGGAATAATGAAAGTTGGTTTAAGCAAAGATGAAATTGAGCTGCTTGGGCGTGAAGGTCATAGCGTTACGAAAGTAAGTCGTCGTGATTTGCCGTTTGTGGTCGCGGCAGGAAAAAATGGTGCAACGACGGTTGCCTCAACCATGATTATTGCCGCCCTGGCGGGAATTAAAGTATTTGCGACAGGGGGAATAGGTGGAGTTCATCGTGGTGCTGAACATACCTTTGATATTTCCGCGGATCTGCAAGAACTGGCGCATACCAATGTCACGGTAATTTGTGCCGGGGCGAAATCTATTCTTGATCTCGGCTTAACTACTGAATATTTAGAAACCTTTGGTGTGCCGTTAATTGGTTATCAAACCAACGCGTTGCCAGCATTTTTCTGCCGTACCAGTCCGTTTGAGGTCAGTATCCGTCTGGATAGTGCGAAAGAGATTGCCCGTGCCATGGCGGTGAAATGGCAAACGGGTCTCGACGGCGGTCTGGTTGTTGCGAACCCCATCCCAGAGCAGTTTGCGATGGCCGAAGAGAAAATTAATGCGGCAATCGATCGGGCGGTAAAAGAAGCGGAAGATCTGGGCATCGTGGGCAAAGAGAGTACGCCGTTCCTGTTAGCGCGGGTTGCAGAGCTGACCGGTGGTGACAGCCTGAAATCAAATATTCAGCTGGTGTTCAACAATGCGGTACTGGCCTGTGAAATTGCGAAGGAGTATCAGCGCCTCGTCTGACAGAATTTCCCGGGCAGAATGCGGTCGCCCGCGAATATCAAACCTACCAAAACCTGGCGATAACGCCGGGTTTCCTGGCATGAAGGGAATTTCATTATGGATATAATGAGAAGTGTTGTGGGTATGGTGGTATTACTGGCCATCGCGTTTCTGCTGTCAGTAAATAAAAAACGTATAAGTCTGCGCACGGTCGGGGCTGCACTGGTACTGCAAATCGCAATCGGCGGCATTATGCTGTATTTCCCGCCGGGAAAATGGCTGGTTGAACAGGCTGCGCTCGGTGTCCACAAGGTGATGTCATACAGTGACGCGGGAAGCGCATTTATCTTTGGCTCCCTGGTTGGGCCAAAAATGGATGTGCTGTTTGATGGAGCCGGGTTTATCTTCGCTTTTCGGGTGCTTCCGGCCATCATTTTTGTGACCGCACTGATCAGTCTTCTCTACTACATTGGCGTGATGGGGCTGTTGATCCGCATCCTCGGCGGTATTTTCCAGAAAGCGCTGAACATCAGTAAGATCGAGTCATTTGTCGCCGTAACGACGATTTTCCTCGGGCAAAACGAGATCCCGGCGATCGTGAAGCCGTTTATTGACCGCCTGAATCGCAATGAGCTGTTTACCGCTATTTGTAGTGGGATGGCCTCGATTGCTGGCTCAATGATGATTGGTTACGCCGGAATGGGCGTTCCGATTGACTATTTGCTGGCGGCATCGTTGATGGCAATTCCTGGCGGTATTTTGTTCGCGCGTATGCTGAGTCCGGCAACTGAAGAATCTCGCGTCACCTTTGAGAACCTGTCATTTACTGAAACGCCACCGAAAAGCATCATCGAAGCAGCGGCGAGCGGAGCGATGACCGGGCTGAAAATTGCCGCTGGCGTGGCGACGGTCGTAATGGCATTTGTCGCCATTATCGCGCTGATTAACGGCATTATTGGCGGAATTGGTGGGTGGTTTGGCTTTGGTCACGCCACTCTGGAAGGGATCTTTGGCTATGCGCTAGCCCCGCTGGCGTGGATTATGGGTGTGGACTGGGGCGATGCGACGCTGGCAGGCAGCCTGATTGGGCAGAAGCTGGCGATTAACGAGTTTGTCGCTTATCTCAACTTCTCGCCGTATCTGCAAGCGGGTGGAACGCTGGATGTGAAGACCATTGCGATTATCTCGTTTGCGCTGTGCGGTTTCGCTAACTTTGGTTCGATTGGCGTTGTCGTCGGAGCATTTTCGGCGATAGCGCCACAGCGAGCCCCAGAAATCGCGCAGCTTGGCATGCGCGCGCTGGCAGCAGCAACGCTGTCAAACCTGATGAGCGCCACTATAGCCGGTTTCTTTATCGGGCTGGCATAGCGAAAATAATGCCGGATACGCGTAGCGCCATCCGGCATTACATTTAAGCAGTTTGCAGCAAATACAAGGCGTTATCTGCTGAGAGGGTTGGGTTGTTGATGCTGACGCTGGCTCGCGATAATGCCGCGCAGGCCATGGCAAAGTGAGCGCTTTCACGAAATTCGCTACCTTCCAGAAAGCTGTACAGCAATCCCGCCATAAAAGCATCGTCGGCGCCAAAACTGTCTACAACCGTATGCTCAGGAGGCGTCAGTAAAAACTGTTCTCCGTCCTTTTCGCTGCAAAAAACGGATTCATCTTCCATGCAAACAAAGATTCGTTTTACCCCTTGCTGATGGAGACTATTAACGGCCAGTACGCGATCGGCATCTGAATGAATAGGTTGACCCCACAAAATCGCCAGCTCTTTCTGCGTTGGTTTTAGCGTATGAATACGCGTAAACCAGGTCTTCATTTTTGCCGCTTTAAACTCTGAAACGGTGTCAATGAATACCGGAATATCATCAGCAATAGTAAAGACCCACTCAATGGCTTCGGCAGTCAGATTGCAATCTGCCAGTACGACACCGGAATGGCGGATCAAATCTCGCGAACTGTTCAGTAACTGCGGCGTCAATTGTTGCAGGATATGGGTATCGTTAATTGCCAGTACGGTCTCTTCCTGCTGATTAGCGATCGACAGGTAAGTTGAGGTGTTATGTCCATGCAGGCGTATGCAACTGGAAACGTTAACACCGGCCTGACGCGTTTGTTCCAGCAATGTTTCGCCATAGAAATCACTGCCAACAGCGGAAATTAAGTGGACGTCACGGCCCAGCAGCGCCAGGTTGTGGGCGATGTTGCGTCCCACGCCGCCTGCCGAGCAGTGAATGTTACCAGGGTTAGAGGCAGCCTGAGGATAGTGGATGTCAGCAACACCACGAATATCCATATTGATCGCCCCGACAACCACGCAATAATCCTGTTCGGTAAGGATATAACCTTTACCTTTGATCATGCCTTTACGCATCAAATCCATAATATGCGCAGCGACGCGTGAACGGCTAATCTGCAAAATATCGGCGATTTCATTCTGCTGAATCAACGGATTGCGACGCAGGATCTTAAGGATCTGCTTTTCCCTGTCGTTCATGATTATGCCACCGCTTTTTCTGTTTGCTGGGCTTTCAGCCAGGCAATCTCTTCTGCCCAGATATCCGGATTAATTGTTTCGAGCACCAGCGGAATGCCGTCAAAACGATTGTCCTGCATGATCCAACGGAAGGCATCGTGGCCAATATTGCCTTCACCTAAGCTGTGGTGACGGTCAACGCGACTGCCAAATGCGCTCTTGGCGTCGTTCAGGTGCATACCGCGTAGGTACCTGAAGCCGACAATACGCTCAAATTCCGCAAACGTCTTTTCGCATTCCTCGACGGAGCGCAAATCGTAACCGGCCGCGAAGGCATGGCAGGTATCAATACAGACGCCGACGCGGGACTTATCTTCGACGCCGTCGATAATGGCGGCAAGGTGCTCAAACTTAAATCCAAGGTTGCTGCCTTGTCCGGCGGTATTTTCGATAACTGCCGTAACGCCCTGGGTCTGAGCAAGGGCGATGTTGATGGATTCGGCAATGCGCGCCAGACACTCATCTTCCGGGATCTGCATCAAATGGCTGCCCGGGTGAAAGTTCAGCAAGGATAAGCCCAGCAGTTCACAGCGCTGCATTTCATCTATAAACGCATCACGTGATTTTTCCAGCGCATCGCTAACCGGATGACCGAGGTTAATCAGGTAACTGTCGTGAGGCAGGATCTGGGCGGCAGTATAGTGATACTTCTCGCAGGCAGATTTAAAATCATCAATGATTTCGGTGGTCAGCGGCACGGCACGCCACTGGCGCTGATTTTTGGTGAACAGGGCGAATGCGGTCGCTTCGATTTCTGCGGCTCGAATAGCGGCGTTAGCCAGACCGCCAGCGGCGCTTACGTGCGCTCCGATATATTTCATAAATTTAACCCGCCATACTCAAATACAAAAAGGGAGAGTATAGCGGGTTAATAGAGGTGAGTCGTGATCGTTTATGCCATCAGCGCGTGGATAGCGACGTTAATCGCACCGCCACCCACAATCAGCCAGACAAACAGCAGCAGGGCCATCAGTAACGGTTTGGCACCGGCTTTTTTCAGCGCGCTAACGTGCGTGGTCAGCCCCAGGGCAGCCATCGCCATTGCCAGCAAAATGGTGTCCAGCGTTACCAGCATGTTCACTACTGACTGTGGCAGCAGGTGGAACGAGTTAAAAATTGCGACCACAATGAACAGGATGGCAAACCATGGAATGGTTATTTTGCTCTTCTCACCGCCCGTGGCCGGAGACAGTTGTTTAACGCGTGCGGCCAGGAGGATAAGGAACGGTGCCAGCATCATGACGCGCAGCATTTTGGCAATAACCGCGGCGTTTTCCGCATCCGGGCTAATGGCGTGCCCGGCAGCCACAACCTGTGCAACTTCATGCATGGTGGAGCCAATGTAAATGCCGTAGGTTTCTGGGCTAAACCAGTGTGAAAGCAACGGATACATCGCCGGATACAGGAAGATAGCGATAGTACCGAAGATAACCACGGTGGCGACAGCGACGGTCACTTTACTGGCTTCTGCTTTCACCACTGGTTCGGTTGCCAGCACGGCGGCGGCACCACAAATGCTGCTCCCCGCGCCAATCAGCCAGCTGGTGTGACGGTCCAGACCAAATACTTTCTGCCCCAGGAAACAGGCAATCATAAAGGTACTGCTTAGCGTTAACACATCAATCACGATACCGCTGACGCCGACGTCAGCAATTTGCGCGAAGGTGAGGCGGAAACCGTAGAGGATAATCCCCAGACGTAATAAATGTTGTTTCGCGAACAGCACGCCGCCGTCACAGCTTTTCCAGATGTGCGGATAGACGGTGTTGCCGAGAATCATCCCCAATAAGATGGCTAAGGTGAGGGCGCTGAACCCGGCACCTGCGACGGCGGGAATGGATCCTCCCCATAAGGCGACCCCAGTGATAACTGCACTCAGGGCAAGCCCCGGAATAAAATGCCACGCTGTACGACGATGAGTCTGTAAGGTGAGTTCTGTCATATCCTTCTCCTTTATCTGGGTAAAAGAGTAAGGCGAAGTGGTTTAAAAATAAAATTGATTATATATTTATAATTAATCTATATAAGTGGTATACCCGTGATACTTCAAGTTGCATGTGCGTTGGCTGCGCTCGTTCACCCCAGTCACGTACTTAAGTACGCTCCGGGGGGATGCTCTCTCTTGCCGCCTTCCTGCAACTCGAATTATTTAGGGTATAAGTAACGGCTATCCGGTGGAAAACGACTATGCATATCACCCTGCGACAACTTGAAGTGTTTGCTGAGGTACTAAAAAGCGGCTCAACGACCCAGGCATCTGTCATGCTGGCATTGTCGCAGTCGGCGGTGAGTGCGGCGCTTACCGATCTGGAAGGGCAACTTGGCGTGCAGCTGTTTGACCGTGTCGGCAAACGGCTGGTGGTTAACGAACACGGACGCTTGCTTTATCCGCGCGCGCTGGCGTTACTTGAGCAAACGACCGAAATCGAACAGCTTTTTCGCAAAGATAATGGCGCCATTCGGGTCTATGCCAGTAGCACCATCGGTAATTATATTCTGCCCGCCATGATCGCCCGTTATCGCCAGGACTTCCCCGATTTGCCGCTGGAACTTAGCGTGGGCAACAGCCAGGACGTGATCAATGCGGTGCTGGATTTTCGGGTAGACATCGGGCTGATTGAAGGGCCGTGTCACAGTACGGAAATCATCTCTGAACCGTGGCTGGAGGACGAACTGGTGGTGTTTGCCGCACCGTCGTCACCGCTCACAAAGGGGCCCGTTACGCTGGAACAGCTGGCTGCTTCGCCGTGGATCCTGCGTGAGCGAGGATCGGGGACGCGTGAACTGGTGGATTACCTGCTGTTGTCTCATCTGCCAAGATTTCAGATGGCGATGGAGTTGGGGAACTCCGAGGCCATTAAGCATGCGGTGCGCCATGGTCTCGGGATCAGCTGTTTGTCGCGTCGGGTCATTGCGGAGCAGTTACAGGCAGGGACGCTGAGCGAAGTTACCGTGCCACTGCCGCGATTAGTGCGCACTCTCTGGCGCGTTCATCACCGGCAAAAACATATCTCCAATGCCATTACGCGTTTTTTATATTACAGCGACCAGGTTGAGTAGGGCGAATAGCGCGCTAACTCTCGTCAGGCCACCCTATCCATAATGGCTGTTACGTCTTAACCGCCTTGTGCCGCCCGTTTTCTGCTTTACTTATAATCCGCGGCCAGTCATGAAGGTCTCTTATAACAGCGCATTTGTGCCGGAAGAATGCCATTTCGTCTGCTACAATCGCGCCTCATTTTTTGGATGGATAGCATTTTCACATGGTTTCCGAAACTAAAACCACAGAAGCGCCCACGCTACGTCGTGAACTGAAGGCGCGTCACCTGACGATGATTGCCATTGGAGGCTCCATCGGTACAGGTCTTTTCGTTGCATCTGGTGCAACTATTTCTGCGGCGGGTCCTGGCGGCGCGTTGTTCTCTTATATCCTGATCGGTCTGATGGTGTACTTCCTGATGACCAGCCTCGGTGAACTGGCTGCCTATATGCCGGTTTCCGGCTCGTTCTCCACTTACGGTCAAAACTACGTAGAAGAAGGCTTTGGCTTCGCGCTGGGCTGGAACTACTGGTACAACTGGGCGGTAACGATTGCCGTTGACCTGGTGGCCGCACAACTGGTGATGAGCTGGTGGTTCCCGGACACGCCGGGCTGGATCTGGAGCGCACTGTTCCTCGGCGTTATCTTCCTGCTGAACTACATTTCCGTTCGCGGATTTGGTGAAGCGGAATACTGGTTCTCGCTGATCAAAGTTACCACTGTAATTATCTTCATCGTGGTTGGCGTGATGATGATTTTCGGTATCTTCAAAGGCACTCAGCCAGTGGGCTGGAGCAACTGGACGACCGGTGATGCACCGTTTGCCGGGGGTTTTGCCGCTATGATTGGCGTGGCGATGATCGTCGGCTTCTCCTTCCAGGGAACTGAGCTGATCGGTATCGCGGCAGGCGAATCTGAAGATCCTGAAAAGAACATTCCACGTGCGGTGCGTCAGGTGTTTTGGCGAATCCTGCTGTTCTATGTGTTTGCGATTTTGATTATCAGCCTGATTATCCCGTACACCGATCCGAGCCTGCTGCGCAACGATGTGAAAGACATCAGCGTTAGCCCGTTCACGTTGGTATTCCAGCATGCGGGTCTGCTGTCAGCCGCAGCAGTAATGAACGCGGTTATCCTGACGGCGGTACTGTCAGCGGGTAACTCCGGGATGTATGCCTCCACGCGTATGCTTTACACCCTGGCATGCGACGGTAAAGCGCCGCGTATTTTCGGCAAACTGTCTCGTGGCGGTGTTCCGCGTAACGCGCTGTATGCGACGACTGTGGTGGCGGGGCTGTGTTTCCTGACCTCGATGTTTGGTAACCAGACCGTGTACCTCTGGCTGCTGAACACCTCCGGGATGACGGGCTTTATCGCCTGGTTGGGGATCGCTATTAGCCACTATCGTTTCCGTCGCGGTTATGTGCTGCAGGGGCACGACGTGAAGGATCTGCCGTACCGTTCTGGCTTCTTCCCGCTGGGTCCGATCTTCGCCTTTGTGCTGTGCCTGATTATCACTCTGGGCCAGAACTACGAAGCGTTCCTGAAAGATAGCATTGACTGGGGCGGCGTGATGGCAACCTATATCGGTATTCCGCTGTTCCTGATTATCTGGTTTGGCTATAAGCTGGCGAAAGGAACTCATTTTGTTCGCTACAGCGAAATGAAATTCCCGGATCGCGTGAAGAAATAACAGTATAAAAAGCATAACAAAAACCCCGGCATGATGAGTGCCGGGGTTTTTTTATTGCGCCAGACTTAGAAGCTGTAAGTCAGGCCAACCGTGTAACGACGACCATCGAGAACAGTGTCGTAGGTATCGTAATCGATTTGCTTATCCAGCACGTTATACACGCCAGCGGCCATCAGCAGATCTTTGTTTGCATAATAGCGCAAACCAACATCGACCTGAGTATAGGATGGGGTGCCCTGCGCCATGGAGGTACGGCTCAGGTATTCAGACGTTTTCCCGCGCAGATTCAGACGGCTCCAGAAACCGAGATCCTGCGTGGCCTGCCAGTCCAGCGTGGTGTTGAACATATGCTTTGGCATTTTGTTCAATGGCTGACCGGAGAACTGACCGCTTTTCTGTTCAGATTCCGTGTAAGTGTAATTCGCCGTCCAGTTGATGTCGGAAGTCATCTTCCAGCCGAAAGTGGATTCTACGCCGCGCATATTGGCTTTATCGACGTTAACGCGATCGCTGACGAAGTCATAGTGGGTATTGCCGATGGTACAGGCCGGATCGGAGCTGCTGTTACAGCGGCGCACTTCGGTGATTTTGTCTTTGAAGTCAGTATTGAACAGCGTGACGCCCGCGTTGAGATCGTTGCCGTTATCCCACAGTAAACCGATCTCTTCGCTGAGGCTTTTCTCCGGCTTCAGGTCCGGGTTGCCGACAATGATGCCGTTCAGTCTACCGCCGCCGGTGACCTGTCCCCAACTGGCAGACGACTGGCGCAGATCCGGTGCGCGATAGCCCGCTGAAACGCCGCCTTTTAAGGTCCATTGATCGCTCAGATGCCATACGCCATAACCGCGCGGCGTCCAGTTGTCGCCGTAGTTTTCATCTTTATCCATACGCAGACCGCCAGTCAGCGTGAAGGTATCGGTAACGGCCCACTCATCTTCAGCAAACAGCGCCCAGCTCCAGCGGGTCAGTTTGTTCAGTCCATCAGCAGCTTGCAGCTGGTTGCCGTTATCACTCAGTTTTTCATAACGGTATTGCCCGCCTAACGTCAGGGTGTGCGCCCCAAGGAAGACCTGGTTCTGGTTATTGAAAATCGTGTTGTAGGACTTCATCTGGCGACCTGGGTTTTCGGTCTCTTCCTGCTGGACATAGCTGGTGGAGTTGAAGTCGTCGTAATAACCGCTGTGGGTTAGTGAATACGTTGTGTGCACATACTTGTTTTCGCTTTTACTGTTGGGCTTGCAGCTTCCGTTGCGGCAGTTTTCCTCGGCCATGGATTTGCCTGGCGTGCTGTCGCGATCCTGCAGTTCACGTGCGTAATCGAAGTCGATGTCATTTTTATCATCTGGCGTAAAGTTCAGGGTTAAGCCCCCGTTACGCATACGCTGTTCATTGTAGCCATTGAGGATTTTGTCCTCCGCCCGATGAGAGAATAATCCGGTCACTTTTGCGCCGAGTAATCCGTCAATCAGGGGCCCAGACGCATAGGCGTTGGTCTGATAAATATCGCCGGAGTCTCTGTCTTCCTGGAAAGTGGCATCGCCGTGCAGAGAGCCGGTCCAGGCTTTGGTATTCGACACTTTCTTGGTGATGACGTTAATGACGCCGCCCATCGCATCGGAGCCATACAGAGATGACATTGGGCCACGGATTACCTCGATACGCTCGATGGATTCCAGTGGCGGCAGCCAACCTTGCTCAATACCTGAGTTGTCGCTGTTAGGACGTGTGCCGCGTGTGCTGATGCGTTTACCGTTGACCAGGAAGAGCGTGTATTGCGAAGCCATACCACGAATACTGATATCGCTGCTGCTACCCCCGCCGGTGACGACGACGCCAGGGACATCTTTTAGCGCATCGGTAACATCGCGATAGGCTTTGTCCTCAATCTGCTGCTTGGTAATAACAGATATCGAAGCGGGAGCGTCCTGAATTTTCTGTTCGAAGCCGGTGGCGGTAACCACCACGGTGTCTTGTTCAGCGGCATGCCCGAGTGATGGGAGACTGGCGACGCATACTGCGGCAGCTACAGCCTTAACGTGAGGTATAGTCATTTGTATCATTCCATTTAAATGAATTTACCCGGCATACTTCAAGTTGCAGATGCGTGGCTACGCGCGTTCATACAACTCGAATTATTTAGGGTAACGATCAGCGCGTCATGTGAAAGGCCATGACAATTGTATGTATTTGTCTTTTAAGGACTCTTTTCAGTAAAGAAGCGAATGGATTGTACAAAAGTATGAATGTTTGTAAACACAAATGATAATCGAAATCATTTGTGTTTGATCTTGTTTTGAGGGTAATGCTTTTTAAATCAATAGGATAGTGGAGAAAGAAAAAAGGAGAAAAAGTGAAGGAATGATGGAGAAATGAAGAGGGCTGTCGCCCTCACTCAGGCGTTACTTCAACAAATACTGGGCGTGGAAGCGCAGGTGATCCTCAATAAACGACGCAATAAAGTAATAGCTATGGTCGTAACCTGGCTGGATGCGTAGCGTCATTGGCCATGCGGTTTGACGGGCCGTTTCGGCCAGCACCGCGGGTTGCAGCTGATCGGCGAGAAACTGATCGCTGTCTCCCTGATCAATAAGCGTCGGAATCGCGTCTGCGGGCTTGCTGGCCAACATTAACTCGCAGCTGTCCCACGCGGCCCACTGTGATTTATCTTCACCCAGATACGCGCTAAAAGCCTTCTCCCCCCACGGAACGCGGCAAGGATTTACGATCGGCGCAAAGGCGGAAATGCTGGTGTATTTCCCGGGATTTTTCAGCGCCATAATCAATGCGCCGTGACCGCCCATGGAGTGTCCACTGATGGCGCAGCGATCGCTGACGTTAAACTGCGATTGAATCAGTGCCGGCAGCTCATCACGCAGATAGTCATACATGCGAAAATGCGTTGCCCATGGCTGTTGGGTGGCATTGAGGTAAAATCCCGCCCCCTGGCCTAAATCGTAGCCATCATCATTGGCAACCTGTTCGCCGCGCGGACTGGTGTCCGGCATCACCAGTACAATGCCCAGCTCAGCCGCGATGCGTTGTGCGCCGGCTTTAGTCGTGAAGTTTTCATCATTGCATGTCAGACCCGACAGCCAGTACAGCACCGGAGGCGGGGTGTTATCGCGCGGGGGAGGAAGAAAAATACTGAAGGTCATGGTGCAATTTAACGTGGCGGAGTCGTGACGCCAGCGTTGCTGCCAGCCTTCAAAACAGCGGTGCTCTTCAAGCATTTCCATGCGGGGCTCCTTGTTGTGTTGAACCTGAATATGTTTGCGAACTCACCATAATACAGATTATTCATGGCACTGTGAGCAACTTTCACTTCCGCATTGAGCAAACATACTTCATCATCTATATAACTTTACATTAACACTCGACGTCGCCGGGTAGAACGACAAGTGAAATCGCTACGCTGAAAGGCTGTGCCAATTTCAATAATTATCGCGGTGAATACTGGATTATGTGCGCCGCCTCACGCACAATGTTCTGGCTGTGATACAGCCTAAAAACTTTGCCCCATGCAGGGCAGAGGCGCCCCACCTGCAGGAGAAGAAGAAATGTCATCACTCAGTAAAGAAGCGGCCCTGGTTCATGAAGCGCTGGTCGCGCGTGGTCTTGAAACGCCACTACGCCCGCCCGTGCAAGAGATGGATAACGAAACGCGCAAACGTCTTATCTCGGGCCATATGACCGAGATTATGCAGTTGCTCAATCTCGATTTGAGCGATGACAGTTTGATGGAAACTCCGCATCGCATTGCGAAAATGTATGTCGATGAGATTTTCTCCGGCCTCGACTACGCCAACTTCCCGAAAATTACCGTCATTGAAAACAAAATGAAGGTGGACGAGATGGTCACGGTTCGCGATATCACGCTGACCAGCACCTGCGAACACCACTTTGTTACTATCGATGGCAAAGCGACGGTGGCGTATATCCCAAAAGATTCGGTCATTGGTCTGTCGAAGATTAACCGCATTGTGCAGTTTTTCGCACAGCGTCCGCAGGTACAGGAACGTCTCACCCAGCAAATTCTCACCGCGCTGCAAACGCTGCTCGGGACGAATAATGTGGCGGTGTCGATTGATGCGGTACATTACTGTGTGAAAGCGCGTGGCATTCGCGATGCGACCAGTGCGACCACGACCACTTCTCTTGGCGGATTGTTTAAGTCCAGCCAGAACACGCGTCAGGAATTCCTGCGCGCAGTACGTCATCACAACTGATTAGGGCAGGGACCATGGAGCGTAATGTCACGCTGGATTTTATTCGTGGCGTCGCCATTCTTGGTATCCTGCTTCTCAATATTAGCGCCTTTGGCCTGCCAAAGGCGGCATACCTCAATCCCGCGTGGTATGGCAACATCACCTTATCCGACGCCTGGACCTGGGCGCTGCTCGATCTCTTTGCGCAGGTAAAATTCCTCACGCTGTTTGCGCTGCTGTTCGGTGCCGGTCTGCAAATGCTGCTCCCGCGCGGCAAACGCTGGATCCAGTCGCGGCTTACGCTGCTGGTTCTATTGGGTTTTATGCACGGTTTACTCTTCTGGGATGGCGATATCCTGCTGGCATATGGCTTAATCGGCCTGATTTGTTGGCGGTTGATCCGTGATGCGCCGTCGGTAAAAAGCTTATTTAACACCGGCGTACTGCTTTATCTGGTGGGCGTTGGCGTATTGCTGCTGCTGGGGGTAATCTCCGGGAGTGAAACCAGTCGTGCCTGGACGCCGGATGCCTCAGCGTTGCTGTATGAAAAATACTGGAAAATAAACGGTGGAATGGAAGCCGTCAGCAATCGCGTGGATATGATGTCCAATAGCTTGCTGGCTCTGGGCGCACAGTACGGCTGGCAACTGGCGGGGATGATGCTGCTCGGCGCGGCATTGATGCGCAGCGGTTGGTTAAAAGGGCAGTACAGCTTGCAGCATTACCGACGCACCGGTGTACTGCTGGTCATTCTCGGGATGGCGATTAACCTGCCTGCCATCGTCGCTCAGTGGCATCTGGACTGGGCATATCGCTGGTGTGCCTTCTTGCTACAAGCCCCGCGAGAGCTGGGCGCGCCGTTGCAAACTATTGGTTACGCCGCGCTGATGTTCGGCTTCTGGCCGCAGCTTAGCCGCTTAAAATGGGTCATTGCCATCGCCTGTGTGGGGCGCATGGCATTAACTAACTATCTGTTACAAACCTTAATCTGCACCACGCTGTTTTACCAGGTCGGCTTATTTATGAAATTTGACCGACTGGAGCTGCTGTATTTCGTCATTCCGGTTTGGGCCGTTAACCTACTTTTCTCCGTCATATGGCTACGTTTTTACCGCCAGGGCCCGGTGGAATGGCTGTGGCGTCAATTAACCCTGCGTGCTGCGGGGACATCATTGCCGCGTACATCCAGATAACGATCTGGATCACATTCATTAACAAAACGGATGTAAGCGCTTTCATTCCTGTGACATCTCTCACGCAGTGCGTTTCATTGTGCTGACAAAATACCCAGCCTGGGGTGTCTGCGGGCAACCGCAATCTAAAACAGGGCAGTGAATATGATCACCATACGTGATGTGGCACGACAGTCTGGCGTTTCTGTAGCGACCGTTTCCCGCGTACTGAACAACAGTGCGCTGGTGAGTCCCGATACGCGTGAAGCGGTAATGAAGGCAGTTACTCTGCTGGGCTATCGACCTAATGCCAACGCGCAAGCGCTGGCGACGCAGGTGAGCGACACGATTGGTGTTGTGGTCATGGATGTATCAGACGCCTTTTTTGGCGCGCTGGTAAAAGCCGTGGATATGGTTGCCCAGCAGCATCAGAAGTATGTCCTGATTGGCAACAGCTATCATGAGGCTGAAAAAGAACGTCATGCCATTGAGGTGTTGATTCGTCAGCGCTGTAACGCACTGATTGTACATTCGAAAGCACTGAGCGATCGGGAACTCGCCGAGTTTATGGATCAGATCCCCGGCATGGTGCTGATCAACCGTCTGGTGCCGGGTTACGCCCACCGTTGCGTCTGCCTGGATAACATCAGCGGTGCCAAAATGGCGACCCGAATGCTGCTGAATAATGGTCATCAACGCATCGGTTATCTGGCGTCAAGCCATCGCATTGAAGATGACACCATGCGCAAAGAAGGGTGGTTAACAGCCCTGAAAGAGCAGGGGATTGTTGCGGCAGAAAGTTGGGTCGGCACCGGTTCGCCCGATATGCAAGGCGGAGAGTCTGCGATGGTAGAACTGCTGGGACGTAACTTACAATTGACGGCGGTTTTCGCCTATAACGACAATATGGCTGCCGGCGCGCTGACCGCGCTAAAAGACAACGGCATCGCTATTCCATTACACCTTTCTATCATTGGCTTTGATGATATTCCTATCGCGCGTTACACCGATCCGCAACTGACCACCGTACGCTATCCCATTGCCTCCATGGCAAAAATGGCGACGGAGCTTGCGCTACAGGGGGCTGCAGGCACGTTAGACCCGGAGGCGACGCATTGCTTTATGCCGACGCTGGTGCGTCGCCATTCAGTGGCGCTACGGCAGAATGCGGCACCGATCACTAACTCATAACGTTGCGCGATGTAACCGCTTTCAATATGTGAGTAAATTCACAGTATATTAACAATGCGATAGCTATGATGACACTGTTTGTTGCGCTGTAACTACTATGTAACGGTGAATAATCACTTTCACCGAGGTAAAGGTGCCTTAAACAAAAATTAAAGCCTGTTTTTGGAGCGTTGCCAGACACGGAAGAAATATTTTTTAAAAGTGAGCTTCGGCGTTCAGTAACACTTCAGTAACGTTCTGCCTGCCGAGCATTTATCTCAAGTACTACCCTGCATAATAAAACCGGAGATACCATGAATAAGAAGGTGTTGACCCTGTCTGCTGTAATGGCAAGCATGTTATTCGGCGCGGCTGCGCACGCTGCTGATACCCGCATTGGTGTGACTATCTATAAGTATGACGATAACTTTATGTCTGTAGTACGTAAGGCTATTGAAAAAGATGCCAAAGCGGCGCCAGATGTACAGCTGCTGATGAATGACTCGCAGAACGACCAGTCCAAACAAAACGACCAGATCGACGTGCTGCTGGCAAAAGGCGTTAAGGCACTGGCGATTAACCTGGTTGACCCGGCAGCGGCAGGCACGGTCATTGAAAAGGCACGCGGGCAGAACGTACCGATCGTGTTCTTTAACAAAGAACCTTCTCGTAAGGCGCTGGACAGCTATGACAAAGCGTTTTACGTCGGTACCGACTCTAAAGAGTCCGGTATTATTCAGGGTGATTTGATCGCCAAACACTGGGCAGCGAACCCGAACTGGGACCTGAACAAAGACGGCAAAATTCAGTTTGTTCTGCTGAAAGGCGAACCGGGACACCCGGACGCTGAAGCACGTACCACTTACGTGATTAAAGAGCTGAACGATAAAGGCATTAAAACTGAGCAACTGCAGTTAGATACTGCAATGTGGGATACCGCTCAGGCAAAAGATAAAATGGATGCGTGGATGTCCGGTCCGAACGCCAACAAAATCGAAGTGGTTATCGCAAACAACGATGCGATGGCAATGGGCGCAGTTGAAGCGCTGAAAGCGCACAACAAAACCAGCGTACCGGTATTTGGTGTGGATGCGCTGCCTGAAGCGCTGGCTCTGGTGAAATCTGGCGCAATGGCTGGTACCGTGCTGAACGACGCCAACAACCAGGCGAAAGCCACCTTCGATCTGGCGAAAAACCTGGCTGATGGCAAAGGTGCGGCAGATGGCACTAACTGGAAAATTGAGAACAAAATTGTTCGCGTTCCGTACGTAGGTGTCGATAAAGATAATCTGGCAGAGTTTACCAATAAGTAAATACTCCGTCTTTGGGCGCAATGTCATTGCGCCCTTAATAACGCACTCTGCAAGGCCAACAAGGTATAATTATGGTCAGCACACATACTCAGTCGTCAGGCGAATACTTGTTGGAAATGACCGGCATCAACAAGTCCTTCCCCGGCGTTAAGGCTCTTGATAATGTCAATTTAAAAGTCCGCCCACATTCCATTCATGCCTTAATGGGGGAGAATGGCGCGGGGAAATCAACATTATTGAAATGTCTTTTCGGCATCTATCAAAAAGATTCCGGTAGTATTTTATTTCAGGGTAAAGAAATCGATTTTCATTCTGCTAAAGAAGCGCTTGAAAATGGTATTTCGATGGTACACCAGGAATTAAACCTGGTATTACAACGTTCTGTGATGGATAACATGTGGCTGGGACGCTATCCCACCAAAGGCATGTTTGTCGATCAGGACAAAATGTACCGCGATACCAAAGCGATATTTGATGAGCTGGATATTGATATCGATCCGCGTGCGCGCGTTGGTACATTATCCGTTTCTCAAATGCAGATGATTGAAATTGCGAAAGCGTTCTCCTATGACGCAAAAATCGTCATCATGGATGAGCCAACGTCATCGTTAACCGAGAAAGAAGTTAATCATCTGTTTACCATTATCCGTAAGCTGAAAGAGCGTGGATGCGGTATTGTTTATATTTCTCACAAGATGGAAGAAATCTTCCAGCTATGCGATGAAATTACCGTGCTGCGTGATGGCCAGTGGATTGCGACCCAGCCGCTGGAAGGGCTGGATATGGATAAGATCATCTCCATGATGGTCGGCCGTTCACTGAACCAACGTTTTCCGGATAAAGAAAACAAACCCGGTGAAGTCATTCTGCAAGTACGTAACCTGACCTCGCTGCGTCAGCCGTCGATTCGTGATATCTCGTTTGATTTGCACAAAGGGGAAATTCTCGGGATTGCCGGGTTGGTCGGCGCAAAACGTACTGATATCGTTGAAACGCTTTTTGGTATTCGTGAGAAATCATCGGGTACGATTACGCTACACGGCAAAAAGATTAATAACCATAGCGCAAATGAGGCCATTAACCATGGTTTTGCGCTGGTCACGGAAGAGCGCCGCTCAACCGGTATTTACGCGTATCTGGATATTGGTTTTAACTCGTTAATCTCCAATATCCAAAACTATAAAAACAAAGTTGGTCTGCTGGATAATTCCCGCATGAAGAGTGATACCCAGTGGGTAATTGACTCAATGAGGGTGAAAACGCCGGGCCATCGTACACAAATCGGTTCACTGTCCGGTGGTAATCAGCAAAAGGTGGTTATTGGTCGCTGGTTATTAACGCAGCCAGAAATCCTGATGTTAGATGAACCCACGCGTGGTATCGATGTCGGCGCGAAATTTGAAATTTATCAGCTGATTGCCGAACTCGCGAAAAAGGATAAGGGGATTATTATTATTTCCTCTGAAATGCCGGAGCTGCTAGGAATTACCGATCGTATTCTGGTGATGAGCAATGGTCTCGTTGCCGGAATTGTTGACACTAAAACAACAACGCAAAACGAAATCCTCCGTCTTGCGTCTTTGCACCTTTAAGATTAGGGGCTCCTCATGAGTGCGTTAAATAAGAAAAGTTTTCTTACTTATCTGAAAGAAGGCGGAATTTACGTTGTTCTTTTGGTTTTGCTGGCGATTATTATTTTCCAGGATCCCACTTTCTTAAGCTTACTGAACCTGAGTAATATTCTGACGCAATCCTCGGTGCGTATTATTATCGCATTGGGTGTGGCCGGGCTGATTGTTACCCAAGGGACAGACCTGTCGGCGGGACGTCAGGTTGGCCTGGCGGCAGTCGTGGCGGCAACCTTGCTACAGTCGATGGAGAACGCCAACAAGGTGTTCCCGGAAATGGCTACAATGCCAATCATCGTAGTCGTGCTGATTGTTTGCGTGATTGGCGCCATTATCGGTCTGGTGAACGGTATTATCATTGCTTATCTGAATGTGACGCCGTTTATTACTACCCTGGGTACGATGATCATCGTTTACGGGATCAACTCCCTGTACTATGACTTTGTCGGCGCATCGCCAATTTCTGGCTTTGACAGCGGATTCTCCACCTTCGCGCAGGGCTTTATTGCGCTGGGTAGTTTCCGCCTCTCCTACATCACCTTCTATGCGCTGATTGCGGTGGCGTTTGTCTGGGTGCTGTGGAACAAGACCCGCTTCGGTAAAAACATTTTCGCCATCGGCGGAAACCCAGAAGCCGCGAAAGTGTCCGGGGTCAACGTTGCGCTGAACCTGCTGATCATCTATGCGTTGTCTGGCGTGTTTTATGCCTTCGGTGGTTTGCTCGAAGCCGGGCGTATCGGCTCGGCGACTAACAACCTCGGCTTTATGTATGAGCTGGATGCGATTGCGGCGTGCGTGGTTGGCGGCGTGTCGTTCAGCGGTGGGGTCGGTACCGTGTTTGGCGTGGTGACCGGTGTGATTATCTTCACCGTCATCAACTACGGTCTGACCTACATTGGCGTGAACCCTTACTGGCAGTACATTATCAAGGGCGGCATTATCATCTTCGCGGTCGCGCTGGACTCACTGAAGTACGCGCGTAAGAAGTAATCGTATCCTGCAAAAAGCCCGGTGCAGCGTAATCTGTACCGGGCTTTTTTGTCAGTGTTACAACGTTAACGCATGCTCTTTCTCACCGGGTTTAAATTTCACCTCACCCAGCTCAATACAGGCTACCGGGCAAACGTGACCACACAGCAGGCATCCCACACATTTTTCTGTGTTGCAGTGCGGTGTGCGGGTTTCCTCATTCCATTCCATCGCCTGATGTCCGCCGTCATAACAGGAGATGTAGCAGCGGCCACAGCCTACGCATTTATCAAGATGGATGTTCGGGTAGACGATGTAGCTTCGGTCAAGATCCTCCGCGGGGATGATATTGGCATTGGCAAGACCAACCATCTCCTCCAGTGAGTCAAACCCTTGATCGGCGAGGTAATGTGACAGCCCGCTGGTCATGTCCTCCACAATCCGGTAGCCATACTGCATGATCCCGGTGGTCACCTGCAGCGTAGCCGCGCCTAACAGTAAAAACTCGGCGGCATCTTCCCAGGTCTCAATTCCCCCGATGCCGCTGATCGGGAAATCGCGTAGTTCAGGGTGCATGCGCAGTTGTTGGATAAATCGCAAAGCAATAGGTTTAACGGCCTTGCCGGAGTAGCCGGAAATACTGGATTTACCGTTGACGACCGGCATCCCGATTTTTCGGTTCAGGTCGATATTCGTGATGGATTTAACCGTATTGATGGTCGCGATACCGTCGGCACCTCCGTGTTTTGCTGCCAGAGCCACCTCACACATATCACCAATGTTCGGTGTCATTTTCGCCAGCATCGGCAGGGACGAGCCGCGTTTAACGGCCCGACAATACTTTTCAACCAGCTCAGGGCTTTGCCCGACATCGCTACCCATGGCATGTGAGGTCATTTGCGGGCACGAGAAGTTACACTCGATCATGTCGGCACCCGCGTCTTCAACCAGGCGTGCCAGTTCCTGCCATTGCTGCTCATTTTCCCCCATAATCGACGCAATCAGGACTTTGTCCGGGTAGTCCTGTTTCAGTCGACGAATTGCGGCCAGATTCTCCTCCAGCGGATGCTCGGCAATTTGTTCCATGTTTTTGAAGCCAATAAAGCCGGTATCTTCTTTGGTGAGATGGTCAAAGCGTGGGGAGACTTCATTAGCAATAAAGAACCCGATCGTTTTAAAAACAATGCCACCCCAGCCGCTATCATAGGCTTTGGCGCACATTTCATAGCAGTTGCCCACCGGAGAGGAAGAAAGGCAGAACGGGTTGGGGAATTTGACGCCGCAAAAAGTAATAGAAAGATCTTTCGTTAACATGAGCAAGCTCCCTCTAAATAGTGATGAATGGCCTGAGCGGCTTCTTTTCCTGTTTTCACGGCGTAAACAACGGTTTTATCGCCTTTAACAATATCGCCCGCAGCAAACAGAGCCGGATCGGCGGTTTGATAATTGTGCGTATCGATAAGATTGCGCTGTGGTTTTAACGCGGCGAAATTATCAAGCTGAGCATGTTGGCCGACGGCGAGAATAATCTGTTCGGCTTCAAGCGTGAGTTCTCCTGGCAGGCGTACGTGCTTAAAGGTGACTCGATTTCCGCTAACCGCCACGGGCGTGAAGCCGTCAATTATCGACACCCCTAAAGCCTGTGTGCTGCTGAATTCTTTGTCGCTGGCCGGGAAGTCAGCGAGTTCTTCACGCGCGACACAGGTGACTGACGGGCAGCCCAGCAGCTTCAACGTACTGGCGACATCCATCGCCACGTCGCCACCGCCGATGATTAATGCACTTTGTGCGACGGTAATATCGCCGTTGGATTGCCGGGCTCGTTGCAGAAAATCGACGGCGATTTCGACGTGATTCGCCCTCTCAAACAGAGGCAACGTTGAACCGTAAGACATCCCTACGGTAACCAGTACGGCGCGGTATTCTGCTTTGAGTTGCTCAACGGAAAGGGCATTGCCGACTTCACAATTGCACTTGATGGTCACGCCCATTTCAACGATACGGGCAATTTCAAGATCCAAAACTGCCTGCGGCAGACGAAACTCAGGAATGCCATAACGCAGCCAGCCACCTGGCTGAGCCTGTTTTTCGAAGATTGTGACATCATAACCAAGATTACTTAGCGTTACGCTGGCCTGTAATCCAGCCGGACCCGCACCGATGATAGCTACCTTGCCGAGCGTTTTTGTTGCCGGCTGATAGATTTTCATTGCGTTCTGCTGTTCAAAATCGGTAATAAAGCGTTGCAGACGTGCAATATCGATAGGTTTATCAATTCCTGAGCGCGTACATCCGCGCTGGCATAATTTTTCGGTTGGGCAAACCCGAGCGCACACCGCACCGAGCGCATTATTTTCGCGGATAGTTTCGGCAGCGCCTTTAAAATTGCGAAAATAAATAGAGCGAATAAATTTCCCTGGGTCTGTTTGCGCCGGGCAATCATGACTACAGGGGGCGTCGTGACATAATAAACAGCGGGAAGCCTCTTTTATTGCTAATAATGGGGTAAAAGCAGGCGTGAGCTCATCCAGATAATTTTGTTGTGGCATATTTTCTTCCTTAATGCTTGAGTAAATTAAGGCAAACCGTTAATAACAAAATATAAAAAGTGAAGGCTATTCTTAAGGCTAAGCACTGCAGGAAGAGTATTCTGTGAAAGGATTCACAAATAGAAGATAGTCTGAGGGAAATGCTGGTGGGCAGCATTAATCCCTTACATTGAAATGGTAACTATTATCAAAATATTAGCTATTCTCAAATGCTAATATAAAGGAAAATTCTTTAGCGATAAAAGACTAAGTAAATAACCATCCCGAAGGATAAACATCCGCACCCGGCATAAACCAGCACATAAGACCAAAATTGCAGGGGCTCTTGATTGCGATAAGCGTAAACCGGTTCGCGCGCATTCTTTTTAATTTTATCTACGGCCCCAGAGCGCCAGCCTTTCCATGCTTCGCGAAAACAAAATACGGGAATGAGCAGAAAGGCCAACACGACGAAAAGGGTTTGTACATCCATGCTTATTTTCCTTGTTTCTTTTGTAATTCGAGTAGTTGTTCAGGCGTGACCGCCGGATATCCCTGTGCATCGTCCGGTACCTGATGCATGGTAGGGATGGGCACCAGCGGGCCTAAAAAGCGGGGTTCACGTTTGAAAATATAGAGATCGGCCAGTGCGCCAAAGCGGGCGCCAAATTCACGTACCCGCACGGTGAGCATATCTTTTGGTGAGGGCACCGCATAGCACTGGGCCTGGATGCCCATATGCAGCGCAATAAACAAGGCGCGCTCACAGTGGAATCGCTGAGTAATAATGATGAAATCGTTGGTATCGAACACCTTGCGGGTTCGTACAATTGAATCGAGCGTCCGGAACCCGGCGTAATCAAGCACGATATCAGCGGGATCGACACCTGCGGCAATCAGATCTTTACGCATCGTCATGGGTTCGTTGTAGCTTTGCTGCGCGTTGTCGCCGCTCAGCAGCAGATAGTTTACCTTTCCGCTGTTATAGGCGTTCAATGCGCCCTGAATGCGGTAGCGGTAATACTGGTTGATGACGCCGGTGCGATAGTATTTCGCCGTGCCCAGGACCACACCGACCTGGCGGTAGGGTAAATCCTGCAATTCGTCGTAGATGTAGGGAGCCGTCTTCCAGCTCATCCACCTGTCGAGCCCAAGCACAGTCAAAAGCAGCAAGCCTACCAGGACTAACAGGCTGTAAAACACGCGCTTTAACATGCAGAAAACTCGTTATTTGGATGGAATTTCAATCAGGCTACTGTACCGGAAGACGTAGCGCAAGAAACAGCAATCTGATTGAGGGGATTTTCAGCAAAACGGCCCTATTGGATGGTAGCAACAGCAAATCTGGCCGACAACCTCGAGCGATTGCAGGCCAGATAAGCGTAGCGCCAGGCAATTAACCGAGCAGCACGCGCTCAATATTATTGCAGCCCAGCGCTTTCAGGGTAGCGGAGGTCGCATCCCACTGAATCAACGGCGCATCGGCTTTTTCAGCCAGCACAGCACGCTGGATATCCGGGTAGTCATAACCGTTAAGGTTCAACAGGTTTAACGCGCCTTGCAGCGGCGGCAGGGTCGGGTTGAAGGCGGCATTTTCCGCATAGCTACCGCTAAAAATTCGACCATCTTTACATTCCAGCGCCACGCCGCTTGGGGAGTTGCTGTACGGCATATGACATCTGTTGGCGGCGGTGATAGCCGCTTGGGTCAACGCATCGCCCTGCAGCGCGAAGCCGTGATCCTGATCGTCCATCAGCAGCGTTTTAATCTCCAGATCTTTCGGTCCGAAGGCGTCTGGCAGGTAATCGCGCAGCACGTGTGGCGCACGTCCCGGCAGATGAATACGTAAATCCAGTCCACTGTTCAGTTCGTTCATAAACTGGCGACAGTGGCCGCACGGCGTGTAGTTGACGGTGATGGCGGCGAGCCCTTTTTCACCGCGCAGCCAGGCATGGCTAATGGCGCTTTGCTCGGCATGAACGGTTTGCTGCATGGTCGCCCCCAGGAACTCCATATTCCCACCGAAGTACCAGGTGCCGCTGATGCCGCGAGAAATTGCCCCAACGTTGAAGTTGGACAGCGGAGTACGCGCGCAGGCCGCAGCCAGCGGCAGTAAAGCGAATGCCAGCGCGTCTTCGTCCAGTCCCGATTCGCGTTTCAGCAAAGAGACCTGCTCAGCAGTCAGCATGGCGGGGAAATGCGCATCCGCCAGAACAGGCGCCAGGGCTGATTGCAAGTTATCCGCGAGTTGGGCAAAAGCAGTTTGAAAACGTGGATGCATGGCGATGCCTCATAACAATGTAATGGAATCGTAGTTTACGGGCCTGCTACGGCTTTATATGTGATCCAAATCTCATTGTGTATGCAACTTATGAAACTTAAATTAAAAATGTGCAACGCATCGCAAATAATTAGCCAAAAATTGAAGGTTAACCGACCAGGGCCAGAATAATCGGGAACAGGAATGGGGCGACCAACGAGGTGATAATGCCGCAAATAACCAGCGCCAGAGAGCTAAACGCACCTTCCTGATAGTCCAGCTCTGCACAGCGTGCGGTACCCAGGGCGTGCGAAGCGGTACCCATGGCCAGTCCACGTGCGGCTTTGGTGCGAATACGCATCGCATTGAGCAAAGTATGACCAAACACAGCCCCGAGGATACCAACAAAAATGACGCACACGGCGCTGATGGCCGGAATACCACCAATGCTGCCTCCCACTGCCATAGCGATAGGCGTGGTTACCGATTTCGGCATGATTGACGCAGCAATTTGCGGCGATGCGCCCATCAACAAGGCGATTGTTGTACCTGTAACCATCGCCACTACGCTCCCCGCAAAGCAGATGGCAATAATTGATTTCCAGCGAGCGCGAATCTGGTGCAGCTGTTCGTATAACGGATAGGCCAGCGCGACCACGGCAGGTTGCAGCAAATCGTTCAGCACCTCACTGCCTTTGAAATAGTGATCGTAGGGAATTCCGGTCAGCATCAGAATGGGAATGATCACCACCATGGCGACCAGTAGCGGGTTCAATAGCGGCATTTTAAATCGTGCAGCCAGCTTACGTGCGCCAAAAAATACCGCCAGCGTAAGGGGTAACGACCACCAGATATACGACATCATTCTTTAGACCCTTTTTGCCCAACGATTTTGCGCTCACCGTGCACAATGTGAGAACTCCAGCTCACCACCAGGAAAACGACCAGCGTACTGATGGTACAGGACACCACCACCGGACCAAATTGCGCACGGAGCAGATCAAAGTACTGCATGATCCCCACGCCAATCGGGACAAACAACAGGGCCATATAGCGAATCAGCACATAGCAGCCGGGGTTAACCCATTTTGCCGGTAGCACCTGCAAAGCCAGTAAGACAAACAGAATCAGCATGCCGATAATGCTGCCCGGAATGGTGATGGGGAGTAGCGATGCAAGAAAAATACCTGCATAGAGGCAGGCATAAATCAGGACGAATGCGCGCAAATATTGCCAGATAATGTTCAGTGCTTTGCTCATAGTTGAAACCCTTGACGAGACTGATTCATCATACAATTAAACTTCAAAACGTGCTACCGATCACATCATGAATTCTAAGCATAGAAGAAATAGATATCTGGAACATCGGGCGATGGCCCTAACTGTTCACGTTAAACCTGTGCCAGGTAATACAGAAAACGATTCAGGGCGGTCGTGGGTGTTTCATTGTTGCGCCAGAACACGCCTACGCTGCCTTTTTGTTCAATCTTCGGCAGATTCAGGATAGCCAGCTGTCCCTGGGCGGCATAACGCTGCGCCAGGCGTAGAGAAAGAATAGAGATCATGTCGCTACTTTGCAGCAGGTTGGTGCTGACGTTTATCGATGCCGACTCAATGATGTTTTCCGGTAGCATGACGCCGTTATCTACCAGCGCGTTGTCAATGCTTATCCGGATGGGCGTTCCCGTCGGCCAGACAATCCAGCGCCAGTTAGCCAGATCATGCCAGGTGAGCAGGGGATATTTTGCCAGCGGATGGTCGGGGCGCGCGACGAAACAGACCGGCTCGGTATACAGCACCTGGTAATTGAGCGGCAACTGAAGCGCCCGGCCACCGACGCGTCCGACCACCACATCCACCGAACCCGCGAGCAGATCGTGCAGCAGCGGGGTCATCACCTTCTCTTCAATATTAAGATGCAAGGTCGGCAGCTCTGTGAGCAAACCCAGTATCGCCTGTGAAACGCAGTCCGTCGCCACCGGCGAGCAGCCAATCTTCAGACTCCCTACCAGGCCTCCCTGCTTAAAACGGGCGATTTCATACTGTGAACGTTCCATATCATTGATCAGGCGTTGGGCATGCTGCAGTAGCAGCTTGCCGCCTTCTGAAGGGCGTAAGCCTTTGCTATGACGTTCAAAGAGTGTGATACCCATCTCATCTTCGAGCTGTGATAACCATTTTGACAACGCTGGCTGGGTGATATTCATCATTCGGGCGACGTGAGTCAAATTCCCCTGTTCGCCCAGCGCAATAAGCGTTTGCAGGTGGTGTAACTTAAGTTTCTGCGCCCAGTTAGCCATTTGCTATAACCTCCAGGTTATGCCTCTGCATGAAAAGCCATTGTACATTTCATCTCCAAACATACAAAGTCGCAACATACCTAAAACAAAACAGACATCTACTCTACCAGCACTGAGGCATTCACTATGACTCAACAACGTGATCTACAAGCACTGATCGATTCCGCCCCCGTCGGTAAGACCCAGTGGCGCGTTATCATTTGCTGTTTTTTGGTCGTCATGCTCGACGGTTTTGATACCGCAGCTATTGGTTTTATCGCGCCCGACATTCGCACCCACTGGCAACTGACGGCCGGAGATCTGGCGCCGCTGTTTGGCGCAGGCCTGCTGGGTCTGACCGCTGGCGCACTGCTCTGCGGTCCGCTATCGGATCGTTTTGGCCGCAAACGGGTGATTGAACTCTGCGTGGCGCTGTTCGGCGCACTGAGCCTGATCTCGGCTTTTTCCCCCGATCTACAAACGCTGGTTTTTTTGCGCTTCCTTACCGGGTTAGGCCTGGGCGGCGCGATGCCAAATACTATCACTATGACCTCAGAATACCTGCCAGCGCGTCGGCGTGGCGCACTGGTCACCATGATGTTCTGCGGTTTTACCCTGGGCTCGGCGATGGGTGGGATTGTCAGCGCACAGCTGGTGCCGGTTATTGGCTGGCACGGCATCCTGGTGCTGGGAGGCGTGCTACCGCTGATGCTGTTTGTGGCTCTGCTGTTTGCGTTGCCGGAATCCCCGCGCTGGCAGGTTCGTCGTCAGTTGCCGCAAAACGTGATTGCCAGAACCGTCAGCGCCATCACCCGGGAACGTTATGACAATACCCAATTTTATCTCAACGAGGGCGCCGCGATTGCCAAAGGCAGCATTCGCCAGCTGTTCGTCGGGCAACAGTTGCCCATTACCCTGATGTTATGGGTGGTGTTCTTTATGAGCCTGCTGATTATTTATCTGCTCTCAAGCTGGATGCCAACGCTGCTTAACCATCGCGGAATTGACCTGCAGCATGCCTCATGGGTAACCGCCGCCTTTCAGATTGGCGGTACGCTCGGTGCGCTGGTGCTGGGAGTGCTGATGGATAAATACAACCCTTTCCGCGTGCTGGCAGTGAGCTATGCGCTGGGCGCGGTATGTATTGTCATGATTGGCCTGAGCGAGAACGGCCTGTGGCTAATGGCGCTGGCCATTTTTGGCACCGGCATTGGCATCAGCGGTTCGCAGGTGGGCCTGAATGCCTTAACCGCCACGCTTTATCCGACGCAGAGCCGGGCCACGGGCGTCAGCTGGTCTAATGCGATTGGCCGCTGCGGCGCGATTGTCGGCTCGCTCTCCGGCGGCGTGATGATGGCGATGAATTTCTCATTCGATAACCTGTTTTTCATTATTGCCGTTCCGGCGGCCATCAGCGCGGTGATGCTTATGCTGCTGACGGTTGTTATCCGCCAGTCGGCCTCTGTCCCTGACGCGTTGTCACGCGTAGGCATCGTGAACAAATAAGGAGAATCTCTATGTCAGAACTTAATCAGGATGTTAAGAACAGCCGTCAGCAGTTTTACCAGCATATTTCCGGGCAGAATCTGACCCCGCTGTGGGAGTCGCTGCACCGCCTGGTACCGCCAACGCCGAACGCACATTGTGCTCCTGCGTACTGGAACTATCAGGAGATCCGCCCGCTGCTGCTGGAAAGCGGCGATCTGATTGGCGCGAAAGAGGCGATTCGTCGCGTACTGGTGCTGGAAAACCCCATGCTGCGCGGACAGTCTTCAATCACCCCAACGCTGTACGCCGGATTGCAGTTAATCATGCCGGGCGAGGTTGCGCCGAGTCACCGGCATAATCAGTCTGCGCTGCGCTTTATTGTCGAAGGGAAAGGGGCATTTACTGCGGTGGATGGCGAGCGCACCCAAATGCATGAAGGCGATTTTATTCTGACGCCACAGTGGCGCTGGCACGACCACGGCAACCCAGGCAGTGAACCGGTGGTGTGGCTGGACGGTCTGGATCTGCCACTGGTGAATCTGCTGGGTTGCGGCTTTGCGGAAGATTACCCGGAGGATCAGCAACCAGTCACGCGCAAGGAAGGGGATTACTTACCACGCTACGCGGCCAATATGTTGCCGCTGCGTCATCAGAAGGGTAACTCATCGCCAATTTTCAACTATCGCTACGATCGCAGCCGTGAAGCGCTGCATGACCTGACCCGCATGGGTGACGCCGATGAGTGGGACGGTTACAAGATGCGTTACGTCAACCCGGTAACCGGTGGTTATCCCATGCCTTCAATGGGGACCTTTTTACAACTGTTGCCGAAGGGCTTTTCCTCGCGGATGGCGCGTACCACCGACAGCACTATCTATCACGTGGTGGAAGGAAGCGGGCAGGTCACCATCGACACCGAGATCTTCAATTTTTCGCCAAAAGATATCTTCGTGGTGCCAACCTGGCACGGCGTGTCATTCCAGGCCCACGAAGATGCCGTCTTATTTAGTTTTTCGGACAGACCGGTTCAGGAAGCGCTGGGGTTGTTCCGTGAAGCACGTTATTAATTTGGGAGAGAAAAAATGACGCAATACGTATTCGAACCACAAGCGCCTGTTACCGTTCCGGTCGTTGGCAGTAATGAACAGTTTCCCGTGCGTCGCGTTTACTGCGTGGGCCGCAACTATGCCGCTCATGCGCGTGAAATGGGTTTTGATCCGGATCGCGAACCGCCGTTCTTCTTCTGTAAACCTGCCGATGCGGTGGTTCCGGTGGCGGCCGGTCAAACCCTCGAGCTGCCATACCCGTCGCAGACCGATAACTATCACTATGAGATAGAGCTGGTGGTGGCGATCGGTAAAAAGGGCAGCGATATACCGCTGGAAAAAGCGCACGAATATATCTGGGGCTATGCCACTGGTCTGGATATGACCCGCCGCGACAGGCAGATGGAGATGCGCCAGATGGGGCGTCCGTGGGAAATCGGCAAAGCATTTGATCTCTCAGCCCCCATCGCGCCGCTGCATAAAGCCAGCGAAAGTGCGGATGTTAACAACGCGCCTATCTGGTTGCAGGTCAACGGCGACGATCATCAGCGTAGCGATATTCGCCACCTCATCTGGTCCGTTAATGAAACCATTAGCTATCTGTCCGGCTTTTTCGAACTACAGCCGGGTGATTTGATCTACACAGGCACGCCAGAGGGCGTGGGCGCAGTGGTGAAAGGAGATGTGATCACCGGCAATGTAGACGGTTTAACCCCCATCGCTGTGAAGATTGTCTGAGGTGGATGATGAAGCTGTACAGTTTCTTTAACAGCTCCGCGTCATATCGCGTACGCATTGCGCTGGCGCTGAAGGGGCTTGATTACCAGACGGTGGGTGTCAACATTCGCATCGGTCAGCAGAACGAGCTGACCTACCGGCGGATGAACCCGGTAGGGCTTGTACCGACGCTGGTCACTGATGAGGGAGAATCACTCGGGCAGTCGCTGGCGATAACCGACTGGCTGGATGGTCACTTTCCGCAGTCGCCGCTGCTGCCAGCCGACTTCCCGACGCGCAGCCGGGTGCTGGAAATTGTTTATGCCATCGCTTGTGATATCCATCCCGTGAATAACATGCGGGTACTGCGCTACCTGAGCGAAGAGCTAAAGGTCAGTGAAGAGGATAAAAAACGCTGGTATGCGCACTGGATCCAGCAAGGGTTAAACGCGGTTGAACAGATGCTGCGCCAGAGTCACTCGGGGACGTTCTGCGTGGGGGATGCGCCGACGCTGGCGGATTGCTGTCTGATCCCGCAGTGGGCGAACGCGTTACGTATGGGCTGCGATCTGAGCGGGTATCCGCGCTGTAAGGCGGTATATGATGCCTGTACCCAGCTTCCGGCGTTTATCGCCGCCGCGCCCGAGAATCAACAAGACAAAATTCCAGCCTGATAAGGAGAACGACAATGGCTAAAGTGACTCGCGCAATTATCGTGGGTGGCGGGATTGGCGGCGCGGCGACCGCGCTATCGCTGGCCCGTCAAGGCATTAAAGTGATGTTGCTGGAGAAAGCGCACGAGATTGGTGAGATTGGTGCGGGTATTCAGCTCGGGCCGAACGCGTTTTCTGCTCTCGACAGCCTTGGTGTGGGTGACGTCGCTCGTCAGCGCGCCGTTTTTACCGATCACATCACCATGATGGATGCGGTAAACGCGAAAGAGGTTGTACATATTGAAACCGGGCAGGCGTTCCGCGATCACTTTGGCGGTCCTTATGCGGTTATCCATCGGGTTGATATTCATGCTTCTGTCTGGGAAGCGGCACTGGTTCATCCCAACGTTGAGTATCGCACTTCAACTAACGTGGTTGATATTCGCCAGACAGAAGATGATGTGACGGTCTTTGATGAGCACGGTAACAGCTGGACAGCGGATATTTTGGTGGGCTGTGACGGTGTGAAGTCGGTTGTGCGTCAGTCTCTGATTGGCGATGCGCCACGCGTGACCGGGCACGTGGTCTATCGCGCGGTGATTGATTGCGATGATATGCCGGAAGATTTGCGCATTAACGCGCCGGTGCTGTGGGCCGGACCGCACTGCCACCTGGTGCACTATCCATTGCGTGGCGGCAAGCAGTATAACCTGGTGGTGACTTTCCACAGCCGTCAGCAGGAGGAGTGGGGGGTGAAGGATGGCAGTAAAGAGGAAGTGCTCTCCTATTTTGCCGGTATTCATGCGCGTCCGCGCCAGATGCTGGATAAGCCGACGTCATGGCGTCGCTGGTCCACCGCTGACCGCGAACCGGTAGAGAAATGGGGGACCGACCGCATTACGCTGGTGGGTGATGCTGCGCATCCGGTGGCACAATATATGGCGCAGGGCGCCTGTATGGCGCTTGAAGATGCCGTTACTCTCGGTAAGGCGTTACAGCAGTGTGACGGCGATGCGGCTGATGCCTTTGCCTTGTATGAGTCGGTGCGTATTCCGCGTACTGCGCGCATCGTCTGGTCGACGCGCGAAATGGGACGTGTGTACCACGCCGCAGGCGTCGAGCGCCAGGTGCGTAATCTGCTGTGGAAAGGCAAATCTCAGGCGGAATTTTATCGTGGTATGGAATGGCTGTACGGCTGGAAAGAAGATAACTGCCTGTTGCCGCGCTGAGCCTCTTTAATCTCCCGAACGGAGGCGCTACCATAGCGCCTCTTTTTTTGCGGGTGACGATATGCGTGTTTTACTGGCGCCGATGGAAGGCGTGCTCGACTCACTGGTGCGCGAGCTGCTGACTGAAGTGAATGATTACGATCTGTGCATCACCGAGTTTGTGCGCGTGGTGGATCAGCTCCTGCCGGCAAAAGTATTCCATCGGCTCTGCCCGGAACTGCATAACAATAGCCGGACGCCATCCGGCACGCGGGTGCGCATACAGTTGCTGGGGCAGTATCCGCAGTGGCTGGCGGAGAACGCGGCGCGCGCGGTAGAACTGGGCTCGTTTGGTGTCGATCTGAACTGTGGCTGCCCGTCGAAGCTGGTCAACGGCAGCGGCGGTGGCGCAACGTTATTAAAAGATCCTGAACTCATCTACCGGGGCGCAAAAGCCATGCGCGAGGCGGTTCCGGATCATCTCCCCGTGACGGTGAAAGTGCGTCTGGGCTGGGACAACAGCGACAGGCAGTTTGAAATTGCTGATGCCGTTCAGCAGGCGGGCGCCAGCGAGCTGGCGGTGCATGGCCGAACCAAGGAACAGGGCTATAAGGCCGAACATATCAACTGGCAGGCGATCGGTGAGATCCGCCAGCGGCTTACCATTCCGGTTATCGCAAATGGCGAAATCTGGGACTGGCAAAGCGCCCAGGATTGTATGGCTATCAGCGGATGCGATGCGGTGATGATTGGCCGTGGGGCATTAAATATTCCGAACCTGAGTCGTGTGGTGAAGTACAACGAGCCACGTATGCCGTGGCCTGATGTCGTGATGCTGTTGCAAAAATATACTCGTCTTGAAAAGCAGGGTGATACCGGGCTGTATCACGTAGCGCGAATTAAACAATGGTTAGGGTATTTGCGTAAAGAATACTCAGAGGCAACCGCGCTGTTTCAGGAAATCCGCGCATTAAACAATTCACCGGATATCGCGCGCGCGATTCAGGCCATTGATATCGCTAAATTGCATTAACACATTAATCGGCCACCGGAGTGGCCTTTTTTTCAAAAAATCATCTTAAACACGCCAGTTACCACCAATAACCCAATCAGAAAAATAACTAAAATAATCCACAGTAAGATTTTCATCAGCGTTCCTTTTTTGGTGAGTTCAGGTTAAGTATAGGAAAGCCTCTGAAAATCTTCCTGTAATGACCTTACTCCGGTTTACGTGCGCTGAGCAGAAACACCATTGGCCGCTCTTTTTCTTCATCCAGCGCCGGGTTTTCAGCAATCTGTTCAGCGGACGGTCCCCATTCATCGACACAAACGATTTCGAATCCGGCGGCTATCAGCGCATTAATCCAGGTCGCCAGCTTACGGTGCTGTTTTTTGACACCCTCCGCGAACCAGTTACTGATGCGTGTGCCTTCCTGCTGATAATGATTGACCGGCCAGGACTGTTGCCCGGTTTTATCTTTTATCCAACCCTGGTTAAGCGGTGCAGTATAAATGGGATGTTCGGCAGAGAATACCAACATGCCTCCCGGTGTTAACGACTGGTAAATCGTTACGAATAATCGCGCGATATCGCGCAAATAGTGCAGGGCAAGTGAGCTGTAAACCAGGTCAAAGGAATTTGGCGACAGGGAAAGCGTCTCGAGATCTTCACGTCGATAAACGATGCCATTACCCTGCGTCATGCTGTGCGCCTGAGTTAACATCTTTTGTGAAATATCCAGTCCCACTACGCTGGCCGCCTGGTTATCGCGCGCGTAGCGGCAAAACCAGCCATATCCGCAACCCAAATCGAGGATATTTTTTCCCTGTAGAGCGGGGAGCATCGCTTGTATTGTCGGCCATTCTGGCGCACCGTCGAGCCCTTTTACTGAACGGTCCAGTGTGGCATATCCGGCAAAGAACTCGGGATCGTCATAGATATTCTGTGACATAATGTCTCCATCCATCAATTATTAAAATTAATTAATCTAAATTATTTGTTGAGTGTATATTTTTCCGATTATATATTTTTATTGCCAAAGGTGTATTGCCACGCGTAACTAAAAAAGGAAACGCGACAAGTCGTAATCTCAGCACATCTTTTCTTACCTGTGTCTCTCCATGAATCGTAATTCTGCTTTTGTCACGACGGCATTGCTGCCGCTTTTTATTTTGATGTCAGGTTGCGCGCCGATGCATGATGACCGCCAGTCTCTGTCACAGCAGACCCCCGCTGCGAATGTCGATACCACATTGCCTGCGGCGTTAAAAAATGGCTGGCCGGACAGCCAATGGTGGAAGGCATACCATGACCCCCAGCTTAATGTGCTGATTGACAGCACGTTACGAAACTCCCCTGATATGCAGGTCGCGGAACAGCGCATTCAACTGGCGGAGGCGCAGGCTAAGGCTGTGGAGGCGCAGGATGGCCCGGAGATCGATTTCTCAGCAGATGTGGAGCGTCAGAGAATGTCAGCCGAAGGGCTGATGGGTCCGTTTGCCATTACCGATCCGGCCGCCGGGACGACCGGGCCGTGGTACACCAACGGCACCTTGGGTTTAACTGCTGGCTGGAATCTGGATCTGTGGGGTAAAAATCGGGCCGAAGTGACGGCACGTATTGGGGCCGTTAAGGCGCGTGAAGCCGAGCGCGAGCAAACGCGACAGGTGCTGGCGAGTGGTGTGGCTCGTCTTTACTGGGAATGGCAAACGCAGGCCGGGCTGAAAACCGTGTTGACGCAAATCGAAACCGAGCAGCAGAACGTCATTAACGTTGATCGTCAACTGTATCAAAATGGTCTTACTTCTTCGGTGGAAGGCGTTGAAACCGATATCGATTCCAGCAAAACAGAGCAGCAGCTGAACGATGTCAGCGGTAAAATGAAGGTAATTGAAGCGCGGTTGAGCGCGCTGACCAACTCGCAGTCCACAGCCCTGAAACTCCATTCGACCCCGCTGCCCGCGGTGGAAAGCCAGCTCCCGTCCCAGCTAGGTTATTCGCTGCTGGCCCGCCGACCGGATTTGCAGGCGGCGCACTGGTACATAGAGTCATCGCTGAGCAGCATTGATGCGGCGAAAGCGGCGTTTTATCCCGATGTAAATCTGATGGCATTTTTACAACAGGATGCGTTACATCTGAGCGACTTGTTTCGCCATTCCGCGCAGCAAATGGGCGTAACGGCCGGGCTGACGCTACCTATCTTTGATAGCGGCAGGCTGAACGCGAATCTCGACATTACTCAAGCGCAAAGCAACCTGACGGTGGCGAATTACAACAAAGCCGTGGTGGATGCGGTGAATGACGTGGCGCGTGCAGCATCGCAGGTAGAAACACTGGCGCAGAAGAATCAGCATCAGCAGCAGATTGAGCATGATGCACTGCGCGTAGTGGGTCTGGCGCAGGCGCGCTTCAATGCCGGAATTATTGCGGGCTCCCGGGTCAGTGAGGCAAAGATCCCGGCATTACGTGAACAGTGCAACGCTCTGCTTTTACAAGGGCAATGGCTGGATGCCTCAATCCAGTTGAACCGTGCGCTGGGGGGCGGCTACCACGCTTCGTAACGCACCCACCCGGTAGACATCGCGCTACCGGGCTGTACTTTTGCTGCTGCGTTTTTTTAACCACCACCGAACGCCAGGCACCAGCACAATCACCAGAGCCAGCCATATCCAGTGCTTAATATGCTGGTCGAGATTGTGTAGCCACGGCGCAATGACTTCTCCCCCCACGTAACCCAGAGTGGTAAATATCAGCGCCCACGCCAGCGCCCCCAGGATATTCAACGGCAGGAAAATTTTAGGTGGCAAATGGCTTGCGCCAATCAGCAACGGGCCGATCACGCGAAAACCATACATAAAACGGGTGCCAATCACGAACAGATAAGGACGGCGCTGTATCATTTTCTGCGCCCGGCGGATTTTGTCGCGATGTTTTGAGAAACGACGCAAAATTTTTCCACCGTAACGACGCCCAAGCAGATACAGCAATTGATCGCCAATCATCCCGCCCAGGGCCACAGAGATAACCACCAGAGGAAATTTAAGTAATCCCTGATGTGCCGCCACGCCGCCCAGCAGGGTAATGGTTTCACCTTCGGCCAAACTGCCAATGACCAATGCGGCGTAACCGTAATGTGCAATAAGACTGTTTATATCCATATGTCTGGATGACCTCCCGACGTTAAGCATACACCCTGTGAATCATCGTGGGGTTTAAAAGCGCTGAATTAGCGGTTCGTCATTTTTGTTGTTGTACAAAAATTAATCCAAAGCTGAATTATACTTGAACTGTTGAGGTCCGGAGCTGACAAGAAGGGGGCGGTATGAACCATGTCTGGGGGCTGTTTTCCCATCCCGATCGTGAAATGCATGTGATCAACAGCGAAAACGAAAGCGTTTCGCATCACTACACCCACCATGTACTGCTGATGGCGGCAATCCCGGTTGTTTGTGCGTTCATCGGTACCACACAAATCGGCTGGGATTTTGGCGATGGCAATATCCTGAAATTATCCCTGTTGACTGGATTTGCAATGGCGATTCTGTTTTACGGGGTGATGCTGGCGGGCGTTGCCGTTATGGGCCGGGTTATCTGGTGGATGGCGCGTAACTACCCGCAGCGTCCGTCGCTGGCGCATTGTATGGTGTTTGCCGGATATGTCGCGACGCCGCTGTTTTTAAGCGGGCTGGTCGCACTTTATCCGCTGGTCTGGCTGTGCGCATTAGTCGGGACTCTCGCGCTGTTTTACACCGGTTATTTACTTTATCTCGGTATTCCGACGTTCCTGAATATCACTCGTGAGGAAGGGTTGAGTTTTTCCAGTTCCACGCTGGCGATCGGTGTGCTGGTACTGGAAGTTCTGCTGGCTATTACGGTAATCCTGTGGGGTTACGGCTATCGGTTATTCTGACGGATAAACCTGTCTACGCTGCGTTGTTGACGTAAAAGTCAGCAACGCAGCATTTCGAGACGATTCTCCTGTGGCAGCAAACCTGCCGGATCGCTATGATGCCTGAGCTAGCTTGAGATAATACTTAATCTCTGGCGGTGTGCGTTGTGACGTGCGTGAACCATTATCAGAAATCTCATCATGCTGAAATTCCGAGTTTCATTATTAAGCCTTGCCCTGGTGCTGGCCGTTCCTTTTGCACCCCAAGCCGTGGCGAAAACGGCAACTACCGCAGCGGCTTCTCAACCTGAGATAGCGTCCGGTAGCGCGATGATCGTTGATCTGAATACCAACAAAGTTATCTATTCGAACCACCCGGACCTTGTGCGTCCGATTGCGTCGATTACCAAATTAATGACGGCGATGGTGGTGCTTGATGCACGACTGCCGCTGAATGAAAAGCTGAAAGTCGATATTAGCCAGACGCCGGAGATGAAAGGCATTTACTCTCGCGTACGACTGAACAGCGAAATCAGCCGTAAAGACATGTTACTGTTGGCGCTGATGTCATCAGAAAACCGTGCGGCGGCGAGTCTGGCGCATCATTACCCGGGCGGATACAACGCGTTTATCAAAGCCATGAATGCCAAAGCGAAAGCGCTCGGCATGACTCAGACACGCTTTGTGGAACCCACTGGCTTGTCGATTCATAACGTCTCGACCGCCCGTGACTTAACCAAGCTGCTGATCGCCAGCAAACAGTATCCGCTGATCGGCCAGCTAAGTACCACGCGTGAAGATATGGCGACGTTTGCCAACCCTGCGTATACGCTGCCGTTTCGTAACACCAACCATCTGGTATACCGCGATAACTGGAATATTCAGTTAACGAAAACCGGGTTTACCAATGCGGCAGGCCACTGTCTGGTGATGCGCACGGTGATTAACAACAAACCGGTGGCGCTGGTGGTGATGGATGCCTTTGGTAAATATACTCACTTTGCCGATGCCAGCCGTTTACGTACCTGGATTGAAACGGGCAAGGTGATGCCGGTTCCGGCGGCGGCGCTGAGCTATAAAAAGCAAAAAGCTGCGCAGATGGCGGCGGCAGGTTCGGCGAAGGGCGAGCAAACCGCACAGAACGATTAAATAAGATGTCTTATCCGGCCTACGCATAGCGAATGTAGCAGTAGGCCGGGCAAGCGAAGCGCCCCGGCAACATGCCCGGTAGCGCTTATCTTTTTCAGGATTACGATTCTTTCCAGAACTTCTGCTTACTCGTTTTCCCGATACCCGGATTCATACTGTTGGTGGGGTCATTCTCACGGTAAAAACGGGTCAAGGTTTCCGGCGCCTGATACAGATGCCCGACGTTATGCTCTGCCGGATACTGCGCCCCACGCTCGCGCAGGAGTTCCAGCATCTGCTCTTTGAGCGCATGCGCATCCACGCCTTTTTTCACGATGTAATCCTGATGGAAGACGTAACACATAAAGTGACCGTAATAGAGTTTGTGCACCAGTTGACTGTCGATCTCTGGGGGCAGATGCTCGTACCATTCGGTGTCGTTACGACGCAGCGCGATATCCAGCGCCAGAATATCTTCCACCTCATCCGCATGCACGGCCTGATAACGAATAGCCGCGCCAGCCGCCGCGAAGCGGTGCAAGAACGCCTTGCTGCCTTCTTCCGCCGTACAGGCAAAGAAGTCGCCTTCAGCGGTTTTGAAATACTCGCTTAGCCAGTTTTGGGCTTCAGCCACGCCGCCACCGGCCATTTTTAACAGCAGGTGATGCTCGTACTTATCGCGCCAGCTTTTCATGCGCGCCGGTAAGTGGCTGGGGAACAAATGACCAAATTTCTGCATTGCCCGGTCGGTGAAGTGAGGACGGAAAATTTTCACTTTTTCCAGCATCGCATCGGTGCGGCCTTTCAGGGTGAAGAAGAACGGCATTTTGTCGGTGCCGAGCTTGTCGATCATCAGAAACGTATCTTTGCCGTATTGCTCAGCGATGTCGTAAATATCGCGGTGCATATATTCACCGGCGACCGGCAGATGCTCGAATTTTGCCAGAATATGACGGCGGATCTCCGTCAGCACCTCTGGCTGGTTGGTGCCGATGTAAAAGACCTGTTGGTTTTTTTCGGCTTCGAAGGTGTCCAGACGCACGGCAAAGACCGCGAGCTTGCCTGCACAACCGGACGATTCAAACAAGCGATCCGGGTCGGCGTTATAGCGTGCGGGCGTGTCTGCGTCGATATCTCTGACGCGGGTAACGTAGTCGTGATCGTGCGCGTGACGCCCGTCGTGGCGAACATCGTCATCTCTAATACGCTCGTCATCCAGTTTGCTCAGGATCTGCTCCGGGGTCTGGCCCAGCTCAATACCCAGATGGTTAACCAGCTGTAATTTTCCCTGTTCGTCAATACGCGCAAACAGCGACATCTCCGTGTATGCCGGGCCGCGCTGTACCAGCGAACCGCCGGAGTTGTTGCAAATACCACCGATAACCGAAGCGCCGATACAAGAAGATCCGATTACTGAATGCGGCTCACGGCCAAACGGTTTGAGCGCTTTTTCCAGCGAATAGAGCGTGGTTCCTGGATAGGCCAGCACCTGTTCACCTTTGCCGATGACGTGCAGCTTATCAAGACGCAGGGTGCTGATAATGACAATCTCGCGGTCGTAATCATTACCGCTCGGCGTAGACCCTTCGGTCAGGCCGGTGTTAGCGGCCTGCATCAGGATAATTTTATCCGCGGCGACGCAGGCGCTCAAAACGCGCCACAGTTCTAAAAGCGACCCGGGGAACACGACGGCAAGCGCATCGCCCTGGCCGGAGCGGAATCCCTTGCGATAGCGGGCGGTTTTAGCAGGTTCTGTCAGCAGGTGTGAATGACCCACCAGACGGGTCAGTTCATTCAGGAAAGCTTTATTATCTGTTGTAATGGAAGACATTCTCCACTCCTTGTGGTGGGACTCAATATCAGGAACAAGCATAGCGCTTTGTATGACAATACGCTTTCTCATTCATATTGTCTCTGGTTCGTCTTTTACTGATTCGCGCTGGTTTCGAAAATTAGGAGAATAACCTTAGCTTTCTTTATCGCTCCCGTTTAGTCTTACGGCAAACTGCGGTTTTTGTTATATTTTCGCTGCCTCGTCGGGAAAAAATAAAGAGAGAATCAACATGAAATGGCTATGTTCTGTAGGTGTCGCGGTGAGTCTGGCATTGCAACCAGCGTTGGCGGACACTCTGTTTGGTAACCATCCACTGACGCCAGAGGCGCGGGATGCCTTCGTTACCGATTTACTCAAGCAGATGACCGTGGATGAGAAGATTGGGCAACTGCGTTTGATAAGCGTCGGGCCTGATAACCCGAAAGAAGCCATCCGCGAGATGATCAAAGACGGGCAGGTTGGGGCAATTTTTAACACCGTCACGCGCCAGGATATCCGCAAAATGCAGGATCAGGTGATGGATCTCAGCCGCCTGAAAATCCCTCTCTTTTTTGCCTACGACGTATTGCACGGTCAGCGTACCGTATTCCCGATAAGCCTCGGTCTGGCATCCTCCTTTAATCTCGATGCGGTCAGAACCGTTGGTCGAGTGTCTGCGTATGAAGCCGCCGATGATGGTCTGAATATGACCTGGGCGCCGATGGTCGATGTCTCGCGCGATCCGCGCTGGGGTCGCGCCTCGGAAGGGTTTGGCGAAGATACGTATTTGACCGCCACGATGGGCAAAACCATGGTGGAAGCGATGCAGGGTAAAAGCCCTGCCGATCGCTATTCGGTGATGACCAGCGTCAAGCACTATGCCGCCTATGGCGCGGTTGAAGGCGGCAAGGAATACAACACTGTCGATATGAGCCCGCAGCGTTTGTTCAACGACTATATGCCACCGTACAAAGCCGGACTGGACGCCGGTAGCGGTGCGGTGATGGTGGGGCTTAATTCGCTGAACGGTACGCCGGCGACTTCGGATGCATGGCTGTTAAAAGACGTCCTGCGCGATGAGTGGGGCTTTAAGGGCATTACTGTTTCCGATCACGGCGCGATTAAGGAACTGATTAAGCACGGCACTGCCGCCGATCCTGAAGATGCGGTGCGTGTGGCGATCAAGTCCGGCATCAACATGAGCATGAGCGATGAGTATTACAGCAAATACCTGCCGGGGTTGATTAAGTCAGGTAAGGTGACGATGGCGGAGCTGGACGACGCTGCGCGTCATGTGCTGAACGTGAAATATGATATGGGGCTGTTTAACGATCCGTACAGCCATCTGGGGGCCAAAGAATCTGACCCGCAGGACACCAACGCGGAAAGCCGTTTGCACCGTAAAGAGGCGCGTGAAGTGGCGCGTGAAAGCCTGGTGCTGCTGAAAAACCGTCTGGAAACATTGCCGCTGAAAAAATCCGCTACCGTAGCGGTTGTCGGCCCGCTGGCCGACAGCAAGCGTGATGTGATGGGGAGTTGGTCTGCTGCCGGGGTTGCCGATCAGTCAGTAACGGTGCTGACGGGGATTAAAAATGCCATCGGCGAGCAGGGCAAAGTGGTATACGCCAAAGGGGCGAACATCACCAACGACAAAGGCATTGTCGACTTCCTCAACCAGTATGAAGAGGCGGTGAAGGTTGACCCGCGTTCGCCGCAGGCGATGATTGATGAAGCGGTTAACGCCGCGAAGCAGTCTGACGTGGTGGTCGCGGTAGTTGGTGAAGCGCAGGGAATGGCGCATGAAGCCTCCAGCCGCACCGATATCACCATTCCGCAGAGTCAGCGTGACCTGATTACCGCGCTGAAAGCCACGGGTAAACCGCTGGTTCTGGTACTGATGAACGGTCGTCCGCTGGCGCTGGTTAAGGAAGATCAACAGGCCGATGCGATCCTCGAAACCTGGTTTGCCGGGACGGAAGGCGGTAACGCCATCGCCGATGTGCTGTTTGGCGATTACAACCCGTCAGGCAAGTTGCCGATGTCTTTCCCGCGCTCTGTCGGACAGATCCCGGTCTATTACAGCCATCTCAATACCGGTCGCCCGTATAATGCCGATAAGCCGAATAAGTACACGTCGCGCTACTTTGACGAAGCGAACGGTCCGTTGTATCCCTTTGGCTATGGCCTGAGCTACACCACATTCACGGTTTCTGATGTGAAACTCTCTTCTCCGACGATGAAGCGTGACGGGACCGTGACGGCCAGTGTGCAGGTGACCAACACCGGCAAACGCGAAGGTGCGACGGTGATTCAGATGTATTTGCAGGATGTTACCGCTTCAATGAGTCGTCCGGTAAAACAGCTGAAAGGTTTTGAGAAGGTGAATCTTAAGCCGGGTGAAACCCAAACCGTTAGCTTCCCAATTGATGTTGAAGCGCTGAAATTCTGGAACCAGCGTATGCAATACGATGCCGAACCGGGCAAGTTCAACGTCTTTATCGGCGTGGATTCTGCCAGAGTGAAGCAGGGCGAATTTGAACTGCTGTAATTGATATCATGCCTGATAGCGTGACGCTTATCAGGCCTGCGAAATCGTACCATCCGGTAAACTCACTTTGGGTTTGCCGGATTTTTTTTATTGTATTATCGCCTTACCGCGAGTTACTCGCAGTGTTACTACCCAATTGCCAGGTTAAGGCTTGATTTTTCGACTATGCTTTTTCCTCAAGTCTCTGAAAAGGGCCGTAAAAGAATGAGGAGTGCAGCATGATAATTTCAAAAGTTTGGGTGGGTTCGCTGGCGTTATTAGCCGCGATCAGCTTGCCCTTACAGGCCGCGTCACCCGTCACGGTCGGTTCAAAAATAGATACCGAAGGGGCGCTGCTCGGCAACATTATTTTGCAGGTGCTCGAAAGTCACGGCGTGAAAACCGTTAATAAAGTACAGCTGGGTACCACTCCGGTGGTGCGTGGGGCAATCACCTCTGGTGAACTGGATATTTATCCGGAATATACCGGCAATGGCGCATTCTTTTTTAAAGATGAGAATGATCCTGCATGGAAAAATGCGCAGGCTGGTTATGACAAAGTGAAAAAGCTGGACGCAGAGCAAAATAAGCTGATCTGGCTAACGCCTGCGCCCGCCAACAACACCTGGACCATTGCGGTTCGCCAGGATGTCGCGCAAAAGAATAAGCTTGAGTCCCTTGCCGATTTAGGCCGTTATCTGAAAGACGGGGGGACGTTCAAACTTGCCGCCTCTGCGGAATTTATCGAACGGGCTGACGCGCTGCCTGCCTTTGAAAAAGCCTATGATTTCAAACTGAATCAGAATCAGCTGTTGTCGCTGGCGGGGGGGGATACCGCGGTGACGATTAAAGCAGCGGCGCAGCAGACCTCTGGGGTCAATGCGGCGATGGCCTACGGTACCGATGGTCCGGTTGCGGCGCTCGGTCTGCAAACATTAAGCGATCCGCAAGGGGTCCAGCCCATTTATGCGCCAGCGCCCGTTGTGCGTGAATCGGTGCTGCAGGACTACCCGCAAATGGCAGAATGGCTACAACCGGTATTTGCCAGCCTGGATGAAAAAACGCTGCAACGGCTGAATGCCAGTATCGCCGTGGAGGGGCTGGATGCGAAAAAAGTCGCAGCAGACTACCTGAAGCAAAAAGGATGGGTGAAGTAACGGAGTTTGCAGCAGGTGGGTGTTTTGTCGAATATTTCAGTAAATCGGGTGCTGTTGCTGCTGGTGTTTCTTACCATCGCGGCGGCAGCGCTTCCTTTCATCAGCTATGCTCCCAATCGCCTGGTTTCCGGTGAAGGGCGTCAACTCTGGGATATCCAACCCGACATGGCATGGGGATTAGCGGCGGCCTGTGTGCTGCTGTTTCTTCTGTGCTTTGTACCGGGAAAATCCGGCAATATATTGACGCTTATCGTTAGCCAACTGTTGGTGATTGCGGCGCTGGTCATCGCCGGCACAACGGCAACGTATCTGGCTCAGACGGGTAGCCCGCTGGCCAGAACCAGCCTGGGCAGCGGGTTCTGGTTAGGGCTGGGATTGATGCTGCTGGCAGCCAGTGACGCCATTCGTCGCATCACCGAACGGGCGTCGTGGCGTTGGTTATTGCACGCACAAATATTCATTTTGCCGCTGGTGTTACTGCTCTCCGGTACGTTTAACGATCTTTCTCTGCTTAAAGAATATGCCAATCGCCAGGATGTCTTTAACGACGCTCTGGCGCAGCATCTGACGATTCTGTTCGCTACCGTGGTGCCCGCGCTGCTCATTGGCGTGCCGCTGGGTGTCTGGTGTACTTTTTCTGTCTCCCGTCAGGGGCCGGTATTCGCGGTACTGAACATCATCCAGACTATTCCCTCCGTCGCGCTGTTTGGCCTGTTAATTGCGCCGCTTGCCGGACTGGTGAAGCACTTTCCCTTGCTGGGTTCGCTTGGCGTAGCGGGAACCGGTCTGACGCCTGCGCTTATTGCGTTGGTGCTGTATGCGCTCTTACCGCTTGTTCGCGGCGTTGTGGCTGGATTGAATCAGGTTCCACGCGATGTACTTGAAAGCGCCCGGGCGATGGGGATGAGCGCGCGTCAGCGGTTTATCTCGGTGCAGTTTCCACTGGCGCTGCCGGTCTTCTTGCGCAGTTTGCGAGTGGTGATGGTCCAGACGGTGGGAATGGCGGTGATAGCCGCGCTGATTGGTGCAGGGGGATTTGGCGCGCTGGTCTTTCAGGGACTGCTCAGTAGCGCCGTTGATTTAGTGCTGTTGGGCGTGATCCCGGTCGTTGTGCTGGCTGTGTTGATTGATGCGCTGTTTGATTTAGGGATCGCGCTGCTAAAGGTATCGAATAATGATTGAATTTCGCCATGTCAGTAAAACCTATGGCCAGCAAAAAGCCGTCGATGACCTGAACCTCCAGTTAGGAGAGGGCAGCTTTTCGGTATTAATTGGCACGTCAGGTTCGGGCAAGTCTACCACGCTAAAGATGATCAACCGGCTGGTTGAACATGACAGCGGGCAGATCCGTTTCGCCGGGGAGGAGATCCGCAGCCTGCCGGTGCTGGAGTTACGACGGCGCATGGGGTACGCGATTCAGTCTATTGGTTTGTTTCCCCACTGGACCGTCGCGCAGAATATTGCCACCGTACCGCAGCTGCAAAAGTGGTCACGTTCACGTATTGATGACCGAACAGATGAACTAATGGCGCTGCTGGGCCTCGAGGCGAGTTTGCGTCACCGTTATCCGCATCAGCTCTCCGGTGGACAACAGCAGCGGGTTGGGGTTGCGCGTGCGTTGGCGGCAGATCCGCAGGTGCTACTGATGGATGAGCCTTTTGGCGCGCTGGACCCGGTCACCCGCGGCGCGCTGCAGCAGGAGATGACGCGTATCCACCGTTTGTTGGGACGTACCATTGTGCTGGTGACGCATGATATCGACGAGGCGCTGAGACTGGCGGAGCATCTGATTTTGATGGATGCGGGAAAAGTTGTGAAGCAAGGCACGCCGTTGTCGATGCTCACTGCGCCAGCGAATGATTTCGTGCAAACTTTTTTTGGCCGCAGTGAACTGGGCGTAAGGCTGTTGTCGCTGCGTACGGTAGGGGATTTTATCCGTCGCGGTGAACACTCAGACGGCGAGCCGCTGGTGGATGAGATGACGCTACGTGATGCATTGTCGGTGTTCGTGGCGCGTGGCTGCGATGTTTTGCCGGTCGTGACGCCGCAGGGGTTGCCCTGCGGGACGCTTCATTTTCGCGATTTGCTTTCGGAGACGCCGACCCGTGAAACGTCTTGCTGATCCATTGCTATGGCTTGTTGCGCTGTTTCTGATCCTGTTGGTTGGGTTGCCTCACAGTCAGGCCCTGTTTAGTTCGCTATTTCCGGCGCTGCCGCGTCCCGTGTATCAGCAGGAAAGTTTTACGGCGCTGGCGTTGAGTCATTTTGCGTTGGTTGGGATTTCAAGCCTTATTGCCGTCATCATTGGCACTGGAGCGGGAATAGCGGTAACCCGGCCCTGGGGCGCGGAATTCAGGCCGATGGTGGAAACGATTGCCGCCGTGGGGCAGACATTTCCTCCGGTCGCCGTGCTGGCGATCGCCGTACCGGTGATGGGGTTTGGGCTTGAACCCGCGATTATCGCACTGATTTTGTATGGCGTGTTACCAATCTTGCAGGCAACTCTGGCGGGACTCGGCGGAATTTCTTCCAGCGTGATGGATATTGCCACCGGAATGGGCATGAGTCAGGGCCAGCGGCTGCGTAAAGTGGAGTTGCCGCTGGCGGCACCGGTTATTCTGGCGGGAATTCGCACGTCGGTGATTATTAATATCGGCACCGCTACGATAGCGTCAACCGTCGGGGCGAACACGTTGGGCACGCCGATTATCATCGGCCTGAGCGGGTTCAATACCGCCTATGTGATTCAGGGGGCGCTGCTGGTCGCGCTGGCTGCGGTGATCGTTGACCGCGGGTTTGAGCGATTAGCGAGCCACCTTACCCGGCACGTAAAATGAATGTGTAGCCTGCCAGCATGACGCCGCCGATACCGCCGATGGCCATCAGCAGGAAGAGGGTAATGACACCGATTTTAGCTGCGCTCATTATGCACTCCTTATGTGAATCTAAGGATTGTACACGTTTGTTAACAGAATATTAAGAGCCGATCCTGGTTGGCTTTAAATACCGAGCGGATAAATATCGTGACCTAACGCGCGCCATTCGTTCAGTTGTTGCTGCTGAGCAGGCGTTTGGCTTTCGCCGCACCAGACCAGTAAGGTTCGCCCTTCAAACAGTTCCGGTCGCAATTGGTTTAGCGAGTGGGCGAGGACGTCAACGCGCCATCCCTGCTGGCTGGCTACCCAACCCTCCAGCCATAAGCGAGTGGTATCATGAATGTTCCAGCCGACAACCAGGGCATCTTTACCCTGTTTCTTGCGCGCCGAGGCCAGACAAATCGCGATGTAGTTGATGAGGACACCGTCGAGTATCCCCAGTAACGCCTGCAGGATCGGCTGCTGACATTGCAGGCGGCGGCGTAACGGAATGAACAAATGGGTGTTAAGCGTTTGTGCGGGATAATCCTGACCGCGCTCTTTGATCCACATCCTGAGGCTATGCAGATTATTACTTTGCAAATAGCTCAACAGCGTCTCTTGCTGTTCGCGCCAGCCGTTATGCACATCAATGTTCTCATTACTGAGCAACATTTTTACCTTACTGACCTGAACGCCGTTATTTATCCAGCGTTTTATCTCACGGATCCGGTCGATATCCGCGTCGTTAAACAGGCGATGCCCGCCGTCTGTTCGCTGCGGTTTCAGTAATCCGTAACGCCTCTGCCACGCGCGTAAAGTGACAGGGTTGATATCACAAAGCAAAGCCACTTCACCTATTGTGTAAAGCGCCATCGTCGTCTCACTTATGCTCGCGAGGTCCCAGTTTTACTTTAGACGCTCTTTTGCGAACCAGGTAGTTTTGTCTGTTTTTTGATCAACAAATGGGTGAATTTGTAGTCATGCTCGCGCTTTCGAGTGATCGTTCTCACAAATTCCTTTTTTTTTGCAACACTTCAAAGAAAGTTACGCGCAGCCCATGTATGTTACGCGCTTTTAAGTGATGTGTGGTTGGCAGGTATGTACGAGTTTAATCTGGTGTTGCTGCTGCTTCAGCAGATGTGTGTGTTTCTCGTTATCGCGTGGCTCATGAGCAAAACGCGTTTGTTTATCCCGCTGATGCAGGTCACGATCCGGCTCCCGCACAAGCTGCTTTGCTACGTTACCTTTTCCATTTTCTGTATTTTGGGCACCTATTTCGGGCTGCACATTGATGATTCTATTGCTAATACCCGTGCTATCGGCGCGGTGATGGGTGGGCTGCTTGGCGGCCCAGTGGTCGGCGGTTTGGTCGGTCTAACCGGTGGCTTACATCGTTATTCAATGGGCGGAATGACGGCGCTCAGTTGCATGATTTCGACCATTGTCGAAGGTTTGCTCGGCGGGCTGGTGCACAGCGTGCTCACCCGTCGTGGCCGTACCGATAAAGTCTTTAGTCCACTGACCGCGGGTGCCATTACTTTTGTCGCCGAACTGGTGCAGATGCTGATCATCTTGTTAATCGCCCGGCCGTTTGACGATGCGTTTCGGCTGGTCAGTAATATCGCCGCGCCGATGATGGTGACGAATACCGTGGGCGCAGCCTTATTTATGCGTATTTTGCTCGATAAACGGGCGATGTTTGAAAAATATACCTCTGCTTTTTCCGCCACTGCGCTCAAAGTTGCCGCCTCAACGGAGGGTATTTTGCGCCAGGGGTTTAACGAGGTTAACAGCATGAAGGTCGCTCAGGTGCTGTATGAAGAGCTGGATATCGGTGCTGTGGCAATTACCGACCGCGAGAAGCTGCTGGCATTTACCGGCATTGGTGACGATCACCATCTACCCGGAAAACCTATTTCGTCGTCGTACACCCAACGGGCGATAGAAACCGGAGAGGTGGTGTATGCCGATGGGAATGAAGTCCCTTACCGCTGCTCTTTGCACCCGCAATGCAAATTAGGCTCGACGCTGGTGATCCCTTTGCGGGGGGAAAACCAGCGGGTGATGGGGACCATCAAACTGTATGAAGCCAAAAACCGCCTCTTTAGCTCGATCAACCGCACGCTGGGGGAAGGGATCGCCCAACTGCTTTCGGCGCAGATTCTGGCCGGGCAGTATGAGCGGCAAAAAGCGATGCTCACGCAGTCGGAAATCAAACTCCTGCATGCACAGGTGAACCCCCATTTTTTGTTTAATGCGCTCAACACCATCAAAGCCGTGATCCGACGCGATAGCGAGCAGGCCAGCCAACTGGTGCAGTACCTGTCGACGTTCTTTCGCAAAAACTTAAAACGTCCGTCGGAGATTGTGACGCTGGCTGATGAAATTGAGCACGTTAATGCCTATCTGCAAATTGAAAAGGCGCGATTTCAGTCGCGCCTGCAGGTGACTTTGACGGTGCCAGATGCGCTTTCGTATCAGCAATTACCTGCCTTTACCCTACAACCGATTGTGGAGAATGCCATTAAACACGGTACCTCTCAGCTACTGGATACCGGCGAAGTGTCGATTACCGCCCGCCGCGAAGGGCAGTATCTGATGCTGGATATTGAAGATAACGCCGGGTTGTATCAGCCAACGTCTGAGGCCAGCGGATTGGGTATGAATCTGGTTGATAAACGACTGCGCGAGCGGTTTGGCGACGATTTTGGCATCAGCGTAGCGTGTGAACCTGACCGCTTTACCCGAATCACTTTACGACTTCCTCTGGAGGAACTGGCATGATCAAAGTGCTGATTGTCGATGACGAACCGTTAGCGCGGGAGAATCTGCGGATCCTGTTGCAGGCGCAAAGCGACATCGAGATCGTCGGCGAATGTTCGAATGCGGTGGAAGCCATCGGCGCGGTACATAAACTGCGTCCGGATGTCCTGTTCCTTGATATTCAGATGCCGCGTATCAGCGGTCTGGAAATGGTTGGCATGCTTGATCCTGAGCATCGTCCGTATATTGTTTTCCTTACTGCGTTTGATGAATATGCGGTGAAAGCTTTTGAAGAACACGCGTTTGATTATCTTCTCAAACCGATTGAAGAGGCGCGACTGGAAAAAACGCTGAGCCGTTTGCGTCAGGAGCGCACGAAGCAGGATGTATCGCTACTGCCGGAGAATCAGCAGGCGCTGAAGTTTATTCCGTGCAGCGGCCACAGCCGAATCTATCTGCTGCAAATGGATGACGTGGCGTTTATCAGCAGCCGCATGAGCGGCGTGTATGTGACCAGCAGCGATGGTAAAGAAGGTTTCACCGAACTGACGCTCAGAACGCTGGAAAGCCGTACACCTTTGCTGCGCTGCCATCGGCAGTATCTGGTGAATATGGCGCAATTGCGGGAGATCCGTCTGGAAGAAAACGGTCAGGCCGAACTGATTTTACGCAACGGGCTGACAGTTCCGGTAAGTCGCCGTTATCTTAAAAGTCTAAAAGAGGCGATTGGACTGTAAAACTGATACACTGCGCGCCATTGCATCACCGACAGTTGAAGGCTCTATGCTAAGTAACGATATTCTTCGTAGCCTGCGCTACACCCTGAAAGCGAACAATAACGACATGGTGCGTATTCTTGCGCTTGCTGACATGGAATCCACCTCCGCAGGTTTTGATACCTGGATGACAAAAGAAGATGAAGCCGGGTTTATTCGCTGCCCGGATATCATTCTCTCCGGATTTTTAAACGGTCTGATTTATCATCTGCGTGGAAAAGACGATTCTGCGCCGGAACTGGCGCTTGAGCGTCGTGTTAACAACAATACGGTGCTGAAAAAGCTGCGTATCGCCTTTTCGCTGAAAACCGATGATATTTTGGCCATTATGACCGAGCAGAAGTTTCGTGTGTCGATGCCGGAAATAACCGCCATGATGCGCGCGCCGGATCATAAGAACTATCGCGAATGCGGCGATCAGTTTTTGCGTTATTTCCTGCGGGGTTTGACGTCGCGAGTGCACAAAACGAAAGCGTAAAACGACGCTGGCGACCACGATGAATATCGGGTCGCCAGGATGTTATTTCACTTCTTTAAAACCCGCCGATTCCATTACCGTTTGCATTTGCTTCATGCTGATATTTTTATCGGCTTTCTCAGAAAGCTTCATCCCGGAAATTGCCTGTAACGCTTTTATATCGACTTTTTCCATATCGATAGTGACATTTTCCTGCGCGTAGGTCTCTGTATAGGTGAGCTTTTCTTCTACGCCTGCAATATTTTGATATTTGGCGCTTAACGCGTCGAATACTTTTGCGGCTTCCTCTTTATTGCTGGCGCCGACAGACGCATAGCTGATTTTACTTTCGGAGCTTTGTTTCAGAACTTTGTCACCTTTATAGGTGTAAGAGACGGTGATATCCGAACCGTTAAGATTGGCATTGAATGTTTTCGTCTCTTCTTTATCACCACAACCCGCCAGAGAAAAAACCACAACCGATGCCACGGCGAGAGAAACTAATTTTTGTAACGCTGTCATGTAAAACTCCATTTTATGAATATCGAAAGCTAAATAATAATTCTAATGAATATTATGGGGCCGGGCGGCCTTAATAGCAGAGCAGTATAGAATAAATTTAATAGCGATGGCTAAGCAGTCCGAAAATGGAGTGGGGGAGTGTGTTTAAGATTAAAGGTAAATCCTTCAGCAAAAAAAAAGCGCTGCAGTTGCAGCGCTCGAGATGTCTGATTTATTTCACCTGTTGGCCAGGTTTTGCGCCTTCGTCCGGGCTTAACAGGAAGATATCTTTCCCGCCAGGACCTGCCGCCATGACCATCCCTTCAGAAATGCCGAAGCGCATCTTACGAGGAGCCAGGTTAGCAACCATAATGGTCTGACGTCCAACCAGGGTCTGCGGATCCGGATAGGCAGAACGAATACCTGAGAAGACGTTACGCTTCTCGCCGCCGAGATCCAGCGTCAGACGCAGCAGTTTGTCAGAACCTTCCACAAACTCGGCGTTTTCAATCAATGCCACGCGCAGGTCAACTTTGGCGAAATCGTCAAAGGTAATGGTTTCCTGAATTGGGTCATCCGCCAGCGGGCCGGTTACCGGTGCGGCAGCGGCCTTCACTTCTTCTTTCGACGCTTCCACCAGCGCTTCAACTTGTTTCATGTCGATGCGATTGTAGAGCGCCTTAAAGGTGTTGACCTTGTGACCGAGCAGCGGTTGATTAATGGCATCCCAGCTCAGCTCGCTGTTCAGGAAAGCTTCTACACGTTCAGCAAGCGTTGGCAGAACCGGTTTCAGGTAAGTCATCAGGACGCGGAACAGGTTGATACCCATGGAGCAGATCGCCTGCAGGTCGGCATCGCGGCCTTCCTGTTTAGCAACGACCCACGGAGCCTGTTCGTCAACGTAGCGGTTTGCCACATCGGCCAGCGCCATGATTTCACGGATAGCTTTACCAAATTCACGGCTTTCCCATGCTTCGCCAATCACCGCAGCAGCGTCAGTGAAGGTTTTATACAACGCCGGGTCGGCCAGTTCAGCCGCCAGTACGCCGTCAAAACGCTTGCTGATAAAGCCTGCGTTACGTGATGCCAGGTTGACTACTTTGTTGACGATATCGGCGTTTACACGCTGAACGAAGTCTTCCAGGTTCAGGTCGATATCATCAATGCGTGAAGAAAGCTTCGCCGTGTAGTAGTAGCGCAGGCTGTCGGCGTCAAAGTGCTTCAGCCAGGTGCTGGCCTTAATGAAGGTACCGCGAGATTTGGACATCTTCGCACCGTTTACCGTCACATAACCGTGTACGAACAGGTTGGTCGGCTTACGGAAGTTGCTGCCTTCCAGCATCGCCGGCCAGAACAGGCTATGGAAGTAGACGATGTCTTTACCGATGAAGTGATACAGCTCTGCGTCGGAATCTTTCTTCCAATACTCATCAAAACTGGTCGTGTCGCCGCGCTTATCGCACAGGTTTTTGAACGAACCCATATAGCCAATTGGTGCATCAAGCCAGACATAGAAGTACTTGCCTGGCGCATCCGGGATTTCAAAACCAAAGTATGGGGCATCGCGGGAAATATCCCACTGCTGCAGGCCGGATTCGAACCATTCCTGCATTTTGTTGGCGACCTGCTCCTGCAACGCGCCGCTGCGTGTCCAGGCCTGCAGCATCTCGCTGAATGATGGCAGGTCAAAGAAGAAGTGTTCAGAGTCGCGCATTACCGGCGTCGCGCCAGAAACGACGGATTTCGGCTCGATAAGTTCGGTCGGGCTGTAGGTTGCGCCGCAAACTTCACAGTTATCGCCATACTGATCCGGAGATTTACATTTCGGGCAGGTGCCTTTAACGAAACGGTCCGGCAGGAACATGCCTTTTTCCGGATCGTAAAGCTGGGAGATAGTACGGTTCTTAATAAAACCGTTCTCCTTCAGGCGCGTGTAAATCAGCTCAGACAGCTCACGGTTCTCTTCGCTGTGCGTAGAGTGGTAGTTGTCATAGCTGATGTCAAAACCCGCAAAATCAGTCTGATGCTCCTGACTCATTTCACCGATCATCTGCTCTGGCGTGATCCCAAGCTGCTGTGCTTTCAGCATGATTGGCGTACCGTGTGCGTCGTCCGCGCAGATGAAGTTAACCTGGTGGCCGCGCATTCGCTGGTAACGGACCCAGACATCAGCCTGGATGTGCTCCAGCATATGGCCGAGGTGGATAGAGCCGTTGGCGTACGGCAGCGCGCACGTTACCAGAATTTTCTTCGCGACTTGAGTCATAGTGGGCAATTACTTCTTTTGTAGTGAAAAGGGCTTTGATAGTACCAAAATGGTAATTACTGCGCCAAGCGATAAGGGCATTTATCCGTAAATGAATAATTGTTGCGGTTGGAGTAAACTACCTGGTGACTATTGTATTTTCAGAACAACAAAAAGGAGTCGGGATGAACGCACAATCCCAGGCCAAATCACCAGAGACCCTGCGCGCGATGGTTGCCGGGACGCTGGCGAATTTTCAGCATTCAACCCTGAAGCATAATCTGACGACGCTTAAAGCGTTGCACCACGTCGCCTGGATGGATGACACGTTGCACGTTGAGCTGGTCATGCCGTTTGTCTGGCAGAGCGCGTTTGAGGACTTAAAAGAGCAATGTAGCGCCGATCTGCTGCGTATTACTGGTGCGAAAGCGATCGACTGGAAACTGTCGCATAACATTGCGACGCTGAAACGCGTGAAAAACCAGCCGGGCATTAATGGTGTAAAAAACATCATCGCCGTCAGTTCGGGAAAAGGTGGTGTGGGTAAATCCTCAACTGCCGTGAACCTGGCGCTGGCGCTGGCTGCAGAAGGGGCGAAGGTAGGGATACTGGACGCCGATATTTATGGCCCGTCAATCCCGACGATGCTCGGTGCGGAGAACCAACGTCCAACCTCACCAGACGGTACCCACATGGCGCCGATCATGTCTCACGGCCTGGCGACAAACTCTATTGGTTATCTGGTTACTGACGATAATGCGATGGTGTGGCGTGGCCCGATGGCCAGCAAAGCCCTGCTGCAGATGCTGCAAGAAACCTTATGGCCGGATCTTGATTACCTGGTACTGGATATGCCGCCAGGTACGGGTGATATCCAGTTGACGCTGGCGCAAAACATTCCGGTCACGGGTGCGGTTGTGGTGACCACTCCGCAGGACATCGCGCTGATCGATGCGAAAAAAGGCATCGTGATGTTCGAAAAAGTCGAAGTGCCAGTGCTGGGTATTGTTGAGAATATGAGTATGCATATTTGCAGCAACTGCGGTCATCACGAGCCAATCTTCGGCACCGGTGGCGCGCAGAAACTGGCTGAGCAGTATCACACCCAACTGCTGGGACAGATGCCGCTGCATATTTCTCTGCGTGAAGACCTGGATCGTGGTACGCCGACGGTCATCAGCCGTCCTGACAGCGAATTTACCGCCATTTACCGTGACCTGGCAGGACGTGTCGCTGCCCAGCTCTACTGGCAAGGGGAAGTGATCCCGGGTGAAATTGCTTTCCGCGCGGTGTAATTAATAGCGTTAAAAAGATTCACCGTATCAATAATGCATTGATGCGGTGAATATATTGGTTGAAAAATCTCACTCAATTATTTATCCGGACTGTATAATTCATGTCTTTTTCTGAATAAACACCCTCAATGCATCATTTAAATTGATCAAATTGGTCGAATTAATCTACAATCTCAATTAGTCTTAGCGAGGCAGTTAATCCATAATCTACTGGAAAGACGGCTTGTGTGCTGTTTCCCAACCGATACAGGAATAATGAACGTAATGAAAAAAAATTTATTCTTGGGAGTTATTACTTTGGCTTATGGAATGAGCGCTTCTGCTTTCGCCACAGATACTGCCACCCTGAATATCAATGGTCGGGTAACTGAACCCACCTGTAGCGCTGATGTTGTAAATAACGAAGTGCAGCAACGCTGTGGCAATGCCATTTCCTTTTCAAACGTCAGAGCGGGAGTTTCCAATCCAACAAAAGGTGCGGTAACTGAAATTGTTACTATCACCGGTGACGCTACGCGACAAATTGTGATGACGCGTTACGATTAAACGTCTTTTATCAGTCATGTATTATTATTGTGAATGATGCGTGGCTGAACATTTCTCTGAAGAATTCCATTCCGACAGTTAATCTCGTAAATTTATTAATTTAAAAGAATAAAAAAATCGACTGATTTGTTTCTATTATATTGCGCTTTGCAATTTGTTTTAAATCAATAAAACAACGCATTTACATTGCGGTAACGTTTCTGGTGTGCGAATTTAATTTCACGGGTTAAGTCCTCTTAACCAATAGAAGTTAATTCATTAAGGAATATACGATGAAACGTTCAATTATTTCCGCTGCTGTTCTGTCCGCTGTAGTTATGAGCGCTGGGGCTTTTGCTGCTGATTCTGATCAGGGTGAACTGATTATTACTGGTAAGGTAGTAGGGACCACCTGTAAATTTACAGGGGATACCACTGCGACCATTGGTATGAACCAAATTGGTGCTGACAGATTAAATGCCTTAAGTGCTGGTGGTGTTTATGAAGGATACTCAAATAAAACCACCGTGCCATTGACTGTTGAATGTACAGGAAGTAAAGCGCCAAAAATTACTTTCTCCAGTTCCCAATTTGACAGCAAAAATAAATATATTACACGAAATACCGCAGCAAATAATGGCGCTGGCTTCACCGTTTACTATGGTGATGATTTTACTAAACAGGTTAACCCCGATACAGGTATTGAGTTAACTAAAACTGCGGACAATAAATATACTCTGAACTTTAGCGCACGCTACGCGAAAATTGGTTCTGCCGATGTCTCCGCTGGTGATGTGGCCTCTTCGCTGACGATGACTGTTGTTACTGATTAAGATGACTATCCTGTTTGTCGGCGGCTCCGGCCGCCGATTATTTCCGCAGTAAGGATAATTATAATGAAAAAAATACTCGTGTTTTTACTGGCCGGTACAGTAATGCCTGCGTGGGGCGGCATATACATTTACGGCACCCGTGTCATTTATCCGGCACAGAAACAAGAAATCACCGTGCAGTTAATGAATGAAGGCAGTCGCAGCTCGCTGGTTCAATCCTGGATAGATGACGGAGATACCAGTCTGCCACCCGAAAAAATCCACGTGCCATTTGTAATGAGCCCTCCGGTGGCAAAGGTCAGCGGAGGCTCTGGTCAACAACTGAAAATTAAGCAATTGGCAAATACGCTACCGGAAGATCGTGAAAGTCTTTTTTTTCTGAATGTGTTAGATATTCCTCCTAATTCTGCGGAATCAGAAGGTAAGAACATGATTAAATTTGCTATGCAGAATCGCATCAAATTTATATATCGCCCGCAGGGTATCGCCGGTGTAGATGAAAAAAGCTTTTCTCGCTTAAGCGTCAGAGATGTCAGCGGTGGCATTAATATCAAAAATAATTCTGCCAACTGGATTACTATTCCTGAACTAGTGGGTAATTCAAAAATAAACAGCGAGACAGTGTTACTTGCTCCGTGGTCAGATAAAAAGGTCGTCACCACTGCTGTCGTTAATCATTACAAGGTTACTCTTATTGATGATCACGGAAACTACTTAAGTGAAAAAATAAAAACGGAAAGATAGTCAAGGATTGATTATGTCAACGATAAATTCTATTACACTGTCAATCCTGTCGGTTTTGGCTGCTTCATCCGTATGGGCTGAAGAAGACACGTTTGATACCCACTTTATGATCGGCGGTTTGAATGGTGAGAAAATCTCTCGCTATCAAATTGATGGCGATAAGCCAATGCCCGGTATATATGAAATGGATGTTTATCTTAATAATAAGTGGCGTGGTCGGTACGATATTGATATTAAAGACGATCCCGAACTGACATGTCTGTCCTGGGCACAATTGCAGCAAATTGGTATTCGCACCGGGAACATTAAAACGGATAAACAAGAAGGCTGCGTGCCGCTGCGTGCAGCAGTGCAGGGCGGCAGTGTTAGTTATGACATTGGGGAGTTTATTCTAAATTTAAGCGTACCTCAGGCGTATGTGATTGAATATGAACCAGGATATATGCCGCCTGAAACCTGGGATCGCGGGGTAAACGCTTTTTATACCTCTTATTACGCCAGCCAGTATTACAGTAATTATAAACACGGTGGTGATGATAAAAGCAGCTATGTGAACCTGAATAGCGGGTTGAACCTGCTGGGGTGGCAGTTGCATTCAAGTGACAACTATACGAAAGGTAACGAGGGCAACGGCAAATGGAAGAGCAACACGTTATATGTGGAACGTGGTGTGCCGTCGATTCTTGGTACATTGCGCGCCGGTGACATGTATACCGGGGCAGATATTTTTGATGCCGTACGTTTTCGTGGTGTGCGTATCTGGCGCGATATGCAAATGTTACCAAACTCAAAACAGAATTTTACCCCTGTAGTTCGTGGGATTGCCCAGAGCAACGCCCTGGTAACCATCGAACAAAATGGTTTTGTTATTTACCAGAAAGAAGTACCACCAGGCCCATTTGCTATTGATGATCTACAACTCGCTGGCGGTGGTTCGGATTTAGATGTCAGTGTGAAAGAGGCTAACGGTTCGATATCTCATTATCTGGTGCCTTTTTCATCTGTGCCAAATATGCTGCAGTCGGGCGTATCGAAATATGATTTCGCTGCAGGGCGAAGCCATATTGAAGGGGCTGGCAATCAGTATGATTTCCTGCAAGGGAGTTATCAGTATGGTCTGAACAATCTGCTAACGGTCTATGGCGGTACAATGCTGTCGCAAAACTATTCTTCATTTGTGCTTGGGACTGGCTGGAATACCCCCATTGGCGCAGTATCGGTAGACGCCACGCGATCGCATAGCGAGCAGGATAATGGTGATGTTTTTGATGGTCAGAGCTATCAGGTTGCATGGAACAAATATGTCACGCAGACCGGTACGCAGTTTGCACTTGCAGCTTATCGTTATTCCTCGCGGGATTATCGTACCTTTAATGACTACGTGTGGGCGAATAATAAAAATAACTATAATCGCGATAAAAACGATGTTTATGACATTGCGGACTACTATCAAAACGACTTTGGCCGCAAGAACAGTTTTTCACTGAATATAAATCAAGCGTTACCCGAAAACTGGGGATCCCTGGCGGTCAGTGGCCTGTGGCGCGACTATTGGCAACGCAGTGGAAACGGCAAAGATTATCAGCTTAGCTACTCTAACGCCTGGCAGCGAGTTAGCTATACCGTTGCCGTGAGCCAAACGTACGATGAGGATAACCACGAGGATAAGCGTTTTAACCTGTATATCTCCATCCCGTTCTCGTGGGGGGACGGTATTTCCACTCCTCGACGCGATCTGTTCGTCTCTAATTCCACGACGTTTGATAATGACGGCTTTCAGTCGAATAACACCAGCTTAAGCGGGGTGACGGGTCATCGCGATCAATTCAGCTATGGTGCCAACCTCAGTCAGCAACGACAGGGGAACGAGACAACGGTGGGCGTTAGCATGGTCTGGCGCGCGCCAGTGGCGACTGTAGGCAGTAGTTACAGCCAATCGAATAAGTATCAACAGGCCAGCGGCAATATTCAGGGGGGGATCGTGGTGTGGTCTGAGGGCGTGGCTTTGACTCCCCGGCTTTCAGATACATTCGCCATTGTTAAAGCGCCTGGGTTACAGGGGGCGGCTGTGCAAGGGCATCGTTACCTAACGACCAACAGTAAAGGTTACGCGGTTTACGACAGTCTGACGCCGTACCGTGAAAATATGCTGATGCTGGATCTTTCCGACACTAATAGCGATGTGGCATTACTGGGCAATCGAAAAGGTACAGTACCCTATCGCGGTGCGGTCGTGATGACGGAGTTTGAAACCGATCGGCGCAAACCCTGGTACTTTCTTGCCGAGCGTCCGGACGGCTCTCCGTTATCTTTCGGTTATGAAGTGGAAGATGATATCGGTAATAATGTGGGTCTGGTGGGGCAGGGTAGTCGGTTATTTATTCGCACCAACGACATTCCCGCGTCGGTACGTGTTGCAGTTAATAAACAGCAGGGACAGTTCTGTACAATTACCTTCGATAGGGTGATTGATGAGAATAAAGTCTATATTTGCCGATAAGGATGCAAGATATGAAAGGATACGTATTTTTGATATTTTTGCTGCTGTCATCCTTTGGTGCTGATGCCGGGTGTACATTTCAGACAAAAAATGGCGGGTTAACGACAATTAATCTGGATATGGCATCTGGAACAGCAACAAATCAAATTAATCTCAGTTCCAGTGGCAACATAGTGTGTACAGCTAACAGTGATAGCTTATATTATACAACACCGCTCAAGGATTACATTGTTGCAATTCAGGGGAGCAGCGGCAAGAAGGTTTTAATTAATATCAATCTGACCAGCAATGATTTTCCAGTAAGTATTGGTAAGAAAATGGTTAGTGCCGGCGAAGTACTGGATACCAAAAGTTTCACCATCTCAGCAAGATATGTAAATTCAGGGACTATTAAGCAGACAGTATCCGGTGATGCGTTTAGTCTGAGCGACCCGGCAGTAAGTATTACCTCTGATAATTCTTGTACTTCAAACTGGTTAGCTTATCTTTATTGCTGGGTTACCGGACGTTTATCGAGTAACTCAGCTTTTACACAGTATTTAAGCTTTACAGTAACGCATAAACCCACCACGTGTCAGTTTTCATTACCCCGCTACGAAATTAAAATGCCAGATACCACATTAAATGAGATGCTCACGGTTAATAATACCAAATCGGGTTCCACAAATCTGGTATTGAATTGCGAAAGTATATATAACGTTACCACCAATCCCGTCACTTTTAAAGTGGTGCGTGGTGACTGGGATGAAAGCGGGAAAATACTAAAAAACACGATAGCGAATGGCGCCAAAGGGGTGGGGTTCCAGATATATAATGGCACCGCGACTTCTCCCCTAAAACAGGGGGATAATCTGATGAACAGAATGACCAAACTGGAAGCAATCAGTAATCAGTACACTTTCCCTATTGCTGCGAAATATGTTCGCGTGACAGGGGAATCATTACTGCCTGGTGAAGTACAAAGTAAAGTGATATTTGCAGTATCTTATGACTAATTGATTTGCGGGTATTTCACGTACTTTCTTGCTGAAAGTACGTGTTTTTTCTATTAACGATGATAAAAAATCTCGCCGTCGTAGGCTTTAATGATCTTACCGTCAGCATCATTGATTAGGACGTACGCACCACCCATGTAGGTCCAGTGGGTACCGGCGGTAGGGGCTGGCAGGTTGCGTTGGTTCCATTGCTTAATCGCATATTCGTCAGTACGGTACAGCGGTGGGACCGTGTCACCAGGTTTAAAATGGGTAAAGTCGGCGATGAAACCGCTCAACTCATACTTATCAATTCCGGTGGGAGCAGCTGTTGCGGCCGGCGCGGCCCAGACGACGCTGCTTGCAAGCAGGAGTGCACCCAGCAACATTTTATTCTTCATACCCATCCTCTTTACCTGTTCGGGTCATCAACATCAGTCGTGTATCATTCCTGGCTTATAGGGCATCTGACAAGAACTTTTTTGTGTTCACGCCAGTCATTTCGTAAAAAGTGTAAATGAATGTACAGAATAGCTGCAACCTTACCCCGTAATTTCGTGGAGGGCCATGGTGCTGCGCTAATTTACATCATCAAGCGTAGGCAGTATTCTGTTACCGAAACTTGTGTTTCAACGACTCGGGGTGCCCTTCCTGGTGAAGGCTGAGAAATACCCGTACCACCTGATCTGGATAATGCCAGCGTAGGGAAGTCTGACACTGCTCGTGTCCCTTCTTCGCGCGGGCAGGAGCTGAACCATGCAGCCTGACCTGCACAGCCGCACACTCGCGGCTCACACCTTACACCAATTTAGAACGCTTTCCCCTCTCACACACTGCATGACCAACGAGGTCGTGCAAAGCTTTACGGCCAATACACTGCTGGCGCTGGGCGCATCACCTGCAATGGTAATCGAGCCCGAGGAAGCCAGTCAGTTCGCGTCTATTGCCAGTGCATTACTGGTTAACGTCGGCACCTTAACCCGGGAACGGGCTACGGCGATGCGCGCCGCAGTTGAGCGGGCACAACTTGCTAAAACCCCGTGGACGCTCGATCCCGTTGCCGTGGGGGCGCTGGAGTTTCGTCGTCGCTTCTGTCTGGATTTGTTGGCGCTACAGCCTGCAGCTATCCGCGGCAACGCTTCGGAAATACTGGCTCTGGCGGGTATGAACGGCGGGGGACGCGGCGTGGATACGACCGATACAGCAGCCGCTGCGCTTCCCGCAGCGCAGGCACTGGCTCGTCAGGTTAGGACCATTGTCGTGGTTACCGGCGAAATTGACTATGTCACCGATGGTCAGCGTACCGTCTGCGTGAACGGGGGTGACCCGTTGATGACGCGCGTGGTGGGCACCGGATGCGCGCTGTCGGCGGTCGTTGCGGCCAGTTGCGCCCTGCACGGTGAGCGGCTTGATAACGTCGCCTCCGCCTGTAGCTGGATGAAACAGGCCGGACAAATAGCCACTCAACAATCAACCGGACCGGGCAGTTTTGTCCCGGCATTTATCGACGCCCTCTATAACCTGAACGCGCAGGAGCAACTATGAAACGGATTAACGCATTAACGATTGCCGGAACCGATCCAAGCGGTGGTGCGGGTATTCAGGCCGATTTAAAAACGTTCTCGGCGCTTGGCGCTTACGGCTGCTCGGTTATCACGGCGTTGGTGGCGCAAAATACGCGCGGGGTGCAGTCGGTGTATCGCATTGAACCTGACTTTGTCGCCGCACAACTGGATTCGGTGTTCAGTGATGTGCGTATCGACACCACTAAAATCGGTATGCTGGCGGAAACGGATATTGTTGAAGCGGTCGCCGAACGTTTGCGTCGCCATCGGGTGCAAAATGTCGTGCTGGATACCGTGATGCTGGCGAAAAGCGGCGATCCGTTGCTGTCTCCTTCGGCGGTTGAAACGCTGCGTACCCATTTGCTACCGCAGGTTTCGATTATCACCCCAAATTTACCCGAAGCTGCGGCGCTGCTCGGGGCTCCCCATGCGCAGACTGAGCAGGAGATGTTAGAGCAGGGAAGGGCGCTGCGGGCGCTGGGTTGTGAGGCGGTGTTGATGAAAGGCGGTCATCTGGAGGATGCGCAAAGCCCCGACTGGCTCTTTACCCGTGATGGCGAGCAGCGTTTTACCGCGCCAAGGGTGATGACCAAAAATACCCACGGTACTGGCTGTACGCTATCGGCGGCACTGGCGGCGCTGCGTCCGCGCCATAACAACTGGGCACAGACAGTGCAGGAAGCTAAGTTGTGGCTTTCAGCGGCATTGGCGCAGGCCGACACCCTGGAAGTTGGTGAGGGAATTGGTCCGGTGCATCATTTCCACGCGTGGTGGTAATGAGTATACTGGCTGCAGAAACGGCTGCAGGAAAAAGATAAATGGAACAAGCGCATACCCAGCTTATCGCGCAACTGAATGAACGTATTTCCGCGGCAGATAACACGCCGCTGTATATGAAATTTGCGCAAACGGTGAAAAACGCTGTGCGCAGCGGGATTCTGGAGCATGGAAACATCCTGCCCGGCGAGCGAGATCTCAGCCAGTTGACCGGCGTTTCGCGAATTACGGTTCGTAAGGCGATGCAGGCCCTGGAAGAAGAAGGCGTCGTGACGCGCGCCCGCGGTTACGGGACGCAGATCAACAACATCTTCGAGTATTCGCTAAAAGAAGCGCGTGGTTTTTCACAGCAGGTGGTGTTGCGCGGTAAAAAACCAGATACGCTGTGGGTGAACAAGCGGATTGTGCCTTGCCCGGAAGAGGTAGCGCAGCAACTGGCTGTTGCCACGGGGAGTGACGTCTTCTTGCTCAAGCGCATTCGCTACGTAGATGAAGATGCGGTTTCTATTGAAGAGTCATGGGTTCCTGCCCATCTAATTCATGACGTGGATGCCATCGGCGTTTCACTGTATGACTATTTTCGCAGCCAGCATATTTTCCCGCAGCGCACCCGCTCACGTGTCAGTGCCCGAATGCCTGACGCAGAGTTCCAGGCGCACATTCAAATGGACAGCAAAGTGCCGGTGCTGGTGATCAAGCAGGTAGCGCTTGACCAGCAGCAACGGCCCATTGAATACAGCATCAGCTATTGTCGAAGCGATCTATACGTGTTTGTGTGCGAGGAGTAACGCCTCGCGCGTAGGGGCGCAATCGCCCCCGCGATGCCCTACCACCCAGGACGCCACGGCGTTTCCAAGCAGTACAGCGTCAGCCAGCGACCAGCCAGACGCCAGTCCTGCCAGCATGCCGCCAGCGTGGCTGTCACCTGCGCCAATAGTATCAACGACCGCTGTCGCAAATGCCGGTACGCAACCGGAAGTTTGGGTGCTGAAATACCACGCACCGTCTTTATCGTGGCGTACCACCACCGGTGTGGCAAAACGTTGCACCCATTGTGCGCCAAAACCTTCTATATCCTGGCTTAATGCAAACCGCTCGGCGGCAATTTCCGCCTCCTGCCGATTGAGCGATACCAGTGGACGGCAGGCCATAATTCTTGCCAGTAAGGGCTCGGGAATGTCGCCGATGCGTGGGCCAAAATCGATAAACGGCGTCACGTCCTCCAGCCCTTCCAGCCAATGCACCAGCAACTCACCACACGGTGAGGCTAACTGATAGCCCGAGAGATAAACCAGGCTGTGACGTGGGATCTCCAGCTGTGCCAGCCAGTCAGCGTTCCACTGATTTTCGACGCCACTAAAGGACATAAAGGTACGTTCGCCATCCGGCTCGACCAGAGCCAGACACCAGCCGTTATCGCCTGCGGCGTTATCGATCAGGCTGTGCAGTCCCTCTTTTGCCATCCGGTTGCGGATAATATCGGCCCACACCCCCTGACCCAGCGGTAAAGCATTACTGGCGTCGATATCTAACCGCTTGAGTGCTACGGCGATATTGAGCGCGCAGCCGCCAACGTTCACCCCTTGCTGTTTGAGTTCAATGTCACATCCGCGCCAGGGAAGGGCATACGCATCGGCAATGACATCAATCACCGCCGCACCCACCACCGTAACGGGTCGCTGTGTGCGTAACTGCGGGAGAAGTTGTTGCAGACGCGTGGTGCTCATAGTGCCTCCCGCTGCTCGCGCAGTCGCATCAATCCACTGGCGTAGCGGATAAAGTCCAGCTGATTTACTGCATCGAGCTCATGTTTCAATGCCGGATTAATCGCACTTACGCCGTGGAGCGCGCCACAAATGGCAGTTGCCATCGCCCCGATGGTGTCGGTATCGCCCCCGAGGTTCGCGCACAGAATGGCGCAGCGGTTAGGATCGGTCTGCGCCAGCTCAACCATAGCGATGGCGCAAGGCACGGATTCAATGGTGCTGGTTCCGGCCCCTACAACCTGATACAACTGCTCGCAGGCAGACTCAATGCCGTCAGCGTTACGGACAATTTTCAGCGCCAGTTCAAGGCGTGCAGAGAGCGATGCGCTAAAGGTAGTGATCCTTTTTTGCTGCGCATGCCGGGCAATGGCTGGCAGCGCGTCGACAATCTCTGACCATTTTCCGCCGTCGATAGCGCGTGATACCGCCCATGCGACCACCACTGCGCCAGCGATAGCCAAATCCGATTTATGCGTCGGGCTGGAGGCTAATGCCACATCATCGATAAAGACATCGAGATCGCGCGCGGGGAGCAGGCATCCCAGCGGTGAAACGCGCATTGCCGCTCCGTTGGTAACGCCGTTATTTTCCAGTTCGGCGACAGGTTTGCCGTCGCGAATGGCTTTTAGCGCAATTTTTGAGGTCGGGCCGAGCACGTTTTTATTAAAAGCATCAAAACGTTCGGCCCAGGCCAGAATATTGCGGCCAATAACGTCGGGTACAATCTCTCCGTCGCACTCAAGCAGGGCATCAGCCAGACACAGCGCCATGGAGGTGTCATCAGTGAACTCCGCCTGGTTAAAATAGCAGGCGGCATTATTCTCCGCAGGGCCGGGTAAAAAACGGTCGATCCAACCGAAATGGGCTTTAACCCGGGTTCTTGGCCACAGTTCCGACGGCATACCCATCGCATCCCCTAACGCCTGCCCATAAAGAGCACCGAGAATACGTTCTGCTTTCATTTTACTTCCCCTTGTTTCAACGCTACATCGCGATCGTCCACCTTAATGGCGGTGATTTCTTTATCTGACTCGCGAAAGAAAATCATAAACATTACGGCAATGACGGCGATCATGACCGCGCCAAATCCCCACATGCCAGCCCAGTTAAAGGTAAGACCATTCACCGGTTCCTGATAAGCAAACATTTTTTCCATCATCACGCCGCCCAGACGATAACCGAGCAGGCTACCGAATCCCTGACAGCAGAGGGTGATAAGCCCTTGCGCCGCGGTGCGCATATGTACGGGCGCTTTTTTATCGACATAAATGTAGGCTGTGACGTAGTAGAAGTCGTAACTGACGCCGTGCAGCAGAATGCCGAGAAACAGCAGAGCGTAAGTGAAATATTCTTCCGCGCCGCCGTAAACGAAAAATCCGTAGCGGATAGCCGCAGTAATAAGACCAAGCAGCAATACCTTTTTAATGCCAAAGCGTTTGGTGAAAAACGGTAGCGCCAGCATAAAGAAGATTTCAGAGAACTGGCCCAGCGTCATCCAGCCGGTGGCGTTTTTCATCCCGACTTCTGTCAGATAACCGTTGGCGAAGATGTAATAGAACGCCAGCGGCATCGCGAACAGAAAAGAGCAAAAGAAAAATACGAGGAAGTTCTTATCCCGCAGCAGGATCAGCGCATCCAGACCCAGCATGACCTTGAAATCCATTTTGCCGGTACTTTTCGGCGGTGTATCCGGTAAAAAGAACGCAAAGACGCCTAACAGAGCGGAGCTTCCGGCAGTGATAAGCAGAGGAATATTGGTAGGGGAGATGTCACTATAGCCAAGCATTTGCGGTAAGAAACCGCAGGCCAACCCAGAGGCGATCCAGCCAATGGTCCCCATCACACGGATGCGCGGGAAATCACGCTCAACGTCACTGACGTTGGCAAAAGCGATACTGTTGGTCAGCGCAATCGTCGGCATATAGGTCAACGAATAGGCCAGTAACAGCGGGAAAAATCCGCTGAAGGTGGTTTGCTGGGCGGCGAAGTACATCAAAATAGCGCCGACGAACATCAGCACCGCCAGCACTTTTTGCGCGGAGAAAAAACGGTCAGTGACAGAACCGACCAGGATGGGCGACAGGATCGCAGCAATCGCGGTACAGGCATAGGACCAGCCGATCTCCCCGGCGCTAAAGCCACTTTTACTCAGCCACAGCCACAGCGGTACAAACCAGGCGCCCCAGATAAACCACTCTACAAACATCATGAACGACAGCTTAACTGTAGTTTTCATCTTTAAATCCTTCATGACAGGTAAGGTACGCACTGATAGTACCATTCGATAATACCTTTAAAATACCTTTGAGGTCTAAATTTGACCGCCTTAACATTATTTCTTCCTGAATCGAGCCAACAGAAGTTGCTGAAAAGTGCGCTAAAGATGGAAAAAAAACGCAGTCGGTACCAGGCTTATTGCTGCCCGCAACAAAGCGGGTCAGGACAATCCACATTCCGGTTTCAAATCGGAACTTACGGGAGCATAGCTATGACTGATATTGCGCAGTTGCTTGGCAAAGATGCCGACAACCTTTTACAGCATCGTTGTATGACCATTCCTTCTGACCAACTTTACCTGCCTGGACATGATTACGTCGATCGCGTGATGGTGGATAACAACCGTCCGCCAGCGGTGCTGCGTAATATGCAAACGCTGTATAATACGGGCCGACTGGCCGGGACAGGTTATCTGTCGATTCTACCGGTGGATCAGGGCGTGGAACACTCCGCGGGGGCATCGTTCGCGGCTAACCCGCTGTACTTTGATCCGAAGAATATTGTGGAACTGGCTATCGAAGCAGGGTGTAACTGCGTGGCATCGACCTATGGCGTGCTGGCTTCCGTCTCCCGTCGCTACGCGCACCGCATTCCGTTTCTTGTAAAAATTAACCACAACGAAACGCTGAGCTACCCCAATACGTTTGATCAGACGCTGTATGCCAGCGTAGAACAGGCATTCAATATGGGGGCGGTTGCGGTAGGGGCAACCATTTATTTCGGTTCAGAGGAGTCCCGTCGCCAGATTGAAGAGATTTCTGCGGCGTTCGAGCGTGCTCATGAACTGGGGATGGTCACCGTGCTATGGGCGTATCTGCGTAACTCCGCGTTTAAAAAAGATGGCGTGGATTACCATGTTTCCGCCGATCTCACCGGGCAGGCTAACCATCTGGCAGCCACTATCGGGGCGGATATCGTTAAGCAGAAAATGGCGGAAAATAACGGCGGGTATAAAGCAGTCAACTTTGGCTACACTGACGATCGCGTTTACAGCAAGCTGACCAGCGACAACCCAATTGACCTGGTGCGTTATCAGCTGGCGAACTGCTATATGGGGCGCGCCGGATTAATTAACTCTGGCGGTGCGGCTGGCGGCGAAACCGATCTGAGCGATGCGGTACGTACGGCGGTGATTAACAAACGTGCTGGCGGCATGGGGCTGATTCTTGGACGAAAAGCATTTAAGAAAACCATGGCTGACGGCGTTAAGCTGATTAACGCCGTGCAGGATGTTTATCTGGACAGCAAAGTCACCATTGCCTGATTCCAGTTGGGGTGTCGTCGTGTTAACGCAGTAGCAGACAACCCGGCGGCAGTCTGCAACGTAGCGCTGCGGGCAGGATTTCAATATGAAATTCTTGTCCGCTAAGCGGTTCGCCATCGAGATTAAACGTAATTTCGTGCGGGGCGCGGATATCAAACCACGATGATGCGCCTTCGATGATGTTAGGGTTGTCTTCGGATTGCGTTAACGCCGAAAGCAGCCCTGGCAGCAGCTCTTCGCCGGTAAAAATACGCAGTTGCAGCAGACCATCGTTGATCAGCGCTGTCGGGCAAAGCTGTTGCCCACCACCGGCCTGACGACCATTACCGATACCAATGACCAGCGCCTTACCCTGCCAGTGAAAATCTTCCCCACGAATGTCGCAGATGTCGGGTTTGAGCGTATCCATGCGCATTAATCCGTGAATAAAGTACGATACGCCACCTAATGCAGCCTTGAGTTTTTCTGGCGTCTCAGTGGTGATGCGTGTGCCGAAGCCGCCGGTCGCCATATTGATAAAACAGGTTTTATCATTGACCTGAACCATATCGATATCAGTCGCATTTCCGGCGATAGCCAGTTTTAACGCCTTATCAAGGGCGTCGGGTATGCCTACGCTGGTTGCAAAATCATTCGCCGTTCCCAACGGTAAAATACCGAGTGCTGGGATATTGCCGCCCTGCGACTGGATCAGCGCCGTCGAGACTTCGTTAATTGTGCCGTCGCCGCCGCCGGCAATCACCGTTGCAACGCCTAACTGGCAAGCTTCATCAACGTAGCGTTGGGCGTCGCCTTTTTCCCAGGTAACGCGAACATGGATTTCCACGCCTTCATCGCGTAGCTCTGCAATGACATCACGCAGGGGGAGATTATCAGCACTTTTTCCGTTGAGGATCAGTAAACTGGCAGGGAACGCTATCATCCGTTTGCCTCACTTTTTTTTGTTTTAACAAGTGTACGCCAGGAATGGGTTTATGGCGTAAGAACTGACTGAAAGCGAAGGCGAAGAGATAAAAAAAGCCGCAGGATGCGCAATACTGTTCAGTTAAGCATTATGGGGAACATGTGATTCTTGCTCAGGGTTCCGTTCACCTCGGCGGTAGCAATTCTCTGAAGCGCAGATACCCGTGAACGTGCAAGGGAGGCTCACCGCCGCCTCCCTTGCAACCCAGGCTCCCGGCGGGAAAATCGTCGCTACGCGATTCATTCGTCTTATGCCGTCTGCCTGTCGGGTCGGGGCCGGGCCTGCGTCCCTGCAGGCCGTCCCCTCTGCCCGCATCCCTGCGGGCAGACCCGGTCAGCCGTCAACGCCTCATCGATTTTCAGCCGGACCGGGGTCATCGCTGCAACGCACTGACTTCCAGTTAACTCTGTTTTGCTATTCAGATAAAAAACGCAGGTGGTCAGGTGTGGGCTGGTCCGGCTGAAAATTGCCGACGTGTTTCCGTAAGGCCGGGAGAACCCGCAGGGATGCGGGTTCAGGGCGCGTTTTGCAGGGACGCTGCCTCGCGTCCGGCCCGGTAGCCTGGAGGAATAAACGGAGGGGACCACGAAGTGGCAATTTTCCCGCCGGGAGCCGGGATTGTAAAGGGCGTGGCGGAGAACGCCCTTTACACGTTCACAGGAATCGGTGTTTCAGAGAAACGATGCACATGAGGTGAACGGAACCCTTACCGTGAGATAGCATATCCATAACTTCTACCAACACAGGTGATGCTTTCTGAAACTGAGGCGTTAACTGAACCGCATTACGCAGAATGCGGCTTTTCAGATTGGGCAGACGTTACTGTGGGAACCACTGATCGCTGATTTTTTGGTACGTGCCGTCAGCTTTGATTGCGGCGAGCGCGCTATTCAGTTTTTCCAGCAGGGCTTTGTTATCCGGGCGAACCGCAATGCCAAGACCAGTACCGAAGTATTGTGGGTCGGTCACTTTGTCAGTGGCTACACCTAACTGCGGGTTGGTTTTCAGCCACTCGTTAACCACGGCGGTATCGCCAAATACGCCATCAATACGACCATTTTTCAGGTCGATAATCGCATTCTGATAGCTGTCGTAGGCCACGGTTTTCACTTCAGGGTGTTTGTCCTGCAGGTATTTCTGGTGCGTGGTGCCGTTTTCCATGCCAATGCGTTTCCCTTTCAGGTCGGCAAAGGTTTTATAGGTGTCTTTTTTCGCAATCACCAGCGCGGAGTTTGCATAGTAAGGCTGAGTAAATGCCACCTGCTTGCTACGCTCAGGCGTGATGTCCATTCCGGAAATCACCGCATCATATTTTTTGAATTTCAGTGCGGGAATCAAGCTATCAAAAGCATGATTGGTGAAAGTACAGTCAGCCTGCATTTGTTTGCACAGTGCCGTTGCCAGGTCGATGTCAAAACCGACAATTTTATTGCTTGCATCCAGTGACTCAAATGGCGGATAAGTTGCTGATACACCGAAACTAATTTTATCAGCAGCTGAGGCGCCAGCGGCGAAAGTAGCAAGTAATGCGGCCAGTACTAACTTTTTCATGGTGGAACTCCCGTCTGTCAATCTTATGATTATTTACCGTGTCTGCGGCGTGAATTAACAATGCCACTTAATGAATTTATATGCAATAAAAATGATTAACTATTTTTATGGATATAAAAAAAGACGGACAATTTAGGTTGTTGTCCGTCTTTTTTATTTTGGCTTTATGCATATTCACCGGAGAGTGTACAACGGAATATGAATCGTAGCCTGATAAGCGTAGCGCCACCAGACATAAAAACCGATTTAATTCCGGTGTTCAAACGCCAGAGCTTTACGTTCGATCAAGCGCATCATCAGCGTCAGCAAACCGTTGACGATCAGGTAAATCACACCCGCCGCGCCGAAAACCATGACGTCATAAGTGCGACCGTACAGCAGCTGACTATAGCCCATGACTTCCATCAGCGTGATGGTGTATGCCAGTGAGGTACTTTTAAACACCAGCACCACTTCGTTGGAATATGAGGAGAGGGCGCGTTTAAAGGCGTACGGCAACAGAATCGCCAGCGTATCCTTCTTACTCATCCCCAACGCTCCACAGGACTGCCACTGGCCTTCCGGGATTGCGCGGATAGCACCGTAGAACAGTTGAGTGGTATAAGCCGCACTATTTAACGATAGCGCAATTAAGGCGCACAGCCACGGTTCAGAGAGCAGGTGCCACAGTACCGGATACTCCTGTAGCGTCGGGAACTGCCCTGGCCCGTAGTAGATCAGGAAGATTTGCACCAGCAGCGGAGTACCGGTAAACAACGTGATATAGGCGCGAACCAACCAGACCACAATCGGCGTTTTTAGCGTCAGGATGACGGTGAAAACCAGCGCCAGCACCAGAGCAACCACGATGGAGGCGACCGTCAGCGTCAGGCTGGTATGCAGCCCTTTTAACAATTCAGGTAAATACTCAAGCATCAGCCTGGTCTCCGCTCAAATCGTGTCGCGCGCAGGTCAATGCGTTTGAGAATGTACTGACTCACCAGCGTAATCACCAGGTAAATAGCCGCCGCCACAATGTACCAGGTAAACGGCTCCTGGGTACGGGTGGCAATGCTCTTGGTTTGCAGCATCAGATCGTTCACGCTGATAAGGCTGACCAGCGCGGTATCTTTCAGCAATACCAGCCACTGGTTACCCAGTCCCGGCAGAGCGTGACGCCACATCTGCGGCATCACCAGGCGAAAGAAGATCGCGGCTTTAGACAAACCCAACGCCTGACCTGATTCCCATTGTCCGAGTGGTACGGCCTTCAGCGCGCCACGCAGCGTTTGCGACGCGTAAGCCGCATACAGCAATGACAGCGCAATTACACCGCACAGGAACGGGCTGACGTCGAAGTTTTCGATCTGCATCTGAACCGGGATTTGTACAAACCCGAGATTGATCGTAAAGCCATCGGCCAGCGTCAGCAGCAGCTGTGAAGAGCCGAAATAGATGAACAGAACCACCAGGATTTCCGGCAGACCACGCAGGATGGTGACCAGAGCTGAACCCGTCCATGCCACTGGACGCCATTTTACTGACTCCCAGACGGCAAAAAACATGGCGAGCGCGAGGCCAATAATCAGCGCACAAACGGCAAGGCCGACGGTCATCCCGGCGGCGCTTGCTAAAGGAAAAAATTCATTCATCAAGTATTACTTCTGGAACCATTTGTTGTAGATGGTCTCGTAAGTCCCATCTTTCTTCACTTTTTCCAGCGCAGCGTTAAATTTCTGCTGCAGCTCGGTATTGCCCTGGCGCACAGCGATGCCCAGACCCGTACCGAAGTAATCTTTATCCGTCACTTTGTCGCCAACTGCGGCCAGCTTTGGATTATCTTTCAGCCATTCGGTCACCACTGCGGTATCACCAAATACGCCGTCAATACGACCATTTTGCAGATCGAGTTTGGCATTCTGGTAGCTGTCATACGGTACGGTAGTCACTTCCGGATGTTTATCCATGATGAATTTCTGGTGCGTAGTACCGTTTTGTACACCGACTTTTTTGCCTTTCAGCTGGTCAATGCTGGTGTATTTACCCTGTTGGCCAACAAACAGGGCAGAGTTGTCGTAATACGGGGTGGTGAACAGAACCTGTTTTTCACGCTCTGGCGTGATGTCCATACCGGCCATCACCGCGTCAAAACGACGGAATTTCAGGCTCGGGATCAGGCTGTCGAAGGCCTGATTGGTGAAGGTACAGGTCGCGTCAATCTCTTTACACAGCGCATTCGCCAGATCAACGTCAAACCCTACGATTTTGTTATTCGCATCAATAGATTCAAACGGAGGATAAGACGCTTCGGTGGCGAAACGAATGGTTTGGGCTGCGGTAGCGGAAAGGCTAAAACCTGCGATTAGCGCGGCAATCAGAACTTTTTTCATTGTATTGTCCCGAATCTTAGTGAGAGAGATAGTTTTTAAACGCTTCGGTTTGCGGGTTGGCAAAGCAGCTCGCATCCCCAAACTCGACGATATGACCGTTTTCCATATACACCACACGGCTGGCCGTTTTACGTGCAACTTCCACTTCGTGGGTGACGATCACCTGAGTAATGTTGGTTTCCGCCAGTTCACGAATGATGCTGACGATTTGGGCAGTAATTTCCGGATCAAGCGCTGCGGTAGGTTCATCAAACAGCAGCACCTGCGGCTCCATCATCAACGCGCGGGCAATGGCCACACGCTGTTGCTGGCCACCGGAGAGATGCAGTGGGTAGCGATCGCTGTACGGCTTCAGGCGCAGACGTTCCAGTAATTTTTCGGCACGCGCCAGCGCTTGATCTTTTGTCAGACCCAGTACGCGGCAGGGCGCTTCAATCAGATTCTGCACAACCGTGAGATGCGGCCAAAGGTTGTATTGCTGGAAGACCATGCCCACGTTCTGACGCAGCTCCCGAATGGCTTTGTCTGACGGGGTCTTCGTGAAGTCGAAATGGTTACCCGCAATAGAGAGCGTGCCCGAGCGCGGCATCTCAAGCAGGTTGAGTACGCGCAGCAGCGAGCTTTTCCCGGCTCCACTTGGGCCAAGTAACACCAGTGTTTCACCCTGAGGGAAATCCAGCGTGATATCGAACAGCGCCTGATGTGCGCCGTAGAAGCAGTTAATGCCGTTTAATTGAATACTCATTGACACTCGATACTGGCAGTCTGATAGCTATTGAAGCCGCAGATACTACCTTTGACAGAATAGTTATGCAATATTTATGCGTTAAAAGTTAAATGCAAACCGCATTCTTATCTAAACATAGCACAAAATAGCGGGGCCACCAGTGGGCAAGAATAATTGTCGGCATTCTATGCAGAATGCCAGACAATTTATGGGGGTTATGATTCAGGCGGGTGAATGGGGCGGTTAGCGGTTTTCGACAGACTGGCGCAGCGTCCCGGCTGGCGCGTGTACGCTGCCGCCCAGATAGCGGACATCGTCAACTACCCAGCACTGGCCTTCGCGGATCATCAGCACTTCATCACGCCAGCTTTGGTCACCCTGTTTAAGCTCTACGCGCAGCGGAATGTTGCGTGCATCACTATTCGGAATGGTCGATGCGCTGGCGACGCTGGCACTGTCCGGTAACGTAGCGCGACTAGAGAACGGATCGCTGTTAAACAGATCGCGATGCGCGTTATCACGGCTGGCATCGTTCAGCAGTTTCGCCAGGTTGTCGCTGAGGTACGGACGAAGGGGAGTAATGTCATTGTTTCGGTGCTGAATACGGTAATCATAGAATTGTTGAGCCACGCTGTCTGGCCCGCCTTCTACGCAAGAGCCGCTACGCGTGCCGTTATCTTTGTAGGCCGGCGTTACGGTAGTACAGGCGCTGAGAAGTAGTGCACATGGAACCAGCAGAGAGAGTTTCGAGTAGCGCATAATGATTTCCTTATTAGCTTTCTACTATTAGTGTTCTACGTTGATTTACATGTCATACTTCAAGTTGCTTGTGCGTTGGCTACGTGCGTTCACCCCGGTCACATAGTTATCTATGCTCCTGGGGATTCACTCTCTTGCCGCCTTCCTGCAACTCGAATTATTTTGTGTAAAGAATATATCCTTTCAATGATAGTGGATCGGTTCGATAATGCTTTTGAGATCGTGCTCTTAGCGCAAAAAGGAGATTAACCATGCAGTTTTCGACTACCCCTACGCTGGAAGGGCAGAGCATCGTGGAATACTGCGGTGTTGTGACTGGCGAAGCCATTTTAGGCGCGAATATCTTCCGCGATTTCTTCGCTGGCATTCGCGATATCGTCGGCGGTCGCTCCGGCGCGTATGAAAAAGAGCTGCGTAAAGCGCGTGAAATTGCTTTTCAGGAGCTTGGTGAACAGGCAAAAGCGCTCGGTGCTGATGCGGTAGTCGGTATCGATATCGATTACGAAACCGTAGGCAAAGACGGTAGCATGTTGATGGTGAGCGTCAGCGGCACTGCGGTGAAAACTCGCCGATGAAGCGTCTGCTGTCTCTGCTGGCATTAACGCTGCTGCTGGTAGGATGTGCTGGCGAAAAAGGGATTGTCGACAAAGACGGGTATCAGTTAGATACCCGTCGTCAGGCGCAGGCTGCTTACCCGCGCATTAAAGTGCTGGTTATCCATTACACAGCCGATGATTTCGACTCTTCTCTGGCTACGCTGACCGATAAAAACGTCAGCTCGCACTATCTGATCCCGGCAGTGCCGCCGCTCTACCATGGCAAACCGCGTATCTGGCAACTGGTAGCGGAAAAAGATCTGGCCTGGCATGCGGGGATTAGCTTCTGGCGCGGCGCTACGCGAATTAACGATACCTCGATCGGCATTGAGCTGGAAAACCGCGGCTGGCAAAAATCGGCGGGCAGCAAGTATTTTGCGCCGTTTGAACCCGCGCAAATTCAGGCGCTAATCCCTTTGGCGAAAGATATTATTGCCCGCTATGACATAAAACCGCAGAACGTGGTGGCCCATGCGGATGTCGCACCGCAGCGTAAGGACGATCCAGGTCCGCTGTTTCCATGGGAAGAACTGGCTGCTCAGGGAATTGGCGCGTGGCCGGATGCTCAGCGGGTGGCGTTTTATCTTGCCGGACGAGCGCCCGATACACCGGTAGAAACCTCATCATTGCTCGATCTGCTGTCGCGCTATGGTTATGAGGTAAAACCTGAAATGACGCCGCGTGAACAGCGGCGGGTGATTATGGCCTTCCAGATGCACTTCCGCCCGACCTTGTGGAACGGCGTGGCGGATGCAGAAACTCAGGCGATTGCCGAAGCGTTACTGGAGAAATACGGGCAGGGTTAACGCGGCAGCTTGCCGTGGTCACGCAGCCAGGCCGCGGTACGCTCAATCCCTTCATCGAGCGTCACAACGGGCTGATAACCTAATTCTTCCTGAGCGCGGGTGGTATCCAGCGTAAAGTCAAAATTCAGCTTCGAGACGCCGTAATGCGTAAGCTTTGGCTCTTTCGCGGATTTATTGCCTAACCGCTCCATGCTGCGGGCAATCATATCCAGCATCGGGTAGGGCACGGATCGGATACGACAATCAATATTTAGCTCGTCGATGAGTTTCTGCACAATACTGCGCAGGGTGCGATGCTCGCCGTTGGTAATGTTGTACGCACGACCCGACGGCAGATTATCGCAGGCTTGCTGACTTGCCAGCCACATCGCGTGCACCGCATTCTCGTAGTAGGTCATATCCACCAGCGCACTTCCGCCGTGCGGCAACAGGATGCTGCCGTAGTGGTACATCATATGGGCCAGGCGCGGGATAAAGACTTTATCGTGTGGTCCGAACAAGCTTTGCGGACGCAATACCGTAAAACGGGTCTGCGGGTTGGCCTGTGTCAGCAACGCAATCACATCTTCGCCAGCCGCTTTACTGCGGGCGAATTCATTGGCAAAGCGTTGGGGGCGGAAGTCCTCTTTGATATCGCGATGGTGGTGATAATCAAAATAGAGCGACGGTGATGAGATATGAATGAAGTTACGAACGCCCCAGGCCACGGCCCACTCGCCCAGACGGCGGGTTGCGCGAACGTTGGCCAGATCGAAGGCTTCCTGAGTTCCCCATGGTGAGGTAAAACTGGAGCAGTGCCACAGCGTATCGATACCGGCGAGCATCACTTTTGCCTGCGAAGAGACCAGCTCGGTCAAATCGGCATGCACAAACTCTGCGCCCATTTTCTCCAGCAGCTTGCCCATCGCTTCGTTGCGACCGGTAGCTCTGACGCTGACGCCTTTGCTGCATAAAAACTCAACCGCGTTTCGGCCTAAGCCGCTGGTGGCTCCGGTAACCAGTACCTTCATATCAATCCACTGTGTTTAAAAAACGTCGTGCGCATTCTTCCGTGAATTTCGTCTGTATGCAATGGGAAACATGAAAGAATACAGGCTCTTTTTATCATGAGTCTGTGATTTGTTCTGCAAGTTTAGCAATACGCTTCGCCATCCCTCTGAAAATGAACAGATGCGCCGGGATCATCAGCAGCCAATAGAAGAGGCCTGGCATGCCGTGCGGATGCCACCAGGCGCGGACATCAATGCGTCGCTGGTCGCCTTTATCTTCCAGCGTGAAGCTCAGACGACCCAATCCTGGTGCTTTCATCCCAAACAGCAGCGTCAGCTGTTTTTCTGGCTCAACGATGATCACTTTCCAGCTATCAACGGTATCGCCAACCTGCAACAGAGAGTGTTGCGGTCTGCCTTTCGCCAGCTTATGGCCGACCAGCAGGTCCAACGCCGCGCGCGTTTTCCATAAAATATTGCCAAAGAAATAGCCTTCTTTGCCGCCGAGGCGATTCACCACCTGCCACAGCGCCTGCCGACTGGCGGAGGTTTCAACGCTAAAGCCAGCTTGTTTAGCGAAATAGCCATATTCGGGACGCCAGCGGGCAAATGCTTGCGCGTCGTAACCCCAGTCGCTGGAATTGACCAGCTTCTCTTCTTCTTTCAACGTGCTGCGCACCGCGTCATCAAAGGCAATCAGCTTTTGCGGGATCAGGGTGCGTAATTCGGTGTCATCGGCCAGCAGGTCGTGTTTTAACCCCTGTATCAGCGCTTTTGCCGTGGTCGGCGGCACTGACGTTATGACGTTCAAAAACCAGACCGAAATCCAGCGGGTAGGAAAGGGGACCGGGATGAGCAGGCGATGTTTACCGCTGACCGCCATAAAATGCTCGAACTGCTCCTGATAGCTCAATACCTGCGGCCCGGCGGCTTCGAGTACGCGGTGTTGGCGTGTAGGATGATCCAACAACGCCACCAGGTAGTACATTAAATTCTCCAGCGCGATAGGCGTGGTACGCGAGCGCACCCAGCGCGGAGGGGTGAGTACCGGCAGGTTGTAGACCATGTCGCGCATCACTTCAAAGGCGGCAGAACCTGCCCCTACGATAATACCAGCGCGTAATTCGGTCATTGGCACGCCTGATTCGCGCAGGGTGTCCGCGGTTATCTGTCGCGCACGCAGATGATCGGATTGTTCATGCCGGGGAGCCTGTAATGAGCTCAGGAAAATAAGCTGTTTGACTGGCGTATCACGTAGCGCATCGCGCACGTTCATTGCTACCTGGCGCTCATGGGCGATAAAATCACCGCCTTCTCCCATGCCATGGACCAGGTAATAGACCGTATCAACGCCGGTCAGCAGCGGCGTTAGGTTATCTGGCCAATTCAAATCGACCTTATGGCAACTGACGTTGGCCAACTGCTGCTTTTCCAGTCGCTCGATGCGGCGTGCCGCAGCCAGCACCTGATGCCCTTGCTGACTGAGCGCCTGTACCAGATGCTGACCAATGTAGCCACTGGCGCCAAGAACCAAAATCCGTTGCGGCACGCCTATCTCCTTAGCGGGTTAAAAAAGCGCGCCAGTGGGCGACGACTTCAGCAAGCTGTTCACGCGATACGTCCAGATGCATCACCAGACGCACAATCGGCGAGGCGTTAATCAGCACGCCTTGCGCTTTCATGTACTCGCCCAGTGCCGCAGCGTGTTCTTCGCCAACGCGGACAAACAGCATGTTGGTGTCGTGGCGCATGACGTCCGCTCCTGCTTCGCGCAGTTGTTCCGCCATCCAGGCGGCGTTGTCATGGTCTTCTTGTAAGCGCGACACGTTATTTTTCAGCGCATACAGTCCCGCCGCCGCCAGAATACCGGCCTGACGCATTCCGCCACCGGTCATTTTACGCCAGCGAATGGCGCGCTTGATGTACTCGTGGCTGCCGACCAGCAGTGAGCCTACCGGCGTTCCTAAACCTTTGGAGAGACAAATGGTGAACGAATCGCAGTATTGCGTGACATCTTTTAACTCACAGCCATAGGCGACGATGGCGTTAAAAATACGCGCGCCGTCGACATGCAGCGCAAGATTGCGCTCACGGGTAAATTCCCAGGCCTCTTTCAGATACTCGCGTGGTAGCACTTTGCCGTTGTGGGTGTTTTCCAGGCTGAGCAGACGCGTGCGGGCAAAATGGATATCGTCCGCTTTGATTTTTGCCGCCACTTTGTCCAGCGGCAAAGAGCCATCCGGCATGGCGTCGATAGGTTGCGGTTGAATGCTGCCGAGCACCGCTGCGCCACCCGCTTCGTAGAGATAGTTATGCGCGCCCTGACCGGCGATATACTCTTCCCCGCGCTGACAATGGCTGAGGAGAGCCACCAGGTTCGCCTGAGTGCCTGTGGGTAAGAAAATTGCGGCTTCTTTGCCAGCAAGCTCGGCTGCGTATTGCTGGAGGGCATTAACGGTAGGGTCATCACCGTAGACGTCGTCCCCGACCGGGGCGGCCATCATCTCTTCGAGCATGGCGCGACTTGGTCGGGTAACGGTATCACTGCGTAAATCAATCACGGGCATTCCTTTTTAAGTGAGGTAATGCCCTCTGTTTTACCTGAGCCAGTTAGTTTTCGCCAGTTCGATCACTTCATCACCGCGCCCGCTGATGATTGCGCGCAGCATATACAGGCTAAAACCTTTAGCTTGTTCGAGTTTGATCTGCGGCGGGATCGCCAGTTCTTCTTTCGCGACGACCACATCGACCAGCACCGGACCGTCAATCGACATCGCCCTTTGCAGCGCTTCATCAACCTCTGAGGATTTCTCCACGCGAATGCCCGTGATGCCGCAAGCCTCGGCAATCCGAGCGAAATTTGTATCGTGCAGTTCGGTGCCGTCGGTCAGATAACCGCCAGCTTTCATCTCCATCGCCACAAACCCCAACACGCTGTTGTTGAAGACAATAATCTTCACCGGCAGCTTCATTTGCACAACCGACAGAAAGTCGCCCATCAGCATGCTAAAACCGCCGTCACCGCACATTGCGACAACCTGACGTCCCGGTTCGGTCGCTTGCGCGCCGAGCGCCTGGGGCATGGCATTGGCCATCGACCCGTGGTTAAACGAACCGATCAGACGGCGTTTACCGTTCATTTTCAGATAACGTGCTGCCCACACCGTTGGCGTGCCAACGTCGCAGGTGAAGATGGCGTCGTCAGCGGCAAAGTGGCTGATCTGCTGCGCCAGATACTGCGGATGAATGGCTTTATCGCTGGGTTTGGCTAAATCATCCAGCCCTTTACGCGCCTCACGATAGTGTTCCAGCGCTTTATCCAGGAACTGCCGATCGGTTTTTTCTTCCATCAGCGGCAGCAGGGTGCGGAGTGTGGATTTAATATCGCCTACCAGCGCCATATCAACTTTACTGTGCGCGCCAATGCTTGCCGGATTGATATCGATCTGAATAATCTTGGCGTCGGTGGGGTAGAACGGGCGATAGGGGAACTGGGTACCGAGCAGGATCAGCGTGTCGGCATTCATCATGGTATGGAAGCCGGATGAAAAGCCGATCAGCCCGGTCATGCCCACGTCGTAAGGGTTGTCGTACTCAACATGCTCTTTACCACGCAGGGCGTGCACAATCGGCGCTTTTATTTTAGCAGCAAACTCAACCAGTTCTTTATGCGCACCGGCGCAGCCACTGCCGCACATCAGGGCGATATTACTGGAGTAGCGTAGCAGTTGCGCTAGTTTTCTGAGCTCTTCTTCTTCCGGAGTGACCACCGGGAGCGGCGCATGATACCAGTGAGTGCTGGCGCTTTCTGGTGCTGGCTTCAGCGCAACGTCGCCGGGTAATACCACCACGGAGACGCCGCGGTTGAGTACCGCTTTACGCATGGCAATTGCCAGCACCTGTGGGATCTGCTCAGGGCTGGAAACCAGCTCGCAATAGTGGCTACATTCGCGAAACAACTCTTGCGGGTGGGTCTCCTGAAAATAACCGCTGCCTATCTCACTGGATGGAATGTGTGCAGCAATTGCCAGCACTGGGACGTGGTTGCGGTGGCAATCAAACAGGCCGTTAATCAGGTGCAGGTTGCCTGGTCCACACGAGCCTGCGCAGACGGCCAGTTCTCCCGTCAACTGCGCTTCAGCTCCCGCGGCGAAGGCCGCAACCTCTTCATGACGGGTTGGCATCCAGTCAATCGTTCCCATACGATTCAGACTGTCACTAAGGCCATTTAGCGAGTCACCCGTCACACCCCAAATGCGTTTAACGCCAGCTTGTTCGAGTGTTTTAGCAATAAAAGCGGCAACCGTTTGTTTCATGGTTTTCCTTCTCCTTTAATGTGATACCGGTTACAAGTTTAGATGAAGATAATAGTTATGCTTATCATTACCTCTTATTTCCGGCAGGTTTCATTAAGCCTGTATTAAGCGTAGTTTGTTATTGGATATGGTGAAACAAGGAATAAATTCAAATGGTTATAAAAATATTAAATACAGTTAACCGGGTACTGACTCATGAAGATTTTGGCAAGTTTTTGTTACGTATTGCCGTGGGGGGATTAATGCTGTTTCATGGGCTGCATAAACTGTTCGCGGGTATTGATGGCATCAGTGGCATGCTGATAGCGAAAGGTTTCCCTGGCTTTATTGCGTATGGCGTTCTGCTGGGAGAGGTTGTGGCACCGTGTCTGATTATTCTTGGGATCCTGACGCGTCCGGCGGCGTTGGGGTTGGCGTTTACGATGGTGGTGGCATGGCTGATGGTCGGGATGGGTGAAACCTGGTCACTGGATAAAACCGGCGCATGGGCAATTGAAAGTCTGGTGTATTTCTTCATCGGCTCTCTGGCCGTGGCATTTTTGGGTGCGGGGCGTTTCTCCGTTGCCGGAAACTCGGCCTGGCGATAGTTTGCCATCCGAGAATCAAGACAGAGGCGGGAATGCGTTAACCTATCTCCGCCTCGCCATTAAATCTGGCCGCTAATCCATCTCGTCACTGCTCCACAGTTTGTGCCGACGTCTCAGTGCACGTTGCGTCAATGCCTTTGCCATCGCGGCGCCTATTTCAGCGCTAACCACCAGCCCCTGAATAAAGGGACGGTCGTGCATCAACCACGGCAGTCCGCCAAAGGCGATGCGGTTGCGGGCGTTTTCCGGCGCTTGCAGCGTGTAATCTTCGCCGATATCCGGGATCTCATCGCCACAGGCCAGCAGTTGATCGCGTAGCGTTGGGAACGGAATATCTTTGCTCTGCAATGCCCGTTGTCCTCGGGCGTCAATAAATACATCAAATTCACTGCGTTGACCGTGGTGGTAAATGACCGTCCTTTCCTGCTCATTCGTACGCTCATAATCTTTGCCGAGTGCGAGGATCTCAATCAGCCCGGCATCGTGCAGAGCCAGCAATCGGCGGATAGATTCAGACGGGATTGCCGCATAGTTATCAATAAAGACGCGCGCCAGTCCGTGCCTGAAACGTTTTTCGTCGCGAGCATCAAGATGAGGAACGATCTCTTCAATAACCTCATGGAGGCGCAATAAGGTATAGCGCCAGGCGACGGTATGTTGTTCCTGCTTGTTGCGCTCAACCTCCACCAGGTTACGCCTCGCCCAGTCAAAAGGGTCATGCTTGAGCCTGTCGGCAAAATAGACCTCGGGGAATGTGTCGGCGTTAAGCGTTGCAAGTGCAACCTGTTGGCACCACCCTGGGGCCGCGTCTTGCAGTTGTTGCACAATAAGCCGGAAGATGCGGTCCAGTAATCCGTTTTGGCCCTCGGCAATGGCGTTTTCAATCGCTTCTTTCGTCACGATATTCAGCGGTTCATAGGGAAGAGGGCAGTAAAAATCCGCTTCAGGCAGCACACCGCTGCGCGACATCAGGGTCAGCTTCAGGTTTTGGCTGTCGGGTTTACGCGTGAACTGCAGTGAATGGTCGGTATTGGTGGTGAAGTTACCATGCTGACTGACCACGGCCATCGCCGCGTCGATAGCGCTTAGCGAGGTGCCCAGAATACCCACCCTGCAAGCGCTAATCTGCGCCTCCATCAGGCCGGTCCACGGACTGGGGAAAAACTTGCGTGCCTGAGCATCAGTTTCTGGCCACAGATGACCGCTGGCGATAGCGGCGAAATCCACTTCGACGGGCTGTGACGCGTGATTGATCCACAGGGAGACCCCAGTCGGGTTTGCTTGCAGGTCGGTGACTTTACTTGATTCATATACGCGAATTGTGAACCCGGATCTTTGCGCTTTATCGACGATGGCTAAAAAACGATCGCGATAATAGTCGCCGAGGATCACCCGGGGCAAAAATTGCCGCTCATGCAAAGATGTACGTTCAAGCCGAAACTGCGCCAGGTATTCATCGCTTTGATTCTGTAGCCACGTCAGATAACTGATATAAATCGGCGGGATCTCAATGCTGGCTATATTGGCCAGCATGTGGTCTGCGTTGTTGTCGCTGTTATAAGGCATGCCTACGCCAGCTTCCTCAGCTTGCTCATAAAGCTGTATCTCCAGCGGTTCACCGCGCTCAACGAGGGCATGAAACGTATAAATTCCGGTGGGACCTACGCCGACGATGGCCACTTTTTTCATGGGGATCCTTTGTAGAAAGTTCGACGTGGTAGTCGGGGTTTTGCTTAACCTGTGCCAGGTAAGTGTGGTCGATAATTCGCGAGAGGAAGACGGTATTTTGCCTGGGAGGGGGAAAAAATAGGAATTTTGCAGCGTCTGACAGCATAAAAAAAGGCCACCCGATATAACCGGGTAGCCTTTTGTACATCAGATATCGGCCAATTACGCCAGCACTAAATCACCCTGCGGATGACAGGAGCAAGCCAGCACATAACCTTCAGCAATTTCTGCGTCGGTCAGCGTCATGGTGCTGCTGACCGTGTAGTTACCGTCAACCACTTTGGTTTTGCAGCAGCCGCAAACGCCCGCACGGCATGCGGCGACAACCGGCACTTTATTGCTTTCCAGCGCTTCCAGCAGCGTACTGCCTACCGGCGCATAAAACTCTTTTGCCGGCTGCAGTTTGGTGAACTTCAGACCGCTGGTGGCGGCTTCAGCTACCGGGGTGAAGAACTGCTCTTTAAAGAAGCGTGTCACGCCCAGCGCGTTGACTTCTTTCTCGACCAGATCCATATACGGAGCCGGGCCGCAGGTCATCACGGTGCGCGAAGCCAGGTCCGGTACGCTTTGCAGCAGTTCGGTGGTCAGTCGGCCGGAAACAAAACCGTCAGTGGCATTGTTTTCAGCAACTAAGGTCACCGGATACTCGCGCCATTCGTCGGCAAAAATGACATCTTGCGGTGAACGGACGTTAAAGATCACCTGCACATCTGCCTGTGGGCGGTATTTTGCCAACCAGCGACGCATTGACATGATTGGCGTGACGCCACAGCCAGCGGCCAGCATCAGGAACCTGTCTTCCGCTTTATCTTCACAGGTGAATTCACCCATTGCATCGGACAGCCAGATATAGTCGCCGCGCTTCACGTCGCGGGTTAACCACTGTGAGCCTGCGCCATCGTCAATGCGGCGGATGGTCAGCGTGATGTATTCGCTAACGCCCGGCGTTGAAGAGAGGGTGTAAGCACGCAGCGTGTCCGCTGAATTACGTACGCTGACCAGTGCATACTGCCCGGCGCGGTACGGATAATAGTCGTGGCACAGCAACGAAATTGTCCATACATCCGGCGTTTCCTGATGGATGTGATGAACCTGCATCCGCCATGGGCACTGATGAGTTGGCATTGTCATTCTTTACTCCTTACGCGCTCAGCAGTTGCTTCATGTCTTCTTCAACGGTGGTCACGGAACGAAGACCGAACTTCTCGTTGAGAACTGCCAGCAGGTCCGGCGTGAAGAAGCCAGGCGCAGTCGGGCCAGTGACGATGTTTTTCACGCCCAGAGACAGCAGGGTCAGCAGAATGACAATCGCTTTCTGTTCGAACCAGGAGAGCACCAGAGACAGCGGCAGATCGTTCACGCCACAGCCCAGTTTCTCAGCCAGGGTTACCGCCAGGATGATGGCAGAGTATGCATCGTTACACTGTCCTGCATCGACCAGACGCGGCAGACCTTCGATATCGCCGAACTCCAGTTTGTTGAAACGGTATTTACCGCACGCCAGGGTCAGGATCAGGCAGTCGTCCGGCACGCTGGTGGCGAAGTCGGTGAAGTAGTTACGTTCGCCACGCGCGCCATCACAACCGCCAACCAGGAAGATGTGACGCAGTTTTTCGCGGCTTACCAGGTCGATCAGGGTATCAGCCGCGCCCAGCAGAGTCTGACGACCGAAACCAACGGTGATCAGGTGCGGAATTTCGCTGTACGGGAAGCCCGCCATCTGCTGAGCCTGAGCAATTACCGGAGCGAAGTTGTCGCCTTCGAGGTGGCTTACACCCGGCCAACCGACGATGCTACGAGTCCAGATACGGTCATCGTAGGCGCCAACGGTTGGGTCGATGATGCAGTTAGAGGTCATTACGATTGGGCCCGGGAAGCGGGCAAATTCAACCTGCTGATTCTGCCAGCCGCTGCCGTAGTTACCGATCAGGTGTTTGAACTTACGCAGTTCCGGGTAGCCGTGCGCCGGCAGCATTTCACCGTGGGTATAGACGTTAACGCCGGTACCTTCGGTCTGCTCCAGCAGGTTGTACAGATCTTTCAGGTCGTGACCGGAGATCAGGATGCACTTACCTTCGGTTGCTTTGACGTTGACCTGAGTTGGCGTCGGGTGGCCGTATTTAGTGGTTTCGCCAGCATCCAGAATGCTCATCACTTTGAAGTTCATCTGGCCGATTTCCATTGAGCACTCCAGCAGAGCGTTCATATCGGAAGGCCAGGTTCCCAGCCATGCCATGATTTTGTGGTACTGAGCGTAGATGTCGTTGTCGTACTGACCGAGAACGTGCGCGTGCTCCATGTAAGCTGCCGCACCTTTCAGGCCGTACAGGCACAGCAGACGCAGGCCGAGAATGTTCTCGCCGATGGCTGCTTTGTCTTTGTTCGGGGTAAATTCAGCGGCCTGACGTTGCAGGTCGCCCAGATCGTCGCTGACCAGTTGCAGATCGGCCATCGGGTTAGCGACCGCTGCGTTCGCGTCGATGTTCAGGCATTGCGCTTTCAGGGCGTCGCGCATGGCGATAGCTTCACGGGCATAGCCAACAATACGCGGAGAATCGAAGTTAACGTTGGTCAGCGTGGAGAAGAATGCACGCGGCGCAAAGTTATCAACCTCATGGTCGATGATGCCGTATTCACGTGCCTTAACAGCCCATGCAGACAGACCTTGTAGGGAAGCAATCAGCAGATCCTGCAAATCGGAGGTTTCAGCCGTTTTACCGCACATACCCTGCGCGTAAGAGCAGCCGTTTCCTGCCGGAGTACGGATGGTTTGTTCACATTGCACACAAAACATGGTCACACCTTTTAAAGTTATATTTAATATACATGTTTAAGGTTATGCCTGTGCGCGAAGGGATAAAAGGGATTTCTGCTACAACTTGCAGGGAGATTGATTTAGCGCAATTTTGGCGGTAGATGACTACCGCCAGAGAGGTATTTGTCCTGACTTCAGGCGGAGAAAAACGCCATCAGCAAAGGCACTAACAGACTCAGAATAAAGCCGTGGACGATGGCTGCCGGAACCATCTCCAGACCGCCGCTGCGTTGGAGCACCGGTAAGGTGAAATCCATTGATGTCGCGCCACATAGCCCCAGCGCGGTTGAGCGACTGCGGCCCACCATTCCAGGAATCAACATAATGGCAATCAGTTCGCGGGCCAGGTCATTAAAGAAGGCGGCGCTACCAATCACCGGCCCGAACGATTCGGTTAACAGAATACCGGACAGGGAATACCAGCCAAAACCTGATGCCATCGCCAGCGCGGTTTTCAGCGGCAGGCCGAGGATCAACGCATTGATAACCCCCGCCAGCATCGAACTGGCGACGACGACCACCGCAACAATCATCCCCCGGCGATTCAGCACAATTTGCTTTAAGGTCATACCGCTGTTGCGCAGTTGAATCCCGACCAGGAACAGTAAAAAGATTAACGTATATTCGCTGGCTTCGGTGGCGTGCTGCAGAATAGGAAGACCGGTGAGGCCGAGCAGAAAACCCACGACGACGACGCCACAAAGCTGGAGCGACTCAAGCGCCATCGCAATTCGCGAGGGTAGCTTTTCTTGCTTGTGGTTATGTCGCCAGGGCAGTGAACGCTCCAGCCAGAACAGCGCCGCGATATTACACAGCAAAATGACCGTCACGCTGACCGCAGAATAATGAAGAATGGCTAACAGGTTGCTGGCGAGATTATCCAGAAACGCCAGGCTGATACCCATAAAAAAGAGAATAAGGTAGACGATCCAGCTCAACAGGCGATTGATGAGTTTTAATGCAGCCCTGTGCCGAAGTGGAATAAGGTAGCCCACAATAAGGGGAACCAGAATGATTAACAGCCCTGAAAACATGAAAACCAGATCCTTGCTGAGAGTAAGACGAAATGCGCCAGCACACACTACTCAATGCAAAGAAGGGAGTAAAGTTGCAAATAAAAGGAAATATAGCGGGGAAAAAAAGACCTGACTTGCGCCAGGCCTTTTTTGTTATCGATTAATCGCGTTTTTCCAGCAGAGTGCGGTAAATAAGACCGCCGAGGACCCCACCGATAATCGGCATAACCCAGAAGAACCACAATTGCTGCAATGCCCAGCCGCCCTGGAAGATGGCTACAGCAGTACTACGTGCCGGGTTAACGGAGGTGTTGGTAACCGGAATACTGATCAAGTGGATCAAGGTTAACGCCAGACCAATCGCAATGGGTGCAAAACCAGCCGGAGCATGTTTATCGGTCGCGCCGTGGATCACTAATAAGAAACCAGCGGTCAAAATAATTTCAATTACGACGGCAGAAAGCATTGAATAGCCGCCAGGAGAATGTTCACCAAAGCCGTTCGAGGCAAAACCACTGGCAGTTGCGTCAAAACCAGCTTTACCGCTGGCAATAAGATACAGTGCCGCTGCTGCAACAATACCGCCCACAACCTGAGCGATAACATAACCGATAACGTCTTTTGCCGGGAAGCGACCGCCCGCCCATAAACCGAAGGTCACCGCCGGGTTAAAGTGTCCGCCGGAAATATGACCTACGGCGAATGCCATGGTTAATACGGTCAAACCAAATGCCAGCGCGACACCGGCAAATCCAATACCCAACTCCGGGAATGCTGCGGCCAGAACTGCGCTACCGCACCCACCAAAGACGAGCCAAAACGTACCGAAGAATTCGGCTGCTAATTTCCTGAACATAACCACCTCAATTAAAAGTTCCGGGTTCGTGTTCCTTACCCGGTAATTCATCGCTAAAAGGGACGATGATGAAAGAGCCGGTATTTTAGAAAAAAACATCATCCCTTCGCCAGTTAAATTGATGAAAAAATTTGATTTAAGGCAATATGTTGTGATTCCTTTTTGAATATTGGATGAATGAAGCATAGTTCAATTAGCAAAACGGCGATGATTGAGTTCTGAAATAATATTCCGGGGAAAACATAAGAAGAATATTCTTATATTTTTTGATTTCTGCGACTAACCTCCTGATCATATCGGGTGTCTTGAGCGCCCGCTTGCCGTTATACTCCTGATAACTTGAAGGAAAAAGTTAGCATTTCCGGAGGCTATATGATTCTCGAACGCGTTGAGATTGTTGGATTTCGTGGTATTAACCGTCTGTCGTTGATGCTGGAGCAAAGCAACGTGCTGATTGGGGAGAACGCGTGGGGTAAGTCCAGTCTGCTGGATGCTTTAACCCTGTTGCTGTCGCCGGAAACTGATTTGTACCACTTTGACCGCGAAGATTTCTGGTTCCCGCCGGGCGATATTCAAGGCCGGGAACATCATCTGCATATCATCCTGACGTTTCGTGAGTCTCAACCGGGTCGCCACCGCGTGCGCAGGTATCGTCCTCTGGAAGCCAGCTGGACGCTGTGTCAGGATGGCTATCACCGTATTTTCTATCGGCTGGAAGGTGAATGTGCGGACGACGGTAGCGTTCTGACGTTACGCAGTTTTCTGGATGGCGAGGGCCATCAGCTTCCCCTCGACGACATTAACGATCAGGCGCGGCACCTCGTGCGTTTGATGCCAGTACTGCGCCTGCGCGACGCGCGTTTTATGCGACGGATCCGTAACGGTACGGTGCCGGATTCGGCGGATGTCGAAGTGACCGCGCGGCAACTGGATTTTCTGGCACGTGAACTGGCTACCCGACCGCAAAACCTGACAGATGGGCAGATACGTCAGGGGTTATCGGCCATGGTACAGCTATTGGAACACTATTTTTCTGAGCAGGGTTCCAGTCAGTCCCGCTATCGTCTGATGCGTCGACGTTCCAATAATGAACAACGTAGCTGGCGCTATCTGGATATTATCAACCGTATGATTGATAGACCGGGCGGACGCACGCACCGCGTGATCCTGTTGGGACTGTTTTCGACGCTGTTACAGGCCAAAGGTACGCTGAGGCTGGATAAAGACGCCCGGCCGTTACTGTTGGTAGAAGATCCTGAAACGCGTTTACATCCGATTATGCTGTCGGTTGCCTGGCACCTGCTGAATTTGCTTCCACTGCAACGGGTGGCGACCACCAACTCAGGTGAGTTACTGTCCCTCACCCCCGTGGAACATGTTGTCCGCCTGGTGCGTGAGTCCTCCCGCGTCGCCGCCTGGCGGCTTGGGCCAGGTGGGATCAGCGCAGAAGATGGTCGGCGTATTGCCTTTCATATTCGTTTTAACCGTGCATCGTCGTTGTTTGCCCGCTGTTGGCTGCTGGTGGAAGGCGAAACGGAAACCTGGGTCATTAACGAACTGGCCCGCCAGTGTGGGCACCACTTTGATGCGGAAGGTATCAAAGTCATTGAGTTTGCCCAGTCCGGCCTTAAGCCGCTGGTTAAGTTCGCCCGCCGGATGGGTATCGAGTGGCATGTTCTGGTTGATGGTGATGAAGCCGGGAAAAAGTATGCCGCTACGGTGCGGAGTTTGTTGAATAACGACAGAGAAGAAGAGCGCGATCATTTAACCATGCTTCCCGCGCTGGACATGGAACACTTTATGTATCGCCAGGGGTTCGCTGACGTATTCCACAGGGTGGCGCAAATCCCCGAAAACGTGCCCATGAATATGCGCAAAATTATCTCGAAGGCGATTCACCGGTCGTCAAAACCAGATTTAGCCATTGAGGTGGCGATGGAAGCCGGGCGGCGCGGCGTTGACGCGGTGCCAACGCTGCTGCGAAAAATGTTTTCCCGCGTGCTGTGGTTGGCACGCGGCAGAGCGGATTAGTTGCGAAACATCGACGACAGCTGCGAGTGGATGCTGTCCAGTAACTGGTAGCGACGGCGGTATTCCGCGCGTTTTTTGCTGGCAATGTCCGCTTCGCTTTTTCGCGCCATTGTGCGTGGGATATGGTAATAGCCGTGACTGTCGCACTCACCGCCAACCGACTCCCAAAATGCGTTGTAGTCGGAAAGTATCACCTTGTTTTTATCGTGGTAACGCGGGCTGCGAAAGATATGCTGTTCATTGCTGACAGCCAGAATTTGTTTGATATTCAATTGTTCTGCAAAACAGCAAATGACTTCCATCACAATACGTTTAGGGAAAATCCCATAGCATGATTTGGTCGCTTTTTGAATTTCTTCATGTGGCAGTAATCGACTGCCTCCCTGTAATCCGCCAATAAACAGTGTGCTGCTTCCTTGATAATTGCACAGCGTAAACGTCATTTCCGCTAAAGTCTCGCCAGCGCTATTGCGTACCAGAATGGTACTTTCACCTTCTTTATCCAGTGAGATAAATGAGCCCAGTATTACGCTAAATATTTCGCTATTTTTGCCTTCAATTTGTGCCAGTTGTAATCCATCCGCACTTAAATAAGCTTTATATTCCGTGGCTGAAAAAGAGCTGCGGATAGCATTGTAATGAAAACGCACAGCATCCAGTTTCATTTTCCGATCAAGGTTTTGTGCGAGATAGGCGCGATGTAGGCGAACCGGCAGACGAGGCTGGCGTGCCAGTACGCTATCGAGATCAGGCCATTGCGCCAGTTCAGTCATCCATTCATGCATTAATCGTGGCATAAGCGCTGAGCGCAACAAAAACTTACGACGGAAGCTACGCTGATGCCAAAATTTTCCAGGGCGCCAATGTCCGGTCATCAGGCTACAAAAGAGGCTAAAACTTGTGGCGGGTTTTGAAGAATGAAAAGTGCTGTCAGTTAGCTGGCTCATAATAACAATCCGATGGATACTCTGGTACTAATTTCAACACAGCGGATCTTAACCATTCATCAATAACTCTGTTATTCTTGCGTTTTTCAACGGCTATTTATTTAACGTTGATGTTTACCACTCCACTCTGGTGGACGTATTGGGGGAAATTGGGACATTTATGAAGCTCAAGGGAAAAATCAAAAAGCGCTATTTTCTCTTCGCCATCATCATTATTGTGGCGATAATTGCACTTTGGCGAACGCTTAATGCGCCTTTACCTCAGTATCAAACGTTAATTGTTCGTCCGGGCGATCTGCAGCAAAGCGTACTGGCAACCGGCAAACTGGATGCGTTGCGTAAAGTTGACGTCGGGGCGCAGGTAAGCGGGCAATTAAAAACGCTGTCGGTCGCGATTGGCGACAAAGTAAAAAAAGATCAACTGCTTGGCGTTATCGATCCTGAACAGGCGCAAAACCAGATTAAAGAGGTTGAAGCGACGCTGATGGAATTACGCGCTCAGCGTTTACAGGCTGAAGCAGAGTGGAAGCTGGCGCGGGTAACGCTTTCCCGTCAGCAACAGCTGGCGAAAACCCTGGCTGTCTCGCAGCAGGATCTCGACACGGCGGCTACTCAGATGGCGGTCAAACAGGCGCAAATCGGCACAATTGATGCGCAAATTAAGCGTAATCAGGCCTCTCTCGATACGGCAAAAACCAACCTTGATTACACCCGCATCGTCGCGCCAATGGCAGGCGAAGTCACGCAAATTACTACCCTTCAGGGGCAAACCGTTATTGCTGCCCAGCAGGCGCCTAACATTCTGACATTGGCAGATATGAGCACCATGCTGGTGAAAGCGCAGGTTTCCGAGGCGGATGTGATTCACCTGCATCCCGGGCAAAAGGCCTGGTTTACCGTACTGGGCGATCCTCAGACGCGCTACGAAGGTAAGCTCAAAGATGTTCTTCCGACGCCAGAGAAAGTGAATGATGCGATTTTCTACTATGCTCGCTTCGAAGTTCCCAACCCGAAAGGGATCCTGCGTCTGGATATGACCGCGCAGGTCCATATCCAGCTCACGGATGTGAAAAATGTCCTGACGATCCCGCTGTCGGCGCTGGGCGATCCTATTGGCAACAATCGTTATAACGTCAGGCTGCTGCGTAACGGCGAAACCCGTGAACGCGAAGTGGTTATCGGCGCGCGTAATGACACCGATGTGGAGATCGTGAAAGGGCTGGAAGAGGGGGATGAAGTCATCACCGGTGAGGGCAACGCTGGAGCGCCAAAATGACGGCATTGCTTGAACTGAGCAATATCCGCCGCAGCTATCCGTCAGGCGAAGGTCAGGTCGAGGTATTGAAGGACGTATCCTTGAGCATTCAGGCCGGGGAAATGGTAGCGATTGTCGGGGCGTCTGGCTCGGGTAAATCGACGCTCATGAATATTCTCGGCTGTCTGGATAAACCCACCAGCGGTACATATCGGGTTGCCGGGCGCGATGTCTCCACGCTGGATAGCGATGCGTTAGCCCAGCTGCGTCGCGAACATTTCGGTTTTATCTTCCAGCGTTATCATTTGTTGTCGCATTTAACCGCCGCGCAAAACGTTGAGGTGCCTGCGGTCTACGCTGGCACCGAACGTAAGCAGCGCCTGGCCCGTGCGCAAGAACTCCTGCAGCGACTGGGTCTGGGCGACAGAGTTGACTATCAGCCTTCCCAGCTTTCCGGTGGTCAGCAGCAGCGGGTCAGTATTGCGCGTGCGCTGATGAACGGGGGACAGGTTATCCTCGCCGACGAACCCACCGGCGCGCTGGACAGCCATTCAGGCGAAGAGGTGATGGCGATTTTGCATCAGCTGCGCGATCGCGGGCATACGGTGATTATCGTCACTCACGACAGCCAGGTTGCCGCACAGGCCGAACGTGTCATTGAAATTCGTGACGGCGAGATTGTGCGAAATCCGCCGTCGCACAAACCCTCTACCGGGCGCGATATCGCGGAGCCGACGGTGAAAACGGCGTCCGGCTGGGGGCAGTTTGTCAGCGGTTTTCGCGAAGCGCTCACTATGGCCTGGCTAGCAATGGCTGCGAATAAAATGCGAACGCTTCTGACCATGCTTGGGATCATCATCGGTATTGCTTCGGTGGTGTCGATTGTGGTGGTAGGCGATGCGGCTAAACAGCTGGTGCTGGCAGATATTCGCGCTATTGGCACCAATACCATCGATATCTATCCTGGCAAAGATTTCGGCGACGACGACCCACAATATCAACAGGCGCTGAAGTATGACGATTTAACGGCGTTACAGAAGCAGCCCTGGGTCAGTTCGGTGACGCCTGCGGTGTCGAAAAACCTGCGGCTACGCTATGGCAATATCGACGTGGCAGCCAGTGCTAATGGCGTTAGCGGCGACTATTTCAACGTCTATGGCATGACGTTTAGCGAAGGGACCACTTTTAACGCTGAACAACTGGCGGGTCGCGCTCAGGTGGTGGTGCTCGACAGCAATACCCGTCGTCAATTGTTCCCCAACAAAGCGAAAGTTGTCGGCGAAGTCGTGCTGGTGGGGAATATGCCTGCCACGGTAATTGGTGTTGCAGAAGAGAAACAGTCGATGTTTGGCAGTAGCAAGATCCTGCGGGTCTGGCTGCCTTACAGCACCATGTCCGGGCGAATTATGGGGCAGTCGTGGCTGAACTCGATCACCGTGCGGGTGAAAGACGGTTTTGATAGTGCCCAGGCCGAGCAGCAGCTCACCCGACTACTGACGTTACGCCACGGTAAGAAGGATTTCTTCACCTGGAATATGGACGGTGTCTTGAAAACCGCCGAAAAGACCACACGTACATTACAACTCTTCCTGACGCTGGTGGCCGTGATTTCGCTGGTGGTCGGTGGAATTGGTGTGATGAATATTATGCTGGTTTCGGTAACCGAACGAACGCGCGAGATTGGTATTCGTATGGCGGTTGGCGCCCGCGCCAGTGACGTACTGCAGCAGTTCTTAATCGAAGCGGTGCTGGTGTGTCTGGTTGGCGGCGCGTTGGGCATTAGCTTGTCGATGCTGATCGCCTTTACGCTTCAGCTATTCCTGCCTGGCTGGGAAATAGGTTTCTCACCCGTAGCCTTATTGACGGCGTTTCTGTGTTCGACTGCGACCGGGATTTTGTTTGGCTGGCTACCGGCGCGAAATGCGGCGCGGCTGGATCCGGTAGATGCTCTGGCGCGGGAATAATACTATCGAGATAAAAATGCCAGCCGCAAAGGCTGGCATTTTGACTGCGGGATGTACACAATGAAACAGAAGAGCTATGCGACAGCTTCTGCTTCAATGACAGGCACGATGACACTGGCATGATTGCCTTTTGGCCCCTGGTGGACATCAAACTGGACAGACTGTCCGGCTTTTAGCGTTCTGTAACCATCCATCTGAATGGTGGAGTAATGGGCGAAAATATCTTCGCCGCCGCCTTCGGGGCAGATGAAACCAAACCCTTTGGCGTTGTTGAACCACTTAACAGTACCCGTTTCCATGCTTCGACATCCTTCGTAAATCTTATATAAGTAAGATGGAATGAACCGGTGGCGGAGTGGGGGCTGTTCAAAACCTCGCCAACTCTCGAAACTACAATTTAGAGAAATCAGGCGAGGCGTCAAGCGCCAGGCTGACGGAATAGGGTAAAAATGCATCAAAATTTGAAGCAGTTAACGCTATTGTCGGTTATGTGACAGATGTCGCGGATGGCACTAATAGATGATAGTTATCTAATACTTGAGGTAGATTGATTGTGCGCATAGGCTGCTTGTCAGCGGCAAGATTTTCTGCCGGAAACCGTAACTGAAGATGACGACTGACAATGGGTAAGACTAACGACTGGCTGGATTTCGATCTGCTGGCGGAAGATAAATTGCGCGACGCGCTAAAACCGCCATCTATGTATAAAGTGATATTAGTCAATGATGATTACACTCCGATGGAGTTTGTTATTGACGTGTTACAAAAATTCTTTTCTTATGATGTAGAACGTGCAACGCAACTGATGCTTGCCGTTCACTATCAAGGTAAAGCGATTTGCGGCGTATTCACTGCCGAAGTGGCTGAAACCAAAGTTGCGATGGTGAACAAGTATGCGAGGGAGAACGAGCATCCGTTGCTGTGTACGCTAGAAAAAGCCTAAATGCAGGCATAAATATTGGGGGAGGTGCCTATGCTCAATCAAGAACTGGAGCTCAGTTTAAACATGGCTTTCGCCAGAGCGCGCGAGCACCGACATGAGTTTATGACCGTCGAGCACTTGCTACTGGCATTGCTCAGTAACCCATCGGCCCGCGAAGCGCTGGAAGCGTGTTCTGTGGATCTGGTGGCGCTGCGTCAGGAACTCGAAGCCTTCATTGAACAAACCACACCCGTATTGCCTGCCAGTGAAGAAGAGCGCGACACGCAGCCAACGTTGAGTTTTCAGCGTGTGTTGCAACGCGCGGTCTTTCATGTTCAGTCCTCCGGGCGCAATGAAGTTACCGGTGCTAATGTGCTGGTCGCCATCTTCAGCGAGCAGGAATCTCAGGCGGCTTATCTGCTGCGTAAGCATGAAGTGAGCCGCCTTGATGTGGTGAATTTTATTTCTCATGGCACGCGCAAAGACGAACCAAGTCAGTCCTCTGACTCTGGTAATCAGCCGAATAACGAAGAGCAAGCTGGCGGGGAGGACCGTATGGAGAACTTCACGACTAACCTTAACCAGCTTGCCCGTGTGGGCGGAATTGATCCGCTCATTGGCCGGGACAAAGAGCTGGAACGCGCCATTCAGGTACTGTGCCGTCGTCGAAAAAACAACCCGCTGCTGGTGGGTGAGTCTGGCGTCGGTAAAACAGCTATTGCGGAAGGCCTCGCCTGGCGTATTGTCCAGGGCGACGTGCCGGAAGTGATGGCTGATTGTACCCTTTACTCTCTGGATATCGGCTCGCTGCTGGCGGGTACCAAATACCGTGGCGATTTTGAAAAACGCTTTAAGGCGCTGCTGAAACAACTGGAACAGGATACTAACAGCATTCTGTTTATCGATGAGATCCACACCATTATCGGCGCGGGTGCGGCATCGGGCGGCCAGGTAGATGCGGCTAACCTGATCAAACCGTTGCTCTCCAGCGGTAAAATCCGTGTGATAGGCTCCACAACCTATCAGGAATTCAGCAATATCTTTGAAAAGGACCGCGCGCTAGCACGCCGTTTCCAGAAAATCGATATCACTGAGCCGTCGGTTGAAGAGACCGTGCAGATCATCAATGGTCTGAAGCCGAAATACGAAGCGCACCATGACGTTCGCTACACCGCCAAAGCGGTGCGTGCAGCGGTCGAACTGGCGGTGAAATACATTAACGATCGTCATCTGCCGGACAAAGCGATTGACGTGATCGATGAGGCGGGCGCGCGGGCACGTCTGATGCCGGTCAGCAAGCGCAAGAAAACCGTCAACGTGGCGGATATCGAGTCCGTCGTGGCCCGCATTGCGCGGATCCCGGAGAAGAGCGTTTCGCAGAGCGATCGCGATACGCTGAAAAACCTGGGCAACCGTCTGAAAATGCTGGTATTCGGACAGGATAAAGCCATTGAGGCGCTGACTGAAGCGATCAAAATGAGCCGTGCTGGTCTGGGACACGAGCATAAACCTGTCGGTTCGTTCCTGTTTGCCGGACCGACTGGCGTTGGTAAGACCGAAGTCACGGTGCAGTTGTCCAAAGCGCTGGGTATTGAGCTGCTGCGGTTTGATATGTCCGAGTATATGGAACGTCACACCGTCAGCCGCCTGATTGGTGCACCTCCGGGATATGTCGGTTTCGACCAGGGCGGTTTGCTGACGGATGCTGTCATTAAGCATCCGCATGCGGTACTGCTGCTGGATGAAATCGAAAAAGCGCATCCGGATGTCTTTAACCTGCTGCTGCAGGTGATGGATAACGGTACGCTGACCGACAATAACGGGCGTAAAGCGGATTTCCGCAACGTGGTGCTGGTCATGACCACCAACGCCGGCGTGCGTGAAACCGAGCGTAAATCGATTGGGCTGATTCATCAGGACAACAGTACTGATGCGATGGGCGAAATCAAAAAAGTGTTTACGCCGGAATTCCGTAACCGTCTCGACAACATTATCTGGTTCGATCATCTCTCTACTGAGGTGATTCATCAGGTTGTTGATAAGTTTATCGTCGAACTTCAGGTTCAGTTGGATCAAAAAGGTGTCTCTCTGGAAGTGAGTCAGGAAGCCCGTGACTGGCTGGCTGAGAAGGGCTATGACCGCGCAATGGGCGCACGCCCGATGACGCGCGTTGTCCAGGATAACCTGAAAAAACCATTGGCTAACGAACTGCTGTTCGGCTCGCTTGTGGATGGCGGTCAGGTGACCGTTGCGCTGGATAAAGAGAAAAATGAGCTGACCTATGGTTTCCAGAGTGCGCAAAAGCACAAGCCAGAAGCAGCACATTAATATCTAACCACCTAATGAACCGGGCGTAATGCCCGGTTTTTTTTCGCCTGAAAGTCGTGATTTGAATAGGGGGGTAAACGGCAGGCAAAAAATAAGCCTGCGTAAGGGCGTTTTTCAGGGTAGGTAGCATGGGCTTTCAGCGGTGCAATGCGGGTTTGCGCGGCACGCAAGACCACTGAAAGCCATAATAAACTACCCTACTGTGGACACAGTGTGGACACTCTGGGTGTCAACACCACCACGTAGCGGATTGAGTGAAACAGCATCCTGAAGGTACTCTGGGGCAAAGTGCGCATAGACCATTGTCTGCTCTATCCGTGAATGTCCCAGTATTCTCTGCAAGGTGATGATACTCCCGCCGTTAATCATAAAGTGGGTAGCAAAACTGTGACGCAATGCGTGAGTTGCTTGCCCGTCCGGTAGATCCGGTTTTACATCTTTCATTGTTCGCCTGAATTTCGGGTATGAGGCATCAGGGAACAGATAACCCTTACCCGCAATCATTACAGCTACTTCCTCAGAGATGGGGACAGTGCGCGGTTTGTTCGTCTTTGTTTTAACGAACGTCACCCGATTCTGTATTACGTTCTCAGCTTTCAGTTTCGCAGCTTCACCCCATCGAGCGCCGGTACTTAAACAGAGAATCGCGATTTTCTTGTTGTCCCCGTCAAGATTGGCAAGCAACAATGTTATTTCTTCCTGCGTCAGATATCCGGTTTCTGGTTTCTGCTCCTTGAGCTTTTTCATCCCTCTGAAAGGGTGTTCGCCAAAAAACAACTCAGCATCAATTAGCGCAGTAAACATACCACTCAGACAGGTAAGGTCGCGGTTAATACTGGCTGGTTTTATGCCTTGTCCTCTGCGAGTCATACTGTACTGGCTAATAAGCGCTTTGGTTATCTGGAACGCGCAAGGGTCATCAGTAATCCGAGTAAAGATTTCAATCTTACCCAAATTGGATTTTCCGTGTTCTTCATGCTTACCTTTCAGATCCCACCAGACTTTTGTTAATTCAGACAGATGCCGCTTATCTGTCGGTTTAGCCAACCAATCTTTGTTGTGATGGTTGTATAGCGTATGTTTTTCAAAAGCGATAGCTTCACTTTTCTTATCGAACTTCCTGCGGATGCGCTTTCCGTTGCGCCCTGCAGGTCTGACGTCCACTTCATATCGACCATCATCGAGCTTTTTAACAGACATAAAGCCTCCCGATGATGTTACTGCGTACTTCAATTTCCTGATTTAAATAACAAAAACTCACTGCGCATTTACTGCACAAAAAAGCGCCGTAAATTGTTAGCCAGTTTTCTGGTCTGAGTGGGGTGACGTTGTTGTCGGCTGCCCAAAGTGCGCGAGAGCCGGTGCAACTTGCCCAGCTTCAGGTGCTATTTGGTCAGTCATAAACCACATCGTGTACTTCGTGAAACGAGGGTGTTGGAGAATTTTCATGATGGATTCTACACCTGCATTTTTTGAACGGCTCTCATAGCTTGAAAGTGAGCTGTAAGGTACGCCAGTTAACTCGCTGACTTCTTTACGGTTTAGTCTTTCTGACTCCCGCATAAGCTTTAGCTTCTCTGAAACGTCTATTGACATAATTACTCCTATTGCGTAATTTTGCGTGTATCGTAGTTTGTGTTTCACATTCGTAGTCTCATTAAAGGCAATTATAAGCCATTAAGAGCAATTAAAACGCTAACGGAGAAGTGTACCAGATGAAGAAGTCATTAGAGAGCGCCACTGACGCAGTTCCTTATCAAGAGTTTGCACGCCTGATAGGTAAAAGCCCTGCAGCTGTTAAGGGGATGATTGAGAAGGGCAAATTACCCATCGTTGAGATGACCGATCCACAGTCTGCAACTGGTAGAGCTGGAGAATATTGGGTTTATCTTCCTGCATGGAACAACGGCATGAAAATGGCGTATGAGAGCCGCCCGAAAGAAATTCGTGAAGGTTGGCTCATGTGGCTTGGTTTGGGTGGGCGGGCATAAAGGAGGAAAGTTAAATGAAAGAGCCTCGCTGTATCGCTCAATTACTGCGTAATGAAAGCCCACGCCCTATGACGTTCAAGATTACTCATGGTAAAGGGCGTAAAGGCATCATCATCTGCACCCGTAAGCCGGGATTTTTTGCCATGGCTAAACGCTTCATAAAATCCAGAGGGGTATCGTTATGACGGTTATGACCCTTGCCATTGTGGACAAACAGCCAGAAGGATTGCGTAGTCTGATTGGTAAATATCTTGCAGCGCCCCGCTGGCAGGATAGCTGTGATTTTTACAATCAAATGATGGAACGTGAACGGCTGACTGTTTGCTTCCACGCACAGTTAAAACAGCGTCACGCAACGATGCGTCTCGAAGAAATGAATGACGTAGACCGGGAGCGTCTGGTATGTGCTATCGATGAATTGCGTGCTGCATTTTCTAAACGTCGTCAGGTTGGCTCAAGTGAGTCTGCATATATTAGTTTTCTAACGGTTAGCCAACGGCGGTCTTTGTTTTTACATGCAGGATTGAGTGAGGTCGAGTTTAATCAACCTTACTGGCGTGTTAATGAAGAGTCTTGTTATTGGCGTGAAAAGTTATTTCGTGCTTTACGTGAATTATTTGGCCTGTTTGAGTATGCGCCGACGATATTAACATCGGTAAAGCCTGAGCAATATTTGCATTAATTAAATAATCTAAATTTTAAACGCACTTGATTGTGCGGGACTTCTTTTTGTCTGGAGAAAGGCATGCTTACAGGAACGGAAAAACAAAGCAGCAATTTTTCTTTATTGCTTCAGCAGGCTAGAGCAGAAGCGCAGGCCGACGCGGCGGCTATATTCTCATCTCATCTGGATAAACTGATTCAACATATCGTTACGCAGGAGTTGGGGCGTGTTGAGATTGTCGAGTTACTCAGCCAGGAATCAACGGTACTTCATAACGCAGGTCTCGCCCGTGGGGAGGCTGTTTAATGTCTGTGCTGAAATCTGTGATTCTCAATGGCTGGTTAAAAGTTGCCGTTCTCAAAAATGGTGATTTATCTCTGTCTGACCTCAAAAGTGATAAAGAGTCTGGCTTGATGGTTGGGTCAGTTATCGCTATTTATTCGAATGAGTTAAATCTGTTTTCTGATGTTGTCGACCTAATTGTCAAACGTGCTATTTATCGCAAGAAAATAACCACGGCGGATGAATTAATAAAATTCATGGCTGAACAATCTACATATTGCGCGTGTGAGCTAAAAAAATTAAATCGGAAAGGTGGTAAATAATGCCAATTTATATTGAGGTGGGCGACCGTTTCGTCGTCACTAGTGACAAGTTTCAATTTATTTTGCAGGAAAAGAAAACCGCAAAATCAGGAAAGAGCGCCGGTAAAGAGTGGCTCGGTGTTATTGGTTATTATCCAACAATTTCCAAGCTCGTATCTGGTCTGTTATTACACGGCATCCTGACAGGTGACGCGCGCTGCTTTGCAGATTTAAACGTGCAAGTTGAGCAATTGGGTCAGCAGTGTCTCGATGCTTTCATGGCTGGCGGTGCAAACCAGTGACAGCTTATTACAACGAATATGACCCTTTTGCTGTGCAATGGCTTCGCAATCTTATCGATGCGGGGTTAATTGCGCATGGAATCGTTGATGACAGGAGTATTACCGATGTTACCCCATCAGACCTTAAAGGATTTAAGCAGTGCCATTTCTTCGCCGGAATCGGCGGATGGTCATACGCTTTGCGCCTCGCTGGTGTGCCAGACACTTTCCATTGCTGGACCGGAAGCCCACCTTGTCAGCCATTCAGCACAGCCGGAAAACAACTCGCTCAAAACGACCCCCGACACCTCTCGCCGACTTTCGCCCGGCTCATCATTGAGTGTCGTCCTCCAGTCTTGTTTGGAGAGCAAGTTAGAGCGGCAATTAACAAATTCTGGCTCGATGATTTATTCGTTGAGCTGGAAAAAGAAAACTACGCCTGCGCAGCGGCAGTTTTGCCTGCTGCAATCGACGGCGCGTACCACAAAAGAGAGCGAATTTGCTTTGGTGCGACCCTGGGCGACTGTAACAGCACGAGCTGGCAAGGATACAGGGAATCTGAGCAAGTCTTTTTACAGAAAGGATGGAAGGATGAGAAACGACACTCTTTATCGCCAGATGTGGCTTCACACTTTTGGTCTGAATGGAGACCCGACGAAGGAGCAGATGGTCAAGTTAGAATGCTACCTGCCGGTTATGGCGAGACTCTTGATGGGTTATCCGCAAGGGTGGAGCGACTGCGCGGTTTTGGTAACGCAATAGTCCCGCAAGCTGCAGCTAAATTTGTAGAAGCGTTTCTTGATGCTGCTTCAGAGTGTTGTTTAATTAATACGGGGTGCGAGTCATGACGATTATGACTCGTGGCCGCGTAGCTCCTTCACCACCCCCGCCAATTTCTAAGAGCACCGGTGATAGTTTTGTCGGTGCTTATCCGTGGAATAAATCCCGCGAGGCTGTTGGCCGCGACAGACCCCTTACACGTGCCGAACTCCGTCAGGTGCAAGGTGTTTTAAACCGGATTGATCGCCTGCCGTTTTTCCTGCAAACGCTGTTTACCTCGCGTTATAACTTCATCCGCCGCACAAAGAGCCCTTTGGGTGGGCTGTATTTCCTCAAAAACACGTTTGAGCGCAAGCTGCTGCCGCGTCTTGAGCGTGTTAATGAAATGTGCGGGATGAATGAATCCGCCTCAGTTGGTTTTTTGTCCGAGCGTGACGAGTATGCACGCCTGCCGGATATGAATGACAAAGAGCTAAGAAAATTTGCGGCCAGAATTGCTTCCCAACTCTGGAGCAAATACGAAGAGTTAAGCGACGCATGGGAGGAGGCGCACGGCGGGAAAGAAACTTTATTCACCGATGAGGCGCAGGCGCATTTATACGGTCAGGTGGCCGGTATTGCTCGCGCTTTTAACTTCACCCCGATGTACTGGAAAAAATACTGTAAGGGTCAGATGACGATCCGCATGGCATTTTCTGCTATTTCCCGTCTGATAAAAGATGAGTGGTGGGTCAGCCAGCTCAAGGCGCAGCGGATGCGCTGGCGCGAGGCGCTGCTCATCGCGGCTGGTGAGGTCAACAAAGACCGCTCACCTTACGCAAGCAAAATGGCGATCCGCGATGTGCACGCGCGTCGCCAGGCTAATCTCGAATACCTAAAATCCTGCGAGTTGGAAAACAAAGTCACCGGCGAACGTATCGACCTCATCAGTAAGGTCATGGGGAGTATTTCTAACCCTGAAATACGGCGTATGGAACTGATGAACACTATCGCTGGGATTGAGCGCTACGCGGCCAGCGTTGGTGACGTGGGGATGTTTATCACGCTGACCACGCCATCGAAGTATCACCCGACCCGACAGGTCGGCAAAGGTGAAAACAAAACTGTGCAGCTCAATCACGGCTGGAATGAAACCGCATTTACCCCCAAAGACGGCCAGCGCTATCTCTGCCGAATCTGGAGCCTGATCCGCACCGCTTTCAAAGATAACGATTTAGAGGTTTACGGGATGCGTGTCGTCGAACCGCACCACGACGGGACGCCACACTGGCACATGATGCTGTTTTGCAAACCCAGTCAACGTAAAGCCATTAACGAAATTATGCGTCGTTATGCCCTCAAAGAGGACGGGCACGAAAAGGGCGCGGCAAAGCAGCGCTTTGAGTCACGTCATCTTAATCAGGGCGGTGCGGCGGGTTATATTGCTAAATACATTGCCAAAAATATCGACGGCTACGCACTCGACGGCCAGCTTGACCACGACACCGGCAAGCCTCTGAAAGATACGGCTGCAGCTGTGACTGCATGGGCGTCTACATGGCGCATCCCGCAGTTTAAACCAATTGGCCTGCCGACAATGGGCGCTTACCGTGAACTGCGCAAGCTGCCACGCGGCGTGAGTATCGCCAGTGAATTTGACGACCGGGTCGAGGCTGTCCGGGCTGCTGCTGATGAAGGCGAATTTGACCTGTATATCATCGCGCAGGGTGGGGCAAACATGCCGCGTGATGCGCAGGCCGTCAGGGTCGCCCGTAAGGTGACTGATGAAGTCAACGAATATGAGGAAGATATCGAGAGAGTGGTCGGCATTTATGCCCCTCACCTCGGCACTGGTCATATCCGTGTAACGCGATCCGAAGAGTGGCGCATTGTTCCAAAGGTTTTGGCCGTTGAGCCTTTGACCTTAAAAAGCGGCTCTGCCGCGCCTCGGAGTCCTGTCAATAACTGTGGAAAGCTTACAGAAGGCGGTGAACCAGTTATGGCATCTACACCGTCTGAGCAAGCCGCAGCGGTGTTAAATCTGATTGATGAAGGTGTTATTGCATGGAATGACCCCGAAGTTGTGACGGTGCTTAGGAAAGCGTTAAAGGTGGGGGCTAAACCGCAGAGCTGGCAACAAAGAAATGGGATATCGCTAAAACAGGATGAATTAGCACCATCAGGACGCCTGACCAAATCACAACGGGACCAAATGCAACGCATCAGGTTTGACCTCGCACACCATGGTATTGCGCCGGAACGATGGGAGATCGAGGTATTAGCCCGTGGGGCAACAATAAACTATGGAGGACTGATATATTCTTACCATACTCATGAGTCTTGGCCCGATTTTTTAGGAGAATATCAAAAATGATATAGTCATAATGTGGTAATGTTATTCTGTAAACATTAAACATCTTTATCATAAATGTGGTGAATCTCAACCGTAAAAATTTTTCTGTATTTGATTTTTGTTTGCGGTTTGGTATTGTTTAATGTAATTGTTGTTCATTGAGTGTTTTAAGGATGAAGGATGAGCGAGTTTGAGGTTTTTTCAATTTCAGCAGATGATTTTGAGAAAAGTGAATACAATAGTATTTTGACTCCTCCTAGGAGTCATTCTCATTTTGAAATGGAGTCTTATTTTATTCAATTGTTGCCGGTTTATAAGTCGGTGAATGATATAAGTTCTTGGAGGCTTTGTTATTTTTTGCGGTCATTGTTCAATTTTAGCTTTTCAAGAACGGGTGATATTATTGGTTTTGAGCCCAAAATAATCCTCTATCCTAAGCGAGGTTATAGACCTTCTGATTATAAGGAGGAGTTTTCAACCATATTGGCTTGTATTAAAGAGTATACTGACAACTATTACGTTATATCAAGGGTGTGTGATGTTTTATGGATGAATAACCGTAAGGATATAGACTCCGCTAATAAAGCAGTTGAGGCATATTCTCAAATGGTCAATGATGCCTGTGATGTATTTTTGGAAAAAAAAGAATCAGAAGCTATCCATATTTTTGATGTTATCGACAACTTGGAAAGAGGCATGTCAATAGCGCGCATGCTCATTAGCAGGAAAAAACAACTTCAAGGAATGATAGTTGAATCTGCACTTAGGTTATATAATGCACTGATAGACTCTGGTATTTTCACCGGTGTGTTAAGGATTTCTGAGATTCTTTATAAAAATAAGTTGTTAAGTGATTTGCAATTGGCTGAGAATGCAGAACATATAGCAGATGAGCATTGTGATGCTTCTTACTTTGATGCTGTTAAAAAATTGTTTTATTTTGCGGCTGAGTTATATATTAAAAATGATGTGGCAGAGCAAGGAAGAATATGTAAAATTAAAGCATCAGAAGTAACGTTGACTCAATTTAAACAGGCTTCATCTTCCATGTTGAAGGCGCATTGGTTAAGAGTTGCTCTTGGTGAGTTTAGGGCAATCGGTGGAATGAGTGAAAAGGTTAAAGAAATTAGAATGGAATTAGATTCCATTCGAGACCTAATTAATGATGAAATGCATGCCTTTACAGCGCCAATGGATCTCAGTGATGTTGTCGCGGAGGTAGAACATATTTATAGAAAATCAAATCTCTCTGCAACAATTAGAATTTTAATCGCTAGATTTAAGATTGTTAGTGCAAGTGAAATTATAGAGAGAGCTCGTTCTGATGCTAAAAGATATGTTTCTTTTAGTTTGGCTGGAACAAGTATTTATGATGAAAGGGGACGTGTTGTAGCAAGGCGCCCTCCTTTAGATCCAGTAGGAGATATAACTTTAGATGATGCCTGTGCACATTATTTGAGAACTAGTCATATTGAGCATCAGGTGTATGTTCATGGTGAGTTTGAAGTTGTTAGGAGAAGTGTATTATCTAGATACTCATTAAATGAAAATACATTTGACCCAATATCACATCAGAGTTGCTTTATTCCGCCTGGATATGCGGAAATATTTTCTTTGGGTTTTTATAAACTTTGGCAGGGTGATTATATGTCTGCCTGTTATTTATTATTGCCTCAGTTGGAAAACTCAGTGAGGTGGGTTTTAGAATCAAGGAATAAAGAAACAACGAAAATAGATCCGATGCTTCTTGAGGAAGCTACGAGTCTTTCTCAAATGCTTACAAATTCTAGAAAAGAAATGGAAGATGTTTTTGGAGCGGATCGTGTTTTGGTTATGGACTTATTGTTTAATATGAAAGGTGGAGTTTCAATTAGGCACCTGATGGCTCACGGTAGGTATACTATAAACCATTGCTACCTACCAACATCAATTTTTGCCTGCCTATTTATCTTTCATTTAACTTGTTTGCCTTTATTTAGTGTGTGGGAGGATAAAGTTGAACCTTATCTAACTGATTAATGAAAGCTAATTAAGGTATTTTGACTTTTATCTTTTCACATGCAGTGGTCGCCTTATTTTGCATGTGTCGGATATACTTTTTTTATCCTAACGCCGCCAGTGATGGCGCGGATTCGTAGTGACCATGCAACTGCATTAAAAGCGATATGTTAAGCGGGCAGGCGAGGCGGGGATAGCACTGCGCGCCAGACATGGTGACAGCATTTAATTTTATGCGTCCGTGGGCGTCGTGACGGCACAACCGGCTTGCTTGTCGGTTAGTTGGTGCTAAGTTGTGAGCATGGGGTTACAACGCATCAGGTGCGTCATGGTGGTGGATACGAATAAGCCGCCCGGATGGCGGCTTGATTGACGGATTATCCTTTAAAGTCAACAAATTGTTCGCAGCTTAAACCATCCCATTGTTGCTTTAGTACTGCAACCCAAGCATAGTCTTCCTCCAGATTGCTGCTTTTAACTTCTTGTTGCATTCCTGCAGCGTGATCCTGCGTCGACTCTTGGAAAAAGTACGCATAGTCTTCAGCGAGTATTTCAGGAGTGTATTGGTAGCCATCATAATCATGTGAGTTGCGGTATTTGATGTAAGCCGTAACATTGTTTTTTGCAATGACATCAAATTTTTTTGGATCGCCATTTACTCCTAAGCGATTCAGAACACTTGCGCAAATCGCCTGAGTACGTACTGGCGCCAGATTGTATTCTGCATGAGCCTCAGAAACAGAAGCACAAAAAATTAAACACAGCATGGGAAATTTCAATTTGTCAGCCTTAATCACTTTGTATGTTTAGCCTGTAGAATCCACTGATAGTAATTGGTTATCAGTTATCAAGAATAGACGATCATGATAAACAAGCCGCCAAGGTGGCGACTTGATTGTAATCATTCAGGGGTGTCGAGAGCGTACTCTTTGAATTTGATCACCTCCATCCCGAGCCAGTCGTTAATCTCTTTAAAGCGCTCCTGCAGTGGGGTCAGCTCATTACGTACAAACACCCGTGCCACCTTCTCAACATCTCCCATTGAACCAATATTTTCCGGCTTGCCGCCCATGAGCTGGAACGGTACGCGGTGCGCATCGAGCAGGTCAGCGGCGCTCACCTTTTTGATATTGAAAAAGTCATCTTTCGTGGCGACCTCACTCAGCGGCACTATCTTGATGCCATCCGGTTTCCCGTTGGGCGCATAGAAAAACAGGTTTTTAAAATTCCCGAGTCCCTTTGAATCGCGCATTGCAGAACGCAGCGACTCGACGTCGGTGCTGCTTTGTGCCGCGTCGGTGACGTACATGATGTAACCCGCGTGCGCGCCATTCTGGTAATACTTGCGACGAAATAGGGTGGCGGATTCATTCAGCCAGGCGGAATTGAGTGCGCTCAGGTATTCCGGCATGCCGTACAGCTCCTGATTGATGTCAGGCTCCAGCAGGTGAAATACCGAGCCGGGCGCGAACGGGTGAGGGTTGTTAAAGCTCGATATGTACCAGTAAACACCTTCCTCGACACCCCGGCGGGTGTATTTTGCCGGTGATGTTTCCAGTTTTAAAAGCTGGCCGGTAACGCTCATGCGCTTCTCAAGATAGCCGTTGGCAAAGACCAGATAATCCAGCACGAGGCGGCTGAAATCCTGACGCGACAGGAGCGGGTGTGGGATGTAGGTGCTCGTCAGAATATTTCGTTTCACGTAAATCGGCGAGCTGTGATGCACGGCGGCGCGCAGGCTTTTTGCCAGACCTGAGAAGTTGACCGGCGGCTCGTACCACTTCCCGTTATTGATGCACTCGACATAATCGAGGATATCGCGGCGATCCAGTACGGCGGAAGGTTCACCAAAGGTGAACGCCTCCATTTTTTGCGGTGCGCTGGCGGTCGTTGTGGCGGGTTTCTTCTGATGTTTTTTCATGTCAGTTAATATCCAGAATTGACGTTGAATGCATGCCGCTACCGGCGGAAAGTGGCTCGTTTAACAGGGCGTGCATGGTGGCCCATGCGATATCCGCGTGGCTGGCCTCTTCGCTGCGGCTGGCCTCATAGGTGGAGCTGCGCCCGCTGCTGGTCATGGTTTTACGGATAGCCATAAATGACTGTGTGATGTCAGTTGCCCCGGCGTCGTATTCCAGACACCCGCGTCTGATGGTGTCTTTCGCTTTCAGTACCATCGCGGTTTTCATTTCCGGCGTGTAGCGAATGGCGCGCGCCGCCGGGAAGAACGAGCGCACGAGCTGGTAAACGCCCTGGCCGATGCCGGTCGCATCGATGCCGATATACTCGACGCAGTATTTTTCGGTCAGCTCGCGGATGGCCTCGGCCTGTGTCGCAAAATCCATGCCTTTCCACTGGTGACGCTCAAGGATGCGGAACTTGCCACCGGCAACCAGTGGTGGAGCCAGTACTGCACAGCCTGCGCTGTCGCCGGTGTGTGACGGGTCATAGCCAATCCACACCGGACGCCAGTTAAACGGACGGTCAGAAAACGGCTCAAAGTCCTCCCATTCTTCCATCGCATCGACCATGCAGCGCTGCAGCTCCTCGAACGGGAATACCGATGCCTTGTCGTCGACAAACTCACACATGAAGAGGTTGCGGAAATCGTCGGCGCTGTTTTCCTGTTTCAGTTGATCCAGATTAAACAGCGTGCATCCCCCGGCGAGCGCGTCCTCGATGGTAACAATCTGCCGCCACTGGCCGTCCGGGCACAGCACGCCCCCGGCCAGCGCCTTATGACTGATATCGATGTCGACACGCTCGGCGGCGCTGCCGCGTCCCCGGTTAAACAGCTCACCTGACCAGAATGGATATGCGCCATGTGCCAGCGTCGAGGGCGTTGAAAAGTAGGTGGTGCGCAGGTGGGACTGTGACGCCATCCCTGAGGCGACTTTACGCAGTCTCTGAAAGTTGGGGATCCAGAAGATTTCATCGACATACAGGTCGCCGTTATGACTCTGCGCCGTGTTGGAATTGGTCCCGAGAAAAATCAGCTCTGCGCCGTTGTTGCCGATGACAATCGGGTCGCCTGACAGGTCGACCTCGACCATGCGCGCAAAGGCGATGATGTACTTTCGGAACACGTAAGCCTGCGTCTTACTGGCCGACAAAAATATCTGGTTTTGCCCGGTTTTCAGGGCGCGCAGCAATGACTCGCGGGCAAAGTAAAACGTGGCGCCAATCTGGCGCGATTTGAGGATGTGGCGAATACGGTGCTCGATACCGGCTTTGTGCCAGTGGCGCTGATAGTCGAATGACTGCCTGAAGAAAATCTCTTCGAGTTTTTCGATAGCCTCATCGCTGAAAAAATTCCGTTTTGGCTTGCGGCGTTCACCCTTGTTGCGGCTGGCAATGTTGGGATTTAAATCTGCCTCGTTTCCGGTCTGGCCGTAGCGGCTGACGCGCGCGAGCCGTTCCATCTGGCGTGACAGAAAGTCAGCGACTTTGAAGTCATGCGGCGTGAGGTCAGGCTTTGCATAAAGCTGAATCAGGCGCGCTTCAAGCGTGGATTCCACGCGGTTAAGCGGGGCGGTTTCCTCCCACCCGTCACGCTGTTTCCAGCTCTGCACGGTCGGGCGCTTGACCTGCAGCGTGTCGGCGATTTGTGGCACGGAAAACCCCTGCCAGAACAGCAGGCGCGCCTGTCGTCGTGGGTCGTGCAAAAGGGAGAGGTCAGTCGAAATGGTCATGGTTGCCTCGTGTCAGTGAATACGGGGCAAGGCTAAGGAAATAGCGGGGCATTATCGCTAACCCCCTGTTGTATCAGGGATCTCACGTCTGCAAGCGGTGGCTGATGCGGGGCGGAGTCGGGAAACTACACCCGAACCGAAAACCCAACATCAGGACACCTGAACAATGGCAAAGAAAGTTTCTAAATGGTTTCGCATCGGCGTCGAGGGTGACACCTGCGATGGCCGTGTCATTAACGGCGATGACATTCAGGACATGGCGGATACCTTTGACCCGCGCGTCTACGGTTGCCGTATTAACCTCGAACACATCAAAAGCCTCTGGCCTGACAGTCCGTTTAAACGCTATGGCGACGTGACCGAAGTGAAAGCGGAAATCATCAGTGATGACTCTGCGCTGAACGGCAAAAAAGCGCTGTTTGGCAAGATTGCACCGCTTGATGAACTGATGAGCATGGTGCGTGCCGGTCAGAAGGTTTACACCTCGATGGAAATTCGCCCGAATTTCTCCAACACCGGTAAATGTTATCTCGTTGGCCTTGCTGTAACCGATGACCCGGCAAGCCTCGGTACGGAATATCTCGAATTCTGCAGCCGTGCTGCGCAGAACCCGCTCGCCGGTAAAAAAGACCAGCCGGGCGACCTCTTCTCGGTGGCCTCCCTTGCTGAGCTGGAATTCGAGGATGTTCCCGACTCCATGCTCAACAGCCTGACCGATAAGGTCAAATCGATTTTCAGCCGCAAACAGGTCAGCGATGACGCCCGTCTTGCTGATGTGCATGAAGCGGTGACCGCCGTCTCTGAGCAGGTACAGACCAACCTGACCGCCACCGAAACGCGCGTCACTGAGCTGGAAACCGCCTTTGCACAGCTAAAGCAGGACGTGACCAGCCAGACCACGCAAAGCGCGCAGGCGCTTAACGCCCTGAAAAGCTCCCTCGATAACACCGAAAGCTATCGCCAGCCGCGCCGCGAGAAATCGAAAGGCGGGGCGGGTGACGAGCTGCTGACCAACTGCTGACAGACCTGCCGGGTGCGTGTCGCTCGGCCTGATGCCCCTTTTTAGAAAAACAGGAATAACAATGCGTAAAGATACCCGCTTTAAATTCAATGCTTACCTGTCCCGCGTGGCGGAGCTGAACGGCGTCGACACCGACGACGTGGCAAAAAAATTCACCGTTGAGCCGTCCGTGACGCAGACCCTGATGACCACCTTGCAGGCGTCATCCGCGTTTCTGACCAAAATTAATATCGTGCCGGTCGACGAGCTGAAAGGCGAAAAGGTAGGGGTTGGCGTCAACGGCACGATTGCGAGCACCACGGACACCGCCGCCGATGACGAGCGTAAGACTGCTGATTTCACTGCGCTCGAATCCAACAAATACGAATGCGCGCAAATCAACTTTGATTTCCATATTCGTTACAAACAGCTCGACCTGTGGGCGCGTTTCCAGGACTTTCAGACCCGTATCCGTGACGCGATTATCAAGCGTCAGTCGCTCGATTTCATCATGGCCGGTTTCAACGGTATCACCCGCGCGGAGACCTCCAACCGCAAAACGAACCCGATGCTGCAGGATGTCGCGGTGGGCTGGCTGCAGAAATACCGCAATGAAGCTGCAGCGCGTGTGATGTCGAAAGTCACTGATGATGAGGGTAATGTTATTTCCGATGTGATCCGCGTGGGTAAAAACGGTGACTATGAAAACCTCGATGCGCTGGTGATGGATTCGACCACCAACCTGATTGATGAGATTTATCAGGATGACCCGGAGCTCGTCGTTATCACTGGCCGTAAGCTGATGGCGGATAAATATTTCCCGCTGGTTAACAAGGCGCAGGAAAACAGCGAAACGCTGGCCGCTGACATCATCATCAGCCAGAAGCGTATCGGCAACTTGCCTGCTGTGCGCGTGCCGTACTTCCCGGCGAATGCCCTGATGGTGACTCGCCTCGATAACCTGTCGATTTACTTCATGGATGATGCACACCGCCGCGCCATCATCGAGGAGCCGAAAAAGGACCGTGTCGAAAACTACGAGTCAATGAATATTGACTATGTGGTCGAGGCTTACGCCGCCGGTTGCCTGATTGAAAACATCAACCTCGGTGACTTCACTGCACCTGCCGCACCGGAAAGCGGGGAATAAGCCATGACGAGTCCCGCAGCGCGTCACATGATGCGGGTCTCGGCCTCTGAGACTGCGCGGCGGGCTGCTGCTCCGCTGCGCAATGCAACTGCCTATGAGCAGATGCTCGTCAAGTTGGCCGCAGACTGTCGCACGTTAAAACAAATCCGCTCCAATGAACGCAAGGCAGACAAAAAGCGTGAACTGCTGCCGTTCTATATGCCGTGGGTGTCGGGTGTCCTCAGCGCCGGAAAAGGGGCGCAGGATGACATTGTCATGACCGTCATGCTGTGGCGCCTCGATGCGGATGATATCGCCGGTGCGCTGGAGATTGCCCGCTATGCGATGACCTATGGCCTGACCATGCCGACCGGCGGCCACCGGCGCACCACGCCGTATTTACTGGCCGAAGAGGTCGCCCTGTCAGCGCAGCGCCTGCTCGATGCGAAACAGCCTGTCGGGCTGTCGCTCCTGCTCGACACCATCGCACTGACCGAACGTGCAGACATGCCGGATATCGTGCGCGCGAAGCTGCACAAAATTACCGGCTACGTGCTGCGTGAGGCTGGCCGTCTGACTGACGCGCTGGCGCACCTGCAGCGTGCGATCCAGTTAGAGCGAACTGTCGGTGTGAAAAAGGATATTGAACAGCTCGAGCGCGCGCTGAAACCCAAAGCAGAACCCGCACCAAAACAGAATAAACCGCGCACGTGCAAACCTGCCGCCAAACCGGCGGCAGGGCGCGGGCGTCCTCCGAAAGCGGCAAAAACCGCAGGTTAAAAGAGCGCTCCCCGAGCCGGGCGGCACGCTGGTCAATGCGGGTATTGATTGCCCTTACTGCGACCGGCGTCCACCGCCCACCCATTACCCGAGGTTGTCATGACGACAGTGATTATTGAGCCAAAAAAAGAGCCGCAGGATGTGCCGGGCGTGGTGATACCACCACCGGACGTGAGCGAGTCGGTAATAAAAAACACTTTCTTTTTCCCTGATGTGGATCCGAAGCGTGTGCGCGAGCTGATGCGTCTGGAGCAGACCGTTTCCGCGCTGCGCCTGAATGATGCGATTAAAGCCGGTATGGCTGAAACCAATGCGGAGCTTGCTCTGTGGCGGGTTGAGCAGATGGCCGCAGGGCATGAAACGCTGGCTGATGTGCCTGCCGATGATATCGATGGCGAAAGCGTGCGCTGTTTCCACTATTTCCGCGCCGTCTGCGCCATGACCTGCGCCACGCTGTTTGAGCGTTATCGCGGCATCGATGCGACGGCGAAAGGCGACCGCAAAGCGGAAAGCACCGAGGCGGTTATCGATGAGCTGTGGCGGGATATGCGCTGGTCTGTGGCGCGTATTCAGGACAAGCCGCGCTGTATTGTCGGCCAAATCTGATGAAGGTCAGGGCGATGCAGGGTGACACCCTCGATGCGATTTGCGCCAGGTATTACGGGCGCACTGAGGGCGTCGTTGAAACGGTGCTGCAGGCGAATCCGGGTCTGTCAGAGCTGGGCGTTATTCTGCCGCACGGCATGGCAATCGAACTGCCCGAAACCGACAGCGCCCCGAAAACCGAAACGGTGAATTTATGGGACTGAGTGTGGAAAAAATCACGACGTTTATCGCTTACTGGCTGGCCGTGGGGCTGGCGTATTTCGGGGCAATGTCCCCTGAAAAGCTGGCGCTCTATGTGGGGAGTGCCTGCGCCATTTTTACCGCGCTGACGAATTACTGGTTTAAGCGTAAAACCTACCGCTACCTGACCTCACTCGGACTCGATAAGGAGGCTGCCCGTGAGCTCAATCATTAAACGCTGCAGTGTGGCCGCCGTGCTGGTGCTGGCGGCACTGGTGCCTGATTTTCGTCTGCTTAACACCTCGCCCGAGGGGCTGGCACTGATTGCCGACCTCGAAGGATGTCGCCTGACACCTTACCAGTGCAGCGCGGGAGTGTGGACGTCGGGCATCGGCCACACTGCCGGTGTGGTCCCGAAAGGGGATCTCACAGAGCGACAGGCGGCGGAGAATCTCGTTGCAGATGTGCTCAACGTCGAGCAACGGCTCGCGGTCTGTGTGCCGGTGGATATGCCACCGCGCGTCTATGACTCGCTGGTCAGTTTTGCGTTTAACGTCGGAACCGGTGCGGCCTGTCGGTCGACGCTGGTCTCGTTTATCAAACGTTACCAGTGGTGGCAGGCGTGCAACCAGCTCACCCGCTGGGTGTATGTCAACGGCACAAAAAATAAAGGGCTGGAGAACCGCCGCGCGCGGGAGCTGGCGTATTGCATGAAAGGAGTTACTCAATGAAACAGCACATTACCTCACTGATTTTTGATTTCCTGCTGACGCTGATGCTGTTTATGGGGCTGACGAACCCGCAGAGCGTGGCGGTCAATTTCGTTGCCGTATGGGCGCTGTTTGGCTGTGTGGTCTGCATTGCTGCCAGCCTCGCCGGTGTGGTTGCCTATGAGCACTGGCAGGGAAACCGGCAAAAGGGTATCCCGCTGAATGATGCGTTAATGAAGATTTTCCGTTTTGTGTTTTGTCGTAAACCTTCCCCGCTGCGCCGCTTCTGGTCGCTGCTTATTTTTGCTGGCGTTTTTTCCTGTCTGGTCGGCGCGCGATGGGTGTTTACAGCGCTGCTGTATCTGATTTGTGTTCTGGTGCTTAACGCTGTGCGCACTGCTTACCGTCAGCGCATCGAGGGGGAGGGGATGTGTCCAGATTCATTGTGATCCTTCTGGTTGCTGCGCTGGCCGGGTTGCTGTGGCAGCGACATGAAAATGAAAACTTATCCCGGTCATTTGAGAAAGCGAATCGCGTCGCCAGTGCGCAAAAGACGACGATTGGCATGCTGAAAAATCAGCTTGCCGTATCGCAGCGAATCGCCAGGGCGAATGAGGATGCGCAGGTCAGACTCGGAGATGAGCTGGCCGTTGCCGGTGAGCAGGCGGCAAGACGGGAAGAAACCATAACGAGGCTGATGAATGAAAACGAGACGTTACGCCGCTGGTACAGCGATAAGCTGCCTGATGCTGTGCGCCGGTTGCACATCCGAACAGGCTGCGCCTCGGCCGCCCGTTGTTTACAACGCCTGCCCGAAGGTGAGCTTCTGCCCGATGCCGGGAAGCGACCCCGTCAATAACGGTGATCTGAGTGCCGATATTCGCAGGCTGGAGCACGCGCTCACCGCCTGTGCGATTAAGGTCGAAACCATCAAAGACTGTCAGGATAAAATCGATGCAGAAAATGAAAAGCCTGCGCAAAGCGCTGAATGACGCCGTCCCGCAGCTCCTGAATAACCCCGAGATGATGCGTATCTTTGCCGATGAGGGGAATATCGATGCGCGTCTCGCGGCTTCGCTGTCCCATGAAAAGAAATACACGCTAAATGTGATCGTGTGTGACTTTGTCGGCGACCCAGACTTGATTTTTGTGCCGGTGGCGGCGTGGCTGCGAGAAAACCAGCCGGATATCTGCACGCTCGATGAGGGGCGCAAAAAGGGCTATCGATTCCAGATGGATTTAAACGACGGGGATAATGTCGATATCAGTATCAGCCTGCAACTGACTGAGCGCACCCTTGTCCGGGAGGAAAACGGCGCATTACACGTCAGCTATGCCCCGGAGCCACCCCTGCCGGAGCCTGTCCCCCGTCCGACCGAGCTCTATATCAATGGTGAGCTGGTGAGTAAGTGGAATGAGTGAATTAACGCCTTTTGATAACCAAGTGGCAGGGCTTATCGGAGCATTAGCACCGGTGTCTCGTCGTAAGCTGGCCGCTGAAATTGCGAAGGAGCTGCGCAGATCGCAACAGCAACGTATCAAACAACAAAAAGCACCTGATGGCACGCCGTATCAGGCGCGAAAGCGTCAGCCGCTCAGGGCAAAAAAAGGGCGAATAAAACGGGCGATGTTTCAGAAGCTGCGAACGAGTCGCTACATGAAAGCCAGTGGCCGCAATGATGCTGCTGTGGTGGAGTTTACAGGCAAGGTGCAACGTATTGCGCAGATTCATCAGCTCGGACTCAAAGATCGGCCTAACCTTCATGTTCAGGACGTGCAATACCCGGAACGTCAGTTACTTGGGTTTAGTCAGGACGATAAACAGTTCGTTGAGGAACTGGTCATTAAGCATTTAAATGGAGTCTCTATGGATTGATATGAGTTACAAGTAATTATTTATTTTTAAATGTCTAATTTTAAAAGACTAGGTAAACTTAGATGTGTTTACCTAGTCTTTTGCTGATTGTATTTTCTATTTTAATCTTCTTCCCCAAATGTCTTTTATTAATAAAATGTGTTCACGCGCTGCCTCTTTTAAATTTTTACCACGAAGCCCCTCTTTTTTTAGTTTTTTTATTACCATTTTTTCAAAAATCTCATCCCATTTTTCGAAAGTGGTCTTTGCAGGGATTTCAACTAGAATTTTAGGTGCATTAATATCATCGCTAACTCTGTCTCCGGGTTTGCCAGGTTGTATATAAACAGCTTTAGATATACGTATCCCTTCAATGATGGGGGAGTGTTTCAATGATTGAAGTGAAATGGCTACTTTGAACTCCATAGGGGTTTTGAAAAACAAAACTAAGTTCACTTGTTCATGATTAAAACGTGTTATAGACCAGATGGAACTGACATCGCCGGTATCTATTTGTTCGTGCATTTTAACTAAATATTCAAGTTGTTTTTTCTCTCTTGTATCTAATATTATAACGGGTATTAGTCTTCCATCGGCTGTCTTGGCGTTTGCGATGGCACCATCTCCAACAAGGTTCAAGTAATCATCTCTTCTTATTGCGATTTTGTTTTTCATTCTAAACCTCATTGATGATGTGCGTTTCGATGGATATCGTTTTTTTATCAATCGATTCCGCTATAACTCGATATAAATCTATCGTCAGCTCATTTGTTATTAATTCTGGTAGCTTAAATGTGATCCATCCGGATTTAGCAGATTTCTCGGAAAGATTTAGTGGTTGCTTGATAATGTCGGTGTGATTTTTTAAATTAATTGGAGTCACTAATGTGTTGGGTTCGATCTTCACTTTCCCAGTTGCATTCTTCTTATCCCGGAATTCAATATGCAACTCTATCTTTGAAATGGTATCATTTAGAGTGCTCAGGTTAGTAAACCTCAAAGCGAAGGAAATGTAAGTCTCTCTGTCTTTTTTCCATTTGTAAGCATCGATGTAATATAAATTTATACCTAAGCTTCTTTGGTCGTGTTGAATCGCTGCTATGTTTAGTGACTTTTTGGCCACAAAGAAACTTTTAAGTGAAATAATCAATGCAAAGAAAGAAACTATTGCACCAATGCTTGCAATAATGTCGCTATCCTTCATGTTGTCCCTCGTTTTAAATGGGGCTTGCTTTTATGAAAGACGTTATATTTATTTCTTGCTGATAAATCAAGGGGTTCATTGGATCTTTTTGTTGACTATGCACTTATAGGCGCCGCATGAAAGTATCATGAATGGTACTGGTGGCGCTTATTTTTCAAAATGTCATAGTCAAACACGACCACTGTTAAACTCATCTAATGTTCAGACTAACTGTTAACGTTTGTTGTTTCACCCACGACAAAACCCAGCCTGATTGCCGCTGGCCTTGCCCGGCGGCATCCTTTCCCCATGAATACTTTAAATTCCATTCAGGATATCGCCCGCGCTATCCGAAACCTTATCCGCACCGGCATTGTGACTGCAGTCAATCCCGATGAGGGGCTCTGCCGTGTCCAGACCGGTGGGATGCAAACCACCTGGTTAAACTGGCTGAGCTGCCGCGCCGGTCGCTCGCGCGTCTGGTGGGCTCCCTCGGTTGGCGAGCAGGTGCTGATTCTTGCCATTGGCGGCGAGCTCGACACCGCCTTTGTGCTGCCCGGCATTTTCTCTGATGACCATCCCGCGCCGTCGGCCTCGCCTGATGCTTTTCACGTTTCCTTTCCTGACGGAGCGGTTATTGAGTATGAGCCTGAAAGTGGGTCACTCACGGTGAGTGGTATCAAAACCGCTGACGTCACCGCGTCGGACGCCATTACCGCAACTGTGCCGCTGGTACTGGTCAAAGCGTCCACCCGCATCACGCTCGATACCCCCGAGGTGGTCTGTACCAACAAACTGACCACGGCCACGCTTGAGGTGCAAAAGGGCGGGAAGATGAGCGGCGACATCGAGCACGACGGCGGTACGTTTAAATCAAACGGCGTGCAGGTGGATGACCATGACCACGGCGGCGTGAAACGGGGCGATGACAGAACGGTGGGGACAAAATGACGACGAGCTATCTGGGAATGAACCGTCATACCGGGCTCAGTATTTCTGAGGTTGAGCATATCAGGCAGAGCGTGCGCGACATTCTGGTCACGCCGGTTGGCTCGCGTGTGATGCGTCGTGAATACGGCTCGCTGCTGTCGGCGCTTATTGACCAGCCGCAGACCCCGGCGCTACGCCTGCAGATTATGGCCGCGTGCTATTCCGCGATCCAGAAGTGGGAGCCGCGTGTCAGCCTGACGACCATCACCTTTGAACGCGGGGAGAATGACGGCGCGATGTATGTCGATATCACCGGCACGCGGTCGGTGTCAGGCCAGCCTTTTTCTATCACCATTCCACTGAGTTAAACACTATGGCTATTGTTGACCTGAGCCTGCTCGCTGCGCCTGATGTGGTGGATGAGTTGGACTATGAAACCATTCTGGCAGAACGAAAAGCGACGCTTGTCTCACTGTACCCGGAGGAACAGCAGGAGGCGGTTGCGCGCACGCTGACGCTTGAATCGGAGCCGATTGTTAAGTTACTGCAGGAGAACGCTTACCGGGAGGTTATCTGGCGTCAGCGCGTGAATGAATCGGCGCGCGCGGTCATGCTGGCGTATGCCGCCGGTAATGACCTCGATAATATCGGCGCAAATTTCAGCGTCGGGCGTCTTGTTATCACGCCTGCCGATGAGACCACGCTGCCGCCCACACCTGCCGTTATGGAGTCGGACACCGATTACCGCCTGCGCGTTCAGCAGGCATTTGAAGGAATGAGCGTGGCCGGGTCTGTCGGCGCTTATCAGTTCCATGGTCGCAGTGCTGACGGGCGGGTCGCAGATATCTCAGTAACCAGCCCGTCACCCGCCTGTGTGACGATTTCTGTGCTGTCGCGTGAAAACAACGGCGTCGCCTCTGATGAGCTGCTCGCCGTGGTACGTAACGCACTTAACGCCGAAGATGTCAGGCCGGTCGCAGACCGTGTGACGGTGCAGTCAGCCGACATTGTTGACTACCAGATAACCGCCTCGCTTTATCTCTATCCCGGTCCGGAAAGCGAACCCATTCGCGCCGCTGCCGTGAAAAAGCTGGAGGGCTATATCAGTGCGCAGCACCGTCTCGGGCGTGACATTCGCCTGTCTGCCATTTATGCCGCGCTGCATGTCGAGGGTGTCCAGCGCGTCGAGCTGGCCGCGCCGGTGGCTGACCTTGTGCTCAGTAGTGCGCAGGCGTCATTTTGCACTGATTACAGCATTGTGATCGGGGGCTCAGATGAGTGATACCCGTCTGCTGCCGGTGGGCTCGTCACCGCTTGAGGTGGCGGCGGCGCGTGCCTGCGCGGATATCGAAAACACCCCCGTCCCGTTGCGTCGTCTGTGGAGTCCTGACACCTGCCCGGCTAATTTGCTGCCGTGGCTGGCGTGGGCGTTTTCTGTCGACCGCTGGGATGAGAACTGGCCGGAGGAAACGAAGCGCGCCGTCATCCGTGATGCGTACTTTATTCACTGCCACAAAGGCACTATCGGTGCTGTTCGTCGGGTGGTGGAGCCGCTCGGCTATGTCATCAACGTTACGGAGTGGTGGGAGACCCGCGACCCGCCCGGCACATTCCGGCTTGATATCGGTGTGCTGGAAAGCGGTATTTCTGAGGAAATGTATTTTGAAATGGAGCGCCTGATTGCGGATGCGAAACCTGCCAGCCGTCACCTGATTGGCCTGAATATTATCCAGGACATTCCCGGTCATATGTATGTCGGTGGTGTGGTGTATGACGGCGACATTATTACGGTTTATCCCGGATGAGTGAGGAATAATGAGCACGAAATTTAAAACAATTATTACCACCGCCGGAGCTACAAAACTGGCGGCGGCCACGGTGCCGGGTGGTAAAAAGGTGAACTTTACCGCGATGGCCGTCGGGGATGGCGGTGGCGTACTGCCGGAGCCGAACGTCGGGCAGGTAAAGCTCATCAATGAAGTCTGGCGTCATGCGCTGAATAAAATCAGCCAGGACAACAAAAATAAAAACTATATCGTGGCTGAGCTGGTCATTCCTCCCGAGGTGGGCGGCTTCTGGATGCGTGAGCTGGGTCTGTATGATGATGCGGGCACGCTGATAGCCGTTGCCAATATGGCGGAGAGCTACAAGCCTGAACTGGCGGAGGGCTCGGGGCGTGCTCAGACCTGTCGCATGGTGATTATTGTCAACAATATCGCCTCGGTGGAGCTGTCCATTGACGCGACAACGGTGATGGCGACACAGGATTATGTCGACGATAAACTGGCAGAGCATGCGTTGTCCCGCAATCATCCTGACGCCACGCTGAAAGAAAAAGGCTTTGTGCAACTCAGTAGCGCGACCGACAGCACGTCTGAGGCACTCGCCGCGACGCCGAAAGCGGTTAAGGCGGCTCATGACCTTGCCAGTGGTAAATATACGGCTCAGGACGCGAGCACGGCGCAGAAAGGTCTGGTGAAACTCAGCAACGCCACCGACAGCGTGTCTGAGACCCTATCCGCGACCCCGAAAGCGGTTAAGGTGGCGTATGACCTTGCCAGTGAGAAATATACGGCTCAGGACGCGAGTACAACGCGAAAAGGTCTTGTGAAGCTGAGTAATGAGGCTGACAGCGTCAACGAAGAACTGGCCGCCACGCCGAAAGCGGTCAAAATCGCAATGGATAATGCCAGTGCACGACTTTCCAGAGACCGTAATGGTTCAGATATTCCGAATCCATCGTTGTTTGTCCAGAATATTGGTTTAAAGCCCACGGTTGATAAAGCCACTAATTCGGTCGATAAAAATGGTGACATGATGACGGGAACACTGACGTTGTCTGAGTCTGGTGTAACCATTAAAACGACAAATGGCGACAGTCCACAATATTCTATTCAGAACATTGCATCGGGTGCTGAGTTTAACACAGACCTCCTGGGCGCAGAGGTCCGTATCTTTGGCAAAGGTTCCGGCGCCGGGCAAACGCGTATTGCGTCATTCAATCTCAATAACGGTGACTGGTCTGTACCTGGTTATCTGAGGGCCGGTACAGCCGCATTTACTCCTGATGGTAGTATTTATGGTACCCGGTGGAGTGGCTGGTTACATGACTGGCTTAGTACGAATTTTTCTTCACGAGATAACAACATTAATACCCGTGCAACGTGGGACTGGGTTAACCAGAACTTTGTGTCGAATGTCAGATTCGGTGCTGTTGAAACTGCGTTGGTTCAGACTGTTCCGTTTGGTGGATTTAATGATCAGGCAGGGTATGTGCTGACAGGGTTAACCCAGAACGATGGGGATCGTGTCCCTGATAATGTTTACCGTCGCACATTACAGATTTGTTTCCCGTCGCGGGGCTGGTTTGTCGTTGGGCAATAGCAGGAGGAATAACGCATGCAGCAAAATATTAAAAATTTCAGCCGTGGTGAACCCGTCACCGTTGAACAAATTGAACTCGCAAAGCATAACGTCTTATTTTTATTTTCTGAAGATGGTCAGGATTGGTATGAGAGCCAAAAGCTATTTTCAGCAGATTCGATTAAATTTACATACGATAATGATCGCGTCATCCGTAGTATCAGCAAAGACGTATCGATGTTGTGGCCTGAAAATCTCAGTGTTGCCGAAGTTCCTGATACCACAGCTAATCGCCGGGCGGATATTCGTGGAGAGTGGATATTTGATGGGAATAAGATAACGCCCCGAATTTACACTGTCGAAGAGTTAAAAAAACAAACAGAGGCAAAAAAACAAACGTTGCTTGCTGACGCCGAAACCGTAATTGCCCCGCTTGAACGTGCGGTCAGGTTAGAGATGGCCACTGAAGAAGAAATCAGACGACTCGACGCGTGGGAACGATACAGCGTACTGTTAAACCGTACGGATGAGTCCACACGAGAGTGGCCACCCAGACCGGAATAACTCAGGCGGGCGGTTGCCCGCGCTTTCCTGCTCCCCGGTTGTGTCAGACCTTATCCAACCCTGACAAATAGCCCGCCATCACCACACAACAGAAAATACACGCACCCTTAACCACGGAGTTAAACGGATGAGTGATTTTCATCATGGCGTAGAGGTCATCGAGATTAACGATGGCGTGCGCACCATTTCCACCGTCTCAACGGCCATCATCGGCATGGTCTGCACGGCCAGCGATGCTGACGAAAAGACATTTCCCCTCAATGAGCCGGTGCTCATTACCAACGTGCAAAGTGCTATCGGCAAGGCGGGAAAAAAGGGGACGCTGTCGACGTCCCTGCAGGCCATCGCTGACCAGTGCAAACCGGTCATTGTGGCCGTGCGCGTGGCCGAAGGTGTCGAAGACCCGGATGACCCGGAGGCCGGGAAGAAACAAACTATTTCCAACATCATCGGCACGACCGACGAAAACGGCAAATACACCGGCCTGAAAGCGCTGCTGGCGGCGCAGACCGTCACCGGCGTGAAGCCGCGCATTCTCGGTGTGCCGGGTCTTGACCCGCAGGAAGTGGCGACGGCGCTCGCGTCCACCTGCCAGAGCCTGCGCGCGTTTGGCTATGTCAGTGCGTGGGGCTGCAAAACCATTTCTGATGCCATCAACTACCGCGAGAATTTCAGCCAGCGTGAGCTGATGGTTATCTTCCCGGATTTTCTGGGATGGGACACCACGGCGAATGAGACTGCGACAGCCTGGGCAACGGCGCGCGCGCTCGGTCTGCGTGCCAAAATTGACCAGACCGTCGGCTGGCATAAAACCCTGTCAAACGTCGGTGTGAATGGCGTCACCGGCGTCAGCGCCTCGGTGTCGTGGGATTTGCAGGAGCCCGCGACCGACGCCAGCCTGCTTAACAAAGCCGGTGTTACGACGCTTATCCGCAATGACGGTTTCAAGTTTTGGGGAAACCGCACCTGCTCAGATGACCCGCTTTTCCTGTATGAGAACTACACCCGCACCGCGCAGGTACTGGCCGACACGATGGCGGAGGCGCACGCGTGGGCGATGGATAAGCCCATCACCCCGACCCTCATTCGTGACATCGTTTCGGGCATCAATGCCAAATTCCGCGAGCTGAAAAATAACGGGTATATCGTTGACGGCTCCTGCTGGTATGACCCGGAGTCAAACGAGACTGCGACCCTGAAAGTCGGGAAGCTGTATATCGATTACGACTACACCCCCGTCCCGCCGCTGGAGAACCTGACCCTGCGCCAGCGCATCACCGACACCTATCTGGCGAATCTGTCGGATGCGGTCAATAGCTAAGGAGCTTCGAGCATGGCGTTACCCCGCAAACTTAAATATCTGAATATGTTCAACGATGGCCTCAGCTACATGGGCGTCGTTGAGTCTGTCACCCTGCCAAAGCTGACCCGCAAGCTGGAGAAATATCGCGGCGGCGGGATGCCGGGCGCGGTGTCGATTGACCTCGGCCTTGATGACGATGCGCTGTCGCTGGAGTGGACGCTCGGCGGTCTGCCTGACATTGAATTGTGGGCGCAGTACGCCTCACCGGGGGCTGACAGTGTGCCGCTGCGTTTTACTGGCTCTTATCAGCGTGATGACACCGGCGCGATTTCTGCCGTTGAGGTGGTGATGCGTGGCCGTCACAAAGAGTATGACGGCGGTGAGAACAAGCAGGGCGAAAGCGGCACGACCAAAATGTCGACTGAGTGTGCCTATTACCAGCTCACGATTGATGGCCGCGAAGTCATCGAGATTGACGTCGTTAACATGGTGCTGAAAGTCGACGGCGTCGACCGTCTGGCGGAGCACCGCAGGGCGATTGGCCTGTGATCCCTTACCCGGTCAGTGAGGCTGGCCGGTCACTTTTCCTGATGAGAATACCCATGAAAAATATCAATGAAACTGCCGTTGCTGACACTGAAACCGTCAATCCGAATGTGGTGATTTTTGATACCCCGCTGATGCGCGGTGAGCAGAAAATTGAACAGGTCACGCTAACCAAACCGAATGCCGGAACCCTGCGCGGGGTGTCGCTGGCCTCGCTGGCGAATTCTGACGTTGATGCGCTGATTAAAGTGTTGCCACGCATGACGTATCCCGCCCTGACCGAGCACGAGGTCACGCGTCTCGATGCGTCTGATCTGATTTCGCTGGCCGGGAAGGTGGTCGGTTTTTTGTCGCATGCTTCGGGTCGCTGACCTTTCCGAAAAACCTGTCGGTCGATGACCTGATGGCGGATATCGCGGTGATTTTCCACTGGCCGCCATCAGAGTTACATTCCCTGAGCGTGACCGAGCTCCTGACATGGCGCGACAAGGCGCTGCAACGAAGCGGAAACCATCATGAGCAATAACGTCAGAATCGAGGTGTTGCTGAATGCCGTCGACCGGGCAAGCCGACCGCTCAAAGCGATTCAGAACGCCAGCAAATCCCTGTCCGGTGATATCCGCACGTCACAGAAAAGCCTGCGCGAGCTGAATGCGCAGGCATCCCGTATCGACGGATTCCGAAAAGCCAGCGCACAGCTTGCCGTGACCGGTCACGCGCTTGATAAAGCGAAACAGGAAGCCGAAGCACTCGCCACGCAGTTTAAAAACACGGAGCGCCCGACGCGTGCGCAGGCGCAGGTGCTTGAATCCGCGAAGCGTGCCGCCGAAGGGCTGCAGACGAAATACAACAGCCTCACGGAGTCAGTAAAGCGCCAGCAGCGCGAGCTCGGTGCGGCGGGAATTAATACCCGTAATCTGGCAAATGATGAGCGGGGGCTTAAATCCCGCATCAGTGAAACCACCGCCCAGCTTAACCGTCAGCGCGAGGCACTGGCGAAAGTCAGTGCACAGCAGGCGAAGTTAAGCCGGGTGAAAGAACGGTATCAGGCCGGTAAATCACTGGCCGGTAACGCGGCGGCGGCGGGCGCTGCCGGTGTCGGCATTGCGACGGCGGGAACGATGGCCGGGGTTAAACTGCTGACGCCGGGCTATGAATTTGCGCAGAAGAACTCAGAGCTGCAGGCGGTGCTCGGTGTCGACAAACAGTCACCCGAAATGCAGGCGCTGCGCAAACAGGCGCGCCAGCTCGGGGACAATACGGCGGCCTCTGCCGATGATGCGGCGGGGGCGCAGATTATTATCGCCAAAAGTGGCGGGGATGCGGCGGCCATTCAGGCGGCGACGCCGGTCACGCTGAATATGGCGCTGTCCAACAAGCGCACGATGGAAAAGAACGCCGCGCTGCTGACCGGGATGAAATCAGCGTTTCAGCTCTCAAATGACAAGGTCGCGCATATTGGTGATGTTCTCTCGATGACGATGAACAAAACCGCCGCCGATTTTGACGGGATGAGCGATGCGCTGACCTATGCCGCGCCGGTGGCGAAAAATGCCGGGGTGAGTATCGAGGAAACCGCCGCGATGGTGGGGGCGCTGCACGATTCAAAAATCACCGGCTCGATGGCGGGAACGGGAAGCCGTGCGGTCATGAGTCGCCTGCAGGCACCGACCGGCAAAGCCTATGACGCCATCAAAGAACTCGGGGTGAAAACCTCCGACAGCAAGGGCAACACGCGTCCGATATTTTCCATCCTGAAAGAAATGCAGCGCAGTTTTGAGAAAAACAATCTCGGGACGGGTCAGCGCGCCGAATACATGAAAACCATTTTCGGGGAGGAGGCCAGCTCGGCGGCCGCCGTGCTGATGACGGCGGCCTCAACCGGCAAGCTCGATAAGCTCACTGCCGCATTTAAAGCCTCGGACGGCAAGACTGAGGAGCTGGTTAAGGTTATGCAGGATAACCTCGGCGGCGACTTCAAAGAATTTCAGTCAGCCTATGAGGCGGTCGGGACCGACCTGTTTGACCAGCAGGAGGGCTCTCTGCGTAAGCTGACGCAGACGGCCACGCAGTATGTGCTCAGGCTTGACAGCTGGATCCAGAAAAATAAGGGGCTGGCGACCACCCTCGGCGTGGTGGTCGGGGGCGCGCTGGCGCTAATCGGGGTGATGGGCGGGATTGGCCTTATTGCCTGGCCGGTGGTAATGGGGATAAATGCCATCATTGCGGCTGCTGGCGTGCTTGGTGTGGTTTTCAGTACGGTCGGCGGCGCGATTGTCACGGCCATTGGCGCAATCACCCTGCCGGTGCTGGCGGTCGCCGGGGCGGTGGTGGCCGGTGCGCTGCTCATCCGTAAATACTGGGAGCCGATTGGTGCATTCTTCTCGGGGGTGGTGGAGGGGATGAAAGCTGCCTTTGCCCCGGTGGGGACGATGTTCACTCCGCTCGCGCCGGTGTTTGATGCTATTGCGAAAAAGCTGGGCGTTGTCTGCCAGTGGTTTAAAGACCTGCTTGCGCCGGTGAAAGCCACGCAGGACACGCTCGACAGTTGCAAAAATGTCGGCGTCGCGTTTGGTCAGGCGCTGGCTGATGCGCTGATGACGCCGCTCAACCTGTTTAACAGCCTGAGCGGCAAGGTTGGCTGGCTGCTGGAGAAACTCGGCGTTCTCAAAAAAGAATCGACCGACCTCGACCAGACTGCAGCGAAAGCGGATAAGGCTTCACCGGGTGGCGGGTATATCCCTGCGACAGCGAGTTATGGCGGGTATCAGGCGTATCAGCCGGTCACTGCGCCTGCAGGTCGCTCTTATATAGACCAGAGCAAAAGCGAATACAACATCACCCTGCAGGGTGGCGTTGCGCCAGGTGGTGACCTTGACCGCCAGCTCCGTGACGCCGTCGACAAACTTGACCGTGAAAAGCGTGCGCGTCAGCGATCCAACATGAGACTCGACTGAGAGAGGGGGCAAAATGTTAATGGTGCTGGGATTTTTTGTGTTTGAACGGCGCACCCTGCCGCATCAGTCAATGCAGTATTCGAAGGACTACCGGTGGGTGTCCAATGACCGTATCGGCAAACGACCGGCTTATCAGTTTCTCGGGGAGGGGGAAACCTCACGCACCCTGTCGGGGACGCTGTACCCTGAAATCACCGGCGGGCGTCTGTCGCTGCTGGCGATTGAGCTGATGGCCGACGAGGGGCGTGCATGGCCGCTGATTGACGGAACCGGCATGATCCACGGGATGTACGTTATCGATAAAGTGACCCACAACCACACCGAGCTTTTCAGCGACGGCGCAGCGAGAAAAATCGAGTTCACTCTGTCCCTGAAACGCGTCGACGAGTCGCTCGCGGCCATGTATGGCGACCTGAAAACGCAGGCGGATAATCTGGTCACGTCTGCCGGTGAATGGGCGGGAGGGCTGGCAGGATGATAACAGGAATGAATATTCAGGCCGGGGCGCGTGTTGCCCCTGCGTATATGCTCACGCTGGACGGGGCGGATATCACGCAGAATTTCAGCGACCGGCTTATCGGTCTGACCATGACCGACAATCGCGGGTTCGAGGCTGACCAGCTCGATATCGCGCTTGATGATACTGACGGGCTGGTCGAGCTGCCGCCGCGCGGGGCATCACTGACGCTGTGGCTGGGCTGGCAGGGCTCCGCGCTGGTCAACAAGGGGAGTTTCACGGTTGATGAAATCGAGCACCGGGGCGCGCCTGATACGCTGACCATCCGGGGACGTAGTGCAGATTTTCGCGGCTCGTTAAACTCGCGGCGCGAGCAGTCATGGCACGACACCACGCTCGGGGTGATTGTTGAGACCATCGCGCAGCGTAATAAGCTGACGGCCAGTGTTGCTGACTCCCTGAAAGCTATCGCCATTCCTCATATCGACCAGACGCAGGAATCCGACGCGGCGTTTTTGTCCCGCCTTGCTGAGCGTAACGGTGCATCCGTGTCGGTGAAAGCCGGGAAATTATTGTTCCTGAAAGCCGGTAGTGCGATGACGGCCAGTGGTAAGCCGATCCCACAAATGACCGTCGAGCGTGGCGACGGCGACCGCCATCAGTTCGCCATTGCAGACCGGGAGGCTTACACCGGCGTGACGGCGAAATGGCTACACACCAGAGACCCGAAACCACAAAAGCAAAAGGTAAAGCTCAAACGTAAACCCAAAGAGCAGCACCTGCGCGCGCTGCAGCACCCGAAAGCCGCTAAAACATCGACAAAGGCTAAGAATAAAAAGGCGCAGGAAGCGCGGGAAGGTGAGTACATGGCCGGAGAGTCGGACAACGTTCTTGAGCTCACGACCATCTATGCCACAAAGGCGCAGGCCATGCGCGCGGCTCAGGCAAAGTGGGACAAGATACAGCGGGGCGTGGCGGAGTTTTCCATTACGCTTGCCACTGGCCGGGCTGATTTATTTCCTGAAATGCCGGTGTCCGTGAAAGGCTTTAAGCGCGTGATAGACGAGCGGGCGTGGATAATCAGCCGTGCGGTGCACAGTCTTAACGGGAGCGGCTTCACGACGGGCTTAGAGCTTGAGGTTAAGGTTTCTGATGTGGAGTATGAGAGCGAAGAAATAGCGCAGTAATATAATATATGTATTTGTTTTATAAGGTTAAAATGAGTAAAATCACTGTATTGAAAACGCTCAGAGGTGCTCATCATGTTTCATTGCCCGAAATGCCATTACGCCGCTCACGCCCGCACGAGTCGCTATTTTTCTGATACCACAAAAGAGCGGTATCATCAGTGCACAAACATCAACTGCAGTTGTACTTTTGTCACGACTGAAACCGTTGAGCGTTTCATTGTTTCACCGGGGGAAGTCGTACCAGCTCCACCGCACCCGACGATAACCGGTCAGCATCAAATGCCCTGGCTGTGAGCCAAAAGGAAACCCCGCAAATGCGGGGGTTTTTTATCGATGTGGTCAATGTGTGGACATTGGAAGAAATAAATCCATTTATTTCAGTATATTACGTGCAAAAAATAAGCCTGCGTAAGGGAGATTACGCAGGCTAAGGAGGTGGTTCCTGGTACAGCTAGCATTTATGGGTTATGTTTTTCAGCGGATGGGATAATACCCTTAATGAACGAAGCGGTATGTGATCGATTTCTAAGAATCTTCCGAACGCTGAAAAATAACCGTAATTAACTACTTAGCATGTGGGTTGCGCGTGGACTCACCGGTAAAATTACGCATCAACAATGCATAATTCAGATCGATATCCTCCGGTACAGGCATCCACACGGTGTAACCATCGCCCGGCGCAACCGGCATCGCTTCGCCTTTCGCGTTTTCCATCTGTTCGAGGGTAAAGTTGATGTTGCCCTGTGGGGTCATCAGCTCCAGGCTGTCGCCGACGGTGAATTTATTTTTCACCAGCACAGCCGCCAGTTCACCTTTACGTTCGCCAGTGAATTCGCCGACAAACTGCTGACGCTCGGAAATAGAGAAGCCGTATTCGTAGTTCTGATAGTCGTCATGCGTATGGCGGCGCAGGAACCCCTCGGTGTAACCGCGATGCGCCAGACCTTCCAGCGTTTCCAGCAGTTGCGGGTCGAACGGTTTCCCGGCAGCGGCATCATCAATGGCCTTGCGATAAACCTGCGCGGTACGTGCACAGTAATAGTATGATTTAGTACGGCCTTCAATTTTCAGCGAATGCACGCCCATCTGAGTCAGGCGCTCAACGTGGGCAATGGCACGCAAATCCTTCGAGTTCATGATGTAAGTGCCGTGTTCGTCTTCAAACGCGGTCATGTACTCACCCGGACGCTGGGCTTCTTCGATCATAAAGACTTTGTCAGTCGGCGCGCCAATACCCAGCGTTGGCTCAACATTTTGTACCGGGATAGGCTCGTACTTATGCACGATATTGCCCACCACGTCTTCTTTGCCTTCCTGCACGTTGTATTCCCAGCGGCAGGCATTGGTACAGGTACCCTGATTTGGGTCACGCTTGTTGATGTAGCCAGAGAGCAGGCAGCGGCCGGAGTAAGCCATGCACAGCGCGCCGTGAACAAAGATCTCAATTTCCATATCCGGCACCTGGGTGCGGATCTCTTCAATTTCTTCCAACGACAGTTCGCGGGACAGGATCACACGGGTCAATCCCATCTGCTTCCAGAATTTCACCGTCGCCCAGTTTACGGCGTTAGCCTGTACTGAAAGGTGAATGTCCATGTCAGGGAAGTTTTCGCGCACCAGCATAATCAGACCGGGGTCGGACATGATCAGTGCATCCGGTCCCATTTCCACCACCGGTTTCAGGTCACGAATGAAGGTCTTCAGCTTGGCGTTATGCGGGGCAATATTAACCACCACATAGAATTTTTTACCCAGTTCATGGGCTTCATTAATGCCTAGCTGCAGGTTTTCGTGATTGAATTCGTTGTTGCGTACGCGCAGTGAGTAACGCGGTTGGCCCGCATATACAGCGTCTGCGCCATAGGCGAAAGCGTAACGCATGTTTTTCAGCGTTCCCGCCGGGGAAAGGAGTTCCGGTTTAAACATAATTTTCTCGTTCTGATGACAGGTCAGACTCGCCTCACTCAACGAGGCGGTTAGGGGAGTGCCCCCATATTAAGGGCGGGCATTGTAGCGCTGTGGGGAAGACAGGTAAAGAAAAACGCCGGGCGACAGCGTGGCGTTACCCGGCTGAGCGAGTCATTATCAGGTTTTATCTTTTATCGTCTGACTTACACCATTGGTCTTAACTGAAGCAATACCGGTCTCGCGCGACTGTTCATTCGCATACAGTTGACTGCTACCAATAATCTGGTGGTTTGCTGCTTTCAGATTGAAATGCAATTTGCCATTAGCTGCCGTTTTTTTCTCATAACGCTCGGCCAGAGGGCTGTTAGCCTGGACAGATGCGATCCCTTTTTCTGCCGCGCCTTTTGTCGTGTAAAGCTCACTGGTAAGGATAGTTTCCCCGTTTCCAGCCTTAAGAACAAAGCGGTACTGATCATCGCTACTCTTGCTTAATTCAAACCAACCAGCCATATGAACTCCTTGATTAAAGTTTTATATCAAACAGTTATTGACGACAGTGTTGCCACAAAGAGTATGAGCGATATTTGGAGAGTTGCTAGTCAACAGGACTCCACGAAGCCGCGGAGTCCTGACGGGAGTGTTTACGCAATCCGACAGGCGTCGGCTTCCCAGCGATACCCTACGCCATAGACCGCGCGGATAAACGACTGCTCCGCATCCAGCGATTCCAGCTTGCGTCGCAGGTTCTTAATATGGCTGTCGATGGTTCGGTCGGTAACGACACGGTAATCGTCATAGAGATGATTGAGCAACTGTTCACGGGAGAACACTTTTCCCGGTTCATGCGACAGCGTTTTGAGTAAGCGAAATTCAGCAGGCGTTAAGTCGAGCATTTTCCCACGCCAGGACGCCTGAAAACGACCTTCATCGACGATCAACGGGCTGTCAGCATCCATCTGTTGCAGTTCGCGCTGCGGCTTGCAACGGCGCAGAATCGTCTTCACGCGAGCAACAACTTCACGCGGGCTGTAGGGTTTGCAAATATAATCATCCGCACCGATCTCCAGCCCCAGCAGGCGATCAATTTCTTCTATCTTGGCGGTTACCATCATGATGGGGACTTCAGAGAATCGGCGGATTTCCCGGCACAGAGTCAGGCCGTCGGTACCAGGCAGCATCAGATCCAACAAGATCAGGTCGGGCAGCGTCTGACGCACGTAAGGAAGAACCAGATCGCCGTGGCTGATGAGCGTAGGAGCGTAGCTTGCCGCGCGCAGATAGTCGATAAGCAGTTGCCCCAGCTTGGGCTCGTCTTCCACGATCAGAATACGCGGCGTGTTTTTATCAATGGGTAACTCAGTCATACATCTCTCTGTAAATCGCGTTCCAGCGGTAATGTTACTGTAATGCTAACCCCGCCAAAAGGCGAATGGGCGGCGCGAATCAGACCATTATGCGCCTGTACGATATTGACGCAAATTGCCAGCCCCAGCCCGGAACCACCGCTGGCACGGTTACGCGAGCCTTCGGTGCGATAAAAGCGTTCAAACAGCTTCTGTAACTGGTCGTCACTCACGCCGGGAGCGGAATCAGCGAAGGTTAATAAAACCATACGCTCGCGTTGTTCGGCGCTGATGTGCAGCCCGCCGCCGCTGTCGGTGTAGCGCAGACTGTTTTCCAGCAGATTGTTGAACAACTGCATCAAACGATCCCTGTCGCCAAATACCGTCATGCTGTCCGGGAGTGAAAGCTGTATCGTCAGTCCACGGCTGGCAAAGCGTTCACGAAATGCGCCACTTGCCACTTCCAACAGGGGGATGAGATCCAGCGATGTTTTCTGGTAGGCCAGCGCGCCTTCATCGGACATGGAGAGCTGATGCAGATCGTCCACCAGCTTGGTGAGCGTACCGACTTCAGCTTGCAAAGAGGCAACGGAGTCAGGGGTGAACTGGCGTACGCCATCCTGAATGGCCTCCAGTTCACCGCGCAACACCGCTAACGGCGTACGCAGTTCGTGAGAAATATCGGCCATAAAGTCACGACGCATCTGCTGGTTTTTTTCCAGCGTACTGGCAAGCTGGTTGAAGTCCTGCGCCAGCTTGCCCAGCTCATCCGTACTGGTCGGCGCAACGCGAGTGGTGAAATCGCCAGCCGCCAGTTTGTGCGTGCCTTCCACTAACCGCTTGACCGGGGCCAGCAGGCTGCGCGCCAGCGTAAACGTTGCCAGCGCCGCCAGGATCGTGGAAAGCGCGACGATGAGCCAACTGGAACGCCTTTGCTGCATGTCGAAATTGATATCCGTATTGCGCGTTAAGCGTTCCACGGGAGAGGCAATCACGGCACCGACTTCGCTACCGTTGACGCGGATCGGATGGCGCATACCGTCACGGGGGACCGGAGCACGCGGACCGACCAGCACGCGGGCATTTTGGTCGACAACCCAAAACTGCGTACGCCAGCCGTGCGGCGGCATGCCGGGGCCGGGTTTATCATCGTCGTTGTCGTGTTCAAAAGAGCGCAGGATCTGAAAAACAAACCGATCGTTATTGCGTAAGAATCGCCAGTTGCCGTGCTGTTCATACTGCTCGCTTAATGCGTCGCTGAGCATTTGCAGCCGCTGTTCGTTACCGTGCTTGATATAGTCAATAAAACCGCGTTCGAAGCTTATGCGTACGGCCCAGTGCATGCTGATCAGCAACACGATGCAGGTGGCGAAAATCGCCAGAAACAGTTTGCCGGTGATACCGGGCCGCCAGAACTTCATCAAGTGCTCCTTTTGCGCCGTGAAATCACCGCGTTGGTTTGCGTGTCGTTCGGCACGCGGGCAAAAATAATGGCAGGCAGCGCGATAATGAATGCGATGCACAGCCAGGTATACATAAAGACGGTATGCGTACTTCCGCTGTCGATGACGCTATGCTGCTGACCGAACATACCTAGCAGCAGTCCCGCGATGGTCACCCCGATACTCATCGACAGCTGCATGATCATTGACAGCAGGCTGTTACCACTGCTGGCGAGATCGTCAGGCAGGTCTTTTAACGTCAGGGTGTTCATGGATGAAAAGCGCGTTGAGTTGACCATTCCCTGTAAGAACAGTACGAAGGGCAGGGCGTAATACCAGCCGAGCAGCGCGGTGGTCATCAGCAGCAGACTGACCAGCGACAGGCCAAGCGTTGTAGCGACCAGTACGCGACGGTAGCCAAAGCGGTTAACGACCTGCACCACAATGCGCTTCATGCCCATACTGCCGAGCACCATCGGGATCATCATCAGCCCGGCATGAAAGGGAGAAAAACCGAGGCCTATTTGTAAAAACACCGGCGTCATAAACGGCAGCATACCGCTACCGATGCGTCCGGCAAAACTGCCGAAAAGACCCAGCGAGAAGGTCGGTGTGCGAAACAGATTCAGGCTGAACAGCGCGCGTGGATTACGATGGGCGTGTTTCAGATACAGCGCAATAGCCAGCACTCCGCAGATAACCAACGCTGCCAGCGAGATACTGGAGATGCCGGTTCCTTTACTGCCATCAAGTGCCAGCGTCAGTACCGCCATGCCGACTGCCAGCATCGCAAATCCGGAGAGATCGAAGCGTCGGGTTTGCATGGTGTAGTTGGGCATCAGCATTAACGTCGCTATCGCGCCGACAATACCAACCGGAATGTTAATCAAAAATATCCAGTGCCAGGAGGCGTACTCAACCAGAATACCGCCTAATGCCGGTCCCAGTAGCGGGCCAATCTGACCGGGCAATGTGACAAACGTCATCGCCGCCATATATTGCTCACGCGGGACGATTTTCATCACCGTTAGCCTGCCGACCGGCACCATCATCGCACCGCCAACGCCTTGTAAGACGCGCGCCATCACCAGCTCGTTGAGTGTGCTGGACCCGGCGCAAAACAGCGAGCCAAGCGTAAACAGGATGATGGCGGTGAAGAAGATATTACGCACGCCAACTTTGTCCGCCAGCCATCCGCTGGCGGGCAGCATCACGGCAACGGTTAAAACATATGACACAATGACCATATGCATGTGTAACGGGCTTTCCCCGAGGCTTGCCGCCATCGAGGGAAGCGCAGTATTCACGATGGTGGTATCCAGCGACTGCATAAAAAAGCCGAATGCCACAATCCAAAGCTGCCAGCGGGTGCTGTCGGGAAGTTCTGTCATAACTCTGCTACCGGTTTGCTGTTTTTACGCGAAAAACGCAGACGCAGACGGTCGAAAAAGAGATAGACCACGGGCGTGGTGTACAGCGTCAGGAGTTGACTCACGACCAGCCCGCCGACAATGGTTATCCCCAAAGGTTGACGTAGTTCGGAGCCGTCCCCGGCGGATAACACCAGCGGCAGCGCGCCAAATAACGCCGCCAGCGTGGTCATCATGATTGGGCGAAAGCGCAGCAGGCAGGCCTGGAAAATGGCTTCTTCTGGCTGCAGCTTGCCGTTTCTCTGCGCTTCCAGCGCAAAATCGACCATCATGATGGCATTTTTCTTCACAATGCCAATTAATAGCATTATCCCTATCAGGGCGATTAGGCTGAACGGGGCATTGAACAGCTCCAGCGCCAGCAAAGCCCCGACGCCAGCTGAAGGTAGCGTGGAGAGAATGGTCAGGGGATGAACATAGCTTTCATACAGCATCCCCAGAACGATGTAGACCGTGGCAATGGCGGCGATAATCAGGATCACCTGTGAGTTCATGGTGTCCTGAAATACCTGTGCCGTGCCGGCAAAGCTACCGCGAACTGTGGAGGGGACGCCGAGCTGGGTCATGGTTCTGTTGATAGCCTCTGTCGCCTCAGACAGTGAAGAACCTGTTGGCAGGTTAAACGACACGGTTGAGGCAGCGGACAAGCCCTGATGGTTTACCGACAGCGGGGCATTCGCCGGTTGCCATTTGGCAAAGTACGATAGCGGGATTGCCTTACCGTCATTGTTGATGACGAACATTTTATCCAGCGCGCTGATGTCCTGGGTGTAACGTCGATCGACCTCCATCACCACTTTGTACTGGTTCATCGGTTGATAAATAGTTGAAATTTGCCGTTGTCCAAAAGCGTTGTTCAACAGGCTGTTAGCGGCTGCAACGTCGATCCCCAGACGAGACATGGTGTCGCGATCGTAGACCAGGTTCATTTCCGCGCCATTGTCCTGCTGATCTGAGTTGACATCCGCCAGTTGGGGCAGGGCGGCAAGCGCCTTACGGATCTTCGGTTCCCACTCGCGCAACGCCGCCAGATCGTCGGAAAGCAATGTGTATTGATAGCTGGCATTGGCCTGGCGACCGCCGACGCGAATATCCTGCACCGCCATCAGAAACAGATTCGCGCCAGGCTCTTTTGCAAGCGCGACGCGCAGGCGGTCGATCACCTGCTGAGCGGTTTCACCGCGCTCATCGCGTGGCTTGAGGGTGATAAACATCATCCCGCTGTTAACCCGGGAACCGCCGGTAAAACCGGTGACGTTATTCACCGCCGGGTCGTCGCGGATGATCTTCATAAAGTCCTGCAGTTTGCCGCGCATCGCCTGGAAAGAGATGCTTTGGTCGGCCTGAATCCCCCCCATCAACACACCCGTATCTTGCTCCGGGAAGAAGGTTTTGGGGATGGAAATATAAAGCCAGATATTCAGCGCAATGGTGCCAAGTAACACCACGCCCACCAGTCGCGTATGGCGCAGCACCCATTTAAGCGAAGTGCCGTAACTCTGTTGCAGTGCCACCAGCACACGACCAAAACCTCGTTTACGAGACTGTTCACGCGGGGCGCTGGATTTGAGCATCCAGCCACACATCATTGGCGTCAATGTCAGCGACACCAGCAGCGAGATACCGATAGCAACTGACAGCGTGACGGCAAATTCGCGCAGCAAGCGCCCAGGCAATCCGCCCATTAACAGCAGCGGGAGGAACACCGCCACCAGCGACAGGCTCATTGAGAGCACCGTGAATCCCACTTCGCGCGTACCCTGTAGCGCCGCCTGCAGTGGCTTCATTCCCGCTTCCAGGTGGCGGGCAATATTTTCCAGCACCACGATCGCGTCATCAACGACAAATCCCGTGGCAATGGTCAACGCCATTAATGACAGGTTGTTCAGGCTGAATCCGCACAGATACATGGCGGCAAAGGTACCGATCAGCGAGACCGGAACCGCTACCGCAGGGATCAGGGTCGCGCGCCCGGAGCGCAGGAAAACAAAGACCACCAGAATAACCAGCGCAACGGAGATAATCAGCGTTTGTTCGACTTCCTCCAGCGAGGCGCGAATGGTCGGTGAACGGTCCTGGGCAATTTGCAGATCGATGGCGGCCGGGACCAGCGTTTGTAACTCCGGTAATTTGGCCCGAATGCTGTCTACCGTCTGAATAATATTGGCTTCTGGCAGCTTGCGGATCATCAGCAGGATAGCCGGTTTTGCGTTGGTCATCCCCGCGTTACGTACGTCCTGCACCGAGTCGCTCACAGACGCAACATCGCCCAGCCGCACCGCAGCGCCGTTATTGTAGTGGATGATAATCGGCTGGTACTCGGCGGCGGTTTTCAGCTCATCGTTGGTTTGTACCTGCCAGCGGTGGGTATCATTCTCGATAGCTCCCTGCGGCTTACGCACATTGGCGTTAGCAATCGCGCTACGCACGTCGTCCAGCGACACGCCCTGATTAAACAGCGCTTGCGGATTAAGCCCTACGCGCACGGCAGGCAGAGAGCTGCCCCCAACGTCGACGTCACCCACGCCGTCGATTTGCGCGATGGTCTGTGCTAATTGGGTTGATGCGAAATCGTACAGTTCACCCTGCGAGTAGGTGTCCGACGTGAGCGTCAGGATCATGATTGGCGCATCGGAAGGGTTGGCTTTGCGGTACGTGGGGCGGCTTGGCATGCCGCTGGGTAGCAGGCTTTGCGCTGCGTTAATCGCGGCCTGAACATCCCGCGCCGCGCCATTGATGTCACGGTCGAATTTGAATTCAAGAATAATGCGCGTACTGCCAAGGGAACTGCTCGAGGTCATTTCGTTCACCCCTGCGATGCGCCCCAGTGAGCGCTCCAGCGGGGTGGCTACCGAAGACGCCATCGTTTCAGGGGAAGCGCCGGGTAATGATGCGCTGACCATGATCACCGGGAAATCCACCTGCGGCAGCGGAGCTACCGGCAGCAGACGAAAGCCCAGTATCCCGCACAGGGTGATGGCCACCGAAATGAGAATGGTCGCCACCGGACGATGAATGAAAAGCGCGAAAAATTTCATTTACGCTTCCTCTTCCTGGCGCGGGAAGCGGCTTTTCACGTACAGCGACAGACGGTCAAACAGCAGATAAATCACCGGGGTGGTAAACAGGGTTAATACCTGGCTTACCAGCAGACCGCCGACCATACCAATTCCTAATGGACGACGTAATTCGGCCCCCACGCCGGTACTTAACATCAGCGGCAACGCGCCGAGCAGTGCCGCCAGCGTAGTCATCAGAATCGGGCGAAAACGCAGCAGACAGGCCTGGAAAATAGCGTCGCGTGGGGTCATGCCCTGTTCGCGCTCCGCGGCAAGGGCGAAGTCGATCATCATGATGGCGTTTTTCTTGACGATACCGATGAGCAAAATAATGCCGATAATCGCGATGACGTCCAGTTCACTGCCGGCAATCATTAACGCCAGGAGGGCGCCGACGCCCGCCGTGGGTAGCGTGGAGAGAATGGTAATCGGGTGAATAAAGCTCTCATACAGCACGCCGAGGACGATATACATCGCGACAACCGCAGCCACAATCAACCAGATGGTATTACCCAGCGCGGCCTGGAAAGCGAGCGTACTGCCCTGGAACTGGGTGGTAATATTTGCTGGCAGATTGAGCGTTTTTTCAGCATCCAGAATTGCCTGCACCGCATCGCCCAGCGAATGACCGTCCGGTACGTTGAACGAGATGGTGGTGACCGGGAACTGATCGAGGTGGTTAATCGACAGCGGAGCGAAACGCTGTTCAATGCTGGCGATTGCGCTGAGCGGAACCACGCCGCCGTCGCTGCTGGTCAGACGGATAGTGTCCAGTGCAGCAAGCCCCGGCGTACTATTGGTGTCATGTTCCAACACGACGCGATACTGGTTGGCCTGGGTGTAGATGGTTGAAATCAGTCGCTGGCCGAAGGCGTTGTACAGGGCGTTATCGACATCCGCCATGCTGATGCCTAAACGGCTGGCGCTGTCGCGATTGACGTTCACATACGCCACCAGCCCTTTGTCCTGCCAGTCGCTACTGACATCGGACAGTTGCGGTAGCTGGTGTAGTTTTTCTAACAGCTGTGGAACCCAGGTGCTGAGGGCATCAAGGGACGTTGCTTGCAGCGTAAACTGATATTGCGTCCGGCTGACCTGGGTATCAATCGTCAGGTCCTGGGTGGGCTGAAGATAGAGATCAACGCCGGGTACTCTGTCAACCGCGTCCTGTAGGCGTGCGATCACTTTCTGCACGCGATCGTCGCGATCGTCCAGCGGCTTAAGGTTGATTTGCAGACGCGCGCTGTTCAATGCCGGATTAGTACCATCCACGCCGACAAAAGCGGTCAGGCTCTCTACCGCCGGATCTTGAAGGATGACATCGGAAACCTGGCGCTGGCGCTGGGCCATGCTGGCAAATGAACTGGACTGCGGCGCCTGCAGCGTACCCTGGATGATGCCGTTGTCCTGGATCGGGAAGAACCCTTTGGGGATAAAGACCCATAACATAACGCTCAGTGCCAGCGTGCCGAGCGCCACGCCCAACGTGAGCCACGGATGGTTCAGCACTTTTGCCAGCCAGTGACCGTACCCGGCAATGACGCGATCGAACATACGCTCCGAGGCACGGGAGAAGCGGTTTTGCTTGCGCAACGAGGCCTGATTAAGCATGCGCGCGCACATCATCGGCGTGAGGGTGAGCGAGACGACGGCGGAAATCAGAATTGCCACGGCCAGCGTAACGGCAAACTCGCGGAATAATCGGCCAACGATATCACCCATAAACAACAGCGGGATCAGCACGGCAATTAGCGAAAATGTCAGAGAGATGATGGTAAAACCAATCTCACCAGCCCCCTTCAGGGCGGCAGTCAGCGGTTTTTCGCCTTTTTCGATATAGCGAGAAATATTCTCGATAACCACGATAGCGTCATCCACTACGAATCCTGTCGCGATGGTTAGCGCCATTAGGGTCAGGTTATTGATGGAGAAATCAAGAAATACCATCACCGCGAAAGTACCGATGAGCGACAATGGAACGGCGACCGCAGGAATAATCGTCGCCGGAATATTGCGCAGGAACAGGTAGATGATCATCACCACCAGCGCAATCGCCAGCATTAGCTCAAACTGGGTGTCTGCAACGGAGGCACGAATATTGGTCGTACGATCCGAAAGCACGCTGACCTTAACTGATTTGGGCAGGCTTTCGGTGAGCTGCGGCAGCATTTGACGGATACTGTCTGCCGTGGAGATGATGTTCGCCCCAGGCTGGCGCTGAACATTCATCACAATGGCTTGTTGCTTATTGGCCCATGCGCCCAGCCAGCTATTTTCTGCCCCTTGTTCGACGGTGGCGACATCGCCCAGACGAACCGGCGCACCGTTTTTATAGGCCACGATGAGCTGGCGATATTCGTCTGCGGACTGCATCTGGTCGTTGGCGGAAAGGGTGACAGCACGCGTTGGGCCATCAAGACTCCCTTTTGCCGAATTGACGTTAGCCCCGGTAATGGCTGTACGGATGGTTTCGCTGGTCAGACCGAGTGCGGCAATAGCCTGTGCGTTAAGCTTCACGCGGACCGCCGGTCGTTGCCCGCCGGAAAGTGTTACCAGACCGACACCGGAAACCTGAGAGATTTTCTGCGCGACGCGGGTTTCGACCATATCTTCCACCTGCGTCATCGGCATGGCGCTGGACGTGACCGCCAGCGTCATGATCGGTGGATCTGCCGGGTTTACCTTGCTGTAGACCGGCGGATTGGGCAGATCGCCCGGTAATAAATTGGTGGCGGCGTTAATCGCCGCCTGAACTTCCTGCTCGGCAACATCCAGCGGCAGCGTCAGTTGAAACTGCAACGTGACGACCGATGCGCCGCCGGAACTTTGCGAGGACATCTGTTTTAAGCCGGACATCTGTCCGAACTGACGCTCAAGCGGCGCGGTTACCGCCGAGGTCATGACGTCCGGGCTGGCGCCCGGGTACAGCGTAACGACCTGAATCGTGGGGTAATCGACTTCCGGTAAGGCGGCGATCGGCAGGAAACGATAACCGATAATACCGGCAAGCAAAATCGCGACCATCAGCAGCGTGGTGGCGACAGGTCGCAGAATAAACAGGCGTGATGGCCCGCCTGTGTTGTGCGGAGGTAACACCTGCATCAGGAGTTAGCTCCTTTTTTGCCGTATCCGCGGGGCGCAGTTTTCTCATCCTGAGCAGAGGCGTCATGCGCCTCTACGACTTCTACTTTTGCGCCTTCCGTCAGGCGGTCAATACCGTCGGTTATGACCCGATCGCCTGCGGACAACCCGGCGGCGATCACTACTTTTTGGCTATCCTGAATACCTGGTTTAACCAGATGTTTGCTCACTTTATTCTCGCTGTTCAGCACCCAGACAAAATGGCCCTCATTGCCCATCTGCAGGGCGGCCGTTGGGATCACCACGGCGTTTTGTTCCGTGTCGACCAGCATGCGGGCGTTAACGAACTGGTTAGGGAATAAAGCATCATCCTGATTGTTAAAACGGGCTTTAACTTTGATGGTTCCGGTCGTGGCATCAATCTGATTGTCGAGACTGAGCAGGACGCCTTCGCTCAGTTTTTGCGAATTGGTTCGGTCCCAGGCTTCGACCTTTAACGGAGTCCCCGATTTTTGCGCCCGCAACACGGTGGCAATGTCGTTTTCAGGCAAGGTGAATATCAGGTCGATAGGATGGGTTTGCGTAATGACGACGATTCCGGTGGTATCGCCGCTGGAAATTTGGTTACCGACGTCGACCTGCTTCAGACCGACACGCCCCTCTACAGGCGCGGTTATCCGACTCCAGTCAAGCTGCAATTGGGCGCTGGCGACGCTGGCTTCATCGGCTTTGATTGTCCCTAATGTTTCATTTACCAGCGCCTGCTGGGCATCCAGCTCCTGGCGGGAGACCAGATTAGTTTTCACCAGCTGTTGATAGCGGGCAAGATCGCGACGGGCATTTGCCAGCGTGGCTTTATCTTTTGCCAGTTGGCCCTGCGCCTGAGCCAGAGCAACTTTGAACTGGCTGGGATCTATCTCTGCCAGCAGGTCGCCGGCTTTTACCTGCTGTCCTTCCTCGAAGTGTAAGGCAATGAGCTGACCATCCACCCGGCTACGTACCGTGGCGGTATTTGCGGCAGTAATGGTACCCAGTCCTGTCAGGTAACGCGGAACGGCTTCCATGGCGGCGGTGGCAGCCTGAACGGGAGCCAACGGCCCGGAGCGCATTCCACGCCGTCCCGAACCTGGCGTGTGCTGCGCTGGTTTGGTCGCGCCCGGTGCGTTTTCCTGGGCGTCGTTACGGCTTTGCCAGAACCAGATGGCGGCGACGGTGGCCACAACGATCGCGATTGCTATCACCCAGCGGGATTTTTTACTGCCTTTCATTGTTATAAGTTTCTCATCCTGAAACGATTCGCGGAATGATACTAGTTTAGCCAGCGAACAAGGGAGAAAAATGGAGGAATTATGAAACACTGTCGGGATTCGTCTGAATGCTGATGCGGCTTTGCGAAGCGTTACGCAACAATCGGTGGTGAAGATAGCGAATACGTGATTGTGCGTTAGAGTGCTGACAAGGCAAAAAGGAGGAAAGCCAAAGATTTCAGCGGGACGCTGGAACGGAAAAGCCCCTCCCGAGGAAGGGGCCAAAATAGGGAAAGGGTTATGATGAAGCAGGTCATCATCCTGGTGATACTCTTAGTGATTAGCTTACCGGCTTACTAAGACACCAGGGGGAGGAGAAGCCCTCCCTAACCCTCATTCCTGTAAATAAGCCACAGCAATGGTGATGTCAATACGCGTACTTTTCAGCATGCGAGCCGCTTAGCGGAAAACAACGTCAGCCCAGCGGGCCAGTCCGGCAGTAACGGAACCGAAATCATCGCCCCCCGCGATCGGAATCCCGGGAAGTTGCTGGGTGAGGGCTTTTTTAATCAGCGGCGAACGCGCGCTACCGCCGGTCAGGTAAATCACGTCCGGTTTTTCCTGCGCGTTTTCAAGCGCCAGTTGAACCTGCTCCAGAATGCGCGCCAGGGGCTGATTGAGCGCAGCTTCCAGCCCGTGTTGACTGATATCGGTTGCCAGCGTGTTGCTGATAAACGGTATCGCCGCCGTCACAATGGTCTGATCGGAAAGCGCGATTTTGCTCTCTTCTGCGCTGCGCACCAGGCGATAGCTCAGACGCTCGCGCCAGACTTTAAGCAGTAGGGCGACTTTATCGGCTTCTTTCGCGTCACGGACAAGATCGTTGAGCAAGCGACCGTTGGCGCTACTGTAGAAGTCACTTTGCGCGGGAACATCGTTGATCGCGACCGCGTTCCACCAGGGCAGAATAGGTAAGGCGATCCCTTTTTCCGTTTCTCCCCCCATACCGAGCAGCGGCATCAGATGTTTAAACGCCAGCGCAATATCCAGATCGTTCCCGCCAACGCGGCAGCCGCTATGCCCCAGCAGGCTGTTTTCGCGATCGGAGCGCTGATGCCATTGCGGCCCCATCAGCAGCAGTGAACAGTCGGTTGTACCCCCGCCAATATCCACCACCAGCACGCGTTTTTCTTCCTGCAGCGTGGCTTCGTAATCCAGACCCGCCGCTACCGGCTCGTACTGGAAGACGACATCCTGAAAACCGGCGCGTTTGGCCGCACGTTCAAGAATACCCTGCGCCTGGGCGTTGGCATCATCGCCCCCTAACCCCTGGAAGTTGATGGGACGACCAATAACGGCCTGGGTGATGGCTTCCGGCAACTGATTTTGTGCCTGGTTGCGGATGTGCAACATCATCGCGCAGACCAGATCTTCAAACAGCGCAACCTGCTGCGGCTTCAGACCGCTGGCACCCAAAAATGATTTTGGCGATTTAACGAAGTACACCTCTTCCGGGTCTTCAATATATTGACCCAGCGATGCCAGACCGAACTGCACGCTGTTGGCGTTAACGTCAATGTCTTCTTCGCGGTTATAGCGCATCGCGCGGCGAAGCAGCGCCTGCGTTTCGTCGTCCGTGGTTGGGATGTCGTGATGGCGATACAGCCACTCGCTGACCGCTTCGCGCGTTGGCGCGCACAGCATTGAAGGCAGAAGCGTGCTGTTATTTTCCATTTTGAGCAGGTGAGGCTGCCCGTCACGCATAACGGCCACTGAACAGTTTGCCGTACCGTAGTCAAAACCAATAAACACCGTAAAAATCCCCATGCCAGTGAAGAAGGGGCGTGACTTTAACGAAATGTTGACGCTCCGACAACTGGAATATGAAAGCAAGGCGCATCGATTGAATACCGTTTATGCTGTAGGTTTGCATAAAAAGGAAAACTGAATGTTCACGCTGAGCTGGCAACCGCCTTATGACTGGCCCTGGATGCTGGGATTTCTTGCCGCCCGTGCGGTTGACGGTGTCGAAACGGTGGAGGAACTGAGTTATACCAGAAGCCTGTCCGTAGGGGAGCATCGGGGTCTGGTGCGCGTCGTACCGGATTTGCACGCCAATGTGCTACACGTGACGTTAAGTTCGGGATTACAACCCGCCGGCCCCGAGTGCCTGGCGAAAATAACCCGTTTGTTTGATCTTACTTGTTGCCCGCAGCAAATTGTCAGCGCGCTGGGATGCCTTGGTGCGGCGCGTCCGGGACTGCGCCTGCCGGGATGTGTCGATGCTTTTGAGCAAGGGGTACGGGCGATTTTAGGGCAGTTAGTCAGCGTGGCTATGGCGGCAAAACTGACGGCGAAAGTCGCCCATGCTTATGGCGACACGCTGGAGGATGCGCCAGGGTATGTTTCTTTTCCCACGCCTGAAGCGCTTGCTGACGCCGAACCGTTGCACCTGAAAGCGTTAGGGATGCCGCTCAAACGCGCTGAAGCGTTGATTCACCTGGCGCGTGCAACGCTTGAAGGAACGCTTGCGACAGTAGCGCCTGACGATATTGAGCAAGGCGTTAAGCAACTACAAACGTTTCCCGGAATAGGGCGCTGGACCGCCAACTATTTTGCGCTGCGTGGTTGGCAGGCGAAGGATGTTTTTCTGCCGGATGATTATCTGATTAAACAGCGTTTTCCCGGCATGACGCCAGCCCAGATCCGGCGCTATGCAGAGCGTTGGAAACCCTGGCGCTCCTATGCACTCTTGCATATCTGGTACACGGATGGCTGGCTTCCGTCAGTTGATGGCGAAATTACTGGTATTCAGTAGCAGATCCAGCGGTTGGGCGTTGGCAATAATGTCGCCATAAATCATGTCAATACCGATGCCAGAAAGCGCATCCATGATAAGCGGCAACTGCACCGGACCGGCGATGCTTTTAATGTCCAGACGCTGGGCATGGCCCTGGATAATGGACACCCACATCTCGTCAATCAGGTCTCCGTGAGCGCTGGCGCTTAGCTCGCTGTCAAGCAACAGGTAATCGACAATGTGGTATTTCAGATTGTCAAAAAGCTCTAAATCACGACCGACCTGACTTAACACAATTCGACAACCGAACTGACGTAGCCGATGCAGGGCGGATATCGCCTGCGTTGGATTCGTTTTGATGACGCTGGCCGGAACGGTCAGATGCAGCAGGCGTGGCGGTAACGGGCTATGTTGCAATTGTTCCAGCAGCTCATCAACAAGTTCTGAATTGAGCAGCCCGGCGGCGGAAAGGGGGAGCGCAACACTGAGGCCCTTGCTGGCGACTGCCGGGGCCGCATTCTGGAAGAATTCGCTGAATACCCGACGGTCGAGCGCTTGATTCAATGTGGGATCGACCAGCCCGGTACGGAATGTTTGCTCTTCAATCACTTCGCCTTCAGCAGTCCCTAAGCGTAGCGATATAAGCCAGAAGCTAAACGTCTCAGGTATACGTGGAGAAGCCACGCCTCTGGCGATCATCAGCATGGGGCTGTGCATAATGGTATGCTTTTGTTCGTCCAATGACAGTTGGCTACGCGCGGCATGCGCCTGGCTTTGCTGGGGTTCATAGACGCAGACACGCCCACGTCCGCTGTTTTTCGCCGCGTAGCAGGCGATATCCGCCTGAGACATGACGTCAGTCGCGATATGGTTTTTGTCATCAATCAGCGTAATTCCCGCACTGGCGCCAATGCGGTGCAAGCGGCCATCCCACATGAAGTGGTAATCGTTAATAGCACTGATGATGCGACCTGAGATGAAGCGGGCGCTTTCGATATTACAATCCGGCAGCAACAGACCAAACTCGTCGCCGCCAAGGCGCGCCAGCATATCGCTGGACCGCAGCATGCTTAGCATCAGTGAAGAGAGTTCGCGCAGCAGGGCATCGCCTGCAGCATGACCTGCGCTATCGTTCACCGCTTTAAAACGATCAAGATCGATAAAAACCAGCACATGACTCTGGTGCGCGTCGTGCACCGTATGCAGCAACTGTTTGAGATGGTTTTCAAAGCTGACCCGATTGGCCAACTGCGTCAGGTCGTCATGCGAAGCGCTGTAGCTAAGCTGGCGCAGCATCTTACGTGACTCGGTGACATCCTGAATGACCAGCACCGAGCCAATGCTGCCGCCATCAAGGGTGCTGAGGGGCGTGATGCTGTACTGAATGTCATAACTGTTGCCGTTGCGACAATGCAGGACGACTTCTTGTTCCATTGCCTTACGCGACATGTCGGCACTGTAGATATTTTCCATCAGCGGACCGTTATCGCCGAAAGTAATACGCAGTACCGTCAGGAGCGGAATGCCAATTGCGTTTTCCTGCTGCCAGCCGCTCATTTTCTCAGCGACCGGATTCATAAAGGTCACATTCATGTCGACATCAATACAAATCACCGCCTCGCCGATGGAGTCCAGCGTAATATGCAAACGCTCTTTTTCTTGAAACAGCGCTTCGTTGAGCTGCTTCACCTCGGTCATATCCATATTGATGCCAAGTAAGCGTTCAACTTCACCGTCTTTATTCAGTACCCGGTTGGCCAATGAGCGGATATGCCGTATGCCACCTTTTACCGCGATACGAAACTCAAGCTTAAACGGGGCTCGTGCAGCCAGCGAATCGCGAATCACATTTTCTGCGTGTTCGCGATCTTCAGGCACAACGCATTCATACCAGACTTGCCAGCTGGGCTTGATATGTGCAGGGACTTCGTAGAGATCGAACATACGCTTATCCCAACTGATCACATCAGGCTGCAGTTCCCATTCCCAAATGCCGATCCCCCCGGCTTCATTAGCGAGCGTAATGCGCTCCATCAGCCGTTTGTTCATCCACTCGGTGTGCTTCAGATCGTTAATATCCTCAATCTGCGCAATAAAGTAGAGTGGGGTGGTGTCGCTATGGCGCACCAGCGAAACGGCCAGCAAGGCCCATACCACCTCGCCTGCGCGCGTGTAATAGCGCTTCTCCATGGAATAGCTGTTAATTTCCCCGCGCGCCAGCATGTTCAACTGTTCGAGGTCATTGTTCAAATCTTCCGGCCAGGTTAATTGCTGGAAGGTGAGCGAACGTAGCTCCTCCTGGCTATAGCCCAGAAACTGGCACAAGGCTTTATTGGCCTGTAGCCATTGCCCCTCGGTCCCGACCAGCGCCATGCCAATTGCGGAATATTCCATAGCATTGCGAAAGCGCGCTTCGCTTTCTGAGATGTGCTTGCGTTCTGCCCGAAACGCGTACATCACCATGGTCATCATATTGGCTGGCAACAGGATCATCAAAAACGGCAGCCACGGTATGCTGGTCATCATGTTCTGTTTGGGGGTGTAGAGCAGCGAAGGGTCAGCGGCCAACATCAGCGAAACCATCATCACGGTGCTGAGAAAAATTAAAAACGCCTCCATACGCGGCAGACGGACAGCGCTCCACATCAACAGGACAATAACGCAGGTAAACGGCCATGGAATGAACATCATCGACAGCCAACTGAACGTTAACGTCACCAGAAGCGTAATCAGAGTTTCAAGCAGTAATCGCGGATTGCGGTGGCGCAGCAGATAATGTGGCTTAAACAGTAAACCTAATGGTACCAGCGCCAGCGCGCCGATGGATTCTGACAGCACCCAAATGAGGAAGGTATTTAACGACGTTTCTTGCGGTAATAATAACCAGAGTAATACGCCGCCCAGCAGCGGAGGGACCACTGCGCTGCCGAATGCCAGGCGCGCCCAGTCGTTGAGATTTTGTAAAGGATTGTACCAGGGCAGCAGTTTGCGCAATAACATTGCCCCCACGACAGCCTCAATAATGTTGATGGCCGTGTAGGTAAAGCTAAGCGACTCGCCGGGGAAGAAGAGCAAAGAACCCGCGATGTTACCCAATGAGCACGCCAGTGCGATCCCCGGCCACATTTTTCCCGCATGGCGGTAAAAAGCCACCATCATGATTGAGGTCGGAAACCACAGCGGCGCCAGCTGCGCCCCGAAACGAGACAGTTCCAGCGAGAACAGCGTAAAGATGAAAGCCACCAGACCTAAACTGGCCAGGCGCAGTAGAGGATGAGGTAAGGTAACTAAAACATGTTGGGATTGTTTACTCATTACCACTCTACCCAAATAGCCGTTGTCGCCCAGTAGAGATGCCGGACGCATCACATTTAATCTGGGTTTATGCTAGTACAAATAATTTACAATTTATACGCCAGCTGCTCATAAATTAACACTCTCAAGCTATTAATTACTAAGGCTGGCGAATAAATGTAGCGCATGCTTTAAATATGACCGTTTTAATTTGCGACAGGGAAGGCATTGGTGCAGCCTGGGCTGGCGTCGCGCCGCTGAAATCCCTATAATTGCCGCGTTTGGCGTTTCGGCGCCGCCCTTCCTAACATCCAGGTTAATCAGGTCGCTAAATTTATGACTGATCAGTCCCATCAGTGCGTCATTATCGGCATTGCCGGCGCATCGGCTTCCGGCAAGAGTCTTATTGCCAGTACTCTTTATCGCGAATTGCGTGAACAAGTCGGTGACGAACATATTGGCGTTATTCCCGAAGACAGCTATTACAAAGATCAAAGCCATCTATCGATGGAAGAGCGTGTAAAAACCAACTACGACCATCCGAACGCGATGGATCACAGCCTGCTGTTCCAACATCTGCAAACGCTGAAACGCGGTAGTGCCATTGAGCTGCCAGTGTACAGCTACGTTGAGCACACGCGCACGCAAGACACTATTCATATCGAACCCAAGAAAGTCATCATCCTGGAAGGCATTTTGCTGCTGACGGATGCGCGTTTGCGTGATGAGATGAACTTCTCTATTTTTGTTGATACCCCGCTGGATATTTGCCTGATGCGCCGTATCAAGCGCGATGTGAACGAACGTGGTCGTTCAATGGATTCAGTGATGGCGCAATATCAGAAAACCGTCCGTCCAATGTTCCTGCAATTTATTGAGCCTTCAAAACAGTACGCCGACATCATTGTGCCGCGCGGGGGTAAAAACCGCATCGCCATCGATATTCTGAAGGCTAAAATCAGTCAGTTCTTTGAATAAGTTCAGCGAATTGTGTACCGTTCAGTGATAACCTGGTTCACCCTTAATGCACCTGGCATTAAGGGGTTGAAGCACGAAAGGAGAAAGTGCCATGCGTTTATGTGACCGAGATATTGAAGCCTGGTTGGATCAAGGTCGTCTGTCGATCAATCCACGCCCTCCTGTCGAGCGAATCAACGGTGCCACGGTAGATGTGCGCCTTGGCAACAAATTCCGTACGTTCCGCGGGCATACGGCGGCGTATATCGATCTGAGCGGACCGAAAGATGAAGTCAGCGCCGCGCTGGATCGCGTGATGAGTGATGAAATCGTCCTCAAAGACGGCGAGGCATTTTTCCTGCATCCGGGCGAACTGGCGCTGGCAGTGACGTTCGAATCCGTGACGCTGCCTTCCGATCTTGTGGGTTGGTTAGATGGCCGTTCTTCGCTGGCGCGTCTGGGACTGATGGTACACGTCACCGCACACCGTATCGATCCGGGTTGGTCTGGCTGTATCGTACTGGAGTTTTACAACTCCGGAAAACTACCGCTGGCCCTGCGTCCTGGCATGCCGATTGGCGCATTAAGCTTCGAACCGCTTTCCGGTCCGGCGGCGCGACCTTACAACCGTCGTCAGGATGCAAAGTATCGCGATCAGCAGGGCGCCGTTGCCAGCCGGATCGATAAAGACTGAGTATTTTCAGTCCATTGGGGATAGCATGAGACGATTTCTGACGACGCTGATGATTCTACTGGTCGTGCTGGTGGCCGGTTTTTCTGCGTTAGTACTGTTGGTTAATCCGAATGATTTCCGCGCATATATGGTCAAGCAGGTTGCTGCGCGTAGCGGATATCAGCTGCAGTTGGATGGCCCTCTGCGTTGGCACGTATGGCCACAGCTGAGTATCCTCTCGGGGCGCATGGTGTTAACGGCTGAAGGCGCCAGCGAACCCCTGATTCGTGCCGACAATATGCGTCTTGACGTCGCGTTGTGGCCGCTGTTGAGTCACCAGCTCAGCGTGAAGCAGGTGATGCTCAAAGGCGCGGTGATTCAACTGACCCCGCAAACTGAAGCGGTGCGCGGCGAAGATGCGCCCGTTGCCCCAAAAGACAATACCTTGCCCGACCTGGCTGAAGACAGAGGATGGTCGTTTGATATTGCCCGCCTGCGTGTTGCCGATAGCGTTCTGGTATTCCAGCATGAAGACGATGAACAGGTCACGGTTCGCGATATTCGTCTGGACATGGAACAGGATAACCAGCACCGCGGCACGTTTGATTTCTCCGGGCGCGTTAACCGCGATCAGCGTGACCTCGCATTATCCTTCAACGGCAGCGTTGATGCCTCCGACTATCCGCATAACTTATCCGCGAATATTGAGCAGCTAAGCTGGCAACTGCAGGGGGCCGATCTACCGGCGCAGGGGATCAAAGGTCAGGGACAGTTTCAGGCGCAGTGGCTGGAAGAGAAAAAACAGCTCGCGTTTAGCCAGATTCATTTGACCGCTAACGACAGCTCTCTCGCCGGGCAAGCTCATGTGACATTGTTGGATAAACCAGAATGGGCCGTCGACCTGAAGTTTGGTCAGCTCAATCTGGACAATCTGCTCGTACAGCGTGAGGCTGTGACGACGAACGGTGAGATTCAGCAAGGTCAGAGTCAGTCAACGCTGGCGCGCCCCGTTATTGCTTCTCAAGTTGATGCCGTTTCGTATCAGGGACTGAAGGGATTTTCGGCAGACATCGCTTTGCAAGCTGACAAAGTGCTGTGGCGGAAAATGGTGTTTGACAATGTCTCGGCAAAAATTGACAACCAGTTCGGCTTATTGAACGTTACGCAGTTGCAGGGGAAAAGTGACGGTGGGCTGGTGTCGCTTCCTGGTATGCTGGATGCCAGAAAAGGACAACCGCGAGCGGTCTTCCATCCGCGCCTGGAAGGCGTAGAAATTGGTACTATTCTGAAAGCCTTCAACTACCCCATCGCCCTCACTGGTAAGCTGTCACTGGCAGGGGATTTCTCTGGCTCAGATATTGATGCCCAGGCGTTTCGTCATAGCTGGCAAGGGCAGGCCCATGTCGAAATGAGCGATACGCGAATGGAAGGAATGAACTTCCAGCAGATGATACAACAGGCCGTCGAGCGTAACGGTGGGGATGTTAAAGCTCAGCAAAACCTGGATAACGTGACCCGGTTGGATCATTTTGTAACCGATATGACGCTGGATAACGGCGAGGTTACGCTGGATAACATGGCGGGTGAGTCGGCGATGCTGGCGCTGACCGGCAAGGGAACGCTGGATCTGGTGAAGCTGAATTGCGACACGCTGTTTAACATTCGCGTGCTGGGCGGCTGGGATGGCGAAAGTAAGCTGATTAACTTCCTGAAGGCTACCCCGGTTCCTCTCAGAGTCTACGGTCAGTGGCAGGCGCTAAACTACAGTCTGCAGGTCGACCAGATTTTGCGTAAGCATTTGCAGGATGAAGCGAAACGTCGCCTTAACGACTGGGCCGATCGCAATAAAGACTCCCGCAACGGTAAAGATGTTAAAAAATTGCTGGATAAACTCTGATTCATATTGCCGGATGGCGGTTGATGCCGCCTCCGGCTCGTGATTTACACCTCGTAATCCATCTCTTCTTCATTGTGCAGCGGTATCAGTTGGACTTTTTGCACGCGATGATTTTCCACCTGCAGGGTTTTTAGTCGATAGTCGCCAACCTGAACTTCCTCCCCGGTTTTCGGGATGCGCTGCAAATACTCCATTAACAGTCCGGCAATGGTGTGATATTCACGCTTATCATCTAACGGGATAGGCACGTACTGCACCAGATCTTCCAGCGGCATGTGTCCGTTAGCGGTCCATGAACCATCCGCGTTTTTCTGAATGTCATGGCGGGCGTCAATCTCCTCTACCTCATTTGGCAGGTTACCGGCGATGGTTTCCATCACGTCACTGAGCGTTACAATCCCTTCAACTGACCCAAATTCATCGGCCACAAAAGCGAAGTGCGTCCGGGCGTTACGGAACTGCTCCAGCGCCGGAAGCAGCGGCAGAGTTTCCGGGAACACCAACGGCTGGCGAATCAAGACGCGTAAGTCGAGCGGCTCGCCGCGAAGAGATTGCTGCAGCAGGTCGATGACATGCACCACGCCCAGCAAGTCTTCCTGCTCATCTTCGCCGGTGACCACCAGACGCGTATGCTGGTTTTTTTCCAGCAAAGCGCGGATTTCTGTTTCCGGCGCATTGAGGTCGATGTGTTCAATATCATGGCGCGAGGTCATGATACTGCTGACAGTACGCTGATTAAGGTTCAGCACACGTTCAATCATCCGCCGTTCCTGAGGGGCAAAAATTTGGCCTTCATGATGGTCTGCCAGCATGGCCGCGGTTTCGGCATCCAGTTCGGCGTCTTCTTTTTGCCCGCTCAGCAGTCGCATTACCGCCTCGGCGGTGCGCTGGCGCAGGGTATGGTTGGCTGACAGGAAGCGACGGCGGTTAAAGATAGCTAACTGGTTCAATGCTTCTATCATGACCGAGAAGCCGATGGCGGCGTACAGGTAACCTTTCGGAATATGGAAACCAAACCCATCGGCGACCAGACTGAAACCAATCATCAGCAAGAAGCTCAGGCACAGAATGACGATAGTGGGATGGCTGTTGACAAAGCGCGTCAGCGACTTGCTGGCAAGCACCATCAGGCTGATGGCAATAATCACCGCAGCCATCATTACCGCCAGGTGATCGACCATACCCACGGCGGTAATGACGGAATCCAGGGAGAAGATAGCGTCCAGCACGACTATTTGCGCGACGACGCCCCAGAACTTAGCGCCTTTACGCTGGGTCGGGTTCTCGCTGTCTTTGCCTTCCAGCCGTTCGTTTAGCTCCATGGTGGCTTTAAACAGCAGGAAGAAACCGCCGAACAGCATGATCAGATCGCGCGCGCTGAAGCTCAGGCCGCGAATGCTGAACAGCGGCGTGGTCAGCGTTACCAGCCATGATATTGATGCCAACAGCAGCAGGCGCATGACCATCGCCAGCAGTAGCCCGGTAATACGCGCCTTATCCCGCTGGGCAGGAGGCAGTTTCTCCGCGAGGATGGCAATAAAAACAAGATTATCAATGCCAAGAACAAGTTTGATCCTACCCACGTAATGTGGACACGGCCCTAAGCGAGGTTCTGGTTTTCAAACTGTTCCGGGCTGAGACCGCCACACGCACTGTGACGACGCCACCGATTGTAATCACACTCGATATAATTAAACACCGTCGTCCGCATGATTTCCCGGCTGATAAAGCGTTCCCCGTGGATACATTCCACCTTCAGCGAGTGGAAGAAGCTTTCCGCGCAGGCATTGTCGTAACAACATCCTTTGGCACTCATGCTACCGTGCAGATTATGCCGCTTCAGCAGCGCCTGATAGTCCGCCGAACAGTATTGCCCGCCGCGATCTGTATGGACAATGACATTTCCCGGTCGCTTACGTCGCCAGAGTGCCATCTGTAGCGCATCGCAGGCCAGCTGCGCTGTCATCCGCGACGACATCGACCAACCGATGACAGCCCGCGACCACAGGTCAATCACCACCGCGAGGTACAGCCAGCCCTCGTCGGTGCGAAGATACGTGATGTCTCCTGCCCACTTCTGATTCGGGCCACTCGCGTAAAAATCCTGTTTCAGCAGATTTTCAGACACTGGAAGGCCATGTTCTCTGTAGCTGACCGGGCTGAACTTCCGGGCAGCCTTTGCTCGAAGTCCCTGACGTCGCAGGCTGGCGGCAATGGTTTTGACGTTGTACTCAGGCAGTTCGTCAGCGAGACGAGGTGCACCATAACGCTGTTTTGCCTCAGTGAATGCCTTACGGACAGCAGTATCACAGACGAGTCGGAACTGCTGACGTGGTGTTATCTGCTGACGACGCAGACGCCACGCATACCAGCCGCTGCGGGCGACCCGCAGTACCCGGCACATGGCTTTGACGCTGAACTCAGCCCGATGATTTTCGATGAAGACATACTTCATTTCAGGCGCTTCGCGAAGTATGTCGCGGCCTTTTGGAGGATAGCCAGCTCCTCGTCCCGTTCAGCCAGTTGGCGTTTGAGGCGGGCAATTTCAACGGACATTTCCTGCTCACGTTCGGAAGAGCTGCGGGCATTGTTAATCTTACTGCGCCATGCGTAGAGCTGGGATTCGTACAGGCTGAGTTCCCGGGCAGCGGCAGCAACACCGATACGTTCCGCAAGCTTCAGGGCTTCGTTACGGAATTCAGGCGTGTGCTGTTTGCGGGGCTTCTTATTGGTTGATGCTGATTTTGTCATGAGTCACCTCTGGTTGAGAGTTTACTCACTTAGTCGTGTGTCCACTATTCGTGGGTAGGATCAGTTCGATCACGATTAGCGTGACGAGTCCGGCCCAGATTGACGGATCGGCAATCCATTCCATAGTAAATGCTATACCCATAGTTGTATGACAATTGTCACAATTCGATCATGGGTAAAACTGGCGAAAAATGCAATGGCGAGGAGGGATTTCTCTGTAGCCTATTACAACCAGGTACGGGATATTAGCCTTAATGTAACTACAGGAAATTATATTATTAATCCAAAGCTCTTTAAGAAATATCGCAGGTGGGATATTTCTATATTAATATTGTCAATATCAATAAAATCCTAAAAATATACAAATTCAACGCTTAATATTAATCTTAAAAGCAAGTTGTCGGTAACTTGTTACCTTGCCTGATATTCGCTTAGCTGCAACAATTCCTCCGGTAATAATCAAAAGATAAATATTTCCTTATCAACCAGCGGCGCTATTCCTGATGCGTTCCCGCTATGAATATGATGAAAATAAAGGGGAAGATAAAATTTATATTAATCAGTGCATTGGTAGCTAATAAGCCAGGGGCGGTAGCGTGTCTGGTCGCCTGAGACGAGCCTAAATTATTCTGTCAAGAGACCGCAGATGAATTCATTTTTTTTAGGACAGATGCCAGTTAAATTCCTTTTCAATTAACGGCAAGGTAAATGCGTACAGGCGAAGTCGCTATTTAGATCGCACGTGATAATTACTCTGCCAAAGTGATAAATAATCAATGATGAAATCCAAACTTAAATTGATGCCTGTATTGGTATCGGTAATCTTGATAAACGGTTGTACCGTGCTTCCGGGCAGCAATATGTCTACGATGGGCAAAGATGTGATTAAACAGCAGGACGCTGATTTTGATATCGATCGTATGGTGAATGTTTATCCACTCACCCCACGACTGGTCGAACAATTACGTCCCCGACCAAATGTTGCGCAGCCTAATATGTCTCTCGACCAGGAGATTGCCGGGTATCAGTACCGGGTCGGCCCGGGCGACGTCCTGAATGTCACCGTCTGGGATCATCCTGAACTCACCACGCCGGCCGGACAGTATCGTAGCTCAAGTGATGCCGGCAACTGGGTGCAGCCTGATGGCACCATGTTTTACCCCTACATCGGCAAAGTTAGCGTGTCAGGGAAAACGTTGGCCGAAATTCGTAGTGATATTACCGGGCGCTTAGCGAAGTACATTGCTGACCCGCAGGTGGACGTTAATATCGCCGCTTTCCGTTCGCAGAAGGCCTATGTCTCCGGGCAGGTGAACAAATCCGGCCAGCAGGCCATCACCAACGTGCCGCTTACCATTCTCGATGCCATTAACGCCGCAGGCGGTCTCACCGAGGCGGCAGACTGGCGCAACGTTGTACTGACTCATAAAGGGCAGGAGCAACGTATTTCACTGCAAGCGCTAATGCAAAATGGCGACCTGAGCCAGAACCGTCTGCTCTATCCTGGCGACATCCTGTTTGTTCCGCGTAATGACGATTTGAAAGTCTTCGTAATGGGGGAAGTGAAAAAACAGAGCACCCTCAAAATGGACTTCAGCGGCATGACGCTCACCGAAGCGCTCGGCAACGCGGAAGGTATCGACCTGACCACCTCCAACGCCAGCGGCATTTTCGTTATTCGTCCATTGAAAGGCGAGGGCGGGAACAACGGCAAGATTGCCAATATCTATCAGCTTGATATGTCCGATGCGACATCGCTGGTGATGGCGACGTCATTCCGACTCCAGCCATACGATGTGGTGTACGTCACTACCGCGCCGGTTGCTCGATGGAACCGTTTGATCAATCAGTTGCTGCCGACTATTAGCGGTGTTCGCTATATGACGGACACGGCCAGCGACCTTCACAACTGGTAATCGTCATGTTTAACAAAATCTTAGTTGTCTGTGTGGGGAACATTTGCCGCTCTCCGACGGCAGAGCGCTTGTTAAGGCAATTTCACCCGGCGCTGACGGTCTCTTCTGCCGGCCTCGGGGCGTTGGTAGGCAAAGGCGCGGACCCATGCGCCATCAGCGTGGCGCAGGCGCACAACCTGTCACTGGAGAATCATTGTGCCCGGCAGATCTCGGGACGAATGTGCCGGGAGTATGACCTGATCCTGACCATGGAAAAACGCCATATCTCTGCCCTGTATGAAATGGTGCCGGAGATGCGCGGCAAAGTGATGTTGTTTGGTCACTGGGACAGCGAGCGCGAAATTCCCGATCCGTATCGTAAAAGCCGTGATGCGTTTGACGCGGTGTACGCATTACTTGAACGGTCTGCACGCCAATGGGCTCAGGCACTGAACGCAGAGCAGGGAAAACAATGACAGAAAAAGTAAAACAGTCTGCTGCGCCGGTAACGGGCAATGATGAAATCGATATTGGTCGTCTGGTGGCAACGGTGGTGGAAGCCCGCTGGTGGGTGCTTGGTATTACTGCGGCATTTGCATTATGCGCAGCGGTTTACACGCTATTTGCCACTCCCATCTACAGTGCGGACGCGCTGGTGCAAATTGAGCAAAATACCGGAAATTCACTGGTGCAGGATATTGGCTCGGCGTTGTCGAACAAACCTCCGGCCTCTGAAGCGGAAATTCAGCTCATCCAGTCACGGCTGGTATTGGGGAAAACGGTAGACGATCTCAACCTGGATATCGCGGTTACCAAAGATACGTTCCCCATTTTTGGCGCGGGTTGGGATCGGTTGATGGGTCGCCAGAACGAAACGGTTAACGTGACGACTTTCACGCTGCCAAAGGCAATGAATGAACAGACCTTAACGCTAAGCGTGCTGAATGACAAACGTTATCAGCTGGTGAGTGACGGGGGTTTTAGCGCCCAGGGGCAGGTTGGGCAGGTGCTGAAACATGACGGCGTGACGATGCTGGTCGAGGCGATCCATGCCAGCCCTGAGAGCCAATTTACCGTCAGCAAATTCTCCACGCTGGGCATGATCAACACCTTGCAAAATAATCTGATGGTGACGGAAACCGGCAAAGACACTGGCGTACTGAGCCTAACCTTTACCGGCGAAGACCGCGAGCAAATCCGCCAGATCCTTGACAGTATTACCCGCAACTACCTGCAACAAAACGTGGAGCGTAAATCTGAAGAGGCCGCCAAAAGTCTGGCGTTTCTGGCAAAGCAACTGCCCGAGGTACGTAACCGGCTGGACGTTGCCGAAAACAAGCTGAATGCCTTTCGTCAGGACAAAGACTCCGTGGATTTGCCGCTGGAAGCCAAAGCGGTGCTGGATTCCATGGTGAATATTGATGCGCAGCTTAATGAGCTGACCTTCAAAGAAGCGGAGATTTCCAAGCTGTTCACCAAAGCGCACCCTGCGTACCGCACCTTGTTGGAAAAACGCCAGGCGCTGGAAGATGAGAAAAGCAAGCTGAACGGGCGCGTAACGGCGATGCCGAAAACGCAGCAGGAAATTGTCCGTCTGACGCGTGACGTGGAGTCCGGCCAGCAGGTCTATATGCAGTTGCTGAATAAGCAGCAGGAGCTGAAGATTACCGAGGCCAGTACGGTCGGAGATGTACGCATCGTCGATCCCGCGATTGCCCAGCCAGGCGTACTGAAGCCGAAAACGACGCTGATTATTCTCGGTAGCATCATTCTTGGTTTGATGCTTTCAGTGGTGGGCGTACTGCTGCGTTCCCTGTTTAATCGCGGCATTGAAAGCCCACAGGCGCTGGAAGAGCATGGTATCAGCGTGTATGCCAGCATTCCGCTATCAGAATGGCAAAAAGCACGCGATAACGTGCAGACCATTAAAGGCGTGAAACGCTACAAGCAAAGCCAGTTGCTGGCAGTGGGGAATCCGACGGATCTTGCGATAGAAGCGGTCCGCAGCCTGCGTACCAGCCTGCACTTTGCCATGATGCAGGCGCGCAACAACGTCTTGATGCTGACCGGCGTCAGCCCGTCAATTGGTAAAACGTTTGTCTGCGCCAACCTGGCGGCGGTCGTTAGTCAGACCAACAAACGCGTGCTGTTGATCGACTGCGACATGCGCAAAGGCTATACCCACGAGCTGCTGGGGACCAATAACGTTAACGGTCTGTCTGAGATCCTCATCGGCAAGGGGGATATCTCATCCAGCGCGAAACCGACATCGATTCCACATTTCGATCTGATCCCTCGCGGACAAATTCCCCCCAACCCCTCCGAGCTGCTGATGAGTGAACGCTTTGGCGAACTGATTGCATGGGCCAGCTCGCACTATGACCTGGTGCTGATCGATACCCCGCCAATACTGGCGGTGACCGACGCGGCTATCGTGGGGCATCACGTTGGAACCACGCTGATGGTGGCGCGTTACGCGGTCAACACGCTGAAAGAGGTGGAAACCAGCCTGAGTCGCTTCGAGCAAAACGGCATTCAGGTGAAAGGGGTGATCCTGAACTCGATCTTCCGCCGCGCCAGCGGGTATCAGGATTACGGTTACTACGAATACGAGTACACCTCGGATACGAAATAGATTACGAACATTGCCGGATAGCGGCCCACAAAAACATATTTATACCCTAAATAATTCGGGTTGCAGGAAAGCCAACGCAGATGCAACTTGAAGTATGACGGGGATATCTGGGAAACGAAAATGACGACAGACAACCCGCTAATTTCAATTTATATGCCCACCTGGAACCGTCAGCAACTGGCCATCCGGGCGATTAAATCGGTACTGCGCCAGGACTATCCTCACTGGGAGATGATCATTGTGGATGATTGCTCTTCCTCGTATGAGCAACTGCAGCAATTTGTTGAAGAGCTCAACGATCCGCGTGTGTCGTATACGCGTAATCCCACTAACTCCGGAGCCTGTGCGGTGCGTAATCAGGCCATCATGCAGGCCAGTGGGCAATATATTACGGGTATTGATGATGATGATGAATGGACGCCGAACCGCCTGAGCGTATTTCTCAATTATCGCCATCATCTGGTGACGCGGGCGTTTCTGTATGCCAATGACTATGTCTGTGAAGGCGAAGTATATTCGCAGCCGACCAGTTTGCCGCTCTATCCGAAGGCCGTTTATTCACGCCGTAAATTTTATAAGCGCAATATTATTGGTAATCAGGTGTTTACCTGGGCCTGGCGGTTTAAAGCATGCCTGTTCGATACCACGCTGAAAGCGGCGCAGGATTATGACATTTTCCTGCGTATGGTGGTGGCGTATGGCAAACCGTGGAAGGTAAAAGAGGCAACGCAGATCCTGCATGTGAATCACGGTGAAATGCGTATTACCTCATCCCCGCATAAATTCTCCGGCTACTTTCAGTTCTACCGTAAGCACAAAGGCAAATTTGACCGGGCCAGCAAGAAATACCAGCTGTTTACCCTCTACCAGATCCGCAATAAACGGATGAACTGGCGCACGTTGCTGACGCTGCTTTCTGTTCGCAATAGTAAGCGCCTGGCCGACGGACTGCGAGGACGCTAAGTATGCTGGAAGATTTACGCGCGAACGGCTGGAGTCTGCGACCCTGCTGCATGGTGGCGGCCTATCGGATTGCCCATTTTTGCTCCGTCTGGCGTAAAAAAAATGTCTTGAACAACCTGTGGGCGGCGCCGGTGCTGGTGATGTATCGCCTTATCACTGAATGCGTGTTTGGCTATGAAATCCAGGCCGCTGCATCTATTGGTCGTCGTTTCACCATCCATCATGGCTATGGGGTGGTGATCAATAAACACGTGGTGGCGGGGGATGATTTCACCCTGCGCCACGGCGTCACCATCGGCAATCTTGGCGGCAACGATCTGTCCTGTCCGGTCATCGGTAACGGCGTTGAGCTGGGAGCCAATGTCACTCTGCTTGGCGGCGTTGCCATTGGCGATAACGTGACGATTGGCGCCGGGAGCGTCGTAGTGGATAGCATCCCGGACAATACGTTAGTCGTGGGCGAGAAGGCACGGGTGAAGGTAATAAAATGAAGATATTACAGTTTAATGTGCGACTCGCAGAAGGCGGGGCGGCAGGCGTGGCGTTAGATTTGCATCTGAGGGCGCTGGAGAAAGGGCTGTCATCGCGTTTTGTCTACGGCTATGGCAAAGGCGGTAAGAAAAGCGTCAGCCATGCGAATTACCCGCAGGTTATCAAACATACGCCGCGTCTGACGTCGGCGGCGAACATTGCGCTGTTTCGTTTCGCGAACCGCGACATGTTTGGCAATCTCGACAAGTTGTACCGTACGGTTACCCGCACTTCCGGCCCGCTGGTACTGCATTTTCATGTGTTGCACAGCTACTGGTTGAATCTGGAAGAGGTGGTCGCCTTTTGCCAAAAAGTAAAGGCGCATAAACCGGATATCACCTTCGTCTGGACGCTGCACGATCACTGGAGTGTGACCGGGCGCTGTGCCTTTACCGATGGCTGCGAAAGCTGGAAAACGGGCTGTCAGAAATGTCCAACACTCAGTAACTATCCGCCGGTAAAAATCGATAAAGCCCATCAACAGTTGCCTGGTAAACGGCAGATGTTTCGCGCCATGCTGGCGCTGGGCTGCCAGTTCATCTCGCCCAGTCAGCATGTGGCCGACGCATTCAACAGTCTGTATGGCGCCGGTCGTTGCCGCATTATTAACAACGGCATCGATGTGGCAACGGAAGCCATTCTTGCCGAACTTCCCGCTAAGCATGAGGAAAGCGGCAGACCGAAAATCGCCGTAGTGGCCCATGACCTGCGCTATGACGGTAAAACCAGTCAGCAACTGGTGCGAGCGATGATTGCGCTCGGAGACAAAATTGAGCTGCATACCTTCGGCAAATTTTCTCCGTTTGTCGGGGATAACGTCATCAATCACGGGTTTGAGAGCGATAAGCGCACGTTGATGAGCGCGCTTAACGAGATGGATGGGCTGGTGTTCAGCTCGCGCGTTGATAACTACCCGCTGATTCTGTGCGAAGCGCTTTCCATCGGCGTACCGGTGATTGCTACGCACAGCGATGCCGCGCAGGAAGTACTGGCGAAATCGGGCGGCAAAACGTTCAGCGAAGCGGATGTTTTGCACCTGGTGCAACTGAAAAGATCAGACATTGCGCAGGCGGTATTTGACACGTCGCTTGCCGCGTTCAGCCAGCGCAGCCGGGTGGCATACAGTGGGCAACAGATGCTGGAGGAGTATGTCTCGTTCTATCAGAATCTGTAGCTACCTGGTGCTACCGCTGCTTTATCTGCTGGTTAACGTCAAACTCGCCCAGCTTGGCGAGAGCTTCCCGATAACTATCGTCACGTTCTTGCCCGTTCTGCTGTTGCTGTTTGTCGAGCGCATCAATATTAAAAAATTAATGATTGCGCTGGGCGTGGGGGGCGGACTGACGGCGTTTAACTATCTGTTCGGACAATCACTGGATGCCAGCAAGTACGTGACGTCCGCAATGCTGTTTGTCTATACCGTGGTGATTATCGGTATGGTGTGGAGTATTCGCTTCAAAACCATTTCGCCGCATAACTACATTAAGATCTTGCGTTTTTTCTGGCTGGTTGTGGGCCTGGTGGTGGGGTTAGCTGCGGTGGAAATGGCGCAGATAATTCTTAGTGGTGGCAGCAGTTTAATGGAAGTTATTTCGAAATATCTTATTTACAGTAATAGCTATGTTCTGAACTTTATTAAGTTTGGCGGGAAGCGTACCACTGCACTCTATTTCGAACCGGCATTCTTCGCTCTGGCGTTAATCTCAATTTGGCTCAGTATCAAACAGTTTGGTATCAAAACGCCTAAGTCCGATGCTATGATTCTGGCAGGGATAATATTATCAGGATCGTTTTCAGGGGTAATGACATTTATTTTGTTTTACCTCCTGGAGTGGGCGTTCCAGTATCTGAATAAAGATGCGATAAAAAAGAAGTTGCCGCTGGCGATAATCTCATTAAGCGTGTTTGTTGTTGGTGTGATATTTGCGTTTCCGTACATCGCGACACGGCTTGGAGATTTAGGAACTGAAGGCTCATCATCGTATTATCGTATCGTGGGACCATTAGTAATGGTCGGTTATTCATTACTTAACGTTGATGGGGTAGTGAGATTCGGCTCACTTTATGAATATGTTGCGTCATTCGGAATTTTTAACGGTGCAGATGTTGGTAAAACGATAGACAATGGCTTGTATCTGCTGATTATTTATTTCTCATGGTTCGCGGTGATATTAGCCCTGTGGTACATGGGGAAAGTCATGAAGATGATGATCAATGCGTTTGGTGATAATCAGAATTATCGGGTGCAGCTTTATCTTTTTACGCCGCTGTCGCTGTTTTTTACAGGTTCAGTATTTAGTCCGGAATACGCATTTTTAATTGTATGTCCGTTTATTTTGCGCAAGGCGCTGAATATAGCGAGGTAGAACGCATGCTGCTCAGTATTATTACCGTCGCCTTTCGTAATCTGGAAGGGATCGTCAAAACTCACGCGTCGTTAGCTCATCTGGCGCAGGCGGGTGATATCAGTTTTGAGTGGATTGTTGTTGATGGCGGCTCCTCTGACGGTACCTCGGCCTTTCTTGAAGGGCTCAGTGGAGAGCACCGGTTACGGTTTGTCAGCGAGCCGGATAAGGGCATTTATGAAGCAATGAACAAAGGTATCGCTATGGCGCGCGGGCGGTTTGCGCTGTTCCTCAACTCCGGGGATATTCTGCATGCAGATGCGGCTCATTTTATCCGCCAGCTAAAAACGCAGAGCGATAAAGCGATGGTCATTGGCGATGCGTTGCTGGATTTCGGTAATGGGAACAAAATTAAGCGGCGGGCCAAGCCGGGTTGGTATATTTATCACAGCCTTCCCGCCAGCCATCAGGCAATCTTCTTTCCTCTCTCTGGACTGAATGTCTGGCGCTATGATTTGCAATATAAGATATCGTCTGATTACGCGCTGGCAGCCAAATTATACAAGTCAGGTTACGCGTTTAAAAAGCTGAGCGGGCTGGTGTCAGAGTTTTCCATGGGTGGGGTGTCAACGACGAATAATCTGGAATTGTGCCGGGATGCAAAAAAGGTACAGCGCCAGATATTACACATGCCAGGTTTTTGGACCGGGTTGTCAGAATATTTACGTCTGCGCACAACTGGTAAAACAAAAACCTTATATGGAAAAGCGTAAGGGTACATTATGCAGGATTTAAGCGGCTTCAACGTGCCGGGAGGTTTTCGCGGCGGCGGTGCCATTAAAGTGCAATTATGGTGGGCAGTGCAAGCCACATTATTTCGCTGGTCCCCACAGGTAATGTATCGCTGGCGTGCGTTTTTATTGCGAATGTTTGGCGCAAAAATAGGAAAAAACGTAGTTATTCGACCTTCAGTAAAAATTACTTATCCGTGGAAATTAACCCTGGGAGATTATTCCTGGGTGGGTGATGACGCGGTTTTATATACGCTGGGTGATATTACGATTGGTGCGCACGCGGTTATTTCGCAAAAAAGTTATTTATGCACCGGGAGTCATGATTATGCCAGTCAACATTTTGATATTAACGCCACACCAATTGTAGTTGGTGATAAATGCTGGCTGGCGACAGATGTCTTTGTCGCGCCTGGCGTGACGATTGGCGATGGCACCGTCGTCGGAGCACGCAGCAGTGTATTTAAATCGCTGCCAGCCAATGTCGTTTGTCGGGGAAATCCCGCAATAGTCACACGCGAACGCGTCGAGAAAGTTACTCCCTGAGGGGATCATTTAAGAGGTAATAACATGTCAAAAGTCGCTCTCATCACTGGCGTAACCGGGCAGGATGGTTCTTACCTGGCAGAGTTCCTGCTGGAAAAAGGGTATGAAGTACACGGTATTAAGCGCCGCGCTTCATCATTCAACACCGAACGAGTGGACCACATCTATCAGGATCCGCATTCGGGCAATCCCAAATTCCATCTGCACTATGGCGATTTGACGGACTCCTCCAACCTGACCCGTATTTTACAGGAAGTGCAACCGGATGAGGTCTATAACCTCGGCGCCATGAGTCATGTCGCGGTGTCGTTTGATTCACCGGAATACACCGCGGATGTCGATGCTATCGGCACCTTGCGTTTGCTGGAAGCTATCCGCTTCCTCGGGCTGGAAAAGAAGACCCGTTTTTATCAGGCTTCCACCTCTGAACTGTACGGCCTGGTACAGGAAATTCCGCAGAAAGAGAGCACGCCGTTCTACCCGCGCTCGCCGTATGCCGTTGCCAAGCTGTACGCCTACTGGATAACCGTCAACTACCGCGAATCTTACGGTATGTATGCCTGTAACGGCATTCTGTTTAACCACGAATCTCCGCGCCGCGGCGAAACCTTTGTCACGCGCAAAATTACGCGTGCGATCGCCAACATCGCGCAGGGGCTGGAGTCTTGCCTGTACCTGGGCAATATGGATTCGCTGCGTGACTGGGGGCATGCCAAAGATTACGTCAGGATGCAGTGGATGATGCTGCAGCAGGACAAGCCGGAAGATTTCGTGATTGCCACCGGCGTGCAGTATTCCGTGCGCCAGTTTGTGGAAATGGCCGCCGCTCAGTTGGGGATTAAATTGCGCTTTGAAGGCGAGGGCGTGAATGAGAAAGGCATTGTGGTTTCCGTAACCGGACACGACGCGCCGGGTGTGAAACCTGGGGATGTCATGATTGCCGTCGATCCGCGCTATTTCCGTCCGGCAGAGGTGGAAACGCTGCTGGGCGATCCGGCCAAAGCACATGAAAAACTGGGCTGGAAGCCGGAAATCACGTTGCGCCAGATGATCTCGGAAATGGTTGCCAACGATCTTGAAGCAGCGAAGAAGCATTCCCTGCTGAAGTCGCACGGTTACGATGTTTTTATTGCACAGGAGAGCTAATAATGATGAAAAAACGTGTTTATATTGCGGGGCATCGTGGAATGGTGGGGTCTGCTATTTATCGACAACTCGCGCAGCGTGACGATATAGAGTTGATCACCCGTAATCGTGAGCAGTTAAATTTATTAGACACAAAATCGGTTAATGATTTCTTTACCAGTGAACATATTGATCAGGTTTATCTTGCTGCAGCAAAGGTGGGTGGGATTATGGCTAATAACAATTATCCATCTGATTTTATTTATGAAAATATGATGATGGAAAGTAATATTTTGCATGCCGCCCACAACTCTAATGTTGGGAAGTTATTGTTTTTGGGGTCGTCATGCATTTATCCTAAATTTTCGCAACAGCCAATTAAAGAGAGTGAATTGCTTCAAGGTTCACTTGAGCCAACCAATGAACCTTATGCCATAGCTAAAATTGCGGGGATAAAACTATGTGAGTCATATAATCGCCAGTATCGTCGGGATTACCGCTCGGTAATGCCTACTAATCTTTATGGACCAAATGATAATTTTCATAGAGAAAACTCCCACGTTATACCCGCTTTATTACGCCGTTTTCATGAAGCCACGCTGAGAGATGAAAAATATGTTGAGGTTTGGGGGAGTGGCAGACCAATGCGAGAGTTCTTGCATGTAGATGATATGGCGGCTGCCAGTATCCATGTCATGGAGCTGGATAATGAAGTATGGCAAGAAAATACCGAACCAATGCTTTCTCATGTCAATGTAGGAACGGGTGAGGATTGTACTATTCGCGAACTCTCTCATGCAATTGCTAAGGTAGTGGGTTTTCGTGGTGATATTATTTTCGATTCCTCTAAACCAGATGGTACTCCACGTAAACTGCTTGATATTAGTCGTCTGAGAAGACTAGGGTGGCATCATGAAATTGGATTGGAACAAGGGTTAGTTAATACTTATCACTGGTTTCTTGAAAATCAGCAGTGTTATCGGGGGGAATAATGTTCCTTAGTAAAGGAGAATTCGCTAATGTGGTGCGTTCAACACCACTTATCTCACTCGACTTTATCATTGAGAATGAGTTTGGAGAGTTTTTAGTCGGAAAAAGGACTCATCGACCAGCTAAGGGGTATTGGTTTGTTCCTGGTGGTAGAGTATTAAAAGATGAAACCCTGGAACTAGCTTTTATGCGTTTAACAGAAGAGGAATTAGGACGGAAATTTTCAATTACCGATGGGCGATTTTTTGGGGTCTGGCAACATTTCTATGATGATAATTTCTCTGGTTCATCTTTTTCTACCCATTATATAGTATTGGGTTATCGACTGAGTATTAATGCCAGTACATTAGTTTTACCTTCAAAGCAGCATGATACGTGGCGATGGGAAAAACCAGATGAATTGAATGCAGATAGCAATGTACATACAAATTCTCAAGCATATTTCAATCCGTTCAGAGAAGAACAGGTGCAGGGTATATGAAAATTCTGGTGTATGGTATCAATTACTCGCCTGAATTGACCGGGATTGGGAAGTATACTGGTGAGATGGTGGAGTGGATGGTTCGTCAGGGACATGATGTCCGCGTTGTTACTGCTCCACCATATTACCCGAACTGGAAAGTGAATAAGCCTTATTCTTCTTGGCGCTATTGTCGGGAAATTGGGGAGATTACTGTCTGGCGTTGTCCATTGTATGTCCCTAAGCAACCGTCAACACTCAAACGTTTATTGCACTTATGCAGTTTCGCCTTGAGCAGCTTTTTTCCGTTGTTGGCGCAGTATCGATGGAAGCCTGAGTACATAATTGGTGTGGTACCCACATTGTTTTGTACCCCAGCGATGCGCCTACTAGCAAAACTGTCTGGTTCCCGAACAATCTTGCATATCCAGGACTTTGAAGTCGATGCTATGTTAGGGCTGGGACTCGCTTCTGAACCGCATTTAGGAATGCTGGCCCGGTTGGCAAAGGTGTTTGAGCGCGACGCTTTGTTAAATGTCGATAGTGTTTCAACCATCTCTCAATCCATGATGAAAAGAGCACAGGATAAAGGCGTTTCCTCAAAAAAACTGATCTTTTTTCCCAATTGGTCTGAAGTGGAAAGATTTAGCCAAGTGGATAGTACTGTTGTAGAGAAAATACGGCAGAAGCTCGGTTTACCCAGAGAGAAAAAAATTATCCTGTATTCAGGTAATATTGGCGAAAAACAGGGAGTGGAAAATATCGTTGAGGCTGCCGCATCGACCCAACATAAACCATGGTTATACGTTATTGTTGGTCAAGGGGGCGAGAAATTCAAGATGGAACAAATGGTTCTGCAACGTTCCTTGATGAATGTTAAATTCTATCCATTGCAATCTTATGAATTATTGCCAGCCTTATTAAGATTAGCTGATTGCCATTTAGTTATTCAAAGGCGTGGTGCTGCAGATGCAGTCCTTCCTTCGAAATTGACAAATATTTTAGCAGCGGGGGGGAATGCCGTTATTACCGCTGAGATACATACTGAACTTGGTCAATTTTGCATGAATTATCCCGGTATTGCGGTCCGGATTGAACCAGAGTCTGTTGGACTACTTGTCGATGGCATTGCTGTGGCATTAGCTATGCCTAAAAAAAATACAATAGCTCAAGCATATGCACAATCTGCGCTTGAGAAAAATAACGTCTTAAATCAGTTTATTAATAATCTTAAGGGGGTGACATATGAGTCAGAATAACATTCATCCGGTAATTATCGCAGGTGGTTCAGGAAGCCGTTTGTGGCCATTATCCAGAACATTATATCCAAAACAGTTTTTACGCCTGGATGGGGAAAGTTCGATGCTGCAATCGACTATTTGTCGATTGAATGGACTCAACTGTTTTCCACCATTAGTTATATGCAATGAAAAGCACAGATTTATTGTTGCGGAGCAGTTGCAAGATATAGGGCAGTTAACCGGTAATATCATTCTGGAACCTCTGGCACGTAATACGGCACCGGCAATTGCGCTAGCGGCAATTGCCGCGTGTAATAATAACCCAGATCAAAATCCATTGTTATTGATTTTGGCTGCAGACCATATTATTGAAGAAAATAAACATTTCCACGATGCAGTAATATCAGCGATTCCATTAGCCGAAAAAGGTAAGCTTGTTACATTTGGGATTGTTCCAGATGCTCCAGAAACAGGATATGGCTATATTCGTCGCGGGGGAGTCAGCAGTACACAGACTAAAGTTGATTCGGTTGCTTTCAACGTTGATGCCTTTGTTGAAAAACCTGATCTTGAAACTGCTGAAAGATATATCTCCGCCGGTGAGTATTACTGGAATAGCGGTATGTTTTTATTCCAGGCCCGGCGCTATCTTGAAGAGCTTGAAAAATATCGCCCGGATATTCTGCAGGCTTGCTTGTTGGCTATGGATAACGCTGAGTTAGACAATGATTTTATCCGTGTCGGCCGGGAAGATTTCCATGCTTGTCCGGAGGAGTCGATCGACTATGCCGTTATGGAGAAAACTACCGATGCTGTGGTTCTGCCTATGAACGTTGGCTGGAGCGATGTGGGTTCATGGTCATCACTTTGGGAAATTAGCAATCGTAATGAAGAAGGCAATGTTTATCATGGTGATGTCATTGACCATAATACAGAGAACAGCTATGTCTATGCAGAGTCAGGCTTGGTAGCAACCGTTGGTGTAAAAGATTTGATTGTCGTCCAAACTAAAGATGCAGTATTAATCGCAAATAAAACAGATGTACAAGATGTCAAAAAAATCGTTACACAAATTCAGGCAGATGGTCGCTCGGAACATCATATTCATCGGGAGGTTTTTAGACCTTGGGGGAAATATGACTCTATCGATGAAGGCGATCGTTATCAGGTTAAAAGAATAACCGTGAAACCCGGCCAGGGCTTTGCATTACGTATGCACCATCATCGTGCAGAACACTGGATTATTGTTGCGGGAACCGCAAAAGTTACGATCCGTGATGAAGTACAGTTATTAAGTGAAAATCAATCAATATATATTCCTCAGGGAACCTTTCATTGCCTTGAAAACCCAGGAAAAGTACCACTTGAGATGATCGAGGTTCGTTCTGGTGTCTATCTTGAGGAGGATGATATTGTGAGGTTTTCTACACATCATGAGCATATATAGAAATGAATTATTCATTTCTTTTTACTGACTTCATGTGAACTTATTATGAAATAAAAAAACAGTGTTTAGCCTTTGTCGCTAATTTATTTAGATAATCAGTTCGGGGCTAACTGCTACCTGAAGAAGGAGAGCACATGAGCCAAATAACCCGTGTTACCACTTGTGATACTCGTTACAGGGCGGTTGGTGGTGCATACCTGAACGCGCGAACGCGCACTCTTCTGGCGTTACTAAATCAGTAACGCCGGTGCTTCCTTTGCCCGCTTATGGGCAAAGGGTGACTAACAGGAACCACGATGACACATCTAAAAAAGCGCGAACGCGCCAAAACCAATGCGTCGTTAATTTCGATGGTGCAACGCTTTTCAGATATCACCATCATGTTTGGCGGGTTGTGGGTGATCTGCGAATTAAGCAGTTTGCCTTTCCTGTATATGCACCTGCTGGTGGCGCTGATCACGCTGGTCGTTTTTCAGATGCTCGGTGGCATAACGGATTTTTATCGCTCCTGGCGCGGCGTCAAAATTTCCACTGAGCTGGTGCTGTTACTACAAAACTGGACGCTGAGTCTGATTTTTAGCGCAGGTCTGATCGCCTTTAATAACGATTTCGATAACCGTCTCGCCGTCTGGCTGGCATGGTATCTGCTTTCAAGCGTCGGCCTGGTGTTGAGTCGTTCGTTTATTCGCTACGGTGCGGGGTGGCTGCGTAATCGTGGTTATAACACCCGCCGGGTGGCGGTGGCTGGCGACCTGCCCGCCGGACAAATGCTGCTGGACAGTTTTCGCCATGAACCGTGGCTGGGATTTGAAGTGGCGGGGGTCTATCACGACCCAATCCCTGGAAAAAACTCCCGCGACTGGGCCGGTAATCTGCAACAACTGGTGGACGACGCCAAAGCTTCACGCATTCATAACGTTTATATCGCCATGTCGATGAGCGATGGCGCCAGCGTAAAAAAACTGGTGCGTGAGTTGGCCGACACCACCTGCTCGGTGATCCTCATTCCTGATGTCTTTACCTTCAATATTCTGCATTCACGGATTGAAGAGATGAACGGCGTTCCGGTAGTGCCGCTGTATGACACGCCGCTTTCGGGGATTAATCGCCTGTTAAAGCGCGCGGAAGATATCGTGCTGGCTTCACTGATCCTGCTGCTTATTTCCCCGGTGCTGTGTGGTATTGCGCTGCTGGTAAAACTGACCTCCAAAGGTCCGGTGATTTTCCGCCAGACCCGCTATGGCATGGACGGGAAGCCGATCAAAGTCTGGAAATTTCGCTCGATGAAAGTGATGGAGAACGACGCGGTGGTGACGCAGGCGACGCAAAACGATCCGCGCGTTACCCCTGTGGGAAATTTCCTGCGCCGGACGTCGCTCGATGAACTGCCGCAGTTTATTAACGTCCTGACCGGAGGGATGTCTATCGTCGGCCCACGTCCGCATGCGGTGGCGCATAACGAACAGTACCGCCAACTGATCGAGGGGTACATGTTACGCCATAAGGTGAAACCGGGCATTACCGGCTGGGCGCAAATCAACGGCTGGCGCGGTGAAACCGATACGCTGGAAAAAATGGAAAAACGTGTGGAGTTTGACCTCGAATACATTCGCGAGTGGAGCGTGTGGTTCGATATCAAAATTGTTTTTCTGACGGTATTCAAAGGCTTTGTGAACAAAGCGGCGTATTAACATGAGCTTACGAGAAAAAACGCTTAATGGCGCAAAGTGGTCGGCGATTGCTACGGTGATTATTATTGGTCTGGGACTTATCCAGATGACCGTCCTGGCGCGGATTATTGATAACCACCAGTTTGGGTTGTTAACCGTGTCGCTGGTGATCATTGCGCTGGCCGATACGCTGTCGGATTTCGGTATCGCCAATTCAATTATTCAGCGCAAAGACATCGGTTATCTTGAGCTGACTACGCTGTACTGGCTCAACGTTGGGCTGGGTATGGTGGTATGTGTGGTGATGTTTCTGCTTAGCGGGACGATTGCCAGCGTGCTCAATAATCCCGAACTGGCGCCACTCATCAAAACCTTATCGCTGGCGTTTGTGGTGATACCGCACGGGCAGCAGTTTCGCGCGCTGATGCAAAAAGAGCTGGCCTTCAACAAAATTGGCATGATTGAAACCAGTTCGGTGTTGGCCGGTTTTACCTTTACCGTGGTCAGCGCCCATTTCTGGCCGCTCGCGCTGACGGCCATTCTCGGGTATCTGGTGAACAGTACGTTACGAACGCTGCTGTTCGGCTATTTTGGTCGCCGGATTTACCGTCCGGGACTGCATTTTTCGCTGGCATCCGTTTCGTCGAACCTGCGTTTTGGTGCGTGGCTGACGGCAGACAGCATTATCAATTACCTCAATACCAACCTTTCCACGCTGGTTTTAGCCAGAACGTTGGGCGCTGGCGTGGCGGGCGGATTCAATCTCGCCTGGAACGTGGCGGTTGTTCCCCCGATCAAACTGAACCCGATTATTACCCGTGTCCTGTTTCCGGCGTTTGCCAAAATTAAGGACGATAGTGAAAAGCTACGGGTGAATTTTTACAAGCTGCTGTCGGTGGTCGGGATCATCAACTTCCCGGTACTACTGGGATTGATGGTGGTGTCGAACAATGTGGTGCCGCTGGTATTTGGCGAGAAGTGGAACGGTATTATTCCCGTCTTGCAACTGCTGTGCATTGTTGGACTGCTGCGCTCTGTGGGGAATCCGATCGGTTCACTGCTGATGGCGAAAGCACGGGTCGATATCAGCTTCAAATTCAATGTGTTCAAAACCTTTCTGTTTATTCCCGCCATTTTCATCGGTGGTCATCAGGCTGGGGCGATTGGCGTGACGCTGGGCTTTTTGCTGGTCCAGGTGATTAACACGATCCTCAGTTACTTCGTGATGATCAAACCTGTTCTTGGCTCCAGCTACCGCCAGTACATGCTCAGTCTGTGGCTGCCGTTATATCTCTCTTTACCTACCCTTGTGGTGAGCTATGCGCTGGACGTAATGCTGCGCAGCCAACTGTCGCCAGGTGCGTTGCTGGGGATCCAGGTAGCGGCAGGAGCGCTGGCGTTTGCGGCGATGATTGTGGTGTCGCGCCATCCGTTAGTGGTGGAAATAAAACGCCAGCTCTGCCGCAGTGAAAAAATGAAAACCTTGCTTCGTGCAGGATAAGAACAACGCTTTAAGAGGTCATAATGAAACTATTAATTTTAGGCAACCATACCTGTGGGAACCGTGGGGATAGCGCGATTCTGCGCGGTTTGCTGGATGCCATTAACGCGTTGCGTCCTGAGACTGAAGTGGATGTTATGAGCCGTTATCCGGTGAGTTCTTCATGGTTGCTGAACCGCCCGGTGATGGGCGATCCGCTGTATTCGCAGATGAAGCAACACAATAATGCTGCGGGCGTTATGGGACGCGTGAAGAAAGTGCTGCGTCGTCGCTATCAGCATCAGGTGCTGCTCTCGCGTGTCACCGATTCCGGTAATCTGCGCAATATCGCGATCGCCCAGGGGTTTACCGATTTTGTTCGTCTGCTGTCGCGCTACGACGCCATTATCCAGGTCGGCGGATCGTTTTTTGTCGATCTGTATGGCGTACCGCAGTTTGAACATGCCCTGTGTACGTTTATGGCGAAAAAACCGCTGTACATGATTGGCCACAGTGTGGGGCCATTCCAGGATGAACAGTTTAATCAACTGGCGAACTACGTTTTTGGACACTGTAATGCATTGATTTTGCGTGAATCCGTCAGTCTGGATCTGATGAAGCGCAGTGCAATAAACACGGATAAAGTCGAAACCGGGGTAGATACCGCTTGGCTGGTAAACAACCATGATGAGGATTATGAGCCTGGTTATGCCGTGCAGCACTGGTTACACATGGCGGCAAAACAGAAGACCGTTGCCATTACTCTGCGTGAGCTGGCTCCTTTTGATAAGCGTCTGGGGACAACGCAGCAGGCCTATGAGCAAGCCTTTGCCGGGGTAGTAAACCGCATCCTTGATGAAGGTTACCAGGTGATAGCGCTGTCAACCTGTACCGGTATTGATAGTTACAACAAAGATGACCGCATGGTGGCGTTGAACCTGCGCCAGTATATTAACGACCCGGGCCGTTATCACGTGGTGATGGATGAACTCAACGACCTGGAGATGGGGAAAATTTTGGCTACATGCGATCTGACGGTGGGGACTCGTTTACACTCGGCCATCATCTCGATGAATTTTATGACGCCAGCCATCGCCATTAATTATGAGCATAAATCGGCAGGTATCATGCAACAACTGGGGTTAGCAGAGATGGCCGTCGATATTCGCCATCTGCTCGAGGGCAGCCTGGAAGGAAAGGTCGCCGATGCTCTCGGACAGCTACCTGAGCTGAACATACGTCTCGGCGATGCGGTTAGGCGTGAGCGTGAACGTGGGGTGAACATGGTGCAATCGGTTTTAACGCGTATTGAGGGGGAAAAATGAAGGTTGGCTTTTTCCTGCTTAAATTTCCGCTCTCATCCGAGACCTTTGTACTCAATCAGATTACCGCATTTATCGACATGGGCTACGACGTGGAAATTATCGCGTTGCACAAGGGCGATCTTGAAAATACCCATGCTTCATTTAATACCTACCGTCTGGGTGAAAAAACGCGCTGGTTACTGAATGAGCCGAACAGCAAACTGGCGAAGCTTAAGTATAGGGCAGTGGCGGCCCTGCGCGGTATTACCCGCTCAGCCACCTGGAAAGCGCTGAATGTTTCACGCTATGGCGATGAGGCGCGCAATCTGATTTTGGCGGCCATTTGTGGCGCGAACCCGCGGGCGTTTGAAGCGGATGTGTTTATCGCTCATTTTGGACCCGCAGGCGTAACGGCCGCCAAGCTGCGTGAGCTAGGGATGATCCGCGGCAAAATCGCCACGGTATTTCACGGCATTGATGTTTCGCATCGGGATGTGCTTGCCCACTACACCCCTGAATATCAGCAGCTGTTTGAACGTGGGGATTTGATGTTACCTATCAGCAACCTCTGGGCCGGACGTTTAAAAAACATGGGATGCCCGCCGCAAAAAATCGCGGTCTCGCGCATGGGAATCGATATGACGCGCTTTACGCCCCGCCAGTTGAAATCGCCAGCCGCACCGCTGGAGATTATCTCTGTCGCCCGGTTAACTGAGAAAAAAGGACTGCACGTCGCCATCGAAGCTTGTCGTCAGTTGAAAGAGCAGGGCGTTGCATTCCGTTATCGCATCCTTGGCATTGGCCCCTGGGAGCGTCGTCTGCGTACGCTAATTGAGCAATATCAACTTGATGATGTGATTGAGATGCCAGGCTTTAAACCCAGTCATCAGGTGAAGGAAATGCTTGAGCAGGCCGATGTTTTTGTGCTGCCCTCAATTACCGGAAGGGATGGCGATATGGAGGGGATCCCGGTGGCGCTGATGGAGGCGATGGCGGTGGGCATCCCGGTGATTTCCACCGTCCATAGTGGGATCCCTGAACTGGTCGAGTCGGGCAAGTCTGGCTGGCTGGTACCGGAAAACGATGCGCAGGCGCTGGCCGAGCGATTAGCGGCATTTAGCCTGCTCGACAGTGAGCAGGTGCAGCCGATTGTGCAGTGCGCGCGAGAAAAAATTGCAGCTGAATTTAATCAGTTAGCGATCAATAAACAGTTAGCCAGTCTGCTGCAAACGATGTAAATCGAGGTTGTATGTCAGAGAAAAAACTCTCACGCCGTACTTTTCTGGCGGCAGGTTCTGCGCTTGTCGTGCTGCATTCTCCCGTTGTTCAGGCGCTAGAATCACCGGGCAGCGTCAACATTCAGGATTACAACCCACAGGATTGGGTGGCCTCTTTCAGGCAGGCGTTCAAAGAAGGACAAACGGTCGTCGTACCAACAGGGCTGGAATGTAAGGATCTCAATACCGCCATCGTTATCCCACCAGGCAAAACGCTACTCCTGCAAGGGCGAATAAGTGGCAATGGCCGTGGGCGTTTTGTTCTGCAGGATGGATGCAAGGTGATGGGCGAGCAGGGCGGGAGCCTGAGGAACGTTACCCTCGATGTGCGGGGGTCGGACTGTGTGATAAAAGGGATTGCCATGAGCGGTTTCGGTCCGGTGACGCAAATCTATATCGGCGGTAAAACCTCGAGGCTGATGCGTAATCTGATTATCGATGATATTACCGTCACGCGTGCTAACTATGGCATTTTGCGTCAGGGTTTTCATAATCGAATGGACGGCGTAAAGATCACGAACAGCCGTTTTAGCGATTTACAGGGTGATGCTATCGAGTGGAATGTTGCGATAAACGACAGCAACATCCTCATTTCTGACCATGTCATTGAACGTATCAACTGTACTAACGGCAACGTGAACTGGGGCATTGGCATAGGTCTGGCGGGGAGTACCTATGACAATAGCTATCCCGATGAACTGGCGGTAAAAAACTTTGTGGTAGCGAACATCACCGGCACCGACTGCCGACAGTTAGTCCATGTGGAGAACGGCAAACACTTTATTATTCGTAATATTACCGCGCGAAATATCACCCCGGATTTGAGTAAGAAAGCGGGCATTGATAATGCGACGGTCGCTATTTACGGATGTGATAATTTCGTAATTGATAATATCAATATGGAGAATAGCGCAGGTATGCTCATTGGTTACGGCGTAATCAAAGGGCGTTATTTATCCATTCCACAAAACTTTAAGTTAAATAATATCCATCTGGATAACACGAAACGTGAATACAAATTGCGCGGTATTCAGATCTCCTCTGGTAATGCGACTTCATTTGTGGCGATTACCAATGTGGAGATGAAACGTGCCACGCTTGAGTTGCATAACCAACCACAGCACCTTTTTTTACGTAACATCAGGGTTATGCAGCAATCCGCGACGGGACCCGCACTTAAGATGCACTTCGATCTCCGTCAGGATGTGCGCGGCAAGTTTATGGCAAAACAGGACACATTACTCTCGCTGGCGAATGTCCATGCGGTAAACGAAACCGGGCAAAGCTCAGTTGACATCGACCGGGTAAACCATCAGGTGGTGAATGTCGAAGCGGTGAATTTTCGACTCCCGGGACGGGAGCGGTAACTTTGCGACCATTCCTGGCTAAAGTGACACTCCCTGGGATTAAGATTACTGCATTGCGAAGTTAAGCGGCGTAACATACGCTGCATCGGAGTAATGTAATTCATACTGGCTAAAACAAGCTAAAAAGCTATAATTCAGCAACAATTGAATAGGTGAATGACTTAATGATTAATTTGAAAGCAGTTATTCCGGTAGCAGGTCTGGGGATGCACATGTTGCCTGCCACGAAGGCAATCCCTAAAGAGATGCTACCGATCGTAGACAAGCCGATGATTCAATACATTGTCGACGAAATTGTAGCTGCAGGTATCAAAGAAATCGTGCTGGTGACTCATGCGTCTAAGAACGCGGTTGAGAACCACTTCGACACCTCTTACGAACTCGAATCGTTGCTTGAGCAGCGTGTTAAGCGCCAGCTATTAGCCGAGGTGCAGTCTATCTGTCCTCCTGGCGTGACTATTATGAACGTTCGTCAGGCTCAGTTACTGGGCCTGGGTCATTCAATTCTTTGTGCTCGTCCAATTGTTGGGGATAACCCTTTCGTCGTCGTATTACCTGATGTGGTTCTTGATACAGCGAGCGCGGATCCGCTGCGCTACAACCTGGCTGCCATGGTTGCTCGTTTTAATGAAACCGGGCGTTGTCAGGTGCTGGCTAAGCGTATGGAAGGCGATCTGTCTGAGTACTCTGTTATTCAGACCAAAGAGCCTTTAGATAATGAAGGCAAAGTCAGCCGTATTGTTGAATTCATTGAAAAACCAGACCAGCCGCAGACTCTGGATTCCGATCTGATGGCAGTAGGGCGCTACGTGCTTTCTGCTGATATCTGGGCAGAACTGGAGCATACCCAGCCAGGTGCCTGGGGGCGTATTCAGTTGACGGATGCTATTGCTGAGCTGGCGAAAAAACAGTCTGTTGATGCGATGCTGATGACTGGCGACAGCTACGATTGCGGTAAAAAAATGGGATATATGCAGGCGTTTGTAAAGTACGGACTGCGCAACCTGAAAGAGGGCCCGAAGTTCAGGGATCAAATTTTAAAACTGCTGAGCTAATGCCACTGCTACTTTCATTGCCTACGATTTGAACCGGGTATCGCAGTAGTATATGTAAAGAGTAATGATTTGTCTGATACCCGCAGCATGCTGCTACAACTGTTTTTTTATAAATTTCAAATACTAAAAAAGGTAGATCGGTAAGAAATTACAGGTCCGCCGTAGGACATTTTTCTTGTCTACACAGTGAATAAATAAGAGAATATTCGGTCGAGATATTCCTTAATTCGTTGAGGGTTATCAGCAATTTGTTTGCCCAACATAAAATGAGCAGTGCCCTGGTAGCTGTAGAGCCAGTGCGGTAGCGTGCCCATTTGTCATTGAGCTACGATGAAACTCTTTCGTTGGTTTAGTATAACGCATTGATATTTAAGGACCTAAGATGTTACTTCCTGTGATAATGGCCGGTGGTACCGGTAGTCGTTTATGGCCGATGTCGCGCGAGCTCTACCCAAAACAGTTTCTTCGCTTGTATGGACAGCGTTCAATGCTGCAAGAAACAGTGCTCCGCCTGGATGATGTCGATGCACGGGAACCGGTAGTCATTTGCAATCAGGAACACAGATTTCTAGTTGCCGAGCAACTAAGACAAATTAATAAGCTCTCGCATAATATCATTCTTGAACCCGTTGGCCGCAATACTGCGCCAGCAATAGCGCTGGCAGCATTAAGTGCAATAGAGAATGGTGATGATCCAATTCTTCTGGTATTAGCCGCAGATCACATAATTAACAATAAGCCGGCATTCCACCAGGCTGTAAAGTCAGCATTTAAATTTGCCATGCAGGGGCGCCTTGTCACATTTGGGATTGTACCAACTGGTGCAGAAACAGGTTATGGCTATATTCATCGCGGCCAGGAAGAAGTCCTTGGCGAGAATATCGCTTACCAGGTCAGCCGTTTCGTAGAAAAACCGAACAAAGAAACTGCGGAAAGTTATTTAGCCTCTGGAGAATATTACTGGAATAGCGGAATGTTCATGTTCCGTGCGAAGAAATATCTTGAAGAGCTGGAAAAATTCAGACCTGATATACTTGAGTCCTGCAAGGCGGCTATCCGTGGTTGCAAAGATAGCGATGAGTTTATCAAGATTGACCGTGATCTGTTTATCGCTTGTCCGGATGAGTCAGTGGATTACGCGGTCATGGAAAAAACAACAGATGCTGTCGTAGTCGGACTTGATGCTGACTGGAGTGATGTGGGTTCCTGGTCAGCATTATGGGAAGTAAGTCCTAAAGATAAAAAAGGTAATGTGCTGACGGGCGATACCTTCATGCATAATGCAAACAATTGCTATATCAACACGGATGAAAAATTGGTTGCAGCTATTGGCGTTGATAATCTGGTAATCATTAATACAAAAGATGCCGTACTGGTCGTCGATAAGGATCAGGTACAGGATGTCAAGAAAGTTGTTGAATATCTCAAAGCCAATCATCGCAGTGAGTATAAACGTCATCGAGAAATATATCGCCCATGGGGACGATGCGATGTTGTTGTACAGACCGAACGCTTCAATGTAAACCGTATTACCGTTAAACCTGGCGCGGCATTCTCAATGCAGATGCATCATCACCGGACCGAACACTGGGTTGTGCTTTCTGGCACCGGTGAAGTGACAATTAAAGATCAGAAATTCCTGTTGACTGAAAACCAATCAACCTTTATTCCCATCGGAGCACAACATCGACTGGAAAATCCGGGCAAGATTCCATTGGAACTGCTTGAGATCCAATCCGGCTCCTATTTAGGGGATGACGACATTATTCGTATTAAAGACCAGTATGGTCGTTGCTAATTTTTGAAGGTATAAAGATTTATGTCCAAGCTGACTTGTTTTAAAGCCTATGATATTCGTGGAAAATTAGGTGAAGAATTAAATGAAGACATTGCATATCGTATTGGTCGAGCCTATGGTGAATTCCTGAAACCTAAAACAATCGTGGTAGGTGGCGACGTTCGATTAACCAGTGAGAGCCTGAAACTGGCATTGGCTGATGGTCTGATGGATGCGGGTACAGATGTCCTCGATATTGGTTTAAGCGGGACGGAAGAGATCTATTTTGCAACTTTCCACCTTGGTGTAGATGGCGGCATCGAAGTTACCGCCAGCCACAATCCGATGGATTATAACGGGATGAAACTGGTTCGCGAAAATGCGAAACCTATTAGTGGCGACTCAGGATTACGCGATGTTCAGCGTTTAGCCGAAGAAAATAATTTCGCGCCTGTTGATGTCCAACTGCGCGGAAGCTACAAGAAGATTTCTATCCTTGACGCTTATGTCGATCACTTAATGGGCTACATTGATTTCGCGAACTTCACTCGTCCAATGAAGCTTGTGGTTAACTCTGGCAATGGTGCTGCAGGCCATGTCATTGACGCAATTGAAGAACGTTTTGTTGCTGCTAATGTTCCCGTTACATTTATTAAAGTTCATCACCAGCCGGATGGCACTTTCCCTAACGGGATCCCTAATCCTCTGTTACCAGAATGCCGCAAAGACACTGCCGATGCTGTTAAAGAACATGGCGCAGATTTAGGAATCGCATTTGACGGCGATTTTGACCGTTGCTTCTTGTTTGATGGGGAAGGGCAGTTTATCGAAGGCTATTATATCGTCGGTCTGTTAGCCGAAGCATTCTTACAAAAAGAACCCGGCGCGAAAATCATCCATGACCCGCGATTGACCTGGAATACTATCGATATTGTGACTAAAGCTGGCGGCACTCCGGTGATGTCTAAAACGGGGCACGCCTTCATCAAAGAGCGTATGCGTAAGGAAGATGCGATCTACGGTGGCGAGATGAGCGCACATCACTACTTCCGCGATTTTGCATATTGCGATAGTGGGATGATTCCGTGGCTACTTGTAATAGAAATGCTCTCTATAGGACAGACTAGTTTAGTGTCTGTAGTACGGGAAAGAATTAAAACATATCCTTGTAGTGGTGAGATAAATTTCAAGCTAAATAACGCTAATGACATCATAGAGATAATTAGGAATAAATACTCAGAATGTAGTGAATTTGAGCATGACATTGATGGTCTAACCCTTGAGTTTATCGATTGGCGCCTTAACATCAGAACATCAAATACAGAGCCTGTACTACGAGTAAATATAGAAAGTCGTAATTCGGATGATGTGATGAAAAAGAGAACTGCGGAGATTTTGAATTTAATTCGAGGTTTGAATTGATGTTAGGTATAATATTTTCTGCATACAGATATAAAGACTTCATTGTTAATAGCATAAAACGTGACTTTAAAAGTAGATACCAAACTAGTATGTTGGGGGCTGCATGGTTGGTCTTACAACCATTATCAATGATAATTGTATATACTGTAATATTTTCTGAAGTAATGAAAGCTAGAATGCCTAATAACTCTGGGGCTTTTGCATATAGTATTTATTTATGTGCCGGACTTCTGACATGGGGGTTGTTCTCGGAGCTGTTGAGTCGGCTAATAAATATTTTTGTAGACAATGGTAATTATTTAAAGAAAATAAACTTTCCGCGTATTTGCTTGCCAATCATTAGTATTGGAGTGGCATTTTTAAATTTCTTAATAATATTCTCATTATATATTATATTTTTAATTGTTACTGGGAATTTTCCTGGGTTTGTTATATTTTATGTAATACCATTGCTGGCATTGCAAATTGTATTTGCCTTTGGTCTGGGTCTGACTCTAGGTGTGTTAAATGTATTTTTCCGTGATGTGGGGCAGTTCATGGGAATATTGTTGCAGTTTTGGTTTTGGTTTACGCCTGTAATCTATTTGATTTCAATTATACCAGAGTGGGCGCGAAAATGGCTATATTTGAATCCAATGACAGGTTTAATAACAGGATATCAAAATATTTTTGTTTATCATACAGTTCCTGATTGGTCGGGGTTGATAATAGTAACGATATTAGCAGTAGGATTTAGTATTATTGGCTATTATCTTTATCATAAACATTCAGGTGAAATGGTTGATGAGCTCTAAAACTATTATTACTGTTGATCATATCAGCAAAACATATAAAAGTTATACAAATAAGAAACACCGTTTGCTAGAGTGGCTTGCTTTGGGTAAGCGAAAATATCACCGTGAAATAAATATTCTATCAGATATCTCATTTGATGTTAGCGAAGGAGAATCAGTTGGTATCCTTGGCATGAACGGTGCTGGGAAAAGTACGCTTTTAAAGATTATAACTGGTACAACAAAACCAACTCACGGCCACGTGAATGTAAGTGGTAGGGTGGCAGCTTTACTTGAACTTGGGATGGGCTTTCACCCTGATTTCACGGGTAAAGATAATGTTTATATGTCAGGACAGTTAATGGGTCTAAGCACCGTCCAGATTGAAGAAATGATGCCAGAAATTGAAGCGTTTGCTGAAATAGGTGATTATATTGATCAACCAGTAAGAACTTATTCATCTGGTATGCAGATCAGATTAGCATTCGCTGTTGCAACAGCAGTTCGTCCCGAGTTGCTTATTGTCGATGAGGCTCTATCGGTAGGGGACGCATATTTTCAGGCAAAATGTTTCAATCGAATTAGGAATTTCAAGAAAAAAGGTACGACTTTGCTAATCGTATCTCATGATCAGGCTGCAATTGCTAATATTTGTTCTCGGGCAATATTGTTAGATAAAGGTTGCATTGTTGCTGATGGTAAACCAGCTGATATAATGAACTTATATAATGCAAAATTATCTAAGACAGCTGAGAAAAATGAGATAAAAGTAAAAGATGGTAAATCTGAGTCAGGAAATAAAAAAGCAATAATTGATGGGTTTTACATTGAAAAAGAAGATGGCACTAAAACTGATCTGGTTGAGGTTTCAGAATCATGTTCGCTATGTTTTGCAATAACAAATTTTTCTGTATCAAAAGGTTTGACTTTGGGATTTCATATTAGAGATCGTCTAGGCAATATAATATTTGGAACAAATACATTAGCTCATGATATAGATCTGACTAATATTGGACCAAAATTAGTTAGATTCAAATTGGATATGAATATAGGCATCGGAGAATATAGCATCTCAGCAGCTCTTCACAAAGAAAGAGACCATTATGAAGAGTGTTTCCATTGGTTGGATGGGCTAGGTACCTTCAATGTGATCGCACCAGGCAAGATATTTGTGGGTAGTGCATGGCTGAAAAATGAATGTTCAGTCGATACTAAGTGAGGCCAAAATGTTTAATTTTATTAGAGAAGTAAAAAACCGATTAAATAGCGTTGCTGAATCTATATTTAACTTAGAACGTTCTGTTCTGGGCAAAATGAGTGATAGTGAAGCTAAAATTGAAGAGATAAAGGTCTTACATGAATCGCTTAACTCAAAAATCGAGAAGACCGATGATATTGTTAGAGCAGTTCAAGGGCGTATTGAATTTGTCCGTGAAGAATTATTGTTTGAAATGCGAGCAAAAGACAATTCATTCAAGGATAGAGCTGAACGAAAGATAGAAACAAAGGTTTTATCTGATAAAAAATTCACCGAAGATGGCATACGTAAGATAAATATTGGTTGTGGGCATATTCAACCGGTAGGGTATATTAATGTTGATGCTAGAGAACTTCCAGGTATAGATGTAATTTGTGATGCAAGTGAATTGCCTTTTGAGGATGGTTGCTTGGATGAAATTTTTTCGTCGCATCTTATCGAGCATTTTACTGAATTTGAGTTAATGAGGAAAATTCTGCCACACTGGAAATCGAAATTAAAAGTAGGTGGAAATATTAGAGTTGTGATGCCAGATGCCGTCAGTATGATAAATGATTATGTACATGGGAATATGTCTTTTGATGATCTGAAAAAGGTGACTTTTGGTGCTCAAGATTACGAAGGTGATTTTCACTATAATATGTTTTCGATAGAGTCATTGACAGAACTTCTAATTAAATCTGGTTTTCATGATGTTGATATAGTTGAGAGTAACAGGAAGAATGGTCTTTGCCGTGAAATGGAAGCTTTAGCAAGAAAATAGAGAAATAAAATGAATGATACCAAAATTAATGATATTAATGATAAGCTTATTACTTCCATTTATACCGCAAGAAGCGATAGGGTGTTGTTCGAAAAAGATATTGTAAATAAATTACCTGATGATTATAAATTTCTGTTCAAATATAAAAATTTTGATATTAACCAATTGATTAGTTTAAGTGAGGGTAATTATAAGCAAGTATTAACGATTCTAATTACAAAACAAACGGCAGAATCTGTTAAAGGAGGATGGTTTATTAATCGGTTTATTGATAGGCCATACTTTTATATATTAATATTATCAGTTCATCCTGAGTCAAAAGTTAAAGTTAATGGTATCGCAAAATATACCGCAGTCAAAATACTTCGGAAGAATAGATATTTATTTGATATTGCTAGAAAAATCTATAACAGAATGAGAGGCTGAGGTGTATAGTCATTTTAAAGGGCGGTTTATTCAAGTTATTGAATCTCTGGATATGTATGATGCTTGCTCTAATCATGTCGTTCACATAGATGAATATGTGAGAAAAAAAATTGGAATACAAGCAGAGATTTATGTCAAACACGTTCATCCTGATCGCAAGCATCTGGTTAAATATATTGACCATTTAGACTCATCAGATGAAGATATTGTTTTTTTTCACTTTTCTGCATTTTCTGAATATTGTGCAGAAAAGGTTATTACAGCATCTGGGTTGAAAGTTCTTCATTATCATAATATAACGCCTCACTATTTCTTTGAGAAAAATACTTTCCTTTATAATTTGTGTAAGAAAGGACGTAATCAGTTAAAGGATATAGTCAATCATTTTAGTTTTATTACGGGTGACAGTAATTACAACCTAGAAGAAATCATTACATTAGGGTTTGAAAAAAGTAAGACACAAAAACTGCCAATAATAATAAATGAGATATCTAATATAGGCACAGGCAACATTGCTAACATTGCTAACATTGATTCAGATAACATTATCTTCGTTGGGCGTATTTGTGAAAATAAATGTCAACATAAGTTGATTGAATTCTACAATGATTATATCAAAAATAATGAAATTGGAAGGTTATATCTTGTTGGTAAGTATGATACCTCTTCATCGTATTATAAAAAAATTATTAACCTTATTCGTGAATTAAAGATTGAAGATAAGGTTATTCTTACTGGCCCTGTGTCAGAAATACAGTTGTATGAGTATTATAGCAAATCAAAATGTTTTATTTCATTTAGTGAACATGAAGGTTTTGGTGTGCCACTACTTGAGGCTGCACAACATGGTATTCCAGTGCTGGCATTCAATGAGGCCGCAGTATCAGAAACATTAGAATGTTCTCCGGGAGTTTTCAGTTCAGTAGACGAATTATATAAGATGGTTGATAAAGTGTTTACTGAAAATGATTTCAGGAAAAAAATTATTAACCATCAAGAGAATGTACTAAAAAATAATAGTCTTCAGGCTTGGGGTGAAAGTGCTGATTCATTTTTTAAAAAAATTATTCCTGAAAAAGAATTATTTAAAAAAATATCAGTTGTTATTTGCACATTTAATCGATGTGATTATCTTGATAGATGTTTAGATTATTTAACTAAAAGCTACAGCAATGTCTTCGAAGTAATTGTAGTTAATGGACCATCTACAGATGAAACAGAGTTTGTTCTTAATAAATGGAAAGATAGAATTAAAATAAGGACGAACTCAGAAAGGAATTTGTCACGCTCAAGAAATATTGGTATTGAAGCGTCGTCGGGAGAACTTGTGGCATTTATTGACGATGACGCAATACCTTTTCTCGATTGGTTTGATATTATACTGAACTATTTCAACAGTACCCATAATTTTGTCGCTGGTGTCGGTGGGCCAACATATTATGCAGGCTCTCTAAAGTTTCAGGCTGAAGATATTTTTGTTGATACATTCGGCAGTAGTATTATAAATCCTGGCAAGGACGTGAAGAGCAATCCCGAGTATAGGCGTAGTTTGTTAGGGACGAATTCAGTATTTAGACGCGATTATCTTGTCGAAGTCGGTGGGTTTGACGAGGAATATGATTATTATCTTGACGAAACGGATGTCTGTTTCAGGCTAATTAGAAATGGTTACTTGATTAATCATTGTGAAGAAGCATATCTTAGACATGAGTTTGCACAAAGTGAAAATAGGGTTAACAAGTATAGCTATAACTGGCGTTCAATAGTTAAGAATATAGTTTATTTTTCACTTACGTATTCTAGTGGTGAAAAATATGAAGTTCTCAAGGAGCTTAAAGCCATTATAGAAAGAGATAGGATTGGTTATTTAAGAGATGGGCTAAGTAAGTCTGAAATATCACAATTAGAATTCAATGCTTATGTGGATGCTATATGGGACGGCTTTAATGCTGGCGTGAAAGCATTTGATGTTGAACCTAAATTATTGAGTTCCACTTTTATTGATAATTCATTCAAACAATTTAAAAACGATAAATTTAATCATACTAAGAAACACATAGTCGTTGTCAGTAAGGAATTTCCTCCCTTTACAAAATCAGGTGGAATCGGTACTTTATATTATAATTTAGTCAGTGAATTTATTTTGGCTGGACATTATGTCACGGTAATCATTCAGAGTGAAACATCTTCGACATATGAAGCTGGTCGATTTAAGTTAATTTCACTATGTCAAAACACCCACTGTGACTTTTTTGTTGCAGATTCTGCAATAGCGAACGAGATTTTAGATTGGTCTAAAAGAGTTGCAATAGAAATTGATGCACTCAATGAGATCCATCCTGTTTCTGTAGTTGATTCTTGTTTATGGGATTCTGAGGTTTATGCATTTAGCCTGATTAGTAAAGAACTAAATATCCCTCTTGTTGTCCGTTTAGTTACGCCGTTGCTTGTTGCAAATGAAATGAATAAATGGAATATGAGTTCTATTGATTTGGATTATCTAAGCTCTTTTGAAAGAACAGTGGTCGAAAGAGCCGATGCGGTTATTCCAATTAGTGATTCTATAAAGGAAACCTTCAAAGCCAAATATAAACCATCAGAAGATATTAGATACTCAAAAATAAATGCTGGTTTAGCTTATTGGCCTATGTACGATATATCTAGTGGTTATCAAAATTTTGGCGAAAAATTATCGTCTTTAAATCATAGGCTTAAAGGGAAAAAGGTTTTTCTCTTTATGGGCCGTATTGAGTTGAGAAAAGGTATCGATATATTTTTGGATGCCATAGAAAAGGTTAATAGCATTGAGGACGTCCGCAATTGTTGCTTCGTCATTGCTGGTAGTGCTGTTATTGATGTGAATAAAATGATCATAGAACGTTTTGCTGGTAACTATAATGTTGTCTACATAGGTGCCGTTAGTGATGCGGAACGAGAAAAGTTATATGCTGCTAGCGATGTTGTTGTATTCCCATCAAGATATGAATCGTTTGGGCTTGTACCTTTAGAAGCATTTGTGCATGGGAAACCTGTTATCGCAAGTAATGCCGGCGCAATCCCTGAGGTTGTGATCGATAATGAATCAGGGCTGATTTTCGACGATGGTTCGGCAGACAGTTTAGCCTCAAAAATCGAACAGCTAATTAATGATGATAAATTATATCATACATTGAGTATCGGAGCGTTGAAGCGGGTTCGCGAACTTTCCTCGTATAACTCTGCTGAGCAATCTATCCAGCTTTATAATTCCTTATGTAAATGAAGGTGTTTTACTTATGAAATCTGCAATTATTACTGGTATTACAGGACAAGACGGAGCCTATTTGGCTGAGCTGCTATTGGGCAAAGGTTATACTGTTTATGGCACCTATCGTCGCACAAGTTCGGTCAACTTTTGGCGTATTGAAGAACTAGATATCAGGAATAATCCGAATTTGCAACTTGTTGAATATGATCTGACGGATCTATCTGCAAGCATCCGCCTGTTGCAGAATACTGGCGCAACTGAAGTCTATAATCTTGCGGCACAAAGTTTCGTAGGCGTATCGTTCGAACAGCCAGTTACTACTGCAGAAATTACCGGTATTGGTCCAGTCAATCTACTTGAAGCTATCCGTATTGTTAATCCTAAGATCCGTTTCTATCAGGCCTCGACTTCCGAAATGTTTGGTCTGGTCCAGGCCGTTCCGCAGAAAGAAGATACACCGTTCTATCCCCGCAGCCCATATGGCGTAGCTAAACTGTATGCTCACTGGATGACCGTGAACTACCGTGAGAGCTATAATATTTTTGCATCAAGCGGAATCCTGTTTAACCACGAATCACCATTACGTGGTCAGGAATTTGTAACGCGAAAAATCACTGATTCTGTTGCAAAAATTAAGCTTGGTAAACTTGACGTTCTTGAACTCGGAAATATGGACGCTAAGCGTGACTGGGGTTATGCCAAAGAGTATGTAGAAGGAATGTGGCGTATTCTGCAGGCAGAAAAACCAGATACTTTCGTGCTGGCAACTAACCGTACAGAGACTGTGCGCGACTTCGTCAGTATGGCTTTCAAAGCTGCTGGATATACGCTGCGTTTTGAGGGTAAAAATGAACAAGAAGTGGGTATTGACACCGCAACTGGAAAAACGTTGGTTCGTGTAAATCCAAAATTCTTCCGTCCTGCTGAAGTCGATCTACTAATCGGCAATCCAGCTCGTGCAAAAGAAATTCTGGGGTGGGAGCCAAAAACTTCGCTGGAGCTGTTGTGCCAGTTGATGGTTGAGGCTGATTTACGTCGTAACCAGCAAGGATTTTCTTTCTGATGTTCGGCGCCGGCAAACATGCCTTGGTAACAGGGATTAATGGATTTACCGGCCGCTATGTGGCAGCGGAATTATCCGCTGCCGGATATCGGGTATTTGGTATTGGCGCAATGCCTTTTGATGGACCAGATTATTATCAGGTTGATCTAATGGACACTGCGAAGTTGCAGGATATTGTTGAGCTTATACAACCAAACGTTGTTATTCATTTGGCCGCTATCGCTTACGTCGGGCATGGTGATGCCGATGCTTTCTACAATGTTAATTTGCTTGGTACGCGCAATTTATTGCAAGCTTTGAGTGCTTGCAGCACCATCCTGGATGGTGTGCTTCTCGCCAGTAGTGCTAACATTTATGGAAATGGTACAGCAGGGCAACTGAATGAATCCGCGGCAGCAAATCCAGCGAACGATTATGCCGTCAGCAAGTTGGCCATGGAGTATATGTCTCGATTGTGGATGGATAAACTACCCGTATTCATTACGAGGCCATTTAACTATACAGGTGTTGGTCAGGCGGAAAACTTCCTTCTGCCAAAGATAGTTAAACACTTTAAATCAAAATCACCGACGATCGAGTTAGGTAACATTGATGTTTGGCGAGATTTTACGGATGTTCGTGCGCTAAGCCATGCTTATGTCAAATTATTACAGGCGAAACCAGTTGGCGAAGTTATTAACATCTGCTCTGGCCGCACGTATTCACTGAGAAAAGTTATTGAACTTTGTGAAAAAATAACCAGACATCATCTGACCATCCAAATTAATCCAGAATTTGTCCGAGCAAATGAAGTTAAGACACTTAGTGGGGATCCATCTAAACTACAATCATTTATTCCAGATTGGAATGTCCCACCACTCGAAGATACCCTGCGCTGGATGTTGGAAAACGAGTAATGAAAGTCATATTTGGAACTGATGCAATAAAATACCCATTAACAGGTATCGGTCGCTATGCATTTGAGTTGGCTAAATGTTTATCTGATGCTCCAGAAATATCTGAATTGCTTTTTTTAAATGGACATCGGCTTACTCAGCAAATGCCCGTGGCTAAAGAAAATAGCTCTTCAACGGAAGGGCTTAAAAGTTTAATAAAAAAGAGTCGATTGGCTTCGGAGGTATATCGCCTCACTGCACCATGGTTGAAGACAAATGTCTTGAGAAGTCATAAAGATGCGATTTATCATGGACCGAATTTTTATCTGCCGCCGAAGGTAGAGCGCTGCGTTGTCACGTTTCATGATCTTTCTGTTTTTACTTTACCGCAATGCCATCCTCCTGAGAGAGTTAGGTATATGCGTAAAGAGCTTTTACAAACGGTAAAGCGAGCATCAGTATTTATTACAGACTCTGATTTTACTAGGTTGGAACTGATTAATTATTTTAATATTTCTGAAAGTAGAGTATTTACTGCAAAGTTAGCATGTAGTGGTGAATTTAGGCCCCGCCGTGAAGAAGAGATAACGCCTGTTCTCGGAAAATACAAACTTGCTTTTAACAAATATTCCCTTTTTACTGGCTCGATTGAACCGAGAAAGAATATAGCGACATTGCTTGATGCCTACGAACGTCTGCCACTGTCACTGAGAAAGCAGACTCCTCTCGTTATTAGCGGATTCAAAGGGTGGAACAGTGATACTTTGCATCGTCGATTCGAACAAGGTGAACGAGAAGGATGGCTGCGCTACCTGGGTTTTACACCTTCAAGTGATTTGCCTGCACTATATGCCGGTGCTGTTAGCTTTTTGTATCCATCTCTTTATGAAGGTTTTGGGTTACCTGTCTTGGAGGCAATGGCTTCTGGGACTCCAGTTGTCTGCTCTGATAGTTCATCACTTCCAGAAGTTGCTGGTACATGTGCACTAATGAGTAATGCTATGGATACTGAAAAGCTCACTACGCATATATTAACAAGTATTCACGATAATGCATGGAGGGAGAATGCTATCCAATTAGGTTTAGAGCATGTTAAAAATTTTTCATGGTCACGCTGTGCTGATGAAACGATAACTGCCTATAAGCAAATTGAGTTGAACTAATGTTGAAAGTTCTACATATATATAAGACCTACTATCCTGATACATTCGGTGGGATAGAACAAGTTATTTATCAGCTTAGTGAAGCAGGTTATAAGAATGGAATTAAATCTACGGTTTTTTCCTTAAGTAAGCAACGCAATGTAGACAGCATGATACTGGGAAATCATGTTGTATATTATGCCAGAACGAGCTTTGAAATTGCTTCGACTCCTTTTTCTCTTTATGCGATCGATAGATTTAAGGAGCTAGCTAAGTCTGCTGATATCATTCATTATCATTTCCCATACCCATATATGGACCTTTTACATTTTATTTGTGGAGTCAAAAAACCTACTGTAGTTAGTTATCATTCTGATATAGTAAAACAAAAAACAGCATTGAAAATATACCAACCCCTCATGCATCGTTTTTTGAATTCAGTTGATCGTATAATTGCATCTTCACCAAACTATGTTAAGACGAGTTCAATCTTACAAAGATACATAGATAAAGTTACTGTGATTCCTTACGGTTTAGATCGGTCATCGTATCCTGTGCCAAGTGAAGAGAAGTTACGGTATTGGAAAGCTTTATTTAAAGATGAATTTTTCCTTTTTGTTGGTGCATTTAGGTATTACAAAGGACTGCATATATTATTGGACGCAGCGAAGAATAATGACTTTAATGTTGTCATTGTTGGTTCAGGTGATGCAGAGAATGAATTAAAATCTCTGGCTCAGAAGCTTGAATTAAAGAATGTACATTTTGTTGGTGCAGTTTCAGATGAAGATAAATCGGCACTTCTCACTCTATGTTATTGTGTGGTTTTCCCTTCTCATTTACGTTCGGAGGCATTTGGAATATCTCTTGCGGAAGGTGCCATGTATGGGAAACCACTTATTTCTGCAGAGATAGGAACTGGCACTAGCTTTATTAACATCCATAATGAAACTGGGATTGTAGTTGAAAGGAACAATCCTCAAGCATTACAAGATGCAATGTTTAAACTAATTTCCGAACCTGAGTTGGCAAAACACTATGGTAGTAATGCTTATCAAAGATATTTGGATTTTTTTACTGCCGAGCATATGATAGAAAAATACTCAGCAGTGTATCATGAGCTAATATCTGAGGCTGAATTGTGAGTCGCAGAATATATAGCAGGACCCCAGAATTTGTTAAATACTGTATTGTGGGTGGTGGAAATACATTATTAACAGCAGTGGTGATAATAACATTAACGTTTTTAGGGTTGAGTTTATTTTTATCGAATGCCATAGGATATGCGGTAGGGATAATATTTAGCTTTGTCATGAATTCAATTTTTACTTTTAAAAAGAAAGTTTGCCCTCGTAATCTACTAAGGTTTATGCTGGTTTGTTTTATATGTTACATTGTCAATGTTGTTGTGATGAAAATAGCTTTAGCCTCGGGAGTTGAAAATTATTATGTCGTGCAGTCTTTAGGTATGATCTTTTATACAATCTTAAGCTTCTTTATAAATAAAAAATGGAGTATGAAATAATGGCTGGTGTGTTATCTATAGTTGTACCGTGTTTCAATGAAGAGGCTGTTTTAAATCAATGCTTAAATGAACTGGATGAAATATTAAAATCTTTGATTTCTGAAAACGTAATCTCGTCAGAAAGTCATATTTTGTTTGTTGATGATGGTAGCTCAGATAAAACATGGGAATTAATTGATCTCTTTTCAAAATCTTCTGCAAGAGTAAGAGGTATAAAATTATCAAGAAACAAGGGCCATCAAACAGCTCTTTGGGCTGGATTAAGCGAATGTAAACAGTCTGATTTGGTAATTAGTATCGATGCAGATCTACAAGATGACACTTCAGTTATCAAATCGATGGTATATGAATATAATTCCGGTATTGATATAGTATATGGTGTTAGAAAAGATCGTGGTACAGATACTTTCTTTAAAAGAGCTACTGCTAATTTATTCTACAAATTAATGTCATCTCTCGGCGTCCATCAGGTAGAGAATCACGCTGATTTCAGACTTTTAAGCCAAAGAGCATTATTATCGTTGCTTAGCCATCAAGAAAAAAATATCTATATTCGCGGTCTAATTCCATTGTTAGGATATTCATCTGCGGAAGTATATTATTCAAGGAAAGAACGGATTGCAGGGGAGTCTAAATATCCACTTGGTAAAATGTTAGCACTGGCTCTTGAAGGTATTACATCGCTTTCTGTGGTTCCATTGAGAGTATTGACTATATTAGGTTTTTCTATTTCTGTTTTGAGCTTTTTTCTTATTTTATATTCATTTTCTCAATATGTTATTGGGCATGCTGTGCATGGTTGGACATCTGTAATACTCGTTGTGTTATTTATTGGCGGAGTGCAGATGCTTTGTATTGGTGTGCTGGGTGAATATATTGGCAAAATATATATCGAAGTAAAAAATAGACCAAGATTTTTTCTCGATAAAACGACGAAAAACTAAGATTAAAATAAAACATTTCCTTGGATTTTTAGATGAAAGTACAAAGCAAAATTTTTGTTTTTTTATTTGTGATATTAACCTCATTTTTGCTTGGGGTTGTTCATGTTAAATGGATCTATTCTATTACATTCCATGCTGACGCTGCAGCAATGCAAGTACTAGCTCAAGCAATATACGAATCACGTTCGATACTGCCCCATGATTTCTACTATGGAAACCAACTAATTCTCCTTCGGTCTGAAGTTCCAATAGCTTTAGCAATGGCGATGGGGTTTAAAGGGTATGCCGCATTTGTTATCGGCTCAGCTCTTGGCATTTCTATATGGACTGTCATTTTATTTACTTCCCTTTACTGTGTTTTTAAGAAATTTTTAGCTGCTGCATTTTATACATTTTGTCTTTTATTTCCTGTTAGCATCGGTTTTGATAATGATCTAATTTTAGGGCAGCAGTCGCATCTTGCAAATGTTGTTCTCTCATTATCTATACTAATATTCTTTACATTAAGCGTTAAAGAAAAGAATATAAAATATATCATTCCTGCTATATTTTTTATTTTTATAATGGTTGTTGAAGAGCCAATTAGAGCTGCATTTGTACTTGCAACTATAATTGTAGTTTGTTTCTTTTTTTGGGATTGTAAAAAATATAAAACCCAGCTTTTTTTTGTTTTTGTCTTTGTCTTTTTTGCATTCATGCTTAACAAGCACATCTTACATTATTATAGCCTAGGTAGAGACATTTCATCAGAAGTAAAGCTTGTTAGTTTTAGTTCTTTTTTAGATAATTTGTCAAATATTTTTAATGATTATTTATCAAATATTACTTCGCTAAATTATTTAGTGGATGTGCCTTTTTTAAACTTGGGTGTCATTAGCTATGTTTTTAATTTTGCATATGTTGTAATTTTTAGTGGCTATATTTTTGTGTCATTGATTGATGTAGTAAAAAATATCTTTATGAGACGAATTGGGAACGATGTTCTTTTTTGGCATGTTCTGAAAGCGTCTGCTTTTATTGGATTGTGTATTACTACTCTTGCAATTTGTCTTCTTAATCCTGATTCATCCAGACATGCTCTTTGGGCTTTATTTGTAATAAAATTATGTTTTTTAATGGATTTGGTAAGGTTTGTCAGAAATAGATTTTTACTAGGCAGTAATTTAAGTTTTCTCGTTGTTTTGACGTTTGTATGTCTATCCTCAACGTGGTTTTGTGTTGCTACTTTATCGTCATCACCTATAAATAATAACGTATATAAAAAACATAATTCTGATTTGCGTATATCTTTAAATGATTTATCAAAAAGATACAATGTTAAGAATGTTTTTGGAAATGATTTTTGGCATATTCTGCCGTTAAATGTCATCATTCCTGAGCTTAGTTACGGTGAGTTGCGAATGAGTAATATGGGGTATTTTTTACCTATGCAATGGCTTTCTCGTCCCTCATATTTTAATATATCCCCAACTCAAAATGTTTTTTATCTTGTTAATCGCGACGATGATAAGGATGGACAGTTAGTCGACCATATTAAATGGAATAACGGTGTGCTTCTGGACCATGTTGATGGTACTGACATTTGGATGGCAAAACCAATTTGGCCAATTTTTAATGCTGAATTTGGCAATTATACCTGGAATGGATGTCAACTACCCACACAAATCGGCACTCGTAGTAGCGACTGTACCATTACTAAGAATGTTAAGAATTCAGAGGGCTACCTCTCATTTGGTCCATATCAGATTTTACCAAATGGCAATTATAAATTTGAGGTGAGGATTTTTAGTGACTCAGCAGACACTCAGAAAATTGGTAATTTTGATGTTGTTTTGAACAACGGGGTTGTATTATTATCAGAAACGATAGTTGGTTCAAATGGTAAATATACTACATTGTCAGGGGACTTTACCATTAAAGGGGGTTCTGACAAAAATCGTTCTGTAGAGATTAGGGTTTTTGTAACGAAAAATCATAATGCGTCATTACAGGCAGTTAAGATTGAGAAAATTAAAAATATATAGTATATAATCGTCAGTAGACACGGTTTAGAATTTACTCGTTTGAATTGTAGTCAAGTTTTCGATTAGCAAACTTCGAGAGTATGATCGTCAATTAAAATGATAATGCTCTTAACACCCAGGAGTACATAATGTCTAAGCAACAAATCGGCGTCGTTGGTATGGCTGTGATGGGGCGCAACCTGGCGCTCAACATCGAAAGCCGTGGTTACACCGTGTCCGTTTTCAACCGCTCGCGTGAAAAAACGGAAGAGGTTATCGCCGAGAATCCGGGGAAAAAACTGGTTCCTTACTATACGGTAAAAGAGTTTGTTGAATCCCTTGAAACGCCTCGTCGTATCCTGTTAATGGTGAAAGCAGGCGCTGGCACTGATGCTGCTATCGACTCCCTGAAGCCATATCTGGATAAAGGTGACATCATTATTGATGGCGGTAATACGTTCTTCCAGGACACTATCCGTCGTAACCGTGAGCTCTCAGCTGAAGGATTTAACTTCATCGGTACCGGCGTCTCCGGTGGCGAAGAAGGCGCGCTGAAGGGACCATCTATTATGCCTGGTGGCCAGAAAGAAGCTTACGAGCTGGTTGCCCCAATCCTGACCAAAATCGCCGCTGTTGCAGAAGATGGTGAACCGTGTGTGACGTATATCGGTGCCGACGGTGCTGGTCACTATGTGAAGATGGTACACAACGGTATTGAGTACGGTGATATGCAACTGATTGCTGAAGCCTACTCATTATTGAAAGGTGGTTTGAACCTAAGCAACGAAGAACTGGCTAGCACCTTCACCGAGTGGAATAACGGCGAACTGAGTAGCTACCTGATCGATATCACCAAAGATATCTTCACTAAAAAAGATGAAGATGGTAAATATTTGGTGGATTTCATCCTGGATGAAGCGGCGAATAAAGGGACGGGTAAATGGACCAGCCAGAGCTCTCTGGATCTCGGTGAACCACTGTCTCTGATTACTGAGTCTGTGTTTGCACGTTACATCTCTTCACTGAAAGATCAGCGTGTTGCTGCCTCTAAAGTCCTGTCCGGTCCTAAAACTCAGCTTGCGGGTGATAAGGCAGAATTTATTGAGAAAGTGCGTCGTGCGCTGTACCTCGGTAAGATTGTGTCTTATGCTCAGGGCTTCTCACAGCTGCGTGCCGCATCTGACGAGCATAATTGGGATCTGAACTACGGCGAGATTGCAAAAATCTTCCGTGCGGGCTGCATCATCCGCGCGCAGTTCCTGCAGAAAATCACCGATGCCTATGCTAAAAACCCTGGTATCGCAAACCTGCTGCTCGACCCGTACTTCAAGAACATTGCCGATGAATACCAACAGGCGCTACGTGATGTTGTTGCGTATGCTGTGCAGAATGGTATCCCGGTACCGACATTCTCTGCTGCTGTCGCTTATTACGACAGCTACCGTGCAGAAGTGCTCCCTGCAAATCTGATTCAGGCCCAGCGTGACTACTTCGGTGCGCATACTTATAAACGTACTGATAAAGAAGGTGTTTTCCATACTGAATGGATGGAATAAGTCTTCTGACGTGCACTGGCCCGGTTTTTTGACCGGGCTTTTTTTTATCCCAAATCTTATTGATTTAAGTTGATTGCTTAATCTTTACTTAATATTTCTAGCGTACTCTGATAAAGAAAATCTGAATTGTTTTAACCTTCGTTGACACAATATTCAACAAAACGTTAAAACATTATTCTCTTATCAGGATGTACGACATCATGATTAATTATTAAGATAATACTGAGAGCATGAAATGAAAATCACCATTTCTGGTACCGGATATGTTGGCCTGTCAAATGGTCTTCTTATCGCGCAACATCATCAGGTCATTGCTCTGGACATAGTTCCTTCCCGTGTCGAGATGCTAAATAATCGGATATCTCCGATAGTTGATCATGAAATAGAACAGTATCTGCAATCAAAAGATATAACATTCAAAGCTACACTGGATAAGAACGAAGCTTATCAGAGCGCAGAATTTGTCATTATTGCTACCCCAACAGATTACGATCCCAAAACTAATTATTTCGATACTAGCAGCGTCGAGTCAGTTATACAGGATGTTATTAAAATAAATCTAGATGCAGTAATGGTAATAAAATCGACGGTTCCTGTCGGTTTTACTCAATCGATGCGTCAAAAGTATAGCTCAGACAATATCATCTTTTCCCCAGAATTCCTGCGAGAGGGTAAAGCGCTATATGACAATTTGTACCCTTCACGCATTGTAATTGGTGAACGATCTTCCCGTGCTGAAACGTTTGCTGCACTGCTACAGGAAGGGGCTCTGAAGAAAGATATTCCGACCCTATTTACAGATTCAACTGAAGCCGAAGCTATCAAGCTCTTTGCAAATACCTATCTGGCGATGCGTGTTGCCTATTTTAACGAACTTGATAGCTATGCAGAAAGCCTGGGGCTTAATGCTCGACAGATCATCGAAGGGGTTTGTCTGGACCCGCGTATTGGTAACCATTACAACAATCCCTCATTCGGTTACGGTGGATACTGTCTGCCAAAAGACACTAAGCAATTACTCGCCAACTATAAATCTGTACCAAATAATATTATTTCAGCAATCGTTGATGCTAACCGGACGCGAAAAGACTTTATTGCTGATGCAATTATTTCACGAAAGCCAAAGGTCGTCGGTATTTACCGATTGATTATGAAAAGTGGCTCAGATAATTTCCGGGCATCGTCTATCCAGGGTATTATGAAGCGTATTAAAGCGAAAGGTATCCCGGTCATAATCTATGAACCTGTATTGCCAGATGATAGTTTTTTCAATTCGCGGGTTGAGCGTGATCTGACTAAATTTAAAAGCGAGTCCGATGTTATAATCTCTAACCGGATGGCCGAAGAACTGTTGGATGTAGCCGATAAAGTCTATACCAGAGATTTATTCGGAAATGATTAAACGCTCAGTTAAATAAAGATACCGGCATAGTGCCGGTATCTGTCTATTACTGATGTCTTTTGCGTAAATTATCAATCACCGTCGTCAGGTCGAGGTCCTGATCCTGCAGCAGAACCAGCAGGTGATACATCAGATCAGAGGCTTCATTGGTCAGTTCGAAACGATCGTTCACGGTTGCGGCCAGCGCGGTCTCTACGCCTTCTTCGCCTACCTTCTGGGCAATACGTTTAGTGCCGCTGGCATACAGCTTCGCGGTGTAGGAGCTTGCCGGGTCAGCGGTTTTACGTTCGGCCAGCAGTTGCTCAAGCTGATACAGGAACAGCCACTGGTGGCTGGCATCACCAAAGCAGCTTGAGGTGCCTTTATGGCAGGTCGGGCCAATCGGGTTAACCAGCACCAGCAGGGTGTCGTTGTCGCAGTCGGGCGCGATGCTCACCACGTTCAGGAAGTGACCGGAGGTTTCACCCTTGGTCCACAGGCGCTGTTTGGTCCGCGAGAAAAAGGTCACTTTGCCGCTTTCAAGCGTTTTATCCAGTGCTTCCGGGTTCATATAACCCAGCATTAGTACCTCACCGGAAACCGCATGCTGCACGATGACTGGCATCAGTCCGTCGGTTTTTTCCCAGTCCAGCTCGCGGCATTGTTGCTTCGTTAACATATCCTGATCTCCACGCCCTGTGTTGCCAGGTACGCTTTTAATTCGCCAATATTAATAATTTGCTTGTGAAAGACGGAAGCGGCAAGCGCGCCGTCAACGTCGGCGTCCCGGAATGCTTCAAGGAAGTGTTCCATGGTGCCCGCGCCGCCGGAGGCAATCAGCGGTACGTGGCAAACGTCGCGCACTTTTTTCAGTTGCTCCAGATCGTAGCCGTTGCGTACGCCGTCCTGGTTCATCATGTTCAGGACGATTTCGCCAGCGCCGCGTTTTTGTACTTCCTGCACCCAGTCCAGCGTTTCCCACTGCGTGATGCGGGTACGGCTTTCATCCCCGGTATATTGGTTAACATGATATTTGCCGGTTTCGGCGTCATACCAGGTATCAATGCCTACCACGATACACTGCACGCCGAAGCGGTCCGCCAGGCGGGTGATAAGCTCCGGTTCGGCCAGCGCCGGGGAGTTGATAGAGATTTTATCCGCCCCGAAGGAGAGGATGCGCGCCGCATCGTCGATGGATTTAATACCACCGGCAACGCAGAACGGAATATCGATCACTTCCGCCACGCGAGATACCCAGCTTTTATCCACTACTCGGCCATCGCTGGAGGCGGTGATATCGTAGAACACCAGTTCATCTGCGCCTTCATCGGCATAGCGTTTTGCCAGCGGGACAATGTCACCAATAATCTCGTGATTGCGAAACTGGACGCCTTTTACCACCTGTCCATCACGAACGTCCAGACAAGGAATTATGCGTTTTGCCAGCATTGAATGGCCTCCTCAACGGTGAACTTACCTTCCAGCAGGGCGCGTCCGACGATCACGCCGCGTACGCCGGTTCCACGCAGGGCTGCTACGTCCTCGATCCCGCCAATGCCGCCAGATGACTGGAATGCTACCTGCGGATATTTGGCGCACACTTCTTCATAAAGCGCGACGTTTGAGCCAGCCAGCGTGCCGTCGCGGGAGATATCGGTGCACAGCACGTGTTTCAGGCCGACGGGTAAATAGGTCTCAACCAGTTCTTCCAGAGAAACCCCGGAGTCTTCCTGCCAGCCGCTAACCGCTACCTGTTTATTACCGCGCTCGTCAATACGAACGTCCAGCGCCAGTACCAGCGCGTCGGCGCCAAAACGGGCAAACCAGCTCTTGACTACCTCGGGGGATTTTACTGCCGTCGAACCTACCACCACGCGCGCCACGCCTGCGTCAAGCAGCGCCGCAACGTCCGCTTCAGTACGCACGCCACCGCCAACCTGTACCGGAACATTGACACCTGCGACCAGCGTTTTAATCAGCGGGATCTGCCGCTGCGCCGGGTCTTTCGCGCCAGTTAAATCAACCAGGTGCAGTACTTCGGCACCCTGAGCTGCGTAATCCTGTAAACGGGGGAGAGGATCGTTGCCATAATCACGTTGCGTTGCGTAATCGCCCTGATGAAGACGCACCACCGTGCCGTCGATTAAATCTAATGCCGGAATAATCATTACATCTCCAGAAAGTTTTTCAGCAACTGCGCCCCAGCCGCGCCCGAGCGTTCAGGGTGAAACTGCACGCCAAAGAAATTGTCCTTTTGTACTGCCGCGGTAAATGGTTCGCCGTAATGGCACTGGGCGATGGTCCACGGGTTCACCGGCATAGCATAGCTGTGTACAAAGTAGAAATATGCGCCATCTTCAATGCCCTGGAACAGACGATTTCCCGCCTGCGGATAGACGCGATTCCAGCCCATATGCGGCAGCGGCAGACCGAAATCGGTCATCTTCGGAACGTCCTGCTCAATAATGCCCAGCAGAGAGACACCGTTACTCTCTTCGCTGCGGCGGCCAAGTAGTTGCATGCCTAAGCAGATCCCCAGTACCGGTTGCGTACAGGCTTTAATCAGTTCAATCAGTTCACGCTCGTGCAACTGGTCCATAGCCGCCTGAGCGGTACCGACGCCCGGCAGAAACAGTTTATCGGCACGCAGCACCACGTCCGGGTCACGGCTGACAACCGGGTCGTATCCATGGCGTGCGACGGCGGATTTCACCGAGTGCAGGTTGGCGCAGCCGGTATCAAGGATCACCACGTTCATTACAGCACTCCTTTCGAGGAGGGCAGCGTATCGCCTTCTACGCGAATAGCCTGACGCAGCGTACGACCAAAGGCTTTAAACAGGCTCTCCACACGGTGGTGGTCATTTTTCCCTTTGGTTTTCAGGTGCAAGGTGACACCCATGGTGTAAGAAAGTGAACGGAAGAAGTGTTCAATCATCTCTGTGCTTAGATCGCCAACGCGTTGGTAGGTAAACTCCGCGCGGTATTCCAGGTGCGGACGCCCCGAGATATCCAGCGCGCAACGTGCCAGGCACTCGTCCATCGGCAGCACAAAACCAAAACGGTTGATACCGCGTTTATCGCCTAATGCCAGCTTTAAGGCTTCACCCAGCGCCAGACCGGTATCTTCAACGGTGTGGTGATCGTCAATATACAGATCGCCTTTGACGGCTATTTCCATGCGAAAACCGCCGTGGGTGGCGATTTGATCCAGCATGTGGTCAAAGAAGCCAACGCCGGTATTGATTTTGCTACGGCCTTCGCGGTCCAGCCAGACTTTGACGTCAATCTGCGTCTCTTTGGTATTACGCTCAACGTGCGCGTAACGGTCTCGTTTGGTCAACTGCTCGCCGATCATCGCCCAGTTCAGGGTGTCGCGATGATAGCGTAATCCGCTAATGCCCATGTTTTCTGCGAGCTGAATATCGGTCGCCCGATCACCAATGACGTAGCTGTTTGCCACATCCATGGCCTGTTCAACCAGATACTGCTCAACCAGTTTCACTTTTGGCTTACGGCAATCACACGCGTCCGCTGGCAGGTGCGGGCAGATCAGCACCTCATCAAACGCGACGCCCTGAGAGGTGAATATTTGCATCATCAGGTTATGCGGACCGTCAAAATCGGCCTGCGGGAAGCTCTGCGTACCGAGTCCATCCTGGTTAGTAATCATCACCAGCTTAAAGCCGGCTTTTTGCAGCTTCAGCAAAACGGGAACGACGTCCGGCTCGAAGGCGAGTTTGTCAAAGCGATCGACCTGAAAGTCACTTGGCGGTTCTGAAATCAGGGTTCCATCACGGTCAATAAAAAGATACTTCTGGCTCATAATTGCTCCGCACGTAAGGCGTCAATGACGCGCTGGCTCTCTTCGCGGGTTCCGACAGTAATTCGCAGGCAGCCGCTTAATGAAGGTTGTTTATTCTGATCTCGTAAGATAATGCCCTGATCCCACAAAGATTTAAATACGCTGCTTGATGCGGTGAAGCGCGCCAGAACATAGTTGGTTTCAGAGTCAAAAACCTGCTCTACACAGTGAATGGTTTTCAGGTTCTCCACCAGATACTGACGCTCTTGCAGGATCTGCTCTACGCGTTGGCGCATGGCGGAAATCCCTTGTGGCGTCAGCGCCTGGGCGGCGATATCCGCTACCGGGGTAGAAAGCGGGTAGGGGGCAATCACCTTTAACAGCAGATTGATAACCTCTTCATTCGCCAGCGTAAATCCGCAGCGTAAACCGGCGAGAGCAAATGCTTTAGACAGCGTACGTAATACTGCCAGATGCGGATACTCAGACAGCCAGCCTGCCAGCGTAGCCTGCGGACAAAACTCAATATAGGCCTCATCAGCGACCACGATGGCTTTACCCTGCGTCATTTCGAGCAGTGAACGTAGGTCCTGCGGATTTATCAACTGGCCGGTTGGGTTATTGGGGCTGCATACGTAGACCACTTTCACGCCATCAAGCTTGTCCGCGATGCCTTGTAAATCCAGCTGCCAGTTATCCAGGGTCGGGACGGTGCGGCATTCAACGCCAATCGTTTCGGCGCTGACGCTGTACATGCCGTAAGTCGGCGGACAGTAGAGAATGGCATCTTTACCGGGTTCGCAAAAAGCGCGCACCAGCAGTTCGATCCCTTCATCTGCGCCGCGGCTGACCAGCACCTGCTCTGGTTTGACGCCAGCATACTGCGCGTAATTCTCAATTACGGCTTTCGGCTGACACTCTGGATAGCGGTTCAGCGTCTGCTGGCGTAGCTGGAACTCAACGGCGGTTGGGTACTCATTCGCGTTGAGCCACACGTCCCCGTTACCGCCAAGACGACGGGCAGACTGATAGGGCGTTAACTCGCGAACATTATTACGGGCTAAATCAGTGACGCTGAGAAAGTTGTCAGTGCTCATGCTTGCTCCTTCAGGGCGTTAACGCGCAGGGTGACGGCATTTTTGTGGGCAGTCAGTCGTTCAGCAGCGGCCAGTGTTTCAATGGTGGAGGCCAGGGCAGAGAAACCTTGGGGAGTTAATTCCTGTACCGTCATCCGTTTCTGGAAATCAGCCAGCCCAAGGCTTGAGCAGGTTGCGGTATAGCCGTAGGTCGGAAGAACGTGGTTGGTGCCGGAAGCATAGTCGCCAGCCGACTCAGGAGACCAGTCACCCAGGAATACCGAACCAGCGCTGGTGATATCGTCAACCAGTTCACGCGCGTTACGGGTCTGAATAATCAGGTGCTCAGGGCCGTAGGCGTTAGAGATGGCCACGCATTGCTCAAGATCTCTGGCGACGATCAGTCGGCTGGCGGCGAGCGCCTGACGTGCGGTGTCGGCGCGGGAAAGCTCGGCGAGCTGGCGTTCAACGGCTTTGGCCACGCCTTCGGCAAGCGTAGCGTCTGGCGTCAGCAGGATAACCTGCGAGTCGGGGCCGTGTTCGGCCTGAGAAAGCAGGTCGGAAGCAACAAAGTCAGGCGTCGCGCCGCTGTCGGCGATAACCAGCACTTCAGACGGGCCCGCAGGCATGTCGATAGCCGCGCCGTCAAGACGTTGGCTGACCTGACGTTTGGCTTCGGTCACATACGCATTGCCTGGCCCGAAGATTTTATCGACCTTAGGAATAGATTCGGTACCCAGCGCCAGCGCGGCAATGGCCTGCGCGCCGCCCACGTTGAACACCTCTTTTACGCCACACAGTTGCGCGGCGTAGAGGATTTCATCGGCAATCGGCGGCGGTGAGCAGAGCACCACTTTTTTGCAGCCGGCGATACGCGCCGGGGTCGCCAGCATTAATACGGTCGAAAAGAGCGGTGCCGATCCCCCTGGAATATACAGGCCTACGGAGGCGATAGGGCGAGTAATCTGCTGGCAGCGCACGCCAGGCTGAGTTTCAATATCCACCGGCGGCAGAATTTGCGCGGTGTGGAACGCATCAATATTACGCACCGCCGCCTGCATGGCTTGTTTCAGCTCTTCGCTCAGGCGGCTACTGGCTTGCTGAATTTCTTCTTCGGTGACGCGCAGCGCGCCGACCTCGGTTTTGTCAAACTTAGCACTGTATTCACGCAGCGCCCGGTCGCCGTTATTTTTGACGTTCTCAAGAATCTCGGCCACCGTGCGGCTGATGCTTTCAGAGGCGGATATCGCCGGGCGCATCAGCAGTTCGCGCTGCTGCTCGGGGCTACGGCTATTCCAGTCGATCAGGGTATTGAAGCTCATGGCTATCACTCCATCATCTTCTCAATCGGCAGCACCAGAATGGAGCTGGCGCCGAGCGCTTTCAGTTTTTCCATCGTTTCCCAGAACAGGGTTTCGCTGCTGACCATGTGCATGGCTACGCGCTGTTGGTCACCTGCCAGTGGCAGAATGGTAGGGCGCTCAGCGCCTGGCAGCAGGGCGATGACTTCGTCCAGACGTTCGCTCGGCGCGTGCATCATGATGTATTTTGATTCACGTGCCTGAATAACCCCCTGAATACGGGTCAGCAGTTTGTCGATCAGTTGTTGCTTGGCTTCGGCCATTTCGCCGTCGCGCTGAATCAGGCAGGCTTTAGAGCGGTAAATCACTTCCACTTCACGTAGACCGTTGGCTTCAAGCGTGGCTCCGGTTGACACCAGATCGCAAATCGCATCAGCCAGACCTGCGCGGGGAGCGACTTCTACAGAGCCGTTTAACAGACAGGATTTAAACGACACTCCTTTTTGATCAAGATAACGTTTAAGCAGGTGTGGGTAAGAGGTAGCGATACGCTTACCGTTCAGCGCTGCCGGGCCATCCCAGGCTTCATCAACCGGGGTAGCCAGCGAAAGACGGCAACCGCCGAAGTCCAGACGACGCAGGGTAAAATAGCGCGGATCTTCACCCTGTGCCCGGCGGTTGAGCAGTTCCTCTTCGAGAACGTTTTCCCCGATGATGCCGAGATCAACGACGCCGTCCATCACCAGACCCGGGATATCGTCATCACGCACGCGCAGAATATCGATCGGCATATTCTCAGCCATCGCGATCAGGCGCTGGGTGTGAAGATTAATTTTAATGCCGCAACGGGCCAGCAATTCGCGTGAATCATCGCTTAAACGACCTGATTTCTGCATAGCTATGCGTAAACGGGTGTTATCTAACATTCTTTATTCCTCGTTATCCTGTCTGAATCAGTTTGGGTCACGCACAAAAAAAAGCCCCCGGAAGAAATCTTCCGGGGGCTTTCTCATACGCTCATGCACCGCTGGAAGATTTAAATGTCTCCCAGCACACATCGCCTGAAAGACTAGTCAGGATGATGGTGATGATGGTGTTTGAATTGAGCGCGTGTCATAAATTTTCTCGATGAATGTTTATTCATTTGATGTCTTTTAACCTAAACCACTTTAGCTACGGAAAGCAAGGGCTTTTTTTGATCATTAATTCATTTCATATTGATACTATGAATTGTCAGCCACTGTGGGCTAGCGTAGCCTTGCGTTATAGGCCAAAAGTCAGGAGAGAAGGCATGAAAAAGGTCGCAATTGTCGGTTTAGGTTGGTTAGGCATGCCGTTAGCTATGTCGCTGGCGGCGAGAGGCTGGCAGGTTACCGGCAGCAAAACCACATTGGATGGGGTGGAAGCGGCCCGCATGAGTGGTATAGAGAGCTACTCTCTGCGCCTGGAGCCTGAACTGGTCTGTGAGACAGACGATCTCGACGCACTGATGGGCGCCGACGCGCTGGTTATTACGCTACCTGCGCGCCGTAGCGGTCCGGGGGAGACATTTTACCTGCAGGCTATGCAGGAGCTGGTCGACAGTGCGCTGGCGTACCGTATCCCGCGGATTATTTTTACCAGTTCGACGTCGGTCTATGGCGATGCACAAGGCATCGTGAAAGAAGGGACTCCGCGTAACCCGGTCACGGCAAGTGGTCGTGTTTTGAAAGAACTTGAAGACTGGTTGCACAATTTACCCGGCACTTCGGTGGATATTTTGCGCCTGGCCGGACTTGTCGGCCCGGGAAGACATCCCGGTCGTTTTTTCGCTGGCAAGACGGCGCCAGATGGACACCATGGCGTCAATCTGGTGCATCTGGATGATGTGGTTGCCGCCATCTCTTTGCTGCTGCAAGCGCCAAAAGGGGGACACATCTATAATATATGTGCGCCTATGCATCCGGCGCGCAATGTGTTCTATCCACAGATGGCCCGCCAGTTGGGGATGGAGCCGCCGGAATTTCGTGGCAATGAGGATAACGGTAAAGGTAAAGTCATTGATGGCAACCGTATTTGTAACGAGCTTGGGTTTGAGTACCAGTATCCTGACCCGCTGGTGATGCCGATGGAGTGACAGACCAGCAGAGTGCCGCTGATACCGCCAGGGGGCGAGTATGAAACCACTGCTGGACGTTCTTATCATCCTCGATGCGTTGGAAAAAGAGGGCAGTTTCGCAGCGGCGTCGGCAAAATTGTTTAAGACGCCGTCTGCGCTTAGCTACACCGTCCATAAGCTGGAAAGCGATCTTAATATTCAGCTACTCGATCGCAGCGGACATCGGGCTAAGTTTACCCGTACCGGGCAGATGCTGCTGGAAAAGGGGCGGGAGGTGTTGCACACCGTCCGCGAACTTGAAAAGCAGGCGATTAAACTTCACGAAGGCTGGGAGAATGAACTGGTTATTGGCGTAGATGATACGTTTCCCTTTTCGCTGCTGGCCCCACTCATCGAATCTTTCTATCAACACCACAGTGTGACGCGCCTGAAATTTATCAATGGCGTGCTGGGCGGCTCCTGGGATGCCCTCACTCAGGGGCGGGCGGATATTATTGTCGGCGCCACGCATGAGCCGCCTGCCGCGAGCGAATTTGGCTTTGCGCAGCTAGGGGTTCTGGAGCAGGTGTTTGTGGTTGCGTCGCATCATCCGCTGGCGCAGGAACAGGAGCCGTTGAATCGTCGCACTATTCGGCGTTTTCGCGCGATTGTGGTGGGCGACAATGCACAGCATGCCAACGTCTCCGGCTCCCAGGTGCTTGACGATCAGGAAGCCATCACCGTTTTTGACTTCAAAACCAAGCTGGAACTGCAAATCAGTGGTCTGGGATGCGGCTATATTCCGCGCTACCTGGCACAGCGATTTCTGGAGAGTGGCGCTCTGATTGAGAAAAAGGTGGTCGCACAAATTATCTTTGAACCCGTGTGGATAGGTTGGAATGAACAGACTGCCGGGTTGGCCAGTGCCTGGTGGCGGGATGAGATTTTAGCAAATAGTGCTATTGCGGGGGTGTACGTTAAAACGGCTGCTGATAAATCAATCAGTTAAGAAAAAATATTCTTTTGTAGTAGCTTCAATCTCTTGTTATTTCTCTCCAAATTAGTGCAAAATACGCCGCTTGCAAAAAATGACATTAACCGACGTTTTAATACGCGTCGGTTATTTTTTTGCATCAAACCAATCATTCATAAAAGAGGCCGGGCTTCGTACCGGATAGATACTTACTTAAAAATCGACAGTTGTTGTCGCTGAGGATTAACAAAAAATGGGGCAATTTTTTGCTTACGCGACGGTTTTCGCCGTAATGGGGGATAACCATGTCGCATAATGCTACTCCAAACACCTCTCGCGTGGAATTACGTAAAACGCTTACGCTGGTTCCGGTTGTCATGATGGGCCTTGCCTATATGCAGCCGATGACGCTGTTCGATACATTCGGTATCGTATCAGGAATGACCGATGGTCACGTCCCGACAGCTTACGCCTTTGCACTGATCGCCATCCTCTTTACCGCACTGAGCTACGGTAAACTGGTGCGTCGCTATCCGTCTGCAGGCTCTGCCTACACTTATGCCCAGAAATCCATTAGCCCGACCGTTGGCTTTATGGTGGGTTGGTCATCACTGCTGGACTACCTGTTCGCACCGATGATCAACATTCTGTTGGCGAAAATTTATTTTGAAGCTCTGGTGCCGTCGATACCGTCATGGATATTCGTGGTGGCGCTGGTGGCCTTTATGACCGCCTTTAACCTGCGCAGCCTGAAATCTGTTGCGAATTTCAACACCGTTATCGTGTTGTTGCAGGTGGTGCTGATTGCAGTGATCCTCGGCATGGTCGTTTATGGCGTGTTCGAAGGGGAAGGTGCCGGTACGCTGGCGAGCAGCCGTCCGTTCTGGTCAGGTGATGCGCATGTGATCCCGATGATCACGGGAGCGACTATCCTGTGCTTCTCGTTCACCGGTTTTGACGGTATCAGCAACCTGTCTGAAGAAACCAAAGACGCTGAACGTGTGATCCCGCGAGCGATTTTCCTGACCGCGCTGATTGGTGGCCTGATCTTTATCGTCTCCACCTATCTGTTGCAGCTGTACTTCCCGGATATCTCACGCTTCAAGGATCCGGACGCTTCGCAGCCGGAAATCATGCTGTATGTCGCTGGTAAGTTCTTCCAGGTCGGCGCGCTGATTTTCTCTACCATTACCGTACTGGCGTCAGGTATGGCGGCGCATGCAGGCGTAGCGCGTCTGATGTATGTGATGGGGCGTGACGGTGTGTTCCCGAAAAGTTTCTTCGGTTATGTCCACCCGAAATGGCGTACTCCGTCCATGAACATCATTCTGGTTGGTGCGATTGCTCTGCTGGCAATTAACTTCGACCTGGTGATGGCGACGGCGCTGATTAACTTCGGTGCGCTGGTGGCGTTTACCTTCGTTAACCTGTCGGTGATTTCCCAGTTCTGGATCCGTGAGAAGCGTAACAAGACGCTGAAAGACCACTTCCAGTATCTGTTCCTGCCAATGTGCGGTGCGCTGACCGTTGGTGCGCTGTGGGTGAACCTGGAAGAGAGCTCAATGGTTCTGGGTCTGATCTGGGCCGCTATTGGTCTGATTTACCTGGCTTGCGTAACCAAAAGCTTCCGTAACCCGGTGCCACAGTACGACGAAGATATCGCGTAATAGCTGTATTTAGATAAAAAAACCGGAGACATGTTCTCCGGTTTTTTTATACGTGGGAGTTATACAATCTCTTGCGCATACTGCCAGAGTGACTTCAGCAGCATCAGTTTCTCTTTGTTATCTGCATATTGCTGGCTCAGCATCTGCAATTCATTGGCGTAATTTTGCAAAAACTCCGGCGTGAATATTTGACGACGATGGTCCAGCCAGCGCTGCTGTTCGGCTTCATCCAGCGTTCCGGGGAAGTTACGTGCGCGGTAGTTAAACAGCAGCTTTTCAATGCGCTTATCGACAAAGGAGATATCCAGCGCCGGTAAATTGCGCGGCTCAGTTTCCAGGACGATTTTCATTGCGGCACGGTCGGCATCGCTAAAAAAACCATTGTACAACTGTGCGTCTACGTTATCTGATGGCGTAAAGGGTTCCGCATCGGCGAAGATGGCCACCACTTTGTCGCGAACCTGCGGGTTTTCGCGCAGTATTTTGAGATTATCCAGACAATGCTGGCGGTTAATGCCAAGGCGATCGGCATCTTCCGGGCGCAAGGTATTCGCCTGTGCCAGTACCGGGCATTTGTTGATGTGCACCAGTTTAACCGGCACGGCTGGGTTATCTCCCAGATCAGCCTTAGCAGTGTAGAGCCGCTCACGCAGCGCGTCGCTGTCCAGTTCCAGCAGCGGTGAAATATCACCGGCTAAGTCGACCATAATCACCGCGTTGCGATTCTCAGGATGCCAGGCTAATGGCGCCACCCAACTGGTGTTGCCGCGCCATGCGCCGAACATCCCCGAAACATGGACCAGCGGCTTCATTTGCGGGACATCAATCAGTGCGGCCAGCTTGTGCTTATTGCGATGGCTGTAGAGATAATCAAACAGGCGCGGCTGGCGCGACTTCACTAATTGCGCCATGGCAATTGTGGCGTATACATCGGCCATCGCATCGTGGGCATTGGCATGTTCAATACCGTTGGCTTTGGTCAAATGCTCCAGGCGAAAGCTGGGTAAGCCGTCGTCGTTTTCCGGCCAGTTAATTCCTTCGGGACGCAGGGCATAACAGGCGCGCATCACATCCAGCAGATCCCAGCGTGAATTATCGTTCTGCCAGCTCCAGGCGTAGGGATCGTAGAAATTGCGATACAGGATGTTGCGCGTCACTTCATCATCGAAGCGCACGTTGTTATAGCCCAGGATACAGGTTTTCGGCACGGTGAACAGGGCGTGGATGCGCGCAGCAAAGGCGGCTTCATTTTCTCCTTTTTCACGCGCTTCCTGCGGTGTGATACCGGTTATCAGCACCGCCTCAGGCTGCGGCAGATAGTCGTCTGCGGGTTTGCAATAAAAGACTTCAGGTTCACCGATAATGTTGAAATCGCTATCCGTGCGGATAGCCGCAAATTGCGCGGGTCTGTCCAGCGCCGGATGGGTACCAAAGGTCTCGTAATCGTGAAAGAGAAAACCAGGTTGCTGCTTGCCGTCATTCATTGTTCAGTTATGTCCGGGATCAATTTAGCGCTCGTCCAAGAATACCAAAAAATAGCGAGGTAATCAGCAAAGCGATTATCAATGCTGAATGATGTACGCAATAAAATTGAGATGAACAGGCTTTAATAGAATTGATTAATAAATTTTGCACTGTTAAGGGAAATTACTGGAATAAATTTTCTGAAATCTATGAGCTGATAAATAATATAAATGAGAACCATTATTGTTATTTAGTGCTGATTTGTTGTGTTCTGGAAATTTTAAAATTCTTTTATAAACAATGGGTTTTTATTTTTGTGGTTAGCTGCTCTATATTCTAATGAAATGTGAGTGAGGTTAAAAATTAATAATTTAAACACCATATAATAATTGGATATATCTAATAACAGGAGGTTATATGAGCATTAGTCGGCGTAATTTTTTGCGAGGAGTGGGTATCGGTTGCTCGGCCTGCGCGATAGGCAGTTTTCCGCCTGGCGCACTGGCGCGAAATTCTCCAGAGAGCATTAAGGGGAAAACATCCCTGACGCCAAGCTTGTGCGAAATGTGTTCTTATCGTTGCCCAATACAGGCACAGGTAATTAATAACAAGACGGTTTTTATTCAGGGGAACCCTAATGCGACTCAACAGGGCACGCGTGTCTGCGCACGCGGAGGCAGTGGTGTTAGCCTGGTCAACGACCCGCACCGTATTGTTAAACCCATGAAACGCACAGGGCCTCGTGGCAGCGGAGAATGGCAGGTTATTAGTTGGGAACAGGCTTACAAAGAAATTGCCGAAAAAATGACGGCAATAAAAGCGCAGCATGGTCCTCAGGGGGTCGTATTCTCTTCCAAATCCGGTTCGCTTTCGGGTCATTTATTTCAGCTGGCAACGGCGTTTGGATCGCCAAACACCTTTACGCATGCGTCGACATGCCCTGCCGGAAAATCGATTGCCGCCAAAGTGATGATGGGCGGCGATTTGGCTATGGATATCGCCAATACCCGTTATATGGTCTCTTTTGGCCACAATCTCTATGAAGGTATTGAGGTTGCCGAAACGCATGAACTGATGACCGCGCAGGAAAAGGGCGCAAAAATGGTCAGCTTCGATCCCCGTTTGTCAGTCTTCTCCAGCAAGGCGGATGAATGGCATGCGCTCAAGCCGGGCGGCGACTTGCCGGTGTTAATGGCCATGTGTCACGTCATGATTAATGAACATCTGTATGACGCGGACTTCGTAGCGCGCTACACCACAGGGTTTGACCAACTGGCCGAAGCGGTACAAGAGACCACGCCGGAATGGGCGCAAAATCAAGCTGACGTGCCTGCTGATGTTATTGTTCGGGTCACCCGCGAAATGGCCGCCTGTGCGCCTCATGCTATCGTCAGCCCTGGCCATCGCGCGACGTTTTCGCAAGAAGAAATTGATATGCGGCGTATGATTTTCACCCTCAATGCGCTGCTGGGAAATATTGAGCGTGAAGGCGGCTTGTACCAGAAAAAAGCCGCGGCAACCTACAATAAGCTGGCCGGAGAGAAGGTCGCTCCGGTGCTGGCAAAACCTGATGCCAAATTGCCCAAGCCAACGGCGCAGCGCATCGATTTGGTTGCCCCACAATTCAAGTACATCGCGGCGGGCGGCGGCGTGGTGCAAAGCATCATCGATGCCGTGTTAAACCAGACGCCGTATCCGGTGAAGGGATGGATTATGTCCCGCCACAATCCTTTCCAAACCGTGACCTGTCGGCCTGATCTGGTCAAAACCGTCGAACAACTCGATCTGGTGGTCAGTTGCGATGTCTATTTAAGCGAAAGCGCGGCATATGCCGATTATCTGTTACCCGAATGCACCTACCTTGAACGCGATGAAGAAGTCTCTGACATGTCGGGCCTGAATCCGGCCTATGCCCTGCGCCAGCAGGTTGTAGAGCCGATTGGGGATGCGCGTCCGAGCTGGCAAATCTGGAAAGAGCTGGCCGTGCAGTTAGGCCTTGGGCAGTTCTACCCCTGGCAGGATATGCAGACGCGGCAGCTGTACCAGCTTAATGGCGATCATGCGCTTTCCGCTGAACTGCGTCAGAAAGGATATCGGGAGTGGGGTGTTCCGCTGCTGCTGCGGGAACCTGAAGCAGTGCGTCAGTTTGTGGCGCGTTATCCGGGCGCGGTGGCGGTTGACGGCGACGGTACCTATGGCGAGCAACTGCGCTTTAAATCCCCGTCTGGAAAAATTGAACTCTACTCTGAAGAGCTGGAAGCACTTTTGCCTGGCTACGGTATTCCGCGCGCCCGCAATTTTGCCCTCAAAGGCGACAATGAACTCTATTTTATTCAGGGAAAAGTTGCGGTGCATACCAACGGCGCGACGCAATATGTACCACTGCTGAGTGAGCTGATGTGGGATAACGCGGTGTGGATCCACCCGCAAACGGCCCGTGAAAAAGGCATCAAAAACGGCGATGAGATTTGGCTGGAAAATGCGACAGGTAAGGAAAAAGGCAAAGCGCTGGTTACTGCCGGAATACGACCCGATACGCTGTTCGTTTATATGGGATTTGGCGCCAAGGCTGGAGCCAAAACAGCGGCGACGACGCACGGTATTCACTGCGGTAATTTGCTTCCGCATGTTACCAGTCCGGTTTCCGGTACGGTGGTGCACACCGCTGGCGTCACGCTTCGTCGGGCATGAGAAAGGAGAACATCATGAATCAATCAACAAACCCTTATGTCATGCTGCATGACGAGAAACGCTGTATTGGCTGTCAGGCGTGTACGGTTGCCTGCAAGGTATTGAATGACGTGCCGGAGGGATTTAGTCGCCTACAAGTGCAGATCCGTTCACCCGAACATGAACCCGAGGTGCTGTCCCACTTCCAGTTTGTTCGCGTTTCCTGTCAGCATTGTGAAGATGCGCCGTGCGTCAGCGTCTGTCCTACCGGCGCTTCATTTCGTGACGAAAATGGCATTGTGCAAGTGGATAAGTCTCGCTGTATTGGCTGTGACTACTGCGTTGCCGCTTGCCCGTTCCATGTCCGCTACCTCAACCCACAAACGGGGATTGCCGACAAATGTAACTTCTGCGCCGATACTCGCCTGGAGGTCGGACAATCGCCAGCCTGCGTTTCCGTTTGTCCGACGGATGCGCTGAAATTTGGTCGTCGCGATGACCCGGAAATTCAGCACTGGATTAATCAAAAAGAGGTTTATCGCCAGCAAGATACGCGTAGCGGCCCGGTAAGTGTCTATCGGCGTAAAGAGATCCATCAGGAGGGTAATGTATGAATTCTATCTGGGGAGCAGAGCTTCACTATGCGCCGGACTACTGGCCACTGTGGCTCATTTATGCAGGCGTCGTTATTGTGCTGATGATTGCGGGTCTGGTCACGCACGCGCTGTTACGTCGGATGCTGGCGCCCAAAACGGCAACCGGCGAAGAGCATCGGGACTACCTTTATTCGCTGGCGGTCCGCCGCTGGCACTGGGGTAATGCGCTGCTCTTTATCCTGCTTCTGCTGAGCGGCCTGTTTGGCCACTTTTCTGTCGGACCGGTGGCCTTAATGGTGCAGGTACATACCTGGTGTGGCTTCGCATTGCTGGCCTTCTGGATTGGCTTTGTGTTAATAAACGCAACCAGCGGCAACGGCTGCCATTATCGCGTGAAATTTAGCGGGTTGATATCACGCTGCCTGCTGCAAACACGCTTTTATCTGTATGGCATTATGAAAGGTGAGCCGCACCCGTTTGCCGCAACGGCAGAGGACAAATTTAACCCGCTGCAACAGCTGGCCTACCTGGCCATCATGTACGCACTGGTTCCACTACTGATCATCACCGGGTTGCTATGTCTCTACCCGCAGGTGGTAGGAGCGGGGCCGGTGATGCTGGTGCTGCATATGGCATTAGCGATTGTGGGCTTACTGTTCATCTGCGCGCATATTTACCTGTGCACGCTGGGTGACACACCGGGGCAAATTTTTCGCAGTATGATCGATGGTTATCACCGCCATCGCAGTCATCACGCAGAGACCGCGCCGCGTAAAGGGTAGTTCCGGCGAGATTTGTCTCTGAACCCCTTTCCTGATAGCAAGAAAATGTGCCTTATGTCACATTTTCTTGCAATTTATCCATGTTTGTTCGACAGAACTTCCGTAAAAAGAACGGCTATTTCTCCCTTTCCTGAGGACATGCTGTTGAAACGCCGTTTGTTTATTGCCGCTTCACTATTAACGATGAGTTTTTCGCCCGCCTACGCGAGCGATGCCGTGAGCTTCGCCCCACAACCTCCTTCGATTACTGCCGGGGCATGGGTGTTAATGGATTACACCACGGGTCAAATCCTGACAGCCGGTAATGAACACCAGCAGCGCAATCCTGCCAGCCTGACGAAACTGATGACTGGCTATGTTGTCGATCGCGCAATTGACAGCAAGCGTATTAGTCCGACAGATATTGTGACCGTCGGGCGCGATGCATGGGCAAAAGATAATCCGGTATTTGTCGGTTCATCCTTGATGTTCCTGAAAGAAGGGGATCGCGTTTCGGTACGCGACCTCAGCCGTGGGTTAATTGTTGATTCCGGTAATGATGCCTGCGTGGCACTGGCGGATTACATCGCCGGAGGGCAGCCGCAGTTTGTCGCGATGATGAACAACTATGCGCAAAAACTGAACCTGCAGGACACCCATTTTGAAACGGTACATGGTCTGGATGCGCCGGGTCAGCATAGCTCCGCGTACGACCTGGCCGTGCTGTCCCGCGCTATCATCCACGGAGAACCGGATTTCTACCATATGTACAGTGAGAAAAGCCTTACCTGGAACGGCATCACACAGCAAAACCGTAACGGTTTGTTGTGGGATAAAACCATGAACGTAGATGGCCTGAAGACAGGACATACGTCTGGTGCCGGATTTAACCTGATTGCTTCCGCCGTCGATGGTCAGCGCCGCCTGATTGCGGTGGTGATGGGCGCGGAGAGTGCGAAAGGGCGCGAAGATCAGGCGCGTAAACTGCTGCAATGGGGGCAACACAACTTCGATACAGTGCAGGTTTTGCGTAGCGGTAAGCAGGTTGGCACTGAACGGATCTGGTATGGCGATAAAGAAAAAATCAGCCTCGGAACCGAGCAGGATTTCTGGATGGCCCTGCCTAAAGCAGAAGTCCCTAACATCAAAGCAAAATATGTCCTTGATAAGAAAGAGCTGGTTGCTCCCATCGCTGCGCATCAACGTGTGGGGGAAATTGAACTCTACGATCGGGATAAGCTGGTGGCGCATTGGCCTCTGGTTACGCTGGAATCCGTCGGCGAAGGCGGCGTTTTTTCGCGCCTGAGCGATTATTTCCACCACAAGGCGTAGTTTTTCCTGATGTGTCTGACTGGCAAGAGTGCGAATCTGCTCACATAATAATCACTATTTCCTTGTGGCCGACATAGCCAGAAATTACACTGTATATAAATACAGTGTAACAGTGGAGGTTGTATGGAGTACGAGATAAAGCTGGTCGAAAAACGCATGATTGCCGGTTTCCATATGGTTGGACCGTGGGAACAAACGGTGAAGCAGGGGTTTGAGCAATTAATGAAGTGGGTCGACGGTAAACAGATTGTGCCGTTGGAATGGATTGCTGTTTATTACGACAACCCTGATGTTGTTCCTGCGGAAAAATTGCGCTGTGATACCGTGGTTTCTGTGCCTGAAGGTTTTGAAATCCCGGAAAACAGCGAAGGGGTGATCCTCACCGAACTGGCGGGTGGCGACTATGCTGTCGCCGTTGCGCGCGTTGAGAATCACGATTTTGCGACGCCTTGGTATCAGTTCTTCGAGCGCCTGTTGCAGGATACGACTTATGCGATAGCCGCTAAACCCTGCTTTGAAGTTTATATGAACAATGGCATGGAGGACGGTTACTGGGACATTGAAATGTACGTGCCAGTGCAGACGAAGTAACTGTTTGGGGTGTAAATCAGGATGATGTTTTCACGCTAAAAACAGGTACAATTCGCTTCTTTGCTATTCCCTGACGGAGTGCATGAGTGCGTGCAGACAAATCGCTGAGTCCTTTTGAAATTCGTTTGTATCGTCATTATCGTGTGGTGCATGGTATTCGCATTGCGCTGGCGTTTCTCCTTACTTTTCTGTTGGTACGCCTGTTAAACATTCCCGAAGGTACATGGCCTCTGATCACGCTGGTGGTGATTATGGGGCCAATATCTTTTTGGGGTAACGTTGTTCCCAGGGCCTTTGAACGTATAGGCGGCACGATCCTGGGCTCGGTCCTGGGACTGGTTGCCCTGCGTCTGGAACTCTTCTCGCTGCCGTTAATGATGATATGGTGCGCGGTAGCGATGTTTCTCTGCGGCTGGCTGGCGCTGGGGAAAAGGCCGTACCAGGCGCTGCTGATTGGCATAACGCTTGCCGTGGTCGTGGGTGCGCCTGCCGGAGATATGAATACCGCGTTATGGCGCGGTGGTGATGTTATTCTGGGGTCGTTACTGGCGATGCTGTTTACCGGCATCTGGCCGCAGCGGGCATTTATACACTGGCGTATCCAACTGGCGCATTGCGTCACGGGGTACAATCGGGTGTATCAGGCCGCGCTATCCCCCAATCTGCTCGAGCAACCGCGGCTGGAAAAGCATTTACAACAACTGTTGAGCGACGTTGTCAAAATGCGTGGGCTCATCGCTCCTGCCAGCAAGGAAACCCGCATTCAAAAGTCGATCTTTGAGGCTATTCAGACGGTGAATCGCAATCTGGTCTGCATGCTCGAGCTGCAAATTAATGCGCTGTGGGCCAGCCGTACCAGCCACTTTGTCATGTTGAATGCGCATACTCTGCGTGAAACTCAGCTCAGGACCCAGCAGGCACTACTGACAATAACCCACGCCTTGTATGAAGGTAATCCGCAGCCGGTGCTTGCCAATACGGAAAAGCTCAATGACACCGTGGCAGAGCTGCGTCAGCTTATTGCTGAGCATAAAGGCGATAATGTCGCAGAAACGCCCATTCACGGCTACGTTTGGTTGAACATGGAGATGGCTCGACAACTGGAGTTACTCTCACATTTAATCTGTCGCGCACTGCGCAAATAAAGAGCAGATGAGGGGATTGGTTCTACTGCTGCTTCGATTCAGCAAAGATTAGAGGTATGATACTGAAAAAGGCTAAAACCATTGGTAACTGCAATGGCTTTACCCTCGATAACTCAGGTTTCAACCATGCATTGTCGATGCAGATGCAACTTGAAGTATGGCGGGCATGAAAGTAATGTTGACCCACTTTAGCCGTTGTTTTAACGAATCCGAATCTCACATTATCAGGGGTGTAAAAATGGAAACTACCAAGCCTTCTTTCCAGGACGTGCTGGAATTTGTTCGTCTGTTCCGTCGTAAAAACAAACTGCAACGTGAAATCCAGGACGTTGAGAAAAAGATCCGTGACAACCAGAAACGCGTTCTGCTGTTGGACAACCTGAGCGACTACATCAAGCCTGGTATGAGCGTGGAGGCGATTCAGGGCATCATTGCCAGCATGAAAAGCGATTATGAAGATCGTGTTGATGACTACATCATCAAAAACGCCGAGATCTCTAAAGAACGCCGCGATATCTCTAAAAAGCTGAAAGCCATGGGCGAAGTGAAAAACGGCGAAGCGAAAGCCGAGTAACGATTTTATGCTTGTCCGGGTCGCTGCCGTGCGGCGACCCTTATTGTAGTTCGACCCCGCCCGTCACCATGCGTAACAAATGCTGTTCTGGCCAGTGAATCGTAAGTTTTTTCTGCGTCAGCATCCATTTAATGTAATCCACATCATGACGATTTCTGTCCAGCATCAGTCCGACTACGCTGCCGCTGTGCGCGACGTTGACGCCGTATAAATCACATTCTTCCACCAGTGCTAATAGTGAATCAAAATCCGGCTTTGGTAACAGCAATTGGCTGGCGATTGCGCTAAGCGTAGCCGCTTCTCCCAACCGGTAAGGATTTTGACTAATACAGGCTTCCTGTACTTTTTCCCATGCCCGTTTGAGGGCCGCAGCTCCCGCCTGCAAGCCGGAATGACGTGGAATACGGTGATAATCCGCGGTACGCAATGTTTCAGGGCTTTCGAGAACCAGCAGGTCGAGTTGAGGCTGAGCTTCACAACCAATTTGCGTGGAGGCGTTGTTATGATCGAAAAGAGTAAGCTTACGAAAAACGGTGCTGTCGGTTGGCTCCAGAGAAACGCAAAGCTGTGCCAGTGTTGGCTCGTCCAGTTGATGACCCAGATAATGCGCTGCGGCGATGGCCGTGGCGGCAATATCCGCAGTGCTGCTGGCCATTCCTTTCGCGATGGGAATGGTTGACTGAACATCTATCCGGATATCCTGACTGAGATGCGCCGGGTACTGCCAGTGCTGTAATAACCTGTCAACCATTGCCCGAGAAAGTGGACGTTCATCTGTCAGCGGTGAACCTGAAGTGACCTCAACGGTGCTATACCATTCGACCGGGCAGGAGACCAGTTTCTCACTGCCCAGAATCCAGCCCTGGATAAGTTCTCCGCACGATGCGGGACATTGCGCAACAGCCACGTCTTCACCTTTGTGTTCAGCAATCCTCGGCGCATAGTGTCATGGCGATCGCGCTATTACCATGATTTGCCGCAATTTGCGGTGCGGCAATATCAGGCGGGAATGCCCAATGTCACAGTTTCTGATATCGCTAAACGCATAACGTCCTGGGCTATCATCAGCTCTTCATTGGTATTAATCACCGCCACTTTAACTACCGCATTTTCCGTCTGAATAAAGGTGGCGTTACGCTGATTTTTTTCTTCATCAACGGCCAGACCTAAGAAATTCAGGTTGTGGCAAATCGCGGCGCGAGCACGCGCTGAATTTTCACCAATTCCCCCGGTAAACACCAGCGCATCCAGACCACCCATCTGCATAATATAACTGCCAATAGTGGCGCGAATCCGCTCGGCAAAAAGCGTCAATGCCAGTGCAGCCTGGTGATTGCCCGTATCTGCGGCATGTTCAACATCCCGGTAGTCGGGTGAAACACCAGAAACTCCGAGTAATCCGGACTCATTGTTGAGCAATTGGTTGAGCTGCTGCGGGGTTTTGCCTTCACGCAGGGCAATCCACGGTAGAATGGATGGATCAATATCGCCACTTCGCGTGCCCATCATTACGCCAGACTGCGGCGTAAAACCCATGGAGGTATTCACCGAGTGTCCGCCTTTGATAGCGCAGATGCTGCTGCCGTTGCCCAGATGACAACAAACAACCCGCAGGGCGCTGAGCGGCACGCCCAGCTTTTCAGCAAGCTGAGCGCTGACATATTTGTGGCTGGTACCATGAAAACCATAACGACGAATACCGAGCTCTGAGTAGTAGCGCCAGGGCAGGGGATAGATGAAAGAAGGCTCATCAAGGGTCTGATGAAAAGCCGTGTCAAAAACCGCAACGGCTGGCGTTTTCGGCATTAGCTGGCGAAATATCGCAATCCCCAAGGCATTAACCGGGTTATGAAGCGGTGCCAGTTCCGCAAGGCGTTCGATTTCCGCCAGTGTATCATCGGTTACCCGTGCGGAATCTTTGAAGGATTCTCCACCGTGTGCGACGCGATGGCCTACGCCGTCGATCTCTTCCAGACTGCTGATAATATTGTGGCTGAGCAGTTTTTCCAGTAGCAGCGTTACTGCTTCACGGTGATCGGCTACGGGCAAAGTCTCCTGCCATTTTTGCGCTGGTGCTTTTAGGGTGACCTGCGCATCAGACATACCGATACGCTCGATCAGTCCCTGGCAAATCATTTCACCCTGCGGCATCGCCAGAAGCTGAAACTTAAGCGAGGAACTGCCTGCATTAATGGCCATTATTTTGTGAGACATGAAGGTTCCTTTGCATTCAGAAAAATGAACATCTCATCGACCCCGGTATTCTCCAGCGCGCTGGTGACAAATACTTTTTGCGCGCCAGCCTGAACTAACCAACTCTCCACGAGAGAAATACGCTGCGGGCTGGCTAAATCGGCTTTGGTGACGAGGCCGATAACGGGTCGGTTCATCGGGCCAGTAAAACCTGGAGAAAAAGGTGACCACAGCGCGTCAGCATTGAGAACCAGCGCGATGATGTCTGCTTCACAGGCGCTGGCCAGCAGCGCGCTGTACAGGCAGCGGTTTTCGAGATATTCACCCGGTGTGTCTATCGTTGTGGGAGACCAGACAATGGCCTGGGTCTTCTGATAGTGAAGCGCCTCTCCCCGCATGCACTGCGTGAGTGACGTTTTACCGCACTGGCTGGGGCCAATTAGCATTATGCGTTTCATGAGATTATGTCCGGGTGATAGGACAGGCGGTAAAACGCATCATTTCGCCCAGCGTCCGGGTTACCTGTTTCAGCGCGTACTCAACGGCGGAAACATCGCCCGTCAGTACCACGGCGCCGGTAAAACGGTCGAGAAAACCAATCTCTACCGCCCCGGATTTCGTGGCGATATCACAGGCGATGATTGAGGCTTCGCTGGGGGTAATCGTCAGAATACCGATTGCGGAAACCGACTCTGGTAATCCCAGTTTCTTGAACAAATCCTTACCCGGATTAGCGATAAGATGCGCCAGCGTAACCTGCTTGCCAGGAACATATTCCTGAACCATACGATCCGTGGTGGGTTGTCTTTCCATTATCCCTCCACCATCTGTCGCCACATGCTTTCATGCGGACGAGGGATGACCGAACGGTAAACCAACAGGCCTTTTTCACCCGCACTTTCACTGGCAACTGTCACTGCGTTATTCACATCAGACACATCGCCAGCGACAACCATGTAGCACTTGCCACCGATACCAAATGCCATATGGACGCGTACCAGCGTGACATTGGAGGCTTTAACCGCACGGTCGGCGGCACAGATGCAGGCCGCAACGCTCCATGTTTCAACAATGCCCACGGCCTGACGCTTATCCACGCTGTTAAGTCCACTGATCGCAGGAAGTACGCTGGCGTGAATGTTGGGTAGTATCAGACTATCAACGAGCATATCGCCAGCAAGAGAAGTTCCGGTGGCGATCGCCTGTTGTACTGCGCCTACGTCACCACCGAGCATAAGCAGAAATTTGCCCGGGCAGATGGTCTTGCTGACCAGTAAATTCACATTCGCGCTTTTTAACATGGCATCGCCAGCTTCCATTCCTTTGGCAATGCTGGTGAGTTCTAAAATCCCTATAGCCTGAGACATGATTAACCTCTTATTACCGTGATGGATTGCTCAGTAATTTCGCTGACAATACCGTCAATACTGGCGTGGACAGGTGCGCCTAATGCACCGGACGGCACATCGGCAACGCATTGACCGCGAACAACGTGTTCGCCCTGCAGTACACATGGGATGGCGCTGGCACCAATATGCTGGCGTAGCAACAGCGTCGTTTTATCCGTGGGATAATCAGTCTCAGTCAGTGGCGCATCGTGATACCAGTCGCTAAGGCCCAGTTTGGTAATAAGGCGCTTCACCGGAATAAGCCGATACTTCGCCATTTCATCCTCAGGATTTAACGGCCCTTCATAACGATGGTTGAGCGCCCGTAGCTCGCGTTTAAGCATGCGGTTGATTCGCATCGGTGAAATCCCAACCGGACAGGCTACGCTTTCACATACATTGCATTCTGAACAGGTCAGGGCTGTGAGCAGTAACTGCGGTGTGGCCGTCTGCTGATAATTAACCGCGCGAACCAGCAGGTGCGGCGATAATTCATGGCCGATCAAATGTCTTGGGCACAAATCCGTACACAGACGACACTGCTCGCAAACGGTTTTTGCGACGGAAAGCACGGTGCGTTCATCCTGCATCCGCCGCTGAATCAACGCATGAGACTTTGGTAAAACCAGCAGTCCCCCGGTGGTCTTGCTGACAGGGGTATCCAGTGAGGTAATCAGGCCGCCCATCATCGGACCACCGTTAATAAAACCGGGATCGTCAACGGTAGCACCACCTGCCAACGCCAGAACCTCACGTAAAGACATTCCGATAGGGACGGTCATAGTGATTGGTCTGGCGACCGCGCCGTTAACGGTCAGGGTACGACGCGTAACCGGGTATTGCTGCTCAACGGCTCTGGCGATGTTGAGTACAGTCTGGACGTTATTGACCACCACGCCGACGCTGACCGGCAGCGCGGCAGGCGGAACTCTCCGGCCCGTTGCCATCCAGATGGTCAAAACCTCGTCACCAGCCGGGTAGACATCAGGCAAAATATGTAAGCGGATCCCGGCAGGCAGAAGGGGCGTTAACGCATTGATAGCCTTTTGATATTTCTCTTTGAGCGCAATAATACCGGCCCTGGCCCCGGTAGCCGTCATGGCATATTGAACGCCACGGATAAGTCGCTCAGCCTGAACGGCCATCAATTGCTGGTCAACTTTCAGCATCGGTTCACATTCAGCCGCATTGACCAGAAACGTATCGACCTGCGCCTGTAATTTTACGTGAGCAGGAAAGCCTGCGCCTCCGGCCCCGACAACACCCGCTGCGCGAACGCGTTCGCGAATTGTCTGCGCATCATAAAGCGTGGACTCTGCCGTCATGGCTGTCTTCATAATAATTCCTCAAGCAGTTCCTGCATGGCGCTGGCGTCGGCAACACGAGGATTGGTTTGCAGCGTGACATCAGCCAGCGCGGCCTGAACCATCGACGGTATACGTTGTGACCAGGCTTGCTTTCCGTCTTTAAGCGCGTCAGCAAAAGAAGGTAACGCACACTGTTTTTTGAGTAGCTCTGTATGACGAATTAGCGCATTCAGTGCCGCCGTATCGTTCGCGTTATCCGGGCATAGGTGGCAGGCTTTAGCGAAACGGGCATAGCGCTTCGCAGCCCGCGGATCGCGGGCATTAAAATGAATGACATGGGTCAGCAGCAGCGCATTGGCAAGTCCGTGGGGCAGATGAAACTGGCCGCCCAACTGATGGGCAATCGCATGATTGATACCCAGACCAGCCTGACTGAATGCCATTCCCGCGAGTGTTGACGCGTTGTGCATTTTTCCTCTGGTTGCCAGGCAGTCGCCTTTGCTGACGGCGACAGGCAGGTACTGGAAGACGATTTGTGCCGCTTTTTCAGCCAGCGCATCGGTGAAGTCGCTGGCCTTCGTGGATACGTAAGCCTCCAGCGCATGCGTTAATACGTCCATGCCGGTATTCGCGGTTATGGCTGGTGGAACGCTGACGACCAGCGTCGGATCAAGGATGGCCATGTCCGGATAAAGCGCATTATTAAATAATGGATACTTAATGCCTTTATCCGGATCGCTAATCACGCAGGCGCTGGTCACCTCCGATCCCGTGCCGCTGGTGGTGGGAATTGCAACGCAGGTTTCAATCTCAATACCGAACTGTCGGCTGAACCAGACGATGGCTTTTGCGGCGTCCAGTGCAGATCCACCGCCAAAACCAATGACGACGTCCGGTCGTAGGGACTGCATTTGCGCAATCCCTTGTACTACCGTGCTAATGGTGGGATCGGGGGTGATATCGCTGAAAATGCTGATGCGGTTATCCGCTGGCAGCGCGTCGCGCAGCTTTTCAATCAGGGGAGAACGCGCGAGAAAACCATCGCAGATAATCCAGATATGCTTATTCGTGAAGCGCTTAAGCACATCCAGGCTTCCCTGGCCGCTGTACAATCGAGTTTGCAGTGAAAAGCTTTTCATAACGGCCCCATTAGCGAATAGAAAAACCGTTTGTCAGCACGCAACGACGAGAGCGTGCGAAAGTGCGTGCAGATGTCGTTCCTTCACCGGTCGGCGTTGCGATGGTGAAGGTGGTAAAGCCTTCACCACTAACGCCAATCCCAGCATAAGAGGGGCCATTTTTCACAAAAATGGAGGTCTGAAGCGTGCGCGCGGCAAGGTTCAGACGTGACACATTTTGCGAATGCATAATGGCGGTGTGATGCAATCCCTCTTCAACCTTCAGGGCCAACGTTAACGCGCTGTCAAAATCGCTCACCGTTACGATGGGGAGCATTGGCATCAGTTGCTCGCTGGTAACCCATGGGTCGTCAGCCTTGACGATACCTATCAGTAATCGAGGTGCTTTTGCCGGAACCGGTATTCCCGCGGCTTCCAGTAAGGTTGCCGGGCTTTTCCCTACCAGTTGTTTATTGGCTATTCCTTCTGGCAGACAAACTGCGCGCAGTTTGTCTATCTCTTCGCTATTGAGTCGCATCGCGCCAAAAGACTGCATTTGTTGAACCAGTCGTTCGGCAACGGCATCAACAACAATCAGACTCTTCTCAGCAATGCAGGGGAGGTTGTAATCAAAGGATGCGCCATTGATGATATCTTCCGCCGCCTTAACCAGGTCGGCTGTTTCATCAACAATGCAGGGAGGATTGCCTGCGCCTGCGCCAATGACTTTTTTCCCGCTTTTCATGCCCATAGCAACAATGCCTGGACCACCGGTAATCGCCAGAACTGCGATTTTAGGGTGCGCCATCATCTGCTGGGTAGCCTCAAAAGTGGGTTCTGTGACCGTGACGACAAGATTCCGAATCCCGCAGCAGCGAAAAGCAATATCTTCAATCATGGTAATCAGCTTCAGTGAGACCGCTTTTGCACCTGGATGTGGGCTAAAATAAACGCTATTTCCCGCAGCCAGCATACTGATGCTGTTGTTAATAATGGTTTCCGTCGGGTTGGTGCTGGGGGCGACGGAACCAATCACGCCAAAGGGTGAATACTCGAATAACACCATGCCGCCGTCGCCGGTAAGCGCCGTGGTGGTGAGATCTTCGATACCCGGGGTATTGTCCAACGCAGCTTTATTTTTAAGGAACTTATCCTCTTTGTTGCCCATTCCCGTTTCGGCAGCGCTTTCAGCAGCCAATGAAGCAAGGTGAGGCGTCAGCTCTTCTCGCAGGGCGTTAATGATGGCGCTGCGGGTTTTCAATGGACATTGCTGATAACGCAGAAAAGCCTGATGAGCGGCATCGATCGCTTCGCTAACGGACGGAAAAATTCCATTACCCTTAACTTCTGCTTTTGCCGGGGCAAGTTGCTCACTCAAAATGTTACGAATAAGGGTTTCAAGTTCTGAAGTGTTCATTGATGTGTTCTCACGTTAATTGCCGCAATGGCCGTTTCTGCAATGTCCATATCCTGCTCAACGCTTCCCCCGCTGATGCCAAGACCCCCAAGGAGTAACCCCTCACGCCATAATGCGTACCCGCCACCGAAGGTGACGACTTTTCCCTGCATATGGCTTTCCAGACCGTAAAGCGCGGCGCCTGGCTGCACTGCCGATGTCAGCTCATGCGTGGCGGTTTTCATTGCCACGGCGGTCCAGGCTTTTTTCGGTGCCAGTTCGCTACTGACGAGTAATGCGTCAGGCATGCGCCAGGTCACCGTTTGGGTCCCATTCGCATCAACAATGCTGATGACGACCGGAACCTGAAGTTCTTCTGCTCTCGTTACCGCAGCGCGAGTGAGTTGGTGGAGTTCCTGAAAAGACAGAGACATAGCCGGCTCCCTGGTGGCTGATGTACGGATGGCTGCGAGATAACGCTCCGCCACTTTCTGAATAATGTTGTTTTGATGGGCGTCATGATCTTCTGCTCGTGCAAGCGCATATAAGCAGTCGGAGAGGCGATTGATATAACGCATCAGCACGTGTCTGACGGAAATCTCGGTGGAGAGTTCGACCAGTCGCCTCTCTGCGCGGCGGGCCAGCGTGCGGGCAAAGTGCAGACGGCTGGCGGCTTCGCTGCGGCCAGGTAAAATAAAGCTGCGTAGGGGGGGCACTCTCCCCATCGCGGTATCAATGGCGGCCTCCAGCGCGGCAATTTCTTCTGAGCTGATGTAGCGCTGCTCTGGCGCTGGCTGTTCGCTTTCGCTTGCCAGCTCGGCGCTGAACCAAAAAAGCTGCAGTTGAATGTTTTCGAGTAACTGGCGGTGCTGCGGGTTTTTCGCTGCGCAAACACACAGGCTAAGCGCCGCATTAAGTTCGTCCAGCGTACCGTAAGCCTCGACGCGCGGGTGCGTTTTGCTCACGCGTTGCCCGGTAAAGAGGGCCGTTGTGCCGGCATCGCCAGTGCGGGTATAAATCGCCATAGTTCCTCCTAACGAGAAAGCGTGTCGACAATGCCGACGATAGCCAGATCGATGGCCTCATTAGGGCCGGAAAAAACGTGTCTGGCGCTAGAGCCACTGCTGAGTAATACCAGTTCTCCAGTTCCAGCGCCGACAGAATCAACCGCGACTTCATCTCCACTCACAGGGGACGCGGGAAGTTCTCCGTCCGCACTCACCCGACGTACCAGCAACAGTTTCTTCCCCACCAGTGATGGGGATTTTTGCGTGGAAACCACAACGCCTGTAACCCGTGCCAGATGCATAGCTCACTCCTGCATAATTAATTGGACATTTCGCGTACCGACGGCGTCCTGAGCCAGAGCCGTCACGACACATCGACGACGTAGCACCAGAACGCCCCCCTTCAGTTGGGCGACGTCGGCATAGCTGAGAAGTTTGTCAGGATGCAAAACGATGATTCGCCCCAGCTCGTCACTGAACTCCAGAGGCAGACGCGCAAGTTTTCTAACGGGGATTGCGGGTAACAATCGGTGTTGTAGTGAAATTTTCACGCGGACTCCGCATGCCAGCGCTTCGTGGATCGTTACCACCGACATGTTGTCCGCGCAGCCCTCGGCAATTTGCTCCAGCAATGGCAGGTCCGCCTGCAGGAGGTGGAGCGACGAGTACTGGCAGCACAATGTCCGTGGTTCGATTTCCCGTAACTGCGCGACGCTAAGCGAGAGCGTGCTTTCCGCGCGTTTTTTTAATCGGGAAACAACCTCCTCGATAATGCGTTGCAGCAGTTCGTTGTTCATCGTGGGCTCACCAGTGTGGCAAATGCCTGCGGATTATCAGCGCCCGCAGCATTGGCTTCGTCGGTATCGATATGCATCTCAAGGCGCATATCCGGCGAAACGCGTACGGCGACGTTATCGAAAATCAGTCGACGTTCATCGCCATTAATGGCAACAGAGACTTTATCGCCATGGGAAACGCGCAGGATTAGGGCATCGAGCGGCGACATATGGATATGGCGTTGGGCGACGATTACCCCGGATGCTAAGTCCAGTTCAGCAAATGGACTGATAAGGCGAACGCCTGGCGTGCCCTCGATACTGCCTGACATCCGTAGTGGAGCAGCAATTCCCAACGTACGAGCGTCGGTACGAGAAATTTCGACCTGACTGGTGCTACGCAGTGGGCCGAGTAAGCGCACATTTTTTAACTGACCTTTTGGTCCCACCAGTGTGACGGTCTGGTCTGCTGCATATTGTCCGGGCTGCAGCAGCTCTTTTTTCTCACTAATAGGGTGATTGGGAAACAAGCGGTCGTAATCTTCAGCGCATAGATGAATATGACGATTAGAGATCCCTAGCGGAATAGGGCGCTCACGCATTTCATCCAAAACTTTGGTGACCGTTGTCTCCAGTTGCTGTTTATCCATCACGCTTCACCTCGTTTGCCTGAGTGCAGACAAAGAGAGCGCGGCTCGCCCTTTTGACGGGGGCAGGCAGGGTCAAGACACAGATTGCAGCTAATCAACTCTGCATCTTGTGGCGCTTCGGGCGCTGCATGGTCCTCAGTCATCTCTTCATGTGGTACGACCGGTGTCGGGGCGGGCGTTGGCTCAGACTCCGGGGTGACGCTATGTGACAGAATGCCATCCCCTGGTCTGGATATGACTTTGTGAGCCACCAGTCCATCTCGCTGGTCAGCGAAACTGACACCGGTGGAAATGGCCGCCTGGACGGAGGCCACATCCCCGATTATCTTGATCACCATCCAGCCTGAACCGTTGGTTTTTTCGAGGCCCACCAGCGTGATGGAGGCGGCTTTCGCCATGACGTCCGCGCAACTGATGGCTAATGCCAGACCACTAACTTCAAGTAATCCCAGTGATTGCTTCACGCTGTGCTCCTTGGTTGCAACGACTTATGCGGATTTAGGTAAAATGGCTTCAACGTCGCTGTGCGGACGCGGGATAACGTGGCAGGATTTCACCTCGCCAACGGCGCTTGCTGCAGCGCTTCCTGCATCTACGGCAGCTTTCACTGCGCCGACATCGCCGCGAACCATAACGGTGATAAGGCCTGAGCCGATTTTTTCGTAACCAACCAACTGCACGTTTGCGGATTTCACCATGGCATCAGCGGCTTCAATAGCGCCGACGAGCCCTTTTGTTTCAACCAGTCCCAGTGCGTTATTCATACTGCTTTTCTCCTGTGGGTTATGAGTGGCATTCCCGAAATGGAATGCCTTTAACCAGCCGCGCAGCGTTATTACCAATGCTGCGTCGGGCGTGGTTATCTTGTTGATACGTCAGCGTAAATAGTGGCGCTGATGTGGGTAAGTTTTTATAGTGCACGACCAGTTTTTCGCGATTGCAGCCAATGCCAACCATCAGCGGCGATTGGCAAGCCGCCAGCCATGCGTTGTGGATAACGTCAGTTGACGGGCTCTCCTGAATCAGAAAGGGGATCCCTTCTTCTTCAATACCCAGCAGCACATCACTCCAGACGTCAGTGCATCCAGCAGTGGCGAAGATAACGATGGCTGGTGTGGTGAGATTACTTTCCATGAGCGAATGCCTTGTACCAGGAGAGAATCAGCCCTGTCGCGACCGCGTTGCGCGGACCTTCGGTGCCTCGAATGTTGCCGCGCCCGGCAACCAGGCGATAGTGTGCCAGCGCATCGGTGACCAGTTGCGGAACTTCAAAGTCCAGGGATGAGCCGCCAACCAGAACCACAAAGGGAATATCCCGAATGTTCCCGGTCGGACTCACCTGACGTAGCGCTCTGAGTGCGTTGGTGACGAAAACGCGTTCCTTAGCGCTGCGGCGAATGGCCCGGACTTTCTCCAGCGCCAGTTCGCCTGGCAGTGGCACCAGTTCATCGGGTTTTACTACGCATACGCGGGCAAAAACCGTTGGTGGGAGAGGTGTAGGGAAGAACTGGACGCTGCCATCTTCGTGGCGAAGATGGAACAAGCTCTCGACTTTAGCCAGCGGGTACTTTTTGATCTCTTCAGCGAGATAACGGTCTTCCAGACCCAGTTCACGGGCAATAATCATCGTGACCATATCGCCCGCACCCGCCAGGTGCGTGGCGATAATTTCGCCTTTCGGGTTGATGATGGAGGCGTCGGTCGATCCTGCACCGAGATCCAGAATAGCCAGTGGCCGCGTCGTGCCGGGGGTGGTTAAGGCCCCCAGAATGGCAGCTTCGGCTTCGGCGCCGCCAACCTGGACGTCAATGTTGAGCTTTTGCGTGATTTCCTGAGCAATCATCGCCATTTGCAGGCGGTCTGATTTCACCATGGAAGCAATACCGACAGCCTGTTCCAGCGAGAACTCACCGGCTAGCCCGCCGGTCACGCTGACGGGAACCGAGGTATCGACTGCCAGCAGGTCCTGAATAAAAATTTCGTGGCTGGGTTTGTTGGTTAATTCAGCCATTGTCTGGCGCACATGCTCCAGCATGCCGCCAATATTGGTGCCAGCCTCTCCGGTGACGTTATCCAGTTTCGGGCATTCACCAACCGCTTTCATAATCGCTTCAGCGCCAGCTGCAACGTCGACCCGTACGGTACGACCCTGTGACTGTAGCTCCAGATTTCCGGCAGGAATGGCTCGTGCTTTCACATCACCTGACGGTGTTTTCACAACCACGGCAGAACGGTTGCCAATCAGCGCCCGCGCCATCGGGACAATGTTTTTAGTCTCGTCGGCGTTGAGGCCAAAAACGGTCGCAATCCCGTAAGGGTTAGAAAGCGTTTCAATGACTTTTCCTGGAATTGCGACCTCAATGGCAGCCAGCATACCTAACGGGATGCGGTCGATATGAAGGACTTCATCGACGATAGGCAAGGGATGAGTCAGACGATTACTGACCAATACGCCATCGTCCTGCTGCAAAATAACGCCAGTTAACTTGTATCCGGCGCGGACGGAGGCATTAATCATCGTGGCGACATCGGCGAAATCAAATGCCGATGACACCACCAGAATATAGGGCGTATCCGCCGGACGGCTGAGCAGGTCTTCCGGCGTAATAGTGACGCCAACGCCTAATCCGACGCCGCCCGGCGTTTTAGGGTTATGGCCGATCATGGTGGATTCAGTGATGATGGTTTCGGTTATCGTTTCCATCGCGACGTCACCAATGACCGGGGTGGCTTCATTGATACGGATGAGCGAAATATCGCTGACATTGATACCGGCGTTTTTTGCTGCCAGCGAAAGTGCCTCCTGAATACCAAACACATTACGTAATGTGCCTTTAATTCCGGTGGTTTCTGCCAGCGCGCTGCCGGTGATGCTCAGTGCGCCAGACTCATCGAGGGTAGCCAGAGCGACTTCCGTTGATGAGTTGCCTATGTCAATGCCAGCTATATATCGCATGATCCTGTCCCTGAGTTAGTCGTCGCCTTTGAGTTTTTTACGCTCAACGTACAGCGCTGCCGCTTCACGAACGAAAGCTGCACAGATCTTTGCCTGATAACGATTTTCGAGATCGTCAGCGATAGCCATCAGCTCGTCTTTCGTTGAGCGGTATGGGCGCAGCGCGTTGTAGATCTCAAGAATGCGATCGTCAGGTACAGCGGTTAGCTCAGCTGCACGCTCGAAGTTCATCGCCAGTCTGTCACGTCCGGCATCTTTGGCGATTTCCGCCTGAAGGCGCAGCGTTTCAGGGGTGATGCGCATGTCCTGCGCCGTCACTTTGTTGCTCAGAACATTTTCGAGCGTGAAGTCATCCAGAGTTTTGTTGGTTGCGGTTTTTACCCACTCAGGATGTTTATTCGCGAGAGGGTAATCCGTGACTTTCGCGGTATGTGCTGATGAACTCGCCGCGACCGGCGTCGCGGACTCGCCTTGCAGGCTGTTCATCCGGCTTAGCACATCCCGAACCATCGATTCAATTGCGTCGGTATTCATGGAGTTATCCTTTATCAAAGCGCCACGCGCAGTTCCTGCGGGTTTTTGCCCGTCACGACGTATTTGGTCTCTTTAATGTGCAGAATGGCCGATTTCGCCTGGTACTTAGGACGAGCCATCTGGTCATTCAGAGTAGGGACCGGTTGCGGAGATTCACGCTTGGCATAACGCGCGGCGTTTTTACCGATCTGACGATAGGTTTCCAGCGTCAGAAGTGGTGCCTGAGGGAACAGCTCCAGGTTAGAAAGCGGCGGTAACCCCTGCTGGTGGATTACCGTGGTGCCTTTTGACTGGATGCCGATAGAGATCCCGGAACCGCTCAGACGGTTACCTTCCACGGCGACAAATGCCACATCGGAGGATTTAAAGCAGCGGATAACGCGCGCTTTAATGCCTTCTTCTTCAATACCCGCAATCACTTCGCGCAAGATGTTCTTATGCGGGATCCCTACGATATTGACGGTTTGCGACAGTCCAAACGCGGGACCTACGGCAATAATCACTTCGTCCTGCTGCTGGCCTTGTTTGGCTTCGCCAATCTCGGTCAGAAAGCTGTCGCCCTGCGCCGCTGCAGCCTGTGGCGCGCTAGCCGCTGTCGATGCGCGGAATGAGACGGGTTTGTCGCTGGTTTGCATTTCAGACAGTACGTCTTCAATTATCTGGCGCAGCAGCTTTTCATTGATTTCCATTTTTCACCCCTTAGCCAAGTTCGTTGGGATCAAGTGCGCCAGGGATGTTTTTGATCTCTTCCCAGCGTTCGCCTTGTAGGCGATAACCTGTTGCCGGACCGGCATAGTCATTGACGTCATTTACTGCGGATAGCACCTGTCCGTCGCCAACGATAATGGCGGAGGTATGCAGATAATCCCCGGTTAACTTGGCTTTCTGGATGTTGAGCATGTCCTGAGCGACATCGGTAAACCCGCCCTGAGCAAGGGCTTTCACCACTTCCAGACCGTTACGGTTTTTATTGATGATCTCTTGCGCAAACTTGATATCTTCAACGATGTTTCGCTCCGGCATATCTTTCGAACCGTGGGCGTAAGTCGCCGCTTCCACTTCTTCATCAGTGATTGGCGGTAATCCCATCCCGGCAAAGACGGCCTGCAGTGCACGTGCCGCTTTATTACGAATGGCGATAACGTCTTCTTCACGAACCGGACGCAGACCCCCATCTACCTTGAGGTCTCGCTGGAGGACGTTGTAGTCGTCAAAATCTTCGGCATCCTCGTTCGAACCCGCAAACATGTTGTCGTAGTTCGGCACAGCGGAATAACCGGAAGAAATGAAGTCAGTACCCGGCAGGAACTGCATCAGCAGGCGGGCAGTACGACGCATATCCGAGTGAGTAAAGGTTTGGTCGTTGCTGGAGGCACACTCCAGATCCAGGGAGGAACAGATCAGGTTTTCAGCTAACACCGCACGAATGCCTGACGGCACAGCGGAAGGCACGCCGATGCAGCTTACTGAGCCATTTTGTAAACCCTGTACGCCAGCGGCTTTGGTGATGTAAATACAGCGGGCTTCGAGGTAAAGCATCGATTTACCTTCGGCGTAACCCATCTGAACTTCTGAGCCAGAACCGGAGGTAAAGCGCATTTTCAGACCGCGTGAGGCGTAGGAAGAGGCGAGGAAGCCTTTCGACCATGGCGTGTCATCGCCGTCGGTAAAGACGGGTTCAGTACCATAGACGGAGATAGTTTCCGCGTAACAGGTGTGGCCTAACATACCGAGTTTAAGTTCGGTCGCCTCTTCCAGCGAGCACTGGGTTAATACGCCAGGGCGCCCAACCTGTGAGCCGACTAACAGCGCAATGGCGTTAAAGGGTGCATAACGCGCAACGGCAACCGTCGTTTCCTGTTCGTCAAATCCGCGCCAGGCGCCTTCAGCCGCATCAGCGGCAATCTGCACCGGATTATCTTTAACGTTAGTGACGTGCGCCTGCTGAGACGGTGTACGACGAGCACGCATTTTCTGCATGGCCATCATCATCTCAACGACGTTCATATGGGACACCACTTCGACAATTTTTGCAGGGGTCATTGCGGTGGTCAGCGGCACAATGTCTTTGCGCTTCACGTTAGGATCGCAAAGCATATTGGCAAGTTTTACTGAGTCCATCGCCATGACTTCTTCAGCGCGCGCCAGGTTAATGCCATAGCGGGCAATGAAATGGTCAATTAAGTCAAATTCACTGGCGGATTTTCCGTCCAGTTCAGTGACTGTACCGTTGACGATTTTAATCGACGGTTTAGGGTCGTTCGGGCTTTCCATCGCAATGAAGCCTTCTTCGATCCACTCCTTAACGAAGCCATCCTGATTCACAGGGCGCTTCGCCAGTGCTTCAAATCTTTTCGATCTCATGAATCAGCCTCACTGATATCAGATGTAGGACGGACGATCGTTTTTCGGTTCTGAGCCGAGGGTCCCGAGTACGGTTTTACCGATTTCGCGGGCGGAGATAACGGCCTGACGTACAGCGCCGGAATCGCCTGAAATGACCAGAATGGCTTCGTTACTGAAGCTGGTGCCATGGGCAGGGGAGCTGTAGGCCACAACTTCCACGTTGGCGGATTTCAGCGCAGTATCAGCCATCAGGACACCAACGGATGCCGGGGCGCCGACGATCACGCCACAGGCACGGCCAATCGGTGCACCAAAGGCTTTTTCCAGCGCGTAGCTGGCGCGTGCGGTGTATTGCATTTCGATGTGACCGGCTTCGTTGGCATAAACATCGCCAAAGGTGCGATCTAGTTCTTTCAGCGCAACCTCAATTCCGCGTTTCACGTCAGAAACATCGTTGCCGCCGAGAATAATCAGCGAACCGTGACCCGCGCCGCCTTTGGTATCACGTGGCAACTCAATACTGACGACTTCAGTATTGGTGGCTTTTACCGCTTCATCTGCGGCCATGATGTGCGGGCCTGCACCAGTACGCGCGCCAAGGATGCCAATGGAGCGATACCGTTTTTCAAGTTTCATTGCGTCCAGTAGGGCGCTGTCCACGTTGGCGATTACCAGACCGACGGTGTCGCCAATCGCAGTACCGACAAACTCCGTTAAACTGCAGCTTTTCTCTGCCATAGCCGTTTCTCGTGTTGGAGGATTATTTTCAGGGATAGCCTGCTGTTCCGGCGTTGCCACGCGAGCAATCACCTGCGCCATGATCTGATCAACCAGCTCATTGCTGCTCATTAGCTAATTCCCTTCGGTAAGATTTTTTCTACATCGGTGTGAGGGCGTGGGATGACGTGTACGGCTTTCACTTCTCCCACATTACGTGCTGCGGCGGCACCTGCATCTGTTGCTGCTTTGACTGCGCCAACATCGCCGCGGACAATGACTGTTACCAGCCCCGAACCAATTTTTTCGTAGCCGACCAGCATTACATTGGCTGACTTCACCATTGCATCTGCGGCCTCTATGGCTGCAGTCAAGCCTTTGGTTTCTACCATTCCTAACGCTTCTTGTTGCATAAAGACCTCGCCTGGGTTGTCCCGATGTTCATGACTATAAAAAGAAGCGAGGAAAAAGAATGGCTGACTTGAAATTGAGAGTGAAAAAATAATAGAGGTAAGGTGATATAAAATTGCTATTAATTATTTTAACTTGTTGTTTTTAATGGTTATATTTAATCTCATTGATATGATTATTTAGTTATGTCAGTTCCACATTTACACTTTTTCTGGTGACATTATAAATATCATTTGCTATGCGAAAAAAAAGAAATTGTGATGGTGGTTTGAAAACGGATTTCTGCTAATAGCAATATTTTATTGTTTTGAAAATGTCCGTGTAATACGCGTAATCCCGATTGTCTCTAATGTTTTAATAAAGTGCGTAGCAAGAATTTGCTATTGCACCACGATTTTAAAGGGCAAGCTATCCGCAGAATGCCAACAATTTGCTGATACGGCCTTTTATAGTAAGCCTCGAAGTATTCTACTTGCCAGTAAGGAGTCCGCTGGTAAAGACACGAACTCTGCTTAGAAGGTGTCACAATGAACGATTCACTAAAAGCGCAATGCATTGCTGAGTTTTTGGGTACCGGGCTATTTTTGTTTTTTGGTATTGGCTGCCTGAGCGCTCTGAAAGTCGCAGGTGCCAGCCTGGGATTGTGGGAAATCTGCATCATTTGGGGTCTGGGGATCTCGCTTGCAGTCTACCTGACAGCCGGGATCTCTGGCGCGCATCTCAACCCTGCTATCACCATCGCACTGTGGCTGTTTGCCTGTTTTCCGGGGCGCAAAGTTTTACCTTACACTGTGGCGCAGGTCGCGGGGGCCTTTGGTGGCGCTTTGCTGGCTTATTTGCTCTACGGCAGTCTGTTTACCGAGTATGAGTCGGCCCACCAGATGGTGCGCGGCAGTCTGGAAAGCCTGCACCTTGCCAGTATTTTTAGTACTTATCCTGCGGCGGCGCTCAGCGTCTGGCAGGCAGCGTTGGTCGAAGTGGTGATTACCTCCATTCTTATGGGGATGATCATGGCGCTGACTGACGACGGTAACGGCGTTCCTAAAGGTCCGTTGGCGCCATTGCTGATTGGTATTCTGGTTGCTGTTATCGGCGCATCCACCGGTCCGCTCACCGGATTTGCGATGAATCCGGCGCGTGATTTTGGTCCTAAATTGTTTGCCTGGATGGCCGGGTGGGGAGATGTTGCAATGACCGGCGGGCGTGATATCCCTTATTTCATTGTACCGATTGTGGCCCCTATCATCGGCGCGTGCGCGGGTGCAGCAATTTATCGTTATTTGATTGGCAAAAATTTACCCTGTAATACGTGTAAGCTGGACGAAAATGAGAGCTAGCTTCACAGAAGAAGTTTATTTTTGAAAAGTAAAAACTGTTTTCGTGATCCGGTATCCTGAACTGCCCAAAAAGTCTCCCAAGAATGGGAGACTTTTGTTATGTTCAATTACGACTTTCATCAATGCTCAGGATGGCAGGGTGAAAATGAATGTGAATAATATGTTTTATTTATAACAATAAATTAACTGAGAGGTTTTATCATGATTTCTGCGAGTGCCCTGAACTCAGAACTCATTAATAAAATCGCACAGGATTTTGCGCAGGCCACCAGTCTGGCCGTTGTGGTTGTCAATATTCACGGTGATGAAATTTCTGAGCTTTTTAATTTCACCCCTTTTTGCCAGTTGATGCGTCAGCATCCTCAGCACAGTACCCGTTGTCGTATGAGCGATCGCTGTGGAGGGCTGGAAGCCTCTAAATCCGATCAACCCTGCATCTATCGCTGTCACGCCGGACTTACCGATTTCTCAATTCCGCTGGTCATTGCGGGGCACCTGGTAGGGTTTGTGCTTTGTGGCCAGGTACGCTTAAGTAACGATGTCGGTTTGGTTGATATTCTGAATGTAGATGACCGCTGGCAAGCCGATCCCGAACTGGTCAACGAGTTTCGTAATGTACCGGAAATGGACTATTCGCGAGTCATCGCCTCAGCGGATCTGCTGAAGCTCATCGTAGAAAATTGCCTTAAGAAACAACTTAATTTTGTGGTTATCAAAGATAACCCGCAGCAGTCAGAGCCGGTACGCGCTAACCGCAGCACCAATCCTCATGACAGCAAAATGAAAAAAGCACTGCGCTATATTGATGCGCATTTATCAGACGAATTGCGTCTGGAGGATGTCGCCTCTCATGTTTACCTTAGCCCTTACTATTTCAGCAAATTGTTCAAAAAATATCATGGTATCGGTTTTAACGCATGGGTAAACCAGCAGCGAATGGCCAGTGCAAAAGAGCTGCTTTGCCACAGTGACTGGAGCATAGCCAGCATTGCGCGTAATTTAGGATTTTCGCAAACCAGTTATTTTTGCAAAGTTTTTCGTCAAACGTATCAGGTCACGCCGCAGGCATTTCGCCAGCAAATAAATGTCATTTCACGTGGCGAGTCCGCTTAAATAGCAATATTTTGCTATTGCCGATTTTTGATATAGGGCGCTATGCCAGTCATTATAAAATGAAAAGTAGCGACAGCAGTCAATAAATTGTCATAGCGCAACAAAATAATAGTATTAGAGGGATAAACTGCACCAGTTTTTATTTTTGTGATGAGATACAGTGTCTCTGTGAATGACTTTCTTTATTCTTTGTTGGCGCTTTCATTCAGAATGCGAGCATATGAATAAGTGAGTTTAGGCCAGGTAATTGGTTGAATGAACCCGGCAAGATATTAAATTGAATTATTGTCATGAGGTCGTGAATTTACCTCATAACAGAGAGCATAATTAATCAGGCTCTTGAACTGACAGGTTTGCCACATTTGTGGTAGGGAAGGGGGTGAGAATCCCCCGCAGCCCCCGCTGCTGTGATGCTGACGACCCCGTATTGACCACTGATCGCAAGATTGGGAAGGACGGGTGAGGATGACGCTAAGCCAGAAGACCTGCCTGTCAGTGACTACCAACAACTTCGGTGGGAAGTGGGTGGTTCAGATGCATACAGTCGAGAGACTGGGTATCTTTACACCCCTACCACCCTGAACAGGATCAGGGTATGGCGGCCAATTTTCACGCTTTTGTTCTTGCAGGTACCGGAAGCGGCTGTGGTAAAACCACGGTGACGCTGGGCTTGTTGAGCTTGTTGAAAAAACGCGGTTTACGCGTCCAGCCTTGCAAAGTAGGCCCCGATTACCTTGATACCGGCTGGCATACCGCGGTATGCGGCACTGCTTCCCGCAATCTTGATAGCTTCATGCTTCCCGTCCCCACCCTGAATGCTTTATTTCGCGAGCACATGCAACATGCGGATATCGCCGTTATTGAAGGCGTTATGGGGTTGTATGACGGATACGGCACCGACCCAAACTACTGCAGCACCGCCGCGATGGCCAAACAGTTAGGCTGTCCGGTTATCCTACTGGTTGATGGCAAAGCCGTTTCCACCTCGATCGCCGCGACGGTAATGGGGTTTCAGCATTTTGATCCAACCCTGAATATTGCCGGCGTTATTGTTAACCGGGTTAACAGCGAAACGCATTACCAGCTCCTGAAAGTGGCGATTGAGCGTTACTGCGCTGTACCCGTCTTAGGCTACGTTCCCCGTATGGAAGGCGTTGCGCTTCCCGAGCGTCATCTGGGTTTGGTTACCGCGCGTGAGTCGGTTATCAACCCGCAGCCGTGGCAGGCGTTTGCCGCGACGCTGGAGCAAACCCTTGATATCGACGCGCTGCTGAGATTAAGCCAGTTAGATACGCTTCCTGCTGGTGAATGGCCAGCGCTGCCCGCCGCAGACGCCGGGGCAGGGCTAACGCTTGCCATCGCCGATGACGAAGCGTTCAATTTCTACTACCCGGACAACATTACGCTTCTGGAGCGCACGGGGCTTAAGATTGTCCGTTTTAGCCCGTTGCACGACACCTGTTTACCCGACTGTCAGATGATCTGGCTGGGGGGTGGCTATCCTGAGTTACATGCTGCGGCGTTGGCCCGTAATATTGCAATGCTTAACCAACTGCGGGCGGCGCACCAGCAGGGTGTCGCGATTTATGCCGAGTGCGGGGGGCTGATGTATCTCGGCAGTTCGCTGGAAGACAGCCAGGGTGATACCTGGTTGATGGCGGATATCATTCCCGGTCACAGCAAAATGGGAAAACGTCTGACCCGATTTGGCTACTGCGAAGCGCAGGCCGCGCAGCAGACGTTGTTAGCTGCAGAAGGCGAAGTGCTGCGCGGACATGAATTCCACTACTCCGATTTTACCCCTGAAACCCCCGCGGTGATGAACTGTCGCAAAGTGCGCGATGGCAAAACGCTGCAAGCCTGGTCCGGCGGCTGGCAGGTGGGAAATACCTTTGCCAGCTATCTACACGTTCATTTTGCTCAACGTCCGCAGATGCTTAACCACTGGCTGGCAGCCGCGAGGAGCGCACTATGACCATCCTCGCGTGGTGTGTTGCCTGGCTGCTTGATTTTATCATCGGCGATCCGCAGAACTGGCCGCATCCGGTGCGCTGGATTGGCAATCTGATTTCTGCAGTGCAGCGAGTTGTTCGGCGTTACTGCCATAGCGACCGTGCGCTACGCATCGGTGGCGCGGTGATGTGGATTGTGGTGGTTGGGCTGACCTGGGCTGTGTCCTGGGGAGTACTGGCGCTGGCGCACTCTATTCATCCCTGGCTTGGTTGGGGGGTTGAGGTCTGGATGATCTTTACCGTGCTGGCCGGGCGCTGCCTGGCAAATGCCGCGCAGGATGTCGAGCGTCCGCTACGTGCCGGTAACCTTGCTGCAAGTAGGGAAAAGCTGTCATGGATTGTGGGACGCGATACCTCGCAATTACAGCCACAGCAGATCAATCGCGGCGTAGTGGAAACCGTGGCTGAGAACACCGTTGATGGCATTATCGCGCCGCTGTTCTTCTTGCTCCTCGGCGGTGCGCCTCTGGCGATGGCCTACAAAGCGGTAAACACCCTTGACTCCATGGTGGGCTACAAACATGAAAAATACCGCGCTATCGGTATGGTCAGCGCTCGTCTGGACGATGTCGCAAATTATATTCCCGCGAGACTAAGTTGGCTGCTGCTGGGCGCAGCGGCATTTTTATGTCGCCAGGACGGCGCGCGTGCTTTGCAGATTGGCTGGCGCGATCGCTACAACCACAGCAGCCCCAACTGCGCGTGGTCAGAAGCGTCCGTTGCCGGGGCATTAGGAATTCGTCTGGGTGGTCCTAATGACTACTTTGGCGAGCGCGTTGAGAAACCGTGGATCGGTGATGCACAACGCGACATTTCGGTAGACGACATTTCCCATACGATTCGATTGATGTGGGTGGCATCGATGCTGGCACTGGCGCTGTTTATTGCGCTGCGGTGGCTGCTGGTCGGTGTAGCCTGAGGACAACACAATGCAATATATCCAGCAACCCCAGGCGATTGAGGCCAAAAGTTTCGACATTATTGGCGAGATCATCCGTGAAACCCGCCCTGACTATCAGTTTGCCAGCCCGTTACATGAAGCCATTATCAAGCGGGTCATTCACACGACAGCGGATTTCGACTGGCTGGACATTCTGTGGTTTTCCAGTGATGTGCTGGAGCAGTTCTGTGCGGCGCTTAGCCGTTCGAGCGTGATTTATACCGATACCACTATGGCCCTTTCCGGGATTAATAAAACGCTGCTGGCAAAATTCGGTGGCGAATGCCGCTGCTACATCAGCGACCCGCGGGTCGTGCGGACGGCAAAAGAGCAGGGCATTACCCGGTCAATGGCGGCCGTTGACATTGCGGTGAAGGAAGAGGGTGAAAAGCTGTTTGTGTTTGGCAACGCGCCGACAGCGCTGTTCCGCCTGCTTGAGCATGATGTGGCCGTCAGTGGTGTCGTTGGCGTACCGGTTGGGTTCGTCGGTGCCGAAGAGTCGAAAGATGCACTGACCCAAAGCAATCTGCCCGCCATTGCTGCGTTAGGTCGTAAAGGGGGAAGTAACGTCGCCGCCGCGATCGTCAACGCCATGCTTTATCACATGCAGGGGGCGCGATGAGCGAGTCCTTCGATACGCCTGTGTGGCACAACGGTAAAGCGCTGCGTAAAGGATATACCACGGGATCGTGCGCGACGGCGGCGGCAAAAGTGGCGGCGCTGATGGTATTGCGCCAGCACCTGATCCATCAGGTTTCTATCGTGACGCCATCAGGTGTGACGCTGTGTCTGAACGTAGAGTCACCGCATATCGAAGGACAGCAGGCGATAGCCGCCATCCGCAAAGACGGTGGCGATGATGTGGATGCCACCCACGGCATGCTGATTTTTGCCCGCGTGACGTTAAACGATAGCAAAGAGATAACCCTTCAGGGCGGGGAAGGCGTCGGCACGGTAACCCGCAAAGGGATCGGCCTGCCGGTGGGCAGTTCGGCGATTAATCGCACACCTCGCCAGACCATTGAGTCTGCGGTTCGTGAGGCGATTGGTCCGAATCGTGGGGCGCAAATTGAAATTTTCGCGCCGGAAGGCGAAGAGCGGGCACAAAAAACCTACAACTCCCGCCTTGGCATTCTGGGCGGCATTTCGATCATTGGTACGACTGGGATCGTCACGCCGATGTCAGAAGAAAGCTGGAAACGTTCACTGTCGCTGGAGCTGGAAATTAAGCGAGCGGCGGGGCTGGAGCGTGTCGTACTGGTACCAGGAAACCACGGCGAACGTTTTGTGCGTGAGCAGATGGGGATCGACACCCAGGTTGTGGTCACTATGAGCAATTTTGTCGGCTACATGATTGAAGAAGCCGTACGTCTGGGGTTCCGACAAATTGTGCTGGTGGGACACCCTGGTAAGCTCGTCAAAATTGCGGCGGGGATCTTTCATACCCACAGCCATATTGCCGATGCTCGCATGGAAACGCTGGTGGCCCACCTCGCGTTACTGGGTGCGCCGCTGGAACTGCTCACGCTGGTCAGCGACTGCGATACCACCGAGGCGGCGATGGAACACATAGAAGCATACGGTTTTCAGCACATTTACAACCATCTGGCTAAGCGCATCTGTATGCGCGTCCTGCAAACGTTGCGCTTTACCAAAAATCCCCCGACCTGTGACGCCATCATGTTCTCTTTTGATAATCAGGTGCTTGGAAGTAATCGCCCGGTCGCAGAGATTGCTGAGGAGATGCAATGTTAACCGTTGTAGGGATGGGACCAGCCGGTTTGCATTTGATGACGCCTGCGGCACGTGAAGCGGTCGCAACGGCTGATGTTCTGGTAGGTGGAAAGCGACATTTGCAGCAATTCCCGGATTTTACCGGTGAACAGTTTGTTCTCGGCGCCAATATTCTCGAACTCTTGAACTGGATTTGCGCGCACCAGGAACAACGCGTTGTGGTGCTGGCATCTGGCGATCCGCTGTTTTACGGCATCGGGACGCGCATGGTGGCGCATTTCGGTATTGAAAATGTGTGCATTATTCCCGGTATAAGCGCGGTGCAGTACCTGTGTGCGCAGTCCGGTATTGATATGAACGATATGTGGCTGACCAGTAGCCATGGTCGCAGCGTCTGTTTCGATGAACTGGCGCGACATAACAAGGTGGCGATGGTGACAGATGCGCAGTGCGGCCCGCGTGAAATTGCGCAGCAGCTCATTGCACGAGGCAAGGGACATCGCTGGATGGTGATTGGCGAAAACCTGGCAATGGAAAACGAACGGATCCATTTCCTGCCTGTGAACGAAGTTAACGCCGACTATGACATGAATGCAGTGGTGATCCTTGATGAAAGATGAGCTGTTTTTACGTGGAGAGAAAGTGCCGATGACCAAAGAAGCGGTACGTGCACTTGCCCTCTCAAAACTTGAATTACACCGCGCCAGTCACCTGATTGATATTGGCGCGGGAACCGGCAGCGTGTCGATAGAAGCCGCGCTGCAATACCCTGGATTGCGCGTGACGGCAATCGAGCGTAACCCGGCGGCGCTCAGGTTATTGGATGAAAACCGCCAGCATTTTGCCTGTGCAAACATCGACATTTTTCCCGGTGTTGCGCCGATGACCATCGCTGAAAAAGCCGATGCTATTTTCATGGGCGGCAGCGGTGGCCATTTGACTGAACTGATTGACTGGTCAATGCGTCAATTGCATCCCGCAGGGCGGCTGGTGATGACATTCATCCTCCAGGAAAACCTCAACACCGCGCTGGCACATCTGGACCATCTTGGCGTACCGGGAGTGGATTGCCTGCAGCTACAGGTTTCCTCGCTTACCACGCTTGGCAGTGGTCACTATTTCAAACCGAATAACCCCGTATTTGTTATCGCCTGTCAGAAGGAAGGAAACCATGTCTGAGATTTTTGATCCCCGTAGCGTGTGGTTTGTTGGCGCAGGTCCTGGCGATCGCGAGCTGATTACCCTCAAAGGTTACCGGTTGCTACAGCAGGCGCAGGTTGTTATCTACGCCGGATCGCTGATTAACACCGAACTGCTGGAATATTGTCCTGCTGGTGCTGAATGCCACGACAGCGCTGAACTGCATCTGGAGCAGATCCTTGATCTGATGGAAGCCGGAGTGAAAGCGGGTAAGACCGTGGTGCGTCTGCAAACCGGCGATGTTTCGCTGTACGGTTCCGTGCGCGAGCAGGGCGAGGAACTGACCAAACGCGGGATTGACTGGCAGGTGGTGCCCGGCGTCAGCGCATTCCTTGGCGCGGCGGCGGAGTTGGGCGTTGAGTATACCGTGCCTGAGGTCTCACAGAGCCTGATCATTACCCGCCTGGAAGGACGCACGCCGGTGCCGGAGCGCGAACAGCTGGAGTCATTTGCCAGTCACCAGACATCTATGGCGATTTATCTGTCCGTTCAGCGTATTCATCGTGTGGCCGAGCGTTTGATTGAAGGCGGTTATCCGGCGACCACGCCCGTGGCGGTGATCTACAAGGCAACCTGGCCGGAAAGCCAGACTGTGCGCGGTACCCTGGCGGATATTGGCGACAAGGTTCGTGATGCGGGCATCCGTAAAACGGCCCTTATTCTGGTCGGTAATTTCCTGGGCTCGGAGTATCACTACTCCAAACTCTATGCGGCGGACTTTAGCCATGAATACCGTAAAGCCTGAGTCAATTGCGCTTTTTTGCCTGACCCCGGGAGGCGTTACGCTGGCAAAACGTCTGGCGGCCATGCTGCCGGTCACCTGTTTTACCAGTGAAAAGCTGCTGGAGGAGGGATTCATTCCTTTCGAAAACGGCTTTGCGAATACCGCCCGCGAAGCGTTTGCGAATTACTCGGCGCTGATTTTTATCGGTGCGACCGGCATTGCGGTGCGCGTGCTGGCCCCGCTGGTCAACGACAAATTTTGCGATCCGGCGGTGGTGGTCATTGATGAACGCGCCCAGCATGTCATTAGCCTGCTCTCCGGTCACGCGGGCGGTGCCAATGCGCTGGCGCGGTATCTGGCGGGCATGTTGGGCGCCGATCCGGTGATCACCACTGCGACGGATGTCAACGATATGGCGGCACTGGATACGCTGGCATTTCAACTGAATGCCCGGATGAGTGATTTCCGTTCGGCGGTGAAGATCGTTAATCAGATGCTGGTCAGTAATAAGCGGGTGGGGCTGTGGTGGGATGATGAACTGACGCAGGATGTCAGTCATTGCGACCGGCGCGGTTTTATCACGGTAACCGATCTCAATCAGCTTCCTGAACTGGATGCGCTGGTGTGTATCACCTTACGCACCAACTTACCCGATCTGCCTGTTCCGCACTGGAAGCTGGTGCCACAACGTGTTGTGGCCGGAATTGGTTGTCGTCGTGACACGCCGTTCCCGTTGCTGGCCGCGCTGCTTGCCAGGCAACTCGAAGCCCAGCAGCTCGATCCGCTGGCGCTTAAAGCGATTGGCAGTATCACGCTGAAAAAAGATGAACAGGGACTTATCCAACTGGCTTCGTGCTGTCGCGTTCCTTTCGAAACCTTTACTGCTGACGCGCTGCGTGAGCATGAACACCGTTTTCCGGCCTCATCGTTTGTTCGCAAAACGGTGGGTACAGGAAGCGTTTCCGGTCCTGCAGCCTGGCTGCTGAGCCACGGAAAACTGTTAGGCGAGACCCTGCGAGAACAGGGCGTCACTATCACTTTGGGAGTTTCACACTGATGTTAAGCGTAATTGGAATTGGCCCTGGCTCGCAGGCAATGATGACCATGGAAGCCGTTGAAGCATTGCAGGCAGCGGAAATCATCGTTGGCTATAAAACCTACACCCACCTGGTAAAAGCGTTCACTGGCGACAAGCAGGTGATCAAAACCGGGATGTGCAAAGAGATTGAACGCTGCCAGGCGGCGATCGAACTGGCGCAGGCAGGTCACAATGTGGCGCTGATCAGCAGCGGTGATGCAGGGATTTACGGTATGGCTGGGCTGGTGCTTGAGCTGGTCAGCAAGCAAAAGCTGGACGTTGAGGTCAGGCTGATCCCAGGAATGACGGCCAGCATTGCCGCCGCCTCTTTGCTGGGCGCGCCGTTGATGCACGACTTCTGCCACATCAGCTTAAGCGATCTGTTAACACCGTGGCCAGTTATCGAAAAACGCATAGTGGCTGCCGGCGAAGCAGACTTTGTAATCTGTTTCTACAACCCGCGCAGTCGGGGTCGCGAAGGTCATCTGGCGCGCGCATTTGAGCTGCTTTCTGCCAGTAAGAGCGCGCAAACGCCGGTGGGTATTGTGAAGTCAGCCGGACGTAAAAAACAGGAAAAATGGTTGACCACCCTGGGTGAAATGGACTTTGAACCGGTTGATATGACCAGCCTTGTGATCGTTGGCAACAAAACAACCTATGTTCAGGACGGCCTGATGATCACGCCACGAGGTTATGTGCTGTGAATTACGGTGATGTGTTGGTCATGGGCGGTACCAGCGATGCGCGCATGCTGTGCCAGCAACTGGACGCAGCCAATGTGGCCTACACCCTGTCAGTTGCGACCCCAACGGGGAAGCAGCTGGCGGGAGATATCAAAGGTCAGGTGCGCTGCGGGCGTCTGGAGCGCGAACAAATGATTGCCTGGCTACAGGAAAATCGGACGCGCTGGGTGATAGACGCCTCGCATCCGTATGCCGAGGTGGTGAGCCGCAACATCATGAGCGCCTGCGAAGCGGCGGGGGTACTGCTGAGCCGCTATCAACGTCCTGAGCAGTTGAGCGGTTTAGCCCACCCGCAGCTTTATACCGTACAGAGTATTCAGCAAGCCTGCGAGGTTGCGCGCCGCTTCGGTGACCGTGTGCTGCTGACGACCGGCAGTAAAGATCTGGCTATCTGGCGCGAAGGGTTGCCTGAAAAAACGCTGCTGGCGCGCGTCCTGCCTGTACCCGAGGTTATTCAGCAATGCGCGGACCTGGGATTTGGCGTCGGTGAGATTTTTGCATTGTGCGGGCCGTTTAGCGCCGAGTTCAACGCTGCGTTTTATCGCCAATGTCAGGCTGATGTGGTGATCACTAAGGCATCCGGTGCGGAAGGTGGTTATCAGGAAAAAGTTCAACCCTGTCTGGATGCTGGTATCCCCTGCATCGTGATTACACGTCCGGCACCGTTGGTGACGGGAGAAGAGTTACTGGAAAGTCAGGCCGCCTTTGGGGCGCGTTTAACGCGCTGGCTGGCCGCTGCTTAAGGAGTTAGAGATGAAAAAGGCGCTTCTGGTGGTCAGCTTTGGCACCAGCTATCACGACACCTGTGAGAAAAATATTGTGGCTTGTGAGCGCGATCTCGCAGCCAGTTGCCCTGACCGCGACCTGTTTCGGGCGTTTACCTCCGGGATGATTATCCGCAAGCTCAAGCAGCGCGACGGCATTGAGATCGACACGCCGCTGCAGGCGCTGCAAAAGCTGGCGGATCAGGGGTATCAGGACGTGGCTATTCAGTCGTTGCACATTATCAACGGTGATGAATACGAAAAAATTGTCCGCGAAGTGCAAAGCATGCGCCCGCTTTTTTCTCGCCTGACGCTGGGTGTTCCGCTGCTGAGCAGCCATGACGATTACGCCCAGCTGATGCTGGCGCTGCAACAGCAAATGCCGGTGCTTGGCGAAAATGAAAAAGTGGTGTTTATGGGACACGGTGCCAGCCATCATGCCTTTGCCGCCTATGCCTGCCTCGACCATATGATGACGGCACAGCGCTACCCGGCGCGGGTTGGAGCGGTGGAAAGCTACCCGGAAGTCGATGTGCTGATTGAAAGTTTGTCTCAGGAAGGGGTGACGGCGGTGCATCTGATGCCGCTGATGTTAGTTGCTGGCGATCATGCCATCAACGATATGGCCTCTGACGAAGAGGATTCGTGGAAAACATTGTTCAATGCGGCCGGGATACCGGCTACGCCATGGCTCAGTGGCCTGGGTGAGAATCCTGCGGTTCGCGCTATGTTCGTGGCGCATTTACAACAGGCGCTTAATGTGGCGCTGGAGGAAGCGGCATGAGCGGAAAACTGTACGCATTAAGCACCGGGCCTGGCGCTTCCGATCTTATCACCGTGCGGGCCGCACGCACGCTGGGTACGCTGGATATTCTCTATGCGCCCGCCGGACGTAAAGGTGGCGACAGTCTGGCGCTGTCGATCGTACGTGAATATATCGGCGAGCAGACCGAAGTTCGCTGCTGCCATTTTCCTATGAGTGCTGACAGCGCCGAAAAAGAGGCGGTATGGGATGACGTTGCGGCCGCGCTGGTTCAGGAAGTCGAAGCGGGTAAGCAGGTGGGCTTTATTACACTCGGCGACGCCATGCTGTTCAGCACCTGGGTTTTTTTACTCCAGCGTATTGGCTGTCCTGACTGGTTAGAAATCGTCCCGGGCGTGACCTCTTTCGCTGCGATTGCCGCGCGGTCAAAAACGCCGCTCGCCATGGAGCAACAGTCACTGGCCGTGGTCTCCTGTACCGCGCCGCAAGCGGAAATCCAGCAGGCGTTAAAGCAGCATGACAGTCTGGTGCTGATGAAGGTATACGGTCGTTTTGCGCGCATCAAAGCGCTGCTGCAACAAGAGGGTTTGTTGGGCTGTGCATTGATGATGTCTGAAGCCACGCTGCCGGGTGAACAGTGCTGGCGTCATCTCGATGAGGTGAGCGACGATCAGCCGCTGCCTTATTTCTCGACCATTCTGGTCAATAAACAGTGGGAGTATGCACAATGAAGCTTGAACAACAGCTAAAACAGCTGTCTTTCAGCGGGTTGGCTGCGGCGCTATTACTGATGGTTGTTCCTGAACAAGCGTTCGCCATGCACATAATGGAAGGTTTCTTGCCGCCGATGTGGGCGCTGGCCTGGTGGCTGCTGTTTTTGCCGTGCCTGTGGTACGGGCTGGTGCGGCTGCGCCAAATCGTGCAGGAAGATAGTCACCAAAAAGTGTTACTGGCTCTGTGCGGCGCGTTTATTTTTGTGCTGTCGGCGCTGAAAATTCCTTCTGTTACCGGAAGTTGCTCGCACCCTACCGGGGTAGGCCTGGCGGTTATCCTGTTTGGACCGGGCGTGGTGGCAATCCTCGGGGCAATCGTCCTGCTGTTCCAGGCGCTGTTATTGGCGCACGGTGGTTTGACAACGCTTGGCGCTAACGGCATGTCGATGGCGGTGATTGGCCCGGTGGTGGGTTACATGGTGTGGAAAATGGCCTGCCGTGCGGGGTTGCGTCGTGATGTTTGCGTCTTCCTGTGCGCGATGCTGGCGGATCTCGTCACCTATTTCGTGACCTCGGTGCAACTGGGCGTGGCGTTCCCGGACCCATCCGCCGGTGCTACGGGTTCAATCATCAAGTTCATGGGGATTTTCTGCCTGACGCAGATCCCAATTGCGATAGCGGAAGGTCTGCTCACCGTAATGATTTATGACCAGTTAACCAAACGGCAGTTGATTACCGCTCAAGGACATTAACGATGAAAAAGACGCTGATTTTGTTAGGGATGGTAGTGGCGCTGGTGATTCTGCCGTTCTTTATCAACCATGGTGGAGAGTACGGTGGCTCAGACGGTGAGGCGGAGAGTCAGATTCAGGCAATTGCCCCACATTATGAGCCGTGGTTCCAGCCGTTGTATGAACCGGCAAGCGGTGAGATTGAAAGCCTGCTGTTTACGCTCCAGGGATCGCTGGGCGCAGCCGTGATTTTCTACATTCTGGGTTACACCAAGGGCAGGCAGCGCCGTGATGACCGGGCTTGACAGGCTTAGCTATCAAAGCCGCTGGTTTCATGTCTCACCCGTGCGGAAATTTCTGCTCTGGCTGATGATGATGATTCTGGCGTTTACTCTGCCCCCGTTGGGGCAGGGTATTGAGCTGTTACTGATTGCCGCGCTGAGCTGCTGGCTGCTGCGTATTTCCTTCTGGCGCTGGTGTCGCTGGATGGCATTACCGTTTGGTTTTCTGACGGTCGGCGTCGTGACCATTCTGTTTAGTTTTAGCCGCGATCCGCAGACGCTGCTGGCCAGCATCCCCGTTGGAAGCTATTGGTTAGGCGTTAGCGAGCCAGGGCTTGTCACCGCCAATGAAACCTTCTGGCGCAGCCTGGCTGCGCTGGCGGCGACGTTCTGGCTGGTCCTGAATCTGCCGTTTCCGCAATTGATTATCTTACTCAAACGCGCGCACGTTCCTCGCCTGCTCACTGAGCAGATCCTGCTAACCTGGCGCTTTATTTTTATCCTGTTAGACGAGGCGCTGGCTATTCATCGCGCACAAACGCTACGTTTTGGTTATCGTAGCTTGCCGTTGGGCTATCGCTCGCTGGCGATGCTGGTGGGATTGCTGTTTACCCGCGTGTTGATCCGCTACCAGCAAATGACCACCACACTGGATATCAAACTGTATCAGGGTGATTTTCACCTGTAAGGAAAAGTATGCTTGCCACTTCAGCGCTTTGGTTTCGCTATCAGGATGACCCGATCCTCAAAGGGCTAACGCTGGACTTTTCAACGCATGCCGTCACCGGGCTGGTCGGTGCTAATGGCTGCGGGAAATCCACGCTGTTTATGAACCTGAGTGGTTTACTGCGCCCGCAGGAAGGCGCGGTGATGTGGCAAGGCAAACCGCTGGATTACAGCAAGCGCGGCCTGCTGGCGCTGCGTCAGCAGGTGGCAACCGTATTTCAGGATCCCGATCAGCAAATTTTTTATACCGATATCGACAGCGATATTGCCTTCAGCCTGCGCAACCTTGGGGTAGATGAGACTGAAATCTCCCGCCGGGTGGATGATGCGCTCACGCTGGTAGATGCCCAGCATTTTCGCCATCAACCAATTCAGTGTTTAAGTCACGGGCAGAAAAAACGTGTGGCGATTGCCGGGGCGTTGGTGTTGCAAGCGCAGTATTTGCTACTGGATGAACCTACTGCGGGCCTTGACCCATCAGGTCGCACGCAGATGATTGAGATAATCAAACGCATCGTAGCGCAAGGAAACCACGTGGTTATCTCCAGCCATGATATCGATCTTATCTATGAAGTCAGCGATGCAGTGTACGTTTTACGCCGGGGTGAAGTGCTAACGCACGGCTCGCCGGGTGATGTGTTTGCCCGGACGGATCTTATTGAACAAGCGGGATTAACTCAGCCCTGGCTGGTGAAGCTGCATACCGAGCTGGGCTTCCCGCTGTGTAAAACAGAGGCTGAATTTTTTAGCTGTATGCGAGAGAACGCACTGAAGGAGGCGTCATGACGCAGGCAATAATGTTGCAGGGAACGGCATCTGATGTAGGTAAAAGCGTGTTGGTCGCCGGTCTGTGTCGAATTTTTTATCAGGATGGACTGCGTACCGCACCGTTCAAATCGCAGAACATGGCGCTGAACTCTGGCATTACGCCAGAGGGCAAAGAGATGGGCCGCGCGCAAATTTTTCAGGCTGAGGCCGCCGGTATTACGCCAGATGTGCGTATGAATCCGGTGCTGCTTAAGCCGACCAGCGATCGTAAAGCGCAGGTTGTGCTGATGGGCAAAGTGGCTACCGATATGGATGCGGTGAGCTACCACGAGTACAAACCGAAACTACGGGATCAAATCCTGTCTGTTTATAACAGTCTGGCGCAGGAGTTCGATGTGCTGGTACTGGAAGGGGCGGGAAGCCCGGCTGAGATTAACCTGCGCGATCGCGATATCGTCAATATGGGTATGGCTGAAATGGCGCAGTGCCCTGTCGTTCTGGTGGCGGATATCGACCGCGGCGGGGTGTTTGCCTCCATTTACGGCACGCTGGCGCTACTGCACGACCATGAACGCGCCAGGGTAAAAGGGGTGATCATCAATAAGTTTCGCGGTGATGTGGCGTTGCTGTATTCCGGGATTGAGCAAATTGAAGCGCTGACCGGCGTTCCGGTCCTGGGCGTCATGCCATGGCTGGACGTTGATCTGGAAGATGAAGATGGCGTTGCGCTGCAAAAGGGCAAATATTTGCGCACAGACAAACGCGACATCGATATCGCCGTTGTTCAGATACCACACATTTCTAACTTTACTGATTTCAATGCGCTTGCCGCACAGCCGGATGTGCGCGTGCGCTATGTTCGCCAGCCTGAAGAGTTGGCGGGGGCCGATCTGGTGATTCTGCCCGGCAGCAAAAACACCCTGGGCGATCTGGTGTGGCTGCGTGAAAGCGGGATGGCGCATGGCGTGGTGCAATTACATCGTAATCACGTACCCGTGGTGGGGATTTGCGGTGGCTATCAAATGCTCGGCGAAACCATCATTGATGAAGTTGAGTCAGGACTCGGTACGTTGCCGGGTCTGGGCTTGCTCAATACCGTAACGCATTTTGCCCAGCACAAAACCACGACCCTGGTTGAGGGACAAATGTCCTCCTCGCTGCCGGACTGGCTGGCGGGTACCGCGGGATTATCCGTTCGCGGTTATGAAATTCATATGGGCGAAACGGCATTAACCGAGGAATGCCGGTCGGTGATGACGCTGCGTAAAGACGGTGGCAACGTGGCTGATGGCGCGGTCACTGCCGATGGCCTGGCGTTCGGCACCTATCTTCACGGTCTGTTCGACAGCGATGAATTTACCCGTGCGCTGGTTAATGGCCTGCGAGAACGTAAAGGGTTAGCGCCGCTGGATTCCACCTTCCATTACGCGCAATATAAATCGCAGCAGTTTGATCTGCTGGCGGATGCGATGCGGCAACACATCGATATTGAGAAAATTTATACCATCATGCAGCAACACCGGGAGCCAGTATGATGATTCTGGTGACTGGCGGCGCGCGAAGCGGCAAGAGTCGGCATGCGGAAGCGCTGATCGCAGACTCTCCAAACGTTTTGTATATCGCGACTTCGCAGATTTTTGATGAGGAGATGGCTGCGCGAATTCAGCATCATCGTGACGGACGTCCTGCGCACTGGCGGACAGCCGAACGCTGGCAACATCTCGATGAACTGATTACGGCAGCAAACGATCCACAAGAAGCCATTCTGCTGGAGTGCATCACCACGATGGTGACTAACCTGCTGTTTGCGCTGGGCGGTGACAGCGACCCGGATAGCTGGGATTACGCGGCGATGGAGCAATCTATTGAGGATGAAATTCGTTCGCTGATTGCGGCCTGTCAGCGCTGTCCGGCCAGGGTTGTGCTGGTCACTAACGAAGTCGGAATGGGGATTGTTCCGGAGAACCGTCTGGCACGGCATTTTCGCGATATTGCAGGACGTGTGAACCAGCGACTGGCGGCGGCTGCTGATGAGGTCTGGCTGGTGGTATCAGGAATTGGAGTCAAAATTAAATGAGTAAGTTGTTCTGGGCAATGCTCTCTTTTATTAGTCGCTTGCCCGTTCCTGCTCGCTGGTCGCAAGGACTGGATTTCGAGCACTATTCACGTGGCATTGTGATGTTCCCGCTAATTGGCGTGGTGCTGGGAGGGCTGACGGGGCTGGTCTTTATGGCGCTGCAGCCCTGGTGTGGGGTGCCGTTGGCGGCCCTGTTTGCAGTCCTCACGCTGGCGTTATTGACCGGGGGATTTCATCTCGACGGTCTGGCGGATACCTGTGACGGTATTTTTTCGGCCCGTCGACGCGAGCGGATGCTGGAAATCATGCGTGACAGCCGCCTGGGGACTCACGGTGGACTGGCGTTAATTTTCGTGTTGCTGGCAAAAGTGCTGGTGGTGAGCGAACTGGCTTTGCGGGGCACGCCGATGCTGGCGGCGCTTGCAGCCGCTTGTGTCGCCGGGCGGGGTACCGCGGTTTTGCTGATGTATCGACATCGCTACGCCCGCGAAGAAGGGCTGGGCAACGTCTTTATCGGTAAAGTCACCGGGCGTCAAACCTGCGTCACGTTGGGATTCGCGGCGATCCTGGCTGCCGTGCTTCTTCCTGGCATGCGCGGCGTGGCGGCGCTGGTTGTTACGATGGTGGCGATTTTTATTCTTGGGCAGTTATTAAAACGCACGTTGGGTGGTCAGACCGGCGATACGCTGGGCGCAGCCATTGAACTTGGCGAGTTGATTTTCCTGCTGGCTCTGCTCTGAGTCAGCCAACATACTGGAACCCTTATGCAGACTTTAACCTCTTTACTCCACGCAATCCCTTCACCTGATAGTGCTGCGATGCTGCGTGCACAGCAGCATGTCGATGGCTTGCTTAAACCGCCGGGAAGTCTTGGTCGGCTTGAGTCGCTCGCCGTGCAACTGGCCGGAATGCCGGGTCTGAAGGGCGTACCGCATGTGAGTGGCAAAGCGATGCTGGTGATGTGCGCCGATCACGGTGTATGGGATGAAGGGGTTGCTGTTTCGCCTAAAATCGTCACGGCTATTCAGGCTGCTAATATGACGCGTGGGACGACAGGCGTTTGTGTGCTGGCCGCTCAGGCGGGGGCAAAGGTACATGTGATTGATGTCGGCATCGATGCTGAGCTTATCCCTGGCGTGGTGAATATGCGCGTGGCGCGCGGCTGCGGCAATATTGCACAAGGCCCGGCAATGCGTCGTTCGCAGGCCGAGGAGCTGCTGCTGGAGGTTATCCGCTATACCCATGAGCTGGCCAAAGATGGCGTAACGCTGTTTGGCGTCGGTGAACTTGGTATGGCAAATACGACACCAGCGGCGGCAATCGTCAGCGTGCTGACCGGCAGCGATGCCGAGGATGTGGTGGGTATCGGCGCTAACTTGCCGCTTTCAAGAGTAGGCAATAAAGTCGATGTTGTGCGGCGAGCAATTGCCGTCAATCAACCGGATCGCAATGACGGTATTGATGTGCTGGCTAAGGTAGGCGGGTTTGATCTGGTCGGCATGGCGGGGGTGATGTTGGGGGCGGCCTCCTGCGGCCTGCCGGTCGTGCTGGACGGTTTTCTCTCTTATTCCGCTGCGCTGGCTGCCTGCCAGATTGCGCCGCAGATTAAACCTTACCTGATCCCGTCACATTTCTCCGCCGAGAAGGGGGCTCGCACCGCGCTGGCGCATCTTGAACTGGAGCCGTATCTCAATATGGGGATGCGTTTGGGCGAAGGCAGCGGGGCCGCGCTGGCGATGCCGATTGTTGAAGCCGCCTGTGCAATGTACAACAACATGGGGCAGCTTGCCGCCAGTAACATTGTGCTTCCGGATGGTAAGGAAGCATAGTTACGTGAGTTCCTGATCCCGCCTTATGGCGGGTTTTTTTATGCGGATTTTAGGCGTAACCCACTAAAACAGATAATAAAAGCTATAATTAACGGATATCTGCTGCGGCGAAGGAAAGGAAAAAGATGCGTCGTGTAAAACTGCTTTGTTCACTCATTATGCTGCTCGTGAGTCAGAGCGCGCAGGCGGTGAGTTATCCGCTCCCGCCTGAAGGCAGTCGCCTGGTGGGGAGTCCTTTGACCATTACGGTACCTTCAGGAAACACTCAGCCGTTGGAAGCTTTTGCCGCGCAGTACGGACAGGGGTTGAGCAATATGCTGGAGGCCAATCCCGGCGTGGATGTTTTTCTGCCTAAGTCTGGCTCTACGCTGGTTGTGCCACAGCAACTGATATTACCGGATACTGTACGCGAGGGGATCGTAATCAACGTCGCAGAAATGCGCCTTTACTATTATCCCGCTGGCAGCAATACGGTTGAGGTTTTACCCATTGGCATTGGCCAGGCGGGCAGAGAAACGCCGCGTAACTGGGTGACGGCGGTAGAACGTAAGCAGGAAGCACCAAGCTGGACGCCTACGCCGAATACCCGGCGCGAATACGCAGCACGTGGGGAAAGCCTGCCGGCGTTTGTTCCTGCCGGGCCTGATAACCCGATGGGACTGTATGCGATTTATATCGGCAGGCTTTATGCCATTCATGGCACAAATGCGAATTTCGGTATTGGTCTGCGGGTAAGTCAGGGGTGCATCCGTTTACGTAATGACGACATTAAATATCTGTTTGATACCGTACCGGTAGGGACGCGTGTGCAACTGATAGACCGACCGGTGAAATACAGCGTAGAGCCGGACGGTAGTCGCTGGGTGGAAGTGCATGAACCACTGTCACGAAACCGGTCGGAATACGAGTCTGACAGAAAAGTTCCCTTGCCAGTCACCCCCGCGCTGCGCACTTTCATCAGCGGGAATGACGTGGATATGAGTCGCGGAAATCAGGCACTGGAAAGACGCTCCGGCATGCCGGTGAATATCAGTCTGATTCAGACCCATTACTAATTTTCAAGGCGACCCTGTAACCTTTAGTCTGGGTGGGTCGCTTTTTTAATTTGATATTGTCCCTTTTTTACCACGCCAATATGGTCTGCCATTAGCTGCGCCTCGTGTTCGCTGTGTGTAACCAGCAGTGCCGTTTGCCCGGCGGCACGCAAAATATCCCGCACCTCGTTGCCAAGACGCTCACGCGTGCGCTTATCAAGGCTGGAGAAAGGCTCATCGAGCAGCAGGATTTCCGGATGCGGCGCCAGCGCGCGCGCAAGAGCGATACGCTGCTGTTGACCGCCGGACAGTTCATGCGGATAACGGCTGGCATGACTGTGCAACTCCACCATTTTTAACAGCTCCGCCACCCGGACCTGCTGCTGCTCACGCGGCATACGTCGTAACCCAAAGGCCACGTTTTGTTGCGCGGTCAGGTGAGGGAATAACGCATATTCCTGAAAGACCATGCCGACATGCCGTTTTTCCGGCGGTAGATGAACACCGGAACCGGCAACGCGGCGCTGCGACACATAGATCTCTCCGCTTCGCAGCCGTTCAAATCCGGCAACTGCGCGTAACACGGTGGTTTTTCCGCAACCTGAAGCGCCCAGTAGACAGGCGATCTCTCCTTTACGTACCGACATTGAAAACCCGCTCAGCACCGATTGCTGGCTGTTGCCGTAGGCAACGTGCACATCCTGGAGTCGTAATGCAATTTCTGACATTGTTACTCTCTTAACCACGGCGAGTCATCTGGTGACGCACCAACAAAATAACCGGTAGCGTGCCAGCTAAAACAATCATTAGCGCGGCGATAGCACCTTCTTCATAGGTTCCACGGGCGGCTTCTGCATACAGCAACGTTGCCAGCGTTTCGAAGTTTACCGGGCGCAACAGCAACGTTGTTGGCAGTTCTTTCATGGCATCGGCAAAAACCAGCAGGGCGCTACTCACTAACGCCGGGCGCAGCAATGGGAAATGAACCCGTGCAAATGTGCCCGCACCATTCTCACCCAACAGACGAGAAGCCTGCTCCAGCGAAGGCGGAATGCGGCCCAGGCCGGAATCCAGTGCGCCGATAGCAATCGCCTGGAAACGCATGGCACAACAAATTACCAGCAGGATCCCCGCAGACATCAGCGGCAGGCCGCGAACATCCAGTAAATCTGCCAGCCAGCGGTCGACTGCCATGGCGGGGGTTAAAAAACCAATCGCCAGAATTGTACCGGGAACCGCGTAGCCTAAAGAAGCCAGACGCATTACACCACGGCGAAATCCTGGCATCGCGTTGTCTGCGGCGCTATGCCGCGCGCTCCAGGCTACCAACATACTGACGCAAACCACCACCAACGTGGTTCCCGCGGCCAGTGATAACGTATTTTGTAATGCAGACAGTAACGAGGAGGATATAGGGCTCTCGTCACCTATACGTTTGGCGCTTTCCCAGATTAAAAACAGCACCGGGGCCAGAAAGCCCAGCACAACTGGCAGCGAAATAACGACACCGAGTAGCCAGCCACGCCAGCCTTGCACGTGGGTGGGTTGAATTTCCCGCAGGCTACGACTGCTGAATCCCTGTTTTCTGCGGCCATAAAATTCCAGCGTCAGAATAAAGAATATAAACATCAGCATCATGCAGGCGATTTGCGCTGCGGCAGATAAATCAGAGCGAGAGATCCATGTAGTGTATACGGTAACGGTTAACGTTTGTACCCCGAGAAATTCCGACGCGCCAATATCGTTAAGCGTCTCCAGCAGCGCCAGACTGATCCCGACGGCCAGTGCCGGGCGTGCCATGGGGAGTGCAACACGAAAAAAGGTCCCGGTTACGCTGCATCCCAGCGTACGCGCTGCTTCCAACAGATGGGCCGGCTGGCTGATAAACATGGCGCGGGTTGTCAGGTACACGTAAGGATAAAGTACTAATCCGAGCAGGATTATTGCGCCGGAAAGGGAACGTAAATCGGGCAGGCGGAACTGTCGCGGGCTGTCAAAGCCCAGTATGAAACGGATAAAGGTTTGCAGGGGGCCAATCGGATGCAGCAGATCGAGCCATGCAAAGGCAACGATGTAGGTCGGCATTGCCAGCGGCAACAGCAGCGCCCAACTGAGAATTTTTCGCCCAGGGAAATCCCATGCCGTTACCGCCCATGCGCTGCCTACGCCAATGACGCCAACCATTATCGCGACACCCGCTAGTAACAGCACGGTGTTTTTTAGCGCTGAAGGCAGTACATATGTCATAAGATTATCCCAGTGGGATAAATCAGCCTGGGTGGCCTGCCAGATCAGCGCAACGATGGGGGTCAGGACGCCAAGCGCGACGCACAACGCGCCAAGATGCAACGGCGTTAATAATGACTGCGGCCCGGAAACCAGGCCGCGTAACGTCGGAAACTGCAGCGGTTTATTGATCGAATCCAACTTTATCTACCAGCAAACTAGCTTGTTTACGATACTTCACGATCTCGGTGAGCGGCGTTTTATCGACGTCGATTTCACCGATTGTGGCGCTAATGACCGGGTCAAGCGTTACGCCTTTCAGTACCGGATATTCGAAGTTCGCTTTCGCATACTGCTGCTGGGCAGGCGCGGAAACCAGATATTCCATCAGCTTAACGGCATCGGCTTTATTTGGTGCATAGCGGGCAACGGCAGCACCGCTGATGTTGACGTGCGTACCGCCATTTTCAAAGGTTGGTTTAACGACTTTAATGGCATCGCCCCACTGACGAGCATCGCTGCCTTCTTTGGCGTTTTTCATATGGCCGACATAATAGGAGTTGGCCAGACCAATATCACAAATTCCACCGAGGATATCGCGGGCAACATCGCGATCGCCGCCGGTGGCTTTACGCGCCAGGTTAGCCTTCACGCCGCGCAGCCATTCTTCGGTTTTGGCTTCACCATGGTGGGCAATCATCGCGGCGATCAGCGCCGTGTTGTAGGGGTGCTGACCGGAACGAATACAAACTTTACCTTTGTATTCTGGGCTGGCGAGCTGTTCGTAATGCCAGTTATCGATTGGCAGCGACTTCTCGGCATACAGTACGCGGGCGCGCATAGAAAGCGCAAACCACTGATTATCCGCGCCGCGCAGATTCGCCGGAATGGCGGCTTTCAGCGCTTCTGACTCTACCGGCTGGGTGACGCCAGCTTCAACCAAATCGATGAGATTTCCGGCATCGACGGTCATCAGCAGGTCGGCAGGGGAGTTTTTGCCTTCAGCCTTAACACGCTCAAGCATACCGTCTTTGATATAGACCGTACTTACTTTGATACCGCTGGTTTTAGTCCAGCTATCAAGTAAAGGCTGGATCAGGCCCGGTTCACGGGTGGTGTAAAGCGTTAACGTTTCCTGAGCGAAAGCCGGCAGGCTGACAGAGAAGAAGAGGGCAGAGGCAAGCGTGATACGGCGCAATCCGGTGCGAGTTAGAGCATTCATCGTTTTTATCCCAGAGTAATTGGAACATACAGTGAACCGAGTCAGGGCTCGTTTTTTTGGTTCGCGTACAATAAATGATAATCACTAGCACTTACAATAATTGCAAAGTTTAAACGATTTACATTTACACAACTTTAATCAACGATGTGATGCGGCATGGAATGGGGAGTTATGGCAGACTGAGCGCTTATAGAGGCAGCTTTTACACAGACGTGAAAAGCAAAAAGCTCGCTTAAGTTTCCTTAAGCGAGCTTCTTAAATTTGGCTCCTCTGACTGGACTCGAACCAGTGACATACGGATTAACAGTCCGCCGTTCTACCGACTGAACTACAGAGGAATCGTGTGAACGAGGCGCATATTACTGACCTCATCATGAGGTGTCAACAGTAAAATTAGCGCGTCATTTCAATTGGTTAATTAATCTTCAAATTCAGTGTTAATGCGTGTTTGGTGAGCGATAATCGTCGTCTCCCCTAACCGCTCCATGGGGTTCTGGCGATAAAACTGGATGAAACGCTGCCATAAGGCAGGAAAACGCGGAGCAAATAATTCAGGAGCACTGAAAAAATACTCGGATAGCACGGCAAAGCATTCAGCAGGATCGGTCGCTGCGTAGGCATCTATACTGCACGCAGTTTCTCCAACCAGATCGATCTCATCCTGAATATTGTTCATTGCAGCATGCAGGTCGTGTTCCCAACCGGCGATATCGCGCAGGGGAATCGCCGGAATACCGCTGGCACGATCGCCATTACGCATATCAAGCTTGTGCGCCACTTCATGGATGATCAGATTAAAGCCGGAGGCATCAAAGGAATCCTGAATATCAAGCCAGTTGAGGATTATCGGGCCTTGTTGCCAACTCTGCCCGGACTGTACCACGCGTTGATTATGCACCAGCCCAATATCGTCTTCCCATTCATCGTCTACGACAAATGGGGCAGGGTAGATGAGAACTTCATGAAACCCGTCGAGCCACTCAATCCCCATTTCCAGAACAGGTAAACAGAATAGCAGAGCAATGCGCGCACTTTTTAGCGGGTCCAGCTCAAACCCCTGAAGAGCGACTAATCTTTTTTGTTGTAAAAAGCGCTCGGCCAGAGCAATAAGTCTGGCTTGTTCTTGTTCGGTGAGATTCACCAAAAGGGGAATAGCCAGGGCGTCGTCCCACGGCCAATCGTCACTCCGGGTTGCTTCTTGTTCTTTCCAGGGCCACTTAATCATCGTTTTGCTCGCAAACTCGTCACTTGAACGAAATTGACGGAACTGGGTCTGTTAAAATGCCAAATTACCTGGCATCATGGCAACCGCCAAAACGGAGAGATGCCAGAGCGGCTGAATGGACCGGTCTCGAAAACCGGAGTAGGGGTAACTCTACCGGGGGTTCAAATCCCCCTCTCTCCGCCACTATTCAAGCACTTGCACGCCTTGCTTTCAACGACAGTTCTCATGGATGTCTTTTTCTTTGAGTATCCTCACAAGTTTATCGTTGTAATACCCGTGTGATAAAAAATACGCTTCGTATAAAGAAAAAGCCCGCTTTATAAAAAGCGGGCTTGCCTGTTTGGGCATCAATTAGAACTGATAGACTAAACCAACGGCAACGATGTCATCTGTCGCAATACCATTGCTTTCATAGAAGTTGTCGTCTTCGTCCAGCAGGTTGATTTTATAATCAACATAGGTGGACATGTTTTTATTGAAGTAGTAAGTCATCCCCACATCAACATATTTAACCAGATCTTTGTCGGTGTAGCGTGGATTGCCATTGCCGTCGTATTCCCAGCCACCTAAATCAACGCCTTTAGACATCAGGAAAGAAACTGCTGGGCGCAGACCAAAATCAAACTGATATTGAGCAGTCGCTTCAAAGTTTTGCGTTTTGTTAGCGATACCGCCAGCAAGTCCATCACCTGAACCGTAATAGGTCATATTACGAGTTTCAGAATACATGGCTGCCAGGTAAACGTTGTAGGCATCATATTTAGCGCCAACGGTCCAGGCATCTGCTGTTTCACCGCCAGCGTAGCTATTGACATGAGTACTATCGCCACGGCCACGGGAAACCTGGTCATTGGTACGGTCAGAGCTGGAGTATGCGGCACCCAAGCTCAAACCGAAGTCGAAGTCATAGGAGGTAGACATACCGAAACCGTCGCCATTTTCTTTCGCCAGTTTTCTACCTTTACTATTACCAGAACCTTCTTGATTTGCGCTGCTACCTTCGTTGTTACCCTGGTACTGCAAGGCAAAGTTCAGACCATCAACCTGACCAAAGAAGCCTTTATTACGGTAGGTAGCAACACCGTTGGTACGACCGGTCATATACACGTCGGTCTGGGCATAAGTATCACCCCCAAATTCCGGCAGCATATCGGTCCAGGCTTCTACGTCATAGACGACGCCATAGTTACGACCGTAATCAAAGGTACCGTTCTCACCAAATCCAAAGCCCGCGAAAGCCAGACGAGTCCATGAATCGCCTTTGTCACCATCGGTGCCGTTGGCTTGAATGTTATATTCCCACTGACCATAGCCAGTTAGGATATCGTTGATTTGCGTTTCGCCTTTGAAACCCAGACGTGCATAGGTCTGATCGCCGTCGCTGCCTGCGTCGTCAGAGAAATAACGCAGAGCAGCAACTTTACCGTACAGATCCAGTTTATTGCCGTTCTTATTATAAATTTCAGCCGCATCTGCTGCGCTTGCAGCTAATAAGGCAGGGAGAAGCAGTGCCAGTACTTTTCTTTTCATTATGTATTCCCTTTATATAATAATTAAAATGAATATGTAACGCTATCTGAAAGACTACATTTGAATACTATCTATGAAGTTCATTTAATTTTAAATATAACATGTAACAAATGTATTTAAGATATTTCAAAATGTTTCATTGCTGCTTTTGTATAATTAAAATCGCATGACATTTGAATTAATATTATCCATATAAATGTATTTTTATCATATAGTTATGATTTCTATTATTCTATCTTGTTGAATGTATATTATTGATATTTGTTATTTATTTTGCATGCGGGATTATAATTGATCTGCTTGTTTTGAATAATGGATTTATATATCCATTATAGTGATACTTATTGAGTGAATAATATGTATTGATGATAAAAAGCGTCGACGGTAGTCTGACATAAGAATTGTTGCTAAGGTGGTTTTCTTTCTGCGAAGAGCGAGAGTATGGAACTACAGTACTGGCAGTCGAAATTTGAAGCCTGGTTACGTGACAATCATTCCGGGCACGACGCTGCCCATGACATCTTTCATTTTCGTCGCGTCTGGATGACGTCACAAAAGTTGAGCATGGATGTGACCGTAGACTGGCTGGTGGTGCTGACGGCGTGCTACTTTCACGATCTCGTCAGTTTGCCGAAGAACCATCCCGATCGTCATCGTTCGTCGGTACTGGCAGCCCAGGAAACGCGTCGCGTTTTGATGCGCGATTTCCCTGATTTTCCACAACAACGATTACCTGCCGTGTGCCATGCTATTGAGGCGCACAGTTTCAGCGCCAAAATCGTACCAGAAACCCTTGAAGCCAAAATCGTGCAGGATGCTGACCGGCTTGAGGCGTTGGGGGCAATTGGTTTAGCACGGGTATTTGCCGTGTCCGGCGCGTTAGGCGTGGCGCTGTTTGATGCGGAAGATCCGTTTGCCCGACAGCGTAGCCTTGATGATAAACAGTACGCACTCGATCACTTCCAGACCAAATTATTGACGCTGCCGCTGACGATGCAAACTGAACACGGTCGGCATTTGGCGCAACATAATGCTGACTTCTTACTGACGTACATGGCGAAGCTGAGTGCGGAGTTAAAAGGAGAATATGAAATGCTGGATCTTGACGCGATTCAACCCTTTAAGCTGCGTTAGTCGCCAGTACAGCTGCAACGTCAACCGCACTAATTTATGTTAACCTGTCAGCTATCCATTTCGGCCGGTTAAATGTATGCAGGATAATTTTTCAGTAGCAGGTTCCATGAACCCGATGACAGATGATAACGAGGCCGCCGCACAGGTGATTTTGGCTAAGTTGCTTGAAATATATGACGTGAAAACGCTGGTTGCTCATCTGAATGGTGTTGGCGAGAACTGCTGGAGTCCGGCCATCTTCAAACGTGTGGTTGCCAATGAAACGTGGCATCGCCTCAGCGACGGTGAGTTGGCTCATCTGAACGACTTGCTGCCGAGGCCGCCTGCGCATCATCCACATTATGCTTTTCGCTTTATCGATCTTTTTGCCGGTATTGGCGGCATTCGTCGCGGCTTTGAGGCGATTGGCGGGCAGTGCGTGTTTACCAGTGAGTGGAACAAGCATGCGGTGCGCACCTACAAAGCGAATTACTACTGCGATCCTCACCAGCACCATTTTAATGAAGATATTCGCGATATCACCCTCAGTCATCATGATGGGGTGAGTGACCAGCAGGCGGCGGAACATATCCGCCAGCATGTTCCGCAGCATGACGTGCTGCTGGCGGGATTTCCTTGTCAGCCATTCTCTCTGGCCGGTGTATCAAAGAAAAACGCGTTAGGGCGGGCTCATGGCTTCGCCTGCGATACGCAAGGCACACTTTTTTTTGACGTGGTGCGCATCATCGATGCGCGTCGGCCGGCAATATTTGTGCTCGAAAACGTCAAAAACCTGAAGAGTCACGATCAGGGGAAAACGTTCCGCATCATTATGCAAACGCTGGATGAGCTGGGTTATGACGTGGCTGATGCACACGATAACGGGCCGGACGATCCGAAGATTATCGATGGGCAACATTTTTTGCCCCAGCATCGCGAACGTATTGTGCTCGTCGGCTTTCGCCGCGATCTGAATCTGAAATCAGACTTCACGCTGCGCGATATTGTCTCCCGCTATCCTCAGCGGCGTACGACGCTGGCGGAGCTACTTGAGCCGACCGTCGACGCAAAATATGTGCTCACGCCGGTGCTGTGGAAATATCTGTATCGTTATGCGAAAAAGCATCAGGCGCGGGGCAATGGATTTGGCTATGGCATGGTGTATCCCGGCAATCCCGATTGCGTAACGCGCACATTATCGGCGCGTTACTATAAAGATGGGGCGGAGATCTTGATCGACCGCGGTTGGGATATGGCGCTGGGTGAAAAGGATTTTGATGATCCGCACAATCAGCGATACCGTCCGCGCAGGCTGACGCCCAGAGAGTGCGCGCGCCTGATGGGATTTGAATCACCTCAGGGCTATCAGTTCAGGATCCCGGTGTCAGACACACAGGCTTATCGTCAGTTTGGTAATTCGGTGGTCGTCCCGGCATTTGCGGCGGTAGCCAGACTGCTGGAGCCAAAAATCAAACAGGCGGTTGCTATTCGCGAGAAAGAGAAACTGCATGGCAGACGTTCACGATAAAGCGACGCGCAGTAAAAATATGCGGGCGATAGCAACCCGCGATACCGCAATTGAAAAACGCCTTGCCAGCGTACTGGCAGAGCAGGGGGTAACGTTTCGTGTGCAGGATGCGACGTTACCCGGTCGTCCCGATTTCGTGGTGGATGATTATCGTTGTGTGATTTTTACCCACGGCTGTTTCTGGCATCATCACAACTGCTATCTATTCAAAGTCCCCGCCACACGAACAGCGTTCTGGCTGGAAAAAATAGGCAAAAATGTCCAGCGTGACGCGCGGGATTGTGAAAAATTGCAGGCTTTGGGCTGGCGCGTACTGATTGTCTGGGAGTGCGCCCTGCGTGGGCGCGAAAAGCTGGGGGATGACGCGTTGTCCGAACGCGTCATCGAGTGGATCTGCGGCGGTGGCGATAGCGCACAGATCGACACCCTCGGTATCCATTTACTGTAACGTCTTTTCCGACGGGGTCACAACGGCGTCCGCTTTAACGGGAAATAGGTATTTACCGAGTGTGACCAGTACCACCGCAAATACAATCACGCCAAGCGCCAGCCATTCGATGGGCGCCAGACTTTCTCCTCCCAGGCCGGTACCTAACAGTACGGCGACAACCGGATTAACGTAGGCATAGCTGGTGGCTAATGCCGGGCTGACGTTGCGGATCAAGTACATGTACGCGTTGATGGCAATAATAGAACCAAACACGGCCAGATAGGCGACCGCCATAAAGCCTGAAAACGTCGGCATAGTGGTCAACTTTTCCCCGGAAATCAGCGAGGCGCACATCAGCACTATACCGGCGGCTAACATTTCAATGGCTCCGGCCATCATGCCAACGGGTAACGTTATGCGCGAGCCGTACACTGAGCCAAACGCCCAGCTTATCGAACCTATCAGGATTAAAATTGCTCCCCATGGATTACCACTCAAATTACCACCGCTGTTCAGCATGATGATCCCCGCGAGTCCAATTGCGATCCCCATCCATTCAAGTTTGCGCGTTTTGATGCCAAAAAAGTGGCTAAAACACAGCGTAAACAGCGGAACGGTGGCGACCACCACGGCGGCAATACCGGAAGGCACGTTTTGATGTTCTGCGACGGTGACCAGTCCGTTACCGACAGCCAGCAGCAGGATACCGATTAACGCGGCGTTCAGGAGCACGCGCAGAGGCGGCAGCTTATGTCCGCGGATAAGTAAGAATGCTGTTAATAAAACCCCCGCAGAGAGAAAACGAACACCAGCCATCATCAACGGCGGCCAGCTTTCAACGCCAATGCGAATAACGAAGTACGTGGAACCCCAAATGATGTACAGCGCGAAAAGCGCACTGAAAAGCGGTAGCAATTGCCTGAAACGCATAATCCCTCACGGTGGAAATAAAAAGGTGCAACATAGTAAACGTCAAAACTATCTTGCTGGCGAGATTTATAATTACGTGCCGATGTTAAAAATTTGTTGACCAGAAAGGTCAGTTTCAGCATTGCGTGTTTTACTTCATACTTATGACTGCAAAAAAATAATATTGAGGGTAAAAATTTTGGCAGGAAGTAGCTTATTGACCTTACTCGATGATATCGCCACTTTGCTGGATGATATCTCTGTCATGGGAAAACTGGCCGCGAAAAAAACCGCGGGTGTGCTGGGCGATGATCTGTCGCTTAACGCGCAGCAGGTGTCGGGTGTGCGGGCGAATCGCGAACTCCCGGTGGTCTGGAGCGTCACGAAAGGATCGTTTGTTAACAAAGTTATCCTTGTGCCGTTGGCGCTATTGATAAGCGCCTTCATTCCCTGGGCGATCACCCCCTTATTAATGGTAGGCGGGGCGTTCCTCTGTTTTGAAGGTGTAGAAAAAGTTCTCCATACCCTGGAAGCGCGTAAGCACAAAGAAACCCCGCAAGAGCGCCAGCAGCGTCTGACATCTTTGGCAGCACAGGATCCGCTCACCTTTGAGAAAGATAAAATCAAAGGGGCGATACGTACCGACTTTATTTTATCTGCTGAGATTGTCGCGATTACGCTGGGGATCGTAGCGGATGCGCCATTGTTGAATCAGGTGTTGGTGTTATCTGGCATCGCGTTAGTGGTGACTGTGGGCGTCTACGGCCTGGTCGGGATTATCGTTAAGCTCGATGATATCGGATACTGGTTGGCAGAAAAGCGCAGTACGCTGGCCCAGTCGCTGGGTAAAGGATTGCTGGTCGTTGCCCCCTGGCTTATGAAAACACTTTCCGTGGTCGGCACGCTGGCGATGTTTTTGGTTGGCGGCGGAATTGTGGTGCACGGAATAACACCGCTGCATCATGCGATTGAACATTTTGCCCAACAGCAAAGTGCATTGATTGCGCTGATGCTTCCGACCCTGCTGAATCTGGTGCTCGGTTTTATCATTGGCGCAATAGTGGTGCTGCTGGTGAAAGGTGTCGCCAGAGTGCGCGGAGTTTCGCACTAATTGTCGCAGGGTTGATTACGCAAAACCCTTCTTTGTCGTCTAAGGTGTAAAGGTTTCTCTTGATACAGGAGGCAGGTATGGTCTTTTCTGTCAGTGAGGAAGTCACCTCCAAAGAGGGTGGCCCACGTATGATCGTTACCGGGTATGCCAGCGGAATGGTGGAGTGTCGCTGGTACGACGGCTTTGGCGTCAAACGGGAAGCATTCCGTGAAGATGAACTGGTGCCGGGCGAGCGAAGAAAACTCTGCCAGGATGCCTGAACACCTGGGGTGCGCGTAACCGGGTGATCTTTCAATCATTAGTTATATTTATCATTTTAGTGAGAATTATTTACTTGTCAGGCAAAAAAATTGCAGATAAGGTTTGTTTCACATCAGATTTCCTGGTGTAACGAATTTTCAAGTGCTTCTTGCATAAGCAAGCTTGATCCCGACCCGATAAGGGCCGGGATTTTTTTCGCCCTCAGTCAGCGATTGATCTCCGACACGCTAAAATCATGGATATCCAGCTCGAACGCGTCGGCCAGTTCATGCCACGTGTGGTAATCACGTCCGTCGACGCTGACGCGTTCCGGGTCATCCTGACTGCGATGAATTTCACTCTCGCAGATTTCGTTGATTGCCTTCAGTAGCGCGTCCACATCGACGCTGACTTCACGTTTGGCCGTATCGCTGTACTCTTTCGCGGTTTTCATCCTCATACCTCTCAACCGTTAAGGATACCGGGGGAGCGCATCCAAACATCAGATACGCACAACTTAAGTATAGACCGTCGATAAAACCCGCAATCGCGCGAGGCGGGCGCTGCCAGAAAAAGGAAATTGTTCTACACTGGCACAAAGCCACAGGAGGAAAACTATGAAGGTGAATGATCGGGTCACAGTCAAAACGGACGGCGGTCCTCGTCGACCGGGTGTGGTACTGGCTATCGAAGAGTTTAGTGAAGGCACCATGTACCTGGTTTCGCTGGAAGACTACCCGCTCGGTATCTGGTTCTTTAATGAGTCAGGTCATCAGGATGGTATCTTCGTGGAAAAAGTAGAATAAGGTGAGTTTTGCTGCATGATCCTGACTGGTGGATTCGCCACCAGTCAGAACGTGTTAGCGCGTATTCACAAAGATACCATTGGTAACGTTATCGGTGAGTCTCACAACGTGATAGATAACTTGCTTATTATGCGTCTTTATCTTTCGTTTTATATTCCCCTTATGGGATGACACGGTCTTGGCCTTGATATTCATTTGGTCGGATATCTGTATTGTTCCCTGACCCTCCATCCACATGCGTAGCATGCTGGACTCGGTACGGCTCAATGATAATGTCGGCAGATTCACATCAATGACAAAATCTACTTCTTTTTTCAGAATATCGCCAAGGAGTTCATCCAGTGAATCTGGTTTAATCGACTTAGAACTAATCAATAAATTTTTTCTGACTAATAGATACTCATCAAAATGCACGTTGGCAATTGCCATAAACACAATAAATAATGTGCCGGGATGCTGATTAATGATTTGCTTTATTTGCTGGCTATTAGCAGGATCGTGGATAAAGCAGTCCTCATTAATAAACACCACAGCGGGCTGTTGAGAGACACAGGCGAGACTGAGCTCCTCAACGTTGGAAATGTTGTTGATTTCCCTTTTCTTCACCCCCCGACTTACCAGATATCCGGTCAACCCTAGCCGGGTGTAACTGCACAAATCCATAATAATCGTTGACATGGCATACCCTCACTCAATGCGTAACGATAATTCCCCTTACCTGATTATTTTCATCACAACTAAACGGAATAATAACGACCCAAGATGACGCTTTCGCTGTTTTTCAGGCGAAATTACTATCCCGTAAAGTTGCGTATAATTTGCCAGGAAACATCTTAAAGTAAAGTAAATGTTGCGTTATGTGAGTGAGTCAATAATAAATAAACCGCGACAGAGATATCCTGGTGGATGTTGTCACTTTTTAAATTTAGGACAATCCTTAGTAAAACAGGATAAAAATTAAGGGTTATTATTTTCCTGGCATTTCGCTGACAATATCAGCCAACAAATTAAAAATTTCGCTGAATAATCGCTCGCAGAATGGCGCAATTAATGGCATCAGGGCTGCCATTAATGAAATACCCACGGCGAGGGTGAGTGGAAAACCGATGACGAAAATCGACAGTTGAGGAGCCATGCGATTCAACAGACCGAGTGCGAGGTTTAGGGTGAGTAGCAGCGTCATTATCGGCAGGGCCAACATTAGCCCGTTGAGGAAAATCAGGCTACCCGCCCGCGCCAGCGCGAGAAACGCATTGCTGTTCACCGGATTGCCGCCGATTGGCAAGGTATGAAATGTATCCACCAACAGCGAAATAAGCCACAAATGGCCGTTAAAAGTCAGGAATAACAGCATGGCGAGCATGTCGATCAGTCTCGCCAGTACCGGCATATTCAGACGGCTGCCGGGATCAAAGAAGGTTGCGAAGGAGAGACCCATTTGCAGACCAATTAATTCCCCGGCGGTACGTACTGCCGCGAAGGCAAACTGCATAGTGAAGCCCAGAGCGATGCCGATCAGGATTTGTTGCATTGCCTGCCATAGCGCCACGATAGAAAAGATAGGGACGTCTACCGGGGGAATCGACGGAGCGATAACGACGGTTATCATTAACCCCAGCCCCAGTTTTACTCGTTTGGGGATCGCGCGCTCGCTGAGAATTGGAGCCGTTGAGATGAGCGCCAGGATGCGCAGCAAAGGCCAGAAGTAAAGATTCAGCCAGTGGAGCCACTCAACGCTGGTCACCTGCAGCATAATGTCATCTACCCGATGATGTAGGGGATATTGCTGAACAGCGTACGTACGTAGTCGAGCAGCAGGTTAAGCATCCACGGGCCGGCAACAATGATGGCAATAAAAACCGCGACAATTTTGGGAATGAAGGACAGCGTCATTTCGTTTATCTGGGTCGCCGCCTGCAAAATACTGATGATAAGACCTGTGACGAGGGCGACCAACAGCAAAGGCGCGGCAAGGGCCAGGGCGACTTTCATCGCCTCTGTGCCCATCATCATGACCGATTCAGGTGTCATTTCGCGCCTCTAACTGTAAAAGCTTTGAGCTAGCGAGCCGACAAGCAACTGCCAACCGTCTACCAACACAAACAGCATCAGCTTGAACGGTAGCGCGATCGTGGCCGGGGGGACCATCATCATCCCGAGCGCCATCAGCACGCTGGCGATGACCAGGTCGATAATCAGAAACGGAATAAAAATGGTAAAGCCTATCTGGAATGCCGTCTTCAGCTCGCTGGTGACATAGGCTGGAAGCAAAATCCGCATCGGTACGGCTTCTGGTCCCTGTAGGGGACCGCTGTTTGCTAAGCGCGCGAAGAGTGCCAGATCGGCTTCACGGGTCTGGCGCAACATAAACTCGCGCAGCGGCTGTGCGCCTTTCTCCATGGCTTCCTGCATAGAGATTTTCTCTTCGCTGAACGGCTGATATGCGTCGACGTAGATTTTGTCGATTACCGGCGACATGATGAAAAAGGTCAAAAATAGCGCCAGGCCCAGTAGCACCTGGTTCGGGGGGGCCGAAGGGGTTCCCAGCGCATTTCGTAACAGACCGAAAACGATGATGATGCGGGTGAAGCTGGTCATCATCAATAAAATGGCGGGCAGGAACGTCAGCGAGGTGATAAACACCAGCGTTTGCACGGGTAAAGACCAGCTATGTCCGCCGCCAGGCAGCGGCTGGCTAACCAGACCCGGGAGCTGAGCGAGGGCTACTGGGCTGAAAAGCCATAAGCCTGCCAGCGTGATGGATAACAAACGGCGCATCAGGATCTCCCGGGACGCTTAAGCAAACTCTTCATCATGGCCTGGAAATCCGCGGGGGAGGCCGGTTTTTCTTCTGCATCAGCAGGCGCCGGGGGCAGGGTGTGCAGCACGTTAATTTGCGAGGCCGTGACGCCCAGTACCAGGCGCGCATCTTCAACCTCAACAATCACCACGCGCTCACGTGGACCCAGTGAGGTACTTGCCGCAACTTTCAGTCCGCGCGTACCGGCGCTTTTGGGGGCAAACCCCATACGCTTAATCACCCAGGCTGCAGCCAGGATCAATACGATGATCCCAAGCAGCGCGCCGCTTACCTGAACCAGCGGTGAGCTGGGTACGGCGGCTGGCTGAGAAACTGTAGCCTGGGTATTCATGATTAACGGCTCAGACGGCGCATGCGTTCAGATGGGGTAATAATGTCGGTGATACGTACGCCGTATTTGTCTGCGACAACCACCACTTCACCCTGGGCAATCAGGTAACCGTTGATCAGGATATCCAGCGGCTCGCCCGCCAGCCCATCCAACGCGACGACCGAACCCTGCGTCAGACGCAGCAGTTCTTTGATGGTCATGCGGGTTCGGCCCAATTCGACGGTCAGTTTGACCGGAATGTCCATGATCAGGTCGATGTCCTGCAAGGCACCGCTGACGTCGCCGCCACCTAACTGCTGGAATACCGCATCGGCCGCACTTTTGGTGGGCGTGGTTTTTTGCTCGTTTAACGCGTCAGCCCACAGATCGTCCAATGCACCAGTGTTCTCATCGGACGGATTATTCATATCACTCATTTGGGCTGTTCCTCATTCAGCGAATTCAAAATCGGGTTTATCAGATGTTCTACGCGTAACGCATACTGACCGTTCACCGTGCCATACTGGCTGGTCAGTACAGGCACGCCGTCCACATGAGCAATAATGCGGTCGGGTTTTTCAATCGGCAGTACATCGCCGGGTTTCAGTTTTAAAATCTGGGATAGCCGCAGCGGAATGTCAGCAAAGTTTGCCACCAGCTCCAGCTCAGAATGCTGAACCTGACGCACCAGATTATTGCGCCAGTTCTGATCTTCATTACGCGAGTTTTCCAGCGGCGGGTTCACCAGCAGCTCACGCAACGGTTCAATCATGCTGAATGGCAGACAGATGTTAAATTCACCGGTCAGGTTGCCAATTTCAACGTGGAATGGGGTATTGACCACGATGTCGTTAGGAGACGTGGTGATATTGGTAAATTTCACCTGCATCTCGGAACGAACGTATTCCACTTCCAGCGGATTGATGGCCTTCCACGCGTCGCTGTAGCTTTCCAGCGCCAGCTTCAGCATGCGGTTGATAACGCGCTGTTCGGTATGGGTAAATTCACGGCCTTCCACTTTCGTCGGGAAGCGGCCATCACCGCCGAAGAGGTTATCGACGGCGATAAATACCAGACTCGGTGAGAACACCACCAGACCCGTACCGCGCAGCGGCTTCAGGTGGATTAAGTTCAGGTTGGTCGGAACCGGTAAGTTGCGTGCAAACTCGTGGTATGGCTGGATACGGATCGCACCCACGGTAATATCCGGGCTACGGCGCAACAGGTTAAATAACCCCATACGGAACTGGCGCGCGAAGCGTTCGTTAATGATCTCCAGCGCCTGTAAACGCTCACGTACCACGCGGCGCTGGGTGTTGGGATCGTAAGGACGAATATCGCTTTCTTTTGCGATACCGGAAATGGGTTCGTCTTTAGTTTCGCTATCGCCATTAAGCAATGCGTCGATTTCAGCCTGAGAAAGAATACTGTCGCCCATGTCTTTACCGCAGAATAAAAGCTGTATAAAGAACGTCGGTGACAACCTGTTTGGGTTGCCCAACAACGAGCGGAGTCGCGAGCGTCTCTTTGATGGCGGCAATGAGCTGTTGCTTACCTTCTTCGGTGGCGAGCGTAGCCGCGTTCTGACGAGAGAACAGCAGCAGCAAGCGGCTGCGCACTTCCGGCAGATATTCGTTAAGACGTGAACGCGTTGCCTCGTCTTTCATGCGCAGCGTGATACCGATATACAGTACACGGTCCGCATCACCCAGATTGACGGTAAAGGTATCCAGCGCAAAGAATACCGGGGCTGGCGGTGGAGCCGGTTCCGCTTTGACGCTGGCGGACGGCTGCTGCTGCATACGCCAGTAGCTATAACCCGCAGTTGCGCAGGCGGCGAGGGTAATCAATACCAGCAGAGGGATCCAAATAGCGCGTTTACTTTTTTTGTTAATCGCGGAGTCAGTCATCAGATACGGGCTTCCTGTTTCGGTACAGCTTATGGGCTGATTATCCCGTGTCCTGTCCACGACAAAGCGTGGAAAAGACGCGGATAATCATGCTACCTCTGGCGTTAGGCGAAGATGTCTACTGCTCCATCACCGCGTGCTGCGGCTTGCAGTGAGGCGGGCGCTGCCAGTACGGCGTCATCTTCAGCGGCAAAAATGTCTTGTCCCTGGGCGCGACCCGCCTGCTGTTGCTGCCCGGAAGACTGCTGATTACCGGCAAAGCTTTCACTACTGATACTGCTTTGCCCAAGCTGGATCCCGCTTTCAGCCAACTGCGTACGCAGCATCGGTAACGCAGCTTCCAGCGCAGCGCGCACGTGACTGTGTGGCGATACCATTTGCAACTGCGCGAGATTGTCATCCAGCTTGAGGGAAATGTGCACCTGGCCCAGATCCTGTGGATGCAGACGCAGTTCTGCGCTTTGCTGGCCCTGGCGAGTAAACAGAGTGACGTGCTGGCTTAGTGATTGCTGCCATTCCTGGCTACCCAATGGTGCGCTTAGCACAGGTGCGGCGGTCGGTAACGGCTGAGCGTGGGACTGCGGGCCACTTAACGGCGCTGTCGTCATGCCAATGCTGGTCGGCGAAGGGGAGCTTTCAATTTCCGCTCTGGTCGTCGCCGCTGCCGTCAACGGGGTTAATGTCGGATTGTTTGTCTGATCTACGCTGCTGGCAGGCGTTGCAATATCCGCTTTGCCTTTTTTGGCATCACCTGGCAGCAATTCGCCAGCATTATCGGCGATAGCGCTGTGTACCGAGCCTCGTGACAACGCCGAAAGCGTTGCATCAACGGGGGCTGGCGCGCTGTCGACGGCAGGCGTGGTCTGCGGTTGTCCTGGCAGCATGGCGAACAACGCGCTCAGGTTGGCGAGATCCTCATCGCTCAGTGCGGTGTTTTTTTCATCCTGCTGAGCGACTTTGCCCAGAGTCGTCAGGGCATTAACTTTCAGTGAGGGCGTGAGGGCAGACAACAGTTGCTGGGCGTCTGTCATGTCGACAAGAGAAGCATCAGTGTGCATCTCTTTTTGCGCCAGTAGTTCGGTCAACTTGAGCGACGGTGCTGAATCGCCATTTTTTTGCAATAACCCTTTTTGTAGTTTGCTACCGGCCGCCTGTAAGTCGGCAAACGACAGCGGGGCGTCTTTACCCTGCGCGTTGTCCGCACCTAATGCACCCGCCAGCAGCGCTAAAAAATCCTCGGGTGAATCAACCGCTTTGCCTGACTGAAGACCTGCGGCTACGTCGGTGTCGGTGGTAATCAGTTGGGGTAAAGTAATCATTCGGGTTTCCTCATAGCTGCACGCTGAGCAAATTCATCCATTTTTTTCTGATCCAGGCGGTTTTCGGCCAGTAACGCCGCCGAGGTTTGTCTGTCCTGCAGAGTCTGCCACGCCTGTAAACGTTGTTTTTTGTCGCGCCAACTGTTCAATGCCTGGTCTACTTTCTGCGTCCACTGATTGAGCTGTTGGCGGTGTTGCTCAATCGCTTTTTCCAGCGTCTGAATAAATTGTTGGTAATTGATCCAGCGATTACTGGTAATACCCTGACCCATGTCACTGTTCAGATTGTTGCGGTACTCATGCTGATAATCGATCAGCATTTTCAACTGCTCTTCCGCCTGCTGACAGCCACGACGCATCTCTCCCAATAAGACAGCGGCGTCATCTACCTCTTTTTCAGCCAGGTCTTTCAGTGTGGCTAATGCACCATGTTGTGCCATGACCTATGCTCTCCTGCTTACTCACACACCAGGGAAAATCAGTTCTAACGCGTGCAGAGAATCTTCCCAGTCCGCCCGTTCAAAAATGCCTTGCTGTAAGAATGCTTCCAGTTGTGGCCATAGGGCGATGGCTTTATCCAGCATGGGATCGCTGCCTTTGGCATACGCCCCCACGCTGACCAGATCGCGGTTGCGCTGGAAGCTGGATAGCAGCTGTTTAAAGTTACGTACCCGCGCATAGTGTTGTTCACTAATAAGCGCGGTCATGGCGCGGCTGATCGAGGCTTCAATATCGATGGCCGGATAGTGACCCGCTTCGGCCAGATGACGGGACAGCACAATGTGGCCGTCCAGAATCGCGCGCGCGGAATCCGCAATGGGGTCCTGCTGGTCGTCACCTTCGGTCAGTACCGTGTAAAACGCGGTAACGGAACCGCCGCCGTGAATACCGTTCCCGGCACGTTCGACCAGTGCCGGTAATTTGGCGAATACTGAGGGGGGATAACCTTTCGTTGCCGGCGGCTCTCCGATCGCCAGCGCGATCTCACGTTGCGCCATCGCATAGCGGGTGAGGGAATCCATAATCAGCAATACGTGCTGTCCACGATCGCGAAAATCTTCGGCGATACGCGTGGCATAGGCCGCGCCTTGCATACGTAACAGCGGCGAGACATCTGCGGGAGCGGCAATCACCACCGAGCGCGCACGACCGTCGGTACCGAGAATATTTTCAATAAAATCTTTAACTTCGCGACCACGTTCGCCAATCAGACCGACGACGATAACATCGGCCTGGGTATAGCGCGCCATCATGCCGAGCAGAACGCTTTTACCGACACCGGAACCCGCGAAAAGTCCCATACGCTGACCGCGACCGACGGTTAACAACGCGTTGATGGGGCGTACGCCGGTATCCAGGACGTGTTCAATCGCGGTGCGTTGTAGCGGGTTAAACGGCGGCGTAATCAGCGCCCCGGTTTCGGTGGTATCCGGGGCGGGCAGACCGTCGAGCGGTTTGCCGCTCCCGTCCAGCACCCGACCCAGCAATGCAGGGCCAAGCGGTAATTGCTTCCCGCTTTGCAGGCCTTCTCCGGCAATGTTTTTTGCGTACACGCGTGCGCCGGGCAGAACGCCTTCAACCTCTTCGAGGGGCATCAGAAACAGACGCTGACCGTTAAAGCCCACGACTTCACTTTCGACCTCCTGGGTTTCGTTGCCGTCCTGGCGTTCAATAACGCAGGTGGCGCCCAGCGGCAACTGTAATCCAGTGGCCTCCAGCACCAGCCCAGTGGCGCGGGTCAGGCGACCGTAACGGCGCACCGCAGGCAGTAGCGACATTTTCTCTTCGAAGCTGTCCAGCGTGTTGAGCCAGCGAGTCAGGCGAGTGGTCATTACACGACTCCCGGCGCTGCCAGACGGCAGAGTTCTTGCCAGCGCGTGGCGACGCTGGCATCCAGATCGCCTTCATCGGCTGAGACTTTACAGCCGCCGTGATGCAGCGTCGGATCGCCGCGCAGCCGCCAGCCGTGCAGGCTGAGGGTCGCACCGAGCATTTCTTCTACACGCTGGAGATCGTCCGGATGTACGCGTAGCTGCGGTTTACCGCTAAACAGCGGTTCTTGCTGCAACAGCTGTTGGATTTGTTTAATCAGCGCAGCGTTATCCACAATAGGCGTCTGACCTATAACCTGACGCGCAGCTTCCAGCGCCATTTGCATCAGACGCGAGGCAATGACGCTGTCCAGTGCGTCCAGCGTATTCTGAAACTCGCTCACCAGTTGCTGCATGCGGGCATGGATCGGCGCATGCTGAGCGCGCGCCTGGTTCTGGCCTTGCTCCAGCCCCTGACTCAGGCCTTCCTGATAACCTTGTTCGTGGCCTTTTTGTCGACCTTCCGCCAGACCCGCGTTATAACCTTGCTCATGGGCCTGCAGTTGCAGCTGTGCGAGCTGCTGTTCAAGCTGTTGCTCTGCGGAAAGCTCTGGTTCTGCTGTTTCTTCTGACAGCGGGGTTTCGCTGTGGTCAGCCAGTACGAACTCCGCCATCGGTGGGGCGAGGTCGTCCGGGGTCCAGACTTTCCACGGCAGTTCGTTAGACATAGGTATCCTCGCCGCTGCCTATCACCATCTCGCCGGTTTCCGCCAGACGACGCACAATAAGCAGAATGGCTTTCTGTTCGTTTTCCACCTGCGACAAACGCACCGGACCGCGGTTGGCGAGGTCGTCGCGCAGAATATCGGCAGCACGTTGCGACATGTTGCGCAGGAACTTCTCGCGCAGCGGCTGTTCGGCACCTTTCAGGGCAATCAGCAACGATTCGGAATCTACTTCCTGCAGCAGGCGCTGGATACTGCGATCGTCGACATCCACCAGGTTCTCGAACAGGAACATCTCGTCGATAATTTTCTGCGCCAGCTCGCCGTCGAATTCGCGTACGGCGGTAATAACCGCTTCTTCCTGCTGGGTTTTCATCAGGTTGATAATTTCTGCCGCCGTTCTCACGCCGCCCATTTTGCTGCGCTTGAGGTTCTGGCCATCGAGCAGGCCGTTGAGAACCTCGGTCAGTTCTGCCAGTGCGGCAGGCTGTACGCCGCCAAAAGTGGCGATACGCAGCATCACGTCGTGACGTAAACGCTCGTCGAACAGCGCCAGTATATCGGCAGCCTGGCCCCGCTTGAGGTGCACCAGAATGGTGGCGATAATCTGCGGATGCTCGTCGCGGATAAGGTCGGCGGCGCTTTGCGGCTCCATAAAGTTAAGCGTTTCAATGCCGCTGGTGGTATCGCGGGTTTCCAGAATATCTTCCAGCAGACTGGAGGCACGTTCTTCGCCCAGCGCTTTCACCAGCACGGAGCGCAGATATTCGTTGGCGTTGATATTCAGCGCGGCAAACTGTTCGGCTTCTTGTTCAAATTCGGCCAGCACTTCCGTCAACTGCTTGTTGGAAATCTGGCGTACATTCGCCATCGCCGTACTGAGCGCCTGAACTTCGCGCGTGGAAAGGTGCTTAAACACCTCCGCCGCGCGATCTTCGCCAATGGTCATCAGCAGGATGACGCTTTTATCGGTACCGGTAAGATTACTCATGATCGTTGCTCATCCACTGGCGAATGACCAGCGCCACGACGCGCGGATCGTTATCTGACATTTCACGAATACGCTGACTCATGACTTCTGCTCCCAGACGCTGATTAGTACGACGCTGCTGGGTTTGTTCGTCTTTGCTGAGGCGAACTTCTACCGCTTCTTCGGTTTCCTGACGGACACGCGTTTGTTCTTGTACGGCTTTCGCTTCTTCGCTGCGACGGACCAACTGCGGACGAACGGCTTTCCGCCACAGGATCCACGCCACCAGCAGAACCAGCAACCAACGACCTGCGGACATTAACTGGTCAATAAAGAACGGCTGTTTCCAGAACGGTAGCTCGCCCATGGAATCGTCGGTCGCCGTGAAGGGAGAGTTCACCACGTTCAGGGTATCGCCACGTTTGTCGGAGAATCCCATCGCTTCGCGGGTCAGATCCTCAATCTGTTTCATCTGCTCGGCGGTTAACGGCAACGGTTTGCCGTCTGGTAACGTTTTGTAGTTGACCACGACAGCCACCGAGAGACGCTGCACATCGCCAACGTTCATTTTGGTATGGCGAATGGTGCGGTCAACTTCATAGTTGCTGGTTTCATTGCGCTGAGTATTGCGCGGGGCGGCATTATTACTGTTATTCGCCGTCTGTGCGTTTTGCGTATTTTGCGCGTTTTGCTGATTAGCGGGTGGGTTGGCGATTGGCGCAGTATTTGCCGGAGCGGGCTGATTTGACAACGCGCCCGGGACGCCGCCTGGTGCTCCGCTACCGACCTGCTCACTGACGTTCAACTGACGAGAACGCAGCACGGCCTGGGACTCATCACCGTTTGGACGGTACTGTTCTTCGGTTTGCTCTTTGTTGGCAAAATCCAGCTGCGCGGTGACCTGCGCATGTACGTTACCGTTGCCGACAATTGGCGACAGAATCGATTCGATACGACGCTGAACGCGGCCTTCGACGTCGCTGGCGTATTTCAGCTGCGCATCGTTAAGATCGCGGCTACTGGTATTTGACTGGGTTAACAGATGACCCGCCTGGTCGACCAGCGTAACGTTGCCCGGCGGCAAGCCTGCAACAGCGCTGGAAACCAGATGCGTGACCGCACTGATCTGACCTTCATCCAGCGCGCGACCCGGCTCCAGGTTGACGGTGACGGAGGCTGAAGGCGCTTTTTGCTCACGCACAAACAGCGACGGTTTCGGCATAGCCAGATGCACGCGGGCGCGTTTTACCGGTCCCAACGTTTCAATCGTACGGGCTAATTCACCTTCCAGCGCGCGCTGGTAGTTGACCTGCTCGCTAAACTGGCTGATACCAAACTTTTCCTGATCCAGCAGTTCAAAACCCACCGCGCCGCCTTTGGGCAGACCTTGCTGCGCCAGACGTAAACGCAGTTCGTGGACTTTATCGGCAGGAACTTCAATGGCGCCGCTTCCCTCAGTAAAACGATAGGGAACGTTCATCTGCGTCAGTTGGGTGACGATCGCGCCACCATCCTGATCGGAAAGATTGCTGAACAGCGTGCGGTAGTCAGGCGCTTTGGCCCACAGGACCATCGCCACGATGATCGCGACGGCAGCGGCTCCCGCCACAATCAGAGGAATTCTGGGATTCGCGCGCAGGCGGTTTAACCACTCGAGAGGTTTAAGCTGGGTTGCAGTCGATGCTGTCGCACTCATCTCGCACCTCGTGGCTTATCGTGGACGGCGTTTTTTGCAAAGTGGAACAAGACTCACTCCCGGGTCAGCAAACTCGAAAAATTGACGGTCTCATTATTTGCGGTTTCGAATTTTTCTATGCGTTAAAAACCGTGGTTTTTTATCGTTATTTAACGCCTTTATCTTATTGACTAACTGGTAATCTCAACTACGTAAAAAATTATCCAGGGGATCAGAATGTCGGCAATACAGGGGATTGAAGGGGTCATCAGCCAGCTACAGACCACGGCGATGTCAGCAAAAATGCAGGATATGCAGCCACAACCGACCGTGAGCTTTGCCGGTCAACTGCATGCGGCGTTAGACAGGATCAGCGATGTACAAACCGCGTCCCGTGTGCAGGCTGAGAAATTTACCCTCGGTGAACCGGGTATTGCGCTGAACGATGTGATGACCGATATGCAAAAAGCGTCGGTATCGATGCAGATGGGGATCCAGGTGCGCAACAAACTGGTGTCGGCGTATCAGGAAGTGATGTCGATGCAGGTGTAGCAAGCCGAACATTCTCCCGCTGCGTCGGGCAACGGGAGAATCGCATTACTTCTGAATTAAATAACGAATCGTTGGACCATCCTGCTGAATATCCAGCACCGTGTAGCCGTGATTACGCGCATCCAGTGGAATATTGTTGATTGACTGCGGGCAATCGCTCACCACTTCCAGAATCTCACCTTTCTTCAATTGCGGCATCGCTTCCAGTGTGGCGACAGCCGGATACGGGCACGGCTCGCCGACCATATCGAGGCGATAATCAGGCACGATATTTTTCATACAGACTCCTTGGCAGGCGTCAGCCCAGCGCGACGGAAGAAGCGTTTTTCCCAGCCGATGATGAGCATCAGCGCGGTAAATAACAGCAGATAGGTTACCAGCAGGCCACCGAGCGGGCCGAAGGTGTTGAGCAGATTCACTTTGTCCCAACTGGTGGCAAGCGCGGGAGCAAAAGCATCCCAGTAGTAGGCCAGAATGGTCGAGCCAATAACGTTGCCCAGACCCACCCACCAGTAATGCACCTGGCCTTCAACGGCGCGGTACATCCAGCCCGTTTCACACCCGCCCGCCAGAACAATGCCGAAGCCGAACAGCAAGCCGCCGATCACCGCATTCGGACCTGCCCACATGATTTTAGGCTCGACGCCCAGTTGTACGTAGCTAAAGATACCGATGGCGCTGACCGCCATCCCGAAGATGATCGCTTTCGCCATATGGGTGCGACCGGAAATCCACAGGTCGCGGAAGGCGGAGGTGAAGCAGATTTGCGCCCGCTCAATCAGCAGCCCGAACCCGACGCCGAACAGCATGGCCAAACCAAGTTTGGGCTTATCCATCGCAGTGAGTAGCGCCCAGCCGATCATGGCGATAAACACCAGCATGCCGAGGCGGAAACGGCGACGGGCCTGATCTGGCTTTTGCGTTAACGGAGAAGCGGCGGAGACTTTCTGCATTTTGACCGGAATACGAAACATTGGCAGCAGGGTAAAGCGTGCGCCAAACCATGAGCCAATAGCCGTTGCCAGGGCGAAAAACCAGGCGTGTAGCGAGAACTGTGGAATACCGGTGAAGAATGCGGCCAGGTTACAGCCCATTGCCAGCCGGGCGCCGAATCCGGCAATCATTCCGCCGACTATCGCCTGCATAATGCGCACCCGACTGCGCGGCATGCGTAATTTGACGTTGTTTGCCCACAATGCGGCAGCAAAACATCCACCGAACATACCGAGGATCATCATGCCGTCAATGCGGGTCAGGGGTGAGCCTTCGAGATGGATCAGCTTGTAGTATCCCCATTCTTCGGCGTGAACGCCAAACAGTTGCAGGATTTGACCACCCCAGCGAGTGAATTCGCCGGTAACGGCCCAGAAGGTTCCCGTAATGCCGAAATAATAAGTAGAGAGAATACCCGCTGCGATGACCGCAGGGGCGGGGGCCCAAAATTTAATTAACCAGGCCTGTTTGAAGTGTTGCCATGACATGCGTTGTGCCTCTGAACTCAGAAGGTATGTAACAAGAAGTGTGGATACTACACCGATCAGAATTTTTGACTATGAGTAATAAGAGGTAACACCGTCTGGATCAATCTTTCTCGACGCTGCCGAAAGGCTGGCGACATCAGGCCTTTAATGCCACAATCCCATTTTCTTCGCATGCAGGATGAATGATGAAAAAATTAGCAATCGTTGCTGTATTTCTGGCGCTTACCGGATGCGCCGAAGTAGAAAATTATAACGACGTGGTGAAAACGCCAGCGCCAGCCGGTCTGGAAGGATACTGGCAGTCAAAAGGTCCGCAACGCAGTCTGGTGAGCCCGGAAGCGATTGCCAGCCTGGTGGTAACAAAAGAGGGCGACACGCTGGATTGTCGCCAGTGGCAGCGAGTGATCGCGCTGCCGGGGAAACTGACGATGATCTCTGGCGATCTCACCAACGTGACGGTGAAACGCGAGCTGTATGAGATTGAGCGTGAAGGCAATACGCTGGAATATGACGGTATGACGCTGCAGCGGGTTGACCGTCCGACACAGGAATGTGCTGATGCGCTAAAGAAAACGCCGCTGGCAACGCCATTGCCATAAGCTATACGCCCCGGTAGCCAACGGCCACCGGGGTTGAGCTTTATAACACGTCTTCAATCACCCACACGCTGACGCTCCCGCCGTTACAATAAAACGTCGCTTCACCGTTTTCATCGGTGACCACGCTTTCTTCGCGATTTCCCAGATAGTCGCGCCAGGTTTTATTCCCGTAATTCGCACCGAGATTGATGGTCTTTTCCCCGTCATCGCCGTTAGACAGAACAACCACACAGCCGGGATCCTCGTCCGTTCCGCTGCGGCTAAAAGCGATACAGTTAGGGTGATCGAAAAAGAGCGTCTGTACGCCGTGCGCGAAGCGCTGGCGCGCGAGGATCAGTTCATCAAGCTGTTCAATGATCGGCATGTCGATAGGATAGGTTTCGCCATCTCCGCCAGTATCTTCGTAATGTGCCCCGTAGAGGTCAGGATAAAACACCGACGGTACGCCGTTTTCGCGCAACAGGATCAGCGCATAGGCCAGCGGCTTAAACCACGGTTCGACAGGGGCTTCCAGCGCCTGCAAGGGCTGAGTGTCGTGATTAGCCACCAGCGTGACGGCATGAAACGGGTCGGCTTCCACCAGGGTGTCGGTGAAAATCTGACTCATGTCGTAATCGCGTCCCTGACGGGAGGCTTCGTGGAATTTCATCTGTAAAGGGGCGTCGAATAGCATAGTTTTCCCCTCCACCTGATTAATGTAGGTTTGCAGCTTGTCGACTTCATGCGACCAGTATTCCGCGACGATAAACAGCGGCTTGGGGGCGACTTCCTGCACATGCTCAATCCACTCTTTATAAAACCATGCCGGAATATGTTTCACGGCATCTAAACGAAAGCCGTCACACTGGGTTTGCTCCATCACCCAACGCGCCCAGTATTTGATCTCCTCAGTTACGGCGTGATTGCGAAAATCGATGTTTTCGCCCATCAGATAATCAAAATTACCCAACTCATCATCAACCTGATCGTTCCAGCCTTCGCCGGTGTAGTCGTTCACGATTTTAAAAATGCCGTCTTCGGTTGGGTTTTCGATATGGTCAATACCGCTGAAGCATTTAAAGTCCCAAATGAATTGCGAGTACTTGCCTGCGCGGGCAGGGAAGGTGTAGCGCGTCCAGCCTTCGCATTCGACGATCTCATCGTCTATTTGCGTGCGATCCTCGGCGTTAACCCGCTGGACACGAATATTCTCTTTTTCATCTGCGCCCATTTTGTGGTTAACCACCACGTCGAGCAGTACGGCAATATCATTGTGTTTTAGCGCGTCTATCGCCGCCAGCAGCTGGTTTTTATCGCCATATTTGGTAGCGATGGTTCCCTTTTGGTCGAATTCGCCCAGATCAAACAGATCGTAGGAGTCGTAGCCAACGGAATAGCCGCCGGATGCGCCTTTATAAGAGGGAGGTAACCACACCATATTGATGCCGATGTCATTGAGTCCACCTGCGCGTTCGGCAAGTTCGGGCCAGAGTTGACCGCCCTCGGGGTAATACCAGTGAAAATACTGCAATAACGTGGGATTTTTCATCTTCCGTGCTCCAGAAGTCGTTTGGCCGACCTCTGGAGTATGGAAGATTATTCAGACGAGACGGGAAATTATTGTGGGGCAGTGGGGGCGTCGGGAACTAACAGCATGCCGGAAAGACGGCCATAAGCGTTATTTAGCGTCTTTTGGCGCGTCGACTGACCGATGAGATTGCTGAGTTCATCCAGACGCTGCTGCAACAATGTTTTGAGCAGTTGTTCGTTATCCAGCGTCTGTTTAATGTACCCGGCCACTAAATCCTGAATACTTCGCGTAATGCCTGGTGGAGTTTGCTCTTCCATGACCACTTCAATACTTTGCAGATAGGTAACTTCCTGTTCCAGTAAAAGGTCCCATTCACCGCGCTGCGCCAGTTCCAGCAGTGAGTGACTGAGCAGCGCGATGCGCTGCCAACGGTTGATAAACTCCACGGCTGAGGTCATTAACGAGACTCCTGGGAAGATGCTTTCGGTGAGATCTGTTTCCAGGCATCTGCAATGTTGCCGAGTAACCCTTCGACTTCTTCAATGGCCTGACAATCATTACGCAAGTTAGCTTGCAGTAAACGGCGAATCATATAGTCGTACAGTGAAGACAGACTGGTGGCGATTTCGCCGCCATTCTCTTGATCAAGTCCTGCCTTCAGGCCATTGTCGATAATATTAATGGCTTTACTTAACGCTTCACCTTTGGCGACGATATCACCCTGTTGCATAAACAGGCGAGCGCGCACCAGGGCGCTGTTCGCGCCATCAAACAACATTTCAATCAGCTGATGCGGATTTGCGCTCATCACGCCACTCTCTATGCTGACCTGTGCATAAGCTTTGGTACCGCTCGCGGTATACATACTTACCTCGTGTTATCAGGAATTACTCATCGCCGTAAATTGTTGGCTCAGATAGGTACTGGTGTTATTCAGTTTGCTCATCATGGTATCAAGTTGGGTAAACTGAGCCGTATAACGTGCAACCGTGTCTTCAATACTGGCACTTACTGATAAATACTGCTTAGTCAGTTTTTTCAGCGTGGCGTTAATATTATCTTGTGCGCTGTCGATAACGCCGTCATCGGCCAGATATCCTTTCACTTCAGTAGCAATTTTAGTGGTAATACCGGTTTCTTTACCGTCGCCAACCAATAGCTCACGTACTGAGGCGGTGTTTTCGTCCAGAGCTTTTTTTAGTTTAGTATCATCAATCTTGAGCTTGCCTGTCGTACCGTCTGAAGTAATACCGATTTCATTCAGGGTTTTAAAAACGCCTTCACTATTTGTGTTGGCAAACTGCGCACGGATACCTGTTTGAATCGTACGAACAACGCTATCGCCGACCAGTGCGCCGTTATTTTTATCTTGTGCCTCTGCGCCAGGATCGACTTCAGTATATTTGGTTAGGGTGTTAAAGGTATCAATGAGGGAGTTATAGGCGTCTACCCAACCTTTAATCGCTTCGGTAGCTTTTTCATCGCTTTTGGTGACCGTTACCCGTGCGTCGGTGACTTCTTTGGTCAGTTCAAGCGTCACCCCCTGTGGCGCATCGGTAATTTTATTGCTCTGACGCTCAATTTTGATGCCATTCATTGTTAATTGAGCGTTCTCTGCACCAACTAATTGCTCCAACTTGCCATTGCCTGTCTTGCTGTCATATGCCAGCAGGTCATTCAGCTTGCTATCACCGTCAACGGAAATGGACATTTTACTTTCCGTACCTTCAGCAGCAGTCAGAACTAAGCGATATTCATCGTCTTTTACCTTCACGACACTGGCTGAGATTCCGCTGTCCGCATCGTTAATCGCTTTACTGATATCGTCGAGGGAGGTTTGGTTGCTTTTAAGCTTAATCTCCAGCGGTTCTTTACGACCTGGTTGCTCAATTTTAATAGTGCGTGTTTCCGCGGAGGTATCACCCAGGGCATCTTTGGTCGATTTTATATCTGCGGTGGTACTCAATGATTGCGCTTTCGCCAGTTGCGTTACGCTAATAGTGTAAATTCCTGGTGCAGCGCCCGCTTCTGTCGATACTTTTAGGTCTTCTGTACTGCTGGTAACGTTTGTACTTCTAAATAGTTCTGGTTTATTTAATGCAGTGTTAGCTGTCTGAAATTTTTCCAGCGCACTTTTTAAGGTGCCGTAGGCGGTCAGACGTGCCGTATTAGCGCTTTGCTGTTGAGTAATTGGGTTTAAGCGCTTTTTTTCAGCGGTCGTCAGGTTTGTCAGCAATGTATCCAGCGGTAAGTTTGAGCCAACGCCCAGTGATGTAAATGAAGGCATGCCTAATTCCTTGTGATTGCAAACAGTAGTTAAGCGGGTTATCGGCAATCTGCGCGCAAAGTTTAATAATAGTTTTGCAAAAATAATGCGCAGAATAGTGGGGCATATTGCGGGTATTTCTGGGGCTAAGAAAAAAGAGGGCGGAAAGTAAAAATTTTCTAAAGTTCGAAATTAAGGTGCCGATACATGGGTTACGGTGAGAAACCGTGGGCAACAGCCCAATAACATCAAGTTGTAATTGATAAGGAAAAGATCATGGCACAAGTCATCAATACAAACAGCCTGTCGCTGTTGACCCAGAACAACCTGAACAAATCTCAGTCTTCTCTGAGTTCCGCTATCGAACGTCTGTCCTCTGGTCTGCGCATCAACAGCGCGAAAGACGATGCCGCTGGTCAGGCGATTGCTAACCGTTTCACCTCTAACATCAAAGGTCTGACTCAGGCTTCCCGTAACGCCAACGACGGTATTTCTGTTGCACAGACTACAGAAGGAGCGTTGAACGAAATCAACAACAACCTGCAGCGTGTACGTGAACTGTCCGTTCAGGCAACTAACGGTACCAACTCTGACAGCGATCTGTCTTCGATTCAGGCTGAAATTACTCAACGTCTGGAAGAAATTGATCGTGTTTCAGATCAGACTCAGTTCAACGGCGTGAAAGTGCTGGCTGAGAATAACGAGATGAAAATCCAGGTAGGCGCTAACGATGGTGAAACTATCACGATTAATTTGGCAAAAATTGATGCTAAAACACTTGGATTAGATGGTTTCAATATTAATGGAGCTACAAAAGCAACCGCTAGTGATTTAGTTTCTAAATTCAAAGCTACCGGTACTGACAACTATGATGTTGCTGGTGACACTTATACAGTTAACATTGAAAGTGGTGCTGTTCAGGATAACACCGGTAATTCGATGTACATTAGCGCAGTAGATGGGTCACTGACTACTTCAAGCGATACTAAAGTCTCGGGTCCAGGCGTTGATGCTACAGCATTAGCCGCTGCTGGTCAGGGTAAAGCTCAGAACGCAACTTTCACCCTCAAAGGTATTGAATATAAGGTAACAAGTGCTACTACCACGAACGGTAATGGTACATATGAAGCTACAATCAATAATGAAAAAGTAGAATTTACTATCTCAGGTAGTACGGCTGCTGCAGGGACAGCCGCAAGTTTGGCTACAGATAAACCTATCTATAAAACAGCGGCTGGAACGCTTACTACGGAACAAGTAAGTAATAAAGCTGCAACGGTTTCTGACCTTGACATCAAAAATGGCAAGAAAACCGGTAGTTCTTTAGTCGTTGATGGACAAGACTACAACGTAAGCAAGGACGGAGTGGTAACAAATGCTGTTGATAATAAAGTTATGTATGTAGGTAAGTCGCAAGGTGGTAGCCCAATTCTTGTCAATGCCGATGCAGCTAAAACGATGCAATCAACTGAAAAACCGCTGGAAACCATCGATAAAGCATTAGCAAAAGTTGATGCCCTGCGTTCTGACCTCGGTGCGGTACAGAACCGTTTCGATTCTGCTATCACCAACCTGGGTAACACCGTCAACAACCTGTCTTCTGCACGTAGCCGTATCGAAGATGCTGACTACGCGACCGAAGTGTCCAACATGTCACGTGCGCAGATCCTGCAACAGGCAGGTACCTCTGTACTGGCACAGGCCAACCAGGTTCCGCAGAACGTTCTGTCTCTGCTGCGTTAATTTACACTTATCGCGCAAACCCCGCTCTGGCGGGGTTTTTACATTCAGCTTTACCCGTAACCCCCAAATAACCCCTCATTTCACCCACTATTCACCCGATTAAAACCCCTGCAGAAACGGATAATCATGCCGATAACTCATTTAACGCAGGGCTGTTTATCGTGAATTCACTGTATACCGCTGAAGGTGTAATGGATAAACACTCGCTGTGGCAGCGTTATGTACCGTTGGTGCGTCACGAAGCATTGCGCCTTCAGGTGCGTTTGCCGGCGAGCGTAGAACTGGATGACCTGCTACAAGCGGGCGGCATCGGGTTATTGAATGCAGTCGACCGATATGACGCTTTGCAAGGAACGGCATTTACCACTTACGCAGTGCAGCGTATTCGTGGAGCGATGCTGGACGAACTACGTAGCCGGGATTGGGTGCCGCGTAGCGTTCGGCGCAATGCTCGCGAAGTGGCACAGGCGATGGGGCAACTGGAGCAGGAATTAGGGCGTAACGCGACGGAAACCGAAGTGGCGGAGCGTCTGGCTATTCCTGTGCAAGAATATCGTCAGATGTTGCTTGATACCAATAATAGCCAACTCTTCTCCTACGACGAGTGGCGGGAAGAGCATGGCGATAGTATTGAGCTGGTGACGGAAGAGCATCAGCAGGAAAACCCGTTACAGCAGCTACTTGAGGGTAACCTCCGCCAGCGCGTGATGGACGCGATCGAAGCGTTGCCGGAACGCGAAAAGCTGGTGTTAACGCTGTACTACCAGGAAGAGCTGAATCTGAAAGAGATTGGCGCGGTACTGGAAGTGGGGGAGTCACGGGTTAGCCAGTTGCACAGTCAGGCCATCAAACGTCTACGCACCAAGCTGGGTAAGCTATAGGGGTACATCATTACCCCTGAACAATGCCGCATTACGAATTGACTACCAGGAGTTCTCATGACGGTGCAGCAATCAAAAAGACGGCCTCTAAGCCGCTACCTCAAAGATTTCAAACACAGCCAGACGCATTGCGCCCATTGCTTTAAGTTGCTCGACAGGATCACGCTGGTTCGCCGCGGGCAAATTGTGAATAAAATCGCCATCGCCCGACTGGACACGTTGCTGAATGAAGCAGAGTGGGAACAGGAGAAAAAAGAGTGGGTGGCGCTGTGTCGTTTTTGTGGTGATTTGCACTGCAAAGAGCAGAGCGACTTTTTTGACATTATCGGCTTCAAGCAATTTTTATTCGAGCAGACCGAAATGAGTCACGGCACGGTACGCGAATACGTTGTGCGCCTGCGTCGCCTCGGGAATCATCTGACCGAACAAAATATCTCTCACGATCTGCTGCAGGAAGGGTTTCTCGACGAAAACCTTGCCCCGTGGCTACCGGAAACCAGCACCAACAATTACCGCATCGCCTTGCGTAAGTATGAGCAGTTTAAAGCCCATACGCATATGGGACATATGCAGAAATCCTCCTGGACAGCCAGTTCTGATATATATTAAAAACGAATAAGGTGTAACAGAGTCGTGTTTGTGGATCACGGCAAACGCTTTACACTGTAGTCATAAATGATAGTCACTAATGACAATATTCGGGGTAACTATGAAATTAGCACTTCTGGGACGTCAGGCTCTGATGGGTGTAATGGCTGTTGCACTAGTCGCCGGAATGAGCGTGAAGACTTATGCAGATGAAGGTCTGTTAAATAAAGTTAAAGAGCGCGGCACGCTGCTGGTGGGCCTGGAAGGGACCTATCCCCCGTTTAGTTTTCAGGGCGATGACGGCAAGCTGACCGGTTTCGAAGTGGAGTTTGCCGAGGAACTGGCCAAGCATCTCGGAGTGAAAGCCACTCTGAAGCCGACCAAATGGGACGGTATGCTGGCTTCTCTTGATTCCAAACGCATTGACGTGGTCATCAACCAGGTGACTATCTCTGAAGATCGTAAGAAAAAATACGATTTCTCTACCCCGTATACGGTCTCTGGTATCCAGGCGCTGGTGAAGAAAGGCAATGAAGGCGTTATTAAGACTGCTGCCGACCTGAAAGGTAAAAAAGTTGGCGTGGGTCTGGGAACCAACTATGAAGAGTGGCTGCGCCAGAACGTGCAGGGCGTGGATATTCGTACCTATGATGATGACCCGACCAAATATCAGGATCTGCGCGTAGGTCGTATCGACGCCATCCTGGTTGACCGTCTGGCCGCGCTGGATCTGGTGAAAAAAACCAAGGATACGCTGGCCGTTACCGGTGAAGCATTCTCCCGCCAGGAGTCCGGCGTGGCGCTGCGTAAAGGCAATGAAGATCTGCTGAAAGCGGTGGATGCAGCCATTGCTGAAATGCAGAAAGACGGTTCACTGAAAGCTCTGTCTGAAAAATGGTTTGGAGCAGATGTGACGAAATAATCGTCATCTGATGAAAAAAGGCGCCTTTAACAGCGCCTTTTTTTATTTCATTGCGCCTGAACGTGCATAATAAAAGAACATCACAACAACGAATACCGGAGGCTGTATGCCGCTGCATAATTTAACGCGCTTTCCACGTCTGGAATTTATTGGCGCGCCAACGCCACTCGAATATCTTCCGCGCCTCTCAGATTATCTCGGGCGCGATATTTTCATTAAACGCGATGACGTCACGCCGATGGCTATGGGCGGCAATAAGCTGCGTAAGCTGGAGTTTCTGGCCGCAGACGCGCTGCGTGAAGGCGCGGATACGCTGATAACCGCGGGTGCGATTCAGTCTAACCACGTTCGCCAGACGGCGGCGGTCGCCGCTAAGCTTGGCCTGCACTGCGTGGCGCTGTTGGAAAATCCGATAGGCACCACTGCCGAAAACTATCTCACCAATGGCAACCGTCTGCTGCTGGACTTGTTTAATACGCAAATTGAAATGTGCGATGCGCTGACCGACCCGAATGCACAGCTGCAGGCGCTGGCGACGCGGATTGAAGCGCAAGGGTTCCGCCCGTATGTGATCCCGGTTGGGGGCTCCAATGCACTGGGTGCGCTGGGCTATGTGGAAAGTGCGCTGGAAATTGCCCAACAGTGTGAAGGGGCCGTTTCGCTCTCTTCCGTAGTGGTGGCCTCGGGCAGTGCGGGAACGCATGCCGGACTGGCCGTGGGCCTGGAGCAATTGATGCCAGACGTCGAACTCATCGGCGTGACCGTCTCACGCAGCGTGGCGGATCAAAAGCCCAAAGTTGTTGCACTGCAGCAGGATATTGCCCGGGAGCTGGAACTGACGGCCTCAGCGGAAATCCTGTTATGGGACGATTATTATGCGCCGGGCTACGGTACGCCAAACGAAGAGGGCATGGAGGCGGTAAAACTGCTGGCGCGTCTGGAAGGCATTTTGTTGGATCCGGTGTATACCGGCAAGGCGATGGCGGGTCTGATTGATGGCATCAGCCAGAAACGCTTCAAGGATGAAGGGCCAATTCTCTTTATTCATACTGGTGGGGCGCCTGCGCTGTTTGCCTACCATCCTCACGTGTAACGACCAGGTAGAAAAACGCTAATGCATGAAAGTATCCAACTGGTGATTGATTCTCTGCCGTATCTGCTCAAGGGTGCAGTGTTTACGCTGCAACTGAGTATCGGTGGGATGTTCTTTGGCCTCGTGCTGGGTTTTATCCTGGCGCTGATGCGTCTGTCGCCGCTGCTGCCTGTGCGCTGGCTGGCGCGCTTTTATATCTCTATCTTTCGCGGAACGCCGTTGATTGCTCAGCTGTTCATGATCTATTACGGTCTGCCGCAGTTTGGTATTGAGCTTGATCCTATTCCGGCGGCGATGATTGGCTTATCGCTTAATACGGCGGCCTACGCTGCGGAAACGCTGCGTGCGGCAATCTCCTCCATCGACAAAGGGCAGTGGGAAGCGGGTGCCAGTATTGGTATGACGCGGTGGCAAACCATGCGCCGGGCAATACTGCCGCAGGCTGCGCGGGTTGCGCTCCCACCGCTGAGTAACAGCTTTATCAGTCTGGTGAAAGACACCTCTCTGGCCGCGACTATTCAGGTACCGGAACTGTTCCGTCAGGCGCAGTTGATTACCTCGCGTACGCTGGAGGTATTCACGATGTATCTGGCAGCCTCGTTGATTTATTGGGTGATGGCGACGGTGCTTTCTGCACTGCAAAACTATTTTGAAGAGCAACTGAATCGCCAGGAGAGAGAGCCGAAATGAGTGCTATCGAAGTCAGAAACCTGGTCAAAAAATTCCATGGGCAAACGGTGCTGCATGGGATCGATCTTGACGTCAAACCCGGTGAAGTTGTGGCGATTATCGGGCCGAGCGGTTCGGGCAAAACGACGCTGCTGCGCAGCATTAATTTGCTGGAGCAACCGGAGGCGGGCACCATTAAGGTGGGTGAGATTACCATTGATACCGCGCGTTCGTTAACTCAGCAGAAAGGTCTGATTCGTCAGTTGCGCCAGCACGTGGGCTTTGTGTTCCAGAACTTTAATTTGTTCCCGCACCGCACGGTGCTGGAAAACATTATTGAAGGTCCGGTGATTGTTAAAGGCGAACCGAAAGCCGAAGCGACAGCCCGTGCGCGCGAACTGCTGGCGAAAGTCGGGTTAGCTGGTAAAGAAACCAGCTATCCGCGGCGTTTGTCCGGCGGGCAGCAGCAGCGCGTGGCTATTGCCCGGGCGTTGGCGATGCGCCCCGAGGTGATTCTGTTTGATGAACCGACCTCCGCGCTTGATCCTGAACTGGTTGGTGAGGTACTTAATACCATCCGCCAGCTGGCGCAGGAAAAACGCACCATGGTGATAGTGACGCATGAAATGAGCTTTGCGCGCGACGTTGCCGATCGGGCGATATTTATGGATCAAGGAAGGATAGTGGAGCAGGGGCCCGCTAAATCCTTATTCACGCATCCGCAGCAACCGCGAACCCGTCAGTTTCTTGAAAAGTTTCTGATGCAATAAATAGTGCATGCAGCACTCGTCGAAATTGTTTTTTGGCGAGTGCTGTTCGCATAACTATTTATAATTATTGCTTTATTATTAACTCCCAATACTTTTACTTCCTGCTGTTGTTGAGTAATGCTCAAGTAATTGACCATTTGTCCGATAATTTGCATATATAAAATACATTTATGTGTTAGCTTGTTTCATATGTTTGGATGATTATCAATCTCAGGGGTATTACCACTTAGTATGCAGGGTCATGATTTCTTCACCTGGCGACGGAGTATGCTGTTACGCTTTCAGGAAATGGCGACGGCAGAGGATGTCTATAATGAATTACAACAACAGACGCAGCATTTAGAGTTCGATTTTTACGCGCTCTGTGTTCGTCATCCCGTACCTTTTACCCGACCTAAAACGTCGCTTCACACGACCTATCCCAAAGCATGGGTGGCGCATTATCAGTCCGAGAATTATTTCGCTATTGATCCGGTGCTGAAGCCTGAAAACTTCAGTCAGGGGCATTTACCCTGGAACGATACCTTATTTCGCGATGCACAGCCCCTGTGGGATGCCGCGCGCAATCACGGTTTACGTAAAGGGATGACGCAATGCTTAATGTTGCCTAATCGGGCGTTGGGTTTTTTATCGGTATCGCGTGCGAGTGTCCGTAATAGTCGCTTTGCAAACGATGAGGTAGAGCTCAGGATGCAACTACTTGTGCGGGAAAGCTTGTCGGTACTGACGCGGCTGCAAGATGACATGGTCATGGCGCCAGAGATGCGCTTTAGCAAGCGGGAAAAAGAGATATTGAAATGGACGGCAGAGGGGAAAACCTCTTCAGAGATAGCGATAATTCTGTCGATTTCTGAAAATACCGTTAACTTTCACCAGAAAAATATGCAAAAGAAATTTAATGCACCAAACAAAACGCAGATCGCCTGTTATGCCGCGGCAACCGGGCTGATCTGAGTAAATCATCGTTCTGAGTGTCAGACGCAAACCCGGCTGAGAGCATCGCTGTCAGCCGGGTTCTTATTACTGGCGGTAGGCCTGTTTAATTTGCTTAACAGTGCTGGAAAATACCGCAGCCTGTGATTGATCTTCAATCAGCGCGATCTGTTTTTCCATTTTAAGAATCACGCGCCCTGCATCGGCTTGGCCCATTGCCTGCAGCATCAGCGTTAACATGGCTTTCAGGCAGGTGACTTCGTTGGCCAGTTCCTGGTTATTCTCAGCAGTGGAAAAGTCAGGCGTACTCATTTATTTTCCTCGTTATGTTTCAATGAAAAAGTGCGATGTCAAATCTTAAGGCGCCGGAGTATACCATAAGCGAGGCTAAAAATATCAGCGGTTGTTTTCTGCGCAAACATAAGCCGCGGACATTAAAATAAACAACATGTTGCACTGCATATATTTTCTCCATCTGTTGTTTATTTCGAGTATTTTACTCGTTAATTATTGTTACAACTTTAGCTGCCTATTTTGCATTCAACGGACGAATATGAATTTTTTGTCACTATTCTGAAACAGCTATGCAGATATAACCGTGGCAAAAGGTTGCCATAACAGAAAGTTTCCACTCGTCGTACCTTCTAATTTCCAAAAACGAGAGCAAAATCGAAAGACGGCGATTTTTACATTTCAAAGTTGAGATAAAACCCGTTAACATAGGACCGATTAACTATCGGTAGCGTTATCCCTATTCTGGAGATATTCCTTTGATCAACGTTTTTCTTGTTGATGACCACGAACTGGTGCGCGCAGGGATACGACGCATTCTTGAAGATATAAAAGGCATTAAAGTTGTCGGCGAGGCGTGCTGCGGTGAAGATGCGGTAAAATGGTGCCGCTCAAATTCCGTTGACGTTGTGCTGATGGACATGAATATGCCCGGTATTGGTGGCCTTGAGGCAACGCGTAAAATTGCGCGTTCAACGGCTGACATTAAAGTGATCATGCTGACTGTCCATACCGAAAACCCGTTACCTGCAAAAGTCATGCAGGCGGGAGCCGCGGGCTATCTCAGTAAGGGGGCTGCGCCCCAGGAGGTCGTGAGTGCGATTCGTTCGGTTTATTCTGGCCAACGTTATATTGCCTCCGATATCGCTCAGCAGATGGCGCTTAGCCAGATTGAGCCTGAGAAAACGGAAACCCCGTTTGCCAGTTTGTCTGAACGTGAGTTGCAGATTATGCTGATGATCACCAAAGGTCAGAAGGTCAATGAGATCTCAGAGCAACTGAATCTTAGTCCTAAAACGGTGAACAGCTATCGCTATCGAATGTTCAGTAAATTAAACATTCACGGCGATGTTGAGCTGACTCACCTGGCAATTCGCCATGGCCTGTGTAATGCGGAGACATTAACAAGCCAGTGACCGATCAGTTTGATGCCAAAGCGTTCCTGAAAACCGTGACCAGTCAGCCCGGCGTTTATCGTATGTATGATGACGCCGGGACGGTCATCTACGTCGGGAAAGCGAAAGACCTGAAAAAAAGGCTTTCCAGCTACTTCCGTAGCAACCTCGCATCGCGTAAGACCGAAGCACTGGTCGCGCAAATACAGCAGATTGATGTCACGGTAACGCACACCGAAACCGAGGCGTTATTGCTTGAGCACAACTACATCAAGCTGTATCAGCCGCGTTATAACGTTTTGCTGCGCGACGATAAATCCTATCCTTTTATTTTCCTCAGCGGCGATACCCATCCTCGCCTGGCAATGCATCGCGGGGCCAAGCATGCCAAAGGCGAGTACTTTGGACCGTTTCCTAACGGCTACGCTGTACGCGAAACGCTGGCGTTGCTGCAGAAAATCTTCCCTATTCGTCAGTGCGAAAATAGTGTTTATCGCAATCGCTCGCGGCCCTGTCTGCAATATCAGATTGGCCGCTGCCTCGGTCCGTGTGTGGCGGGCCTGGTGAGTGAGGAAGAGTATGCGCAGCAGGTTGATTACGTTCGTCTGTTCCTGTCCGGGAAAGACGATCAGGTATTAACGCAGCTGATCGCCCGGATGGAAAAGGCCAGCCAGAATCTCGAGTTTGAAGAGGCTGCCCGCATTCGTGACCAAATTCAGGCCGTACGCCGCGTGACCGAAAAACAGTTTGTCTCTAATACCGGAGACGATCTGGACGTCATCGGCGTGGCGTTTGACGCCGGCATGGCCTGTGTGCACGTGCTGTTTATTCGCCAGGGTAAAGTGTTAGGTAGTCGTAGCTATTTCCCGAAAGTACCAGGTGGAACAGAACTCGGCGAGGTCGTTGAAACCTTTGTCGGACAGTTTTATCTGCAGGGAAGTCAGATGCGCACCTTACCCGGTGAGATCCTGCTCGATTTTAATCTTAGCGATAAAACCCTGCTGGCAGACTCTTTGTCTGAGCTGGCCGGGCGGAAGATCAACGTTCAGACGAAACCGCGAGGCGATCGCGCGCGGTATCTGAAGCTGGCGCGTACCAACGCGGCGGTGGCGTTAACCACAAAACTTTCCCAGCAGTCGACCATTACCCAACGCCTGACGGCGCTGGCATCAGTACTCAAGTTACCCGCAGTGAAACGCATGGAGTGCTTTGATATCAGCCACACGATGGGCGAGCAGACGGTAGCCTCCTGCGTGGTATTCGATGCCAATGGACCACTGCGCGCCGAGTATCGCCGCTATAACATCACGGGTATTACGCCGGGTGATGATTATGCGGCAATGAATCAGGTTCTCCGTCGGCGCTACGGTAAGGCGATTGAAGAAAGTAAGATTCCGGACGTCATATTGATCGACGGCGGGAAAGGTCAATTGGGGCAGGCGAAAGCCGTTTTTGCTGAGCTGGACGTTCCCTGGGACAAGCAGCACCCGCTTTTGTTGGGCGTGGCAAAAGGGGCCGATCGTAAAGCCGGCCTGGAAACGCTGTTCTTTGAGCCGGAAGGTGAGGGCTTTAGCCTACCGCCGGATTCGCCTGCATTGCACGTTATCCAGCATATCCGCGATGAATCTCACGATCATGCAATTAGCGGGCACCGTAAAAAACGGGCGAAGGTGAAAAGTACCAGCACGCTGGAGACTATTGAAGGTGTCGGGCCGAAGCGTCGGCAGATGTTGTTGAAATATATGGGCGGTTTGCAAGGGCTTCGTAACGCGAGTATTGAAGAAATTGCAAAAGTGCCGGGTATTTCGCAAGCTCTGGCAGAAAAGATCTTCTACTCGTTGAAACATTAGGCCCTCTGTAGCAACATAGGGGTAATTTTACTGACAACAGATAGTTATCCGTCATATGCAATTTAATATCCCTACGTTGCTCACGCTGTTTCGCGTCATCCTGATCCCATTCTTTGTATTGGCTTTTTATCTGCCATTCACCTGGGCTCCCTTCGTTTGTGCGCTGATCTTCTGTATTGCGGCGGTCACCGACTGGTTTGACGGCTATCTGGCGCGTCGCTGGAACCAAAGCACGCGTTTTGGCGCCTTCCTCGATCCGGTGGCTGATAAGGTACTGGTGGCTATCGCGATGGTGCTGGTGACCGAGCACTATCACAGCTGGTGGGTAACGCTTCCTGCCGCCACGATGATCGCGCGTGAAATTATTATCTCTGCGCTGCGTGAGTGGATGGCTGAACTGGGTAAACGTAGCAGTGTGGCGGTGTCCTGGATCGGCAAAGTGAAAACTACTTCGCAAATGGCCGCGCTCGCATGGCTGCTGTGGCGTCCAAATATTTGGGTAGAGTACGCCGGGATCGCACTTTTCTTCGTCGCCGCGATACTGACGTTGTGGTCAATGTTCCAGTATTTGAGCGCTGCGTGGGGAGATTTGCTTGAACAGTGATCGTTTCGGCGCAAATTTCAGCAAACGATCGTCAGTGGTGAAAAATATCGTTGACTCATTGCGTCAGGTAAGTAGAATGCAACGCATCGAACGGCAGCACTGATTGCCAGACGATAACAAAATCAAGTGATTAACAAAGTTACTTGGTGATGCGGGAATAGCTCAGTTGGTAGAGCACGACCTTGCCAAGGTCGGGGTCGCGAGTTCGAGTCTCGTTTCCCGCTCCAAATTAAAGACATCGGCAATAGCGGATGTCGGCTGAAAAGCCAGAAGATTTCGGCGCGTTAGCAAAGCGGTTATGTAGCGGATTGCAAATCCGTCTAGTCCGGTTCGACTCCGGAACGCGCCTCCAATTTCTTCCCGAGCCCGGATGGTGGAATCGGTAGACACAAGGGATTTAAAATCCCTCGGCGTTCGCGCTGTGTGGGTTCAAGTCCCACTCCGGGTACCATGGGAAAGAAAAGAATAATCAAAGCAATAAGCAGTGTCGTGAAACCACCTACGGGTGGTTTTTTTGTGCCTGAAATTTCCCGCTTCTCGCTCAGCGAACCTTCAGGATCAGAAATCCCCTGGCTTTCATCCTATGTGCATCACAGGCTTTTGGGGTGTAACGCAAGCATATCACCCTGACGGGCTCAACACAGATACGCCAACGCTATTGCAACTCTTACCGGTCTTGAACTAACAGGTTAGATGAAAACAAGCAGAGTTACTATCAGCGTGCAGCATGAGCTCTTAAGGCCCGTCAGCCAGTCGTTGAGATAGATTTTCTGATACATATGAAACTCTCCCTGTTTTGAAATTCTCTTTTATGATTCCAGAAGTCAGCAGGGGCGGCTACAGGTCATGAGAGATAAACGTTCGCAGCCGAGGGGCCTCGAAGACCATTTATTCGACAAAACTCAACGCGTAATCCGGGGATGAGTACTTCTGAGTCACGGAGACTTAAGGCTGAAATGTGAAGCTGTACATCTTTGCGACCATCGGAGGGGGAGATAAGGCCTTTACCGCTCTTGCAGTCAAAGGCTTTGACAATTCCTGTCATTTTACGAGACAAAAAAATTCCTTAAAGCTAATAACGTGTTGCACTATACACATACCCCTGGATAATGCCAGAAATATTTTTCAGCAATCGTGAGATCTGGATAGCTAAAATAAACATTGATTATTATATACGCCCGTGCGTTAATGGTCGCGTCGGTTTGAAGAACAGACAAAATACAAAGTAGTTTACTAAAGCAGTTCTCATTTCAGGTGTTTTATATTTATCCCTTCTTTGAGTCTCCCCACTAAGCACTAAGTAGTTTCTGTAATAAAACCATGTTCGCCGGAAGGCCAAATTAAGGAATACAAAATGTCAAAAAAGATGAATGGTTTAGTAAAATGGTTTAATGCCGATAAGGGATTCGGTTTTATTTCTCCTGTTGACGGTAGTAAAGATTTATTTGTACATTTTTCTGCTATCCAGAGCGATAATTTCCGCACCTTGTTTGAAGGGCAAAAAGTCTCTTACTCCATTGAGAATGGTACTAAAGGTCCGGTTGCTGGCAATGTAGTTATTACAGAGTAAATCCTTTTTTGTCTGTATGCGATAACGAAGAAGGCTAAAGCCTGAGTAGACATACTGACAGAAGCAATGGATGTATTGTTGGGTCAGTAGAGATGAAATGTTACTGATCCGGCATTCAGGGCAACGGTCAGCATATTTCATCTCTCTTTTGCATGAGAAAGTATGCTGACCATTGTGAGTACGTGTAGGTTCGCTGCACGAAAAGTCTAACCGCTTGCTTTGCACGGCAACGTACGCAAGGGGATAGCTTTTCCCAGATATCACCATATTTTTTATTTTTAAATATGAAAATACTAAACCCGCAGCCAGCGGGTTTTCTATTATCTGTAGCTTGATAAATCTTAAAATACAGATGTGGTGATTCTGTTCCAGAAATAGAGTCTAAAACGGATTCAGGCTGCTTCTTTTTGGTTTGTCTGGAATACTTTATTGCAATGAGGACAGATTAAAAGAGAACCTTTTTGTACTCTTGAAAAACTGTGTTCAGATTGTTGGGTACAGTTTGGGCAGGTGCATTTGACAAGATAGTTGCGGCGTGATTTAGAGTCTTTACGTTCTGACATAGGCTTTTCCTTGAGTGGATGAACTTCAACCATACCCTAATTTGTCCAAAAAATCTTAACTTTATGATGTTTTGGATATGTAAATATAAAGAAAAGGTATCGCAAAGAGCCTGATGATAAGGGCGGCTTCCCAAATTTATTTCTGTAATCCTCAATCTCCCTGGCTGCGTGGTTCTAATGAAAATACGAACAGATTGCTCAGACAGTATTTCCCAAAAGGATCTGGCTTATCGTTTCGCAGCCAGCAAAGAATTAACATTGTTGCATCCAGCGGCTGAACGCCCAGCAAAAAGCGGACGTTTTTGAGCTCAGTAAAAAAGGACGTTATATTTTCGCCTGATTGACGCGGGATGAAAGCTCCTGATGGCTCTCTTTTCGTTCGCTGTAGCGATCGGCAAGGTAATCGGTTTGCCCCTTGAGCAGCAGCGTGATTTTAAACAACTCCTCGGCGACATCGACGATACGATCATACCAGGACGAAGGTTTCATTCGCCCGTTCTCATCGAATTCTTGCCAGGCTTTGGCTACTGAGGACTGGTTAGGGATCGTGAACATCCTCATCCAGCGCCCAAGGATACGCATCTGGTTCACGGCGTTAAAAGACTGCGACCCGCCGCAGACCTGCATCACCGCCAGTGTTTTTCCCTGTGAAGGGCGAACGGCCCCTTCGCTTAAGGGTATCCAGTCGATCTGTGCCTTCATCACCGCACTCATTGCCCCATGCCGCTCCGGGGAACTCCACACCATCCCATCACACCATCTGACCAGCTCGCGCAGCTCGGTGACTTTTGGGTGCGTATCTGGGGCATCATCCGGCAGGGGTAAACCTGAGGGGTTAAACAGTCTTACTTCCGCTCCCATCGCCGTCAGCAGGCGTCCCGCTTCTTCTGCGGCAAAGCGACTGTAAGAACGCTCTCTTACCGAGCCATACAGGATCAGTATGCGTGGCGGCTCCTGGAGCTGCAGGCGTTCAGCAATCTGCTGATCGAAGCAATCAGCATTCAGTGCAGGAAAGTGTTCCATTTTTTACTCCTCCGGGAGGTTCTGTGATTTCAAATTCAACACATATGATTTATCATATATGTATTTTAAAGGGAACGGAGTAAAAAATGCTACAGCCTGTTCAGCTTTTTAAAATCCTGTCGGATGAAACCCGTCTCGCCATTGTTATGCTTCTCCGGGAATCCGGCGAACTGTGCGTGTGCGATATATGCGCGGCGACCTCTGAATCACAGCCTAAAATTTCTCGCCACATGGCTATTCTGCGAGAAGCGGAGCTGGTGCTTGACCGCCGGGAAGGCAAATGGATTCACTACCGTCTGTCTCCCCACATGCCAGCGTGGGCCGCTGAGACGATCACGACGTCCTGGCAGTGTCTGAGGAAAGATGTGGGTGAATGGCTGAAAAAATCAGCCTGCACATCCTGTTGAGATAGTTTCTCACATACGCATAATCATATGTAAAGGAATCTAAAATGCTTTTGGCAGGGAGTATTTTTATACTGACGCTGGTCCTGGTCATCTGGCAGCCCAGAGGTCTCAGCATTGGCTGGAGCGCAAGTATCGGAGCCTTACTGGCACTGGGGACGGGGGTCATCCACATTGATGATATTCCCGTAGTCTGGAATATCGTCTGGAACGCAACAGCGGCATTCATCGCGGTGATTATCATCAGCCTGCTGCTTGATGAGTCCGGTTTCTTTGAATGGGCCGCGCTGCATGTCTCCCGCTGGGGTAACGGGCGTGGTCGCCTGCTGTTTACCTGGATAATACTGCTTGGCGCTGCTGTTGCTGCGCTGTTTGCTAACGACGGTGCTGCACTGATACTGACGCCGATTGTGATTGCGATGCTGCTCGCCCTGGGGTTCAGCCAGGCGACGACGCTGGCCTTTGTCATGGCTGCAGGGTTTATCGCAGATACTGCCAGCCTGCCGCTGATTGTCTCTAACCTGGTCAATATTGTCTCGGCGGATTTCTTCGGCCTGGGCTTTACACAGTATGCCTCCGTGATGGTCCCTGTGAACCTGGCGGCCATAGCTGCCACGCTGGTCATGCTCCATCTCTTCTTCCGCCGCGATATCCCGGCCAGTTATGACGTTTCACTGCTCAAGATGCCTGCCAGTGCGATTAAAGATCCGGCGACGTTCAGGGCGGGCTGGATTGTTCTGCTGTTCCTGCTGGTCGGTTTCTTTCTTCTGGAGCCGCTGGGGATCCCTGTAAGCGCGATAGCAGCAGTTGGGGCTGCGGTGCTGTTCGTGGTAGCCAAGCGTGGCCACGCCATTAATACCGGGAAAGTGCTGCGCGGGGCGCCCTGGCAGATCGTGATTTTCTCGCTGGGTATGTATATGGTCGTCTACGGCCTGCGTAATGCAGGACTCACCGAGTATCTTTCTGCTGTACTCAATATGCTGGCAGACAAAGGTTTATGGGCTGCCACGTTCGGTACCGGCTTCCTGACTGCCTTCTTGTCGTCTGTGATGAACAATATGCCGACGGTGCTGATTGGTGCATTGTCCATTGACGGGAGTGCTGCGACCGGCGTCGTCAAAGAGGCGATGATTTATGCCAATGTGATTGGCTGCGATTTAGGGCCTAAAATCACCCCGATAGGCAGTCTGGCAACTCTGCTGTGGCTTCATGTGTTGGCACAGAAAAATATGACCATCACCTGGGGATATTACTTCCGCACCGGCATTATCATGACTCTGCCCGTGCTGTTCGTCACTCTGGCCGCGCTGGCGTGGCGGCTCTCTGTCACTTTGTAATGAGATACTGATATGAGCAACATTACCATCTATCACAACCCGGCCTGTGGCACCTCACGTAACACGCTGGAGATGATCCGTAACAGCGGTAACGAACCAACTATTATTTATTATCTCGATACGCCCCCGACTCGTGATGAACTGACCAAACTGATTTCAGATATGGGCATTTCAGTACGCGCATTGCTGCGGAAGAACGTTGAACCTTATGAGCAGCTGGGTCTTGATGAAGATAAGTTTTCTGATGAGCAGTTGATCGATTTTATGATTCAGCATCCGATCCTGATTAATCGGCCGATTGTAGTGACGCCGCTTGGCACGCGTCTTTGTCGTCCCTCAGAAATTGTGTTGGATATTTTACCTGAAGCTCAGAAAGGCTCTTTTACCAAAGAGGATGGCGAAAAGGTCATTGACGAAACGGGGAAACGGGTTAAGTAATCTTTCCGCTTAATATTATCGGGAGTCTGTTTACTTCATAGCGGGGGCTGCTCTTGGCTGATAATCCTCGTTTACGACTGGAGAAGCTTATTTGCGGGGGTATCAAAACAGGTTCATTAGCCAGCCCACTTGCCAGAAGAGGCATTTGCCTCACTCCGAATGCGTTTCGTTTATCAATTATTGAAATAAATATATACATAATAGTTTTTGATTAGCAGAACTTACCGATGCAGGTCAGTTGAGGCAATTTCATTTCCCTTAGGGTAAGAGTCAAAAACTATCATGAAACAAGAGCTTGTATTGACAGATGAAGACTTACTTGCCAGAGGTAACGATCGTTACGTCTTTCAGCATCCACAGGATAGTAACCTGCTGATCAAAATCGTTATTTCAGATATTGCGAACTATAAAAGCAAGTTACGGGAAGTCTTCCGGGACCTCAAAGAATGCAAGCCTGGTCATCAAACAGACTCTCTTTATATGCAAAAGATCGAAGGTCTTGTTGAAACAAATAAAGGTCTAGGGCAGATCACTGTGAAGGAGTGCGATGAGCATGGCAACATTGCTCAAACTCTTTATCAGCTTGCTCTGAAAAAAGAACTCGATGACAGCAAAATGCAGAAGTTGAATGCTTTTTTAGCATGGTTTGTCAGCACCAAAGTCATTATTAACTCCTTGCATTGTAAAAACATTGTTTATGCCTGGGATAGCGAGCGTCAGGATTATCGCTTCAAAGTCATTGATGGTTTTGGTGACAAAACGTTTTTTCAACTCAGTAAGCTTTCGCAATCAGTTCGCGATAAGAATAAAATCAAATGTCTCAAGCGGATGCTTAACGATTTGAACGGTCTGCAACAAGCTTAACCACGCAGGTTAAAAATAATCGAATCACCAGTTTTCTGTTGCCGGACTTCCGATCCCGCATACCTGATTAACAAAGGTGTTTACACAGAAGCGAGTTACATATTAACTTCTTGAAAATATCCTGAACTGCTCGGCGTTCGTGCTGTGTGGGGTCAAATCCTACACCGGGTACCATGGGAAAGAATAGAACAATCAAAGCAATAAGCAGTGTCGCGAAACCACCTACCGGTGGTTTTTTTGTGCCGGCTTTTGACGAACCATAGATATTTTGCGTCAAGTAAGCCTGCCAGATACGTTAAGCCGCCCGCTACACACTCCCCATTGCCAATCATTCTATCGACGAATCGGTGCATTAAACATAAACCTTCCACGGGCTGGGTTGTTGATAAAGCCATCCCGGGCGGGATTATAGTTGTGGTCCTGAAAACCATTCATCATGATGGGATCGCCTATGCCATCCTGAATCGCCAAATGTCTGTGGATTCGGTTACGTGTCCTGAATGTGAAAGCGAAATCATCCGTCCCGCCAATGATGATGACGCCATTTCCTGCAAGAAGTGCCGCGCTTAACTCTTGCTCTCTTGCGGCCTGGTTTTGTAACGCGCTGGCTGCGGCAGACGATGACGCCAGCAGCAATACGAGGACGGCGCATGAAAATACCGATGGCAGTTTCATGATTAATACCCATTAAAAGTATGGTTATTAAAGTATAGTCTTATGTTGTCATCTCATCTGAATAGAAAATGAACAATTTAAGCCTGTTGCCTGTACGGAGTCTGAGGGGGCGGGAGAAGAGTGGCGCACAATAAGAACTATAATAAAAACAGTCGACAGCTGATGACTCCAGTTTACAGATAGTACCGATACAGGGGGCGGTTATGCGCGTCTCATTTTCTCCGCGAATTGCGTTCACCGCTACGACATCTGGCTGGATAATAATCACGGACTCCCTGCCAAAGTGATCAGCTATGCGCCAGATGGGCAGCGATTAGAAACTGTTCTTCTGGATGCTATGGTTATCAACACCCGTTTCCCCGTCAATTTTTTCACGCCTTGAGGGAGCCTGCACTATGGCTGACTATCAGTTTTCCACAGTCTGGCGGGTTGAGGCTTCAATTCAGGAGGTATGGGATGTTTTTTCCCATCCGGATAGCTGGCCTGAATGGTGGGGAAGTCTGGAACGTATCGTTGAGATAAGGAAAGGGGATTTACGGGGTATTGGGGCGTTGCATCGTTATACCTGGAAAGGGGCGCTTCCTTATCGCTTAACCTTTGATATCAATGTGTTGAAAATACGGCCTTACACATTGCTTGAAGGACAAGCCAGCGGCGCGGTGGAAGGGCGAGGGGTATGGTCTTTTACTGCCAATGGTACAGCGACTATTGTCAGATATGACTGGAATGTGCGTACCACGATCCGCTGGATGAATTATCTCGCCCCGCTGGCAGCACCTGTATTTCGCTGGAATCACAATACGGTCATGTGCGAGGGGGCAAGAGGGTTAGCCCGCAAACTGGCAACGACTGTGTATATAGTCTGAACGTATCTCCGCTGCTGTACTTTTTTGGCTGTAAATGGCTTAATAGCGACCTTGCAGTTTCTCACTTCATTCACAGTTAACAGGTCTGTTATTGATGAATAATCTCCATCGACTCGCCTTTTTATGCCAGCCTCTGTCTGCTGTGATGATCGCTTACGGTTTCCCCTTTAGCCGTAGCTCAACTCTTACAACCTGGACAGACAGCAATGCAACGTCGTCAGTTTCTCAAAAATAGCGTTCTCCTTTCCGCCGCCGGATTAGTCGGCCCTGCAGTCATTAGCCAGACGGTACGTGCCGCTGAGCCATCCGTTGCGCCAATAGCTCGTCGACGCTTTGTCTTATCTCAAACGTATAAACTTAATCCTCCTAAGGGATCGAGCGGCGTGGTGAAACTGTGGATCCCGCTACCGGTGGATACCGCGTTTCAACAAATGACGGCGCTTGCCTTTAGCGGAAACTATAAGCTGGCGTACGTCACCACCAATAATACCTATGGCGCGAAAACGCTGTTTGCCACCTGGGCTGACTCGCAGGGTGAATTGTTGGTTAACGTTGATATCGACATTGAAACCGCCGACTGGGAACCGCTGAAGCAGGACGCGCTGAAAAACTGGCAGGCACCTGAGCAGATTATTTATCCGCTGGATGTAAAACCGTATCTGTTGCCGACGGCACATACCCCAGTTGATGGACTGGTCCTGGAAACCGCGCGTAAAATCACCGGTAATGAGCAGGATCCGCTAAAAAAAGCGCGCCTGATTTACGAATGGGTCAGCAGCCATATGGAGCGTGACAACGACGTTATTGGCTGCGGCACGGGGGATGTGGCGGAGATATTAAAAAGCGGTAAGCTCAAAGGAAAATGCACCGACATGAGCTCCGTTTTTGTTGCTCTGGCGCGGGCCAGCGGTATTCCGGCGCGCGAACTGTTTGGCATCCGTCTGGGCAAGGCCAATAAGCTCGAACGTTACTCGAAAAGTGCTTTTGGCACAGCCGACAGTGCAGGCGTTGCCAATGTGAGCGGCGGACAACACTGCCGCGCTGAGTTCTATCTGGCAGGTTACGGTTGGTTACCGTGCGATCCTGCTGACGTGACCAAAATGCGTCTGGCAGAGAAAAAAACGCATCAGGATGCCGATGTCCAGGCGGTTAACGCTTACCTGTTTGGTAACTGGGAAATGAACTGGGTTGGATTCAACTACGGACGTGATTTCGAGTTGTATCCGGCAACGGAGCAGGGGGCCATGAATAACTTTGGTTATCCTTACGCTGAAGTCGATGGTGACCCGATCAATTTTTATGATCCTAAAGCGTTCTCCTACAGCTATGTCGCCACAGAACAACGCTAAAGGTGCGGGGCTTACCCTGTTGACGGCTGCTGCGGCCGCCGTCACCGCTGGCTTATGCTGTGTTGGACCGCTACTTTACCTGCTGTTTGGTATTTCGGCGGCGAGCTTCGCCGTTTTCACCCGGTTTGAGTTTTTGCGAACTCCTCTGGTACTGCTGTCCCTGGGATTATTACTGCGTGTCTTCTGGCGGCTCTATTTTTCCAAACGGTTGTGGTGCTCCGGGTGGTTAACTCTGAAGCAAGCGCGCGTTCTCTACTGGTGCGCGCTGGCATTGATTTTGCCGGTGCTATTTTACCCAACGCTTGTTGCCTGGTTTTATGAGGTGTTTGAATGAAGATCTTCGCGTTAGTTGCATGCTTGCTGTTGCCGCTGTGGGCTCAGGCGGCCAATCAAAAAGTGGTGCTGGATATACAAAATATGACCTGCTCGTTATGCGTTATTTCGGTCAATCAGGCGCTACGTGAAACTGACGGCGTGATTAAAGCAAAATCCTCTCTCAAAACCCGGCAGGCAGAAGCCATCGTGCCAGAAGGTTTCCCAACCGATACTCTACTTAACGCAGTAGCGAAAACGGGCTATACCGCAACGCTCAACCGTATTGAACAACAGTAAACCACCTGCGGGTGGTTTTATTGTGTTTTCCCGGTATGATGCCCGGCGGCTTAGTGTTCTCTTTTGTGCGTTAACTACCGGAATTCCCCTCTTTTCCTGTTAACCTGAACAGGCGGCTGCTGTAAGCCGCAAATGCCCATTTATATCTGTTATCCCTCCAGCCATGTAGGATGATCACAGGCAAGATTTTTTGACTAAGGAAAAGCGTTATGAAAACGGGACCATTAAACGAGAGCGAACTGGAATGGCTGGATGATGTACTGACTAAGTACAATACAGATAAGGCTATTCTGGATGTGTCAGAACTGGATGGTTTACTGACGGCGGTACTGAGTTCACCGTATGAAATTGAACCGGAGCAGTGGCTGGTCGCTATTTGGGGCGGCGCGCAGTATGTTCCTCGCTGGTCCTCCGAAAAAGAAATGACGCGTTTCATGAACCTGGCGTTTCAACATATGGCGGATACGGCCGATCGCCTGGATGAATATCCTGAGCAGTTTGAGCCGCTGTTTGGTTTGCGTGAAATTGACGAGCATGAACTGACCATCGTTGAAGAGTGGTGTTTTGGTTATATGCGCGGCGTCGCGCTGTCGGACTGGTCCGCGTTACCAGACTCGTTAAAACCGGCGCTCGAGGCTATTGCGCTGCACGGTACGGAAGAAAACTTTGCGGTCGTTGAGAAAATGACGCCAGAAGCGTTCGAAGAGAGCGTGGATGCCATCCGCCTGGCGGCGCTGGATCTGCATGCTTACTGGATGGCGCATCCTCAGGAAACGCCGATTAAAGTACCGGTCAAAGTGGATGCCAAGGTAGGGCGCAATGACCCTTGTCCGTGCGGTAGCGGTAAAAAATATAAGCAGTGTTGTTTGCATTAAGAAAAAGGGGCGTTAAGCCCCTTTTGTTTTAACCCACTTCCGGTAGTAATCCTGCTGCAATAGAAAACTGTACGGCTATCACCACAATGCCGCACAAAAATACCAGCGCCAGCGCCGGAGCACCCCCCGCCACGCGGTAGTTAGCCTGTGGATTCTGTTTTCTGCTCTGCCATGCCAGCATCGAGGGAATGAGCAACGCCAGCACCGCCAGGGCAACGCCCGCATACCCCAGGGCCATGACGAAACCTCGCGGATAGAACAGCGCGAATGCCAGCGGCGGCAGGAAGGTCACCACGCCGGTTTGCATTCTTCCTGCTACGGTATTGCGGCGCTGGAAGAGGTCGGCCAGGTAGTCAAATAATCCCAATGCGACGCCGAGGAAAGAGGTTGCCAGCGCAAGGTCGGCAAACAGATGCACCGCCAGTTCGACGTGCGGCGAAGCCACGACTTCACGTAATGCTTGTAATAAACCGTTTAAACCAGCGTGGTTGGCTAACAGCCCCATGAACGTTGAGGAGTTAATACTGCCAAGCGTGGCCAGTTGCCAGAAGATATAGGCGACCAGCGGAATGGCGCTACCGGTGATAAACACCCAACGCAGTTTACGGATGTTACCGTTCATATAGCTGACGATACTGGGGACGCTGCCGTGAAAACCGAACGAAGTGAAGATAACCGGGATTGCAGAAAGTGCCAGCCCCTGCTGAAGTGGCAACGTAAGCAGGTTTACTTTATGGATATGCGGCATTAACAGGGCCAGCATCACCACCAGGAAGATTATCTTGGCACTGAACAACAGACGGTTGAACAGATCGACCAAAGATGTGCCAACGCAAACCACGCCACCGGCAACAAAGGTGAACAGCAGTACGCCTGTTGTCGGAGAGAGCGTTGTCCCGGTCCAGTCGCTGATGCTGGAAGCCAGCAACTCACCAGCGCCACTGATATACGCCGCCGTCAGCGCGTACATTAAAAACATCATACTAAAGCCCGTTACCCATTGTCCGTAACGACCAAGATAACGTTTTGCCAGCGTACCCAACCCTGTGTCTGCCGGTACGTGTTGATACACTTCAAGCAGCAACAGCGCGGTGTAGCACATTAGCGCCCAAAGACTCACTAACAATACCAGCGTGACGCTAAACCCCACGCCTGCCGCGGCCAGCGGCATTGCCAACATACCGGCACCAATCGTGGTTCCCGCCACGATAAAAATACTACCCAGGGTTCTGTTTTTCACGCTTTCCTCTGTCCCAGAGATAATCAACGGTTATATCTGCGGCGCAGGTTAAGGCAAAACGCTATTTTCGTCAAATCACCGTTACAATGAATGTACATTAATCTTTACGATGTTTGGCGCGTTAAGATGTATCACAAATGATATTTATCTGCGGGTAAACCTGCGTTAGCGCAAAGCAAGGTCGTGCCGTTCACATTAGGCTACGGACTTTATTGAGGAGGTAGTATGGAATCTATTCACGGTCACGAAGTGCTCAACATGATGATTGAATCTGGCGAGCAGTATTCAAATGCCAGCCTTGAAGCGGCGATTACGGCACGGTTTGGCGAGCAGGCTCGTTTTCACACCTGTTCTGCGGCGGATATGTCGGCAGCCGAGCTGGTGGCGTTTTTAGCGGCGAAGGGAAAGTTTATTGCAAAAGAAGACGGCTTCTCTACGCACGAAAGCAAGATCTGCCGTCACTGATTTTAGCGGGTAATGATGGCGGGTTGCCTTCATTACCCCACAACATTAATTCTGTGTATCAAGCGTAGCCAGTTCTTTATCGATGAAATAAAGACCTTCGCCACTTTTCCCTGCCAGCGATAACTTATCAATGACAGATTTAAATAATTTCTCTTCTTCATGCTGCTCGGCAACATACCATTGCAGGAAATTAAACGTCGGATAATCCTGGTGGGTCATTGCCGCGTGTGCCAGCTCATTAATTTTCTGGGTGATCAACTGCTCGTGTTCGTAAGTAACACGGAACAGTTCGTCCAGAGACGCATATTCAGCAAAGGGGGAAGGGACGGTGTTAATACACGGCAAGCTGCCGGTATCGGTCAGGTAGTCAAACAGACGCTGCATATGCGTCATCTCTTCCTGGGCGTGACGGCGCAGGAACGCGGCGGCGCCTTCAAAGCTGTGATAGCTGCACCACGCGCTCATTTGTTGGTAGAGCAGAGATGAATATAATTCAAGGTTCATTTGCTCATTCAGTTGGTCGATCATTTCTGTTTTCAGCATGGCTGTGCTCCACAAACGTTATTATATATTAGCGTGGCGTCACTATAATTTGTTATTTAATTATTTGCAAAAGGTAAAATAATAAATTTATTTATTAAAAATGCGAATGGGAATAAAACGCATTAACGCTATTAAGCGGAGAATATAAATAATGAAAAGGCAGAAGACCAGCAATAATGTGCTGGTCGAAAATATTAATAATTGAAGGCAGGCGACTGGGATACCGCAACGCCGTGACACTGCCAGGCGAGCGTGATTTTGGTATTTAAGCACAGAGAACCGGCATATACGCTACAGGTTGATACCGGCTGACCAAACGCCATTGCGTTGGCATAACCCAGGCGCTGACACTCTTTGGTGGCTGTACCTTGGGTCACGTAATCATCGGTACGCGCCGTTTGTAGCATGGCCTGGTTGTAGGTCAGGCGAACGACGCCGGTGATGGCACTGGCTTCGCTGACCTGCGCCTGTTTAGTAATAGTGCATCCTGTCAGCACGAGCGGCAAAAGGGCAAGGATAAAGGTCTTCATATGATCGCTCTGAAAGTTCGGAGATAGGCTATCATGGCATATGTGGTGGCGCATCAATGGCTTGAATAGCCTGAAGATCACCTGCGATTAATCGCAACGACGTCATTTTATTGAGGCTATTCTGAGCTGTCTCAGGAAAAATGTGAGCACCTCATTATTTTATAAAACAAAATTTCATTAAATTTGAAAGTGAGTTTGCAAAATAGTAATGTGGCCTGAATGTTATGACTTTCAGCGGGCCTCCGCAGCGCATTCAGGAGATTACAGAATGAAAATTGCATTGATGATGGAAAACAGCCAGGCAAGCAAAAATGCCATCATTCATAACGAGCTTAAAGCCGTTGCGGATGAGAAAGGTTTTCCAGTGTATAACGTCGGGATGAGCGACGAAAATGACCATCATCTGACCTACATCCATTTAGGGATTATGGCCAGCATCCTGCTCAATTCCAAAGCCGTGGATTTTGTGGTTACGGGTTGCGGTACGGGTCAGGGGGCAATGATGTCACTGAATATACATCCGGGCGTGGTGTGCGGTTACTGTCTCGATCCGGCAGACGCATTCTTGTTCTCTCAGATCAACAACGGGAATGCGCTTTCTCTGGCATTCGCCAAAGGTTTTGGCTGGGGTGCTGAGCTGAATGTGCGCTATATGTTTGAAAAAGCATTCACTGGTCGTAACGGCGAAGGGTATCCACCAGAGCGTAAAGAGCCGCAGGTGCGTAACGCGGGGATCCTGAACCAGGTGAAAGCGGCGGTGGTAAAAGAAAACTATCTGGACACTCTGCGCGCTATCGATCCTGAACTGGTAAAAACCGCCGTATCTGGTCCGCGCTTCCAGCAGTGCTTCTTTGAAAACTGCCAGGACAAAGCGATCGAAGCGTTTGTACGCGAGATAGTTGGCTAAATCCTGTTGGCCCGGCGGTGTTCGCCTGCCGGGCTATTTGTTCTTGTTAGAAACCGCGCTTCCAGCATCATGGGCAAGCCGCAGCGTATCAACCATACCTACCAGACAAATAATCGCAATAGCGACAAAGGCCAGCCGGAAACTGATCCCCGGAATATTGCCTAGCGCCAGCCATTCACTCACCTCATCACCGATACGGATCCCGATAGCGGCCAACGAAATGCCCAGGCCTACCGCTAATTGTGTTGCCGTACTGAACAGCGTATTGGCGTAGCTCATTTGTGGTCCGGGGACGTCCGCAAAGGCAAGCGTGCTGATACCGGTAAACTGAATTGAGCGGAACACGCCGCCCAGATACAACACCAACAAAATAACCCACACCGGGGTCTGCGGCGTAATTAATGCACAGGCCAACAGCGCCAGGACGTTTAACGCACCGTTGATTAACAGCAGTTTCTTAAAGCCCAGCCAGCGTATCAACGGCGTGGTGGCAGGTTTTATCGTCAGATTGCCCACAAACACCGCCAGAACCAGCGAACCCGCGTGAAAAGCGTTCATGCCAAAACCTACCTGGAACATTAGCGGCAGCAGAAATGGCACAGCGCTGATAGAGGCTCGAAATAGCGACCCGCCGTACAGGGTGACGCGAAAAGTAGGGACGCTCATGGCATCAAGACGAATCATCGGCCAGGTAGTGCGACGAAAATGATGCAGGGCAAACAGAAAGGTCGCGGTTCCTAGCGCCAGCAGCCCGGCGGTTAGCCAGCCCTGCGGCTGCTGGGTTCCCAGTAACTCCATGGCATACACCAGGCTAACCATCGCAACAGAGGTCGCGATAAAACCCGCTATATCAAATGGACGGCGCTCGTCGTCATGAATATCCGGGATGAAACGTAGCGCCAGCGCGATCGCCAAAACTCCCAGCGGTACGTTAATAAAGAAGATCCAACGCCAGTTAGCATAGCTGGTAATGAATCCTCCAAGCGGTGGTCCGATGATAGGCGCGACTAACGCGGGCCAGGTCAGGGTCGCTATGGCGGTGATCAACTGATGTTTAGGCGTGGTGCGCAGTACCGCGAGACGGCCAACAGGAACCATTAGCGCGCCACCCACACCCTGTAAAATTCGCATTGCTACAAAGCTCTCAAGGCTTTCGGACAAACCGCATAAAACCGAAGCGAGAGTAAAAATCGCCAGCGCCAGGGTAAACACTTTTCGGGCGCCGAAGCGATCCGCAATCCAGCCGCTGGCGGGGATAAGCACCGCGAGGGTGATCAAGTAGGCGCTGATACCAATGTTCAGGTCTACCGCCTGTACGCCAAAGCTTTTGGCCATGTCGGGTAGGGCTGTGGCAATCACCGTGCCGTCAATAAATTCCATAAAGAAAGCCCCGGCAACAAGTAATGCTGCCGGGGAAAGACCGCGTTGGTTCTCAACCGCTAACTGTTCACTCATGTTGTGCTTGCCATCTCAAAAGAAACTGACTGGACCTTTTTTATTTTCAGCGCATTTGTAATGTGTGCGCGGCTATCGTTTCGATCGCTGAATAGGTACTATGACGACCTTTCTATAAGGAGCTCACTATGTCCCAAACATTGAATGCCGATCAGGAACTGCTCTCGGACGTTGTTGCCTGTCAGCTGGTTATCAAGCAAATTCTGGATGTTCTTGATGTTATTGCCCCGGTAGAAGTTCGGGAAAAAATGTCCAGCCAACTGAAAAACATCGATTTTTCCAGCCATCCTGCAGGGGCCGATCCGGTCACTATGCGCGCAATACAAAAAGCGGTTGCCTTGATCGAGTTGAAATTCACGCCGCAGAACGAATCCCACTAAAATAAACCGTTGTTTCAGGTTTTAGAAAGGTTTTTTTGCGCCTCGCAGAATGGGAGGCGCGTGCCAGGGAAAATCAGAGGTTGACCGGATAAGGTGCGCAGCATCGCTATCCGGCATTAACGCGATGAAAACTGAAGATTAGTGATGCTGGTAGTTAACGACGTTGAGCAAGTGCTTATCGGTTTGCGCCATGCACAACCCCGCGCGTTTGGCGCTGCGGACTTCATCAAGAATCGTCTGTAACAGCACGCCATCCTGCTGCTGCTCTTTTTCCAGATCGTGAAGAAAATCAATGGTTGGCGCATCGTTTAATGCTTCAGCTTCATTGGTTAAACGCGAGAGCTTGCTCGAGCGCTGTTGATATTCATCCAACGTTTTCTGAAACAATTCTTCAAGGGAACTCAGTTCATCACCCGGCACATCCATGGCCTTGACGATGGGATTAGCCCCGGCACTTTTCATAAAATTGAACATACGCATCATTTGAGTCACGTTACCTTGCGCCTGCGTGCGTAGAAACGTGGCTGTACCTGTCAGGCTATGCTCGTAGCACCATTCGCTGAGATGCAGGTAAAGATTCGAGGCGTAGAACTCGAGATTCATTTGTGTATTGAGTTTATGAACAATTCCAACTGCAGCCATATCAATATCCTTATTTCCAGAAAGGGGGATGTACGTTACTCACGCCAGTACAGCGGGCTGCCGCTGCACTTCACCTCTACGTACAATTAAAACTGTTAGCAGAATAAATCCGTTCCGCCGGTCCTTTAGTGATCACGAATTATATTCGCTCCGATCGAGATTCAGCATAACGCTTGCCCTGGTATAAGAAAATCCTTAAATCTGCGTATTTATGTTTTTTTACATATTGTCATAACAATATTCATGCTACTGCTGTTTTGGCATATAGATGACATGAATGTAAGGGGTTGAAATTTCTGTCATTAAATGGTTTTCATGATAATGAAATGGTGTTTCATATCACAAAATTAAATTCCACAATAAGGTATTGTCTGGCATCTGATGATTATCTGTCCAAGTAGAATGGCAATTTCACGATTGGGATGGATTAGTACAAATTATCTGATGGCTAATTTTTTGCGCCAGATCAGTTTTAATCAAATTGAGAAATTTAACAGTCTGCACTGGTCGTCATTAATTGTTTCGTTTATGTGGATTAAGCAAGGAGTTACATATGAAGAAGGTTGCGGTGCTGCTGGCACCCGCTTTTGAAGAGGCGGAGGCGATTGTTACCCTTGATATTCTGCGTCGCCTGAATATCGAAGTCGAAACCCTGGCCTGCGCAGAGTCACGTGCGGTGGTGAGTTATCATGACGTACCGATGGTGATGGATAGCACGCTGGCCGCGCGCCAGACATATCTCTACGATGCCGTCGTATTGCCAGGCGGGCCGCAGGGCAGCGTTAATCTTGCCGCCAGTGATGCGGTCATCCAGTTTGTATCTCGTCATGATCAGGCAGGAAAGCTCATTTGCCCGGTATGTTCTGCGGCCGCGCGCGTGTTGGGCGGCAACGGTCTGCTGAAGGGGCGTCGCTATGTTTGCTCAGGAGATCTGTGGCAAAACGTCACGGACGGGGAATATATCGATGCGCCGGTTGTTGAAGATGGCAATCTGATTAGCGGCAAAGGATTAGGGCATATTTTCGATTTTGCGTTGACGCTTGCGGCGCGCCTGCTGGGAGATGACATTCCGGTTCGCGATCACGCTGACCACATTTATTACCGATGGTAATCATGTTCCCGAATGCTTCGGTATTCGGGAACAAGGATTCGTTGGCTGATGTTATGGATTAATCTGCTATCCCTCTTTTTTCCCGTCGACAAAACCGCGTTTTTTTATGTCATTTCCCGCTGAATTTATGTACGCAATTACTGTAATTCTGTGGTGTGATGCCGCTCTCTTATGGAGAATCAATTTCCCGCTAAAACTACTCTCAGCACTGGCATTGATCTTATCACTAAAAGGTAATGCCTTGTTTTACGTCCGAATTACAAAAAATCGTCTGATTTTACCCTACATAAAAGAACGTTAAAGCTGGAGTTAACCATGCACAAATTCACTAAAGCGCTGGCTGCCATCGGTCTGGCTGCCATTATGTCACAATCCGCTATCGCTGAATCCATGAAGCTCGGTTTCCTGGTCAAACAACCGGAAGAACCGTGGTTCCAGACTGAATGGAAATTTGCCGATAAAGCCGGTAAAGACCTTGGCTTTGAGGTGATTAAAATTGCCGTCCCGGATGGTGAGAAGACCCTTAACGCCATCGACAGCCTGGCTGCAAGTGGCGCAAAAGGGTTTGTGATTTGTACGCCGGATCCCAAACTCGGGCCTGCCATTATGGCCAAGGCGCGTGGCTACGATATGAAAGTCATTGCCGTCGACGACCAGTTTGCTAACGCCAAAGGTAAGCCGATGGATACCGTGCCGCTGGTGATGATGGCTGCAACCAAAATTGGTGAGCGCCAGGGCCAGGAGCTGTATAAGGAGATGCAAAAGCGCGGTTGGGATGTGAAATCCACAGCCGTAATGGCCATTACCGCGAATGAACTCGATACCGCGCGTCGCCGTACATCGGGTTCAATGGAAGCGCTTAAAGCCGCAGGCTTCCCGGAAAAACAGATCTACCAGGTCCCCACAAAATCGAATGACATCCCCGGGGCATTCGATGCCGCTAACTCCATGCTGGTTCAGCACCCTGAAGTCAAACACTGGCTGATTGTCGGCATGAACGACAACACCGTGCTGGGCGGCGTACGTGCGACCGAAGGGCAAGGCTTCAAAGCGCCGAATGTGATTGGTATCGGCATCAACGGCGTTGATGCCGTGAGCGAACTCTCCAAAGGCGAAGCGACCGGGTTCTACGGTTCACTCCTGCCAAGCCCGGACGTTCACGGCTACAAATCAAGTGAGATGCTCTACAACTGGGTAACGAAAGGTGCAGAGCCACCGGCGTTTACTGAAGTGACGGATGTGGTGCTGATTACCCGCGATAACTTTAAAGAAGAACTGGCGAAGAAAGGCTTAGGCGGTAAATAACACAAATGCCGGATGCGACGCCAACGCGTCTTATCCGGCCTACGAATTGCGTACTCAGTAGGCCGGATAAGGCAAAGCCGCTATCCGGCATAAAGATCTGACTCACGGAGACGTTATGCAACAGTCTACCCCGTATCTCTCATTTCGCGGCATTAGCAAAACGTTCCCCGGCGTTAAAGCGCTCACGGATATCAGTTTCGACTGCTATGCCGGTCAGGTGCATGCGCTGATGGGCGAAAATGGCGCCGGGAAATCAACACTATTAAAAATTCTCAGCGGCAACTATGCGCCAACGACGGGATCTTTGGCGATCCGTGGACAAGAGGTTTCGTTTGCGGACACCAATGCCGCGCTGAACGCCGGTGTTGCCATTATTTACCAGGAGCTGCATCTCGTCCCGGAAATGACCGTTGCCGAGAATATTTATTTAGGGCAGATGCCGCACAAAGGCGGGATTGTGAACCGCTCGCTGCTGAACTATGAAGCGGGGCTTCAGCTCAAGCATCTGGGCATGGATATCGATCCCGATACGCCGTTGAAATACCTCTCCATTGGTCAATGGCAGATGGTGGAGATTGCGAAAGCGCTGGCGCGCAACGCCAAAATTATCGCGTTTGATGAACCCACCAGCTCCCTTTCAGCGCGCGAGATTGAGAATCTGTTTCGCGTCATCCGTGAGCTACGCAACGAAGGGCGCATCATCCTGTACGTTTCGCACCGTATGGAGGAGATCTTTGCCCTTAGCGATGCCATCACCGTGTTTAAAGATGGTCATTACGTCAAAACGTTCACGGATATGCAGCAGGTCGATCACGACGCGCTGGTGCAGGCGATGGTCGGGCGCGACCTCGGTGATATTTATGGCTGGAAATCCAGACCTTATGGTGCAGAGCGCCTGCGTTTGCATGAAGTCAAAGCCCCAGGCGTGCGTACCCCGATCAGTTTATCAGTGCGCAGTGGTGAAATTGTCGGATTGTTTGGACTGGTGGGCGCCGGACGTAGCGAATTAATGAAAGGTCTGTTTGGCGGCACGCGTATCACGGCAGGCCAGGTGTTTATCGATGAACAGCCTATTGATATCCGTAAACCGAGCCACGCCATTGAAGCGGGGATGATGCTGTGCCCAGAAGATCGCAAGGCTGAAGGGATCATTCCGGTCCATTCGGTGCGTAACAACATCAACATCAGTGCCCGTCGTAAACATGTTCTGGGCGGATGCGTGATCAACAACGGCTGGGAAGAGACCAATGCTGATCACCATATTCGCTCACTCAATATTAAAACGCCGGGCGCGGAGCAACTGATTATGAACCTCTCCGGCGGTAATCAACAGAAGGCTATTCTCGGCCGTTGGTTATCGGAAGAGATGAAAGTGATTTTGCTGGACGAACCTACACGCGGTATTGATGTGGGCGCCAAGCATGAAATTTATAACGTGATTTATGCCCTCGCGGCGCGCGGCGTGGCCGTGCTGTTTGCTTCCAGCGATCTGCCAGAAGTGCTCGGTGTCGCCGACCGTATCGTGGTGATGAGAGAAGGCGAAATTGCCGGTGAGTTACTTCATGAACAGGCGGATGAGCGCCAGGCGTTAAGCCTTGCTATGCCAAAAGTTAGCCAGGCTGTAGCCTGAATAAGGAGAGAATGATGTCTTCCGTTTCAACATCGGGTTCAGGTGCTGCAAAGTCGGCGCTAAATCTTGGGCGCATTTGGGATCAATACGGGATGCTGGTCGTGTTCGCCGCGCTGTTCCTGGTTTGTTCCCTCTTTGTGCCTAACTTTGCCACTTTCATCAACATGAAGGGGCTGGGGCTGGCGGTATCGATGTCGGGTATGGTCGCGTGTGGGATGCTGTTTTGCCTGGCATCCGGTGACTTCGACCTGTCTGTTGCCTCCGTGATTGCCTGCGCCGGGGTCACTACAGCCGTGGTCATTAATATGACCGAAAGCCTGTGGATTGGCGTGGCTGCCGGGCTACTGCTCGGTATTCTATGTGGTCTGGTGAATGGGTTCGTGATTGCGCGGCTGAAAATTAACGCCCTAATCACGACCCTTGCGACGATGCAGATTGTGCGTGGTCTGGCCTACATTATTTCCGACGGTAAGGCGGTAGGGATTGAAGACGAGCGCTTCTTCACTCTCGGCTACGCCAACTGGTTTGGTCTGCCGGCACCTATCTGGATCACGGTCGTCTGTTTCATCGTTTTTGGCTTACTGCTCAATAAAACCACGTTTGGTCGTAACACGCTGGCCATTGGGGGGAATGAAGAGGCGGCACGTCTGGCTGGGGTTCCGGTCGTTCGTACCAAAATTATTATCTTTATTCTGTCCGGGCTGGTATCCGCCATCGCCGGGATTATCCTCGCATCTCGTATGACCAGCGGCCAGCCAATGACCTCAATCGGCTATGAGCTGATCGTGATTTCCGCGTGCGTGTTAGGGGGCGTTTCGCTTAAAGGCGGCATCGGAAAAATCTCATATGTGGTAGCCGGGGTGTTGATTCTGGGAACGGTTGAGAATGCAATGAACCTGCTGAACATCTCTCCGTTCGCACAGTATGTCGTACGTGGTCTGATCCTGCTGGCGGCGGTGATCTTCGACCGTTACAAGCAAAAAGCGAAGCGTACTGTTTGATGATTTTAACCCCAACTTTTTAGTCTAGCTTTAGCTCATCGCCAGCCGCTACCCGGCTGGCGATTGTTTTTCCAAATGGCGAGCATGGTCACACTGTCTATACTTATATCCGTCATACATCATATATACGGCGCGATCCGCGCGGCGTACAGACCATGATGAGGAGGATAACCGGGTGACAGCATCACTGATCATACCCCCTGAACAATCTGCAAGCTGTGCTTATTTTTTTGATCTCGATGGGACACTGGCTGAGATCAAACCTTATCCAGACCAGGTCGTTGTCCCTCAGACAATCCTGCAGTTATTACATCAGTTGGCGACGCATAATGCGGGTGCGCTGGCATTGATTTCAGGGCGCTCGATGGTTGAGCTTGACGCGCTTACCACTCCCTTTCGTTTTCCGCTCGCCGGAGTGCATGGGGCAGAGCGCCGTGACATCAATGGTCAAACTCATATAGTGCGCCTGGCTGCGGCAATAGAGCGCGAAGCAGGAGAGCTATTAAGTACCGCCTTGGCGACGATGCCGGGTACAACGCTTGAAGCAAAAGGGATGGCGTTCGCACTGCACTATCGCCAGGCCCCGGAACATGAAGCGGCGCTAATTAATCTGGCTGAGCGCATCACGCACAGATGGCCGCAGTTGGCTTTACAGCACGGAAAATGCGTTGTGGAGATAAAACCAAAGGGTACGAACAAAGGTGACGCAATTGCCGCATTTATGCAGGAAGCACCTTTTGCCGGACGGATCCCCGTTTTTTTTGGTGACGATTTGACGGACGAAACAGGATTTGGCGTGGTTAATCGCGCTGGGGGCATTTCCGTGAAGGTGGGGAATGGAGCGACGCAGGCGACATGGCGTCTGGATGGCGTGAGTGATGTCTGGCACTGGCTGGAACAAATTAACTCTTCGCAGCAAGAATCGAAAGCAACGAATAACAGAAGAGGTGGCTATGAGTCGTTTAGTCGTAGTATCTAATCGTATCGCCTCACCCGATGACAAAGGGAGCGCAGGTGGGCTTGCCGTCGGTGTGCTGGGCGCGTTGAAGGCTGCTGGTGGCCTATGGTTTGGCTGGAGTGGGGACACGGGTAATGAGGACAAACCATTAAAAAAAGTCACGCGTGGCAACATTACCTGGGCTTCGTTTAATTTGAGTGAACAGGATTACGAAGAGTATTACTGCCAGTTTTCCAATGCGGTTTTATGGCCTGCATTTCATTATCGCCTAGATTTGGTGCAGTTTCAGCGTCCTGCATGGGAGGGCTATCAGCGGGTGAATGCCTTGCTGGTAGATAAACTGCTGCCGCTGCTCAACGATGACGACATAATCTGGGTTCATGATTACCATCTGTTGCCGTTTGCCAGCGAACTGCGTAAACGCGGCGTGAATAACCGTATCGGTTTTTTCCTGCACATCCCTTTTCCGACACCGGAAATCTTTAATGCCTTACCCCCACATCAGACGCTACTTGAGCAGATGTGTGATTTTGATTTACTCGGTTTCCAGACCGAGAACGATCGTCAGGCTTTTCTGGATTGCCTGGCAGCCCAGACTCAGGTATCCACTCAGAGCGAGCAGCACCACCGCGCATGGGGAAAAGCGTTTCGTACCCAGGTCTATCCCATCGGTATTGAGCCGGATGAGATCGCCCGCCAGGCTTCCGGACCTTTGCCGCCGAAGCTGGCGCAACTGAAAGCAGAACTCAAAAATGTGCAGAATATCTTCTCCGTTGAGCGTCTGGATTATTCTAAAGGTTTGCCGGAGCGCTTTCAGGCCTATGAGGCTCTGCTGGAACACTATCCGCAGCACCACGGTAAAATTCGCTACACCCAGATAGCGCCAACTTCGCGTGAAGAGGTGCAGGCCTACCAGGATATTCGGCACCAACTGGAGACTGAAGCGGGGAGGATTAACGGTAAATATGGGCAGTTGGGCTGGACGCCGCTCTATTATTTGAACCAGTACTTTGATCGTAAATTGCTGATGAAAATCTTCCGCTACTCTGATGTAGGGCTGGTGACGCCGCTGCGAGATGGTATGAACCTGGTCGCGAAAGAATTCGTGGCCGCGCAGGATCCTGCCAACCCCGGCGTGCTGGTGTTATCACAATTTGCCGGGGCCGCGAATGAGCTAACTGCCGCGCTTATTGTTAATCCTTATGACCGCGACGAAGTGGCTGGCGCATTAAACCAGGCTCTGACGATGCCGCTTGCTGAGCGTATCTCCCGCCACGCTGAGATGCTCGAAACTATCATTAAAAACGATATCGATAACTGGCAGGCGAGGTTCATTTGCGATCTGGAAAAAGTTATCCAACGTCAGAGTAAACAGCCATTGCCAGACAACGTTTCTCCCTGCACTAAACTGGCGTAACGCTCAGAAAACGCAGGTCAATCTCCAGCCAGTGGAACCAGCAGAACATCCACGTGGCTGGCACCGATTACGCTTTTTGCTGAGCAGGAAGCGCGCGAAAAGAAGCTGTGGTTATGGTTGCCATAAATGACCAGATCGACCGCGTGTTTACGGCATACATCCAGAATATGTTCATTCAGTGCCCCATAGGTAATAAAGGTATGCTCAATGGGGTACTGTGCCTCTTTGCTGAGCTTGTCGATAAAATCCTGAGTCTCCTCTTGCATCACTTCACGCAGGTCCTCCAGCATAGGTGCTGCAAACTGATTATACAGTTCAGGGTCTGAGACCAGGGTTATCAGGCTAATACGAGCGTTGACAGGGCGAGCGATTGAAACCGCCTTGGCTAACAACTGCTGGCTTTCAGGGGTGGCGGCAACGGCCACAAGAATGTGTGTATAGCTCATAACTCGCTCCTTTTTTCAAGAATTATGAGAGGGTTTCTCAGCATTGCTCAGCTTACTCCATACTGCAACGTTTCCTTCCTGGATAGTGTGAATGTCATCATGGTTATTCATTAATTATTCTTATAAATAGAATAATTGCGTCATATAAGTTGTAAATACGTTCAGCTTACTTAAGTAAAACTCACCGCTAATGAAAACAATGTGTTAATTAAAAATTAACATAAGTTAACATTTAACGGGTTATCACTACCCGGTATTAATTAATCACCCTTAATATTTAAGTAATTGTTTATAAAGGATTTAATTAAAATAGTGTTTTACATTAAATATGTGATCAAGCTCGCTATTTCACAAGGTGATATTAACGTTTGTGAACAAAATACTATTCGCTTTTATTGCAAGAATATTCGTATGTCAGGAATTGAAATGGCGAACTTGAGATTAAAAAATAAGCAAAGTAAAAGCTGTGCTGATGGATTTATGTTAAGTGTTTAGCTGGTTTATGTGATCTATGTCACATATTCTTCAAATTCGCAGCATAGCTACGTTGTATGTGTAACGGGCGGCGGGTAGAGTTGCGTCGAATTAGGAAAAATCTTAGACATTTGTAAGAATTGATGTGAGCTTGTAAGGGGCGCGGCTTTCTGAAAAGGGAATGTTTAGACAACGCGTAAGTGCCGTCACGCTGCTATGTATTTGACCTTTTGCTTTTTTTTACCGGGCCTTCCCGGCGACATCACGGGGTGCGGTTTCACCGCATGAAAACAATGTTGGTTATTATGGATGCAAATAATGCATACATCCGAGTTGCTGAAACACATCTATGACATCAATTTGTCATATTTATTGCTTGCACAGCGTTTGATCGTTCAGGACAAAGCATCTGCGATGTTTCGCCTTGGTATCAGCGAAGAAATGGCGGACACGTTGGCAACATTAACACTTCCACAAATGGTCAAACTGGCTGAAACAAACCAACTGGTCTGTCATTTCCGTTTCGACGATCACCAGACCGTTACTCGCCTGACGCAAGACTCCCGCGTTGACGATCTTCAGCAAATTCATACCGGTATCATGCTTTCAACGCGACTGTTAAGTGACATCGATGAAGCAGCGCGCAAGAAAAGGGCTTGATGATGAGCGAAAAAAGCATTGTTCAGGAAGCGCGTGATATCCAGCTAGCAATGGAATTAATCACATTGGGCGCCCGTTTGCAAATGCTGGAAAGCGAAACGCAATTAAGCCGTGGCCGACTTATCAAGCTGTATAAAGAATTACGCGGCAGCCCTCCGCCAAAAGGGATGCTGCCTTTCTCCACCGACTGGTTTATGACGTGGGAACAAAACATTCATGCTTCGATGTTTTGCAACGCATGGCAATTCCTGCTCAAAACTGGTTTGTGCAGCGGCGTGGATGCCGTGATCAAAGCGTATCGTTTATACCTTGAGCAGTGCCCGCAGCCAGAAGAAGGGCCACTGCTGGCGTTAACTCGCGCATGGACGTTGGTGCGTTTTGTCGACAGCGGATTGCTGGAGTTGTCCCGATGCAATTGCTGCGGTGGGAATTTTATTACCCACGCTCACCAACCCGCAGGCAGCTTTGCCTGCAGTTTATGCCAACCGCCATCACGCGCCGTAAAAAGACGTAAACTTTCCCAGAATGCTGCCGATATTATTCCACAACTGCTGGATGAACAGATCGAACAGGCTGTTTAACTGATACGGTGTGGACAAACACTCCAGCAGCGGTAAGCGATTACCGCTGCTTTTTTTTGTCCTGACCTCGAGTTAACTGCCCGACTGCGCATCCTGTCATAGTCAATTGCGAAAGGATGATGTCGTGCTTATCTTATTAGGTTACCTGGTTGTTATTGGTACAGTTTTCGGCGGTTACATGATGACCGGCGGACACCTTGGGGCACTCTATCAACCGGCTGAGCTGGTGATTATCGGTGGCGCGGGTATTGGGGCATTCATCGTCGGCAATAACGGGAAAGCCATTAAGGGGACGATGAAAGCCATCCCGATGCTTTTTCGTCGATCAAAATACACCAAAGCGATGTATATGGATCTGCTGGCGCTGTTGTATCGCCTGATGGCCAAGTCACGTCAGCAGGGCATGTTCTCGCTTGAACGCGATATCGAAAACCCCAAAGAGAGTGAAATTTTCGCCAGCTATCCGCGCATTCTTGCTGATGCCGTGATGCTTGATTTCATTGTCGATTATCTGCGTCTGATCATCAGCGGCAACATGAACACGTTTGAAATTGAAGCGCTGATGGATGAAGAGATTGAGACTCACGAAAGTGAGGCCGAAGTCCCGGCCAACAGTCTGGCGATGGTGGGGGATTCATTACCGGCGTTCGGGATCGTGGCGGCGGTCATGGGGGTTGTCCATGCGCTGGCTTCTGCCGATCGTCCGGCGGCTGAACTGGGTTCGCTGATTGCACATGCCATGGTAGGGACATTCCTCGGTATTTTACTGGCCTATGGATTTATTTCTCCGCTTGCCAGCGTTCTGCGCCAGAAAAGCGCTGAAACCACCAAAATGATGCAGTGTGTGAAGATAACTCTGCTCTCCAATCTGAATGGTTACGCGCCGCCAATTGCCGTCGAATTTGGTCGTAAGACTCTGTATTCCAGCGAACGTCCATCGTTTATCGAACTGGAAGAGCATGTTCGTGCGGTGAGAAATCCAACTGCGCAGCAGACGACCGAGGACGCATGAAAAATCAGGCCCATCCCATTATCGTTGTAAAGCGACGCAAGCATAAAGGTCACGGTGGTGGGGCGCATGGTTCGTGGAAAATCGCCTACGCCGATTTTATGACCGCGATGATGGCCTTCTTTCTGGTGATGTGGCTCATTTCCATCTCTAGCCCTAAAGAATTGATCCAGATTGCCGAATATTTCCGTACGCCGCTGGCTACTGCGGTAACCGGGGGAAATCGTATTTCGAATAGCCAAAGTCCCATTCCAGGCGGCGGGGATGATTACACCCAGCAGCAGGGAGAGGTGAACAAGCAGCCGAATATCGATGATCTGAGAAAACGCATGGAACAAAGCCGCTTGAGCAAACTTCGCGGCGATCTCGATCAGTTGATTGAATCTGACCCCAAACTGCGTGCGCTGCGCCCGCATTTGAAAATTGATTTAGTTCAGGAAGGGCTGCGGATACAGATTATCGACAGTCAGAATCGCCCGATGTTTAAAACCGGTAGCGCTGAGGTGGAACCGTATATGCGCGATATCCTGCGAGCCATAGCGCCAGTGCTTAACGGCATTCCTAATCGAATCAGCCTTTCCGGCCATACGGATGATTACCCTTACGCCAATGGTGAAAAAGGGTATAGCAACTGGGAGTTGTCCGCCGATCGCGCTAACGCGTCGCGTCGCGAACTGGTTAGCGGCGGTCTGGATGATGGAAAAGTATTACGTGTGGTAGGTATGGCCGCCACGATGCGTCTGAGCGATCGCGGTCCTGAAGACGCTATCAACCGCCGTATTAGCCTGCTGGTTCTCAATAAGCAGGCGGAAGAGGCCATTTTGCATGAAAACGCTGAAAGCCAGAATGAGCCGGTAAGTGTCTTACAACAGCCAGCGGAACTCCCGCCGGCAAGCGTTCCCACATCGCCACCAGCCAATCCGAGGTGATAGCGTGAGCATGGATATAAGCGATTTTTATCAAACATTTTTTGATGAAGCTGACGAACTGTTGGCTGACATGGAGCAACACCTGCTTGATTTGGTTCCTGAAGCCCCGGATTCCGAACAGCTGAATGCAATTTTTCGTGCTGCGCACTCGATAAAAGGCGGGGCGGGCACCTTCGGCTTTACCATTTTGCAGGAAACGACCCATCTGATGGAAAACCTGCTGGATGAAGCGCGGCGTGGCGAGATGCAGCTCAATGCCGACATTATCAACCTGTTTTTGGAAACGAAAGATATTATGCAGGAACAGCTCGACGCCTATAAAAACTCAGAGGAGCCGGATGCCGCCAGCTTTGAGTACATTTGTAATGCGTTACGACAGCTAGCGCTCGAAGCGAAAGGTGAAACCGCACCGGCAGTCGTCAACACCGCAAAACTGAGCGTTGTTGACAGCGCTGCAATGCAGGAAGAGGCGGTTGCACAGCCTGAGTCTGCAAGTGAAGAGAGCAAGAAACGCATTATTCTCACGCGCCTGAAAGCCAATGAAGTGGATTTACTGGAAGAGGAGCTGGGGAACCTGGCGACCTTAACCGATGTGGTGAAAGGGAGCGACACGTTGTCAGCAACGCTTGATGGCAACCTCGCAGAAGATGACATCATCGCAGTGCTGTGCTTTGTGATTGAAGCTGATCAGATTGAATTCGAAACCGTCAGCGCAGCGCCCGTAGCCGTTGAAACTGAAGCTGAAGCAGAAACGGTAGCCGTTGTCGCGAAGCCGCAGCCGGTTGCCGTTGCGCCAGCGGCGAAAGCCGCCGCCAGCGAAGCGCCAAACGGACGCGCGGAACGCGACAAACCCGCCCGTGCCAGCGAGTCAACCAGCATCCGCGTAGCGGTTGAGAAGGTCGATCAGCTCATTAACCTGGTCGGTGAGTTGGTCATCACCCAGTCTATGCTGGCACAACGTTCTAACGAACTGGATCCCGTCAATCATGGCGATCTCATCACCAGTATGGGTCAGTTACAACGTAACGCCCGCGACTTGCAAGAGTCGGTGATGTCGATTCGTATGATGCCCATGGAGTATGTGTTCAGCCGTTTTCCGCGTCTGGTGCGTGACCTGGCCGGTAAGCTGGGTAAACAGGTCGAACTGACACAGGTGGGAAGCTCAACCGAACTCGACAAGAGCCTGATTGAACGCATCATCGATCCGTTGACGCACCTGGTGCGTAACAGCCTCGATCACGGAATTGAACTGCCAGAAAAACGCCTTGAAGCCGGGAAAAGCCCAATCGGTAATCTGACGCTTTCCGCGGAGCACCAGGGCGGGAATATCTGTATTGAAGTCACCGATGATGGCGCCGGTCTGAACCGTGAACGAATCCTCGCCAAAGCTATCTCCCAGGGGATGCCGATCCACGAAAACATGAGCGATGACGAAGTCGGTATGCTGATCTTCGCTCCGGGCTTCTCGACTGCTGAACAGGTGACGGATGTCTCTGGCCGCGGCGTGGGTATGGATGTGGTGAAGCGAAATATCCAGGAAATGGGGGGCCATGTTGAGATCCAGTCCAAACAGGGACAGGGGACGACTATCCGAATTCTGCTGCCGCTGACGCTGGCGATCCTCGACGGCATGTCCGTGCGCGTGGCCGACGAAGTCTTTATTCTGCCGCTGAATGCCGTTATGGAATCACTGCAACCGCGCGAAGAAGATCTCCATCCGCTGGCCGGAGGAGAGCGCGTGCTGGAAGTGCGTGGCGAATATTTACCGCTGGTTGAGCTGTGGAAAGTCTTTGAGGTTGAAGGCGCAAAAACCGAAGCGACTCAAGGCATTGTGGTGATTTTGCAAAGTGCAGGGCGTCGCTACGCGCTGCTGGTCGATCAGTTAATTGGTCAACACCAGGTGGTCGTCAAAAACCTGGAAAGCAACTACCGCAAAGTGCCAGGTATTTCTGCAGCAACGATCCTCGGCGACGGCAGCGTCGCGCTGATTGTCGATGTCTCTGCATTGCAGGGATTAAACCGCGAACAACGTGTGGCGATCACAGCCGCCTGATTGAGTGAGAAGGGAATAATATGACCGGTATGAGTAATGTAACTAAACTGGCCGGCGAACCGTCAGGTCAGGAATTCCTCGTGTTTACGCTGGGGGATGAAGAGTACGGTATCGATATCCTGAAAGTGCAGGAAATCCGAGGGTACGATCAGGTGACGCGTATTGCTAACACGCCTGCGTTTATCAAAGGTGTCACCAATCTGCGCGGTGTGATTGTGCCGATTGTTGACCTGCGCGTGAAGTTTAGCCAGAGCGATGTGGATTACAACGAAAACACCGTGGTGATTGTGCTGAATCTGGGCCAGCGGGTGGTCGGAATTGTGGTCGATGGCGTCTCGGATGTGCTGTCGCTGACAACGGATCAAATCCGTCCGGCACCGGAATTTGCCGTAACGCTGTCGACGGAATACTTGACGGGACTGGGGGCGCTGGGTGACCGGATGCTGATTCTGGTTAACATTGAGAAGCTGCTCAATAGCGAAGAAATGGCGCTGCTGGATATTGCCGCCAGCCACGTCGCGTAACCGCTATACCATATCCGGCCTACAATCATTGCTGTTGTAGGCCGGATACGCGTAGCGCATCCGGCAGATTTCCCTTTACGCTTCCCGCTCAACCAGCTCCGGTTCTTCTTCCAGTAAACCTTCATCTTGTGCCAGCATCGCCGTTGCAATCCCGTTACCTAATACGTTGATTGCTGAACGTCCCATATCCAGGAAGTGGTCAATACCCATCAGTAACAGAATCCCGGCAACCGGAATATTAAAGCTCGGAATGGTTGCTGCCAGCACCACCAGCGCAGAACGCGGCACGCCGGCAATCCCTTTTGACGCCAGCATCAGCGTCAGCATCAGGACGGTGATTTCTGCAAAGGAGAGGTGAATGTTATAGGCCTGCGCGATAAACATCGAGGCAAATGAACAGTAAACCATCGAGCCGACCAGGTTAAATGAATAACCGATAGGCAATACAAATGACACGATGTTGGGCGAGCAACCAAATTTGGTTAATTGCTCCAGCGTTTTCGGATAGGCGGCTTCCGAGCTGCTGGTAGTAAATGCGACCAGAACCGGATCTTTCAGCATGCTTACCAGACGAAAAACCTCTTTTTTCAGCATGACATAACCGACCGCCAGCAGAACCAGGCAGGTCAGCAAAATAGCCACATAGTAGCCGCCGATGAACGACGCATAGTTAAGCAGGATCCCCAGACCCTGGGTGGAGATAACGGAGGAAATGGCGGCGAAAATGGCCAGCGGCGCAACGTACATCACGTAGCCAGTCACCTTAAGCATAATGTGGGAGACCACATCCAGCGCGGCAACCAGCGGGGCATTGAACTTCTCACCAAGGGATGCGCCACCAATACCGAAGAACATCGAGAACACCACAATTTGCAGGATCTCATTGTTGGCCATCGCCTCGGCTATGCTGGTTGGGATGGTGTGAGTCAGGAAACCTTTCAGGCTCATGCCGCTCACGGCCAGGCCGGTATCAGTGGCTTCCAGCGGGATCGCCAGGTTCAGCCCGCTGCCGGGTTGCTCAAGAGAAACCACAAACAGACCGACCAGAATAGACAATATGGAAGAGCTGATAAACCAGATCATCGCTTTGCCGCCTACGCGCCCGATGGTGGACGTTTCCCCCAGGCGCATAATACCGACGGTCAGGGTGCTGAATACTAAAGGTGCGATCACCATTTTAATCAGGCGCAAAAAGATGTCGGTGAGAAGCGTAATATTATCGGCCCAGGCGGTCACTACGCCGGGGGCGGCATAAGAGTGGATCACCGCCCCTGACAGGATCCCCGCCAACATGAAGATCACGATAAACAACGTGAGTTTGTTTGCATTTGCCACTAAAAAGCCCTCAGTAAGGATTTAACATTTATTGTTCGGTTACTCATTTTTTATATTTATTAATTGGTAACTAAGTATTCATCATATAAATTGAATTAAAGCGCCAGCTGATACAACTTTTTTTAATTTTTTATCCATTTTGTTGTGGTGCAGAGGATATGTATTTGTGATCCTGGTCACGAAATAATGACTATTTCATCCAATATGACCGCGCCCACAGATAAATTTGAATGTTATTCACATGATAATTGTGACGTTTTTATGTGAATGATTTGTGGTTGCCGTACACCCGTCTTCCCCTCCTTCCGCGAGGCTTCACGTCCCTTCAGGATTTCCTTTTCGCAAACGTAAAGTTATCTCAGCGACTGCCGATAACGTTGATAACTCGTTTTCAGGAAGGTGCCTTATGTTTAACCGTATCCGCGTTGTCACAATGCTGATGATGGTGCTGGGGGTTTTCGCACTGCTACAGCTTGTTTCCGGTGGTCTGTTGTTTTCTTCATTGCAGCAGAATCAGCAAAGTTTTGTTATTTCTAACGATCTTCGACAGCAGCAAAGTGAACTCACTTCAACATGGGATCTGATGCTGCAAACACGTATCAATTTAAGCCGTTCTTCTGCACGCATGATGATGGACGCGTCCAACCAGCAAAGCAGCGCGAAAAACGATCTGCTGAAGAATGCGAAAGCATCGTTGGCGCAGGCCGAAAAACATTACGCAAAATTTAAAAACATCACACCGTTACCGGAGATGGCAGAAGCCAGCGGTAACGTTGAGGAGAAATATCAGCAGTACCATGCGGCCTTAACAGAACTGGTTCAGTTTCTGGAGAACGGCAATATGGATGCCTATTTCGCGCAACCGACTCAGGGAATGCAAAACGCGCTTGGTGAGGCGCTGGGCAAGTACGCCAGCGTTAGCGAAAAGCTTTACGCTCAGGCATTCGATAAAAGCGCGCGGGATTACCATTTCGCCCAATGGCAGCTTGGCGTGCTGGCCGTAGTGCTGGTGCTGATTCTGGTGGTGGTGTGGTACGGCATCCGCCATACCCTGCTTAATCCTCTGTCTCGCGTCATTGCCCATATTCGGGAAATCGCCAGCGGTAACCTGACCGCGACCCTGGCCGTCAGCGGTCGTAATGAAATCGGCGAGCTGGCCAGTACGGTTGATCATATGCAGCGCTCGCTGACGGAAACCGTCACCCTGGTGCGTGAAGGTTCTGATGCGATTTATTCCGGGACCAGCGAAATTGCCAGCGGGAACACCGACCTTTCATCTCGTACTGAACAGCAGGCCTCTGCGCTGGAAGAGACCGCAGCCAGCATGGAACAGTTGACCGCAACCGTGAAGCAAAATGCGGACAACGCGCGTCAGGCCTCGCAACTGGCGAAAAGCGCCTCCGATACCGCACAGCATGGCGGCAAAGTGGTTGATAGCGTGGTGAACACCATGCACGAAATCGCCGATAGCTCGAAGAAAATCGCCGACATCATCAGCGTTATTGATGGTATTGCTTTCCAGACCAACATTCTCGCGCTGAACGCGGCGGTTGAAGCGGCGCGTGCCGGTGAACAAGGCCGTGGCTTTGCTGTGGTTGCGGGCGAAGTGCGTAATCTGGCAAGTCGCAGTGCGCAGGCGGCGAAAGAGATCAAAGCGTTGATTGAGGATTCGGTTTCCCGAGTGGATACCGGGTCCGTATTGGTAGAAAGCGCAGGCGAAACGATGAACGACATCGTAAATGCCGTAACGCGGGTGACCGACATTATGGGCGAGATTGCCTCGGCCTCCGACGAGCAAAGCCGGGGGATTGATCAGGTGGCGCTCGCGGTATCCGAGATGGATCGCGTTACGCAGCAGAACGCCTCATTGGTACAGGAATCGGCTGCCGCTGCCGCTGCTCTTGAAGAACAGGCCAGCCGCCTGACGCAGTCGGTGTCGACTTTCCGCCTTGCGTCACGTCCGGCGTCGGCTAAGCCGCGCGATACACGATTACCTGCAACGGCGGCCGCATCCTATCCGCGCCAGAACAATGAACAAGATACGAATTGGGAAACATTTTGACTGATAGTTAAACCGCGGCCAGTGCCGCCCAATGGGAGCGTTGATGTTTAATCGTATTCGAATTTCGACCACGCTGTTTTTGATTTTAATCCTCTGCGGTGTTTTGCAGATTGGCAGTAATGGCTTGTCCTTCTGGGCATTTCGGGACGGTTTTCAGAACCTGAATCAGGTCGAACGAAGTAATCAGCAACGCGCTGCGCTGGCCCAAACCCGCGCTGTGTTATTACAGGCCAGTACGGCCCTTAATAAGGCAGGGACGCTGACCGCCCTGAGCTATCCGCCAGAGGATATCAACACGCTGATGACCCTCGCACGTGATAGCTTGGCGCAGTCTGAATTGATGTTTAAACGCTTTATGGCGACATCGGATACGACGGCACAAGGGAAGGCGCTGTTTGGCGCAACGGAGAAAAGCTTCAGCCAATGGCACAGCGCTCTTGCGCATCAGGCCACCTGGCTTGAAAACAATCAGTTGTCAGATTTTCTGACCGCGCCGGTGCAGGCTGCTCAGGATGCTTTTGATGCAAATGTGAATGCGTGGCAGAGCAACATCGATCGCGTGCTGCAAACGGCAGGAGAGCAGAGCCAGCGAAATTACCATATGTCGGGGGTGATTTTCGCCACCATGGTGGTACTGGCGGCACTGCTCACCAGCGGTGCGCTGTACTGGTCGCGCAAGATGATTGTCCAGCCGCTGGCGATCGTGGGCAGTCATTTCGACAGCATTGCCGCGGGTAATCTGGCCCGGCCGGTAGCGGTTTATGGGCGCAATGAGATCTCAGCCATTTTTGCCAGTCTGAAGAAAATGCAGCAGGCACTGCGTGAAACGGTAAGCGAAGTACGCCAGGGCAGCTCAGCCATGCATAGCGGCATTTCAGAAATCGCGATGGGTAATAACGATTTGTCTTCGCGCACTGAACAGCAGGCGGCCGCGCTGGCGCAAACGGCAGCCAGCATGGAACAACTGACCGCCACCGTAGGACAGAATGCGGATAACGCGCGCCAGGCGTCAGGAATTGCCAAAGGTGCGGCAGATACAGCGCATAAAGGCGGCGAACAGACGTCCCGGGTCGCCAGCACCATGCATGAGATTTCCGCGAGCTCGCAGAAAATTGGCGACATCATCGGCGTGATTGACAGCATTGCCTTTCAGACCAATATCCTCGCGCTGAATGCTGCGGTTGAGGCCGCTCGCGCGGGTGAGCAGGGGCGTGGTTTTGCCGTGGTTGCGGGCGAAGTGCGCAATCTGGCAAGCCGTAGCGCACAGGCGGCGAAAGAAATTAAGGGGCTCATTGAGGAGTCTGTCACCCGAGTGCATCAGGGCTCGCAGTTGGTTGATATGGCAGCGCGCACCATGACGGAAATTGTCAGCTCGGTTACCCGGGTTAACGACATCATGGGCGAGATTGCCTCTGCGTCTGATGAACAGCGCAAAGGCATCGAGCAGGTGGCGCAGGCCGTCAGCCAGATGGACTCCGTGACGCAGCAAAACGCCGGGCTGGTGGAAGAAGCCGCATCCGCCACCGGACAACTTGCCATGCAGGCCGATAATCTTTCTGCCTGTGTCGCATTTTTTAAGCTTGAAGAGCAAACCGTAGCAAAACAAGAATTGGCGCAGCCGCAGGTTGTGCCCGTTGTATCCTGAATGTGATTGAGAAGGCGCTATGACATCATCTCTGCCCCCTGGGCAAACGTCATTATTGTTACAGATGACACAGCGCCTCGCGCTGTCTGACGCGCATTTTCGTCGGATATGTCAATTAATCTACCAGCGTGCGGGGATCGTACTGGCCGACCATAAGCGGGACATGGTTTATAACCGCCTGGTCCGCCGTCTGCGAACCCTGGGACTGGATGACTTTGGTCGCTATCTCAGCATGCTGGAAGCTAACCAGAACAGTGCTGAGTGGCAGGCTTTTATTAACTCCCTGACTACCAATCTGACCGCGTTTTTTCGCGAAGGGCATCATTTTCCAGTGCTGTCAGATCATGCTCGTCGGCGCAGCGGTGAATACCGTGTCTGGAGCGCGGCGGCGTCAACCGGAGAAGAGCCGTACAGCATTGCGATTACGCTCGCTGATACCTTAGGTATGGCTCCGGGCCGCTGGCGTGTTTTTGCCAGCGACATTGATACCGAAGTGCTGGAAAAAGCCAGAAGTGGCATCTACCGCCTTGATGAGCTAAAGACGCTGTCACCGCAGCAGCTACAGCGTTATTTCATGCGTGGCACCGGACCGCATGAAGGACTGGTACGCGTTCGGCAGGAACTGGCGGGGCATGTTGAATTTTCCAGCGTGAATTTACTGGATAAGCAGTACAACGTGCCAGGCCCCTTCGATGCCATATTTTGCCGTAACGTGATGATCTATTTTGATAAAACGACGCAGCAGGACATTTTGCACCGTTTTGTTCCACTTCTTAAACCAGATGGGCTGCTGTTTGCAGGTCATTCAGAAAACTTTAGCAACCTCGTGCGCGAGTTTAGCTTGCGTGGACAGACGGTGTATGCGCATGCGCCAGGTAAGGATAAAGCATGAGTAAAATCAGGGTTTTATCGGTTGATGATTCTGCACTGATGCGTCAAATCATGACCGAAATTATTAACAGCCACAGTGATATGGAAATGGTGGCGACGGCGCCGGATCCGTTGGTTGCCCGGGATTTAATCAAAAAATTCAATCCCGACGTCCTGACGCTGGATGTGGAAATGCCGCGCATGGACGGCCTCGACTTTCTTGAGAAACTGATGCGTCTGCGTCCGATGCCAGTGGTTATGGTCTCTTCGCTGACCGGTAAAGGTTCTGAGGTCACGCTGCGGGCGCTGGAGTTGGGAGCGATTGATTTTGTCACCAAACCACAGTTGGGGATCCGTGAAGGGATGTTGGCCTACAGCGAAATGATCGCTGAGAAGATCCGCACCGCGTCGCGGGCAAAACTGGCGGCCCACAAACCCATGACGGCACAGGTGACCTTGAAAGCGGGGCCGTTACTCAGTTCTGAAAAACTGCTGGCGATTGGCGCCTCAACCGGAGGAACAGAGGCAATTCGCCATGTACTCCAGCCATTGCCGCTTTCAAGTCCCGGTATTCTTATTACCCAGCATATGCCGCCAGGATTTACCCGCTCATTTGCCGAGCGTCTGAACAAACTGTGTCAGATCACCGTGAAAGAGGCTGAGGACGGGGAGCGCGTGCTTCCAGGGCATGCGTATATCGCCCCTGGTGACAAGCATATGGAACTGGCGCGCAGCGGGGCGAACTACCAGATCAAAATTCATGATGGTCCACCGGTTAACCGGCATCGACCTTCAGTGGATGTGCTGTTCCATTCGGTGGCAAAACATGCGGGGCGTAATGCTGTGGGAGTGATCCTGACGGGTATGGGCAACGATGGCGCCGCCGGAATGTTAGCGATGAACCAGGCGGGTGCCTGGACCATTGCGCAAAACGAAGCAAGTTGTGTGGTGTTCGGCATGCCGCGCGAGGCCATCAATATGGGTGGCGTCAGCGAAGTGGTCGATCTTAGCCAGGTAAGCCAGCAAATGCTGGCGAAAATCAGTGCCGGACAGGCAATACGTATTTGAATCAGGAGTTTATTTTTTATGGCGGATAAAGAGCTTAAGTTTTTGGTTGTGGATGACTTTTCCACCATGCGTCGCATCGTGCGTAACCTTCTCAAAGAACTGGGTTTCAACAATGTTGAAGAGGCCGAAGACGGCGTGGACGCGCTGAATAAGCTGCAGGCTGGGGGATTTGGTTTTGTCATTTCCGACTGGAATATGCCGAACATGGATGGCCTGGAACTGCTGAAAACCATTCGTGCTGATGGCGGAATGTCCGCCCTGCCGGTGCTGATGGTTACGGCGGAAGCGAAGAAAGAGAATATCATTGCGGCGGCACAGGCTGGCGCCAGTGGTTATGTCGTGAAACCGTTCACGGCGGCGACGCTAGAAGAGAAACTCAATAAAATCTTTGAGAAACTGGGCATGTGAGGGTGTGATAATGATGATGCAACCACAAATTAAACCTGCTGACGAACATTCAGCCGGGGACATCATCGCGCGCATCGGCAGTTTGACCCGAATGCTGCGCGACAGCCTGCGTGAACTGGGGCTGGATCAGGCCATTGCCGAAGCGGCAGAAGCGATTCCCGATGCCCGCGATCGTCTCGATTACGTTGTGCAGATGACCGCACAGGCGGCAGAGCGTGCGCTGAACAGTGTGGAAGCTTCGCAGCCGCACCAGGACGCGATGGAAAAAGGGGCCAAAGACCTGACCAAACGCTGGGATGAATGGTTCGAAAATCCGATCGAGCTGTCTGACGCCCGTGAACTGGTCACCGATACCCGCCAGTTCCTGGGTGATGTGCCAGGGCATACCAGCTTTACTAACGCTCAACTGCTGGACATCATGATGGCGCAGGATTTCCAGGACCTCACCGGTCAGGTCATCAAGCGCATGATGGATGTTATCCAGGAGATTGAGCGTCAGCTGCTGATGGTTCTGCTGGAAAACATTCCAGAGCAGGGCGCTCGTCCAAAACGTGAAAACGAAAGCTTGCTTAACGGCCCGCAGGTTGACACCTCAAAAGCCGGCGTGGTGGCAAGTCAGGATCAGGTTGACGACCTGCTGGATAGCCTCGGGTTCTGATCCGTAGCGTTTTTATTTGCTGGCCCGGCAGGCGCTCGCCGCCGGGCATTCTAACCGATAACGGCTTGCGCGTTATCCGGCCTACAGATACCTATCGTTCTCTTTATTTACTATCCATTTTACGGTGACGTTGCCAGAACGGGTTCGAACGCTGCATACCGAGCGCGGCGCTTCTGTGGATCCCGCAGGGTTATTGGGCCGCCAGTCGGCACAATGTGCCCTGCACTATGATTCGTACACGGTTGAATGCCTGGATGACGTGGGTTCATCTGCACGGCGTATATCCTCTTTTTTATGCCATAACTTGGCGGTTATTTGCCGAAATGATGCTGAGGTCACAGCAGGTTACGCCTGAGTGACAGTGCGATATATAGACTTGTCATAATAATTGCAGTTAAATGGTTATCGGTGCAAGGCAATATATTATGTCAGTAGGTTATTTATCGATATCCCGAGTGTTTTTACTCGAATAGCGGCGGGGGAGATATGCGAATTTTACGTGAGAATGATTTTTTTCATTCAGAGCAACATGCGTTTTGTCTTTTTTCGATGAATAACCAATTAATGGAAGGTGTGCACGGGCATGATTTTGATGAACTGGTGATTGTCCGTAGCGGTAGCGGGTTTCATATTATTAATGACCTGGTTCGTTTTATCTGCCAGGGTGACTTTTTTTTAGTGACCGCTAACGATACCCATAGTTATGTTTCAACTAATAATCTGTCGGTTATTAATATATTGATTCGTCGCCCGCGCAGTTTTCATTTTTTACAGCACATTGATAATTTGCTCGATTGTATAAAAGAAAAACTTCTACAGCCTACCGCGCTGGCGCTAACTCAGGGAGCGCTGGCGCGTATTGAGGTATTGAGCCAGGAGATAATCTCACGTAACGAGAGTAACTATGACGTGCTCTATTTTTCATTGTGTGAAGTCGCTTTGCTGAACATCATCAACACGCTTTGCCAGTGCGACCGCCAAACTGAGGCGCTTAGCCCTGATGAGCGAGGGCGAGCCAACCTGATCCGTATGCTCAAGACCAGTAGCTTGCGTCATTTGGACTGGAATGTGTTGAGTGATGATAACGGTGTCGCCAGGCGTACGATGTATCGCTTAATTAAGCGAGTGACCGGTTATACTCCGGTTAAATTCCAGATGTTGTATCGTGTATTAAAAGCTCAAGAATTACTGCGCACTACGGATAAAACCATCAGTGAAATTGCGGCACGTTGTGGTTTTATGAATGCGATCAGGTTGACTGAATCGTACCGACGGTATTTTCATTATCCTCCAAGCCATGAACGTGAACTTCATTCACGAGTTTTAATAGCGATTTAATTGTTAGGTTAATAACAATAAAAAATTATTACTACCATCCATCGTGACGGGGGTAGGCCATACGCTTATTTCTCGCCTTACTATCTGTAAATTTAAGGGAATCGTTATGTCAAAAAATAAAACACCTAACCCCTGGTATATTGGGGTGGTGTCTGGAATGGCATCATATATTGATTCGGCGGCTATTGTTTCCAGTGGTACAGCCTTAGTCATTTATCAAAAAACAATGGGTATTACTGCACTACAAATTGGCATTTTATCTGGATTATTAACGCTGAGTATTGCCGCTGGGGCTTTTGGTGGCGGTCGTCTTGGAGACCGTATTGGTCGTCGTAATGTTTTTATTATTACGATGGCGATGATTTTTATCGGCACGCTGGCGCTGGCCTTTGGTTTGAACTTCCCGTTCCTGGTGCTGGGCACACTCTTGGTGGGGCTGGCGACAGGGGCTGATTTACCCGTCTCTCTGGCGACTATCTCCGAAGCGGCGAACGATGAAAACCGCGGCAAGATTATCGGCTTGTCCAATTTACTCTGGCTGGTGGGAATTGGCGCCACGATGGGGATCTCCGCTATCGTCGGCGACTGGGGGCTGATTGGCGCGCAAATCATGTATATGCACGTTGGGCTGGTGGCGGTTGTGCTGATGATCCTGCGTTGGTCTATCCCTGAGTCGCCGCTGTGGTTGGCGGCAAAGGATGAACTGCGTCGTGGCATCGCCACCGTGCGGGCGCAGAAAACCGGCTGGCGCGATCTGCTCGAAGGCAAATACCTGTGGCCGTTTATCTCGCTGTGCATCTTTTATACCTTCACCAATCTGGCGGCCAATACCGGCGGGCAGTTTGGGGCTTATGTAGCGGTAAATGTGGTGGGCATTTCGGTCAGCACGCACTCGCTGTGGGGGCTGTTGATTCTGCCAGTGAGCGTGGCGTCTGGGTTGATGTTTATGCGCGTCGTTGATACCTCAAAACGGGTTCCATTCTTTATTTTTGGCGCGGTGATGATGTCCGGTGGTTATTTCGTGCCGGTACTGTTTAATTTCTCGCCGCTCTCCTGGTTCTGCTGCCTGCTGTTTACCAATATCGGCACAGGATTTGCCTTCGAAGGCATCATGAAAGTGTGGGCGCAAGAGTCATTCCCCACCATGCTACGCGCCACCGCGCAAGGAGTGATTGTCGGTGTCGCCCGTCTGACCTGCGGCTTGTTGGCGTTCGTCACTCCTGTGCTGTTGAGCGCGGGGCCAGTGGTTCTTTATTGCCTGCTGACGGCGATTGTGGCGATAGGCATGGTTATCGGATGGCTGTGCTTCCACGGCAAGCAACGTAATGAATTTAATGCAGAAACAGAAATGGTGGTGACGCCTGATAACGGACAGGCGTCGCACGATACTTTGCGGGCCAAAGCCTGAATATGAGCCACTGAGGGAAAAATTATGTTGGCAGTAGAAAAGATTACGCTCAACTATGAAACCACGCTGACGGGCTGCGAAACGCTGCCGGTTTTCGGCTGGATAATCACCAGTACCTTGCGCGATGTACAGCAGCGTAGCTGGCGTTTGCAGCTGTCGGCGCAAGAAGATTTTGCCCAATGCCTGTTTGACAGCGGCGAAATGCACGATGACCGCTCCAGTAATATCGAATTGCCCGACGTCGCCTGCCAGCACTCGACGCGCTATTTTGTGCGGGTGCATATTACCGACAACCACGGTGAAGAGAGCGGCTGGAGCCCGGCGGCAACGTTTATTACCGGCCTGCCAGCGCAAGCGTGGCAAGGGGTGTTTATCTCGGCTGAAACGCCGCAGGATAAAGACAACTCAAAAGGCACGTTGTTGCGCCATGCGTTCAGTTTGCCCGACGGTGATGACATTGTTTCGGCGGTGGTACATGCCAGCGCGCTGGGGCTGTATCAACTGTGGATCAACGGCGAAAAAGTCGGGCGTGATGAGTTATCGCCCGGCTGGACGAGCTACCACCACCATCTGTTGTATCAAACCTGGGATGTGACCGAGCACCTGCGAGAAGGCGAAAACGTGATTGGCGCGATGGTGGGAGCGGGTTGGTATAAAGGGGATATGAGCTTCAACCGCTATCGCAACTATTACGGCCAGCAGACGGGGTTTATTTGCCATATGGTGGTGACGCTCCGCGATGGTAGCCAGCGGATAATCGCCACGGATGCACACTGGCAGGGCTGCGATGACGCTATTTTGTTTGCTGAAATTTATGATGGCGAAGTGTATGACGCACGTCGGGAGCAGCGCGGCTGGAGCGAGCCTGCGTTTAGCGCCGGGCATTGGCGCGCGGTGACGACGCTTGCGGCAGAGACGTCGGTGCTGCAACCGCAAACGGCCTGCCCGGTACAAGAAATAGAACGGCTTGCGCCGTGCTCAATCATCACGACGCCAAAAGGCGAGACGGTGCTTGATTTTGGCCAGAACCTCAGCGGCTGGGTGGAGTTTCGGGTGCGCGGTGCGGCAGGTGAGCGCGTGGTGCTGCGCCATTTTGAAGTGCTGGATGCCGAAGGCAATGTTTATCTGGCGAACCTGCGCACCGCCAAACAGTGCATTGATTACACCTTACGCGGCGAGGGTGAAGAATGTTTTCACCCGCATTTTACCTTTCAGGGTTTCCGTTATGTGCTGATTGAACGTTGGCCTGGCACGCCGACGCGGGATGATTTTGTCGCGGTCGTGCTGCATTCCGCGATGACGCCGACGGGTCACATTGAAACCTCAAACGCGGATCTCAACCAACTACATCACAACATCATGTGGGGGCTTAAGGGCAATTTCGTCGATATCCCAACCGACTGCCCGCAGCGCGATGAACGTCTGGGATGGACGGGCGATGCGCAAATTTTCTGCCGCACCGCGAGTTATCTGATGCAGACGCGCACTTTTTTTGCCAAATGGCTGACCGATCTTCAGCATGACCAAACGCCGGAGGGCGGTGTGCCGCACGTCATCCCCGATATCCTCACCGGCAAATGCGACAACGACCGCTTTTTATCCCACGGGCGCACCCATTCCGCCGCCGCCTGGGCCGATGCGGCGGTGATTAACCCATGGACGCTGTACCTGATGTACGGCGATAAACAGACGCTGGCCCGCCAGTACGACAGCATGAAAGCCTGGGTGGAGTTTATGCATGACAACGCTGTTGAGAACCAGTGGTCGTGGAAACTGCAGTTTGGCGATTGGGTTGCGCTGGATGCCAAAGAGGGCAGCTATTTTGGCGCAACGCCGAATGAACTGACCTGCATGGCCTACTATGCGTTGTCCACGCTGCTGCTGGCGAAATCAGCCAAAGCACTGGGAAATGACGTTGATCACACCCATTATCAGGCGCTGCATACCGCGATTGTCGAAAGCTTCCGCAATGAGTTTTTTACCGCCACCGGGCGGCTGGCGGCGCGCACGCAAACGGCGCATATTCTGGCGCTTTACTTCCAGTTAGTGCCGGACGCGCACCGCGAGCGCACCGTGCAAACGCTGCTGGAACTGCTGGCGGAAAATGACGGTCATCTGGTGACGGGGTTTGTCGGCACACCCTATTTCTGTCACGCATTGAGCGAAAACGGGCAGGCCGACGCGGCGTGGCAATTGCTGATGAAAGAGGACTTCCCAAGCTGGTTGTATCAGGTAAAGGCCGGGGCGACGACGATTTGGGAACACTGGGATGGCGTGAAACCGGACGGCACAATGTGGAGCCCGGACATGAACTCCTTCAACCATTATGCCTACGGGGCGATCGGTGAATGGCTGTATCGCGTGGCGGCGGGAATAAATACCGAAGAACACGCGCCGGGCTTTAAATCTTCGGTACTGCGGCCTATTCCGGGCGGTGGCCTGACATGGCTGAAAGCGCGATACGGCTCGGTATATGGTGATATTGCCGTCCACTGGACGCAGGAACCGGCGCGCGATGGCTTACAGTCCATCACCCTTGAGGTAGATATTCCGCCGAATACTCACTCAATGGTGATCCTTGATGGCGCACAAACGCTGCTCGATACCGATGGCCTCGACTTCGCGCCAGTAGACGGCGGCTATAGCGCGCAGGTGGGATCGGGCCATTATCGCGTTATCTGGCAGCGCTAACCGCGTGGTTGTCACGGCAGCGTTCGCGCTGTCGTGGCAAACGAACGCTCGAATTCCTCTGTTTTCGTTTCGCTATTCGACGCATTGGCAATGGTTGCGGTCGCGATAATACTCGTGACCGTGACGACGAGAGTAATGCCGTGGCAGAAGAAAGCGACGACGACAAAACAGAAGCCCCCACACCCCACCGACTTGAAAAAGCACGGGAAGAAGGGCAAGTCCCCCGATCCAAAGAACTGACCTCACTGCTTATTTTGCTGGTGGGCGTGTGCATTATCTGGATTGGCGGGGAGTCGCTTGCCCGCAGACTGGCCGGTATGCTGTCGGCCGGATTACGTTTTGACCACAGTATGGTCAATGACCCTAACCTGATCCTCAGCCAAATCATCCTGCTGATTAAAGACGCGATGATTGCGCTGTTACCGTTGATTACCGGCGTCGTTCTGGTGGCATTAATCTCCCCGGTGATGCTTGGCGGCTTGATTTTCAGCGGTAAATCTCTGCAGCCCAAGTTCTCTAAGCTGAATCCGTTGCCGGGCATTAAACGCATGTTTTCAGCGCAAACCGGAGCGGAACTGCTCAAAGCGATACTGAAGTCCACGCTGGTGGGGAGCGTGGCCGGATTTTATCTCTGGCATAACTGGCCGGCGATGATGCGTTTGATGGCGGAATCGCCGATTACGGCGATGGGCAACGCTCTGGATTTAGTTGGCATGTGCGCGCTGTTGGTGGTGCTTGGCGTTATTCCGATGGTGGGGTTCGACGTTTTTTTCCAGATTTACAGCCATCTGAAAAAGCTGCGCATGTCGCGTCAGGATATTCGTGACGAATTTAAGCAAAGCGAAGGCGACCCGCACGTTAAGGGCAAAATACGCCAAATGCAGCGCGCGGCCGCGCAGCGTCGCATGATGGCGGATGTGCCGAAAGCGGACGTGATTGTTACCAACCCCACGCACTATTCGGTGGCGTTGAAGTATGACGAGAACAAAATGAGCGCGCCGAAAGTTGTTGCCAAAGGCGCGGGGCTGGTGGCGCTGCGCATTCGTGAGATTGGAGCTGAACATCGAGTCCCTACGTTAGAAGCGCCGCCGCTGGCGCGTGCGCTATACCGTCATGCTGAGATTGGTCAACAAATACCGGGTCAATTATATGCCGCCGTTGCCGAAGTGCTGGCATGGGTATGGCAGCTAAAACGCTGGCGTCTCGCCGGCGGCAAGCGTCCACCACAACCTGAAAACCTTCCGGTGCCTGAAGCACTGGATTTCATGAACGAGAAGAATACTGATGGCTAATCTGGTCGCGATGTTGCGTTTGCCCAGCAACCTGAAATCCACGCAACTGCAAATCCTTGCCGGACCGATCCTTATCCTGCTGATCCTGTCGATGATGGTGTTGCCGTTGCCGGCTTTCGTCCTCGATTTGCTGTTCACGTTTAACATTGCACTGTCAATCATGGTGCTGCTGGTGGCGATGTTCACCCAGCGTACGCTGGAGTTTGCCGCATTCCCGACGATTTTGCTGTTTACCACATTATTACGCCTCGCCCTGAACGTTGCGTCGACGCGTATCATTTTAATGGAAGGGCATACCGGCGCGGCGGCGGCGGGAAAGGTGGTTGAAGCTTTTGGTCACTTCCTGGTGGGCGGTAACTTTGCGATCGGTATCGTGGTCTTCGTTATTCTCGTCATTATCAACTTTATGGTTATCACCAAAGGTGCCGGACGTATCGCCGAGGTTGGCGCGCGCTTTGTGCTGGATGGTATGCCCGGCAAGCAGATGGCGATTGATGCGGATTTGAATGCGGGTCTGATTGGCGAAGATGAAGCCAAAAAACGACGCTCGGAGGTGACGCAGGAAGCGGATTTCTACGGCTCTATGGACGGTGCGAGTAAATTCGTACGTGGAGATGCCATCGCCGGTATTTTGATCATGGTGATCAACGTGGTCGGCGGTCTGTTAGTCGGGGTGTTGCAGCATGGTATGAGCATGGGTAGCGCAGCGGAAAGTTATACCCTGCTGACCATCGGTGACGGGCTGGTGGCGCAAATTCCTGCGCTGGTAATCTCCACCGCGGCGGGGGTTATCGTGACCCGCGTGAGTACCGACCAGGATGTAGGCGAACAGATGGTGACCCAACTGTTCAGTAATCCTAGTGTCATGCTGCTTAGTGCGGCGGTGCTTGGTCTTTTGGGTCTGGTTCCGGGCATGCCGAACCTGGTGTTTTTGATGTTTACCGCCGCGTTACTGGGTCTGGCCTGGTGGATGCGTGGTCGTGAGCAAAAAGCTCCCGATGAGCCGCAGCCGGTGAAAATGCCGGAAAACAACTCCGTGGTGGAAGCAACATGGAATGATGTACAGCTGGAGGATTCACTGGGGATGGAGGTAGGCTACCGCCTGATCCCAATGGTGGACTTTCAGCAAGATGGCGAGTTGCTGGGACGAATCCGCAGTATTCGTAAGAAATTTGCCCAGGATATGGGTTTTCTGCCGCCAGTGGTACATATTCGCGACAATATGGATCTGCAGCCGGCCCGCTATCGTATTTTGATGAAAGGGGTGGAAATTGGCAGCGGTGACGCCTATCCGGGACGCTGGCTGGCCATTAACCCTGGTACTGCCGCCGGGTCACTGCCGGGCGAGAAAACGGTCGATCCGGCTTTCGGTCTGGACGCTATCTGGATTGAAAGCGCATTGAAGGAACAGGCGCAGATTCAGGGCTTTACGGTTGTTGAAGCCAGTACCGTTGTCGCCACGCACCTTAATCACCTGATTGGGCAGTTCGCTGCTGAGCTGTTTGGCCGTCAGGAGGCGCAACAGCTACTGGACCGCGTCTCGCAGGAGATGCCAAAACTGACAGAAGACCTGGTTCCGGGCGTCGTGACGCTCACTACGCTGCATAAAGTGCTGCAGAACTTACTGGATGAGAAAGTACCGATTCGCGATATGCGCACCATTCTCGAAACGCTGGCTGAACATGCACCGCTGCAAAACGATCCACATGAGCTTACCGCGGTGGTACGTGTTGCGTTGGGGCGCGCCATCACTCAGCAGTGGTTCCCGGGTAATGAAGAGGTTCAGGTTATCGGCCTTGATACCCCGCTCGAACGTTTGCTTCTGCAGGCGCTGCAGGGCGGCGGCGGTCTGGAGCCAGGTCTTGCAGACCGACTGCTGGCCCAGACTCAGGAAGCGCTGTCCCGTCAGGAAATGTTGGGTGCGCCGCCGGTCTTGCTGGTCAACCACGCGTTGCGTCCGTTACTGGCACGCTTTTTACGTCGCAGCATTCCGCAACTGGTGGTGTTATCGAACATGGAGCTGTCTGACAACCGCCATATCCGTATGACGGCGACTATTGGAGGTAAGTAATGCGTAAATTACTGTGGTTGTTGTTTTTTCCTCTGGTAGCGCAGGCTGCCGGAGAAGGCGCCTGGCAGGCCAGCGGCATGGGGATTACTTTAAATCACCGCGGCCAGTCAGCCTCGTCTTCACCTCTGACGCCCAGCCAGCCGGTCTCGGGGTTGATGACGCTGGTGGCCTGGCGCTATGAGCTCAATGGCCCAACGCCTGCGGGTTTACGGGTGCGTTTATGTTCTCAGTCCCGCTGTGTTGAGCTGGACGGGCAAAGCGGGACCACCAACGGATTCAATAATGTTCCCGCCATCGAACCGATGCATTTTGTCTGGGAAGTACCCGGTGGCGGTCGCCTGATCCCCGCCTTGCAAGTTCAGAGCAATCAGGTGATTGTGAACTATCGTTAACGCCTCCCTTCATTCCGGCCAGCAGCAGAAACTGCTGGCTGCTTCGCAATTCTAGTCCGCCTCTTTGATTAAATAGAAACGCTGTTTTATAAAATAGGTGACATACGTTGCCGGACTCTTTGTGCTGTTGCCATTTCACGAATACCCCTGGCAAAAATAGAAAGGTTTCACTTGCTGTTAGCTTTTACTGTGGCCCTGTAAGGAGGCCCAATGTCAAAGCGAGGATTGCGGGGCCTCCCAATAATGTGCAGGGGTAACGGCAATGAATACACGTAAAATTGGGTTGGTTAACTATTTTGCCTACGGTTCGGGGGATTTTTTAGGCGCAGGCACCACGGCGTTAACCGCGGCCTGGCTACTCTATTTTTACACGACGTTCTGTGGCCTGACGCCAATCGAAGCAACCTTTATCTTCGCTACCGCCAGGGTGTTGGATGCCGTTGTTAGCCCATTAATGGGTTTTTTAACCGATAACTTTGGCTCCACCTGGCTCGGCAAACGCTTTGGGCGACGCAAGTTTTTTATTCTGTTGGGGATACCCTGTGTCTTTAGCTACTCACTAATGTGGGTGGGTGATATGGGGTTCTGGTACTACCTGCTCACCTATCTGATTTTTGACGTGGTCTACACCATGATTCTGGTGCCATACGAAACGTTGGTACCCGAAATGACCGATGACTTTAAACAGAAAACCAAATTCTCCGGCGCGCGCATTTCGATGGCGCAAATGTCTGCCATTCTGGCCTCATTCTTACCTGGCGTTCTGCTGACGCTGTTTGGCAAGGACAACCCCGTCTCTTTTTTCTACGCCAGCCTGGTGTTTTCTGTGCTGTGTGCACTGATGCTGACCTTCGTCTGGTTCTTTACCTGGGAACGCCCACGGGAAGAGTGGACTGAGGCGGCGCTGCGAGCCGAAGAAGAGAAGAAAAGCCTGACCTTGAGTCAGAGTATGAACCGTTTATTTGTGGAACTGAGTTCAACACTGCGCATCCGTATCTTTCGCCAGCATTTAGGAATGTATCTTGGCGGCTATATTGCCCAGGACGTCTTTAACGCCGTCTTTACTTACTATGTGGTGTTTGTGCTGATGCAGGAAGCATCGATGGCGTCAAACCTGCTGGGTACGATGGCTATCTTCCAGTTTATTGCCGTTATCGCCATGATCCCATTGTGCATCCGTTTCGGGCCTGCGCCGTCTTATCGCATGGTGGTCGTCCTGTTTGGCCTCAGTTCACTCTCCTATGCGGGGCTGTATTACGCCGGATTAAGCGATGTTTATTCTCTGTTGCTATTGGTTTCCGCCGTTGCGGGCTTGGGACGCGGTGGTATCAACTACGTTCCCTGGAATATCTACACCTATATTGCCGACGTTGACGAAGTGATCACCGGTCAGCGTCGGGAAGGGATCTTCGCCGGCATTATGACGTTAACGCGTAAAGCGTCGCAGGCGGGAGCGGTGATGCTGGTGGGGATTGTGATGCAGTTGTCTGGTTTTGTCTCCGGTCAGAGCGCACAACCCGCGGCGGTCAGCCATACCATCCTGTTAATTCTGAGCTGCGGAACGCTGATTGTTCTGGCGCTGGGTTTCCTGGTTTCCTTGCGCTTCAAACTGAACCTGCAAACGCACAGCACCCTGCGCGAAGAGACAGCAAAAATGCGTGAGTCCGGGCAACCCGTGTTGGAAGGACTTTCTGCTAAAGGACGCGCGACCGTAGAGATGCTATCGGGCATGCCTTATGAATCACTTTGGGGTAACAACAATATTGGTTACCTGAATCGTAATAAACCAGCGGCACCAAAACTGGAAAAGGGTGCTGTATTGAATTCGACATTGACAGAGGTTAAGTAAATGATTGTTTATCCGGTTAAAAACAGTCCATTGTTGCGCCAGCCAGAACATTTTATTGCCAGGGATGAATTAAAAGCGTTGATCAAAAAGGTGACGCATAACCTGGTCAATATTCATGACGAGACCGGCGAGTTCTTGCTACGTCTGGATGACGGACGCGTTATTGATACCAAAGGCTGGGCGGGATGGGAGTGGACGCACGGCATCGGCTTGTACGGGATGTATCAGTATTATCAGCAAACCGGCGATGCCACGATGCGCGATATTATCGACAACTGGTTTGCCGATCGCTTTGCGGAAGGTGCAACGACCAAAAACGTTAACACCATGGCGCCGTTTTTAACGCTGGCATATCGCTATGAAGAGACGCGTAATCCCGCGTATCTGCCGTGGCTCGACAGCTGGGCTGAGTGGGCAATGCATGATATGCCGCGTACCCAATTCGGCGGTATGCAGCACATTACGCTGGCGGAAGAAAATCACCAGCAGATGTGGGATGACACGTTGATGATGACGGTCTTACCGCTGGCGAAGATTGGCAAGTTGCTCAACCTCCCCGAGTATATTGAAGAGGCAACCTATCAGTTCCTGCTGCACGTGCAAAACCTGATGGATAAAGAAACGGGGCTGTGGTTCCACGGCTGGAGCTATGAAGGACAGCATAACTTCGCCAACGCTCGCTGGGCGCGTGGCAACAGCTGGTTAACTATAGTCATCCCGGATTTCCTCGAATTACTTGATTTGCCGGAAAACAATGCAGTGCACCGCTATCTGGTGCAGGTTTTGAACGCGCAAATCGCGGCGCTGGCGAAGTGCCAGGATGAAAGCGGACTGTGGCACACCTTGCTGGACGACCCGCAGTCGTATCTGGAAGCTTCGGCAACCGCCGGATTTGCCTATGGGATCCTCAAAGCGGTACGTAAACGCTATGTCGGACAAGACTATGCGGCTGTAGCCGAAAAAGCCATCAGAGGCATTGTGCAACATATTTCGCCGGAAGGTGAATTGCTGCATACCTCGTTTGGTACCGGGATGGGCCACAATCTCGATTTCTACCGCAACATCCCTCGGACCTCCATGCCTTACGGTCAGGCGATGGCGATGCTGTGCCTTACCGAATACTTGCGTAAGTATTTTTGATATCGGTGTCCGATGGCGTTGCGGCTATCGGACCCGCTTGTGCGTCGTCGTCCTGCGCAGCAAACAGATGATCCATGATTTGACGCATGACTGGTGCGGCGGTGACGCCATCGCTGCCGCCGTTTTCCAGAATTAACGCTATGGCGACTTTTGGGTTCTTATATGGCGCAAATGCGGTATAGAACACGTGGTCGCGCAGACGCACGGGGATCATTTTCGCATCGTAGGTCTGATTTTCTTTCAGGCTAAAGACTTGTGATGTGCCACTTTTCGCTGCAATGCCGTAAGGCGCGGTGTGAAAGAACTTATAACCGGTACCGTTTGGCTCATTCGCCATGCCGAACATCGCTTGACGCACCAGCCCCCAGTAGGGGGACGAAGCAGAGGCAATTTGTGACGGTGCTTCGGGAGCCTGATACGGCGTGATGACTTTTCCGCTCTCTTCATCACGTAGCAGGTGAGGGGCGATAACCTTGCCGTTGTTAATCAGCGCGACCATGGCTTTAACCATCTGGATCGGCGTGGCAATCCAGTAGCCCTGGCCGATGCCAACCGAAATGGTATCTCCCTGATACCAGGCTTTTTTATGCACTTTCTGCTTCCATTCGCGGCTCGGGAGCAGGCCGTTATACTCCTCACCAAGATCGATGCCGGTCGGCTTGCCATAGCCAAACTGGCTGAGCATGTTGTTAATACGGTCGATCCCCATCATATATGCCACCTGATAAAAGAACGTGTCGGCGGATTCTTCAATTGCTTTGGTGACATCCAGCATACCGTGGCCCGTTTTTTTCCAGTCACGGTAATGTCGCTCCGTGCCGGGGAGCGTCCAGGTGGGGGCGCCGAAGAAACGGGTCTGCGGCGTGATCACGCCGTCCAGTAACGCTGACATCGCCATATACGGTTTGACCGTGGAGGCGGGAGGATACAACCCCTGCGTGACGCGGTTGATTAACGGCAGGTCCTTATCCTGAAGCAGCTTGTTATAGTCCTGATAGCTGATACCTTTGACAAACGGGTTGGGGTCATAGCTGGGGTTCGAAACCATTGCCAGCACGGAACCGTCATGCGGATCCTCAACCAAAACGGCGGCCCGCTGGCCCACCAACAGACTCTCAATATATTGCTGTAAATGGAGGTCCAGCGTCAGGTGGATATCTTTTCCGGCAACGGGCGGCACATCTTTGATCAGGCGAACGATGCGTCCGTGGTTATCAACTTCGACCTCCTGATAACCGGTTTTCCCATGCAGTTCATTTTCATAGTAGTGCTCAATACCCTGCTTACCGATGTTGTGATCGGCGGCGTAGTTCTCTGTCAGGCCTTTTTGATCCAGCGCTTTCAGGTCGTTGTCATTGATTTTTGACACATAGCCAAGGACATGTGCCAGCGCTGCGCCATAAGGGTACTGGCGGTCTTCATAGCTATTGATATTGACGCCGCTGAAATGAAACTGGTTAACCGAGAAGCGGGCGATTTCCACATCGGTCAGCGCATTTTTTAGCACGACCGGGCGATAGCGGCTGCTGGCTTTCAGCGCATGGCGAAACTGGTCAATGTCATCAGGAGTGAGGTCAATGATAGGCGTGAGCTGCCTGATCAGGGCATTCATATCACTGATTTTATAAGGCGTAACGGAAATGTCGTACCAGGTTACGTTGCGCACCAGCGGGATGCCGTTGCGATCGTAAATCATGCCGCGCGTCGGGGCCACGGGCAGCATTTTGATGTCGTTTGCATTCGAGCGGGTGGTGTAATACTGGTGCTGACAGATTTGTAAGTTGTAGAGATTGTAAATCAGGATGCCAAAGCAGATGACCACCAGGCCAAAGGCCACCAATACACGCCGCTGGAAGAGTTTTTCCTCCGCCTCAAAATCTCTGAATGTCATTGACCCGTACCCGATTAATTCGCCGCCTCATGATACGGAGGCTTAAACGGGATGACAGGCAAAAAATGTTCCATATCTCTACGGAAATGTGTCATTCCTTGTGAGTTGTTACAGATGGCCTGTTACAGAAATAAAAAAGGCCTGAGTCCGAATTTCGGAGTCAGGCCCGATAGGTGAGCTGATTTACATACGTTCTACGGTTTCGATACCCAGCGTATCCAGACCCAGCTTCAGGGTTTTCGCCGTCAACTGTGCCAGTTTCAGGCGGCTGTTACGAATCTCTTCGTTTTCAGCGCTAAGGATTGGGCAGTGCTCGTAGAAGCCGGAGAACAGACCGGCAACGTCGTACAGGTAAGCACACATCACGTGCGGCGTACCTTCACGTGCAACAACGGTCAACGTTTCTTCAAACTGCAGCAGACGCGCAGCCAGCTGAGCCTCGCGATCTTCACTGATAATCACCTGCGCATTTGCCAGCGCGCTTTCGTCGATATCCGCTTTACGGAACACGGACAGTACGCGGGTGTAAGCGTACTGCATATACGGCGCAGTGTTCCCTTCGAACGCCAGCATATTGTCCCAGTCGAAGATGTAGTCGGTGGTACGGTTTTTGGACAGATCGGCATATTTCACCGCGCCGATACCGACCGCATTCGCCAGTTTTTCCAGCTCGTCGGCAGGCATGTCCGGGTTCTTCTCCGCTACCAGACGGCGTGCGCGTTCCAGCGCTTCATCCAGCAGATCGGCCAGTTTAACCGTGCCGCCTGCGCGGGTTTTGAACGGCTTGCCGTCTTTACCCAGCATCATACCGAACATGTGGTGTTCCAGCGGCACAGAGTCCGGCACATAACCGGCTTTACGCACGATGGTCCAGGCCTGCATTAAGTGCTGATGCTGACGGGAGTCGATGTAATAAAGTACGCGGTCGGCATGCAGCGTTTCATAACGGTACTTGGCGCAGGCGATGTCGGTCGTGGTGTAGAGATAGCCGCCATCTTTCTTCTGAATGATTACGCCCATCGGTTCACCTTCCTTGTTCTTATACTCATCAAGGAATACGACGGTAGCGCCTTCGCTTTCAACAGCCAGGCCTTTAGCTTTGAGATCGGCCACGATGCCAGGCAGCATCGGGTTGTACAGGCTTTCACCCATGACGTCGTCACGGGTCAGGGTGACGTTCAGGCGATCGTAGGTTAACTGGTTTTGCGACATGGTGATGTCGACCAGTTTGCGCCACATCTCACGGAAGTACTCGTCGCCGCCTTGCAGCTTCACGACATAACTCCGGGCACGTTCCGCGAAGGCTTCATCTTCGTCGTAATGTTTTTTCGCATCACGGTAGAAACCTTCAAGGTCAGCCAGCGCCATCTCGCCAGCATTTTCCTGCTGCTGTTTTTCCAGCCATGCGATGAGCATACCGAACTGAGTACCCCAGTCGCCGACGTGGTTGGCGCGGATAACATTGTGACCGAGGAACTCCAGCGTACGCACCGCAGCGTCACCGATGATGGTGGAACGCAGGTGACCAACGTGCATCTCTTTCGCTACGTTAGGTGCGGAGTAATCAACCACAACGGTTTGTTTAGCCGGTTGGGTGACGCCCAGACGATCGGAAGCCAGTGCCTGCTGAACGTGCTGCGCCAGAAATGCCGGATCGAGAAAAATATTAATAAAGCCCGGGCCTGCAATTTCAACTTTGCTGGCGATCCCGTTGAGATCCAAATGAGTCAGCACCTGCTCAGCCAGTTGTCGCGGCGCCATACCCAGTTTTTTAGCGACAGCCATCATGCCGTTAGCCTGATAGTCGCCGAACTGTACTTTTGCTGACTGACGAACCTGCGGTTCGCAATCTGCAGGCGCGCCTGCAGCAATCATGGCCTGACTGACTTTTTCTGAGAGAAGAGCCTGAATATTCACCGGAATACCTTACATTTATGAAGCGGCTTAAAATGCACCGCACCAGTTTAAGAATTAAGGGCGGGAGTATACTGCAAATGCCCGTTGCCGTCAGCATTGCTGAGTATCGCCAGCAGCCTGAAATATAAACATTGTCATTACGTATAATTATTCATATTGCGCTTAAGAAAATCAGCAGTTGGTTGGGGCTGCGCAACAGGGTAAATTAGCGGCTTTGAATATGGATATGAGCTTTCATTATGGCGAACTGGCAAACAGTTGCAGAACTGCATGATATTTCCGCAGATTTACCGCATTTCATTCAGGCGTTAACGGATCTTTCCACTCGCCTTGGGCTGGATATCTCATCGCTTGAAGCCGATCACATTTCTCTGCGTTGTCATCAAAATACCACCGCAGAGCGCTGGCGTCGTGGGTTTGAACAGTGCGGCGAATTGCTGTCAGAAAATATCATCAATGGCCGACCGATTTGCTTGTTCAAACTCGATGAGCCAGTTTGTGTGCAACACTGGCAATTTACTATCGTAGAACTGCCGTGGCCGGGCGAAAAGCGTTATCCGCATGAAGGTTGGGAGCATGTTGAAATTGTTCTGCCGGGTGAGGTGGAGACGCTGAATGCACGAGCGCTGGCACTGCTTTCAGATCACGGGCTGAGCCAGCCGGGCATATTTGTAAAAACCAGTTCGCCAAAAGGCGAGCGCGAACGTTTACCGAATCCAACGCTGGCGGTCAGCGATGGCAGTGTGACGATAAAATTCCATCCGTGGTCGATTGAAGCCATTGTGGCAAGCGAACGTCAGGAGTGAGTATGGCATTACTGGAAATCTGCTGTTACAGCATGGAGTGCGCGCGCACGGCGCAGCAAAACGGCGCGGATCGCATTGAGCTTTGCTCGGCGCCCAAAGAGGGGGGCTTAACGCCGTCCCTGGGCGTCTTGCGTTCGGTTCGCCAGCATATCTCGATTCCGGTCAATCCCATTATTCGCCCGCGCGGGGGTGACTTTTGTTACACCGACGGTGAATTCGCTGCAATGCTGGATGATATTGCGATGGTAAGAGATCTGGGGTTCTCAGGGTTGGTAACCGGCATTTTAGATGCAGATGGTGATGTCGATATGCCGCGCATGGAGAAAATAATGATCGCGGCGGGACCCCTGCACGTCACTTTTCATCGGGCCTTTGACATGTGCGCTAACCCACTCAATGCGCTAAAAAAATTAGCTGATTTGGGCATCGCCAGAGTGCTGACTTCCGGGCAAAAATCAGATGCGGCGCAAGGTTTAACAAAAATTATGGAACTTATTGCGCAGGTGAATGCTCCAATCATTATGGCCGGAGCGGGGGTTCGCGCCTCGAATTTGTCCCTGTTCCTTGATGCTGGAGTGCAGGAAGTCCACAGTTCTGCCGGAGTATGGCTGGCTTCCCCCATGCGTTATCGCAATTCGGGGTTGTCGATGTCTTCGGATGCACAGGCGGATGAGTATTCACGCTATGCGGTAGACGGGGCGGCGGTTGCGGAAATGAAAGCAATCATTGCACACCACCAGGCCAGCTGATTTTACCGTTGCATCATGTCGCCCAATATGATGCTTGCTCGTACCAGGCCCCTGCAATTTCAACAGGGGCCTTTTTTTATCCTGCATATTTCAAGCCGCAGCGGAGTTGTCTGCCTTGCTGCAAGTTGAACTATTTTGCAGAAAGAGTGCTATCTGGCAAAAATGATTACGGCTTACGTGCAATCAATACCGCGCGTAATGGGGCCGGGTAGCCTTCCACCGTTTTGCTGTGATCGTTCGGGTCGAGGAAGTCGGCCAGGGATTCGGTTATCATCCACTCGGTGCGGCGCTGCTCTTCGGTGGTGGTGACGCAGACATCAGCGATGCGCACATCAACAAACCCACATTTTTCCAGCCAGTTTTTTAACGCCAACGCAGAAGGAATAAAGTAAACGTTACGCATCTGCGCGTAGCGATCGCCCGGTACCAGTACGGTATTTTCATCACCTTCGACGACCAGCGTTTCCAGTACCAGTTCGCCATCTTTCACCAACTGATCCTTCAACTGCCACAGGTGTTCCAGCGGTGAACGGCGGTGATAAAGCACTCCCATGGAGAATACGGTATCAAAGGCGTTGAGCGCCGGAAGCTGCTCAATACCCAGCGGCAGCAGGTGAGCGCGCTGGTCATTGCCCAGCAGTTTACGTACTGCCTCAAACTGGCACAGAAACAGCTGGGTAGGATCGATGCCAACCGCCAGATGCGCCCCCGCGCCAATCATGCGCCACATGTGATATCCACTCCCGCAGCCGACATCAAGAATGGTGCGCCCAGTGAGGTCAGACAAGTGCGGCAGAACGCGATCCCATTTCCAGTCCGAGCGCCACTCGGTATCTATATTGACGCCGTACAACGAGTACGGCCCTTTACGCCATGGCATCAGGTTACGCATCAGGGTGTCGATACGTTTGAGCTGACCGTCGCTGAGCGGCTCATCGCTTTCGGCGGTAACGCTATGCAGTAAGTCCAGGCGATGCGGCGTCAGCTCGGGCAGAAACTCGACCGCATTTGACCATTGCTTAAACAAGCCGTGCTGATCGCGCTGCCAGGTCGCGATTTGTGCCGGGAGCGTTTCCAGCCAATGGGAAAGGTGATTTTTGGCAATCAGTTGATAAAAGTTACCAAAGTCGATCATGCGCTAACCTCAGCTTTCAGTGCCACCAGAGAACCAAAGTTAAAGCACTGGAACCACAATTCGCTGTGTTCAAAGCCCGCCTGATGCAGTCTCGCTTTGTGCGTTTCGACCGAGTCGGTCAGCATCACGTTCTCCAGCATGCTGCGCTTTTGGCTGATTTCCAGCTCGCTATAGCCATTTGCCCGTTTGAAATCGTGGTGCATGTTGAACAGCAGCTCGCCAACGTTAGCGTCTTCGAAACTGAATTTTTCAGACAGTACCAGCGCGCCGCCGGGGTTCAGCCCCTGATAAATCTTATCCAACAATGCCTGGCGCTCAGGTGGCTCAAGGAATTGCAGGGTAAAATTCAGCACCACCATCGAGGCGTTTTCGATAGTAATGTTGCGAATATCGCCTTCGACAACGTCAACCGGTGTCGGCGCTTTATAGGCGTCAATATGACGGCGGCAGCGCTCAACCATAGCCGGGGAGTTATCAACGGCAATAATTTTGCAATTCTCGTGATGAATATTGCGACGCACCGAGAGCGTCGCCGCGCCCAGAGAACAGCCCAGATCGTAGACCTGTGTGTTGGGTTGTACGAAACGTTCGGCCAACATCCCAATCATAGAAATGATATTGGAATAGCCAGGAACGGATCGCTGGATCATATCCGGGAAGACTTCAGCTACCCGTTCATCAAAGGTCCAGTCACCCAGACTGGCGATAGGCGCAGAAAAAAGCGTGTCGCGGTGAGACATAACGTAAAAATCCGGGAAAAATAAAGTGGCGTATTGTGCGCTAATGCAGGGAGAAAACCAACTCCCAGGGCATATACCAAAGATTCGCCAGCACCATTAGCAACAGCGAACACCAGGTCGCGCTCATGCCTGAACGGCGCCAGCGGAAAAGCCGGTGGTGGAATCCGTAATAATGCATCAGTCGTCCGGCAATCAAAATCAGCCCGCAAATATGCACCATCCACGTTTCAGCGCCGTTCATTTCCATAAATAACAGCAGCACCAATGCGACGGGAATATATTCCACCGCATTACCGTGAATGCGGATAGCGCTTTGTAGTTCGCTAAAACCTCCGTCACCATATGCAACGCGGTATTGCATGCGCAGGCGAACGACGTCAAAGGAGAACTTAATTAACAATAACGCACCCAATACGGCATAAAGCGCGCTTACCATACAAACTCCCTTTTAAAATGGCTGATGGCATTGACTATGATAGGTGGCATTTTCAGAAAAGAGAAGATTGCTGTGGAATAGACGGCGCTGATCCGATCTCTGGCAGGGCGCTGCGTAAATTTGCCCATAGCGTATCGACAAGCTCCGGGGCCTGCGCGATATCCGGGGTATGTAAAAACAGATACGGCGTTGTGGTTTGTTGCCATTGCGACAGCTTGGTCAGCCAGACGGCAAAAAGCGCGCTGTTTTGTGCCATATTATCGCTGCCGATAAAGCGTACCATCGGATGGTTTGCCGTCACCACTGCATGCACCGGAACCTTTGGCTTCTTGCGCTGGGCGTCACGTATCGCTTCAGTATGTGGTATTGCGGCATGTACCGGTCGACTGTCCAGAATCACCCGATTTACCCCGCGCTCATGTAGGCCACGATTGAATAGCTGCTCTGTTTCGCCTTTGGCAAAGAAGTCCGGATGGCGAACTTCCACACCGTAGGTAAAGGATTTGGGGAGCGCATCAAGAAACTGCCACAAGGCAGGCAGGTCGTGCGGGCCAAAAGTTGCGGGTAATTGCAGCCAGTATTGCCCAATGCGTGATTCAAGTGGCGACATGCGCGTGAAAAACTCATGCACCAGGTCATCGCAATTACGCAGCGCGGCCTGATGCGAAATGGTGGCCGGAAACTTAAAACAAAATCGAAACGCATCGGTAGTCTGCGCATGCCAGCGGGCCACAATGTCGGCTTTTGGCAGCGCGTACAGCGTGGTATTACCCTCCACACAGTTAAAATGGCGGGCATACTCTTCAAGGCTGGTGATCCCCAGACGCACCCATTTGGGATGCGCCCACTGGGGTAAACCGATATAAATCATAGCGCTTGCAGGATCTCGTCCACGCTGCGTACGCGTGCGATACGCGGGAAAATATGCGTCATGCTGCCCTGATGTTGCTCAGCGCTGGCGGCGCTACAGGCGTTTTCTGCAACGATCAGATTAAAACCCAGCTCCCACGCATTTCGCGCCGTTGACTCCACGCCAATATTTGTGGAAATGCCGCACAGGACGATGGTCTCGATGCCCCGACGACGCAGTTGTAATTCCAGATCGGTGCCGTAGAAAGCTCCCCACTGGCGTTTGGTCACTTCGAGGTCGCTGGCGCATTTACCCAGAGCGCCCGGGTAATTCCACCAGTTTTCGGGTAACGCTTTGGCCGGAGCGTGAGCATCAACTGGCTGTTTCAGCGCTTCGGCATAATCGTCAGACCAGCCGACGCGCACCATTACCACCGGGGAACCGTGGGCACGGAATTTTTCCGCCAACTGCGCGGCGCGGGCAACCACGTCGTTTGCCGAGTATGGGCCGCCAGCGAAAGGCAGGATACCTTCCTGTAGATCAATAACAACAAGAGCGGTTGTTTTTGCGTTCAGTTCCAGCATGATCACTCCAGTAAAAAAAGAATTCCGTTACACCTTAATCGCGAATCAGTGTGAAAGGGACGACAATTTTTGTTATTTTTTGTGAGATTACGCAATGCCCGTCCAGGAAACAGGCGTACAGTCAGTACCGGACTTATCGTGCGGCAGAATTTCCAGTATAATAGCCGCCTTTTTTCATTCAGTTGTGACATTCAGCTAAAGCTGCGACTTCGTCACCTGCGAGACAGGTGACAATCCGCCTGCGGCAAAGTTAAGGGATATCTCATGCGTACAGAATATTGCGGACAGCTACGTCTGTCCCACGAGGGGCAGCAGGTGACTCTGTGTGGTTGGGTCAACCGTCGTCGTGATCTTGGTAGCCTGATCTTTATCGATATGCGCGACCGCGAAGGTATCGTGCAGGTATTTTTCGATCCGGACCGTGCGGATGCGTTAAAGCTGGCCTCCGAACTGCGTAATGAGTTCTGTATCCAGGTTACGGGCACCGTGCGTGCGCGTGACGCGAAAAACGTCAACGCCGATATGGCGACTGGCGAAATTGAAGTGCTGGCCTCCGATCTGACCATCATCAACCGTTCAGACTCGCTGCCGCTGGACTCTAACCACGTAAACACCGAAGAAGCGCGACTGAAGTATCGCTACCTGGATCTGCGTCGCCCTGAAATGGCGCAGCGCCTGAAAACGCGCGCCAAAATTACCAGCCTGGTGCGTCGTTTTATGGACGATCACGGCTTCCTCGACATCGAAACTCCGATGCTGACCAAAGCTACGCCGGAAGGCGCGCGCGATTACTTGGTTCCTTCTCGTGTTCATAAAGGTAAGTTCTACGCGCTGCCGCAGTCTCCTCAGCTGTTTAAACAGCTGCTGATGATGTCCGGTTTTGACCGCTACTATCAGATCGTAAAATGCTTCCGTGATGAAGACTTACGTGCTGACCGTCAGCCTGAATTTACTCAGATCGACGTTGAGACTTCCTTCATGACCGCGCCGCAGGTGCGTGAAGTGATGGAAGCGCTGGTGCGTAACCTGTGGCTGGAAGTTAAAGGTGTGGATCTGGGTGATTTCCCGATCATGACCTTTGCCGAAGCCGAGCGTCGTTACGGTTCTGATAAACCAGACCTGCGTAACCCGATGGAACTGGTTGACGTTGCCGATCTGGTGAAAGGCGTTGAGTTCGCCGTGTTCTCTGGTCCGGCGAACGACGCGAAAGGCCGCGTAGCTGCCCTGCGTGTACCGGGCGGTGCGAGCTTAAGCCGTAAGCAGATCGACGATTACGGTAACTTTATTAAGATTTACGGCGCGAAAGGTCTGGCTTACATCAAAGTCACCGAGCGTGCGAAAGGCCTGGAAGGCATCACCAGCCCGGTTGCTAAGTTCCTGAACGCAGAAATCGTAGACGCGATTCTAGAGCGTACTGGTGCGCAAGACGGCGACATGATTTTCTTCGGTGCCGACAACAAGAAAGTGGTTGCCGACGCGATGGGCGCGCTGCGTCTGAAACTGGGCAAAGACCTGAACATTACCGACGAAGCCAAATGGGCGCCGCTGTGGGTTATCGACTTCCCGATGTTTGAAGACGATGGTGAAGGCGGGCTGACCGCGATGCACCACCCGTTCACCGCGCCAAAAGACATGACTGCCGCTGAGCTGAAAGCTGCGCCGGAAGACGCGGTTGCCAACGCGTACGATATGGTCATCAACGGCTATGAAGTGGGCGGTGGTTCCGTGCGTATTCACAACGGTGATATGCAGCAGACCGTATTCGGCATTCTGGGCATTAACGAGCAAGAACAGCGCGAGAAGTTCGGCTTCCTGCTGGATGCGCTAAAATACGGTACACCGCCGCATGCGGGCCTGGCGTTTGGTCTGGATCGCTTGACTATGCTGCTGACCGGTACTGACAACATTCGTGACGTTATTGCCTTCCCGAAAACCACCGCTGCAGCGTGTCTGATGACTGAAGCGCCAAGCTTTGCCAACGAAGCTGCGCTGGCGGAACTGAGCATTCAGGTTGTTAAGAAGGCCGAGAATAACTGATATGAGATACAAACAGCCTGTCTCGGTGTTAGTCGTGATTTATGCAAAGGACACCGGGAGAGTGCTGATGTTACAGCGACGCGACGATCCTGATTTCTGGCAGTCGGTCACCGGCAGCCTTGAAGAGGGTGAAACCGCGTCGCAAGCCGCGATGCGCGAAGTAAAGGAAGAGGTCGCCATTGATGTTGCGACTGAGCAACTGACCTTAATTGACTGTCAGCGCACGGTGGAATTTGAGATTTTTAGCCATTTACGTCATCGCTATGCGCCGGGAATTGAGCGTAATACTGAATCCTGGTTTTGCCTGGCACTTCCCTCTGAACGAGAGATCGTGTTCACCGAACATCTGACCTACCGTTGGGTTAATGCGCACGAAGCCGCGCAGTTAACCAAGTCGTGGAGTAACCGGCAGGCGATTGAAGAGTTTGTAATTAACGTCGCCTGAAAAGGCGCGCTTTTTGGAGAGATTATTTATGGCAGGTCATAGTAAATGGGCCAACACCAGACATCGTAAAGCAGCGCAGGATGCTAAACGCGGTAAAATTTTCACCAAAATCATTCGTGAGCTGGTGACGGCAGCCAAACTGGGCGGCGGCGATCCGGATGCTAACCCACGTCTGCGCGCCGCGGTTGATAAAGCGCTGGCAAATAACATGACCCGTGACACCCTGAACCGTGCAATCGCGCGTGGTGTTGGTGGCGACGATGATGCGAACATGGAAACCATCATCTATGAAGGTTACGGTCCTGGCGGAACAGCCGTTATGATTGAGTGTCTGTCTGACAACCGTAACCGTACCGTTGCGGAAGTGCGTCACGCATTCACTAAAACGGGCGGCAACCTAGGTACCGACGGTTCCGTAGCTTACCTGTTCAGCAAAAAAGGCGTGATCTCTTTTGAACAAGGCGACGAAGACGCCATTATGGAAGCGGCACTGGAAGCGGGCGCTGAAGACGTTGTGACCTTCGACGACGGCGCGATTGACGTTTACACCGCGTGGGAAGAGATGGGCAAAGTGCGTGATGCGCTGGAAGCGGCTGGTCTGAAAGCGGACGCGGCTGAAGTGTCTATGATCCCCTCCACCAAAGCGGATATGGATGCAGAAACGGCACCGAAGCTGATGCGTCTGATCGATATGCTGGAAGACTGCGACGACGTGCAGGAAGTTTACCACAACGGCGAAATCTCCGATGAGGTTGCTGCAACGCTCGAATGATGTGGTTAAGCCATAAACTAACAGGAGATGCGTGATGTCTATCATTCTCGGCATTGACCCGGGGTCGCGCATCACCGGTTATGGCGTAATCCGTCAGGTCGGCAGACAGCTGACCTACCTCGGTAGCGGCTGCATTCGCACCAAAGTCGACGATCTTCCATCACGTCTGAAGTTGATTTATGCGGGCGTGACGGAAATCATCACCCAGTTCCAGCCCGACTATTTTGCCATTGAGCAGGTCTTTATGGCGAAGAATGCCGACTCGGCGCTAAAGCTGGGGCAGGCGCGCGGCGTGGCAATCGTTGCGGCTACCAATCAGGATCTTCCGGTCTTTGAATACGCGGCCCGCCAGGTAAAACAGACCGTGGTGGGTATCGGTAGCGCGGAAAAAAGCCAGGTTCAGCATATGGTACGCACGCTGCTAAAACTCCCGGCAAATCCGCAGGCGGATGCCGCGGATGCGCTGGCGATTGCTATTACCCATTGCCACGTCAGCCAGAACGCCATGCAAATGAGCGAGTCGCGGCTGAATCTGGCGCGAGGTCGGTTACGTTAGTGACAAATGAGGCTGGATATCTATCCAGCCTTTTTTTATGATAGCGCATTACCTTTTAGCCCTTAACGCAGGAGCGTCACGTGATAGGCAGACTCAGAGGCATCATTCTTGAAAAACAACCCCCGCTGGTCCTTCTGGAAACCGGCGGAGTAGGCTATGAAGTCCATATGCCGATGACCTGTTTCTACGAGTTGCCGGAAGCTGGGCAGGAAGCGATTATCTTCACCCATTTTGTGGTGCGTGAAGACGCTCAACTGCTATATGGTTTTAACAACAAACAAGAACGCACGCTGTTTAAAGAGTTAATCAAAACCAATGGCGTCGGGCCGAAGCTGGCGCTGGCGATCCTCTCCGGTATGTCTGCACAGCAGTTCGTTAATGCCGTTGAGCGCGAAGAGCTTGGCGCGCTGGTGAAATTACCGGGCATAGGTAAGAAAACCGCAGAGCGTTTGATTGTGGAAATGAAAGACCGCTTTAAAGGCCTGCATGGCGATCTCTTCACGCCGGCGGCGGATCTGGTCCTGACCTCTCCGGCCAGTCCTGCAACGGATGACGCCGAGCAGGAAGCGGTTGCTGCGCTGGTGGCGTTAGGCTATAAACCACAGGAAGCCAGCCGCATGGTGAGCAAAATTGCTCGCCCTGATGCCAGCAGTGAAACCCTGATTCGTGAAGCGCTTCGCGCGGCATTGTGAGGTAAAGGATGATTGAAGCAGATCGCCTGATTTCGGCTGTCAGCACGACCCCTGAAGATCTGGTGGATCGCGCGATCCGCCCCAAATTGCTGGAAGAGTATATTGGCCAGCCTCAGGTGCGTTCGCAAATGGAGATTTTTATCCAGGCGGCGAAGCTGCGCGGTGAAGCCCTCGATCACCTGCTGATTTTCGGTCCTCCAGGTCTCGGTAAAACCACGCTTGCCAATATTGTTGCCAATGAAATGGGCGTTAATTTGCGCACCACTTCCGGTCCGGTACTGGAAAAAGCGGGCGATCTGGCGGCAATGCTCACCAACCTTGAACCGCACGATGTGCTGTTTATCGATGAAATCCATCGCCTGTCACCGGTGGTGGAAGAGGTGCTGTATCCGGCGATGGAAGATTATCAGCTGGATATCATGATTGGCGAAGGACCAGCCGCACGTTCGATTAAGATCGATCTGCCGCCGTTTACCCTGATCGGGGCGACGACGCGCGCCGGTTCGTTAACGTCTCCGCTGCGTGACCGCTTCGGTATTGTACAGCGCCTGGAATTCTATCAGGTGGCAGACCTGCAGCACATTGTTGGACGCAGCGCCCGCTTTATGGGACTGGAAATGAGCGATGAAGGCGCATTGGAAGTGGCACGCCGCGCCCGTGGTACGCCGCGTATCGCCAACCGTTTATTACGCCGGGTACGCGACTTCTCCGAAGTGAAGCATGACGGCACAATTTCAGCAGATATTGCCGCTCAGGCACTGGATATGCTCAATGTGGATGCGGAAGGATTCGATTATATGGACCGTAAGCTGCTGCTGGCGGTTATCGATAAGTTCTTCGGTGGACCGGTAGGACTGGATAACCTGGCGGCGGCGATTGGGGAAGAGCGTGAAACCATTGAGGACGTGCTGGAGCCGTATCTGATTCAGCAAGGTTTTCTGCAGCGAACTCCGCGCGGACGTATGGCAACGGTGCGGGCGTGGAACCACTTTGGCATTACACCGCCGGAAATGCCATAAGACTCAATAATCCCTGATGGCGCTACGCCTGGCAGGCCTACGATATGATGCAGGTCTGACAGGCGTAAAACAGATTACTTCAGTTCATCAACCATGGTGACGGCGCGACCAATGTAATTGGCCGGCGTCATTGCTTTCAGGCGTGTTTTCTCGTCTTCAGGCAGCGCCAGACCGTCGATAAACTGCTTCATACCTTCGGCGTCAACGCGTTTGCCGCGGGTCAGCTCCTTCAGCTTCTCGTATGGTTTTTCAATGCCATAGCGACGCATCACGGTCTGGATCGGCTCTGCCAGCACTTCCCAGTTATGATCCAGTTCATCCAGCAGATGATCGCGGTTCACTTCCAGTTTGCTCACACCTTTCAGCGTGGACTGATAAGCGATCAGTGCATAGCCAATCCCCACGCCCAGGTTACGCAGAACGGTAGAGTCCGTCAGATCGCGCTGCCAGCGGGAGACCGGCAGTTTGCTCGCCAGATGCTGCAGAACCGCGTTAGACAGGCCCAGGTTACCCTCGGAGTTCTCGAAATCGATTGGGTTCACCTTGTGCGGCATGGTGGAGGAACCAATTTCACCCGCGATGGTTTTCTGTTTGAAATGGTTCAGCGCCACGTAACCCCAGACATCGCGGTCGAAGTCGATCAGGATAGTGTTGAAACGGGCGATGCAATCAAACAGCTCGGCAATGTAGTCGTGCGGCTCAATCTGCGTGGTGTACGGGTTCCACTGGATGCCCAGCGAGGTGACAAATTCTTCGCTGAACTGATGCCAGTCCACTTCCGGATAAGCGGCGATGTGGGCGTTATAGTTACCGACTGCACCGTTGATTTTGCCGAGAATTTCGACCTGATTGAGCTGGCGGTACTGACGCTCCATACGGTAAGCCACGTTTGCCATTTCTTTGCCCAGCGTAGACGGGGTGGCTGGCTGACCGTGGGTACGGGAGAGCAGAGGAATATCGCGATACTGTACGGACAAATCTTTAACCGCGTCGATAAGTTTGCGCCAGTACGGCAGAACCACTTCGTCACGGGCGGTTTTCAGCATCAGCGCGTGAGACAGGTTGTTGATGTCTTCTGAGGTACACGCGAAGTGGATGAACTCGGAAACAGCGTGCAGTTCCGGGATATCCGCCACTTTCTCTTTCAGGAAATACTCAACTGCCTTCACGTCATGGTTGGTCGTACGCTCAATGGTTTTGATACGCGCAGCATCTTCTTCATTGAAGTTAGCGACAATCGCATCAAGGAAACCGATTGCGTCGGCAGCAAAAGCAGGAACTTCCTTGATCGCTGCGTGCGCGGCCAGTTTTTGCAGCCAGCGTACTTCAACTTGTACACGGAATTTCAGCAAACCGTATTCGCTGAAAATCCCGCGCAGCGCGCTGACTTTATCGCCGTAGCGTCCATCGACAGGGGAAACGGCGGTCAGTGAGGATAATTCCATAGATCACAACTCCGGGGTTAAATGAGCAAGAATTTGTTTAGCCTGAGTCGTCAGGCGATTACGAGAAAACATGAGTTGCAGACGGCCTCCACCAACCTGATGCCAGAGCACGGCAGCGCGAATGCCAGCCAGCAGGGAAGCGCGTACTTTAGCCTGAACCTGTGGGCTCTGAAGGATGGCCGGGGAGCCCGTAACCTGAATACGTGGGCCGAGTGGGCTGATGACATCAACATAAATGCCTGCCATCGCACTCATCAACGTTTCTGACTGCAAATCAAAATGGTCCAGTTGGCGCTGCAAGCCGTTGATGCGGTCTCCCAGCGTGTCCATAGCGCCTTTAGCGGCTGACAGCTTACGCTCCAGCACCATCAGGCTTAACGTGTAGCGGGTGAGTTCCGCGTTCAGCCCCTGACGACTGCTGGCGTTGAGCACGCCGAGCATCGTTTCCAGACCTAAACGCAGGTTGGCCTCGCTACCGCCAAACACACCCAGCGTAGAGCTGGGATTCATGTCGATGACACTGTTCAGTGAAACGTGTAATGCATCGGCATCACAATGCCCCTGGTGCGCCAGTTCCTGCACCAGGCGTGCCGACTGACAAATGCCTGCCAGAGCGAGGGTGATGTCATAATAATTCTTTGCCACGTTCACTGCTTCCTTGTATTAGATGTGTAAGTAATTATACCGGCAGAGGCAATCGTTGTTCGATAATGCCGCCGCCGAGGCACACTTCGCCATTGTAAAAGACAGCCGACTGACCCGGCGTTACCGCCGCGACTGGCTCGTCGAAAATGACTTCAATACGTTCAGCATCCAGCGCCTTAACGGTGCACGGAATGTCGGTCTGACGATAGCGGGTTTTCACCGTGCAGCGCATTGTGCCGGTGAACGGTTCGCGATCGACCCAGTGCAGCTGTTGCGCCACCAGGCCAACGGACATCAGACGCGGGTGTTCATGACCCTGAGCAACAACCAGAATGTTGTTCTCGACATCTTTATCCACCACGTACCACGGATCTTCCGTGCCTTCTTTCGTCCCGCCAATGCCCAGACCTTTACGCTGACCCAGCGTGTGGTACATCAGCCCCTGATGCTGGCCAATCTCTTCGTCATCAACGGTGATGATTTTGCCTGGCTGAGCCGGCAGGTAACGACCGAGAAACTCGCGGAACTTACGTTCGCCGATGAAGCAGATACCGGTTGAGTCTTTTTTCTTGGCCGTAATCAGACCGAGATCTTCGGCAATTTTACGCACCTGCGGTTTTTCCAGTTCGCCTACCGGGAACAGGCTTTGCGCGATTTGTTCATGACCGAGCGTGTAGAGGAAATAGCTCTGGTCTTTATTGCCATCAAGTCCACGCAGCAGGCGGCTTTTGCCGTCGACGTCGGCGCGGCGCACGTAGTGACCGGTGGCGATATAATCGGCACCTAAATCTTCGGCGGCAAACTCGAGGAAGGCTTTAAACTTGATTTCTTTATTGCACAGAATATCGGGGTTTGGCGTACGGCCCGCTTTGTACTCTTCAAGGAACAGTTCAAAGACGTTGTCCCAGTATTCTGCAGCAAAGTTGACGGTATGCAGTTCAATGCCGAGTTTGTCACAGACAGCCTGCGCATCTGCAAGATCGGCGGCCGCTGTGCAATATTCCTCGCCATCGTCCTCTTCCCAGTTCTTCATGAACAGGCCTTCTACCTGATAACCCTGTTGTTGCAACAGCCAGGCAGAAACGGAGGAATCGACACCGCCGGACATGCCGACGATCACTTTTTTTGGGCTTTCAGACATAGGAATACTCACGACATTGAACTTCAAGGCGGCATATTCTAGCACGCAGCCCCTTACTTGACACCCTCTGTAAACGGCCAGTTAAATTCGCCGATCATCGCCAGCGGGTAGCGCTGTCCGCTCTGATAGCAACGAATACTCTCCGCAACCAACGGCGAACGCAGATTTGGCGCTGAGAGAACCTCTTCTGCGCTGACCCAGCGACAGCAATCTATATCGCTGTCATGAGGTTCAGTAGCGCACATATTGGCAAGCTCGATAGAAAACAGAAAACGTAAAAATGGCGTTTTGTCCGGCGCAATCCATTGATGCATCCGGATGAAGTGTTGCGGCTGCGCTTTGATGCCCGTCTCTTCCCACAGTTCGCGAGCGGCGGCTTGCACCAGGGTTTCATCCGCTTCCAGATGTCCTGCAGGTTGATTCCACAGGGCTTTGCCATTGATTGTTTCCTCAACGACTAAGAACTTATCTTCTGCATGCACAATGCAGGCGACCGTGACGTGCGGTTTGAACATACCTGTTCCTTATTCAGTTAGTTGCATCCCGCCATTGACCGTTGGCGAGATTTTCCAGCGTGTAATCTCCCATGGCATAGCGGATGAGGCGCAGCGTCGGGAATCCAACATGCGCTGTCATACGACGAACCTGGCGGTTACGGCCTTCATATAAAGTAACTTTCAGCCAACTGGTGGGGATATTTTTCCGTTCCCGAATAGGCGGGTTTCTCGGCCACAGCCAGGTGGGTTCCTCTACTATTTCAATACCTGCGGGCAGCGTGGGACCATCATTGAGCGTCACCCCGGTACGCAGCGCATCCAGCGCTTCTGCTGTCGGCTCGCCTTCGACCTGGACGTAATAGATTTTCCCCGTGCGCTTGCCAGGTTGCGTTAACCGCGCCTGCAGCGCGCCGTCATTGGTCAGCACCAAAAGTCCTTCGCTATCCCGGTCGAGTCGGCCCGCAGCATAGATTCCCGGCACGGGAATAAAATCTTTTAACGTGCTTCTGCCCGCCTCGTCAGTAAATTGTGGCAAAACATCGTAGGGTTTATTGAACAAAACCACGCGTTTTGGCTGGTTTTCTTTACGCTGTTTGGTGACTTGTCGTGAGCTGAATCGCTCAACCCGGTGATTTCTAAAAGAAGTTTTTTGCATGGTATTTTCAGATTATATCAATTGCCGCATTATAGCCTAAGAACGAGTGTCTTTCATGGCGACGAACATTAGGGTAGTATTGACATGCTCATTACAAAACATTAACAAAAAATTGCTCTAACGCATTCGTGCAGCAGGACGCAAACGCACATGCAGCGCGATGACAGACGAGCAGAACCAGAAGCGCTCGAAGGAGAGGTGAATGGAAAGCAAAGTAGTTGTTCCGGCGGAAGGTAAGAAGATCACCCTGCAAAACGGCAAACTCAACGTTCCTGAAAATCCGATTATCCCGTTCATTGAAGGCGACGGTATCGGCGTTGATGTAACCCCACCGATGATCAAAGTTGTCGATGCTGCTGTCGAGAAAGCCTATAAAGGCGAGCGTAAAATCTCCTGGATGGAAATCTACACCGGCGAGAAATCCACTCAGGTTTATGGCCAGGACGTCTGGCTGCCTGCTGAAACCCTTGATCTGATTCGTGAATATCGTGTTGCCATCAAAGGCCCACTGACCACCCCAGTTGGCGGCGGTATTCGCTCTCTGAACGTTGCCCTGCGTCAGGAACTTGACCTGTATGTCTGCCTGCGCCCGGTGCGTTATTACCAGGGCACGCCTAGCCCGGTTAAGCACCCTGAACTGACCGACATGGTCATCTTCCGTGAAAACTCCGAAGATATCTACGCAGGTATCGAATGGAAAGCGGACTCTGCAGATGCCGAGAAAGTGATTAAATTCCTGCGCGAAGAGATGGGCGTGAAGAAAATCCGCTTCCCGGAGCATTGCGGTATTGGTATCAAACCGTGTTCTGAAGAAGGGACTAAACGTCTGGTTCGTGCGGCGATCGAATACGCCATCGCTAACGATCGTGATTCTGTTACCCTGGTACACAAAGGTAACATCATGAAATTCACCGAAGGCGCGTTCAAAGACTGGGGTTACCAGTTAGCGCGTGAAGAATTCGGTGGTGAACTGATCGACGGCGGTCCGTGGGTGAAAATCAAGAACCCGAAAACCGGCAAAGAGATCGTGGTTAAGGATGTTATCGCCGATGCGTTCCTGCAACAGATCCTGCTGCGTCCGGCTGAATATGATGTGATTGCCTGTATGAACCTTAACGGCGACTACATCTCCGATGCGCTGGCCGCACAGGTTGGTGGTATTGGTATCGCGCCGGGCGCGAACATCGGTGACGAATGTGCGCTGTTCGAAGCAACCCACGGTACTGCACCGAAGTATGCAGGTCAGGATAAAGTGAACCCAGGTTCCATTATTCTGTCCGCTGAAATGATGCTGCGCCACATGGGTTGGGTCGAAGCGGCTGACCTGATCGTTAAAGGTATGGAAGGCGCGATCAACGCGAAAACCGTAACCTATGACTTCGAACGTCTGATGGACGGCGCTAAGCTGCTGAAATGTTCAGAGTTTGGTGACGCGATCATCGAAAACATGTAATCCAGATACTGGGTTGTGTGAAAACGGGAACCGAGAGGTTCCCGTTTTTTTATGCCTGAACTCGCGGTTGCGTAATACGTAAACCACTAACAATTGCTGCCAGCGAGGCCAGAATGCCTGCGGCTATCAGCGAGACGTGCGTTCCACTGTCGCCAAACTGGTTTAGCATCAGCGCGACCAGCGCGGCCCCGGTACTCTGACCCAGCAAGCGCGCCGTCCCCAGCATACCGCTCGCCCCACCGCTGCGTTCACGCGGCGCGGAGGTGATGATGGTGTGATTATTTGGGGACTGGAACAAGCCAAAGCCTGCGCCGCACAGAATCATCGGCCAGATGATATTAAAATCGGAGGGGGAAACGGGCAGCAGCACCAGCGAAAACAACCCGCTGGCCATCAACGCCATGCCCAGTGCGCCCAACAGCCCGGCGTGAACGCGTTCAATCAGATATCCCGCCAGCGGCGCCATCACCATGGTTGCCAGCGGCCATGGCGTCAACAGCAGGCCTGTTTCGACCTCGCTGCGTCCGAGCACCGTTTGCATAAAGAAGGGCAGGGAAACCAATGCCAGCATTTGTGCGCAGAATGAACATATCGAGGTACAAATCGAGAGTGAAAACAGTGGAATGCGTAACAGGTCAACCGGCAGTAACGGCACCTCCAGCGCGAGCTGGCGTCGGATAAAGAAAAAACCCACCACCATAAGCGCCACAAGCTCGGCACCAATCAGTTTTAGCGACTGTCCTTGTGCAAAGCCGCTGAGCGCCGTAATTAACAAGCCAAACGTTAAGGCATTCATTACCGCACTGGGCAGGTCAAAGCGTGGTTTAGTGCCGCGAGACGCATTGGCTGGCAAAAAACGCATCGCCAGCAACAGGGCAACTATTCCCAGCGGGACGTTAATCAGAAACAGCCATTTCCAGGAGGCAATAGAAAGAATTGCTGCGGCAATGGTCGGACCCGCAGCCGAGGAGACTGCGACGATAAAAGAGTTAATCCCCATCCCCCGCCCAAGCTGACGCTGGGGATAAATAAGTCGGATCAATGCCGTATTCACGCTCATTAGCGCCGCACCGCCAAAACCCTGGGCGACGCGAGCCAGCGTCAGCATGTGCAACGAATCTGACAAGGCACAAAATAGCGATGCAAGCAGGAACACGACCAGGCCACACTTATAAATGCGCCGGTAACCGAACATATCGCCTAAAAAAGAGAGGGACAGGAGCGAAACGACGATCGCGATTTGATAGGCGTTCACAATCCAGATTGAGCTGGCAGGTGAGGCCTGAAGATCGGCGGCGATAGTTGGCAGGGCCACGTTCGCTATTGCACCGTCGAGTACTGCCATAGAAATGCCAATAACAATGGTTAAAATTGCGCCATATCGCTGGGGCAATGGCAGACCATCGGCCTGAATTTTTTCCATAGAAAGTCGATATTTGTGGAATTTATGATGAGAGTAATAATTTTAGCATTGATATTCAGGTGTTAGGTCGCAGATTTGTAACTAAGTGAGCAAAGAGCGATTGCGAGGGTTGGTACGTGAAATTATAATAAAAACCGGTTCTGATTTTTATAAAACACTCGAAAGGGGTGATAAATGGCAATCGCAGATCTGGATAAGCAACCCGATTCTGTATCTTCCGTGCTGAAAGTTTTTGGCATTCTGCAGGCGCTGGGTGAAGAGCGCGAAATTGGTATTACCGAGTTGTCGCAACGCGTCATGATGTCGAAAAGCACCGTTTATCGCTTTTTGCAGACCATGAAAACGCTGGGTTATGTGGCACAGGAAGGGGAGTCTGAGAAATACTCACTGACCCTGAAATTATTCGAGCTGGGCGCGCGCGCGTTGCAAAACGTCGATCTTATCCGTAGCGCTGACATTCAGATGCGCGAACTTTCGCGCCTGACTAAAGAGACTGTACACCTCGGTGCGTTGGATGAAGACAGCATTGTCTACATTCACAAAATCGACTCTATGTACAATCTGCGCATGTATTCCCGCGTTGGTCGTCGTAATCCGCTGTACAGTACGGCTATCGGTAAAGTTCTGCTGGCATGGCGTGACCGCGATGAAGTGAAGCAGATTCTGGATGGCATTGAGTACAAACGCAGCACCGATCGTACCATTACGGATACTGATGAATTACTGCTACTGCTGGATAAAGTACGTGAGCAGGGTTACGGCGAAGATAACGAAGAACAGGAAGAAGGCCTGCGCTGCATCGGCGTACCGGTGTTTGACCGTTTCGGCGTGGTTATTGCGGGGTTGAGTATTTCATTCCCAACGCTGCGTTTCTCAGAAGAGCGTTTACACGAGTATGTGGCAATGCTGCATACGGCAGCGCGCAAGATTTCAGAACAAATGGGCTATAACGACTATCCGTTCTAATCTGACGTAATCGCGAATGTTAAAAACCCCAGGTATTTTGTACCTGGGGTTTTTATGAACAGTCATAACGTTACCTGGCGTAAATAACGTATCGAATGTAATGTTGCATTATTAGCCGTTATCGATAATGACCGTGCTTTTCCTTAACAGGGGACAATCCGACAGGCCAATGATACCGCTACTGGTGTGGACGTACTGTGCCGTGCTGGTTCCACGGGCAGTCAGATATTGGCATTGCAGACCCAGACCGGCAGCATTCTCCTTACTTCCAATCAAAATTCCATAGCCGCTCAATAATAAACCGATCCAAACCAGAGCTAACAACACAATAGCGCGGATAATCAGACGCATTACAACCTCTTATCTTTTCTCATTGTTATTAGATTAGCCTGTACACGGTATGAAACAAGTCAATCATTCCTAAAAAGATTGAATGCCTATACAGTTAACGCTGGGTTTAGGTAACGCATGATAATTTATAGACATAAGATGTGGAGTTGAAGAGTGGAGCTGGAGTGAAAAAAATTCGCTGGGTAGTGCTGATTGTTGTTGTACTGGTATGCATACTGATGTGGGCGCAGGTGTTCAACATCATGTGCGATCAGGACGTACAATTTTTCAGCGGTATTTGTGCCTTCAATAAATTTATTCCCTGGTAAGCGCATTTTCGCAACAGTTGATTACCTTCTTGTGCGGCAGTGGTAAACTACACTGTCTACATTGAGGTGGTAAAATGAACGAAGTTTTGAATTCTGGCGCGTTGAGTTTTGCGTCTTTAGCGGTATCGGTGGTGGTTCTGATTGTCGGGCTTGTTCTTTGGTTTTTTATCAATCGGGCAAGTTCGCGTACTAACGAGCAGATTGAGCTGCTTGAGGCATTGTTAGATCAGCAAAAAAGACAGAACGCTTTGTTACGTCGCCTTTGCGAAGCTAACGAACCCGAGAAAGCAGCAGAGCCTACTGCACCGCCCATTGAGGATGAAGACGATGACATCATCCGCCTGGTAGCTGAGCGGTAAAAAAGGTATGGCAGGATGAGGAAAGGCTGTTGTTGTTCTCAGTTGCTTCATCCTGTCGTCAGCGCGTCAGATTATTTTCTTCTGTCCCCGTCGTGTAATTGGCGGCCGGGCAGTCATCTATTCTCAGTATTTTCAGATGCTCCGCCTAATTAATATCTTATCCCCAGTCTGATATAAATATAATCTTCCATACGTAAAAAATATGATTATGTCATTTTTGTGATAACGATCGTTTTATTAACAGCGAAACGTTTCTCTTACTTTTTTTGTACCTTGTCATCATTCTTTCATTATTTTGGTGCAAAACCAGAAGGCGGATCTCATTTTTACGCTTGTGACATTTTATGCATTACTAAGCATAAAAAATGATATCTGGCAGAACCCGTAACAGATAACCTGGAACAACTGAAGCTATTGAGCTATGGTAGAAATATCCCGGCTATGGCGCAAGTCAGGCGGGGATAGGGGAGAGAGGCGAGAATATAATTCTACTCGACCTGGCGCATAACTGTGCAGTTGCTGTTTGATGGACGACGGGATTTGTGCGACCGATCGAGACACGTTTAAAAATGGCTTGCCATTATTAACGTTGTATGTGATAACACGTTTTGGGTTAAACGAGGTACAGTTCTGTTTATGTGTGGCATTTTCAGTAAAGAAGTCCTGAGTAAACACGTTGACGTTGAATACCGCTTCTCTGCCGAACCTTATATTAGTGCCTCAAGCAGTAATGTCTCAGTTTTATCTATGTTATGCCCGCGGGCGAAGAAAATACTCTAAGGAATTTTGCAAATGGCAAAGATTAAAGGTCAAGTTAAGTGGTTCAACGAGTCTAAAGGTTTTGGTTTCATTACTCCGGCTGATGGCAGTAAAGACGTGTTCGTACACTTCTCCGCTATCCAGGGTAACGGCTTCAAAACTCTGGCTGAAGGCCAGAACGTTGAGTTCGAAATTCAGGACGGCCAGAAAGGTCCGGCTGCTGTTAACGTAACAGCTATCTGATCGACACCACTGATTTGAAGCGCTTTTGCGCATCCATCTCAGATATAAAGCCTCGCTTATGCGGGGCTTTTTAATTCAAATTACGTCAAAATATTACTGAATGCCCATCCATTAGCGCTTTGTTGCAAAGGCGTGATGTTCGTAGCATAGTTTTCCCCGCTTTCTTGCGACATTTCCCGTTAAATCAGACACCTGAAAAACTATCTTGTTGGAGATCGGGTGAAAAAGAAAAACGACGGCGATGCGCGCAATTTTACTCCCGTACGTTTTGCCCTGCTTTGCGTGGCAATATTATTGAGCCTTGGATTGCTGCTGGGGCGGGTTGCGTGGTTGCAAATTGTCACGCCGACGAATCTGGTAAAACAGGAAGACATGCGTTCCTTACGCGAGGTGTCCATCGCTTCGCCACGCGGAATGATAACCGACAGAGAAGGGCGACCGCTGGCGGTAAGCGTTCCGGTTAACGCCGTCTGGGCCGATCCGAAGACGATTATCAGCAAGGGTGGCGTTGGCTATAACGAACGTTGGCAGGCGTTAGCGAAGACGCTGCATATTTCTCTCAGCACGCTGGCTGAACGCGTTAACAGCAATCCAGCCGGGCGGTTTATCTATCTGGCGCGCCAGATCTCTCCTCAGCAGGCAGAATGGGTCGACAAACTGGATCTGCCGGGAATCAACCTGCGTGAAGAGTCCCGCCGCTTTTATCCCGCCGGACATGTTGCGGCCAATCTGATTGGTTTCACCAACATTGACGGTCAGGGGATTGAAGGGCTGGAGAAAAGCTTCAATAGCCAGTTGATGGGCAAACCCGGCTCCCGCCTGGTACGGAAAGACAAATTTGGCCATGTCATCGAAAATATCACGGAAGTGATGCCGGTGCCGGCGCATGAATTACAGCTCAGCATTGATGAGCGCTTGCAGACGGTTACTGAAGACGCGCTGGACAATGCCGTGACATGGAATAAAGCGGAATCAGGGGCCGCAGTGCTGGTCAACATTGCCACCGGCGAAATACTCTCCATGGCAAGCTTTCCCGATTTCAATCCCAATAACCGTGATGGCGCGGTACTGGATGATTTTCGTAATCGTGCAATTAGCGATACCTTTGAACCCGGTTCAACCGTAAAACCACTGGTGATTATGACCGCTCTGCAGCAGGGGATAGTACAGCCTGACAGCGTGATTGATACTCATCCTTTTATTGTTGATGGGCATCGCATCCGCGACGTCGGATTTTACCCGGAGCTATCGCTGACCGGGATTTTGCAGAAATCGAGCGATACCGGCGTGTCACACCTTTCGCTGGCGATGCCGGTACAGAAATTACTGAATACCTATAAAAGCTTTGGTTTTGGCGATCCAACCGGACTGGGTTTAACCGGGGAAAGTCGCGGATTAATGCCTCAACGCCGCTACTGGAGCGATCTGGACCGGGCAACCTTCGCATTTGGTTATGGATTAATGGTGACGCCGCTCCAGCTGGCGCATGTATATGCCACCATCGGCAGTTTTGGTATCTATCGACCCCTTTCTATTACGCGTATCGATCCGCCGGTAATAGGTACGCGAGTGATGCCGGAGGCGTTGGTTCACCAGGTTGAACATATGATGGAAAGCGTCGCGCTACCCGGCGGCGGGGGAACCAAGGCCGCGGTCAGAGATTATCGCGTCGCGGTTAAGACTGGAACGGCAAAGAAAATTGGCGATGACGGCAAATATGTCGATAAATATGTGGCCTATACGGCGGGCGTTGCGCCAGCAAGCGACCCAAAGTTCGCGCTGGTTGTGGTTATAAATAACCCGCAAAACGGTGCTTATTATGGGGGGGCAGTCTCCGCGCCGGTATTCAGCCAGATAATGGGCGATGTCCTGCGTCTGGAAAACGTAAAGCCGGACGGTATGCCTCCCGGCTCCGATCATCTGCTGGTAATGCACGGCAGCAACGTATCCTCGCCGTCGCTGTAAGTTATTTTCCCAGGGCGCAATTCGCGTTACACTTGCGCCCTTAAGTCACCTGCCGGAGTTGTCATGTCGTTTTCCTGTCCTCTTTGCCACCAGCCTCTTACTCAAGCGAATAACAGTTTTGTCTGCCCTGGGCGGCACCAGTTTGACGTGGCGAAAGAAGGGTATGTCAACTTACTGCCGGTTCAGCACAAACGCTCGCGCGATCCGGGTGATAGCGCGGAGATGATGCAGGCGCGCCGGGCATTTCTCGATGCCGGACACTATCAGCCGCTGCGCGATGCAATTGTGGATGCGCTCACCCAGAGGTTGAGTTCAGAAGATGCGGCGATCCTGGATATTGGCTGTGGGGAAGGGTATTACACCCATGCGTTTGCCGATGCGCTGACGGGCTGTACAACCTTTGGTCTTGACGTTTCTAAAGTGGCGATTAAGGCCGCAGCCCGACGTTATCCGCAGGTGACCTTTTGCGTTGCCTCCAGCCATCGCCTGCCGTTTGCCGACGAGTCAATGGATGCCATCATCCGGATCTATGCTCCCTGTAAAGCGCCGGAGCTGGCTCGCGTGGTCAAACCGGGTGGCTGGGTTATTACCGCCACGCCGGGTCCGCGTCATTTAATGGAGCTGAAAGGGCTGATTTATGATGAGGTGCGTTTGCATGCGCCACACACTGAGCAACTGGACGGTTTTGTTCTGCAAGAGAGTCTTGCGCTGGGGTATCAGATGCAGCTCAAAGGTAGCGAGGCCGTTGCGTTACTGCAAATGACGCCGTTCGCCTGGCGGGCAAAGTCGGAAGTGTGGGAAACGTTAGCCGGAAAAACGACGTTTGGCTGCCAGACAGACTTTAGTATTCATATCTGGCAGCGCCTGAATTAACCGTGGAAGTGTGCCCAGAGGATCTGGGCGCCAATACCTATCAGTACCACCCCGCCCAAAATTTCAGCTCGCTTGCCCAGCATCGGGCCAATGAAACGACCGATCATCATGCCGAGCGTAGACATAATCAACGTGGCGCAGCCGATGGCCAGCGCTGTGGCAATAATGTTGACCTGCAGGAAAGCCAGACCCACCCCGACGGCCATTGCGTCGAGACTGGTTGCAATGGCGGTGGTGACCAGCAGCCAGAAGCCATGGCGGCGCTGTGGCTCTTCATCTTCATCCCCGTCGTCGCGAAAGCCTTCTATTATCATTCGTCCGCCTAAAAAGATCAGCAGAATGAAGGCGATCCAATGGTTCCACTCCAGTACAAATTTGCTGGCGAGCATACCCATGCCCCAGCCAATGAGCGGCGTAAGCGTTTCAACGGCGCCGAAAATAAGGCCGGTGCGCAGTGCTTCAGAAAATTTGGGTTTATGCAGGGTGGCGCCTTTGCCAATTGATGCAGCGAAAGCATCCATCGACATGCCGAAAGCAAGAAGAACAGTAGCGGTGAGATTCATAACAGCGTCCTGACCGGGGTATCCATAACACACATCACTGCCCCCAGTAACCATGCATACAGGCTGGAATCACTGTAAATACAGCGCCATTCAGGTATGCATTGCAGTTGATGTGCCTATGGTCTCGCCTGACTGAACCTGTAAGATCAGTCCGTACGCGCCACGTTTTTCAACGAGTATGTTGACACGTACATTTCCGGAGTCTGGAAATCGGCTACTCCCCAACGACGAGCGCAACCTTAACATATTTTGAGAATATAAAACAAGAAACGCAGAAATAATACTTGGCCTCTAATTGAAAACGATTTTCATTTAGATTTATTTATAAATAAAACGTTAAAATAAATAACATTATGAGCAGTGGGATATAGCCTTAGCTATGTTTATTCTTGAATGGATATATAAAAAACATAGTTCAGGCTATATTTGTAACTTACTGATTTGAAATTAAAAGTTTATATATGTTTTCGAGATCGTCTATATTACGTACGCGAATCAGTAATCTTCGATGTTCTAATTGCATCACCAGGACACCGTCTTCAGATAAATTCATCTCTTTAATCCGGTTATATTCAATCCAGACATTGGCGAAAAAAAAGCCTTTCTGTTTGAAGATGATTTTTGGCGTACGGATCCAGAACAGATACAGTCCCATCAATACCAGTGCACATAATAACCATGTAGTAAATTGCGCGCCGTGGCTGGTGATGTTGTTGTAGATAAGAATAGCAATCAAGCCAAGGAAGATAACGCTGTCGACTCTGCTACGAGGAAGCAGGGCGACAGACAGCAGAGTAGGGCCATTACGGCGGGGCATGATGAACTGATCGTAAATGGCATACGCCAGCAGCGAAAAGATAAAAAGAACCAGCACCAGGTCCGTGATAGTCATGAATCCTCAACCCTCTAAATAGAAAAACCGGGGGCAAGCCCCCGGCGGTGTACAACAGTCTTACAGGCCGAGCAGTCCGACAGCGTAGCCCGCGATACCGATGACGAAGAAGCCAACGATGATCCACAGCGGGTTCACTTTTTTACGCAGCAGCCACATACAGGCGAAAGTCAACAGCAGAGGAACCAGACCCGGCATCAGCTGGTCAAGGATAGTCTGCACGGTGGTGACGCGAGTCTGACCATCCTGACCGGTGATGGTGGAAACCACCAGCGGGATGTTTACGTGCGTCCACTTGTTAACCAATGCCCCCATGACAAACAGGCCGAGGATTGACGCCCCCTCAGTCAGTTTCTGCAGGAAGCCGCCGCCCATATCTTTAACGATATCGATACCTTTACGGTAGCCGTATGCCACACCGTAGTAACGGGTTGCCAGACGAACCAGGTTAAACAGGATGAAGAACAGCAGTGGTCCAAGCAGACTGCCGCTCATCGCGATACCTGCGCCAAGTGCGGCGAATACCGGACGTACGGTACCCCAGAAGATCGGGTCGCCCACGCCTGCAAGCGGTCCCATCAGACCAACTTTGATACCGTTGATGGCACCATCGTCAATCTCTGCGCCGTTTGCACGCTGCTCTTCCATCGCCAGCGTAACGCCCAATACGGGGGCCGCTACGTACGGATGGGTATTAAAGAATTCCAGGTGACGCTTAATAGCCTGCTTACGAGCGTCGTTGTTTTCCGGGTACAAGCGGCGGATAGCCGGCACCATGGAGAAACAGAAACCCAGCGCCTGCATACGTTCGAAGTTCCAGGAACCCTGAAACAGGTTAGAACGAAGGAACACGCCACGAATGTCACTCGGAGTGAGTTTTTTCTCGGTGGTAGTTTTAGTCATATCAACCATTTCGCTCACCTGCTAGTCCAGTTCGTTATCGAGATCGTTATTGCCAGCCGCAGCAGCAGGTGCGCCGGCTACGCGGTTATATTTCGGGCTCAGCTGAATGTAGAGGATAGCCATTACTGCGCCAATCACACCCAGAGCAACCAGGTTGAAGTTAGTAAATGCCGCGGTGACGAAGCCGAGGTAGAAGAATGGCATCAGGTAGCCTGCGCGCATCATGTTGATGACCATCGCATAACCAACCACTACGATCATACCCCCTGCGATGTTCAGACCGCCGGTCACTACTTCCGGAATGGCATTAAGCATGCTCTGAACTTCACTGGTACCAACAGAAATCGCCACGATTACCGCCGGGATAGCGATACGCATAGCCTGCAGGAACAGGGAGGATACGTGCAGCCAGGAGATCGCCGTCAGGTTACCGTTTTCTGCCGCCTTATCCGCTGCGTGCTGGAATGCTACGGTAATAGTACGAACGATGATGGTCAGTACCTGGCCTGCTGCTGCCAGTGGGATAGCCAGCGCGATACCTGCACCAATGCTTTGGTGACCCGCGATAACCAGAACGGTAGAGATAATTGAGGCCAGTGCAGCATCAGGTGCAACCGCAGCACCGATGTTCATCCAGCCCAGGGCGATCATTTCCAGGGTACCACCGATGATGATACCGGTTTTCATATCACCGAGAACGGCACCAATCAGCGTACAGGCCACCAACGGACGGTGGAACTGAAATTCATCGAGTACCGACTCCATACCCGCGATACATGCGACGATGAACACCAGCACAATCTGAAGAGTGGTAATCTCCATTGTACTTCTCCTATTGCTATACAGACTTAAGTGTGAAAACTAAGTAAATGCCAGGGCGTTATTTCACCTTGGCAATCAAATCCATCATTTTCAGTTTCTGATCGGTAGAAACCTTACGAGCCTCGAGCTCAATACCGCGTTCGTTGAGTTTCTTGAAGGCTTCGATGTCTTTTTCATCGACAGAAATTGCGTTGTTTACCTGCGTTTTACCCTGACGGAAAGCCATACCGCCAATGTTTACAGAGGTAATTTTCACACCACCTTCAACGATACGTTCTACGTCGGTCGGGTTGGTAAACAACAGCATCACACGCTCACCTGCATATTTCGGGTTGTTGTAGACGCGGATCATTTTCGCGACATCAACCACATGCGCCGTCACACCCGGAGGTGCAACCTGGGTCAGCAGCGTTTTACGCACGGTATCGGCGGCAACTTCATCACTGACGACGATAATGCGTGTTACGTTGGTTTCTTTGGTCCAGCGAGTTGCCACCTGACCATGGATTAAGCGGTCATCAATACGCGCCAGGCCGATCTGCATATAATCGTTCGGACCCATCGGTTTGGCGGGAGCTGCTGCTTTTGGTGCCGCGACTGGGGCTGGAGCGGCTTTCTCCACCGGTTTTGCTTTCAGCGCTTTCACGCCTTCGCTACCGGTTTCAACGGCCAGTGCTACTAATTCATCGAAGCTGGGGTTGTCATCACGCGCCATGAAGGTTTCAACCAGCATGGGAATGTTCACACCGGCGATGACTTCGTAATGCTCTTTATCGACGACAATGCGGCTCGCAGCGTTAAACGGGCTGCCTCCCCATGTGTCAACGAGAAACAGCACGCCTTTACTGGTATCGAGTTTTGCCAACTGAGCGTTGTACTTTTCAATCAGCGTTTCGGCATTTTCGCCTGGAACGAAATCGATCCAGCCGACGTTTTCCTGCTCGCCTAACAGCATTTCTGCTGTCTTAAGTAACTGCTCTGCAGCCCAACCATGTGTGCCTATTACAATAGCAATGGTCACTTGCTACCTCCTTTATTATCGTTAACACATCAACGTGAAGATGTATTTGAATCGTCGTCCGCAATCGAATCGATTCAGATAAGGGTTACAAAGAAAAACCTATGATTTTCGTGAATTATTTTAGATATCGAAAAAAATATTTTATGTGATGAAGATCCGTAATTTAACTTCCGATAAAAAGAAATTTCGAAGGGTAAAATATCTCCGAAACAACTTATTGCAAAGGAAGGTAAATCTTTGCTAAAAAACGGTTGTCTCTGTTATGTTTAGCATCGGTTTAATTACTCAGGAGTATAGGGCAGTAGCTCACCATATGGATCGTCACCGACGTCATTTCACTATCAGGCCGTATCAAGCCTGTCAGATTGGCACTTTTTGCCACAAATTTTCTCTGCATATCGCTTCAACGCCTGAGATCCTCAGCGCGCAGTTTGGTCATTCCTTAAGCAGGAGCTTGTCATGGAATTATTAATGGACCCGCAGATTTGGGTGGGTTTGCTCACGCTTGTCGTTCTCGAAATTGTTCTGGGTATTGATAACCTGGTCTTCATTGCGATCCTGGCTGATAAGCTGCCGCCAAAACAGCGAGATAAAGCGCGTTTAATCGGTTTGTCACTGGCACTGGTTATGCGCCTGGGCTTGTTGTCCGTGATTTCGTGGATGGTGACGCTAACTAAGCCGCTATTTACGGTAATGGACTACTCGTTCTCGGGGCGCGATCTGATCATGCTGCTGGGGGGGATTTTCCTCTTGTTCAAGGCCACGACAGAGCTGCATGAGCGGCTGGAAAACCGTGAACATGATACCGGCCAGGCAAAAGGGTATGCGAGTTTTTGGGTTGTTGTGACGCAGATTGTCATCCTCGATGCGGTGTTCTCGCTGGATGCCGTTATTACGGCGGTCGGTATGGTCAACCATCTGCCGGTGATGATGGCGGCGGTCGTGATTGCTATGGCCGTGATGCTGCTGGCTTCTAAGCCGCTGACACGATTTGTGAACCAACATCCGACGGTGGTGGTGCTGTGTCTGAGCTTCCTGTTAATGATCGGTCTGAGCCTGGTTGCCGAAGGATTTGGCTTCCATATTCCGAAAGGCTATCTGTATGCGGCGATTGGCTTCTCAATCATCATTGAGTTGTTTAACCAGATTGCCCGTCGGAACTTTATTCGCCACCAGTCGACGCTGCCGCTGCGTGCGCGCACTGCCGATGCAATCCTGCGTCTGATGGGGGGTAAAAGTCAGGCCAGCGCGCAGATGGAATCCGACAACCCGGTGCCGGTTCCCGTCCCGGAAGGCGCATTTGTGGAAGAAGAACGCTATATGATCAACGGCGTCCTTTCTCTGGCATCGCGTTCATTACGCGGCATTATGACGCCTCGTGGCGAAATTAGCTGGGTTGATGCAGACCTGAGCGTGGAGGAAATTCGCGAGCAATTGCTCTCGTCACCACACAGCCTGTTCCCGGTGTGTCGTGGCGAACTGGATGAAATCATCGGTATTGTGCGTGCTAAAGAGCTGCTGGTCGCGCTGGAAGACGGTGTGGATGTGGCAGCCATTGCCTCCGCGTCTCCGGCTATTATTGTCCCGGAAACGCTGGATCCTATCAATCTGTTAGGTGTTCTGCGACGCGCCCGCGGCAGCTTTGTTATCGTCACTAACGAGTTTGGTGTAGTCCAGGGTCTGGTCACGCCGCTGGACGTATTAGAAGCTATTGCCGGTGAATTCCCGGATGCTGATGAAACGCCTGAAATTATTGCTGATGCAGGCGGTTGGTTGGTGAAAGGTGGTACCGATCTGCATGCGTTGCAACAGGCGCTGGACGTGGATACGTTAGTGAATGAAGATGAAGACATCGCCACGGTGGCAGGTTTAGTCATTGCCGCTAACGGCCATATTCCACGCGTAGGTGATGTTATCGATGTTGCACCGTTGAGCATTACGATTGTCGAAGCCAATGACTATCGTGTGGATTTAGTTCGCATTGTTAAAGAACAACCCGCTCACGACGAAGACGAGTAAGCGGGGTTAGCGAAACGGCATAACGTGCATACTGTGTCGCCCGTTATGCCGGGCGGGCGGCGGCGTGCTGCCCGCCAGCCATTTGGGAAAATCGCGCAGCGGCATCGGCTTTGCATACAAAAAGCCTTGCAATAAATGTACGCCGTGTCGACGCAAATGCTGTGCCTGCGCCTGTGTTTCAACGCCTTCCGCCACCAGTTCTATATTCAGTTTTTTCCCCAGAGCGATAATGATGTCTGTGACGGTTGAGTTCACGGCGTCTGTCCCGATTGCTGAGGTAAATGATTTATCTATCTTCAGCACATCCGGGCGAAGCTTTTCCAGCCAGGAGAGCGAGCTGTTGCCGGTGCCGAAATCGTCAATTGCCAGCTTTACGCCAAGCCGATTTAACTCGCGCACGACCCGATAATCCACATCCAGTAACGCATCGCGCTCGGTGAGTTCGATAACCAACTGCTGAATAGGGTGCTGGCTGAACCAGTACTGGTTGAGATCTTTTAGCAGCGTACCGTTACGAAAATGGCTGGCGGCAACATTAATCCCAATATGAAACTGGCTGCTCATCGGGAATACGTGCCGTTGCTGAATGGTTTCTGCGATGACATGACGGGTAAGCGGCACAATCAGGTTGTGCTCCTCTGCGATGGGAATAAACACTTCGGGAGAGATCCAACCCTGGCGCGGGTTATTCCAGCGTAAAAGGATTTCCACTCCCATACATTGCTGGGTTTGCGCATTAAGTAGCGGCTGGCAAAACAGCTCGAATTCCCGTGCAGCAAGGGCCAGATTTATCTCCCAGGAGAAGCTCATTCTGCTGGCGGTCGCCAGCCATGCCAGGTAGCCCACTAAAAAACTTAGGATCACCGCCAGCGGCAGTTGTGTTGGCAAATGTTTTATAGCCAGTTCGCTGGCACCCGGACCGGTGACGCTGATAGTAAAGGGGAAATGTTGCGATGAGAGCTGGTAGCGTTTTTCATTATTCAGTTCAGGTAGCGTATCGACAACACCCTGTCCATATAGCAAATGGCGATTACCGACGGTTAAGCTGGCATGGGTAATTTGCGGTGGTTGGGGTTCAAGCAACATGGACGATAATAAATCAATATTCACGATTTCCAGCACGCCATCTGAGCCATCGGCAGATGCTGGATACCATTGCGTCAGAATCGGACTGCCCTTAATCAACGAGTGGTCGGTAGACAGCAGCAATTGCGGCTCCCGACTGGGTAATTCAGGCTCCAGTTGGCGAATAGGCACATTGCGATAGCCAAAAATGCTGGAACAATAAAGGATCCCGCTCTGAATCAGGCTGATGGAACGTACCGTTTGCAGTCTGGCTGCATGCTTACTCAGAGGTAAACGCGCAACTGAGCAGGGAAGCCCAATCAGCGGTAGCAGTACATCGCGTCCGGTCTGTAGGGGCAAAAGCACGTCATCCAACTCTTCAACGGCGTGGTTGGCAAAGGTAACGGTATTGCGATGATTTAAATTACGCTCCGAAATAAATCGGACAGTTAATGTGAGAATGAGCGTCAGTAGTGCACATAGTGTGCAGACGATTAAGCGATTCCGGCGATAGTTCTTGATGATCCTTTGCGCTGTTTGCATGCGGGCCGCCCGATAAGCCGTTGGTCACAGTAGCCAACAGCAACAGAGCAAGTGTAGTGGGGAAAATTACGCCAGACGAGGGAGAGGGGGCAAATTCGCCCATCCGTCGCAGATGGGCGAAAAATTAGTATTAGTCACATTGAACTTTGATTGCCAGACCACCGCGTGACGTTTCACGGTATTTGGCATTCATGTCTTTACCTGTTTCGTACATGGTCTCAATGACTTTATCCAGCGAGACGCGCGGAGCGCTGGTACGGCGCATTGCCATACGCGCAGCGTTGATCGCCTTCACTGACGCAATGGCATTACGTTCGATGCACGGAACCTGTACCTGTCCCGCCACCGGATCGCAGGTTAAGCCGAGGTTATGTTCCATGCCGATTTCAGCAGCAACACACACCTGCTCAGGGCTCGCGCCTAACAGTTCAGCCAGACCCGCGGCAGCCATGGAACAGGCTACGCCCACTTCACCCTGACAACCCACTTCTGCACCAGAGATAGACGCGTTCATTTTATACAACGCGCCAATCGCGCCGGCCGCCAGGAAATAACGAGTATAGATATCCGGGCTGACGGACTCGATGAAATGATCGTAATAGGCCAGTACCGCAGGCACGATACCGCAGGCACCGTTGGTTGGCGCAGTGACTACGCGACCACCCGCGGCGTTTTCTTCATTAACGGCCAGCGCGAACATGTTCACCCAGTCGATCACGTTCATCGGATCGTTGGACAGTTTATCGCTGGAAACCAGCATACGACGCAGGGCTGAAGCACGACGAGGAACGCGCAGCGGACCCGGCAGCACGCCTTCGGTGTTCATACCACGATCGATACAAGCCTGCATGGTTTGCCAGACGTTACCAAAGTACTCTTCAATCTCTTTTTTACTGTGCAGAGCAAGTTCGTTCTGCATCGCCATGCCAGAGAGAGACAGGCCGGTGCTGTTGCAGTATTCCAGCATTTCGGTGGCGGATTTGAACGGATAAGGCACACTGACCTCGCCCGCGGCATCCTGACCAAAATGTTCTTCATCAACGATGAATCCACCGCCGATAGAGTAGTAGGTTTTGCTGTAAATGACGGTTTCGCCACTGTACGCGTGGATCTGCATTCCGTTTTCATGCAGCGGCAGGTTGCCGTTGTGAAAACGCATTCCGTCATTCTGCGGGAAATCCACTTCGTGCTGACCCTGCGCAAGCAGCAGGCGTCCACGCGTTTCCACGTCGCGGATAAATCCGGGGATGCTGTCAATATCTACGGTAGCAGGCTCATTGCCCGCCAGACCCATAATAATGGCGATATCGGTATGGTGACCTTTACCCGTGAGCGACAGTGAACCATACACGTCGACGGCGACACGAGTAACGCTGTCCAGTAATCCTTTTTCGACCAGGTCATCGACGAACTGTTTACCCGCCTTCATAGGCCCTACGGTATGGGATGATGAGGGACCAATCCCCACCTTAAACATGTCGAATAGACTAATCACGATAATACTCCTACAGGGCGACTGGGGTTTCCAGTAACGATGTTATAACTGCGCATAGTGTAAGAGGGAACGCGGCGATCGGCTTAACTATTCACATGAATTAAACTAATAGATAACCGCGGTTTTACTAATGTTGTGACCTGAGTTTCAAGTTGTCTATGGTGTGCGTAAAGATAAGTATAGTCAGGGCTTGACGCCAATTTGCAGCGCCAGCTCACGAATTATTCCGGCGGTCATTCCCCAGACGAAATATTGCTCATACCAGGAAAGCCATACACGATGTGAATCGCCGCGACGGTAGATATCCAGCGGGTGATAACGACCTAAATGCAGGGCTTGTGCCAGCGGCATTTCAAACACGGCGGAAACTTCATCAACACTTGCGCGATACGGCAAATTTGGCGGGATAATGCCTACCACCGGCGTGACCTGGAAACCGGTCACACTGTCGACCGGCGGCAGAACGCCAATCACCTCCACGCAGGATGGTGGGATCGCCACTTCTTCCTGCGCTTCGCGAAGGGCGGCGGCAATTAACGAGGCATCGCTGCTATCCACCGCGCCGCCGGGAAAGGCGACCTGTCCGGCGTGCTTGCGCAGATGAACGGAACGCTGAGTTAACAGTAACCCCGGCTGTGCACGACGCACGACGGGGATCAGTACGGCGGCCTGACGCTGGTTTAACGCAGTATGATTAACCTGCGGGCGCAGGAGTTGAAAGCGCGATAAAAAATCATCAAGCGTCAGGCTGCTGTATTCCACGTGTCAGTTCTCCAGTTGGTGCAAAATACGATTCACTTTATCAAACGTTTCCTGATACTCCGCATCTTCCTGGCTGTCCGCCACAATGCCACCGCCAGCGGAACAATAAATGCGTCCGTTGGTGGCTGTGAGCGTGCGAATGGTGATGCTGGTATCCATATTGCCGCAAAAGCTCAGATAGCCAATGCTACCGCACCAGGCGTTGCGTCTTTGCGGTTCCAGTTCGTCAATAATTTCCATTGCCCGCACTTTTGGCGCACCGGTAATAGAGCCGCCGGGGAAGGCGGCGCGCAGCAGGTCAGTGGCGTGCAATGACTCTGGCAGACGCGCGGTAATGGTGCTGACCAAATGATGAACGGCAGGGAACGGTTCGACAACGAACAGTTCCGGAACCTGTACCGAACCGGGTTCGGCAACGCGGCCGATATCATTACGCATTAAATCGACGATCATCAGGTTTTCCGCCTGATCCTTTGGGGAGTTCGCCAGTGATTGAGCCTGTAGACGATCGGCATCGGCATCTTCAAGTCTGGGCAGCGTGCCTTTAATCGGGCGCGTCTGGATGTGCTGGTTTTCCAGCAGAATAAAACGCTCAGGTGAAAGGCTGAGAATCGCCCCTTCATCAAGACGTATAAACGCACTGAACGGGGCGCGGTTCGCATGGTTGAGACGTACAAACGCCAACCACTCATCTCCTTGATAATGCGCCTGAAAGCGCTGGGCAAGATTGACCTGATAGCAATCGCCGCTGTGCAGATAACGCTGCACCTGACGGAACTTTTCACCATACTGCGCACGTGTCATGTTGGACTGCCACGAGGATGTTAACGAAAACGGTTCGCGCACGGGTATCTGTTGATTTTCCAGCCAACGGCGTCGTGCCTGTACATCGGAGTGGCTAAGTAGCGACACCCTTTGCAACTGATGATCGACAATCAGCGCCCAATCGTAAATGCCAACCGCCATGTCCGGTAGCGTGATATCCTGTTCGGCTTCCGTTGGCAGAGATTCAAAACGACGGCCTAAGTCATAACCGAACAGACCCAATGCGCCTCCCTGGAAGGGAAAATCGGGATTATAATCGGGCTGAATAGTCAGCGATGTCAGCGCCGAACGTAAAACCGTCATCGGATCATCAACCGTTTGCATAGTGCCGTGATGGTCATGCACAACGGTCTCTTCTGCATGTGTGACCAGCGTGGTAATAGGGTCGGCGACCAGAATATCAAAGCGATTATGCGGATGGTCGGCATGGCCCGAATGCAAAAGCATTGCCCAGGGCTGGTGGCTTAATGTGGCAAAATAGTGCTCAGCGGCGTCCAGACGCCAGGGGAGTGTGATTACAGCGGGAGATAACGTCTTCATCAGTCCTGACTCGTTGCTACTTCACTGGCTATGTGCCGGGTAGCATGAAATAATTAGCGCTAATAATTTAGCAGGAGTTCACCATGATTGCAGGTTTACCTTCACTCACGCACGATCAGCAGCAACAGGCGGTTGAACGCATTCATGAACTGATATCCCAGGGGATGAGCAGTGGCGAGGCGATTACGAAAGTGGCTGCTGAATTACGCGCCAGCCATACCGGCGAGCGGATCGTGGCGCGTTTTGAAGATGAAGACGAATAACGCCGCTTATACCGCAGCGATAATCTTAATTTCAACTTTGTATTTCGGGTTCATTAACCCGGCCTGAACAGTACAACGTACCGGCGCGTGACCAGCAACAACCCATGCGTCCCAGGCTTTGTTCATGGCGGCAAAATCATTTTTGTCCGCCAGGAACAGGGTGGCATCAAGAATACGTGACTTGCTGCTGCCCTGTTTTTCCAGCACCGCATCAATTTGCGCCAGCGTATTTGCCGTTTGCTCAAAGGCGTCGGCATCCAGATTTTCCGGTACGCCGGTGTAATACAACGTGTTGTTGTGGATAACCACGTCGGACCAACGCGCTTCGGCATCAATGCGCACAATCGTCATAAATCATTCCTCATTTACGTTTTTTCATAATGGATTCGGGTTGCGCCAAGACTGCCATAATGTTGTGTCCACGTCACCTCTTCAACTGGCGAAAGAGCCGCTGGCCTGACATAATCCCTGTTCAAATGAACAGGGGGCAGTGTGACGGACGATTTTGCAGCAGACGGTCAGTTGGCTAAAGCGATACCCGGTTTTAAACCGCGTGAACCACAGCGGCAGATGGCCTTCGCCGTCAGTCATGCTATCGAAAAATCACAGCCGCTTGTTGTCGAAGCCGGAACAGGAACAGGTAAAACCTACGCTTATCTTGCCCCTGCGCTGCGTGCCGGAAAGAAAGTAATTGTCTCCACGGGCTCGAAGGCGTTGCAGGATCAGCTATACAGCCGCGATTTACCCACAGTAGCGAAGGCTCTGGAATTCACGGGTAAACTGGCGCTGCTGAAAGGGCGTTCAAACTATCTGTGTCTTGAGCGTCTCGAACAACAGGCGCTGGCGGGCGGTGACCTGCCGGTACAAACTTTAAGTGACGTCATTCTGCTACGCTCCTGGTCAAATCAAACCCTTGATGGTGACATCAGCACCTGCGTCAGCGTGGCGGAAGACTCTCAGGCCTGGCCGCTGGTGACGAGCACAAACGATAATTGCCTTGGGAGCGACTGCCCGCTGTACAAAGAGTGCTTTGTCGTTAAAGCGCGCAAGAAGGCGATGGATGCAGATGTCGTCGTGGTAAACCACCATCTGTTTCTCGCTGATATGGTGGTGAAAGAGAGTGGGTTTGGCGAGCTGATCCCGGAAGCTGAAGTGATGATCTTCGATGAAGCGCATCAGTTACCGGATATCGCCAGCCAGTATTTTGGTCAATCGCTCTCCAGTCGCCAACTGCTGGATCTGGCGAAAGACATCACCATTGCCTATCGCACCGAGCTGAAAGACACTCAGCAGCTTCAAAAATGCGCCGACCGACTGGCGCAAAGCGCGCAGGACTTCCGCCTGCAACTGGGCGAGCCGGGCTATCGAGGAAACTTGCGGGAACTGCTGGCCGACCCGCGCGTACAGCGCGCGTTTTTGTTGCTCGATGACACGCTGGAGCTGTGTTACGACGTGGCGAAACTGTCTCTCGGACGTTCCGCCTTGCTGGATGCCGCGTTTGAACGTGCCACGCTTTACCGTGCTCGTCTCAAGCGCCTGAAAGAGATCAACCAGCCAGGTTTCAGCTACTGGTATGAATGCACTTCGCGCCATTTCACCCTTGCGCTGACGCCGCTCACGGTGGCGGATAAATTCAAAGAAGTGATGGAACAGAAGCCGGGCTGCTGGATTTTTACCTCCGCGACGCTGTCGGTAAACGATGACCTTCATCATTTCACCGCGCGGCTGGGTATTGAAGATGCCGAGTCGATGCTGCTGCCAAGTCCATTTGATTACACCCGCCAGGCGCTGCTGTGCGTGCCGCGTAATCTCCCGCAAACAAACCAACCGGGAGCGGCGCGTCAGTTGGCATCCATGCTGCGTCCCATTATCGAAGCGAACAACGGACGCTGTTTTATGCTGTGTACCTCGCACGCGATGATGCGCGATCTGGCGGAACAATTCCGCGCCACCATGACCCTTCCCGTGCTGCTGCAGGGCGAAACCAGTAAAGGGCAACTGTTACAGCAGTTTGTCAGCGCAGGTAATGCGTTACTGGTTGCCACCAGCAGCTTCTGGGAAGGGGTGGACGTGCGTGGCGATACGTTGTCGCTGGTGATTATTGATAAACTGCCGTTCACCTCGCCGGACGATCCGCTGTTAAAAGCGAGGATGGAGGACTGCCGTTTGCGCGGCGGCGATCCGTTTGAAGACGTTCAGTTGCCGGATGCGGTAATCACTCTGAAACAGGGCGTGGGGCGTTTGATTCGTGACGCTGACGACCGCGGGGTGCTGGTGATTTGCGACAACCGTCTGGTGATGCGACCTTACGGTGCTACTTTCCTGGCGAGTCTTCCGCCTGCACCGCGGACGCGTGATATTGCTCGCGCTGTTCGTTTTCTTGCCATACCAACGACTGAGTAATTTGTTACGGAGTGTGGTAAGATGCGCGCCAAATTTATTGACCTGATCACAAACACCCATGCGAATTCTGGCTATCGATACCGCCACAGAGGCGTGCTCTGTTGCCCTGTGGAATGACGGTACTACCAAGGCTCATTTCGAGCTTTGCCCACGAGAACACACCCAACGAATTTTACCAATGGTCGAGGAAATCCTGGCCGCTGGCGGTCTCACGTTAACCGATATCGATGCTCTGGCGTTTGGTCGCGGTCCTGGCAGTTTCACCGGTGTGCGTATTGGGATTGGCATTGCTCAGGGGCTGGCGCTAGGCGCGAATTTACCGATGATCGGCGTCTCCACCCTGGCAACAATGGCGCAGGGAGCCTGGCGTAAGTCGGGCGCGACCCGCGTACTGGCCGCGATCGACGCGCGAATGGGCGAAGTCTATTGGGCCGAATACCTGCGTGATGAGAACGGCAACTGGCACGGTGAAGACACCGAAGCGGTGCTAACCCCCGAGCAGGTGCATGCGCGTTTACTGCAACTGTCTGGCGAGTGGGTAACGGTCGGAACGGGCTGGCCTGCCTGGCCTGAGCTCGGTAAAGACAGCGGTCTGGCGCTGAGCGATGGCGACGTTTTGCTTCCGGCGGCTGAAGATATGCTGCCTGTCGCCACGCAAATGCTGGCTGCCGGTAAGACCGTGGCGGTTGAACATGCGGAACCGGTTTATTTACGTAACACCGTGGCATGGAAGAAACTTCCCGGTAAAGAATGAATCTTAGTAGTACATCCCTGGTCAATTCGCACAGCCGTCAGTGCGCAGCATTGTGAATTGGTCGGGGCAGAAGCTAAGAAAAGGGAGTCGCAATATGGCGGTGCAAAAGCAGTTATTGAAAGGTGTGTTGGCGGGCGCATTCGCGTTAATGCTTAGCGGTTGTGTCACCATCCCGGACGCGATTAAAGGTTCGAGCCCTACGCCGCAGCAGGATCTGGTGCGGGTGATGAATGCGCCACAGCTGTATGTCGGACAGGAAGCGCGTTTCGGCGGTAAAGTGGTGGATATTCAGAACCAGCAGGGGAAATCCCGTCTGGAAATTGCCACTGTTCCTCTTGATAGCGGGGCGAGACCGGTGCTGGGCGAAGCCTCCCGCGGGCGAATTTATGCTGATGTAAATGGCTTCCTCGACCCGGTGGACTTCCGCGGTCAACTGGTTACCGTCGTCGGTCCGATTAGCGGTACTGTGGATGGAAAAATCGGTAATACGCCGTATAAATTCATGCTGATGCAGGTAACTGGCTATAAACGCTGGCATATTACTCAGCAAATTGTTATGCCGCCGCAGCCGATCGACCCCTGGTTCTACGGTGCGCGTGGCTGGCCTTACGGTGGCTACGGCGGATGGGGATGGTACAATCCCGGCCCGGCACAGGTTCAGACCATAGTAACTGAGTAACTCTTTGTTTTATGAGTAAAAGAAACAGCGGCTCGTCCGCTGTTTCTGCATTAACGTGGATATAAGAAAAATAAATAGTGACGTGCTTCGCAACCTTGTCGTTGTGTAATAAACAAACTGGTACGCTGAGTTAATATTATGTTAACAGTTTGTTTATTGCCTGGGGTTGTGATGACGACGAATACGCATTTTAGAGGTGATGTATTGAAAAAGGTTTGGCTTAACCGTTATCCCGCTGGTGTTCCTGCGGAGATCAATCCTGACCGTTATCAATCCCTGGTGGAACTCTTTGAACACTCAGTAAGACGGTATGCCGATCAGCCCGCGTTTGTAAACATGGGGGAGGTGATGACCTTCCGCAAGCTTGAAGAGCGTAGCCGGGCATTTGCGGCCTATTTGCAACAGGGACTCGGGCTGAAGAAGGGCGATCGCGTCGCATTGATGATGCCGAACCTGCTGCAATATCCGGTCGCACTGTTTGGGATTTTACGTGCCGGCATGATCGTCGTGAACGTGAACCCGCTGTACACGCCCCGCGAGCTGGAACATCAGCTCAACGACAGCGGCGCGTCGGCGATTGTCATCGTGTCTAACTTTGCCCACACGCTGGAAAAAGTCGTCGACAAAACGTCGGTGCAACACGTGATCCTGACGCGTATGGGCGATCAGCTGTCGACCGCCAAAGGGACGTTGGTTAACTTTGTCGTCAAGTATATCAAGCGTCTGGTGCCGAAATATCACCTGCCGGATGCCATCTCATTTCGTAGTGCGCTGCAAAACGGTTATCGCATGCAGTATGTGAAACCCGAAGTGGTGTCGGAAGATCTGGCGTTCCTGCAATATACCGGGGGGACTACCGGTGTCGCGAAGGGCGCGATGCTTACGCACCGTAACATGCTGGCTAACCTTGAGCAGGTTAACGCCACTTATGGTCCGTTGCTGCATCCGGGTAAAGAACTGGTGGTGACGGCCCTACCGCTGTATCACATTTTTGCGCTGACGATGAACTGCCTGCTGTTTATTGAGCTGGGCGGTCAAAACCTGCTGATTACCAACCCGCGTGATATTCCGGGACTGGTAAAAGAGCTGGCGAAGTATCCGTTCACCGCTATGACCGGCGTCAACACGCTGTTTAACGCGCTGCTGAATAACAAAGAGTTCCAACAACTGGACTTCTCGTCACTGCACCTTTCGGCAGGCGGCGGGATGCCGGTTCAACAGGCGGTAGCTGAACGATGGGTGAAGCTGACGGGTCAGTATCTGCTGGAAGGCTATGGCCTGACGGAGTGTGCCCCTCTGGTGAGCGTCAACCCTCATGATATCGACTACCACAGCGGCAGTATCGGGTTACCGGTTCCTTCCACCGAGGTCAAACTGGTGGATGACGACGATAACGAAGTGCCGCCGGGAGAACCGGGCGAACTGTGCGTGAAAGGTCCGCAAGTGATGCTGGGCTACTGGCAGCGACCAGACGCCACCGACGAAATCGTCAAAGACGGCTGGCTGCACACCGGCGATATTGCGGTGATGGATAATGAAGGCTTCCTACGTATTGTCGATCGTAAGAAAGATATGATCCTGGTGTCCGGCTTTAACGTCTATCCAAATGAAATTGAAGACGTGGTTATGCAACATCCTGGCGTACAGGAAGTGGCTGCGGTCGGCGTTCCATCGGGCAGCAGCGGTGAAGCGGTGAAAATTTTCGTGGTGAAGAAAGATGCCTCGTTAACTGATGAGGCGCTTATCACTTTCTGCCGTCGTCACCTGACGGGCTATAAAGTACCGAAGCTAGTGGAGTTTCGCGACGAGTTGCCGAAATCTAACGTCGGTAAAATTTTGCGACGAGAATTACGTGACGAAGCGCGCGCCAAAGTGGACAATAAAGGCTGAGCGTTAAGTCAGCCAGTAGAAAACGCCGGGTAATCCGGCGTTTTTTTTGGCGCAAACCTAAGAGAGCACGATTTGAATTATCAAATGATCACCACGGACGACGCGTTAGCCACGCTGTGCGAAGCCGTCCGTGAATTTCCGGCGATAGCCCTGGATACCGAATTTGTTCGCACACGTACCTATTATCCGCAGTTGGGGCTGATCCAGCTGTTTGATGGCAAACACGTTGCTCTGATTGATCCACTAGGGATCACCGACTGGTCGCCCCTGCGCGATATTCTGCGTGATACCGCCATCACCAAATTCCTGCATGCGGGAAGTGAAGACCTGGAAGTGTTTCTCAACGCTTTTGGCGAACTTCCGCAGCCGTTAATTGACACACAAATCCTGGCCGCGTTTTGCGGTCGTCCGCTGTCGTGGGGCTTCGCCTCGATGGTGGAAGAGTTTACGGGTGTGGCGCTCGACAAAAGTGAATCGCGTACCGACTGGCTGGCCAGACCGCTGACCGAGCGTCAGTGCGAATACGCGGCGGCTGACGTCTGGTATCTGTTACCGATCACCACAAAACTGATGGCTGAAACCGAAGCCAGCGGCTGGCTGCCAGCCGCGCTGGACGAATGCCGCTTAATGCAGCAGCGTCGCCAGGAGATTCTGGCGCCGGAAGACGCCTGGCGTGACATCACCAACGCATGGCAACTGCGCACCCGTCAGCTAGCCTGCCTGCAATTGCTTGCCGACTGGCGACTGCGTAAAGCACGCGAGCGCGATCTGGCGGTAAACTTCGTGGTGCGTGAAGAGCACCTGTGGGCGGTGGCGCGTTATATGCCGGGCAGCCTGGGTGAACTGGATAGCCTGGGTCTTTCCGGGAGTGAAATTCGTTTCCACGGTAAAACGCTGATCACCCTGGTAGAAAAGGCCCAGGCTTTACCGGAAGAGTCGCTGCCGCAGTCGCTGCTGAATTTGATGGATATGCCAGGGTATCGCAAGGCGTTCAAAGCCATCAAAGCGCTGGTTGCCGAGGTGAGTGCGGAACATAATCTCAGCGTCGAACTTCTTGCTTCGCGTCGCCAGATCAACCAGTTGCTCAACTGGCACTGGAAATTAAAGCCGCAGCAATCCCTGCCAGAGCTGGTTTCCGGCTGGCGTGGCGAATTGATGTCCGATCGCATCAACGCGCTGCTGCAGGAATACCCGCAGTAAGTCACCAGGCTCGCCGGGTCGCGCGTTTGCTGACCCGGCCTGCGCAACGCTACAGATCGAGCACCAGGCGCTTACCTTTGGCGCGCGAGCAGCAGATGAGCATGCTTTGCTGGCTGGCTTTTTCGTCGTCGCTGAAATACTGATCGCGGTGATCCGCTTCCCCTTCGAGAATCGTCGTTTCGCAGGTGCCGCAAACACCTTCCCGGCACAGGCACTCAACCCGGGCGGCTTTGTTATTTTCGATAACCTGCAAAATGGTCATCTCTTCCGGGACCACAAACTCGCGCCCGGTACGCGCCAGCACCAGGGTGAAGGCGTCGCCGCCTTTCTCTTCCACGGCAAATTGTTCGAAATGTAGCGTATTGCTGTCCAGCCCAAGGCGGGAAGCCGCTTCTCTGACAGCATCGTTGAGCACCGCAGGGCCACAGGTGTAGATATGCGTGCCGGGTTCAACATCTGCCAGCAGACGGGCTAAATCGAGGCGGGTGCCTGCGTTCGACAGGTGCAGATGAATGCGATCGGCGCTGGGGTGTTGCATGAGTTCGTCATGAAACGCGCAGGTCTCCTGGCTGGGAGAGCAATAGTGCAGTTGCCATTGCGTCTGAGATTGTTCCAGCTCCGGGAGTTGCGATAAAAACGGTGTGATGCCGATACCTCCGGCAATCAACAGATGTTTTTGTGCCTGAGGGGCGAGGGCGAAGAGATTATTTGGTGTGGAGATCGTGAGCGTGTCGCCGGGCTTCACGTTTTGATGCAGGTATCGTGAGCCGCCTTTGGACGCTTCCTCCAGGCGTACGGCGATTTTATAGGCGCGCGTATCGTGTGGTGAACTCATCAGCGAGTACGCATTGCTGTACAGGTTCTCGCCATCGCGCATCTGCACGATAATATGGCTGCCACCCTGAAACGCAGGCAACGGCTGGCCTGAGGTCGCCGTTAAGGTGAAGCATTTTACCTGCGCGGTAATCGTCTCAATCCGGCTGACCCGGACTTCTTGCATTTGATAATCAGACATTGCGGCCTCCCTAAAAAATCTGTCCGACGCGGCTCAGCGACGCGCCGGAACCTGTCGTAAAAGCCCCGGGTTATTCCTGAAAAACCTGGGCGACCAGATTATGGAAATGGGCAATGCCATGCTCGGAGATGCCGCTGCCGCTGGTGTCCGCCATAATGCGTCCCTGGCCGCGATACCCGCGCGATTTCAGCCCTTTTTGTACGCTTTCAACCAGACGTAAATCTTCAGGACGAAAGACGTTGCGATACCATTCGATCAGTTGTTTCTGCTCTTCGGTCAGCTCTTCGTTGGTGAAATAGATGTCATAGTTTTGCAGCGTGGTTTCCGCATCTACCGGGAATTCGTAGATAACGGTCATCATGCCTTTGATTGGCGTCACGTTGAGCATGGTGCACGGCCACAGCCAGAAACCGTGGAAAGCGGCATCAACCCCTTCTTCGAACTTAAATGACTGCTCTGAAGGTTTGGCGAAACCGTATTGCAGCGTCCAGTTGCCGTGCATGGTATGCCAGTAACGGTCAACCTGGACCGAGTCGGAAAAACCTGGATGGGCCGGACCGCAGTGGTAGCACTCCAGATAGTTATCGACAATATTCTTCCAGTTGGCTGGGGTACGAGTCGTAAAGCGCGCAGCAAGTTTCAGGTCATGCACGTCTGGGCAGGCTTCGATAACTTTGTCTGCAAGACCAGGGAGTTGTTCTTCCACGCTGCCCGCGTTCGGATCCATGTTAATAAACACGAATCCGGCATATTCTTCCAGGCGTACTGGTGTAAGGTGCGCTTTTTCGCTGTCGAAGTTGGCGACGTTTTCGCAGTTACGCGCATGCGCCAGATTGCCGTCAAGTTTGAACGCCCATGCGTGGTAAGGGCAGGTAATCACATTTTTCGCTTTCCCCTCGCCGCTCAACAACTGATGACCGCGATGCGGGCAGACGTTGTAGAAGGCCCGCAGCACGTTATCGCGCCCACGTACCAGCACGATATTCTCGCCAATCACTTCTCGGGTAACATAATCATTGGGTTTCGCCAGTTCGCTACTGTGGGCGACGCAAATCCAGCTTTTAGCGAACACCTTTTCTTGTTCGTGTTCGAAAGCCTGATGGTCGGTATAAAACCGGGCCGGGATAGTCCAGGCATCCTGCGGGTTGGCACAGAAATTTTGCGGCAGAATAAACTCAGGGCTCAGATTGCTCATTGGAATACCTTTAATTTGTGAGTAAGAGGATTTTTGTACTGGCGCTTAATTGTCGCCTTTGAGTAGTGTCCCGGCCGGTGGCGCGACCGGGACGTCAACTGGCGCTTCGGGAATATGACTTTCAATTTGATGCGCAGGAACGTGGGCATAGTCCTGCCGTACCCAGCGCAGAAAACCGCCAACCTTCACCAACAGGATGGCGAGGAATGGAAGAGCGGTCAGAACCACCGTGGTCTTCATGGTTTCCAGTGACGCGCCGGTGAACAAAATCGATAATGGGATCAGGGTGATAACCACGCACCAGAACAGACGAAGACTGCGCTGCGGATCTTCCCCTTCCTGCAGGTTGCGCGTGCTGGTGGCCGCCATGGTGTAGGCCACAGCATCCATGTGTGAGGCGAGGAATATAATCATGATCGCCAGATACGCCACCAGAAACAGTTTCCCGGCAGGCAACGACATCAACACTTGCTGTACGGCTGTCTCACCACCCAGCGTCGCCATAACCTGCGGTACGTCGATCACGCCGTTCACAAACTGGTGAATGGAGTAGCTTTCCATCACGCCAAAGAAGAACCAGCAACCAACAGTGCTACCGAGGATTAATGCCCAGATAACCTCTTTGATTTTGCGACCACGGGATACGCGAGTGACAAACATTGCCACGCCCGGCGTGTAGGAGATCCACCACAGCCAGTAGAACACCGTCCAGTTACGGGTGAACTCACCGTTGCCAAGCGGGTCGGTGAAGAGGCTCATTTGCAAAAAGTTTTGTGTCGTCAGGCCGATGGCGTTAATGATGTTGTTGGTGATGAACTCGGTCGGGCCGACGATCAGCACCAGCAGCGGCAGTAAAAACGCCCCCCAGCCGACCATTTTGCTCAGACGTTGCAAACCGTTATTGATGCCAATCCAGGAGCTCAGGCAGAAAATGCCGCCAGAGAACAGGATCACAAACGCCTGCACCGTGAAGTTATCCGGTAACCCCGTTAGGGCAGACAAACCGCGGGTAAAGGTGGCGGCGGTGACGACCAGAGAGATGGTTAACGCGCCAACTGTCGCGATCAGGAACATCAGGTCAACCAGGCGCCCCCAGACACCCTGCGGATGCACGCCGGTAATGGCGGCGATAATCCCGGACAGGCTCAGTCCTTTGTTTTTACGCACATGGAAGTGGTAGGCCATGGTTAATGAGGCCAACGTGTAGGTCGCCCATGCGCTGATCCCCCAATGGAAAAAGGAGTAAGGCAGGCTGTATTCCAGCGCTTTTTGCGAGTGCGGCGCGATATTCAGACCCGGGGTCTGGTAATAATAGGCCCACTCAGCAACGCCCCAGTAGAGCGTGGAGGAGCCTAATCCGGCGCATATAAACATAAACAGCCAGGAGAGCGTGCTGTATTCCGCTTTACCTTCTCCCAGACGGATGTTGCCGTATTTACTGGTAGCCAGCCAGACGACCAGACCCATAGCCATCAGAACGAGGATCTGCACGGCGGAACCCAGCATCCGGGTAACGCCGTTAAAAAGGGTATTTGCGACTTGTGCAGACTGCTGAGGGAAGAGACTAAGTGTGGCGGCGATGAAAAGAATAGCCACCAGGCTGATGGCTATCAGCGGCATGTCTTTTTTCTTGACGTTGCTCAACATGGGATCTCCTGGGCACAGTTGCCCGCGTATGGCATTAGCCTGTCGTTGTTATCATGCTGTAGGGGTAGAATGAGTTACTTTGTGTTTAACAATTTTATTATTTGTTCTTTACATGAATTAAACAATTGCCCGATGCGTGAAGCAATAAAACACGGAACGGAAATAATAAAAGGTGAATTAGCGCAGGTTATTGGCTCCACAAAACGCATAAAAAAGCCGCGTCAGTGACGCGGCTCATATTTCGTGGTTTGACCTCTAACGTAGTGCCTGACAGATGGCCTCACCCACCTGTTGCGTGGTGGCGCTGCCTTTCATATCCGGCGTTTTTGGGCCGCTGGCAATAACGTGCTCAATTGCCGCCAGAATACCGTCGTGGGCAGCCTTATAGTTGGCATCACCCTTGCCAAGGAAGTCCAGCATCATGGCGCCAGCCCAGATAGTGGCAATCGGGTTGGCGATGTTTTTTCCGTAAATATCGGGGGCCGAACCATGCACCGGCTCGAACAGGGATGGGAAGGTGCGTTCCGGGTTTAAGTTGGCAGAAGGCGCGATGCCAATCGTCCCGGTACAGGCCGGACCCAGATCGGAGAGGATGTCGCCGAACAGGTTGGAAGCAACCACAACGTCAAAGCGCTCCGGCTGCATCACAAAGCGGGCACACAATATATCGATATGCTGTTTATCCCAACGGATCTCAGGATAGTTAGCCGCCATTGCTTCAACACGCTCGTCCCAGTAAGGCATGCTGATGGCCAGACCATTGGATTTGGTCGCCGAGGTCAGGGTTTTGCGCGGGCGGTTTTGCGCCAGCTCGAAAGCGTAACGCAATATACGATCCACGCCGCGACGGGTGAAGACCGACTCCTGGATAACCACCTCGTGTTCCGTCCCTTCACTCACGCGTCCGCCGAGAGAAGAGTATTCTCCCTCGGTGTTCTCGCGTACGACGTAGAAATCAATGTCGCCTGGCTGCTTGCCCGCCAGTGGGCAAGGGACTCCCGGGAACAGGCGTACCGGACGTAGGTTGACGTACTGGTCGAATTCGCGGCGAAACTTAAGCAGCGAGCCCCATAAAGAGATGTGGTCCGGTACGGTATCCGGCCAGCCAACGGCGCCAAAATAGATAGCATCAAAGGATTGCAACTGCTCATGCCAGTCATCCGGCATCATTTTACCGTGATGGGTGTAGTACTCGCAGCTGGCCCATTCCATTTGCTCAAAGCTGAGCGACAACCCCCAACGCTCGGCGGCTGCCTGTAACACATGAATGCCTTCAGGCAGCACTTCTTTACCAATGCCATCTCCGGGGATAGCGGCAATACGACAGGTTTTCTTCATAGCAGCTCTCACTTGTACGCCATCAAAATTGACTTTCCCCTTATCCTATAATTGACTGATTAATAGTTAATCCCCCTAACTGGTGAAACATAAAACACAGATCATGAATAATCTGCCGCTGCTAAATGATTTACGCGTCTTTATGCTGGTTGCCCGTCGGGCAGGATTTGCCGCCGTTGCCGAGGAACTGGGTGTATCACCGGCTTTTATCAGTAAGCGAGTAGCCCTGCTGGAGCAGACGCTGAACGTGGTGCTGCTGCACCGGACAACGCGGCGTGTAACCATCACGGAAGAGGGGGAGCGGATCTACGAATGGGCGCAGCGGATCCTGCAGGATGTCGATCAGATGATGGACGAGTTGTCTGATGCCAGGCAGATCCCGCAGGGGATGCTACGCATTATTAGTAGCTTTGGCTTTGGCCGTCGGGTGGTGGCTCCGGCGCTGTCTGCGCTGGCAAAAGCGTACCCGCAGTTAGAACTGAGGTTCGATGTTGAAGACCGCCTGGTGGATATGGTGAATGAGGGCGTCGATCTTGATATTCGTATCGGGGATGATATCGCGCCAAACCTGATTGCCCGCAAGCTGGCGACTAACTACCGTATTCTGTGCGCCTCGCCGGAATTTGTGGCGCAGCACGGGACGCCGAAGCAACTCAACGATCTCTCCACTTTTCCTTGTCTGGTTATCAAAGAGCGCGACCATCCGTTTGGCATCTGGCAAATGCGTAATAAAGAGGGCGCTCACTCAATTAAAGTTACGGGGCCTCTGTCGTCTAATCATGGCGAAGTGGTACATCAGTGGTGTCTTGATGGGCAGGGAATTGCCCTGCGTTCGTGGTGGGACGTTTGCGACAACATTGCCGGTGGACATCTGGTACACGTATTACCCGAGTATTATCAACCAGCAAATATATGGGCGGTTTATGTTTCTCGGCTGGCGACGTCGGCAAAAATCCGTATTACGGTTGAGTATTTGCGCCGCTATTTTGCCGAAAACTATCCAAAGTTTACTTTGGAATAAATCCGCAACAGTTGGCAAGAAACTGAAAATAAAAAAGGCAGAATAATCTGCCTTTTTTGCAACTATAACTCACTGAGCAAAGCCGTTATTTAGACTCTTCAGCTTCAGGTAATGTCACGTTAAGTTCGAGGATAGAAATATCGCCGTCTTTTTGTTCAAGCTGTACGGTGACCATTTCGGGATCAATTTGTACATACTTGCAGATAACCTCGAGAATATCTTTCCTCAGTTGCGGTAAATAATGTGGCTCGGCGTCACTACGACGACGTTCCGCAACAATAATCTGCAGTCGCTCTTTAGCGATGTTCGCTGTGCTCTTTTTCCGCGAGAGAAAAAAATCCAGTAATGCCATAACTTATCCTCCGAACAGGCGTTTGAGGAAACCTTTCTTCTCTTCTTCAATGAAGCGGAAAGGACGTTCTTCTCCCAACAGACGGTCTACGGTATCAGCATAGGCTTTACCGGCATCAGCATTGATGTCGAGAATAACCGGCTCACCCTGGTTAGACGCGCGCAGGACTGACTGATCTTCAGGAATCACGCCAACCAGCTTGATTCGCAGAATTTCCAGTACGTCTTCCATGCTAAGCATGTCACCTTTATTTACGCGGCCAGGGTTGTAGCGCGTCAGCAACAAATGCTCTTTAATCGGATCTTCACCGTTTTCCGCACGACGAGATTTCGACGCCAGAATACCCAGAATACGGTCAGAGTCACGTACAGAGGAGACTTCCGGGTTAGTGGTGATAATCGCTTCATCGGCAAAATACAGGGCCATCAGCGCGCCGGTTTCAATACCCGCCGGGGAGTCGCAGACGATGAAATCGAATTCCATCGTTTTCAGGTCGTCCAGAACTTTCGCGACGCCTTCACGCGTCAGCGCGTCTTTATCGCGAGTCTGTGAGGCCGGAAGAATAAAGAGATTTTCGGTACGCTTATCTTTGATTAACGCCTGATTTAACGACGCATCGCCCTGAATAACGTTGACGAAGTCGTAAACGACGCGGCGTTCACAACCCATAATCAGATCGAGGTTACGCAGGCCGATATCAAAATCAATAACGACAGTTTTCTTTCCCTTCTGGGCCAAACCTGTAGCGATGGCCGCGCTGGAGGTGGTTTTGCCAACGCCCCCTTTACCCGAAGTAACAACAATAATGCGTGCCATAGAAATTCCTTGTTAAAAAGGGATCAATTCAACGGTTGAACTGTCAAAGCGTTCTCTGCTAATTGCAAACGGGCCGCTTTGCCATAAAATTCTGCTGGGATTTTATCACTCAGCCAATAAACACCTGCGATAGACACCAGTTCTGCCGTCAGATGGGTACAAAAAATTTGCGCTTCACGATCGCCGCTTGCACCTGCCAGCGCACGGCCTCTCATCATTCCATAAACATGAATATTGCCATCAGCGATAAGCTCTGCGCCCGCACTGACGTGGCTTGTAACAATCAGATCACATTGTGGAGCATAAATGCGCTGACCGGAACGAACCGGCACATTTATTAATCGTGTTTTTGTGATGGGAGTAACGTTTTGCGGCGGAGCGACGGGAGCCGGGACCTCAACAGGCGCAGGACGAATAGCTTTTTCTTTACCTTCAGTCAGTAAAGGAAGACCCATTTCGTCGATTTCTGCCTTTAGTCTGGCGTCTTTGCATCCGCTAACGCCAATAATGCGCAATCCGGTAGACGCGACCACTTTCTGCAGCGCTGACCAGTTTACCGGGCTTTCAAGACCACTCACGTTAACCACCACGGGAGCATGTTTTAAAAAAGCCGGTGCCTGCGCGATTTTGTCTTCCAACGCCTGACGAATAACCTCGGGTTCTGCTTCATGTAAATGAACCACTGATAAGGTGAAGCTACTGCCTTTAAGCTCGATTGGCGTGTTTGACATCCTGGCCTTACTCAATTTGCTATTTATCATCCCCAGCGCGGGGTGATATTCCGAAGACTATAAGGCATGTTATAGTCAGTATTATATTGAGGCAAGCCACCATTCCGTGAATTCAGAGTAAAAGATATGTTTTGTGTGATCTACCGAAGCAGCAAACGTGACCAGACCTATTTATATGTCGAAAAAAAAGACGATTTCTCGCGCGTTCCTGAAGAACTGATGAGAGGATTTGGTCAGCCGACGCTGGCAATGATGTTACCGCTTGATGGGCGTAAAAAATTAGTTAATGCCGATCTTGAAAAAGTAAAACAGGCCCTGACCGAGCAGGGCTATTATTTACAAATACCCCCGCCGCCAGAAGATTTACTTAAACAGCATCTGGCAGCGGCAAAACAAAATACACCAGACGCTAAACGTTAAACTGCATCCAGCAGCAGCACGTTCCATCGATGCAGTACCTGAAATCTATGACTACGTTAGGGGAAAGTAATGTATCAACATCACAACTGGCATGGTGCTCTGCTGGATTATCCGGTGAGTAAGGTGGTTTGCGTAGGGAGTAACTATGCCAACCATATTAAAGAGATGGGCGGAACCCCCCCGGAAGAACCGGTTCTGTTTATTAAACCGGAAACCGCGCTGTGCGATTTGCGCCAGCCGCTGGTGATCCCATCTGATATGGGGTCTGTCCACCATGAAGTTGAGCTGGCTGTGCTAATTGGCGCGACCCTGCGGCAAGCGACAGAAGATCATGTGCACAAAGCCATCGCCGGTTATGGTGTCGCGCTGGATCTGACCCTGCGCGATATTCAGGGCAAAATGAAGAAGGCGGGGCAGCCATGGGAAAAAGCGAAGGGTTTTGATAACTCTTGCCCGCTGTCTGGATTTATTCCGGTGGCGGAATTTAATGGCGACCCGCAGGATACGATGCTTGGATTAACGGTCAACGGTGAAACACGTCAGCACGGCTCCACGGCGGACATGATCCATCACATCGTTCCCTTGATTGCTTATATGAGCCGTTTCTTTACCCTCAAAGCGGGCGATGTGGTGCTAACGGGAACGCCAGCAGGCGTGGGACCTTTAAGCAGCGGCGACGAACTGGCCATCAGTTTTCACGGTCAAACGCTAACAACCCGCGTGCTGTAATCTCTGCTTGCCGCCTTTTCGGGCGGCAAAACTTGCATCAGCGTGCCAGACTGGTTATAAGGTGCAGCTTTATTGCAATAGCGGAAACCCTGATGAGCGACATACCTTTCTGGCAAAGTAAAACCCTTGATGAAATGACCGATGCCGAGTGGGAGTCATTATGTGACGGGTGCGGTCAATGCTGCCTGCATAAGCTGATGGATGAAGACACTGACGAAATCTACTTTACCAACGTCGCCTGTCGTCAGCTCAACATTAAAACCTGCCAGTGTCGTAATTACGAACGTCGATTCGAGTACGAGCCTGACTGCATCAAACTGACGCGTGATAATCTGCCGACTTTTGAATGGTTGCCGATGACCTGCGCCTATCGTCTGCTCGCAGAAGGAAAAGGGCTGCCGGAGTGGCACCCGTTGCTGACAGGATCAAAAGCGGCGATGCACGGTGAACGTATCTCAGTTCGTCATATTGCGGTGAAAGAGTCGGAAGTGCGTGACTGGCAGGATCATATCCTGAACAAACCTTCATGGGCGGACTGACCCGCCCATCGATTAGCAGGCGTTAAGGGTTAAGACTTTTTCGCCTGATACATCTCATCGGAGTGGTTGTCATCTTCCACCCAGAAGTTAATGTTGAATTGCGCATCGTCGCTTAATTCAACGCGATGCCAGTACTGCGGTGGGCTGGTCGCGAACTGACCGGCATTAATCACCACTTTCACTTCAGGTTCTTTTGCGTCTTCATTGGCAAAGCCATAATACGTTACCGTACCTTCCATTACGCAGAGCTGTCCAAACACGCCTGCTGCGGTGTTATGGTGAGAAAGAAGTGCTGCCGGGACGTTGTCTTTGGTAAAGAAGGGAGTAGAGCGTTTTACTTTCCAGTTTGCCGGGATGCGTAAATGGGACATCAGACATCTCCTTGGTGTGGCATCTATAAGATGTATTTAATATACATCTTATAGATGCCAGCAGGCAATGAATTTAAGGCAAAAAAAACGCTCCCGAAGGAGCGTCTCTGTTAGCGACCGAAGAGGTCACGTTTTTTCGGTTTAAACGGCTGTGCTATGACTACCAGCACGGCGACCACCAGGTAAGCGGCGAAGATCCCCAACAGCCACTGTGGCATTTCCAGGGTTAAAAAAGACCACTGTCGTTCAGCACAGTCACCGGATGCTAAAAACACCTGCGGCAGCCATTTGTCCAGCGGCAGCCAGCTCGGGAAGCGTGCGGCAAAATCACAGGTCATAAACGGTGATGGGTGCAACTGAATCATGGTGTGCTCATACGCTAACTGCAGTCCGCGCCAGGCACTGTAAATCCAGATAATCATCGCCACATAGCGCAGCGGCGTTTTTGGTGCGATAGCCCCCACCAGCCCCGCGCCCATCACGCCAAATAATGCGCTACGTTCGTAAATACACAACACGCAAGGTTTTAGCAGCATGACGTGCTGGAACCACAGCGCGACAAGCTCCAGCGCAAAGGCGGTTAACGCCAACAATAACCATGCACCACGACCTCGGGAGCACTGGTTTAAAAATCGCAACATAATAATTTCCCTGCAACATGCGTAGAGAGCGCAGTTTAAACCAATTCAATTTATGCGCCACTAGCAGGAATTGAAAATTTGAGTAATCGGATAATTATCATGCAAAAAGTCAAACCGGGCAGTGATTTACCCGGTAAATTGTTATGAAAGTGTAGCTAACCAGCCCGCCTGGGTCATCCACTCAGTCACCGGAACAAGCGTGAACTCGACGCATATCAGACCAACCAGCGTCAGGACGAGAGTATAAGGCAGAGCCATCCACACCATGCGGCCATAAGAGAGTCGAATTAATGGCGCCAGCGCAGAGGTCAGCAGGAACAGGAATGCCGCCTGGCCGTTTGGTGTAGCAACGGAAGGCAGGTTAGTCCCGGTATTGATCGCCACCGCTAACAGCTCAAATTGGTTAAGGCTGATGGTCCCATGTTCCAACGCGGCTTTGGCTTCGTTAATGTAGATGGTGCCGACAAACACGTTATCAGAGATAGAAGACAGCAGGCCGTTAAAGAGATAGAACAGCGTCAGTTGAGCATGTTCAGAAGACTGCAAAACAAACTGAATAATCGGTGAAAAGAGCTGTTGATCGATAATCACCGCAACGATAGAGAAGAACACGGTCAGCAGGGCGGTGAAAGGCAGCGACTCGGTAAACGCTTTACCAATCGCGTGTTCGTCAGTAACGCCGGTCAACGACGTGGCCAGGATAATGACGGACAGACCGATTAATCCGACTTCCGCCAGATGCAGGGCCAGGGCAACCACCAGCCAGATACCGATAATCGCCTGGACAATCAGTTTGATTTTTTCCTGACGAGTACGCAACTGACGGCTTTGATCGTCAAACTGTTGCAGGACATCGCGGACGGTCTCCGGCAGCGTTTCGCCATAGCCAAACCAGCGCAATTTCTCAACCAGCATGCAGGTTAACAGGCCGCAAATCAGCACCGGGACGGTAACCGGCGACATGCGCAGGAAAAAGTCACCAAAATGCCAACCAGCCGCTTTGGCGATAATCAGGTTTTGCGGTTCGCCGACCATAGTCATTACGCCGCCTAACGCCGTACCGACACCCGCATGCATCATCAGGCTGCGCAGAAAACCACGGAACTGCTCCAGTACGACCTTATTGTGCTGATCGATATGGCTATCATCGAGCATATTGTTGTCTTCCGTGCGGGAAGAGGCGAAGCGATGGTAAATACCATAAAAACCAACCGCTACGCTGATTACCACGGCAACAACGGTCAGCGCATCCAGGAATGCAGAAAGGAAGGCAGCGGCAACGCAAAATGCCAGCGACAGCAGCATCTTGGAGCGAATCGTAAGCAGTAGGCGGGTGAAAATAAACAGCAGCAACTGCTTCATAAAGTAGATGCCAGCTACCATAAACATCAGCAGCAATAGCACCTCAAGGTTAGCGGCAACCTCTTCACGCACATGTGTGGCGCTGGTCATGCCGATGATGACCGCCTCGATGGCTAGTAGCCCGCCTGGTAGCAGCGGGTAACATTTTAACGCCATCGCCAGCGTAAAAATGAACTCGGCCACCAACAGCCAGCCCGCAATAAAGGGATTGATGAAAAATATAACCGGGTTAACGACTAAGAATACGAGTAGTGCAAGTTTGTACCAGTCAGGTGATTGACCTAAAAAATTGCGCCACATAGCGCGGCCCCATGATAGCTCCATGGTGATTTCCCTACCTTTAAAAATGAAATCATGTTTTTATGTTTGACCGCAAAGCTTAGCGGGAGGAGGGAGTACAGGCAAGCTATTCACGCGACGGACAAGGCTGGCTGTGCTTCAGCGTAATCTGGAAAATGAAGCCTTGATCCACTTTTTCTTCATTGCGTCAGCTATCAGCCATGTAGCCCGTCTGGTATGATAACTGTAACTATGTTTTGCTGTGTAATGGAATTATCACTATGGTCATTAAGGCGCAAAGCCCGGCTGGGTTCGCGGAAGAGTACATCATTGAAAGTATCTGGAATAACCGCTTCCCACCTGGCACTATTTTGCCTGCTGAACGTGAACTCTCTGAACTGATTGGAGTGACACGTACCACGTTACGCGAGGTATTACAGCGTCTGGCGCGGGACGGCTGGTTGACCATTCAACACGGCAAGCCGACGAAGGTGAATAACTTCTGGGAAACCTCCGGGCTAAATATCCTTGAAACGCTGGCGCGTCTCGATCACGAGAGCGTGCCGCAGCTTATTGATAATCTGCTGTCCGTGCGTACTAACATCTCGACGATCTTTGTTCGTACCGCGTTTCGCCAGCATCCTGATAAAGCGCAGGAGGTTCTGGCAACGGCAAATCAGGTGGCCGACCATGCTGATGCGTTCGCCGATCTGGACTATAACATTTTCCGCGGTCTGGCATTTGCCTCTGGCAATCCGATTTACGGTTTGATCCTCAATGGAATGAAGGGATTATATACCCGTATTGGCCGCCATTATTTCGCCAATCCGGAAGCCCGCGCGCTGGCGCTGAGCTTTTACCGTAAGCTGTCAGAACTTTGTGATCAGGGTGCTCATGAGCAGGTATATGAAACGGTGCGTCGCTATGGTCACGACAGCGGCGAGATTTGGCATCGTATGCAGAAAAACCTGCCGGGCGATTTAGCTATTCAGGGGCGCTAATCGCACCTTATCCGGCCTACGAAATGCATTGTAGGCCGGATAAGACGTTTTCGCGTCGCCATCCGGCAATAAGATTTACAGACCGTTCATCCTCGGCGGGCAACGCTCCAGCAGTTCCACACTGCCGTCTTCATTCTGCTGCTCCAGCATCACGTCAAAACCCCAGAGCCGGTGCACATGCTTGAGCACCTCTTTGCGTCCTTTATCCAGCGGAGCGCGGTTATGCGGAATATAGCGCAAGGTGAGCGAGCGGTCGCCGCGCAGATCGACATTCCAGATTTGAATATTCGGCTCAAGGTTGCTCAGGTTATATTGCGACGACAGCCTGTTGCGGATCTCACGATATCCTTCCTCGTTGTGAATCGCGGAAATCTCCAGATAATTATGACGATCGTCATCAAGCACGGTGAACAGGCGAAAATCACGCATAACCTTCGGTGACAGAAACTGGCTGATGAAGCTCTCATCTTTGAAATCGCGCATCGCGAAATGCAGGGTTTCCAGCCAGTCAGAACCCGCTATATCCGGGAACCAGTATTTGTCCTCTTCGGTAGGCGACTGACAAATTCGTTTAATATCCTGGAACATGGCAAAACCCAGGGCATAGGGGTTTATGCCGCTATACCACGGGCTGTTGTACGGCGGCTGGAATACCACGTTGGTATGGCTATGTAAAAACTCCAGCATAAACCGTTCGGTGACTTTACCTTCGTCATAAAGGTGATTAAGGATGGTGTAATGCCAGAAAGTGGCCCACCCTTCGTTCATCACCTGCGTCTGTTTCTGCGGATAAAAATACTGGCTGACCTTGCGCACAATGCGCAGCACTTCGCGTTGCCAGGATTCCAGCAGCGGGGCGTTCTTCTCCATGAAATACAGCAGATTCTCCTGCGGTTCAGAAGGATAACGTCGGGCTTCCGCAACGGTTTTCTCTTCCTCTTTCTTCGGCAGCGTACGCCACAACATATTTACCTGGCTTTGCAGATACTCTTCACGGCTTTTCTGTCGGGCTTTCTCTTCCTGTAGGGAGATTTTTTGCGGGCGTTTGTAACGATCCACGCCGTAGTTCATCAGCGCGTGACAGGAGTCGAGGAGCTTTTCGACTTCATCCACGCCGTAACGCTCTTCACACTGGGTAATATAGTTTCGCGCGAAGATCAGGTAATCAACGATGGAGCTGGCATCCGTCCAGCTACGGAACAAATAGTTGTTTTTAAAGAAGGAGTTATGTCCGTAGCAGGCATGCGCCATCACCAACGCCTGCATGGTGATGGTGTTCTCCTCCATCAGATACGCGATACACGGATTGGAGTTGATAACAATCTCATAGGCCAGCCCCTGCTGACCATGTTTATACAAACGCTCGGTTTCAATAAATTTTTTACCAAACGACCAGTGAGGATAGTTGATTGGCATCCCGACGCTGGAGTAAGCGTCCATCATTTGTTCGGAGGTGATCACCTCGATTTGGTGCGGGTAGGTATCCAGTCTGTAGAGTTTCGCCACGCGGTCTATTTCCGCCAGATAGACATCCAGCAGATCAAACGTCCAGTCGGGTCCATCGCTTAACCGTGTGCTGTCCTTGTTCATGGAATCAATCGTAGCCATTCGCGCACCCTCATTGTTGGCGGCACTCTCTGTCTGGAGTACCTCATTTCAAGCATAGATCATGGTGTTAAAAAACGTGCTGCGGCTGAATTTTTTTCTTTGCGATTTCTTGTTAGCGAGGCGTCGAAAAACGGTATAGCCGCAAAATTTTATGCTGGATAAAAATAACGCACAGCAGGAGATACCAAAGCAGGGAGTTCCCCGCCATCACCGCCATATGTGAGATAAGTCACCATAAAAAAGCCATATGTTGAATAATATTTTCAACTGAGTTATCAAGATGTAATTAGATGATTGTTCTTTTACTGTTAACGGAGTGGCTATGCGAGTTGTCATACTGGGAAGTGGTGTCGTTGGCGTGACCAGCGCCTGGTACTTAAGTCAGGCTGGACACGATGTCACCGTCATTGATCGTGAGCCCGGTCCGGCACTGGAAACCAGTGCGGCGAACGCGGGGCAAATCTCTCCAGGTTATGCAGCACCCTGGGCGGCGCCAGGCGTACCGCTTAAAGCAATTAAATGGATGTTTCAGCGCCATGCGCCGCTGGCCGTTCGACTCGACGGGACGCAGTTCCAGTTGAAATGGATGTGGCAGATGCTACGCAACTGCGACACCAGCCATTACATGGAAAACAAGGGCCGGATGGTGCGACTGGCGGAATACAGCCGTGATTGCCTGAAAGCGCTACGCGCCTCTACCGGTATCGAGTACGAAGGACGCCAGGGTGGAACGTTGCAACTGTTCCGTACCGCTCAACAGTATGAGAACGCGACCCGCGACATCGCCGTCCTCGAAGACGCCGGCGTGCCGTATCAGCTCCTGGAAGCAAGCCGTCTGGCGGAAGTTGAACCGGCGCTGGCGGAAGTGGCACACAAGCTGACCGGCGGTCTGCGTTTACCGAATGACGAAACGGGTGACTGCCAGCTGTTTACCCAGCGTCTGGCGCTGATGGCGGAGCAGGCGGGTGTGAAATTTCGCTTTAATACTCCGGTCGATAAGCTGTTGAGCGATGGTGAGCAGATTTATGGCGTTCAGTGTGGCGAGGAGATAATCAAAGCCGATGCCTATGTGATGGCATTCGGCTCGTATTCTACGGCGATGCTGAAGGGGATCGTTGATATTCCGGTCTATCCGCTCAAAGGCTATTCATTGACCATTCCGGTGGCGCAAGATGACGGCGCGCCGGTTTCAACGATCCTTGATGAAACCTACAAAATCGCCATTACCCGCTTTGATAACCGTATTCGCGTTGGCGGCATGGCGGAGATTGTCGGCTTCAATACGGAATTGCTGCAACCCCGCCGTGAAACGCTGGAGATGGTCGTTCGCGATCTCTTCCCACGCGGTGGGCATGTGGAGCAGGCAACCTTCTGGACCGGGCTGCGTCCGATGACGCCGGACGGTACGCCAGTGATCGGGCGAACGCGCTTTAAGAATCTACTGCTTAATACCGGCCACGGCACGCTGGGCTGGACCATGGCTTGCGGTTCGGGTCAGTTGCTGAGCGACATTCTGTCTGGCCGCACACCAGCCATTCCTTACGACGATCTGAGCGTGGCGCGTTACAGCCCGGGGTTTACCCCATCTCGTCCACGGCATTTACATGGCGCACATAACTGATAAGGACGTGAGATGACTCGCCCGATACTGGCCAGCATTGACCTGCAGGCGTTGAAACAAAACCTGACCATTACCCGCCAGGCCGCGCCGGACGCCCGCGTCTGGTCGGTGGTGAAAGCCAATGCATACGGACACGGCATTGAACGTGTCTGGAATGCGCTGGGCACAACCGACGGTTTTGCCATGCTCAATCTTGAAGAAGCGATAACCCTGCGTGAGCGCGGATGGAAAGGCCCGATACTCATGCTGGAGGGATTTTTCCACGCCGAAGACCTGGTGGTGTATGACAAATATCGTTTGACCACCTGTGTACACAGTAACTGGCAATTAAAAGCGTTGCAGAATGCGCGCCTCAACGCGCCGCTGGATGTTTACCTGAAGGTGAACAGCGGTATGAACCGACTGGGTTTTTTACCGGAAAGAGTATCAACGGTCTGGCAACAGCTGCGGGCAATGCCCAACGTCGGTGAAATGACGCTGATGTCCCACTTTGCAGATGCGGAGCACCCGGAAGGTATTCAGGAAGCTATGGCGCGGATTGCACAGGCGACAGAAGGGCTGGAGTGCAGACGGTCGCTGTCCAATTCGGCCGCCACGCTGTGGCACCCTGAAGCACATTATGATTGGGTGCGCCCGGGCATTATTTTGTATGGCGCATCACCTTCGGGACAGTGGCGGGACATCGCCAATACCGGCCTGAAACCGGTCATGACCCTGAGCAGCGAGATAATCGGCATACAGACGCTGAAAGCTGGAGATCGGGTGGGCTACGGGGGACGCTATACCGCCAGCGGCGAGCAGCGTATTGGCATTGTGGCGACCGGGTATGCAGACGGTTATCCGCGCCATGCGCCAAGCGGAACGCCGGTGCTGGTGGACGGCGTACGCACTACAACGGTAGGGACGGTCTCAATGGATATGCTGGCGGTAGATCTGACACCGTGTCCGCAGGCGGGGATCGGGACGCCGGTAGAGCTGTGGGGCAAAGAGATTAAAATTGACGATGTGGCCAGCGCAGCGGGTACGGTGGGCTACGAGTTGATGTGTTCTCTGGCGCTGCGCGTGCCGATTGTGACGGTGTAACGTATATGAAGCCGGATGTCGACGCTGATGTGTTTCATCCGGCTACACCGTTTATGCGACGCAGAGCGCAGACCGGGCAAGGCGCTGCCGCCGCCCGGCAAAAAGCATCAACGCGCCTCATCCTCATCTTCAGCAACGCGAACACCGACTTTCAGCACCGCATTATCTTCTTTCTCAGCAACCGTCCAGATCATGCCAGCAAATTCAACCTGGTCACCGACGACCGGCGCGGCGCCAAGCAGATGCTGGACAATTTCACCCAGCGTTTGCTGTTTATCACGATACTCTGTGCCATCTTCCAGGCCATATATCAGTGCCACATCGGCATATTTTGCGCTGGCCTCGAGAATGAAATCACCGAAGAAGCGCTGGTCTAACGACACCGGCGGCGACTGGCTGAACAGCTTGCCGAGAGCAGGGAGATCGCGCTCGCGGCCAATGACGCACAGAACATCGCCTTCACGCAGCCGCGTACTGCCGGATGGGTGAAACAGCACGTTGTCCCGAAACAGGGCGGCAATTCGCGTCTCTTCCGGCATATGCAGGTCACGCAGCGCGGCTCCTACACACCACTTATCCGCGCTGAGCTGATAAACAAACTGCTCCCAGGGGTTTTCCGGGTGAATATCCAGACCAATGCGCGAAACGGGCCAGCCGACGGGAGGAACCACCACTTTGGCTTTTTTGGCGGCCCAGGAAAGCGACGTTCCCTGAAACAGCAGCGAGATCAGAACCACGAAGAACGCGACGTTAAAGAACAGGCGCGCATTCTCCAGACCCGCCATCATTGGGAACACGGCGAGGATGATGGGGACTGCACCGCGCAGGCCCACCCAACTGATGAAAATGCGCTCGCGCAGATTGAAGCCACGAAACGGCAGCAGTCCGGCGAAGACCGACAGCGGACGGGCAATGAATATCATCCATGCAGACAAAATCAGCGCAGGGATCGCGATAGGCAGCAGGTCGGACGGCGTAACCAGCAGTCCCAGCACCAGGAACATGGCGATTTGCGCCAGCCATGCCAGACCGTCGAAGTTTTGCAGAATGCCAAATCGGTTGCGGATGGGGCGATTACCCAGCAGGAAACCACACAGATAGACCGCCAGAATACCGCTGCCTTCCAGTGCAGTGGTCAGGGCAAAAATCAGGATCCCACCGCTTAAGGCCAATAGCGGATAAAGCCCGGCAGGCAGTGAAATGCGGTTAATCATTTGCTGAAGCAGGTAGCCCCCACCGAGACCCAGTATGATCCCTAAGCCGAACTGCTGGATAATATGCACCGCAAACATCCAGCTTAATCCAGTCTCGTGATTTTGAATCATGGCGATAAGCGTGATGGTTAAAAACACCGCCATCGGGTCATTACTCCCGGATTCAATTTCCAGCGTAGAGCCAACACGTTCGTTAAGCCCCTTGCCGCCGAGCAGGGAAAAAACCGCCGCGGCATCGGTTGAACCGACAATCGCGCCAATCAGGAGTCCTTCGATAAGATCCAGATGAAACAGCCACGCGGCCATCATGCCAGTGAGTCCGGAGGTAATCAGCACCCCGACGGTCGCCAGCGACAGCGCCGGGCCTAACGCGACACGAAATGAGCTGGCCTGGGTGCGCATCCCGCCGTCGAGCAGGATAACCGCCAGCGCCAGGTTACTCACCATATAGGCGAAAGGGTAGTTATCGAAAGGAATACCGCCCACGCCGTCGACTCCCGCTAACATACCGATAGCGAGAAATATCACCAGAATAGGGATACCAAGACGTGATGAGAATGAACTGAGTAAGATACTGCAGGTGACGAGTACGGAACCCAAAATAAAAAGGCTAATTATTGCTGCGGCATCCAACGTTCGGTTACTCCTGAATTACGCTGTTTCGTATTTATAAACCCTAACATAATAACGACAGAAACAGCGTTTTACTTAGCCCTGTTAACCGCTTTTTTTACGATTTAAGTACCGGATGCCCACTTAAGGTGAGCTGAGCGCCGTTTTTATCATTTTTCAGTACCGCTCTTGCCCCCAACGGCAAGGTGACGGTGCGTTGTTCATGACCAAAATCGAGGCCGTCGATCAACGGAACCGATAACCTGGCGCGTAGAAAATCACAAACTGAGTCAAGACTGTAACCCGCGTCGTAATCATTAGGTGCGCTGCCGCTAAAACTGCCGAGGATAATGGCGTTTTGTCGGGCCAGTATTCCTGCGTGATACAGTTGCAGCAGCATGCGTTCAATGCGAAAAGGATGCTCGTTAATGTCTTCCAGCACCAAAATGCCGTTTTCGATAGCGGGCATCCACGGCGTGCCCATCAGAGAAATGAGCATCGCCAGATTTCCGCCCCATAGCGTACCTTCGGTCGCACATGCCGGACCGTGACCTTGCCACTCGAGGGTAAATTGGGCATTGCGAACAGCCTGCCAAAAATGGTGCTCGGTAAATGCGTTCATCTCCTCGGCGCCAAAGTTAGCCGCCAGCATCGGGCCGCTGAAGCTAATCACATTCCCCTGCGCCAGTAGACCACACTGGATCGCGGTAAAATCGCTGTGTCCGCACAGCAGTAGCGGGTTGTGTTGCTGACGGACCGCCAGCGCCTGCCAGTCAATATCTGCCAGTAAACGGCTCGCGCCATAGCCGCCGCGTACTGCCATCACAATGGTATCGGGCGTGTTCAGATTTACGAGCGCGTTCACATCAGCAAGCCGTTCTGCTTCTGTACCCGCAAAACGCTGGCAGCGGCGCGCAATGACCGCTGAATTGTCGACCTGATGACCGGCCTCAGTAAGACGCGCCAGCCCGCGTAAGGCAGCCTGCTGGTTGATACAGTAGCCCGACGGGGCAATTAAGTGAAACCGGGACATGGCATTTCCTTGCTACAACTAAAACCAAATGTATATCATGCCGCGTAGGTATGTCGTTGTCACCTCAGCGACAGGTTCCGGCTATAAGGATAGATGACGTGAAATTGAGATGGTTTGCTTTTTTGGTTGTATTACTTGCGGGCTGTAGTTCAAAACAGGATTACAAAAATCCGCCGTGGAATGCTGAAGTTCCGGTTAAACGCGCAATGCAATGGATGCCGATCAGCGAAAAAGCCGGTGCGGCCTGGGGTGTCAGTCCACAATTGATTACCGCGATCATCGCCATTGAATCAGGTGGAAACCCGAATGCGGTCAGTAAGTCTAATGCGATTGGCCTGATGCAGTTAAAAGCCTCGACGTCAGGGCGTGATGTTTATCGTCGCATGGGGTGGAGTGGCGAGCCGTCGACCAGCGAGCTGAAAAATCCTGAGCGCAATATCTCGATGGGGGCCGCATACCTGAGCATTCTTGAGACCGGGCCGCTGGCCGGGATCGAAGATCCGCAGGTGATGCAATATGCGCTGGTGGTATCGTACGCCAACGGTGCGGGCGCGCTGCTGCGAACGTTCTCCTCCGACAGGAAAAAAGCCATTAATAAGATAAACGATCTCAGCCCGGATGAATTTATTGAACATGTTGCTGATAATCATCCGGCGCCGCAGGCTCCGCGCTATATCTGGAAGCTTCAACAAGCGCTGGATGTGATGTAATTCAGTTGATGCTAATCGCGAACCTTATTCGACTTTTCCCGGGCCTCGCGCTCGAGGGAAAAAATAATCCGCTGTAGGTTACGCTCCACCGCCGGGCCGACGTTGAGAAAACGAAAGCTCAGGCGGGGAGTGGTAATTGTTTCGTTTTTCCCGTCGATAACTTTGCGTTCGCTAATGGAAATTAGCTGGGCGTCAACCTGATACACTCCCCATTGCTCCATGTTCAGTTCAACCTGTGAAAAGCGCATGCCTTCTACCAGTCCCTCTGGTTTTGCCGTTTCTAACAGCCCGCCCATACCGCCAAGAGACAAATCGAATAGGCGAAAACACAGCGTGCTGTTATCCGGCATTTTTACCGTGCAGCGATAGGGGGGATGCAGTGGAGCACCGATACGAAAATATTCCCGACGCTGGACGAACCACAGAGATGGCGGCAATGATGAGATAAATGCGGGTAGCCGCTGGTATTCGCCTTTTTTCAGCTGTGGCAGGGTGAACTCCACTTTGGCTCCCTGCGTTTCGGCGATAATCGTAATTTGATTGGCCCGCTGCACGGCCTGGTTTTCATATTCCTGACTACCAAAATCCATGATCAGTTCGTCCGGGCTGACCGCCAGTATTTTGCTGATGAACTGGCCACCTGACCAGGAGATACGCAGCGGAACCTGCTGCGAATTTAAGTCCCGGAGTACGCCTAACACCGCTAACGGATTTTGCTTCAGGAACTGCTCATTGTAGTTACTCACACCTAATGACTCCTGGATGCCTGGTTTATCGTTGGATTATCGGCATCAATCAACGGAACTTAATACAAATGGATGAAATTTTTTACCAAACCCAATGAATTAAGTCTGAGGGAAAAAGCACGTAGCGATGGCTTGCCTATACTTAACGTGCTGGCGCAAGAATGTCTTGCGCGTGCGTTCACTGGAAAGAGGGCCTGGAAATGGGAATTATTACCTGGATTATTTTTGGTCTGATTGCGGGGGTTATCGCCAAACTGATTATGCCGGGGCGCGATGGCGGTGGATTTATCCTGACCTGCATTCTCGGTATTATCGGTGCTGTGGTCGGTGGATGGCTGGCTACAATGTTCGGTATCGGCGGCGATATCAGCGGGTTTAATCTCCACAGCTTCCTGGTGGCCGTGGTCGGCGCGATTGTTGTGCTGGGTGTCTTTCGGCTTGTACGACGAGATTAATAGAACGGCCCCTGACGGGGTAATGCTTGTCAGGTAACGATGAGTGGCCGTAGCGACAACGGAGAGTGGCACATTCGGAGGTAACGAATCTGTTGCCTCCGGTGTATTGCTACGTTCACCTCAGTGGCATCACTTCTCTGAGGCAATACGATCTGTGAACGTGTTAAGGGTACAATCGCCGTACCCTTAACAATCCCGGCTCCCGGCGGGAAAATTGCCGCTCCGCGGTTCCCTCCGTTTATTCCTCCAGGCTACCGGGCCGGGCGCGAGGTAGCGTCCCTGCAAAACGCGCCCTGAACCCGCATCCCTGCGGGTTCTCCCGGCCTTACGGAAACACGTCGGCAATTTTCAGCCGGACCAGCCCACACCTGACCACCTGCGTTTTTTATCTGAACAGCAAAACAGAGTTAACTGGAAGTCAGTGCACCGTGCACGTTCACGGGTATCAGCGCTTCAGAAAAGTGATACTACTGAGGTGAACGGAACCCTGAGCCGAAATCACATGTTCTCCATAATGCTTAACTGACTGGTATTTCCGAATTGGGGCCGTTTTTCTGCATTGTTAAGTCAGAACTGATACTCAATGCCCGCCCAGTAATTACGCCCCTCTTCAATAAACCCTTCACTGTAAACGTACTGCGTATCGAACAGGTTATTGACCGAAGCGTTAACGCTAAACCCGTGGCCAATGGCGTAATCAGCGCGCAAATGGGTAATGGCGAAACCAGCGGCTTTCTGCGAGCCGTCGGTATTGCTATAGCTCGACGAACGGGCCTCTTCGGACAGCGTAATGCTGAGTGGCTTCCACGGTTTCAGCGTCATCCAGGCAGTCAGGGTTTGCGTCGGCAGATCGGTAATCTTACCGATATCGCTGCGTTTGGCGTCCGCATGAATAAGGCCGTAGCTCAGCCCGACGTCCAGCATATCAAAAACTTTACCTTTAACGCCTGCATCCAGGCCGGTGTAATCCACCCGACCACTGTTCTGATTCTGGATGGTGTCGGCATCAATATTGTGCGAAAGAATCGCGTCGCTGATGCGGTTGTAATACACGCTGGCTTCGAATCCCCAGTTCTGGCTAAGTGAACCATTCCATGTCAGGTCCACGCTGCGGGCGCGCTCCGGTTTAAGCTGTGGATTGACCAGGGCCACCTGGTTATAGGCCGGTTTCGAGGTCGTGTAGCGTTCTTTTAACGTTGGGAAACGCGTTCTGTCAGAGTAAGACAGCGCTAATGTGTCTGAATTTTCAAAGTGGTATTTGGTCATCACCTGCCAGTTAAAGGCCGACTGGTTGTTGTCATCGTAGTGCGTGACGCTGCCGTTTTTCTCGTGCTTCATACCTTCCAGACTGTCTCGCCAGTCATAACTTATTCCCGCCACCACATCGACATTATCCGCCGCAGCCCACTGGTATTCACTGGCTACGGACCAGGTGCGGTCTTCGTAGCGGTCGTAAGCCGCATTCGGTGCGCCTTTCTCGCGGTGAACATCGTCCTTCCAGTTCACGGCGAAAGAGAGCAGATCGTTTTCTCGCATATCCGCAGCGAGCTGCAGGCCAGCCCCATCGCTATAGTCCGAATAATGGCTGTAGCTGCCTTTCTTATTTTTCAGATCGGCCAGCGAGTTGTACATCATTAACGTATTTTCAAAGGTGTCGCGATACAGACGGCTTTTCAGGGTAAAACGGTCTCCCAGATGCGTGGTTCCCTGATAGTAATAGCTCTCTTTATCGTATTGTGGCCATTGCCAATAGCGTGATTTCTGGCTGCTGGTTCCGGCGTACGGTGGATTATCTTTTTCGCCATCCTGATTTATATAGGTCAGCACATATTCATCATCTCCACGAGGGGTAAAGCCCAGCTTCACGATGCCACGCTTGTCATCAGCGGAAGAGTTGATCATCTTGCCGTGACTGTCCGCAACCGGGTTGTCCACGCCATGCGGTAACCCAAGAAAATCCTGCTTCAGCTGACTGCCGCTGAGCTGGATATAGCCGAGATCGTTACTGGCGCCAAATGAAGCGTGCATATCGTGGGCGTTGTCTTTGCTGCGACTCCAGCCCTGGCGATAGCCAATGCTGCCTTCAAGCGGTTTGGTCGGTTTTTTTGTAGTGATATTGATGGCACCGCCCATCTGGTTTGGCCCCTGCAACAGAGACGAGTAGCCTTTGGAGACTTCAACCGAAGCGATATCGGATGTCAGAAAACGGCCTAAATCGAGGTTGCCGTCATAGGGGATGTACACCGGCACGCCGTCAAAAAAGACGGGAACCTGACGGCTGTCAAACCCGCGCACTTTTACCTGTTGCTCGTTGCGGTTGCCTGACTTTTGCAGCACGACGCCGGGGACGACGCTCAGCGCCTGCGCCACGTTCTGTTTATCCAGCTGTTGTATCGTTTCCTGGCCGAGAACCGTGGTGGTTGCCGCGGAGACCGGACTAGACCAGACGGTCATGGTTTCGCTTTCCTGCCCAGCAAAAGCACTGTGCGCGAAAGCAAACGACAGGGCTGTGTAAAGACAACTTTTGTTGAAATTCATTATTTTTAGTCCATTTTTTGATGTTATAGGCCACGTGCGTCCGGGCTCAGGCTCACTTTGATATCCGCAGGTGGAGCGTAGTAAGGCGCGGAAGTGATAAAGAGTCTGATACCGCAGTCGAGATAACCCGCCAGCGAGGCGAGGGTAATGCCGCCGGTCAGCGCCAGCGTGCAATGGGGGGCCAGAGCAGGGGCCTGACGGGCAATTTCTGCCGCCTGCTCGGGGGTAAATTTGTCGAGTTGTAAGACATCAGGGGCGGCGCGTAGGGCGGCCAATGCCTCATCTGGCGTATCCGCTTCGACCACGATCTTTTTTTCTGGCGCATGGCTGCGTAAGCGAGCAATCGCGCCTGTCCAGTCGTTTGGGTTGGTAAGAAAACGGCGGTGATTAGCAAACAGCAGTACCGTTTCGGCGCATCCTCCCCGATGGATAATGCCCCCGGCGGCAAGTATTGCCTGAGTCGCCAGTAAACGCGTACCGGGAATGGCTTTGCGGGTGCAGGCAATCTGCCCATCGGGATAGCGTTGATGCAGCATGCTCAGCATCTCGACGAGATAACCCGATACGCCGCAGCTCCACTCCAGAACATTTTGTACCGCTTTCCAGCCCTGGTGCAGCGCCGCCGCTGGTCCGTGTGCGCGAATCAGTCGCTGTCCGGCGTTCGCCCGTTCGCCATCAGACAAAATATCGGTGACGGTTAATCCCAATGACGTCAGCATTTGTCTGGCAACAGCGGTACCGCTAACGCATCCGCCCTGGCGATGGCTAAACTCGATGACGCCTGGCTGGGCGCCGATACCCAGCGCGCGGGTGGTCAGATCGCCGCCCTGAATATCTTCCAGCAGCAGCGCGTCAGTTTGCGCCTGCGAAAAGTAGATCATCGCAGCGCCTCCCGCGGGATGCTGTCCCACCAGATAAGCGCCCAGTCACGGCTGGCGGGGGCAATAGCGTGTGGATCCTGCTGTTGATACCAGTTTTCCAGACGTTCGACCTCGTCGGTGCTCAGTTCACCCATACTCCAGCGCACGTTTTCCAGAAAACGCGTCCAGGTGCTGTTGTCCTGCTGACAGTTGGGACCGCGGATAAAATCAACGTGTGCGTGGATCCCCATCTGATACAGAACATTAAGCGCATAGATATAGTTGGGCAGTTCAATCACTTCGCGGCCCAGTGCGCGCTGAATGGTGGGAGAAACGAAAGATGAACTGACGAGGTGGGTGGTATAAACCCGCAGTCGGGCCTGATTATTCAGCTTGCTCATTGCCTGGCGCATATCGGCAACCAGCGTGGAGCGCGAGGCGACGGCGATATCGCACTGGGGTAAATCATCCCAGTGCTCTTCCCAGGCTCGTTGCACCCATTGTACGTGACGGGCGTTCATTTGTGCGGCGCGGCGGGCAGCTACGCTCAGCATTCCCTGGCTGTAATCTACGCCGTAAATTATTGGCATTTTTTTAGCCAGCGCCAGCGAGACTGTACCGGGGCCGCAACCCATATCAAACAGCGACTCTGCACCTTGCAGGTCGATTTTACCCAGCAGTTGCAGCAGATAGCTGTCGGTTAATGAAGCGCAACTCTCCGCCATTTTTTCCGCACGTTTGTCCCAGTGCTCCGGCTTTTTCTCGGTTCTGTTCGCCAGCTGTAATTGCTTACGGTAAAGATCGGCAAAATCAATGTCGTCAATGAGCATGAATATTCCTTAATTGAGTGAACCATAAAGATGGTGGGTAATTTGTGACGGTGTAACGCGATATAGCGCGGCCAGGCGGTCGGCGGCGAGCTGATGTTCAGGCAGCCCCTGCGACACCTCGCCGTTTGGTTCAACCCGTACCACGCTGTCGGCGATTGCCCGGGCGTGCAACGGATGATGGGTCGACATCAGCAGGGCCATACCGGAATTTTTCAGCGTCACCAGCGTGTCGAGCAGACGGATTTGATGCCCAAAATCAAGGCTGGATGCGGGTTCATCAAGCAATAAAAGACGCGGGTGTTGCGCCAGCGCGCGAGCGATCAACACCAGTTGCCGTTCGCCGCCGCTCAGGGTGTTCCAGCGTCGAAGTGCCAGGTGAGAAATCTCCAGCATTGCCAGTTGCTGATGCGCAATTTCACGCTCTTTAGCGCCGGGAACCGCAAATGCCGCCAGTTGCGGGGCCAGTCCCATCATCACCATGTCCAGCGCAGTGAAGGCAAACGCGCCGTCGTGCGCCTGAGGAACCCAGGCGATGGCTGCGGCGCGTTCCCGATCGCTGAGATGATTCACCGCGACGCCATCAAGCAGAATGTCACCGTGAAGCGGCGGAAGAACGCCGAGAATGGTGCGCATCAGGGTGGTTTTACCGCTGCCGTTAGCACCAATCAGACAACAGACAGAACCGGGCGAAACCTGAAAGGAGATATCACGTAACACGGGTTGTTTACTGTTGTATCCCAGCGACGCGTGGCGCACGAGTAATAGCGTCATGGGCGGTTTCCCCGCAGCAAAAGCAGCAAAAAGAACGGTGCGCCAATAAATGCAGTCAGGATCCCCAGCGGGATTTCCGTGCGGCTCAGCGTGCGGGCGAGGGTGTCGGTTAGCAGGAGTAGAATGGCGCCGATCCCCATGGACACCGGCAGTAACTGCTGGTGATTATTCCCGCTGAGGAGTCTGCCGATGTGCGGCACCACCAGTCCAATCCAGCCGATAATGCCGGCAATGGCGACGGTACAGGCGGTGACTAACGTTGCGCAGACGATCAGTCCCAGCCGAAGTCGGGAGACGTTGATCCCAAGCGATCGGGCTTCATCATCCGACAGGGTGAGCAGGTTCATGCGCCAGCGCAGCAGCAATAACGGGACCAGTCCAGCAAGGATCAGCGGTGCTGAGAACCACAGATCGTGCAGAGTAATTGTCGATAAACCGCCGAGCAGCCAGAAGGTGATCGACGGGAGTTGGGTATACGGGTCGGCCAGCGTTTTGATGAGCGAGATTCCCGCGCCGCAGACCGTACCCAGCGCAATCCCGACCAGCACCAGCGTTAACACCGGATCGTGACGCTTGACTCGCCGGGTAATCAGCCAGACACCGGCGACCACTAACAAACCGCCAGTGAACGCATACAGCTGAATAAACAGGATTGGTAGCCCCAGCAGGATTGCCGTACAGGCGCCCAAACCGGCACCGGCCGCCACGCCGAGGATATCCGGCGAAACCAGTGGGTTACGGAACATTCCCTGATAGGTGGTTCCTGCACCAGCCAGCGCTGCGCCGAGTAACAATGCAGCCAGAATGCGTGGCAGTCGGATTTGCCAGAAGACGATTTTGTCCTGCATCGGGACACCATCCCTGCCTGCAATAAGATCAATGACCTGTTGTGCATCGAGGCGATAAGCACCCGACACCGCGGCGATGCTCGCGCAAAGCACCACCGTCGTAATCATCAGAAAACCGAGGGTAGATGTTTTCATCAGACGCTCACCAGTTGTTGATACTGTGCGTCGCTTAACGTGGTGTGCCAGAACAGTTCACTGTAGCGCTGCATATCGGTTTTAAAGCCCGCTTCAACCTGTGGATCAAGCCAGGCATGCAGACGGCGTAACCCCAGCAAGCGATTGATGCCGGGAGGCGCGTCCAGCCAGCCAAACGGCAGGCCGCTGAGAAACAGAATGCGCCGATCGGCAACCGCTTTGACTCCTTGCCAGACGGGATCTTCCCGCAGGTACTGTGCCGTAATGGCATCCTGTACCAGAATAATATCGGGCTGCCAGCTCAACAGGTTTTCCATTGAAACCTGCGCCAGCCCGTGCCGCCCAGGAATTTGCGCCACATTGTGTAATCCCAGTAGCTCTGCCGCTTCGGTATGCAATGAACCTTGTAATCCTGTTTCAAGTCCGCGGGCGCCGCGCGCGGCATAAAAACGCAGCTTTGCTGCGGGAGAGTGTGAAAACGCGAGGGCTTCATCAATAAAACGCTGGGCCAGTTTGGCCTGAGTCCTGGCCCGCGTTGCGACTCCCAGCGCTTCACCTGTCGCGAGTAGCTGTTGCGGGCTGAGCCGCAGTTCGCCATTAATCAGCAGCCAGGGAATTTGCGTTTGCGCATTCACTTGTCTGGCCTGAGAAAGCCAGGTTTCATCGGCATTGCCGCAGTCAATCACCAGGTCGGGTTTAAGCGCCAGTAGCGCTTCAAGCGAGAGTGTGCTGGCGCGCCCCGCCAGCTTGCCCAGTTTCGGTAAAGCCCGAATGTCTTCGTGAAACGGGATGGCGGTCTGACGAGAAAAATCAAAGGATGAAAAACCAACCAGTTTTTCCGGCGCGACGGCTAGCAGCAGCATGTCGGCGGGTGCGCCTGCGCTGACCACGCGTTGGGTCGCCTCTGGCGCTGGGTGGCCTCCAACGGCAACGGTTAGCGGCGTTTGAGCCAAGGCGGGAAGATGGCGTAGCAGCAGTGCAGATGCCACAAGCTGGGCAAACATCCGTCTTGTCAGTGGCATAATTGTTATCCTGAAGGTGATAAAATCGCTATATATTTACATATACAGCGAATAAAAACATGTTCAGAATCAATTTCTCACGGATGAAAACCCGGAATACCCCATAAGGGCTAGATGGCGTAGAGACAACAGGAATGGCGAAATATAAGCCAGGAAAAATCCGCGACGCAGCGCGGATTCGGGGAGTAAAACGCTTCAGGTAACGGCATTAAGACGTCGGCTGAGCCTGTTTTTTAGGCTCGACTGGCGTGGTACTTGCCGGGGCCGGGCGCGATGCGGGCACGCTGTCACAGGGCTTTTCTTTGGCGCAGATCAGGTCGAGCATTTTTAGCGTTACGCCGTTGGTCCAGCCAAAACCATCCTGCAACGGATATTCGCCGCCGCCTCCGCCAGTGCCTGTGCTACTCACGTCATACTTTTCAACCAGCTTTTTCTCACGATCGTAGGTGTGCTGCACGTTGGTGAGGAATCGCCAGGTCACGTCCATGGCGACGTTATCCTGACCGTAATTCTGTAATCCGGATGCGGCGACCCACTGGAGCGGGGCCCAGCCGTTGGGAGCATCCCACTGCTGGCCGCTTTTCACCGACGTGGTGGCCAGGCCGCCGGGTTGCAGCAAATGCGCCTGGGTTGCCGCGGCCACTTTACTGGCGCGATCTTTTGCCGCTGCATTGACATACAACGGGAACAAGGCGGCGGCCGTGAGTTGGTTACGTACTTTGTGGCTCTTCAGATCGTAATCGGCATACCAGCCTTCTTTGTCGTTCCACAGGTGCTTTTCGATCCCTTTTTGTCGGGCATTAGCGAAGCCTTCATATTGTGCAGCTTTAGCATTATCCCCGGCGGCCTTGCTGGCGAGGGCGATCATCTTTTCCATTTTGTACATCAACGCATTGAGATCGACTGGAACAATGCTGGTGGTGCGTAGGGTGCCTAGTTGATTGGGGTTATCCATCCAGCGGGAACTAAAGTCCCAACCCGACGCGGCGGCAGAACGCAGGTCGCGGTAGATTTCTGTGGCTGGTCGGTTCGGATTGCTTTTCGCTGTGGCGATATCCTCCACCCAGGACTCTGGCCGCGGCGTATCGCGGTCATCCCAGTAGCGATTCAAAATGGTGCCGTCATCCAGCTTAACCACGCGCTTATTCTGCTGGCCGGGCTGGAGCGTTTCGACGCCTTCCATCCAGTAGGTGTATTCTTTGAGCATCTGCGGGAGGTATTTTTTCAGCGCGTCATCCCCGTCATGCTGCGCCAGCAGTTCCACCATAAAGGCAAAGAATGGCGGTTGAGAACGGCTCAGATAGTAGGTGCGGTTGCCGTTAGGAATGTGTCCCCAGGAATCAATCTCGTAAGCGAAGTTTGCCACCATGTCGGAGACCTTATCCCAGTGATTGCTCTCGGCAAGCCCCAGCATGGTGAAATAGCTGTCCCAATAATATATTTCGCGAAAACGCCCGCCAGGCACGACATACGGTTCCGGGAGCGGCAGCAGAGAGTCCCATTTTTCAGCGTCGGTTGTCGAACGGGTGAGTACCGGCCACAGTCCATCAATATGCTCGCGCAGCGATTGCCCGGCTGGGGGGACGTATTTCTCGCCAGCTTTCGGCAAGGTGAAATTCACTTCCACAAAATGACGTAAGTCGAATCCGGACTGATTTTTCTGCATCCGGTAATCGGCAAGGATCATTAATGGATCGCTGTTAGGAACGGCGTCAGCAAAGGTTTTCTGGTCAGGAAACAGTTTGGCCGTTTGTACATCGTTAAACAGTGGGCCAAGCAAAATATCAGGCGGCTGAGGCGTTGCGGTTGGCGCGTCCTCGGCGTTGACGGCAAAAGAGGAAAGGGCAAAAAAGGTGCTTGCGAGCGTTAGTTTTATTGCAACAGAGAGCAGGCCTGGATGGCGAGTTGCAGGCGTTATCATCGGTTAATCTCCTTAGGGTGTGCCGAAGCAGCGGCATTTACCATGAGAAAACCTTAGTTCAGGATCGACCGTTGCGCGTGATCGACGCCCCATTTTGCGAATAAACAGACATTTCCCGACGCGAATCGAAAAGATGCACACCCTTTGTCGGGAAAGGGCGTGCAACCAACATCAGCCCGCGCGGGTTATCCGCTGGGCCACGCTGTCAAGGGTCAGGGTATCACCCATCGTGATACTCTCGATGGCCTCGCCTTGCTGACATAACCAACATAACCCCATTGCACGGGCGATAATCGCCGGGTGAGACGCTTCGCTCCCGTCTCGCAGGCAGATGCCTTTGATGGTCTTCGGATCGAGTTGCAGCACCGTAGATGGATAGATGACCTCCGCGACCAAAATAGTGGGGCGGATGAACGCGGGAATTTGTGCAGTCTCTCCCGTCAAATACTGCAGTGAACGAGACAACAAATCTTCAATATCGATGTATCGCGCCTGCAGGTAAGGATCGTCGAGCTGTAAATACTGCTGGCTGAGATCGCTCAGCACCTGATGCCAGGCCCAGGCCGCGCTGCACTGCGTTTCACGCATTAGATCACAGGCCATATCGAACAGATCCGGATCGTCCAACAGCGTGTGGTGACCGGAGAAAATAGCGGCGATATCTGCGGAATATCTCTCTTCTGCAAGCGCGGTTAGCCCGCTTAAGTCGTTCAGCGTGCTTTGGATAGCGACCCGTAACCGTTGCTGCTCAATCTGGAGTGAGGCTACAGGCTGCTGGCTTACCTGTGGTGAGAACGGTGTGTAACAGAATGCCGTCCCCGTGACCTGTGAGGGAACCTTCGTCACTACGGTATCAGCATGCGCGGGCTCGAGTGATTCACCAAAATTCTCAGCCGCCAGCTGTTTGAATGCGGCCAGCGCATCCTCTGCCTGTTCGCCCTTGGCAATCAGGCGCAGCGTGTCGTTACAGCGTACCTGCAGCAGGGCAATCTGATTCAGGCTATCAGGGACGACGCATTTGCCATTTTTCTCCAGCCACATATCGGCGTTAAAGCCAGACAGCGCGGAAACCAGCCGTGAAGCCGGACGCACATGAATGCCGTTTGGGTTTTTCACCACAATGGCCACTGAATGAGCATCTGCATCGGGCGCGAATTCGGCGGATGTCGGCTTTGCTGCAGATGGCGAAGGTAAACCCAGTTGCTCACATTTGGCGTCGAGGGCGTTCATGGCATCACAGATGACCCGCTCAATGTCAGCACCTGCGGCAGCGCTAACCGTTGCGGCGAGCGTGCCTTCGACCAGCGGCGCGGCGCACAAACGTACTTTGGCGGCAATGGCCGGATCGAGCAGTTCCAGCGCGGTTTCCGCACTCAGTAGCGCACTACCGATATCCATCATCACCAGCACGTGATCCGTATCGGCCACGGACTCAATGGCTTCCATCACCTTGATAGGATCGGTGCCAATCGGATTCTCAGGATCGTCAATGCCTGCGGCAATAGCGATTTTGCAACCATCACCCATTAACATCTGCCGGGCTAGCGCGCCGACGCCTTCGCCCAACTGGGCGCTGTGAGAAACAATAACCAGGTTTACCATCGCTTTATCCTTACTCTCTGGACGCCTGAGCCAGCATTTGCATCATAAACATTACGGACGTTGCGCCGGGATCCTGATGCCCAATGCTGCGCTCACCGAGATAGCTGGCGCGGCCTTTGCGGGCCTGCATGGTGATGGTGCTTTGCGCTGCTGCTTCCGCTTGTTGGCTTGCCGCTTCCAGCGCCGCCTGCACGCTCAGCTTTTGCTCGCAGGATTGACGTAAAGATTCCACTACCGGCAGCCAGACATCGCACATGGTTTTGTCGCCAGGTTCAGCTTTACCGCGGCTAATCACACCTTCTGCGCCATCACGAATCATTTGATACAACTCCTCAAGCGTCAGGCTTTGATGAGCCTGGGTCACCTGGGCGGCACGGATAAAAAAGGTACCAAACAGTGGACCGCTGGCCCCCCCGACGCTTGAGAGCAGCACCATGCCGGTGTTTTTCAAAATAAAACCAATGTCTTTATCGGCGATGGACGGCAGCTTTTCGACGACTTTGCTAAAGCCACGGTGCATGTTCAGACCGTGGTCGGCATCACCAATTTCACGATCAAGACCGGTGAGAAAATCACTTTCGGTGGTGAAGATCTCACCGCAGCGATAGAGCCAGTTAACAATTTGTGTTCTGTTGAGGGACATCATGTATCTCCTTATTTACCCCAGTTGAGAGCAGGGGTGTGAACCGGTGCATCCCATAAGCTCAGCGTGTCGTCATCCACCTGTAACAGGGTGATTGAGAAGCCGGTCATATCCAGAGAGGTACAGTAAGAACCGATCAGGTTGCGCTCAATGACGATGCCGGCGTCCTGGCAACGGCTTTCGAGGCGGTTATACACGCCGAAGAGTTCTGACAGCGGCGTCGCACCGAGATTATTGACCAGCGCAATGACGCGATCGCCGCTTTGCAACGCGCGCTTGCTTTCTTTGCCTTCCTGCCACGCGCCCTGAACGTTGTCCCAGTGGCGGAGCGTACGGCTGTAGTTGCCGTTTTCCAGCAGGGTATCGAACATTTCATCAACGGTCTGATCGAGGGAAGTGAAGGTGCGGCGGTCAATGCCCGGTTCCCCGTGGATACCCACGCCAAACTCCATTTCGTTATCCTGCAACGTGAACGACGGTTGTCCGGCGGCCGGAACGGTACAGGCGCCAATGGCTATCCCAATGGAGTGGCCCTGGTTATTCAGTTTACGACCCAGCGCCGCACAGACTTCCAGTGAGTCACCGCGTTCGGCGGCCGCGCCGACCAGTTTTTCGATCAATACGGTATTCGCCACACCACGACGACCGGCGGTATACAGACTGTCTTTCACCGCCACGTCGTCATCCACTACCATGGTGGTGACTTTGACGCCGCTTTCATGCAACAGCTCGGTGGCGGTTTCGAAATTAAGAATATCGCCGGTGTAATTTTTGATGATCAGCAGTACGCCTTCGCCGCCATCAATTTGCATGGCGCATTCGAACATTTTATCCGGCGTGGGTGAGGTAAAAATTTCACCCGGGCAGGCACCAGAGAGCATGCCCTGACCAATATAGCCGCAGTGCATAGGCTCGTGTCCGCTGCCGCCGCCGGAAAGCAGCGCCACTTTGCCCATCACCGGCGCATCTGCGCGGGTGACATATACCGGATCCTGATGCAGGGCCAGGGAAGGATACGCTTTCGCCAGTCCGGCGAGTTGTTCAGTCAGTACGTCTTCAACACGGTTAATCAATTTTTTCATTATTTATGCTCCGCAGACAGTCCTGGATGGCTGCCAGATTCGGGCAGGCATCTGATGTAGGGTATCGGGTTATACAACGCCACGGCGACTGCTCGCTGCCGATAAGGTAATTTTGCACACGGGTTGGCAAAAGAAAATTGCTGTAATGGGCGTTTCAATACGAAACGTAGCAACATAATAATGTTCCGTATTGGAACGTCATGGTGCATAAAACAGCGAAAATGAGAGGTTGGGCCGTATTTGGCCGGGAAGCTGATTCACGGGTGTTTATGGAAAACAAACCACCTGCAGAGCAGGTGGTTTGTAGGCATGGTCGATTTCGGCGTTAGCCCGGATAAATTCCGCGATCTTTACGTGCCAGCAGAATGCGTTCGCAGGCAACAATGTAGGCTGCCGTACGCAGTGAGCAGGATTTCTCTGCCGCTTTTTCCCACACGTGTACCATCGCATCGGTCATGATTTTGTCCATGCGATTGTTTATCTCTTCTTCGCTCCAGAAGAAGCTAGCCATGTCCTGAACCCATTCGAAATAGCTGACGGTTACGCCGCCGGCGTTACAAACAACGTCTGGGACAACCACGATACCGCGGCTTGCCAGAACGTCGTCGGCGTCCGGATAGGTTGGGCCGTTAGCGCCTTCGAGTACCAGTTTACAGGTCAGCGTTTCCGCGCGGTGACGGGTGATCTGGCCTTCGAGCGCGGCCGGGATCAGAATATCCATCTCCAGGCTCCAGAAGGCTTCGCTGGCAATGGTTTCAGCGCCCGGGAAACCGGCAATCTGTTTGTGCTCCAGTTGCCAGGCAGACAACGCGGCCATGTCGATACCCGTTGAGTTAAACAGCGTTGCGGTGTGATCCTGAATCGCGACCACGCGTGCTCCTGCTGCCGCGAACAGGCGGGCGGCTTCGCTGCCGACGTTACCAAAACCTTGCACCGCTACGCGAGCGCCTTCAACGTCGATGTTGGCACGACGCGCCACTTCCAGACCGCTGACGAAAACACCACGACCGGTGGCTTTATCACGGCCTAACGAGCCGCCGAGGTGAATAGGTTTACCGGTGACCACGCTGGTCACGGTGGTGCCGTGGTTCATGGAGTAGGTATCCATCATCCAGGCCATTACCTTTCCGTTAGTCCCCACATCCGGCGCAGGAATGTCTTTCTGCGGCCCGATGATAATGCCGATTTCGCTGGTATAACGGCGGGTTAAACGCTCCAGTTCACCTTCGGAAAGCGAGAACGGATCGACGCGCACGCCACCTTTCGCACCGCCGTACGGCAGGTTCAACGCTGCGCATTTGATGGTCATCCATGCGGACAGGGCCATCACTTCATTAAGATCAACATCAGGATGATAACGCACACCGCCTTTGCCCGGCCCGCGGGAGAGGTTATGTTGCACGCGATACCCTTCAAAATGACGGATAGTACCGTCATCCATCTGCACCGGGATATCGACAATCAGCGCGCGTTTTGGGTGGCGCAGGGTATCCACCCAATGGGAAAGTTCGCCCAGGTAAGGGGCCACACGCTCGATTTGTTGCAGGTAGGTATTCCAGGCAGATGTGCTGCTATCTGAAGCGTAAGATAACTTATCCATGATAAACCTTAGTTATAAAAGTAATATGTTCTTAATTTGGCCGTGGTATACAGTGAATCACACCATATGAACCTAAATTTAACATTTATTTCATAGAATGGCCTGTCCGGCTAACACGGTTTATCGGTATGAAGCGTGTGGGCTTTAGCTGAGAAGTGAATGGTTATTCTTTGATTGTGCTTATATTTCGGTAATTTTGCTGGCTGGGTAATTTAATATGCATGATTTATAAAAATCGCAATTTGTCAGATTTATGACGCACCTCTAAAAGTAAATAATATGATAATAAAATGTATTTGCTTTATTGCGATTAAGCTGGGGTCAGTAGGTCACGGCGATGGTAACGGTATCAGCATAGTTGTCAGGCGTGTAGTTCGCGCTGGGAACGGTGGCGTAAACCGGGTAGGTGGTGGTGGTTCCCGTACCGTTGCCCGCGACAGTATTGAGCGATGAATTGCCCCAAACCGTTCCGGACGGCCCCGGCGTCGAGCTAAGCTGGTAGGGGACCTTGTCCGTATTTGACCCCGTGCCGGCCATCACGCCGCTGCCTGCCGTATTGCCGTTAGAGGGCTGAAGTCCGATGGTGTAAGGCGTGTTATTGGAACATGCTACGCCCACGGTATTTGAAGCCGTTAGGTTACGCCCGGTCGCCCCGGCGGGCGCAAAGCTAATATTGGTTGCAGAGGTGATATTGCACTGTTTGCTGACCGTCGCCGATACGGTGAAGGGAAGCCTGGCGGCAACGGTATCGCCACAGGTGGTCGGCGGGAAAAGCAATCCAGGATTGAGGGTGACAAGGGCTGTCGCCGCCGTATAGCTATCCTGATAGCTTCCGGGGACCGCTGAGGTTTGTGGCGTGACAATCTGTGCTGATACCGTGAGTGAGCCCGTCACTGGCGTCAGATTCAGCAGGTTAAGCTGTACCATTGGAAAAGTTGTTCCCGACTGATACTGACTCCCCCAGACTTTGGTGTGTCCGGCATCCTGGTAAAGCTGGTATGCCAGCGTTCTGGCAGGTGTTCCGTTTAATGACATATTTCGGGGTGTCACCTGGCCACTGACGGCTGAGGCGCCAATATTAAAACAGAGGTTGATCCCTGCCAGCGCGTCGCCAAGCTCTTTGGTGCAGGTGTAGTTGAACGTCATTGATGACGTTGCGCCTGTTGCAGACAGCGGATTGACTGAGCCCAAATTTATGGGTTGTACATTGCTCACCGAACAGGTTACGGCATGGCTAATCGCCGGACAAAAGAGTACGGCTGCGATGAGTAACAGATGCCTTAACCTCATGAGCGCACTCCTGTTAGTGTGGCCGGCAAACCAGTGGACCTATTTGCACAATCCCCTTTGCGGAAATGGGATAGTCAAATTGCACGCGACAACTGCCGGTGTCTGTCTCAACGCGTAGCGCGTTGTGCTGTTCCAGCGTGTCGAACCAGGTCATCCCATCAAAACCAACGACAGACGATTGTCCTGCTCCGCTGATGGCGTATGCCATGCTGCCTTCGGGAATGGGTTTACCCTGATTGTCGACGAGGATGACCTGCGCAGCGCGTACCGGGGTGATGCCAAAGCTAACCAATGTACCGGAACGATCGGCAGGCGTTGCATTCGTCTCAACGCGTGCGATCCGCATATTGGCGGGGAGATCCATTGGGTCAATACTGATCAGGTTTTTTTGATAACTGTTCAGCGGCGTGACCAGCAATAGCCCCTGGTCGTCGCTGCGACCAATCAGGTTATTTTGTAATTTAATCGGGACGTCAGGAACGCCGTCAGTTGATACGACGGCAAAGCCATTGTTGATTTCTCGTGCTGCAAACAGGCCGCCTCCCACGGTAACAAGCGATCCGGTGGCGCCTGCGTAGCCGTAGTGGTTATCCGGTAAACGGCTGAATCCCGCGTAAGCTTTACCATAACGCCCCAGATATCCCACTTCTCCCTGACCGCTTTGCCGGGAAGCCTGCTGACTGGCGGCCAGATTCCAGCCCCAACCGCCGTCGGCAGGAGGCGTCAGGCTGGCGTTGAGCTGGTAGCCGGTCTCATCATTGATACGTTGTAGGGTGCTGCTGGCACTGAGATTGTTATCAGTGGTCATTGTCACCATCAGATAGAGACTGCGATCGCGGTTATCGTCGATGTTTTGGTTGAATCCGGCATTCAGTGAAATGTTGTCGGTAATCGATTTGAACCAGCTGGCGTTGGCGTAGCGCACCGCATTTTCGTGCGGATAACGAAACTGCAGGTAACTCAGACTGACATTACCGGCAGCTTCCAGCGAATAGCCAATGACCGTATTGCTGTTAAGCGTCGGTGGCGGCTCGCCATAATGGGTGGCGACATCACGATAATCGCCGGAAGTGGCCGTCGTACTGGTACTGAAATTAAACCGTTCGCCGGACCAACGGTAACCAAAACTGTACAGAAAACCGTTCTTTCCTGCGTCGGTACTTGCGGCAACTGAGGTCGAAAAGGTGCCGCTGCGGGGGCCTGGGATCCAGTCGTTACTGAAGCCTGCGTTAATCAGTCCATCGCTGGTTTCGGCGTGAGTCCCGGCGGTGAACGTATTGCTAAACCCACGACGCCATGTACCGCTCAGTACCGGTGCGCTGGCATAATCAAAAGAGGAGTAACCATAGTTTTCGCGTACCGTACCCAGTTCTGCAGACCAGGCAGTTAATCCTTCCCGCAGCAGTTGCTGATCGTTGTAGAACGAGAAGTTTTGTACGCTCGTTCTGCCCAGCGCATCCGTCATCATTACCTGACCCGTTCCCGCGCCGCTGATGTTCGGCATTGTGTTGATCTGAAAGCTACCCGCGGGGACTTCTCCGTTGTAGTACCTGACGCCGTCGACGTACAGCTCAACGTTTGACGGCAACGTCGCGGAGCCAAGATATGCAGGGAGCGGGGTGGTTGGCATATAGGGCCGCAAACCAAAATCGGTTCCTATCTGAATGCCGCCGATACGCGTCGGTCGGGACCAGATAAGTGAACTGGTCAGGGTATCGCCAACGGTTACCGCCAACATCGTTTCGGGAAATGACGTACGCCAGCTGGTATCGAGTCGCTCAACGCTGTTATCCGCATTTTCCTCGGTGGAGTACTGCGTCAACTGGGTGGTGCTGAGCACGCCTGCAGCATTGAAAGCGCGGAGTTCGCTGAAGGTATTTATTGCGCTTTCATCCCCCTGTTGGGTATAGATATCGTAATTGAGCAGCGCTCCGCGTGATGTTGTCGCCGTCGGCGCGGTCTCTACGGGGGAGTTAAGCTGCGTGGTCGCAAGATCGAGTGAACTGAGTGGCGCAGTAAGCGAAAGCGTTTGCAACTGAACGTTATAGTCAATGGTTAGCTCGGGGATATCGTTCAGGCAGACGGCGTGAGTGGCGTCAGGCGCAAAGCGAAAGCCCATTTTTCGCAGGGTATCTGCCCCTGCATAGAGCTTTCCATTATCGTAACCCAAATGCACCAGCCCAACGGGATTCCCATTTAAGGTGACGTCGAGATACAAATTGACCCCCACGAGCTGCGCTGCGCCATTAATAACACCATCGTCGTTCAGGTTATTATTCAGCGTTTGTGCGCAAACCATTCCCGATATTAATACTCCATTGAGAAAGCAATATTTCACCAGAAGCCAGGATCTGTTACAGATCTTGTACTGTTTTTTGGCCATTAATTGTGACTTCAACTTTCCCGCCATCATGAGTATTACTGGCCGACGGAGAGACTATCCAGCGCATCGTTGAGCCGGGTAAAACGTAGCCTAACAGTCCGGGCGTAATAACTTTTTTAGCACCGTCAGGGCTTATAAATGTTGCAGCAGATAATTGTGCATGCCCATTTCCCTGGTTACTCACTTCAATAAATTTTTTGCCATCAAGCTGTTGTAATTTCCATTGCAATTTTGCCTGCGTTTGCGCCGCTGATGTTGGTTGAATGAAAACGGGGACGGAATAATGCAGCACAAACTGAAGCTTATTTTTTTCTACTTTTGCAGGCGGTAACTCATCTATCGATAACCGATAAGCGTCTTCAGCATGTGCCGAAGGTGGGCCGGTCCGAATAACGCGAATCAACTGACGCTCTCCGGGGGCTAATGCCAGCATCGGCGGGCTAATGACCAGCCCCTGGGAGGGGGAAAGTTTGTCGCCGTAAGCGCTCTGGCTCCAGCGAAAAACCCGAACCTGGGCATTGAGCACATTTTCACCCGCATTACTAAGCCAGATACCATCGGCATTTTGCGTCGCGAGCAAAGTTAACGTGACCGGGGCGATTTGCAGCCCGCTGGCGGCGGCAGGGTTGAGGCTCGCAACCATCCCTAACAGGCATGCGCAGGCACACTGCTGAACAGGCAGTTTTACTCTCATGTGGCTTCCTGAAGTTAGTAGTTAACGTTAACCGTTACCGTGTCGGCATAGTCGTCAGGAGTGAAGTTGGCGCTCGGTGCGGTGGCATAAACAGTAAACGTTTGCACCAGCCCGGTCCCCGTCGCCGCTACGCCGTTTCCAGGCGCGGTGTCGGTGGCGGTGTTCCCCCACACCGGGCCTGTTGCTGATGTTCGATTTAGCTGGTAGGGCACTTTATCGGTATTGGTGGCTGCGTTAGCCACGGAGGACATGGCGCCTGAGCCCGTCGTCGTCCCCCCATTGGCGGCCGACGGCGCCAGACCGATAAAATAGGGCGTGGTTTTTGAGCAATTAATCGAAATCGTGTTGCTTGCATTGGTATTTGTTGCCGTGGTATTCACCGGCCCAAGCGTGATATTTGAAGCCGAACCGGCAGTCACGGTACAGGCCTTTTGAATCGTCATCAGTACCTGAAATGTTCCGTTAACGGTTGCTGCATTTGCCACGGGAATAATGGAAAAGGCGCAGCAACAAAGAATTAAGCGTTTGTCTAAGACTAGAGCCATATCCTTTACCTTTTTCAAATAACCACATTTATTACTTTAGAAAAACAATAATGTGGTACAAGAAGACATGGTTTAACCCTAGAATAAGTATTAGGCGTGCGCCAGTTGATCTAATGAATTTTACTTAGGAAAAAGGTGATGTCGTTTGCAAAAAAATAATATCCACGGGTGAGTATATTGTTTTGTTTTTATGCTACTGCGGGTATTAAGTCAGGCGGGTAGGGAACACAGATTCATTGGATGGCATTCAAAATAACCACCCAAAAAATGAGAATTAGTAAGATTTATCTTACTCAGCTCATTACTGCGATACATGTTGGTTACGGGCTGTGAAAAATGACTTTATAACCTTGTTCGTTCCAGTGTTGTAGAAGTTCATTTTGTCTGCGGGTTGGCGTAATACCAGTCCAGACAAAAAGCGTTTGCCCGGGGAAGAGTTCAGGTCTTGGCGATTCAATGGGTTCAGCAAGCACGGCAATATGCCAGCCCGATTGCGATAAACGCCAGGCTTCGAGCCATAAACGGGTTCGGTCTTCAACATCCCAGGCCATCAGGATGGCATCTTTCCCTGATTTGCGGCGCGTTTCAGACAGCAGGGTGGCTACATATTCAATCAATGCGCCATCAAGCATACTGTTCATGATACGGGATGTATTATGGTCAAGTATCAACCGCTGACGCACAGGAAGATAAACGCGATCAATCAACGCATCTACGGGGTAGGCGCGACCGAGTGCGATAATTTTGGCTCGCAGCTTCGGGGGATACGCCATACGAAGAATGCCCATCATCTCTTCTTGCAATTGATTCCAGTCGTCGTCAGTTTCACGGGTACTGGTTTCCAGCAATGCTTTAACTTTGCCAACGGGTGTGCCACTGCTAATCCAACGTTTTATTTCTTCAATACGTTGAATATCCTCTTCATCAAAGAGTCGGTGGCCACCTTCGCTGCGTTGAGGTTTGAGTAAACCGTAACGTCGTTGCCATGCCCGAAGGGTGACAGGATTTATCCCGCAACGTTCTGCGACATCCCCAATGCTGTAATAAGCCATAATTCCCCCAGACACTCCTGATTCTCCGTCACCGATATGCGGTTCCTGCTACTTTGTACAACATGCATCAAATTGTACAAAACATACATAGGATTCTAGCAAAATTAAGATTTACTTTACTATCACGTAGGGAGTAAATGCTGAATTTTTATGTTCAGCATAAAAGAGGTGGCGGGATTATTGTGTAATAACAATACGTTAATTATTATAACGCTGAGAAATCATTTTTTCTCTGGCCACGCGACAGACGGAGTACCATTCAGACAGGCTTTTGCAAAAAGGTTACCCTGGAAGATCTCAATACCCGCGGATTCAAGCCACATCCACTCTTCGGGTTTTTCGACGCCGACCGCAGAAATCATAATCTCCAGTGAAGCGCAGCATTTGATTATGGCCTGAATGATGGCCTGCCGTGGTCCACTTTTATGCACATCAGTGATGAGTTCGCGGCTTATCTTAATTCGGTCCGGTTGAAAGCGAGACAAAAGCTGAAGCCCGGCAAAACCTGCCCCGAAATGATCTATCGCCACACATATACCCGCTGCCTTGAGTGACTTCACGGCCTGCGCGAACGTATCAAAACGCGAAATAACTTCACTTTCGGTAAACTCTACAATGATTTGTTCAGGCACCAGTCCATGCGCCGCGATTTCGTTTATAAGAAAGCTGACTGCATCGGGTCTGTTTACCAGGGTCATGGGTAACAGATTAACCGACAGCATTTTGTGATTAAGTCCCAGTGCGCTTGCCATTGCAAATGCAGTCTTTTTGCTCTGCAGATCAGCGGTATACACATCTTCAGGTTTGAATTTGTCAAAATACGTTGCGGGCGTTTCACCGTCTTTACCGCGAATAAGGGCTTCCAGCGCAATGACGCGCTGTGACATAGGATCGATAATTGGTTGAAAAGCAAAGCTGAAATCTGTATCTGACGGGAGTGTGCTTTCATCCAGGATGGTACAGGTATTGTCGGTTATAAAACTCCAGTAATCAGGCGCAGGTATTTCAAAATAGCTCGATTTTTCCGTGGCGAGGACAAATGTGCGGAAAAACAGTAATGCTCTGTCATCATACGTGAGCTGAAATTTGGACGTACCCTTATTGAGTACAGCTTGCAGGACGTCATTCCGTTCATGTTTTTGTAAATCAAATAACTCCATCCCTACATTTCCGAATCTTCTCGCAGGCGCGTAATCACACATCAGTTCAACGATATTGTGGTGCCGAGGGTCGTTACAAATACAACGATAGATCTCTTTTACCTGCTCCTCTGGGCCTTCAAGCAGTTGGAAAAAGTGATAGCCGTTAAAGAGTAAGATCCCCGTAACATCTGATCGCCTGTTTTTGATATTTGCGGCTGTCACCATATCCTCAAGCGCTTTGAGAGGGGCGTCTTCACGTAGATGGCTACGGTAAATAATGGTCGTGAGCATGGACAGTCCGGGATCAAGGAAGGAGAAGAGGTCTGGTCAGTATCAGACAAACCAGGTTACGCCCTGATTTTAATACATAATTCTAACTTTGTCTTTACAAGTAAGCGGGCTAATACAGATCAATTTCATTGATAACACAAAGTGATTTGTACAAAGAAATTGGATTTCATATAGATCTGAACTATCGTAACTACATGATTTAATTAATTTAGCATTTTTTGCTAAAAATTAGCGTGCTATGTTGTACACATTTTCGGTACAGCTTTGCTACTGTTATAAAACTTAATATTCACCAGCATTTTGTTACAGGAGCACTCCATGCAGCAGCATACCGTTCGCACTGATTCTGCAAGCGCGATTTCTCGTTACTTTGCTAAAGCGCATCTGCCAACCCAACAGGAAACGTTGGGCGAAATCGTGACTGAGATACTAAAAGATGGGCGCAATCTCAGTCGCAAATCACTGTGTACCAAACTTCTGCACCGTCTTGAAAATGCATCAGGTGAGAATGAACAGAAACATTACAATGCGTTAATCGGCCTGCTTTTCGAATAAAATAAAGCCCTACTATGATTATGGGTAAGTAGTGAAGGAGTTATGAAGAAACCTGACAGTGAACGCTTGAAACATGAAATTACAGGTTTGGCTGTGCTAGAAATTTTGCGAATGCATAAAGACGTTTCGTTAGCTGCACTGATTAAGCAATTGCGGCTTATGCATGCCAGTGAAATGGATGGTACACGTAAACAATTAATTGACAGCGTTATCAATGATTTCACAAATGTTAATCCGGGGAAGATAAGCAGAAAACCGGAAAAAACGAGAGATGAGAGTGCTTTCAGTGCCAGCAAAAACCCTAAATTACATTAAAGATAATTCTCCAGACTATACAAGCGAGGTTACCATGCTTCATGAAATTAATGTCCACAGTGTAATGACGGATAAAGCTTTATCAAGTTACTTCCATAATGCAGGTGAACTATTAGCAGATGAGTCAGTGGTATTGGGGCAGGCGGTAACAAATGTAATTCTGGCAGGTGATAATGTTAATAATAAAAACATCATTTTAAGCCTGATTAGTTCTCTGGAGTCAACAACTGACGTTGTCAAGGCAGACATTATCAGAAAAACCCTGGAAATAGTGTTACGTTATACGGCTGATGACGTCTAATGAGATAGCACATTAATATAAATACACAGCACAATTATTGTATGATGTAAGTTCTGTCGCTTCGCTGTTTGGATTAAGACTATACATAGCATCCTCTTATTTTTATGACTGCATATTATGGAGTTGATATGGCTAATTCAATTCCGGAAGATTTTATTTTCCGCTGCGCTTTGTATAAGGATATAGAGCGTAATGTCATGTTAAAACAGGGTTGTATCAGTAATGATGTTCTTGTTCAGGCATTCAGCACGCAGTTGAAGAATGAGAAGAATGTGATACTGACCGATCTCTATTCACAGATTCTGGCACATCTTCAACTCGATAAAACTTCGCAGCCCGGTGAGGTCAATGGTGATTTTTCGTTGAGGTCATAATGATGAACATCGTGCAGGAACATGCTGGAAACGCAGTTTTATGGATTGATGATATCTTTATCAGGCAAGGGTTAAGGAATATCCTTACAGATATCGTTTTTGAAGATGACAAGGCGCGACTTGTTTTCTTCACCGCTAATCACTTTGACGCGGTAAAAAAGCAAAATTACGATCTGAGTACGTATCGTCTGGTGCTGCTGATTGATGGTCATCTGTATCAGTATCTCAATGATATCTCACTTTACAGACTGCCAGTAGATAGCGATGTTGCCTCAATCAAGCAATTTATTATTGATATTACTCGTGCTGGTGGTAAGCACGAGCATCAATCGGAACTCAATATCTCCTTGACTGCGCGAGATAAATATATTTTAACGCAGCTAGGGGAGGGGCGAACTGTTTTTGAGATATCTGCCATGTTAAATCTACACTTAAAAACCATTTACCAGGCCAGGCAGAATCTGATCAAGAAACTTGGTTGCTCAGGGCTGATTGATTTTCAGGGAATACTGCAAGCGCAAATATTCCGGAACTGGCTGAAGCATGCCTGATCATCGATACGCTAAACTTACCTTCAGCGATTTGTGTACGTTTAAATCAATCGCTCGGGTTATCTCATCGATGATGTCTTCTGTTCTGAAAATAAATTAATGCGCATTATAAGAGGGCGATGATACAGCCTTATCGGGATGCTTATGATTTATTTATAGATTTCAGCAACCCCGTGCGGTTCAGCTCGTTAATAATGCACTCAGGTTCTTCACACAGAGGCATATTGTCTATATCTAAAACGCCATCATTTTTTTGTGGATCATCAGCCTGCAGGTCTGCAAACAGTGGAGTAAGATCCGGCTGTGCTTCGCCTCGTTCGGCCACCAGCTCAAACGTTTTATTTTTTGCCGCCTCGTTAGTCAGGGCACTGACCAGAACCTGGGCGATTTGCTGCCTTGATATCACACCATCTTCTGGTGTTCCTGCATGGCGACGATCCCCCTGGAGCAAAACGATTCTGTGTTCATCATCATTGTTGTAATCAAACCAGCCGGGTCTGACGATGGTATAGGGGTGACCACTCGCTCTGACCAGACGTTCGGCACGTCTTTTCCAGTCATGAACCTCAGTGCGTTGATTCCAGGTACTGAGTAGTTCAGTCACGCCAATCGTGGTCATTAAACCGATGCGTACAGGTGTATCCCTGAAGAGTCGTAAAGTGTTACGCACACCGCCGTAATCTATCGCTCTGGCGCCAATACGCCCCTGGCCATCGGAACCGAGCGTGAAGATGATGGCATCAATATCTTTCGGCAAATCGGTAAGTGTTTCAGGCATTGAAACATCGCCGTAAAAAACATCCGTTCCACGCGGAAGTAATTTTACTTTCCGTTTATTTCTGACCAGCGCCACGGGCTGATGACCCATTTCGATAGCGGTATTCACGACATGAAGACCAATACTTCCGGTCGCGCCTGCAATGAGTATTTTCATGATAAACCTTCTGATAATTCAGACTTATTTTCTCTACAGCCAGAATATCAATTATCATTATTGTCAGTAATAGGGCTAAAATGATTGTGTCTATGAACACCCTTCATGAGTGCGCGATGAAGGGAATGCCACCATAAGGAAATCGCCGATGCTCAAAGAAAACTTCAACGAACTGCAAATCTTTCTGGTGGTGGCAAGGGAGCGAAGTTTTACCAAAGCAGCGGGCAAACTGGGTGTATCTCAGTCTGCACTCAGCCATGCGATGAAGGCGCTGGAGGAAAGGCTCAATATCCGCCTTCTGACCCGTACGACCCGAAGCGTTGCCCCTACAGAGGCCGGTGAGAGAATTATTGCCTGCCTTGAACCGCGTATTGCCGATCTTGAACAGGAGCTGGAATCGCTGGTTCAACTGAACGGCACTGCCTCCGGCAATATCCGCTTATCTGCTGGGGAGCATGCCGCGCGAAGTCTGGTATGGCCAAAGTTAAAACCTTTCCTCAGGGAATATCCGGAAATTAATCTCGAACTGGTGGTTGATAACGGCTTTGTCGATATTGTTGAGGGCCGTTTTGATGCCGGGATCCGCCTGGGCGAAAGCGTGGATAAGGATATGGTTGCTGTAAGAATTGGCCCGGACATGCGCATGGCCGTGGTGGGAGCACCGTCTTACTTCGCGGCAAACCCTGCACCTGAAACGCCGCACGAGCTACAAAATCATCGGTGCATCAATATGCGCCTGCCGACTGCCGGTGGGCTTTATCACTGGGAGTTTGAGAAGGAAGGGAAACCGTTACGGGTCAGAGTGGAAGGGCAGGTAACGTTTAATCAGCAGGCAGAAAGGATTGATGCTGCTTTATCCGGTTTTGGCATTGCCTGTATGCCTGAAGACAGGGTGCAGGATTATATCAAGTCAGGAGAGCTTATTCAGGTTCTGCAGGACTGGTGTCCATCTTTTCCCGGCTATTATCTCTACTACCCGAGCCGTAAGCAGCACCCGCCCGCATTTGCGCTGATGATCGATGCACTTCGCTACGCCTAATAACGGGTCCGTAGACCCGTTCGGATATTAACGGCCTACGCGGGCCTGGTGCTCAGGAGAGTAACGTTCACCGACGATGTTAATCGTTTCCAGTGCCTGGGTTATCTGCTGCGTATCCTTCTGCGAAAGAATGATGTCGGCAGCCCCCAGGTTTTCCTCCAGCCGGTGTAGTTTGGTGGTACCAGGGATAGGAACAATCCACGGCTTTTGTGCCAGCAGCCATGCCAGCGCGATTTGCGCAGACGTCACACCTTTCTCTGCCGCCAGTTCACCCAGCAAGGTGACCAGCTTTTCATTGGCTTCAATCGCCTGCTCGGCGAAACGCGGCACGGTGCTACGATAATCATCCTTGCCAAAAGTGGTTCCTGGCTTAATCGATCCCGTCAGGAAGCCTTTGCCTAATGGGCTGAAGGGAATGAAACCAATACCCAGTTCCTCCAGTAACGGCAGGATTTCCTGCTCAGGTTCGCGCCACCACAGAGAGTATTCGCTTTGCAGCGCAGTGACCGGTTGTACGGCATGTGCACGACGAATGGTTTGTGCGCCCGCTTCGGACAGACCGAAATGTTTGACTTTGCCTTCCGCTATCAGGTCTTTCACCGTTCCCGCAACATCTTCAATCGGGACACCCGGGTCGACACGGTGTTGATACAGCAGATCAATGACATCAGTCTTAAGGCGGCGTAATGATCCTTCCACAGCTTCACGGATATGCTCTGGACGGCTGTTTAAAATCTGCTGCTTGTTGTCCGTGCCGAAGGTAAAACCAAACTTGGTGGCAATAACCACACGGTCACGAAACGGTTTTAAGGCTTCGCCTACAACCTCTTCATTAAGAAAGGGGCCATACACTTCAGCGGTATCGAAGAAGGTGACGCCACGTTCAACCGCAGCGCGAATAAGCTCGATAGCCTGACGGGTATCGGTCGCCGGACCGTAGCCGTGGCTTAAGCCCATGCAGCCGAGCCCAAGCGCGGATACTTCGAGTCGGGATTTACCCAGATAACGTTTTTGCATTGAATGAATACCTCTTTTATCGCGACTTAAACATCAAGTTTGCGGCCGGTCAGCCATTCCACCATCGCCGGGTCGCGGTGAGAGAAGAAGGCGCTGGTTGCAGTGTCGAGGGCAGCAATCTGCAGCATATCTTCAGAACTGAGTTCAAAATCGAGAATGTTAATGTTCTCTGCCATGCGTTCTTTGCGCACCGATTTCGCCAGTGAAATGATGCCTCGCTGGAAGATCCAACGCAGAACAACCTGGCCCACGCTTTTGCCGTACTTCTGACCAATTGCCGTTAACACGGGATGCTGGAACAAACCATTTTTCCCTTCAGCAAACGGAGCCCAGGCTTCCGGCTGAATGCCACGGCTTTGATTCCAGGGAACGGCATGCAGCTGCTGGTTGAAGGGGTTAACTTCAATCTGGTTTACCGCAGGGGCAACGTTGTTGAAGGCGATAAGGTCGGCCAGTCTGTCAGGATGGAAGTTGCTGACGCCAATAGCGCGAATTTTTCCTGCCTGTTGCAATTCTTCCATGGCACGCCATGCCCCATGAACATCACCGTAAGGCTGGTGAATCAGATACAGGTCAACATAATCAAGTTGCAGACGATTCAGGGAGCGTTCGAACTGGGCTTTAGCGCCTTCGTAATGAGTATCCTGCAGCCACAACTTGGTCGTAACAAAGAGTTCGTTACGGGCGATACCACTTTGTTTCAGAGCGTTCCCGACCTGGGTTTCATTCTGGTAAGACGCGGCGGTATCGATCAGGCGGTATCCCGTATCGATGGCATCAATAACGGCTCTTTCGCATTCAGCGGCATCAGACATTTGAAACACACCAAAGCCCAGCAGGGGCATTTCAATACCGTTGTTCAGTTTTACAGTTTGCATGACGTTATCCTTTGGCTGTTGTCGAGGAAAAGCATAACGCAAAGTTATTTATTCGATTAGATGGGGTAATTAGCTAGGGTTTATTAGATGTGTTCATTAATTTTGTGGCGTGCTGACGGTCAACTTTTTGTCAGAAGCGGCTGTTGCTAACTCCCCACGATAATAATCGTTGGGGTTCTTCTCAAGCACAGAGCGTTGAACTTTTTTGTTAATGCCTGAGCGATAGTGCTTTTCCCACTTCCTGGCAGGAAGCTGAGGATGATTAGCATAGTTTGGCTGTGAAATGATGAAATCCAAAAGTATTAAAACACACTACACCCTGACTTGGGGGAATTTGCGGCTCTATTACTACAAGTGATATGACAAGCGTCGAAAAGTGTTACTGCCAGCGTTACTCGTGGCGACCTCTGGGTCTGCCCGCTTAGCCGTTCTATGCCAAAATCGGATGTAGTTGGTATTGTTAATAAGTTAACAAGTTATTAATTCATCAAAAAATATACATTACCGTAACAAGGAATATATTTTTAACTGCTCAACACTCCCCTATAAATATTAAACACATGCTTGTTTGCATCTATATTTGGTTGAAAGTCATGTTGTCGTATGTTTATTTAACTCGTTACAGCTGGAGTTAGGAATATTGATTAGAAGAAAATACTGGAGGTGATAGCAAAACGGTTAATAATTGTTCTGTGAAAAGTATAAATCAGTGATAAAAATCACAAAACAATCTTAAATTCGGCTAATTGTCCTGTAATCTATATTATCTCCACTAAATGAATCGCACAAAACCTGAGCGTTTTTTAAAAAATATGACAAAGAATTGTAAACTGCCTCTATCCGAGACCATAGCTCTTGGGGGGATGACGCTGGCTCTTTTTCTTGGTGCTGGCAATATTATATTCCCGCCGCTGGTCGGCATGCAGGCGGGCGCAAACGCCTTTAATGCAGGCTTTGGCTTTATCATCACAGCGGTTCTGTTCCCGGCACTGGCGATTATTTCCCTTGCCATTAATGGCGGTGATATCGCGGAATTAACGAAACCCTTAGGCAAATGGCCGAGCCTGATTTTTATTGGCATTTGCTTTTTAACGCTGGGGGTTTTATTTGGTACGCCACGCACCGCGACGATTAGCTACGAAGTCATCACCGATGGCGCAGCTAGTTCCCTGATGCATAAGATTATATTTTCCGCCGCGTTCTTTGGCCTTGCTGGCGCGACGCTGGCTAAGCCGGGGAAAATGCTGGAAATCGTCGGTTTCTTCCTTTCGCCCATTAAAATTAGTGCCCTGATTTTTATCGGCATATGTGCCTGGTTACATCCGATTGGTGACCTCACGACCGCCACAACCGCATATCAAACTCGCGCGTTCGATACAGGGTTCGTCAACGGTTATCAGACCCTGGATGTGATCAGTGCGCTGTGCTTTGGCGCCATTATCACCCACACGCTTAAACAGCGCGGGATCCACCATCCGCGGGGCATCTTTACCCATTCCATCGCCGCAGCCTTTATCGCCGCGGCAGGTCTGGCCGTGATTTATATCTGCTATCTGTCGATGGGGTCCCACAGCCCGGTGCGGGGCGCAACGAACGGTATGCAGGTGATGAGCGCCTATGTCGAGACTGTTTTTGGCGTTTATGGCCGGGTGTTGTTGGCGGCGATCATTACCCTCGCCTGTCTGGTCACGGCCATTGGTCTGACGACCGGAACGGCGCGCTATTTCAACCAGACGACCGGTGCGTCTTATGGGCTGCTGGTGACGCTCTCCCTGATGGCGTCAGCAGCACTTGCCGTGCTGGGACTGAATTCCCTCACCGCAATGGCGGTTCCCGTGCTGTGCGCCATTTACCCGGCTGCGCTGGTCGTGGTCGCGCTGGGCATCGTTAGAAAATGGACAGACGTGCCGACGAATCTGTATCAGTTGCTTTTCTATAGCGCCCTGGCAGTGGGAATAATGAGCTTGTTTGTAAAATCCTGAATGAACGCTGCGAGTTCGGAAGTTGTCTTTTCAGTTAGCAATTGAACTTCAACTTCCGCTTTTAGCTCGCAGCGAACATACAGCCCAGTTTGATTGTCCGCTAAGTTCTGTGAGTTCAACCGATGGACGCATCACACTTATTGAACCTCTCTGCGGGTGATTCATAGTTTAGTGTTTTTCTCAACCTTTCGTTGAGCTGTCTGGCAACACTATTAAGCCTTTACTGGCTGTGAACCGATAAGTCAGTTCCTTTTGGTAAATATTGTCTGAGCAATCTATTCGTATTTTCATTTTAGCCACATTGCAGGGAGATTGAGGATCACAGAAATAAATCTGAATGTCTGTGGCTACAGTAAATCGGGTGTGGCTGGTCATTTCAGCGCCACGACCCCATGTTAATGTTTTATAAGGCTCAACAGGTAATTCACGAGCTTGTTTGATGAGTGCAGATATAACCGTTATGGTCTTGTTGTTCCTGATTTTGCTCAGCAATTGAGCCTCTTGTCCTGGATAAACAATTACTACGAGATCGCGAATATTTTTCCCTAGGCCTTGAAGTTAAGGATGAAAAATAGAAAGGCCTAACAGGCCGAAATATAACATGCCTGACATTTTGAATGCCATTTATAAAGAAAGTAAGTTTCAGTGGTAGGCGTATTATTTTAAATTCAGCATGTAAAATATAAATAAACTGATGGATATGACATCCCTGGATGATAGTTTGAATATATATTTGGCACGTTTTATGTAGGAGTGGTTAAAACGGCATCGCCAAAAACTCTTTCGCTGAATACTCTGACACTAAAACACCCAGATAACTTTGAGAAGTACTCTTAGCAGTCCTATCAAGATACGAGATCCCGCTCAGAGAGGCTCTTCATTAAATCCAGGTGTTTTATTTTAGATATCTAAAGTGAACTGTAAGCATCCTAGTAAAAAATATTCACTTTTTGACGCTAGTTCTGTTTTTCGCTGTATCTTTTAATTAGAAACATCATCTAACTTTCCCGTCACGGCGCATCGCGCATACTCGCCACGTGAACGTGCGTTATCACTACAATATTTTTGTATTTCTGGTGTAGTTTCTGGTGCTTCTTGCAAATAGCCAAAGATAGTAACCAGTCCCGCGCTTTGACACGCTTCTGCATATGCATAAGTTGCTTTTTCTTCAAAGGTTTTGCGCTGATTTGGATTTTTGAGACCATTAGAGTTGAAATCTTCCAAACGCTTTATAGCATAATTGCAGTCTGCTTGATTAATATCTGCCGCATAAACACTGCTAATCAGCGTCAGAAATAGTAAGCCCAATACACTAATATTTAATTTAAACATCATATATCCTGTTCAGCATTCTTAGTATTTATAATGACGAAAGGTTGCGGCAACTCAGTTATAAAACCTGTATTGAGAAGTATCTCGCAACGCTCCACGATTCTGTTCAGTCACTAACAAAGGGTTTAATATGTCTGGATAGCCAAAATTTATCTGTGGATGAGTTAAAAAATCCGCAACAGTTGTTGCGCTTACAACAGTGCTCACAGGCGGGGTTCCAACTATTTTTAAAGTCACTGATGCTTTGTTTACAATAAATATGAGTATCAGTATTCACAACACACAAAGGTAGATTAAAAACCCGAACATCGATACCATAAAGCTGAAATATTTCAATAGTTTCAGAAAGAATATCTTTATACTCCCATGGATCGATAAACACTGTATCACGATTAAGTTTTGCATATCCCATGTTCTCCATCCCCATCAGAGCGACGTGTTTCACGAAGAACAGGTTACGGGAAATAAATTCAGCCAGCGCAGTCAGATGTTTCACTGTGAGTTTATTCAACACGACACGCAATTCGATACTGATGCCGTGCCTGTAGCAATTTAGTAAGCCGGCCATCGTTTGCTCAAAAGCACCTTCACATTGAACCACATAATCATGTATCTCTGAGGCATGCCCAAAAAGTGGAACTCCAGCGAGTAGTTGATGATTACCCACCAAGGCCAGGCGAGCCGTATAGTGCTCATTACTCAAAAAACGACCGTTGGTTAGCAAATGAATTAACGTCTGCTGGTTTCTGCTTGAGATACCTTCAATAATGCGCAGTAATCCATCGTTAAGCATCGTGGGTTCACCGCCAGTAATACACAGTGATGCAGGGAACAGTTCATCATCAATCAGGCTCAGAGTTTGCAGAATTCTGTGCTCAATAGATCTATGGTTGACCTCTGATTCTGGTTTTGGCGGCTGAGGGCACATAATGCAAAGGTTATTGCAGACTTCAGTTACAAGGAATGCATTGTTCTGCGAGCTGGCACGGAAAAGACGATGAATGCGCCCACGTTCACTTACAGTAATGACGTCGCCATGACTGAATACTTTGTCCTTATCGACAATAATTATCGGTATCTCTTTTTGCGATTTAATAAACTCCAGGCGCGGGTCATCAAAGGTACAAATGATAGCGTAGACATTATGCAAAGGTGGTAAGGGGGCTTGCATGTGTGGTGACAAGTAAAGAATGGCATCGTCCACACTTTCATTCGAATCTGCGACAACTTTACCAAACAGTGGCGTATTCAAGTGCAATGTGCTATATGCCTGTGTAGAAAGAAAAAGCGTATCTTCTGCGTAATGTGTATTCACTTCATACCCCACTGCATCAACAAGCGGCGAGTTTCATTATCACCCTCCGTGAATCTTTTAATGACCATGTTAATAATGCCCCTGTTTTTTACACAGAATTCATCTTTTCCTGGCTGCCCAAAAGTTGACCCTGTCACCTGATATCTGCGAATAGGATCTGCACCGCAATAAGGCGCGAATGCGCAGTCAGAACATACCGGTAGGCAGTCATTTACTCCCGCAGCTGCCAGGTCTTGCATAACAGGACCAAAGAACAGTTCTTCGGGACTATTCTCAAAGATGTTCCCCATTTTGAAATGCTGATCGCCCATTTCTGCCATCATACGGCTTTCATCACTCGGGTAAATATTGCCATCATAGTTGTAGAGTGTTACGCCAAAACCTGAGCCACAAGGAGACTGAAGGTCTACAAATCCCGCAGCCCACGGGGTCATGAGCTTTTTCATGATCAGGCTGGCATAGGATTCACGGAACGTAATACCATTGCGGTTTAGGCAAATAATGTAATCGAGGCATTTCTCATAAAATGCCAGAAACTGAGCAGTGCTATAGCCGACTTTATGAAAATATTTTTGGGCAAATCCATAGGGGTTAAGTTCGCGGATGAAGATACTGCGAAACCCCTGAGCAACATATTCATCGATTATTTCATGTGGCATTTCAAGACTTTGCCTGGTAGTAGTCATCAGTGCGCTTACCCTGTCAAACCCCTTCCTCCGTTTGATTTTATCTAGAGTCGCGACTAATGCGTTCCAGGCACCATTGTTGCCATACCTGCGGTTAGCATCATGTAATTCCTGTGGGCCATCCAGTGAAGTACTAATTGAAAACTGATGTTCAAGCAGAAATTCCAGGTCGTCATCATTCAGTTCGCACAGATTGGTACAAACTACGAACTGAATATCCTTTTTCGTGCCCTTTGACTTAACCAGTGAAACTGCTTGCCGGATCAACGTCATATTTAACGTTGACTCTCCCCCTTGAAACTCCAGGGTTAACTTATCAGATGGCATAGACAGAAATAATTCAATGCTCTTTTCGAGAACGGCCGGACTCATATCATAGCGAGATTGATCAGACTGGCAGGTTTTACGTGATGCCTGACAATATACACAAGAATTATTGCACCTTACTGTTAGGACAAAGATATGCAATTGAGAGAAGTTCTCGAGAAACGCTTTTTTCGTTCTATATCGCGAAGCGAGTAGCGCTATTTGGTTATTATCAATATTCTGACAAACTATATGTTTGGCTTTCAGTTCATACCAAAGCATTGCATCTTCGATTTTTTCTTTTTTTATCAATGTAGAAAGTTGTGGCGGGTTGAGGCAAATCCACTCCCCGTAATCTGTCGAAAGGAAATAGTTTCCACTTTCAAGCAAACTAAATCGGAACGGAAGAAGTTGATATGCCTGGCGGACAAATGTTGAAGGTGCTTGGAATTTAACGCTCATTACTCATCATGTCCTGTATGCTTAACTCAAGGATATTATTGAGGAATGTGTTAATAATGAGCACGCTTTCTGGCTGGTGCTCTGCCTTTACGCTCATTTTCAGGCAAATTTCCTCGTTAGCATCAAACTCTACGCTCATATAGTCCGAAAATTGTCGGGCCATATTACAGATAGATTCTGGAGTGTAAAAATCGGGATCTAGTTTTATTAACATAAGATTACACTGCTGATACAAGAATAGTTAAATCGTCACTCTTATTCTGTACATTGATGAGTGAAGCAGCAGGAGAAAATGCTTTTTTAATGATTTCCTCATGTAAGGAAGATGTTTCCTGCAGAACAATTTGGCGCATCTGATTATCATTAAGTAATTGCAGAAAATGTTTTACAGTATTGCCAATATCATAGGTATTTTCAATTTTGTTATAAAAATAGATTCCCGTGGAATCATTTGTTAATTTTACTGCGTGAATGAAGTAATCATCTGTTAGCGCATAGCAGCTCTTCATTATTGCTTCTGGGCAGTAAAAATCTTTATTCAACGATAGCATAAAGAACTCACCCAACGCATTTCTTCCTTGCACAACATTATCCATCATCATCACCTTCTGAAAGGGCCAGCTTTTAGGCTGGCCTTGTTTATTAGCACGTTGAACCTGGTGTGCATGAGTAGTGGCTGGAATGGCTGGCATGACTGGAGTGGCTGTAATGCGCAGCGAATGCCTGTCCATCTAAAGACGGTTTAGACAGGATTATTGCCGTATTGGTTTGCTGTACGGTGTGATTAATGGTTGCTTGTGACTGAATAGTAGAAATAGGGGGTTCGCTGCCGTTGGATGCCATTGCAGGAGCACTTACTCCGGCAATCACTCCGGCAACTATCCCTGCCACAATTGGCGTAATACTTTTATTCGAAAGTTCGTTTACGGAACCTTTTGCAACTTTTGGCAATGCTTTCATCATTAATCCTTACCAAAGGTGAGAAGACAACAGAATTGTTATCATGAATATAATAAATCACGAATATATTTAATCGACGTGATATTTGTATTTGATATTTGATTTAAATCATATGGAGAGCGATCTGCAATATTTGAGTAAAACTTTTTTATTTTTAATAACATTCGTATACATCCTCTATACAAGTGCTTTTAGATGGGGGATTACTTATGTTATTCATGGTGTTATGATTAAAGATGACCCTTCGATTGGTCTTTAGAGATACACTTACGATTAATTGAATAAGAATAATTATCATGAGCGGGCTTTGTAGAATTAATCGAACTTTGATCCTATCCAAGTAATGTGAACACAGCACTATACGAGGTTCTGGTTTTCAAATTTGTTCCGGGCTAAGGCTGCCGCAGGCATTGTCGTCGCAGCCTTCTTTACACTCATGCTGCCACGCAGAATATGCCGCTTCAGCAGGGCCTGATATTCCGTTGAACAGTACTGACCTCCCCTGTTGATATGGAAAGTGAAATTTTCCGAGCGTTTTTACCGCTACTGCGCCATTTGTAGTGCATCGCAGGCAAGCTGATCCGTCATTTGTGATGACAGTGAGGAACTGATAACCGCGCGGGCTCACAGCTCAATGACCACCGACAGATAAAGCCAGTCTCCATCGATACATAAGTATGTGGTAGCACCAGCCCATTTCTGATTCGGTTCGCTGGAGTAAACATCCTGTTTCAGCAGATTTTCCGATACCCGTAGAGGATACATACAGGCGGAGTTCGTGAGCTGCGGCAGCAACACCGATGCGTTCGGCAAGCTTCAGAGCATCACGGCGAAATTCAGGCGTGTGCTGTTTGCGAGGCTTTTGGTTGTTTATACAGGTTTTGTCATAAGTCACCTCTGGTGGAGAGTTTACTCGCTTGCGGATAGCTAAATTTGTTCACTTTAACAGATATATTAATTTCCGCTCCTCGCTCAAAACAGACCGTCACGCCCCATTTTATTTTTTTGATAAAACTGATGCTTGTATTGAGCCTTCATTAATGAAGGCTCAATACTATCTCTTCCTATTGCAGATCTTTCTCCTTCAGGAATTGACTCACCAAATCAGCAATCTGCACGTTATTCAGATCCGAGAACGGGAAGTGGGTATTGCCTTTGATTCCTTCCTCGGGCAGATGTGTCACAGTGACATCCCCGCCATGCTTATTCACCACGTCACGCCACTCGCGAGCCATTGCCAGACGTACGCGCCAGCTGTCCTGCGCGGGCATGGCGACAGGTTTATCCGGGATGTTATCGCCGTAAATAATCATAATCGGAATTTTAGTCAGTGCCATAAACTGCTCCATCGGCACCGGTTCACCCTTCAGCGTGTCGAACGCGCTTGGCATTGGGGCAGGGAGCTCTTTCTCCGGGAAGACAAAGCTGCTACCAGGCTCGAAGGCGACAATGGCTTTGACCTTGTCATTTTTCATCGCCGTGTACCAGCCTGGTCCGCCACCCTGAGAGTGGGTGAAGAGGATAGCCGGGCCAGATTTATCCACGACGGCGGACATCGCATCAGAGATAACATTGATATCAAACGGCCCGGTATTCGGGGTCATCTGACGGAAATACTGATTCAGGGCTTCTTTGTCGTGAGAAAACTGAACGCCCTGAAAATACTCTGGCCACACGCCAACGCGGAACTGGTTAAACCACATCTGTTCATCCGGTTTAGGCGTAACCGTACCTTCTACCGTCGTGCGCCCGGCGCTGCCCCGACGCGGCTGATCGACCAGATAAGTTGAGAATCCACGACGCAGGAATATGTTCTGGAACCCTTCGCGACCATCCGGCGTGGTTTCCCAGGTGCGGGAGAACTGACCTGCGCCGTGCAGCATGACGATAGGGTATTTATGCGGATTTTCCGGAATTTGGTAGAACACAGATGCATGATCGCCATGCCAGGTTTGACCCGCAGAGTCCAGCGGTGTTTTCGCGTCAAATTTCCCTGGTGCGGTGATGATAGTGCCACCAGCAGAAAAGCTTCCCTGTTCCTGAATGACCAGCGGCTCGGCGTATACCGACTGAGCCACCATGCCACCCGCCATCGCGCAGATGGCCAGCGTTTTTAAGACAGTTTTCAAGATTACATCCTCTGTTATGTTTGCCGTTCAATCATATCTGAGTTGTCAGCGTGAATTATTTAGCACCTTTGATTGCCCTTATTTGGCAGACTCATGAATGCGGAGGATTAGCACCGTATCGTCTCAAACCAACGCCTAACTGTTTGCTAACGCCCGTTGCAGCGCCTGTTCCGCCCGCATAGCCGCATCTTCTTCGCCATTTTCACGAAGAACTTGTGCCAGTTGGCGCAGTTGCGCTGCCGTCAGGCCGACTCGCATGCTGGCTCGCGTATGCGATAACAGCTGAGCTTCAACGCCCGGCGTGGCGGCTAATGCGCCAACCGTTGCCAGCTCGCGGCTTTGCCAGTCGAGGTTATCGCGGGCGAAAATGTCGCCGAACAGATGCGTTTGTAGGAATTGATTAATGACCGGGGCAAAATCAAACAGAGGTCCCTGGACGGGGGCGCCGGAGATTTTAGTCTGGTTTGCGGTACCGACACGGCGAAGCTCATCTCCGACAGGGATGGCGGCGACCGGCTCTTTACCTTCAACGTCTTCAACGCCACGTTGTTTACGTGCTTCGACGACTTTCATCAGTTCATTCAGCGCGTTCAGGCTACGGGGAAATCCCGTATAGGCATAGAGCTGGACGAGAATCTCTTTGGTCTCGTTTATCGTGAGTCCTGCATCAAGCCCCTGATTCAGTGCCGCATTCAGCTTATCCATCTGACTGCTGGCCATTGATGCCGCAATCAACGGGATGGCTTGCTGGCGAGCTGACAGCGTATCTGAAACCGTTTGTTCGTGGTTCATTTCTGAGGCTCCTTTATTGACGGGCGCAGCATGTGCCGTGAGACCCAAACCAAAGGTCAGCAGTACCGCTGCCGTTAATGCCTTAATGGGCGTGGTATTGTTCATCTGTCACTTTCTCCATCCAGTTAACGCTTTTGCCATCCACAATCCCGGTTATCGCCAGGTGCGTCATTGCGCTGCCGGGTGCCGCCCCGTGCCAGTGTTTGACGCCCGCCGGGCAAGAGACAACGTCGCCAGCGCGGATGACCTGCACCGGCTGGCCTTCTTGTTGGGTAAGCCCAACTCCCGAGGTCACAATCAGCCGCTGGCCTGCCGGATGCGTATGCCAGGCGGAACGAGCACCTGGCTCAAAGGTGACATAAGCCCCGGAAACGCTAATTTCGTTATCTGGTTTGAAGAGAGGATCAACCCGGACGCGACCGGTAAAGTTCTCTGCTGCCCCGTACACCGCATTCTGGCTTCCGGCGGTGGCGATATGGACAGCGGGATTTTGCTCCGCCGCCCAGGATGAAAACGTAAAGAGGGGCAGTAACAGCCCGAGGTAACGTAAATGTCTGATCATGCAAAGCGTCCTTATCTACAATGATGGAGAGGGTCTGCAATGATTCTAGGCTGTGTCCCTTAATTGCATAATCTTTTGTAAAACAGTCTGATACAGCCCAGTTTAACCATCGCCAGATAATTCCTCGCCGTTTTGTCATAACGTGTGGCTATGCGACGATATTCTTTCAGGCGACCAAAGCAACGTTCAACAACATTGCGATTACGGTAAGCATCACGATCGAGTTGTGAACGACCATCTGAGGCCATTTTTTCATTGGATTTGCGAGGAATGACGGCTTTTATACCCTTGTTTTTCAGTTCGTTCCGTAACGCATGTCCGGAGTAGGCTTTATCTGCCAGTACGGCATGACCACGTCGCTTCATGCTGCCATTCTGGCGCTGAACACCAATACCGTCCAGCAGACGTTGTGCGAACTGGCTTTCATGGGCTTGTCCGGGGCTCAGCACAATATTTAACGGCAGACCGCTTCCGTCTGTCGCCAGATGGATTTTGGTGCCAAAACCGCCGCGAGAGCGACCCAGCCCATTATCTCCGGCGATATCGGGATGTTTTTTTGAGCCCCGGCTGCACATTTGAGTGCACGGATATTACTGCCATCCAATGCTGTCGCTGACCAGTCAATAAGACTGTTTGTATCAAGTAACGTAAGTAACTTGTTGAAAATCATGTTAATCACTCCTGACTTTGACCACCGGTTAAAACGGTTGTAAACGGTCTTCCATGGACCATATCGTTCAGGCAAATCGCGCCATGGTGCGCCTGAACACAGCACCCAGAACATACCATTGATGACCATACGGTGTTCTGCCCATGGGCGTCCGGCCCGTGGTGTTGCTGGTTCAGCAGGTAATAAGGGCTGGATGAGAGCCCATGCATCATCGGGAAGGTCGTAACGAGCCATAGTTCAATGTGTTGTGGAAACAGGCAGTTACTATAGCTCAGGTGATTAAGGGACACAGCCTAATCAGGGGGAGATGTCGTCAGACTGACGCCAGCCTGACAATTCTGTCAGTTAACCCTTATTATGGTGACGCTGCTTTGTCTTTTCTAAAAATAAGGCACCAAAGCGAAAACCGTGTCATTAATGAAAATAAAACAATGATGGCCAGGTAGCGTAGATAAAAAAGTAGGGCAGATTCATCGTAATCGAAAAAGGAGAAATCGACCTTTATCAACAAATAATCGAGATAGTCCTGGTTCAGTAATTCGTACAATCCCAGTAGTGCGATTAGCGAAAAAACTCCTGGCATCATGACATTTGCAAAGAATGAATTGCTGGAGATGTTCAGGACCCGGCAGAAAAAAGTCGCCAGCATTTTCCAGTGCAACCCGATATGCAGCGCCAGAATGAGCATTCCCCAGTGGACCGACGTCATGTGTACTTTCCTGATCCAGCTCGCCGGGTTGTGGAACGCCAGGTCCAGAAGGATATGTCGGGACAGCATCATGCCCGATACAATCGCGGTCAGAATGACAACGAATGTCACTGCATTAATGATTCTGTTAACTACCAGCATGGTTAACGGAATATTGGGCGACAGTGACCACAAGCGATGCCGGTTAAGATATAAATGCAGCATGATGAGCAGCGTAAAAATAATACCCGCCCATTCATGCACGATTTCACCGTGAAGGTGAAATCCCATCAATACCAACAGAAGTAACGTCATCAGCGCATCCTGCATGACCTGGAAAATATAAATTTTCTTCATGTCGAGGGATTAACGCTGTGGCTGGACTTGTTTTACCCATTGCTCAACCTGCGCGGGTACGTCAGGAGCTGAAATATCGTTGCGCGAGATCGCGAGCGCACGAGTGACTAATTTGGCCTGTGGCTGCATGCGAGCAATTTCTCGCAGGGAGTCGGCTAACCTGCTGCCACCATGGGTGGTAAAGGGAACGACCGTTTTGCCTGCAAAGTCATTTTGCTCAAAGAGGCTGTATATCACCATTGGCATGGTATACCACCAGATGGGGTAGCCGACGTAAATGGTGTCGTAATCGCTCAGGTCAGGGAGCGGCGTTTTTAGCGAGGGTCTGGCTTTCGTTTGCTGTTCCTTTTCGGCAACGCGCAAAAGTGCATCATGCTGGCGAGGGTAGGGAGTGGCGGTTTCAATGCGAAACAGGTCGCCGTGAGTCTGCTTCTGAATCAGTTGCGCAATAAACTGCGTGCTGCCGGTCTCTGGCGTATTTTTTTGTAATACGCTGGCCCCGGAAAAACCATCCACGGCACCAGCTTTCATCTCCTCTGGTTGTGAAAAGTAGATAATCAGCGTGCGGGCGTGTGCGGATGAATCCTCTGATGCGAACGCGGGCTGCCCCAGAAGCCCCATGACCATCATCGCCAGAAACCCGCTAAATACCTTTTTCATTCTCACTGTTTCATTCCTTCAATCAGCCGTGGTGAGTATCAGCAGTGATTCTGGCGCAGATAGCCTGACATCAGACTGACGACTCTCTGACAATTTTGTCAGAAGGCTTTGCGCGCGGAGATCCCGATTTTGTCTCTGAAATAAGTCTCCCGGTTCGGATAGCGTCAGGCTGTTTAGCAAACGTCAGGCCAAAGGTATTGATACCGTTCTCGCTACGGGCAAAGACATCTCCCCGGTGCATAATGGCGACGGCACGGACAATCGACAGGCCCAGCCCATGATGGGTATCACTCCTGGCTCGGGAGGTGTCAACACGATAGAACCGTTCGAAAAGCCGGTGTAAGTGCTCTGGCGCTATCGGATCGCCAGGGTTAGAAACGTCTACACAAGCTTGATTGCCTTTTTCGCTTAAGCGCACCGTAACCGTGCTATTGGAGGGGGAATGCCTGGCGCTATTTTCCAGCAAATTAGCCAGTGAACGGTGAAACAGCCGCCTGTCGATATGCGCCGTGACGTCGCCCTGAACCTCCAGCGAAAGCTGTTTTTCAGCAAAAGAGGGTTCAACATATTCCGCTGTTTTCAGGGTTTCTTCGCGCAGGGAGACTTGCGTAAGCTGGGAAGCATGTTCACCCGCGTGCGCATGAGACAGGAACAGCATGTCGTTAACTATCGACGTCATGCGTTCAAGCTCCTCCAGGTTTGAACCCAATAACTCTTCCAGTTCATCATGTGAACGTCGGCGTGATAGCCCGAGTTGCGTCTGGCCGATCAGGTTAGTCAGCGGGGTACGAAGTTCATGCGCAACATCGGCATTAAAGCTCTCGAGCTGTCGCCAGGCGATTTCCTGACGCTCTAACACACCGTTAAATGATGATGCCAGTTGCTGCAGTTCTTCGGGCAACGCGCAGGTATTCAGGCGCTGGCCATGGTCACCTGGTGCAAGGTGTTGTGCCTGCTGACTGAGCATGCCCACCGGACGCAGGCCAATCCGTGAAACAACGTATCCCAGTAAGGCGACAATCAATACGCCCAGCGCGACAATAATCAGCAGCGTTCGTGTGAACGCATCGAGTGTGCCCATATACGGCGTAGAGTCGATGGCAACCACATAGCGCAGCTCAGGCCTTTCACCGTTGGCGGGGATGGTTTTCACTAACAGGAACAGTGAGCATGCACCTTCCGATGCGCCGGGCACTTTATTAAATCCCTCCTGCAAAGAAGACCACTGAACGCCCACCGGTGGTATTCCCCCCATGCTAAAGCGCGGGTTATCGCTCACTATCCAGTAACGAACGCGCTCACCTTCAGAATTGGTTAGCAGAGTAAATTTATTAGCCAACGTCGACCAGCCGTCAGCCGAGGTTCGTGCGGCGATCCACGGACTCATTAATGATTCCCGGAACAGCAGCTCGTTGTGCATCTGCTTTTGCAAAGAGTCATGTAAGGAGCTTCTGAGCAGGATACCGATAATAGACACAATCAGCAGCGCGGATAAGGCAAACATCAGCGCCAGGTGAACGGAGATGGAACGTTTAGGCATGCTGAGCCTCTTCATTTATTCCGACCGGACTTCGAGGACATACCCCATGCCACGAACGGTATGTAACAGTTTGACGTCGAACGGGGCATCCACTTTGGCTCGCAGACGTTTAATGGCGACTTCAACCACATTGGCATCGCTGTCAAAATTCATGTCCCATATCTGCTCGGCAATCATCATCTTTGACAGAATCTCCCCCTGATGGCGGGCCAGAAGACTCAACAGGGAAAACTCTTTTGCGGTCAACTCCAGTCGCGTTCCGGCGCGAAATACGCGGCGGGCCAGCAGGTCGAGATGCAGATCGTGAATTTGCAGTTGGGTGATGTCTGCGCCATCCGTAGCTCGGCGACGCACCAGTGCCTGAATACGCGCCACTAGTTCGATAAGAGAGAAGGGCTTGGGGAGATAATCATCCGCGCCAAGCCGAAGACCTTTGACGCGCTCGTCGACCGAACCGCGGGCCGAGAGCATCAGTACCGGCGTTTGTTTGACGGCTCGCAGCCCCTCGAGTACCCGGTAGCCATCCATCCCCGGCAGCATCACATCAAGGATTATCGCGTCGTAGTCAAGCTCCAGTGCGTAATGAAGACCTTCAGCGCCATCTGCAGAGACATCTACCGTAAATCCCGATTCACTCAACGCACGGTTGAGATAGGTTGACGTTTTTTCTTCATCTTCGACTAGCAACAGGCGCATAACGGGATTTCCTCTTAACTGTTCAATCGGGCTTATTCTGCCTCTTGATTGCCAACATAAAGCTGACGCTTACCTGACAGCATTGTCAGAAACATGAAGCCATCTCAGCCTGCTTGCTGACAAAAATGTTATTTTCCTGTCACGATGCTGACAGGCCTCTCTCTCTAACCTGAGTCTGCACATTTAAATCCGCAAGCCTGAAACTCATCGGGAGAGACCATGAAATTCAATCTGTTAACTGCAATACTGCTCACGGCAATAACCGGGGCCACCTCAGTCAATGCGGCTGATTACAAAAAAAATCCATTCACCCTGGCCTATGACGGCGCCATTACTGAGAACGTCAAAGGCAAGGTCAACATTCATCCGGTGAAGTACGATCTGCATGGCATACAGATAGCTGCGAATGTCTATACCCCTGCTAACTACGATCCCGCCAAAAAATACCCTGCCGTGGTGGTTGCACATCCGAATGGCGGCGTAAAAGAGCAGGTCGCAGGTTTGTATGCCCAGCGTCTCGCCGAGCAGGGCTACATCACGATTACTGCCGACGCGGCTTATCAGGGCGCGAGCGGTGGGATGCCTCGCAGCGTGGATAAACCCGCTAATCGCATCGAGGATATCCACGGCATGGCTGACTACATCAGCCAGTATCCGGGAGTGGATACTTCCCGCCTCGGTCTGCTGGGTATTTGCGGAGGTGGCGGTTATTCACTTGTTGCGGCCGAAACGGATCAACGGTTTAAATCGATCGCAACCATCAGCATGTTTAATTCAGGCCTGGTGCGCCGCAACGGTTTTCAGGACTCACAGCTGGATACTATTCAGCAGCGTCTTCAGCAGGCTTCTGACGCACGTGCTCAGGAAGCTTCCGGAGGCGAAGTCCTGTACTCCGGTGATGCCAATCTGACTGATGAACAGATCGCTAAGTTGCCTTTTGCCTTATATCGACAGGGCTATGAGTACTACTGGAAAACTCACGCGCACCCGAACTCTACGTTTAAATACACGACAAGTAGCCTGTTAGATTTGATGAGTTTTGACGTTACGGACCATATCAATCTCATCAATAAACCGCTGCTGATGATTGCTGGTACAAAAGCCGACACGCTCTATATGACGGAAGATGCGTTTGCGAAAGCCACCGGTACAAAAGACAAAGAACTCTTCCTGATCGATGGCGCTACCCATATCGAGACGTATTGGGTTCCTGAGTACGTCGACAAGGCTTTGCAAAAGCTGGACGTCTTCTTCGATAAGAGTATTTAACCCCTATCAGACGATACCTTTGGCCAGCCACTCAGGCTGGTCATATCAGGACATAAAGAGTGTGTCCGCATGTGACCAAGACTAACGAAGTCGGGAGGAAAGATAATTACGCACATTAAATAGCCGCTATGAATGAAATTCATAAAACGGCAGGGACATCTGAGGATTATTTTTTGCCTGTAAGGTCTTACTTCGTGGTCCAGGCCAACTTTAGGTTTAGCATTACGGCATTGAGTGCCTCCTTATCCAGCATGGCTTCGGCATGCAGCTTCTTGAGGCGGGCGTTCTCCTCTTCAAGCGACTTGTTCGTCGGAAAAAACTTTAAAATAATACTTAAGGCGTTAAGTGCTAATACCCGACGCCTTTCAGGTTACTTGCAGGACGGTCACAGCGGGAAAATGCAAACACGGTTGTGCTATTAGTCAGATACACACCTTTTAACTTGCTAAGAAAAGCTATAATCTGATGTCGTCAACGCAAACAATAAGCTCAATGAGAGAATATACAGGAACAGAACTGGAATAATCGCACTTTCAGGAATACAAAGGAGCACCAGGATGATATATCTGAATTTTGACAGAGCTTATCTCTGATAAGCCAAATTAATAGTCACGCTCAGATGTTCAAACTTGCGTTTTGTGGTTTATGTAATATATAAGGGAAAATATATGAAATTCAACAATGTAAGACTGTTAGTCAAAGATTACCGCAAATGTTTCAATTTCTACACCCAGAAGCTTGGTTTGGAAGCTGTCTGGGATATTGAAGATTGCTATGCCAGCTTCAAAGTCGCCGAAGGTATAGAAGGTCTTGCTATCTTTACTTCTGATCTGATGGCCCCAATTATTGGAAATGCTGACAGAGAAAAATCGATAATATATCGCGAAAAATCAATGGTTTGTTTCGAGGTTGATAATGTAGATGAAAGCTTTGAGGCCTATTCGTTAAAAGGGATTAAATTCATTAACGAGCCAATAGATATGCCAGAATGGGGTGTGAGAGTGGTTCATCTGTACGATCCGGAGGAAAACTTGATTGAGTTATTTACGCCGCTTGGAGGCTAACAGGGGTGTCATTACTTGAGGCATAACACCCGACTGTTGATACACGGTTATCCGGACCAACACTAAACTCGTTGGGGACTGCAGACGTTTTGGCTATCGCCATATATGACACCTCTGTATAGCTGAGGTCAGCATGCCTGCAACTGCTCCGTCATGCGCCCCCTAACTTCTCGTTCGTGCTTCCTATTTCAAGCAGATTCCCCTCTGGATCGGAAATATAAAAATTTCGGATGCCAAAAGAAAGCGTCATTGGTCTACCTGCAGAAAATTGCAATTTCGACTTTAACTCTTTACTTGCAAATAATGGTTATTATCACCTGGTAATATAACTGAGCTAATTCACTTATTACTTAACCACCTTTAGTTAAATTCGCAAAATCCCTTTTATTTCTACTGTAGTGGTTTATTGAATTTGGCCACCTGAGCAGAGGTGATATGCTCATCTCAGAACAATACAGGTGTCCCAATGAAAAAAAGAAATTTCAGCGCAGAGTTTAAACGCGAATCCGCTCAACTGGTCCTTGGCCAGAACTACACCGTTGCAGCTGCGGGATGAACGACAGTGTAAAATGCCAAAAGCCTCCCCTATAACCCCGGAACAGGTACGTATAACAATGGTAACGCCCTGTTTGCGTGGATGCGCTTCGGCTTTTAGAGACAGCGAGGCATTATCACCTTTTCTCATGCGGTTTCCGGAATACGTCATCCAGTAAAACGAACGGATGCTCCCCTGCTTTTTCTGTGTTAATTCGGTATATTCATATTCAGAATCGTTAAACGCACCTCTAACCGCTGGTACCTAAATATGGATATTGACCATTTTAAGACGTTCAACCAGGTTGTTATCAGCGGCAGTTTTACTAAGGCCGCACAGGCACTCTTTTTATCTCAGCCCGCCATCAGCATGCAGATCCAGGCACTGGAAAGCTATCTGAAGGTGTCATTATTCGATCGTTCCCGTCGGCAAATTAGTTTAACCAAAGAAGGCGAAGTCCTGTTTGAATACACACAGCGTATTTTTCATCTTTTTGATGAAGTACAGAGCGTGTTTCAGGACATCAGTACACTACAGGTAGGCCGTCTGACCATCGGGGCGACGGGCGTGATGGGCACTTACTATCTCACGCGTTTTATTCAGCGTTTCCACGAACGCTTTCCGGGAATTGAACTGGAAATTCTGACTGGTAACTCGCACCACATTGCGGAACTGGTCGCCAGCGGCGAGGTTGAGATCGGTTTTGCCGGACGTTCCGTAATTCGCTCTCCGTTACAACAGGTATTTCTGCATCGGGAAAACTACAAAGTAGTGGTGGGCAAGCACTCCCCCCTGGCGACATGTGCCGGGCAGGATATGAGTCCGGATGAATTACTACAATCACCTTTCATTATGCGTGAGAAAGGAACACGGATAAGAGCCAAAATAAATTCGTGGTTTAAACGTCACTCAGCGAACACCGCTCCGCAAAACCGTGTGACGCTCTCTAATCTGGAGGCGACTAAACGGCTTATCGGCAGCGGTTATGGCGTAACCGTGATTCCTCATCTGGCGATATCCGATGAGTTGAACAGCGGTGAGCTGGTTGAACTTCATGTCAAAGGTTTTAATCTCGCGGTAGATTACTACCTTGTTTACCAGGGGGAGCACTCACTGTCCCGCGCCGCCCTCGGCTTTATTTCACTGCTTTATGATGACACTCCAGATAATGAGTGGGGGAGTTTTCCTGAGCTGCTGGAAAATATATTCCATAATCATCGCTAAGTGGCATTGTTCATTATCCTTGATACAACAAGGACTCATACGCTTATGTCTGAAAAAACAGCCTATAAGCCGAACACATTCCTTACGCCCCTATCAAATTTAACTCTCTAAAATTAATGAGAAAATAATAAATGTGATCGGCATCAACCTATAAACTGAGCTTATAGGTCTGATACTGATTTACAATTTTTAATCCTGTCAGAAGCCTGCCTAATATGGAGTCAATTAAGAGAGATAGTGAATAACTATCGACAGATGTTCCGACAATGAGAGGCTTAAGATGGCTAAAGAAATTGAAAGGAAATTCCTGGTGTGCTCAGAGCAGTGGCGCGCACTTGCAGAGGGAACCGTTTATCGTCAGGGATATCTCAGCAGTATAAAAGAGAGAACCGTTCGTATCCGGACGATAAACGATAAGGCGTTCCTGACCATCAAGGGAGTTACCGTTTCTGCAACGCGAACTGAATATGAATACGAAATTCCGTATGCCGATTGCTGTGCCATGCTGGATGAGCTGGCAGAGCGCCCCATTATCGAAAAGAAACGCTACAAAATCCCGGTGGGTGATGTGGTGTGGGAAATCGACGAATTCATGGGGGTTAACGCCGGACTGATCGTCGCAGAAGTGGAATTGAAAAGTGAAGATCAGCAGTTCGATAAACCCGAGTGGATTGGTGAAGAGGTGAGCGGCGATCCGCGCTACTTCAACTCCAATCTGGTCGCCCATCCTTTTACCGAATGGGATAAATAGCGGCATTCACCATTCTTAATGGAACAGGAGAATCACAATGGCTACGCATATGGATAAGAATACCGCCACGTCGTCGAGCGACGCTGAAAAAATCATTCCTCGCGCGGAGTTCCGCGTATTCGGCCACGGCATTATCGAACGGGTAAAAGAAAAAATGTGGGATGCCAAAGCCACATTATTTAAGGCTCGTAAGATGCCGGAAGAGACCTACTTTCTGTCGCTACATACCGATACGGTTAACGTTAAAGTCCGCGACGGTCTGCTGGATATCAAAACGAAAACCGGCGAAACCCCGGAAGGCTATGAGATCTTCCAGCCGCGCGGCAAGTTTCAATTCCCGGTGCAGCGTGAGGAGTTAGCCACCATTTTGCAGCATCTCCAGGTCAACATGGCGCTGGATAAAGAGTGCTATACCCTGGAAGAATTTACCAATATGGCGCGGGCCAGTAGCGATTTAGTACCGGTTAAAGTAGAGAAAATGCGCTACGGTTTTTCCGTTAACGGCATCATCAGCGAATACGCGCAGGTATGGTTTAACGGTGCGATGGTCGAAACCGCCTGTTGCGAAAGTGAAGATTATGCCGGAATTAAGGCAGCGGTTGCGGCGCTGGGGCTCGACGAACTGCCTAACACGAATTATCTGAAAGCCGCCAGACAGGTTGTTGGCATGTGAAATTCACGCCTCCATGGGTAGCTTGCTGCCCCGGAGGCGCATAAGGAGACATGGCCATGTCAGACAAAGGCGCTAAGAAAGTTTTCGATCCGCTGGATATGAGCAATTACTCTCTGGAGAAATTCAAGGAGATTAAAGCCGGTATCTGGATGGAGCGGATCAAATTCATCGGTATGCCGCTGGCTATCCTGCTGTTCCTGTTCTTTCATTTGCAGTGGGTCGGGCCTATCGAAATGTTCGATACCCAAACCAAAGTTCCTCCGGCCAACTGTTACAGCGCAACGGGAATTTTTCTTGCCTCGCTGGTGCTGTGGTTGACGGAGGCGATTCCGAACTATCTCACCTCGCTTATCGTGGTCGTCACGGTGATCCTGACCGGCACAATGAAGATGCGTCCTGCGTTTGCCATGCTGGGTGAGCCAGTAATGATCCTGAACATTGCCAGCTTCATCATGGCCAGCGCCCTGGTGGTGACAGGGTTGGCGAAGCGTATGTCGCTCTGGCTGTTGGTACGTATGGGGAATAATATCTCGCTGTTGTTCTGGTGCTTTATATTACTCAACCTGATTCTCGGGGCGTTCATCAGTGCGACCTCTGCGAAAACGGCGCTGCTGTTACCGCTGTTTATGGTTATCGCCGCCATCTACGGTGCGACCGGCGGGGAAAAACGCAATAACGTCGGGCGCAACATGGTGCTGCTGAACCTGCTGGCGAATAACGTGTCGGCCAGCGCCTTTATTACCGGTTCCGCAGCTAACCTGCTGGCGGTCGCGATGATGGAGCAGGCGGGATTCAAAGTCTATTACGGCGACTGGTTCATTGCCCTGTGTCCACTGGCGCTGATTCAGTGTGCCATTGCCTGGTACACCGGAACTCGCTGGATTTTCCCCATTAAGAAAGAAGATGCTAAGCCGAAAATTGAAGGCGGCATGGATCGCCTGAAAGGGGAACTGGCGCAGCTCGGTAAGATTAGCGCGGGTGAAGTTCGCGCGGCGCTGACCTTTATTATCGTCTTGTTGCTGTGGGCGACCGACCGGGTGCACGGTATGCGTGCCGAAGTTATCGCCGTGGCGGGTGCCTGCGTTGTTCTGATGCCTTCGGTGTGCAAACTTCCGGCTCTGGGCGTGATGAAGTGGAACGACGCGGACATTCCATGGCATATGCTGATGTTCAGCTTTGGTGCTTACGTCCTTGGCGGAATGGTCGATCAGACGGATATCGTCGGCCTCTATATTCACAGCCTGTTTGATAAATGGCAGATCGACCCTTCAGGTGGCGGCAAACTGTTGGTCTTTGCCGTACTGAGCGGCGTGTTCGCCATCACCACGCTGGTGAGCGAAAGTAAAACGGCACGTACCATCATTATGTTCCCGATCATTATCAGTATCGCTAAAAAGTTCGGCTGGGACGTGGTGGGATTCTGTCTGCCGATGGCATTCCTGATTAACCAGGTTTACGTGCTCTACTTTAACTCTAAACCCGCAAACATCAGTTACCTGCTCGATCACTACTCGACCGGCGAGTCTTTCAAATATGGTATTATCCAGATGGCTATTATTTGGGTGTTACTGATTTTATGGACTCAATATGTCATGCCGCTGATGGGGTTCAATAGCGCCCTCTGGTAGCATTGATGTGAAGGCGGTAATTCAAATTACCGCCTGATTTGCAGGAGGCAAAGATGCCAGGCGATACGATAAAAGCATCAGGAAAACGCTGTATCGAAATTAAGCAGCGGATTTTTTTCCCGCAGAAAGTCGGAACCAAACCTCTACGAAGCGAAAACTACCATATTGAAACCTGGCTATTCTTTCCTTCCAGTTTGCAGATCAATCGTTGGACATTTCCGCCGCAGGCCTTTCAGCAAAACCTGAAGAACTATATTCGCCTGCGTCCTCCCACCCTGTCGCTGCGTAAATTGTCCGTCAGCGTGCCGAAGACGCTGGGGACAATTGAACGGTTAATTACCGAACAGAGCAAAGATACCTCTGCGCAGGGTTTTGAATACCGACTCAAAATGTTTTGCCTGACCTTCAAACGGGCGCTTCACGTAGAGGTACGTTATATCGGCAAGTTGAGCGAAGACAAACAGGAGCAGGCGCTGCTGAGCTTCGCCGCCACCGCAGAGGATATTCTCAATAACTATCGTCGGATGCGGATAAAAATGTCAAAGGTGGCTGAGGTCAATGCGTTACGCATCATTGACTATGGTGACGAATTCCTCTCACTGATGCTGACGCACTATGGGCGTAAATTGCTCAATGATCTTTCGCCTTCACCGGGATACGATACTCTGCGTATTTTCTGGCGCGAGCAGATGCTGTATCGCAAAGCCAATCATCCGGGGACTTTCCCGTCACCTAATTCGGATAACGAACTGGTGATTTATCACGTTAATACCCTGAAAAAATATATCAGCAGTCCAATGTATCTGGATATCCGGCGTAAAAAAGGCGAGACCTTTCTGGCGCATACCATTGCCGGAATCGCCGCGGCAATTGCGATGATTTTCGCGACGGCGGTGGCGTTTATTTGGCAGGGGAAATATGGAGCGCTGAGCTTTCAACTATTTCTCGCAATGGTGATTGGCTATATCTTTAAAGACAGAATGAAAGAGGGATTTCGGGCGCGATTGTTTTCGACATTTCGCCGTTGGCTACCTGACCGACAGCAGATAATTTATAAGAACCTGCGCTCTCCGGTCGGTAAGTGCAACGAATCTTTCGTCTTTGTGGGGGAGCGTCAGCTACCCGATGACGTCAGGACGATGCGCCGTAAGGTGCACATTCTGGATATTCAAAACTATTATCTGAGCGAAGACATTTTGCACTACTCCAAACACGTTCATCTGCGCGGCGGGGACCAGATGTTTTCCGCCGTGAATCGTTCTGTGATGGATATTACGCGCCTGGATATCACCCCTTTTTTGAAATACACCGATGAGTTGCTGAATGAATTACCGACTCTGGATGATGAGCAGGTGCTGTACGGGGAAAAGGTCTATCACATCAACCTTATTCATCGGGTGACGGATGGCAAAGAGAGTTTTCTGGAGCGGGCACGCATCATTATTAACAGCGCGGGTATCAAGCGCATTGAACCAGTTTTTACTGCCGGGGAATCAGAAAGCGAAGAGGGCTGACGACAGAGATAAAATGCCTGATGGCGCCGCGCTATCAGGCCTGCGGGTTCCACATCTGTAGGCCTGATAAGGTGTTTACGCCGACATCCGGCAATAAAAGCTGAGCAACCGTTCAGCCTGTTTTACGCACAGGGCGATAGTGGGTGGATTCGTCAAGAAAACGGCGGATGTGGATTTCTTTTTCCAGCCGCTGTTGAAGCTGACGTTCGAGCGCTTCAGGAGAGTGCAGATCGGCCAGCCGCTCGTTGATTCTGCTCACGGCTTCGCTGCGCAGCTGTATATGTTCCTGGATATTCTTCTGTGCCCGTGCTGTCCGGGTATCGCCGAAGAGCATAAAGGTCATTAATTCACGCTGCTGCTCAGAGTTAAGGGCGTTCAGATATTTGGTGCACAATGTTTGGTAGGTGATGATGCGACGATCGAGTTCGTCAACCCAGGCGGTCAGCTCGTCACGCTGCGCGGGTGAAAGCTCAGCCATTTCCTGCTGACCGAAAAGTGTTGTTCTCAGCGCCTGAAGCCCGGCGAGATACTGCTGCTCCAGAGGAATCACACGCTGAGCAAAGCATTCATCCAGGGAGGTTTTCGTTTCCTGCGCGATATTCTGATAAACAGGTTGACTCATTTTTTCCTCCCGCACGCGTGGTGCTATCAGATAAGACCAGAATTGCAGCCAGGATGAGTGCGATCCCGCATCTTAATTTAAGCTAACATAATAAATTATAAACAAAAAATCTATTCTGCTTATCTGAATGATAACCTGCTCTTATAGTTCACCTTAGTTTCTTTGCGTCAAAAATAGATTGACCGCCAGGCCTTGCAGGCTGCTACACACACCGTTTTCCACGTTGCCGCTGTGTCTGGTCCTTCTTTTTCGATTAGTTTTCCACGTCCGACGATAAAGCATTTGCTTGTTCATAATCGATTCTGTCGATCGTGCCGATCGGTTTTATTCATTATTCCTGTCCGCTATTGGCGTTTACCCCGATGTTTCTCTGGCTGAAGCCAGAAGTCAGCGTCAGGAGGCTAAAAGGACATTCGCGGCTGGCAACGATCCTTCTCTTGCACGAAAAAGAGTGTGTTTTCGAACCTGCATGTTGGAGAACCCGGCAGTGGAGCACTCTACTCGCGGGACAGCAACAGACGACATAGCTGCAATCGATATGTCGCCCGTTAACACTCAAGGATGTTGACATTAAGCGGTGGGATTACGGGGTAAAAGAAGGGGCGCGCCAGCCCAGTTCCTGCGATATTTTTTTAGCGCACTCTTTGACGTGAGGGACGAGTTCTTGCATGCGCGCGTCCGGCATATAGATGACCGTGCTGGCGACGGAGATGGCCGCGACCACATGGTTTCCGGCATCGTAAACCGGAGCCGCCACGCAGCGAATCGTCGGCTCATTTTCTTCAAGATCGAACGCGAAGCCTGCGTCGGCGTAGCCGCGCATTCGGCCGAGGAAGTCCGGGAGATGACATAATTCGCCATGGGCTAAAAAAAGCTGACGCCATTCGGATTCATCCGCGTCGAGTAACAGCGCTTTGCCAATGCCGGTCAGCACCAGCGGCATGCGATGCCCAATACGCGAGCGCATTTCCAGTCCCTGTTGGCCAGGAATTTTATCGATATACAGGACTTCCGCGCCTTCCCGTTGCCCCAGATGAACCGTGTCGCGGGTAAAATCCGCCAGCTGTTGCAGGAAGGGGCGCGCCAGAGGATAAAGCGGCGTATTTTCCAGTGAACGGGTGCCGAGCTCAATTAAGCGTGGGCCGAGCGCATAGCCATCGTGGTGAGTGAAGCGAAGAAAACGCTGTTGTACCAGCGCGCTGAGCAGCCGATGGGTCGTGCTTTTACTGGTTCCGGTAAACTCGCCGACGCTGCGTAAATCCCGACATCCTGACGCGACGGCATCAATAACAGCAAGACCGCGCAGTAGGGTTTGTACTCCCGTAATTTCGGTAGGTTGAGCATCCATAATTCACCCTGATACAGTGGTCATATTCATGTTTAAGATCAGTACGATAACAATAACCGATTCTGTGCGATAAAAATGTAACCGCGCCGTGATTTCGCCACAGCGGGCAGAAATTCCGTGTAACAGTGACGGATTTTCTGCCCGTTTCTGCTCATTCAGGAGAGCAACTGATTTTTACGTGCGCGTCTTGCGGCTATGGCCTTGCGTACCATTGGGCCAAACAGAGTCAGCATCGCCAATAGCAGGAGCGTGGCGGTGATGGGACGGGTATAAATGAAATCAAAACTCCCGTTGGACAGCGACATCGCGCGACGGAAGTTACTTTCCGCCATCGGCCCCATGATGAGTGCCAGCACGACAGGAGATGCAGGGAAACCGCCTTTTTGCATGAAATAGCCGATCACGCCCGCGACCAGCATAATGCCGACGTCAAACATGCTGTTGTTCAGAGCATAGGTGCCGACGATACACAGTGCAAGGATCAGCGGAGTCAGGACGCTCTTGGGAATGTTGATCATTTTGGCGATGAAACGAACGGAAACCAGGCCAAGAATAAGCAGCATCAGATAGCAAAACAGCATTCCGACAAACAGCATATAGACCGTATCGCTGTGTTCGGTAAATAGTCGAGGCCCGGGCTGCATTCCCTGTAGCGTCAGCGCGCCCAGCATTACCGCCGTCGTGGCGTCACCAGGAATTCCCAGCGTCAGCATAGGTAACAGCGCGCCGCCCGTGCAGCCATTAGCGCCTGCTTCACAGGCCGAAACCGCTTTGAGTTCACCCTTGCCAAACTGATCTTCCGGCCTGGCAAAGCGCTTCGCTTCATTGTAAGAAACGAAAGCGGCAATATCCGCCCCCGCGCCGGGAATCATGCCAATAAACACCCCCAGACCGGAGGAGCGCAGCAGTGTGACAATAAGACGTTTGAACGTAGACCACGGCGGAATGATTCGACCAATAGCGTACTGCACCGTCTTGCTCACTACCTCGTCTTTTTCCAGCGACTTAAGCACTTCTGCAGTGGCGAACAGGCCAATCATCACCGGGATAAAAGGCACATTCATCAGCTCGACAAAACCGCCGGTGAAACGCGGAAATCCGCCCATCGGATCGAGGCCAATGGTCGCGACCAGCAAACCACCAACGCCAGCGATCAGCCCCTTAATCAGCGATTCACCGGAAATACTGGCAATAATACTTAAGCCGAAAACGGCCAGCGCAAACGTCTCTGCGGCGCTGAATTTTAGCGCCACCTCGGCCAGAATCGGCGAGAGGAACATCAGCACGATTATGCTGAGGGTGCCGCCGAAAAAAGAGGAGAAAGTCGCCGTGCCCAGCGCCACACCGGCCTGACCTTTTTTCGTCAGTTCATAGCCGTCAATCGCCGTTGCCGCGGCGGCTGGCGTGCCGGGGATCCGGAGCAGAATGGCAATAATCGAACCACCATAAACGCCACCAAAAAAGACGCCGGAGATAATCAGTAAGCCAGAAATCGGATCCATGCCGTAGGTAAAAGGCAGCATTACGGCAACGCTCATGGTGACAGTCAGGCCCGGTAACGCGCCCACCAGGATGCCAAGCCAGACGCCAATCATTGAAAATAAAATGGCTTCCGGGTGGGCCAGCAAGCTATTTACGCCGCCGAGTATAAGATCAAATTGGGACATAATTACTCCAGAGTCAGCGATTCCAGGAGGCTGCTTTCCGGCAGCGGAACGTTAAGCGCCAGCGAAAAGAGGATATACAGCGTAATGGAGAGCACGATGGCCAGCAGCCCATTAACCCACCAGCGTTGGATACCGGAGATTTTCATAATCAGCATCATAAAAAGTACCGTTGCGACCAGGTAGCCAAAAAGCTGCATGGCGTAGAGGTATGCCACGCAGGTGACGACGGTACAAAACGGCCCCGTCCAGCGTCCAAACCCCTGAGTGGGGCGAGTGGGTAGAACCATCAGCTGGCGTAGCGTGGTACCAGAGAACTGACCAGCAATTAAGATCAACGAGAGAATAATCAGCAACCAGCTATAAACCGAAGGAAATGCGCCCGCACCGATATCCGTAGAAATGGACGTTGCAGGAAAGCTTTTGGCAATCGTCAGCACCACTACGGCGATCAGACAGAGCAGCAGAGCGACCAAAATGTAGCATTGTCGTTCTGCCGTAGACGCTGGTGGCGGCGTTGTCGGAGTTAACGGATTTTCAACCATAAACGACTCCCATTAGGACTATCCGGCCAGAAGGGGCTGGCCGGACGTCACCGTTATTTTTGACCGAGGCCCAGTTTTTCGATGGTGACGGAGAAATCGCGCTGCTGCTCTTCAAGCAATGCCTGGAATTCAGCACGATCGAGCCAGACATAGTTGAGGCGCATTTTGGCTAACGCTTCCTTGAAAGAGGGTTCATCGGCAGTGGCGGCGATAGCGGTGGTCAGAAAATCGATCACGTTTTGCGGGGTTTTGCTGGAGATAACCAGCCCACGCCATGCGCCGATCGACAGATCGATGTTTTTTTCCTGAAGCGTGGGGACGTCAGGCATGTTGGCGTCACGTTGAGTGCTCATTACGGCCAGTGTTTTCAGCTTGCCATCCTCAACCTGGTTGAGGACTTCCGCAGTGCTCACCGTAACGGCTTCAATGTGCCCGCCTAAAAGCGCGGTGACGGCTGGCGTCGCGCCATCGAAAGGAACGTGGTTGAAGGTCACGCCGGTTTTATCTTCCAGCGACGCGGCTGCCAGATGCCAGATTGCGCCCGTTCCTGAGTTGCCTACCCTGACCTGGCCCGGATTCTCTTTCGCCCAGGCGAGGAACTCTTCCAGCGTATTCCATGGTGCGTCGATTTTAACGGTCACGGCGCTGGGTTCCATATTGAACAGACCCAGTGGAGTAAAGTCCTCCGTTTTGAACTTCACCATTCCCAGAGAGGGCAGGATAGTCAGTTCGGCGGTGCCCATCGCCAGCTTGTAGCCGTTAGGGCGCGATGCAGCAAGCTCGCTAAAACCAATTGCGCCGCCTCCGCCAGGCTTATTAATGACGCCAACGCCGACCGGAAAGTGCGGTTTAGAGGCTTCAGCAAATGCGCGCGCCACCAGATCGGTGCCGCCGCCAGCGGCGAAGGGGACGATCAGCTCTATCTGGCGCGTAGGATAATCCGCCGCCTGAGTCGGGCTTGCCAGCAGTAATGAACTGGCGGCTAACAGCGAGGTTAATAATCCAGAGGTAAATTTTTGAATTTTCATAGTCAACTCCGTTTGGTTCTTTTTATGTATTAAGGGGCGAGGACGTTCTCCAGGCGGTCACGAAGTCAGCGGCGCGACTGGCCACTTGCTCTGCTGTCATACCTGGTTGGTAAAGCGCGCCGCCAAGGCCGAATCCACTGGCTCCGGCAGCGCGATAGTCGGATATTGCCTGCGGCGTGATTCCACCAACGGGCAGCAGCGGGATCGCCGCGGGGATCACGGCGCGCCACGCTTTCACCACGACGGGAGGGATCGCCTCAGCGGGAAACTGTTTCACCGCATCCGCTCCCTTCGCCAGCGCGCTGAAAGCCTCGCCTGGCGTCGCCGCCCCGGGGAGGCTTATCAATCCCGCGCGCTTTGTCTCTTCAATTAATACCGGATCGGTATGGGGAGAGATAATCAGCTGGCCGCCACTTTGCGCCACGTCATGCAGTTGAGTCACGGTCATCACCGTTCCAGCGCCCACCCAACAGTCCGAAGGTAAAATACGACACAGGCGTGAAATACTCAGCAAGGGTTCAGGCGAATTAAGCGGGACTTCGATGATGCGGAATCCCTGTTCATACAGGGCGGCTCCGACGGCTTCAACCTGTTCGGGCGGTATACCGCGCAGAATGGCAATCAGACCGGTTTGACATAGCGTGGTGATAAAATCCATAGTCAGTTCCTGGTGTTGGTCGAGAAAAAGGTCAACGGGAAATCAGGCCACAAGACTGGCGTAACGCGCTACCTGCCACATTCCCTGTTCCGCCGCTCCGGGAGCGATATACACCGGATTGCGGCATTCAAAAATCGCCATGGCGCGCTGGTAGCGCTGACACAACGGCTGCGAACCAATTAAGGTGATGTCGGTATCGGCGGAGATCCCATCCAGCGCGATGGCAAGCTCATTGCCCAGCAGGAGACCCGAGAGATAGTCCGGCTGTTGTTGCGGCGATAGCTGCTGACAAAGGAGCCGGGTGCGCACCGAAAAGAGAGAGCCGAGCAAATTGCCTGGCTGCTGGCGGGCGACGCGGATGCCTTCAGCAAAAGCCTGCCAGTCAGGAGTTTCAGGGGGCTGCATCGTCAGCCCCAGTATCGAATGGTGGCGCAGCACATCGTAAAGTTCCCCCGACATAAACGTACGCAGGCGGTCAATTTTCTCCTGCGTGACGCTCACCCATTTTGAATGCGTACCGGGCAGGGCAATCAGCGATTCTCTGCCGCTGGCCTGAACATCACGCAGGCGTTCATCACCCGCGATTGCGCCGAACACCTGGGTTTCTTCTCCACGCATCACTTCCGGCAAAAGGTTCGTTTGCTGAACGCCTGGAATGATATAGAAGCAGCGCTGGTCATCGACATCGACGCGGGTTAACTGCTCCGCCAACTGACGAGCATCGCAGGGCGCAGGCAAATAGGGCGCGGGCTGCCAGCCCTGGGCGCTGCCAATCATGCCGCTGGCAATAACCGGACAGGCGGGATCGGCTGCCAGCCAGTCTGCGCAGGCCAGGTCGAAGGCCAGACGGAAGCTCATCAGCCGATTGGGCGCGTCGGGTAATTTCATGATGCCGTGGGGAAGTTCCCGCCGTGCAGTCACGGTACCGTTTGCGGCTAAGCGGTAGGCGCGTAGCGCGCTGGTTCCCCAATCCAGGGCGATCAATGCAGTCATATCAGGATCCTTTTGCATGCGTAGAGACGAAGGGATAAATCAGAGAGGTTCGATGTGCCACCCAGCCCAGCTCTGCGGAAATGTCCTCAGCGTAACGTTTTACGATGCCGCTGAGCTCCTGCATGCGTTCATCCGGCATGTAGGGGGCGATGCTGGCGACGGAAATAGCGGCGACAACATGATTTCCGGCATCCCGAATCGGTGCCGCCACGCAGCGGATGGCGAGTTCGTTTTCTTCCAGATCCAGGGTGTAACCGCGCTCAGCGTAATGGTGCATGCTGCGAATAAAGGAACCGGCGTCCGCGCCGGGATTATGCAGTCGATAAAAGTGCTGCCATTCCGCCATCGTCGCGCCGAGCATCAGCGCTTTGCCAATGCCAGTCGAAAACAGCGGCATACGGTGCCCAACGCGCGAGCGCATCTCCAGCCCGCGGGTACCGGGAATTTTATCGATATACAACACGTCGCCTTGCTCGCGAATGCCGAGATGGACGGTGTCCTGAGTGAGCTGAGCCAGCGCTTCGAGCAGCGGGCGGGCAGCGATGCGTAGCGGATAACCAGCAAGCGATGCGCCGCCCAGCTCAATCAGCCTTGGCCCGAGAAAATAGCCCCGGCTGGAAATTTGTCGCAAATATCGTTGAGCGACCAGGGCGCTGATCAGACGATGTGTTGTACTGCGCGGTGCGGAAATGTGCTGACTGATTGCGCGTAAATCATGATGTCCTGCGGCAACCGCTTCGATGGCAGCCAGTCCGCGCAGTAACGTTTGTACACCGTTCACAGTCGAAGGAGAGGAGGTCATGATAATTTCCGCCAGGTCGCTTATTTGATGGCGGTATATTTCCATAGTCAATTAACTGGAAATATGAATTCGCTCACACAATACCACATTATAAACTCGTGTTTCATATATAGGGATTATTAGGGTGAATAAAGCGATATTAATCACAATTGAGGTTCAGGGTGAAATATATATTTTGGACTGTCGGTGATGCGTATTGAGTAGCTTCTCGTTCAGGCGAATGGCTGATTATTAATGGGCATCGCGCGCCGCATTAACTTCATCGTGAATTCACACCATAAGGGAAAAATTATGTCAGGATTTAATTTCGTTAATCCGGTTAATTTCTATTTTGGCCAGGGGAAACTGGCACAGGCGGGAACAATTACCGCGCAATACGGCAAAAAGGCGCTGATTATTGCTTCAGATAGTGCGAAGCCCACGGGGCAGTTGGCGGCGTTGGTTGAGGCATTGACGCAGGCGGGCGTGACGTCCGTCTGTTTTGACCGTTTCATGCAGAACCCGCTTTCAACCCTTGTCGATGAAGGGGCTGCGTTCGCCCGTGAACAGCAATGTGATGTGATTGTCGGCATCGGCGGGGGAAGCGCGATGGATATGGCAAAAGGCATTGCCTTTATGGCCTGTAATAGCGGAGGAATTTGGGACTATGTATTTGGACAAACTCCGGCTGATTCGGCGCTACCGGTAGTGTTAATTCCGACTACCGCAGGCACGGGCAGTGAAGCGAATAAAACGGCGGTATTTACGAATCCACAAACCAATGACAAAAAAGGGCTGGTGAACCCGCTGATTTATCCGAAGGCGGCAATTATTGATCCTTTATTAATGCTGACGTTACCCCGGCGCGTTATTGCCGGTCCGGGAGCAGATGTCCTGTTTCATTCGTTGGAGTCATTTATTTCGAAAAATGCCCATCCGATGAGTGAAATGCTTTCATTACAGGCGCTTGAGCTGATTGGCAAATATTTACCGCAGGTTTATGACGATGCCGCCAATATTGAGGCGTGGGAAAAAGTCTCTTTTGCCAGTTCGCTAGCGGGTATGGCGATTGATTGTGCCGGGACGACATTGCCCCATGCGTTGCAGCACCCGATGGGCGGGTTGCTTGATGTCGTACATGCTGAAGGCATTGCCGCCATTTACATGGCCTTTATGGAATTCACCTGGCAAAGCGCGCCGCAAAAATTCGCCGCTATCGCCAAAGCGCTTGGCGTGAATACCCTCAATATGACCGAAGAAGAAGCGGCGAGAAGCAGTATTGATGCGGTGCGTTCGCTGCTGGGCTACGTCAATATGCTGCCGTCGCTCAGCTCTCTGGGCGTTAAAGAGGAACATTTCGACTGGTTTATTGGCAATGCCACTACCACGATGCGCGTCGTGCTTGCGAATAATCCCCGCGTGCCTGATGCCGATGAGATTCGCGCCATTTATCAGCAAAGCCTCTAAACCCACGCCACCGCCTCAGGAGCAAGCTTATGATTATTATCATCGACAGCGGTTCAACCCAGACCAGGTTCTATTTGTTACGCGATGAGGAGATCGTTGCTGAACATCTCCTCGCTGTTGGCGTTAACTCCGGGAAGGCCCGTTCTCAGGGGGATTTCAGAGACGCCATTGCCGCAGGGATAAGTGAACTGCTGCACGCTAACCAATTGACGACTGGTGATGTGCGTTTTGCGATTGCCTCGGGAATGATCACCTCTAACCTCGGGCTGCTGGAGATACCGCATATCACCGCTCCGGTGAGCCTTGAGCAGCTTGTCTCCCGGGTGGTGAAGGTAAAAGATCCCGCAATACTGCCTCTGGATTTGGAGATCCGTTTTGTCCCTGGTATCAAAAATGCGCAGGCGGATCGTAGCTGGTCCAGCCTGCGGGATATCGACCTGATGCGGGGGGAAGAGACTCAGGCCGTGGGGTTGATGACGTCGCTTTACAGGAACCTGCCGCTGACGATGATCGAACTGGGTTCAACAACCAAGCTTATCCACATTGACGCGCAGGGAAGAATCGCCGGCAGTATTACCAGTCTGAGCGGGCAGGTTTATGCGGCGGTGAAAAAAGAGACGTTTATTGGCGCCAGTATGCTGGAAGAAGAGGATGACGATTTTTTCTCGGCGGACATCCTGCAATATGCCTGTGATAGCGTGCATCATGCGGGCCTTCTGCGCACGCTGCTGTTTACGCGTTTTATCGAGTTCTCGTTGCCGTGCACCGCAGTCGAAAGAACATTTTTTTGTCAGGCGGCGCTGGCGGCGGATGACATGAAACTTTTTGATGAGGCCGAGCGTTTAGGCTTTTCTCTGCAAGGCGACATTGTGCTGACAGGCAAGCGGCAGCGCTGCGAAATGTATCGTTCTTTATGGCGCAGCCGATATGGACTTGAGAACCCGGTCCATTTTATCTGTGATAAAGACGAGATCGCCCAACTGGCGATCAAAGGGGCAGGGTATATTGCCCGTCAGATGACGTAACGCACCAGATAACAAAGCCTCGCAGGCTACGCGGGGCTTTGTGGTTTTTCACTGTTTCGCATACAGCACATAAGGACCGGATGTGTAAGAGATAACAATGATTTTATTGGGCAATTTCCTCAAGCCTGTAGGCACATCCAGGTCATCCTCAGGCCGCAGGCCATGCAGGCGCTTCGCGAGTATGTCGCGGCCTTCTGGAGGATGGTCAGTTCATCAGCCTGCTCAGCGAGTTGAAATCATTGAGACAATGGAGTTTTTCTTTCAGCTTGGCAGTGCGGCATTCGTATCAGTGAACCTAACGGGGCCTTGTTTGTTTATTATACCGTTATCGTACCCACTAAAAATGAAGATGGCAGAATGTTGTGCTCATTCATGTACTCATTTTTGACAGCGTTGTTACGAGATGAATTGAGACATTGTGAAATGAAAAATCCACGCAATTGCGTGGATTTTATAGGATTTTGCCGTTGTTATGAGATTCAGTGAAACCTCATGAGACAGCAAATTTTATTTAGACGTTGAACAGGAAGTTCATCACATCGCCATCTTTAACGATGTAATCTTTACCTTCTGCACGCATCTTACCGGCTTCTTTCGCGCCTTGTTCACCTTTATAGGTGATGAAATCTTCAAACGCGATGGTTTGTGCGCGGATAAAGCCTTTCTCGAAGTCAGTATGAATTTTACCCGCCGCCTGCGGAGCCGTTGCGCCAACAGGAATGGTCCATGCACGAACTTCTTTCACGCCAGCGGTGAAGTAGGTCTGCAGGTTCAGCAGTTCGTAACCAGCGCGGATTACGCGGTTCAGACCAGGTTCTTCCAGACCCATTTCAGCCATGAATTCTTCACGGTCAGCATCATCGAGTTCTGCGATGTCAGCTTCAACGGCAGCGCAAACTGCAACAACCACGGAGCCTTCAGCTGCGGCGATTTCACGCACTTTATCGAGGTATGGGTTGTTTTCAAAACCGTCTTCGTTGACGTTGGCGATATACATCGTTGGCTTCAACGTCAGGAAGCTCAGGTATTTGATAGCCGCTTTGTCTTCATCGGTCAGTGTTTTCAACGCACGCAGCATGCCAGCGTTTTCCAGCTGTGGCAGGCATTTTTCCAGTGCAGCCAGTTCCGCTTTAGCGTCTTTATCGCCGCCTTTAGCCTTCTTCTGTACGCGATGGATAGCGCGCTCACAGGTATCCAGGTCAGACAGCGCCAGTTCGGTATTGATAACCTCAATGTCGTCAGCCGGATCCACTTTGTTATTAACGTGGATGATGTTGTCGTTTTCAAAGCAGCGAACCACGTGGCCGATAGCTTCGGTTTCACGGATGTTCGTCAGGAACTGGTTACCCAGACCTTCGCCTTTGGACGCGCCTTTTACCAGACCGGCAATGTCGACGAATTCCATCGTTGTTGGCAGGATACGCTGCGGTTTGACGATTTCGGCCAACTGATCCAGACGCGGATCGGGCATCGGGACAACACCTGTGTTCGGCTCGATAGTACAGAACGGGAAGTTTGCCGCTTCAATACCCGCTTTTGTGAGCGCGTTGAACAGGGTGGATTTGCCTACGTTTGGCAAACCGACGATACCGCATTTGAATCCCATGTTTAAATCACCTTAATCTTTTGATATTCAACCTGTTATGGAAAACAGATTGTAGAAAAGTAAATAACTCTGCCTATTATACACAGCACGCGAGAAAAATGCCGCACATCGCTGCTTATTGCGCTTTAAAGGTGTGTAACCGGCTCGTTGCCTTGGTCAGGCCATCTTTGAATAAAATCTCGGTACAACGTGCCGCTTCGTCAATTGCTTCATCAATTAACTTCTGTTCTGAAACAGGCGGTTTGCCTAAAACAAATCCGACAACTTTGTTTTTATCACCCGGATGACCAATTCCCACGCGTAAACGATGAAAGTTGGGGTTATTGCCCAACTTGCTGATGATGTCTTTCAGGCCATTATGTCCGCCATGACCGCCACCGAGCTTAAATTTTGCCACGCCAGGCGGCAGGTCTAATTCGTCATGCGCGACCAAAATTTCATCGGGGTTGATACGATAAAAACTGGCCATCGCACCCACGGCCTTGCCGCTGAGATTCATAAATGTGGTCGGTACCAGCAAACGGACATCTTCCCCTTCGAGCGTTACTCTGGAGGTGTAGCCGAAGAATTTCGGCTCATCACGCAAAGGGGCGCGTAATCTCTCTGCCAGTAAATCGACATACCATGCGCCTGCGTTGTGTCGCGTTGCCGCATACTCTGCGCCGGGGTTCGCCAGGCCGACAATCAATTTAATCGTCACGTGTTTTGTCCTGAGTGTTTCCATAAACGACGTGTAGTTTACTGTCTGACGCTGCTCTTGACAAAAAACTGCGTACTAATCGCCAAAAGCTGAATAATTGCACAAATGGACTATTAGAAATTGAGTATGTTCAGTAGCTTATTTGTAAAGTTTTGTTGCGCGAGTGTTTGTAATTGTGATCGCTCCCGCACTTGCGAACGGCAGTGTTGTCTATACTTTACACATAAGGATTAGGGGTATTCCCTGTAGCAACCCAAAGTTCCGGAGGTGACACATGAAACGCAAAAACGCTTCGTTACTCGGTAACGTGCTCATGGCTTTAGGGTTGGTGGTGATGGTGGGGGGGGTTGGTTACTCTATTTTAAACCAATTGCCGCAATTTAATCTGCCACAGTTTTTCGCACATGGTGCCGTGCTCAGTATTTTTGTAGGTGGTGTTCTGTGGTTGGCGGGAGCCAGAGTGGGCGGGCACGAGCAAATCAGTGACCGTTACTGGTGGGTACGCCATTATGACAAACGCTGTCGTCGCGGTGATACCACTCATCGTCATAACTAAATCGTTTCCCGGCAGAGAGGGCTGCGGTTTGAATACAAAGTCCTGGTTGAAAAACCAGGACTCTGCTTGTTCATTATCCTTGCATAGAACGCACTTTTATATTCGCTACGGAATATAAGAAACGTTATTCGAATAACCGATAATGTAACGTTTTAACCGCGCTATCCGCGTCTTCAGCGGGCAACAGGAAACACAGGTTGTCATTTGACGCGCCGTGGCAAATCATTCGCACAGTTTGCCCTTCAAGCCAGGCAAAAACGTCTTTGCAAACTCCCGCCGCCTGAGTCAGTCGATTCCCCACCAAAGTGACTAATGCCAGTCCGGTTTCCACTTCCACACGACAGTGGGAGGACAATGCGGTAAACAATGCGCTGGTCAGTATATGATCTTCACCTGAGGTAGCGTGAGTCGCGTCCAGCGCCAGCGCAATACTGTTTTCTGAGGTTGTAACCAAATCCACCGTGACCGCGTGGCGAGCTAAAATGGCGAAGGACTGCGCCAGGAAAGAACCGGACGGTTGTGTCTCCAGACTATGTAATCGCAACAGCGTCTGTTTACGGCGCACGGCAAGCGCACGATAGCGAGGTGGGTTGTCGGTGGTGTTATGCACCAGCGTACCACCGGCAGCCGTATCCTTACTTGAGCCAACAAAGACCGGAATACTTTTGCGCATTGCCGGAAGCAGCGTAGCCGGGTGGAGGACCTTCGCACCGAAGGCGGCCATATCGCTGGCCTCGGAAAATGAGATGTGGTCAATCCGTTTGGCCCGCGGCGCAATGCGCGGATCGGTGGTGTAGATCCCTGCGACATCGGTCCAGATGTCCACGCGTGCGGCGTGAAGCGCCTCACCGAGAAGCGTCGCCGTGTAATCACTACCACCGCGTCCCAGCGTAGTGGTATGCCCTGCGGCATCCCGGCCGATAAACCCCTGGGTCACCATAATCGCTTGCTCAAGACGAGGGCGCAGGTGAGTCTCCACCAGGTGGTGCAGGGTACTGAGTTCGGGTTCGGCGCAGCCGAAACTCGAGTTGGTACGCATCACGCTGCGGGCGTCAAACCACCCGGCCTCGGCATACCGTTCACGTAAGACTTCAGTAAACAGTAAAGAGGACATCAGCTCGCCGTGACTGACCAATTCATCGCTTAGCGCATCAGACCGTGAAACGGTCGCCGTTTGTGCAAGATGGCGGATGTTGTTGAGAAGATTATCGATTTCCGTGCTGATAACGGACGGCTGCTTCAGGCGGGAAATAATGTTGTATTGGATGGCGCGTAAGGTCTCAAGCTTATCTAATTGTTGATGCGTTTCCAGACCTTCAGAAAGCTCGACCAGTAAGTTTGTAACGCCTGCTGAAGCAGACAGCACGACTAAACGGACATCTTGATCAGCAAGGACAATGCTGGAGCTTCGGTTCATCGCATCAAAATCAGCGACGCTGGTGCCGCCAAATTTGGCAACGACGGATGGTGGATAAATGCGAGTCATAACAATCTCATATCAGGGCGCCATAAAAGTATGGCTAGAAAATTTTCATTCTCGGCATAAGGGGAAACGGTGTTCGCCTTACGAAATGTCCGCCCGCGAACATTTCTGCTGACAACCCAGGGAATTCCTGTTGTCGAAAACGCGTGTCGCCTGTACGCGTTACCGGGTGCTGCGCATTAATTTTATTTACATAGCCTGCAAATAAGCGCGCCATACTAAGTGATTTATATTTAGGGATCGACTTTTTTATTCGATTTATCGACAAATAAGTGAAAAATCATGTCGTAACAAGAAAACGCGTACATTATTAATGGTAAAAACGTGTAAAAAAATAATAAAAACATGAAAATTCCATGGTTTTTATAACATCGTATGCGTTGCAATTGGCTACGGTAATTGTTAATTAAATAGATATATTTCTTTAGGATTTCGTAATGAAGGGTGGCTGTTACACTTTGAATTATAAAGAAAAAACACCTGCTAAATGTGTTGAAAAATAAATGATTGAGTCCAGGGCTAAAACAACATATATTAGCCGCGCTTTTTTACAGGTAACCCTTATAACCATTTATTCAATCAGGCGTTAATCTACACCTGGTTGTAGGAGTGATATGATGACGGATAAAGTCCGTATTGATACTTTAAGTGCTAATTCATTACCACAGAGCAATGATACCTTTTTAGCAAGACAGGCTGAGTTTGAATCTAATGTCCGCAGCTATCCACGTAAACTGCCATTAGCGATTGCTAAAGCGCAGGGCGTCTGGATTACTGACGTAGAAAATAATCAATATCTTGATTGCCTGGCAGGTGCCGGAACCCTGGCGCTTGGTCATAATCATCCTGAAGTGCTGCAGAGCATTCAAAGTGTCATCACAAGCGGCTTACCGTTACATACGCTTGACCTTACCACACCGTTAAAAGATGAATTCTCATCGTATTTACTTTCTTTATTACCGGGCCAGGGCAAAGAGTATTGCCTGCAGTTCACCGGGCCGTCCGGTGCCGATGCCGTTGAAGCGGCGCTGAAGCTGGCGAAGAAAGTTACCGGCCGTTCCAGCATCATCAGCTTCTCCGGTGGCTACCATGGGATGACCCACGGCGCGCTGTCCGTGACCGGCAACCTGTCGCCGAAAGAAGCCGTCAGCAACATGATGGCGGAAGTGCAGTTTATGCCGTATCCGCATCAGTACCGTTGCCCGCTGGGTATCGGCGGCGACGCTGGCGTCAAAGCATTGACCTACTACTTCGAAAACCTGATCAACGACGTTGAGAGCGGCGTGCGTAAACCGGCTGCCGTGATCCTCGAAGCGGTGCAGGGCGAAGGCGGGGTAAACCCGGCTCCGATCGAGTGGCTGCAGCGTATTCGTAAAGTGACCCAGGAACATGGCATTCTGCTGATTATCGATGAAGTTCAGGCTGGCTTCGCGCGCACGGGTAAACTGTTCGCCTTCGAACACGCCGGTATTGAGCCGGATATCATCGTGATGTCCAAAGCGGTTGGCGGCGGTCTGCCACTGGCGGTACTGGGCATTAAAAAGCAGTTCGATGCGTGGGCTCCGGGCCATCACACTGGCACCTTCCGCGGCAACCAACTGGCGATGGCGACCGGTCTGACAACGCTGAAAATCCTCAAAGACGACAAGATTGCCGATAAAGTTGCTGCCCAGGGCGAGTGGCTGAAAGGCAAACTGACTGACCTGCAGAAACGTTACCCGGTTATCGGCCAGGTACGTGGTCTGGGCCTGATGATTGGTCTGGAAATCGTTAAGCCGAACGAAGCGCAGGATCACATGGGCTGCTACCCGGCCGATGGCGAGCTTTCCGCGCTGCTGCAGAAAAAATGTTTCGAAAACGGCCTGATTCTTGAGCGTGGCGGCCGTAACGGTTGTGTACTGCGTCTGCTGCCGTCTCTGTTGATCACCAACGCAGAGCTGGAGATTTTCCTCGATAAATTCGAAAATGCCCTGCTGGGCGCTGGCGTGAAGCCGGTTTAAACGGAGTTGGATCGAATGTCAGACGTAAATCCGATTCTGTCCGGCTCGGCACAAAGCATTGCTGCCTACCAGGACGCTATCGAGCAGAGTACGCAAGCGGTCGTTGAATGGTTGAAGCAGCCTGAGATGTATCAGGGCAAAACCGTTGAGCAACTGCGCGAACGTATCAACCTGAATTTTACGTCTCAGGGCCTGGGCAACCAGGCCGCTATTGAGCGTGCGGTTGAATACTTTCTGAAAGACAGCTTGTTGGTTCACCATGCGCAGTGCGTGGCGCACCTGCACTGCCCGAGCCTGGTGATTAGCCAGGCGGCAGAAGTGTTGATCAACGCCACCAACCAGAGTATGGACTCCTGGGATCAGAGCCCGTCGGCGACCATCATTGAGATCAAACTGATCGAATGGTTGCGTGAGCAGGTGGGCTATGCGGCAGGCGACGCGGGCGTGTTCACTAGCGGCGGCACCCAAAGCAACCTGATGGGCCTGATGCTGGCGCGCGACGCCTTCTTTGCCCGCCAGGGGCATTCCATTCAGCAGAATGGTCTGACCGGCGACCTGAGCAAAATCAAAGTATTTTGCTCTGAAAGCGCGCACTTCTCTGTGCAGAAGAACATGGCGCTGATGGGGCTGGGTTACCGTTCCGTCACCCAGGTGAAGACTGATGCGTTCTCACGCATGGATCTGGCTGACCTGAAAGACAAGCTGGCCCAGGCGAAAGCCAACGGCGAACAGGTGATGGCGATTGTCGCCACTGCTGGTACTACCGATGCGGGTGCGATCGACCCGTTAGCGGACATTGCGGCGCTGGCGGCAGAACACCAGATCTGGATGCATGTGGATGCAGCATGGGGCGGGGCGTTACTGCTTTCTGAGCAGTATCGTCACTTCCTGAACGGCCTTGAACTGGCGGATTCCGTGACGCTGGACTTCCACAAACAGTTCTTCCAGACCATCAGCTGCGGCGCGTTCCTGCTGAAAGACGCGCGTCATTACGAGCTGATGCGTTACCAGGCGGCGTACCTGAACTCTGATTTTGATGAAGAGGCGGGCGTACCGAATCTGGTGTCGAAATCGCTGCAGACCACGCGCCGTTTTGACGCGCTGAAGCTGTGGATGGGTCTCGAAGCGCTGGGCAAAAAGCAGTATGCCGAAATCATTGATAACGGCGTAACGCTGGCGCGTGATGTGGCTGCGTTTGTGAAAACTCAGCCACACCTGGAACTGGTGATGGCGCCGCAGCTGGCAAGCGTGCTGTTCCGTTTCCGTCCGCACAGTGACGACATGACGTTCGTTGCGCTGTTGAACCAGCGTATTGGCGACGTTCTGCTGGCTTCTGGTAGCGCCAACGTTGGCGTGACCGAAGCGGATGGCGTAACCTGCCTGAAGCTGACGCTGCTGAACCCAACGGTGTGTCTGGAGGATGTCAAAGTCCTGCTGGCAAGCGTGAAAGCGACAGCTGAGCAACTGCTGAACGCGTAAGCAATAAGCTGATTATAAAAATGGCTCCCACACACGGGAGCCATTTTTTTGCCTGTCATTTGTAGTCCGGCGGCGCTTCGCCTGGCTGGGCTACACGTCAGCTGATATCTGCCAGCGCGGCGTCTTTATTCGGGAAGAACGTCAGGCGTCCGGCAATCGGCTGAATGCCCGCGCGCGCCATGGTACGTAACGGCTGGAATTCCAGATTACTGATCCGCAGTTCACACCCTTCCGGGAGGCGTTTTACAAAACGCTGGAAAGCGTCCAGACCACCGGCATCCAGTACCGGGACCGCGTCCCACTTCAAGACCACGATACGTTTACCTGCGATACGCGATTCGAGATCGGTAAATAATCCCTCCGCAGCGGCAAAGAAAAGTGGGCCAATAACGCGCAGCACCAGCACATCGTCAGGTACGTCTACGTTGACCGGCGCCAGACGCGTCATGCGCGCGATACGACGCATAAACAGCAGGGAGGCGAGAACGATACCGACGCTGATGGCGATCACCATGTCGAATAGCACCGTCAGCGACATACACATAAGCATGACAATGATGTCGTCTTTTGGCGCATGACGCAGCAGATCCACCACTTTATGCGCTTCACTCATGTTCCATGCCACCATCAGCAGCAGGGCGGCCATGGCGGAAAGCGGTAACCAGGAAAGCAGCGGCGCAAGCACCAGCAGGGCGAGGATCACCAGAATCGCGTGGATGACCGCTGAAATTGGTGAGGTCGCCCCGGCGCGGACGTTTGCCGCAGAACGGGCAATTGCCGCCGTGGCGGTGATACCACCGAAGAACGGTGCCACTATGTTACCCAGGCCCTGGCCAATCAGCTCACTGTTGGCTTTATGCTTGGTGCCGGTCATCCCATCGAGCACGACGGCGCACAGTAGAGATTCAATCGCCCCGAGCATCGCCATGGAGAAGGCGGCCGGTAACAGCGCCTGTAACGAACTCCAGCTCAGGGTAAAGTTTGACTCCGGCATGTCCCACGGTAATACCAGTTGCGGCAGCAACTGCGGGATACCGTTACCCTGCGAGCCGTCAGCCAGAATGTAGTGGAACTGAGAACCGATGGTAGCGACATGGCCGCCGGTCAGGTTCACAATCCCCATTACCGCACAGCCTGCCAGCAGTGCAGGAAGGTGGCCCGGCAGTCGGATCCCCAGGCGCGGCCAGAAAATCAGGATCCCCAGTGTCACCACGCCAATTGCGGCATCGCCAACGTTGAGGGTTGGCAGGGCCATAAACAGCGCGCCGACCTTTTGCAGGTAGTGCTCCGGGACATGGGCCATTTGCAGACCGAGAAAATCTTTAATCTGCATGGTACCGATGGTGATACCAATACCCGATGTAAAACCTAACGTAACGGATACCGGGATATATTCGATCAGGCGACCAAAACGGGCGAGGCCGAAAAGGATCAGGAATATCCCGGACATTAGCGTTGCGACCAGCAGGCCTGCCAGCCCAAACTGTTGCGACACCGGATACAGAATCACCACGAAGGCGGCGGTTGGGCCAGATACGCTAAAACGTGAACCCCCGGTAAGGGCGATAACAATCCCAGCCACGGCTGAGGTATACAAGCCGTACTGCGGCGCCACGCCACTGCCTATTGCCAGGGCCATCGCCAGCGGAATGGCAATGATCCCAACGGTTATCCCGGCGATCAGGTCGCGGGTAAAGCGAGAAGCGGTATATTTTTCTTTCCAACAAGCGTCGATGAGGGCGCGGAAAGGCATCACATGTGAGGAAAATAATCTGTTCACAATAATGTTTCATCCATGAGCGCATCATCTGTCAACTAAATGGCAGGTGAAGGAGGCATAAGTCATACAAATAGATGTTGCAGATAAAAAAACCCGCCGCAGCGGGTTTTTGAGCCGGGCTCGATTAATGCTCGAACATAGCAGAGATGGATTCTTCGTTGCTGATACGACGAATCGCTTCGGCCAGCATACCCGACAGGGTCAATGTACGCACGTTTGGCAGTGCTTTGATTTCGTCAGTCAGTGGAATAGTGTCACAGACAACGACTTCATCAATCACTGAATTGCGCAGGTTGTTTGCCGCATTACCTGAGAAGATCGGGTGGGTAGCGTAAGCAAATACGCGTTTTGCACCACGTTCTTTCAGTGCTTCTGCTGCTTTACACAGCGTACCGCCAGTATCGATCATATCATCAACCAGCACGCAGTCACGACCTGCAACGTCACCAATAATGTGCATCACCTGAGAAACGTTCGCGCGCGGGCGTCGTTTGTCGATGATAGCCATGTCGGTATCGTTCAGCAGTTTAGCGATAGCGCGGGCACGCACGACGCCACCGATGTCCGGAGAAACCACAATCGGGTTGTCCAGATTCAGCTGCAGCATGTCTTCTAACAGGATCGGGCTACCGAATACGTTATCAACCGGTACGTCAAAGAAGCCCTGGATCTGTTCAGCATGCAGGTCAACGGTGAGGACGCGGTCAACGCCAACGCTGGACAGGAAATCAGCGACGACTTTAGCAGTAATCGGTACACGAGCGGAACGTACGCGACGATCCTGACGTGCATAGCCGAAGTAAGGAATAACGGCGGTGATACGGCCTGCGGAAGCACGGCGCAGCGCATCAACCATAACGACCAATTCCATCAGGTTGTCGTTAGTAGGGGCACAAGTGGACTGGATGATGAAAATATCACCACCGCGTACATTTTCATTAATTTGTACGCTGACTTCGCCGTCGCTAAAGCGACCTACAGCGGCGTCGCCGAGTGAAGTGTACAGGCGGTTGGCAATACGTTGTGCTAGTTCCGGGGTGGCGTTACCAGCAAAAAGCTTCATATCAGGCACGAGAAGAACCTCAGGCATGCGTCCATTGGTGGAAAGAATCTGCCGAAAACTGTGCGGGCCAGGCAGTATCCTCTCCATGCGGTGTATTAAAGAGCGCGATGCAACGTCTGGAACAGGGTGACGTTGTCACCGCAACTCAGCTTGCCCGGCTTACTCGTCATCTTTCACGTTTCATGTGTGCTGGCATATTTCGCCATCTTCCTGAAACCCGAATGATTTAGAGTAACGCTCTGTGCAATGGGGAGAGGTTGACACCTTTCGCCACAAAGCCTTTGAGCCATTCCGGGGCTTGCTCAAGCACCTGGCGAGCACGAGACTCAGTGTCAAATTCAGCAAAGACACAAGCCCCTGTACCAGTCAGGCGCGACGGCGCGTATTCTAACAGCCAGGAAAGCGCCGCATCAACCTCGCGAAAACGTTTTCTTGCGATAACCTCGCAATCATTGCTGAATTCACATTTTAGTAACGTTTTTATTGACCTTTTTGGCGTGTTGCGCGGGAGGTCGGGATCTTTAAAAATCACTGGCGTCGGAATACTGACTCCCGGGTGGGCGACCAGATACCATTTTTCCTCTGGCTCGACCGGGGTCAGAATTTCACCTACGCCTTCAGCAAAGGCCGCATGGCCGCGCACGAATACGGGAACGTCCGCCCCCAGCGTTAAGCCGAGTCCTGCCAGTTCATCAACCGAAAGTCCGCACTGCCAAAGGTGATTCAGCGCCACCAGGACGGTAGCCGCATTCGACGAACCTCCGCCAAGACCGCCGCCCATCGGCAGGCGTTTTTCGATACTGATGTCGGCGCCGCTCCCTTTGGGAAGGCGATCGCTTTCAGACGCCGCCTTCATCAGCAAGCGCGCCGCACGGACAATGAGATTGTCTTCATGTGCAACGCCTTCCACCGGCGTTAACAGGCGGATTTCGCCGTCGCCACGCAGCGCAATACCTATCGTGTCGCCATAATCAAGAAACTGGAATAGCGTCTGCAAGGTGTGATAACCGTCCGCACGCTGCCCGGTGATGTATAAAAACAGATTCAGTTTTGCCGGAGAGGGCCAGTGGGTCATCATTTCACAATCCAGTTATCCATTTTCAGCTTAATACGCTGATCGCCGTCGGACAGTTCCATGTTTGCCGGCATCGCAGGCTTAATTTTGCTGTCGTAGGCGCTATAGACCACTTTCCAGTTTTTACCGTCTTTGCTGTAGTTCACTTCACTCAGTCGATACTGGCCGTCGAGTTTGTAATCGCTGGCGTCTCCCGGCAGGCCAAGGATCCACTGGCGCAGGCTGTTCAATGGAATAGGCATGCCGGTCAACTTACCAATCATCTCTTCGGCGTCGTCAGCGGTGTAGTGCTTGCCTTTGTTATCGACAAGTTCGACGTTGCCCGGCTGGGCATTGAGTTCCAGTTCAGTGCTGCCCAGGGGATTGGTCAGCAGGAGACGGTAGCGATCCTGTCCGGTTTGTTGCCAGAAAAAGCGGGCATAGACTTTCTGTTGATCGGAAATATACGCAAACGCACCGCGCGTCTGATATTGGTTCAGGGCGCGTACTTCCTGCTGGTGCTGGCGCCACTGTGGAGAGTCAGGGCTTTTGCCGGGACCTTTCGGCGCGTTGAGCGTACAGGCGGTAAGAGCCAGGGCCGCCAACGGCAGCAGGCGAATCAGGCGAAAATCAGGCAGGGTCATAATGATGACAAATCCTTGAGATACGTTGCAGTTATAACTCTTAATGCTAGCGCCGCCATCATACATCGTCTACGTTCAAGTTATCTTAAATCGCTCAAATTTGTGCACTAAGCTATTACTCCAAAAGGGGGCAGTCTCTTTTATTGACCGCACGCATCCTGTATGATGCACCCAGTCTAACCTTATCAACGCTGGTACTATTCCCGCACACATGACCCTTTTAGCGCTTGGTATTAACCATAAAACGGCACCTGTATCGCTGCGAGAACGCGTAACGTTTTCGCCGGATACGCTCGATCAGGCGCTGGACAGCCTGCTTGCGCAGCCAATGGTGCAGGGCGGGGTGGTGCTGTCGACGTGTAACCGTACGGAACTGTATCTCAGCGTTGAAGAGCAGGATAACCTGCAAGAAGCGCTGGTTCGCTGGCTGTGCGATTACCATAATCTTAATGAAGAAGACTTGCGCAATAGCCTGTACTGGCACCAGGACAACGACGCCGTCAGTCATTTGATGCGTGTTGCCAGCGGTCTGGATTCGCTGGTGCTTGGTGAACCGCAGATTCTGGGGCAGGTGAAAAAAGCTTTTGCGGATTCGCAAAAAGGTCACCTGAACGCCAGTGCGCTGGAACGCATGTTCCAGAAATCATTCTCTGTCGCTAAACGTGTACGAACAGAAACAGACATCGGTGCCAGCGCCGTGTCCGTAGCTTTTGCCGCCTGTACGCTGGCGCGGCAGATATTTGAATCGCTCTCCACGGTGACCGTGCTGTTAGTGGGCGCAGGCGAAACCATTGAGCTGGTGGCGCGACACCTGCGTGAGCATCAAGTGAAGAAGATGATCATCGCCAACCGTACCCGCGAGCGGGCGCAAGTGCTGGCGGATGAAGTCGGCGCCGAAGTGATTTCGCTGAGTGATATCGACGCGCGTTTACAGGATGCCGATATTATTATCAGTTCTACCGCCAGCCCGCTGCCGATTATCGGCAAAGGAATGGTGGAGCGCGCGCTTAAAAATCGCCGTAATCAACCTATGCTGCTGGTGGATATCGCCGTACCGCGCGATGTCGAGCCGGAAGTGGGTAAGTTGTCCAACGCCTATCTGTACAGCGTTGACGACCTGCAAAGCATCATTTCGCATAACCTGGCCCAGCGCAAAGCGGCGGCCGTGGAAGCCGAAACCATTGTGGCGCAGGAAACCAGCGAATTTATGGCCTGGCTACGCGCTCAGGGCGCAAGTGAAACTATCCGCGAGTATCGCAGTCAGTCAGAACAGATCCGTGATGAACTGACTGCCAAAGCGTTGGCCGCTCTTCAACAGGGTGGTGATGCGCAAGCCATTATGCAGGATTTGGCCTGGAAACTGACCAACCGCTTGATCCATGCACCAACCAAATCACTTCAACAGGCCGCCCGTGACGGGGATAGTGAACGCCTGAATATTCTGCGCGACAGCCTCGGGCTGGAGTAGCAGCACACCAATCTTATTTTTTACAGGGTGCATTTACGCCTATGAAGCCTTCTATCGTTGCCAAACTGGAAGCCCTGCATGAACGCCATGAAGAAGTTCAGGCGCTGCTCGGGGATGCGGGTACTATCGCAGACCAGGAACGCTTTCGTGCACTGTCGCGCGAATATGCGCAATTAAGCGATGTATCTCGCTGTTTTACGGACTGGCAACAGGTTCAGGAAGACATCGAGACGGCTCAGATGATGCTCGACGATCCTGAAATGCGTGAAATGGCGCAGGATGAACTGCGTGAAGCAAAAGATAAATGCGAGCAGCTGGAGCAACATCTGCAGGTTCTGCTGTTGCCTAAAGATCCTGATGACGAACGTAACGCCTTCCTCGAAGTGCGTGCGGGAACCGGTGGTGATGAGGCCGCGCTGTTTGCCGGCGATCTGTTCCGCATGTACAGCCGTTACGCTGAATCGCGTCGCTGGCGGGTAGAGATCATGAGCGCCAGCGAAGGCGAACATGGCGGGTTTAAAGAAGTCATTGCCAAAATTAGCGGCGAAGGCGTGTACGGTCGACTGAAATTTGAGTCCGGTGGGCATCGTGTGCAACGCGTACCTGCGACGGAGTCACAGGGCCGTATTCACACTTCTGCCTGTACGGTCGCGGTCATGCCGGAACTGCCGGATGCCGAACTGCCGGACATCAACCCGGCCGATCTGCGTATTGATACCTTCCGCTCATCAGGCGCAGGGGGTCAGCACGTTAACACCACCGACTCCGCAATCCGTATTACCCACTTGCCGACCGGTATCGTAGTGGAATGCCAGGACGAACGTTCGCAGCATAAAAACAAAGCGAAAGCGATGTCGGTGCTGGGGGCGCGAATTCGTGCCGCCGAAGTGGCAAGACGTCAACAGGCAGAAGCCTCTGAGCGTCGCAATCTGTTGGGCAGTGGCGATCGCAGCGATCGCAACCGTACCTATAACTTCCCGCAGGGTCGCGTGACCGATCACCGCATTAACCTGACGCTCTACCGTCTGGATGAAGCGATGGAAGGCAAACTGGATATGCTCATTGAGCCAATTGTCCAGGAATACCAGGCCGACCAATTGGCGGCGTTGTCCGAGCAGGATTAATGGATTATCAGCACTGGCTGCGTGAAGCGATAAGCCAATTACAGGCAAGTGAAAGCCCACGCCGTGACGCCGAGATTTTGCTCGAGTTTGTTACCGGTAAGGGACGCACCTTTATTTTGGCTTTCGGTGAAACGGTATTAACCGAGGCGCAGCGTCAACAGCTCGACACATTACTGGAGCGCCGTCAGCGGGGTGAGCCGGTGGCGCATTTAACCGGCGTGCGGGAGTTCTGGTCACTGCCGCTGTTTGTGTCTCCGGCTACGCTTATTCCTCGTCCGGATACAGAGTGTCTGGTGGAACAGGCGCTAGCTCGCCTGCCGGCCTCAGCGTGCCGCATTCTCGATTTGGGAACCGGCACGGGCGCCATTGCGCTGGCGCTGGCAACCGAACGTCCGGATTGCGCGGTAACGGCGGTTGACCGGATGCCGGATGCCGTTGCGCTGGCCACTCGCAACAAACAGCATCTGGGCATCGACAATGTTTGCGTGCTGCAAAGCAACTGGTTCAGCGCTTTGCAGGGACAGCAGTTTGACATGATTGTCAGCAATCCGCCGTATATCGACGAAGGGGATCCGCACCTGGCGCAAGGCGATGTACGCTTTGAACCTTTGTCGGCACTGGTGGCGGGCGATCGGGGACTGGCGGATATTGTGCATATCATTGACCAGTCTCAGCGCGTGTTAACGCCCGGCGGCTATCTGTTGCTGGAACATGGCTGGCAGCAGGGGCAGGCCGTCCGGGACGTCTTTACTCGTGCGGGTTACCAGACGGTTGAAACCTGCCGTGATTATGGCGGCAACGAGCGAATTACGCTTGGACGCATCCCATCATGAGTACCTTCAGTGTGTTACTCAACATTCATCTCATCAGTATTGCGCTTTCCGTTGGCTTGCTGACGCTGCGTTTTTGGTGGCGTTACACCGACTCGCGTCTTGCCTGCGCACGCTGGACGCGCATTGTGCCACCCGTTGTGGATACCGTTTTATTACTCAGCGGGGTGGCGCTAATGGTTAAAGCGCACATCTTGCCATTCACTGAGCACGGGACATGGCTGACTGAAAAGCTGTTTGGGGTTATCATTTACATCGTTTTGGGTTTTATTGCGCTCGATTATCGTCGGGCGCGCAGTCAGCAGGCGCGATTAGTCGCATTTCCGCTGGCGCTGGTGGTGCTGTACATCATCATTAAACTCGCCACCACAAAAATACCGTTACTGGGGTAAGCATGAGGTCGTTAGCTGATTTCGAATTTAATAAAGCGCCATTGTGTGATGGGATGATCCTGGCGTCGGAGTCTATCCGTCTGGATTTTCCAACACAAACTGTCTATGACGAACTGGAACGTCTGGTCAGTCTGGCGCAAGAAGAAATTAGCCAGCTCCTGTCTCAGGATGAGCAACTGGAAAAACTGCTGGCACTTTTTTACGGCGAATGGGGATTTACGGATACCCACGGCGTCTATCGTCTTTCTGATGCACTCTGGCTTGACCAGGTACTGAAAAATCGGCAGGGTAGCGCCGTGTCTCTGGGGGCGATCTTATTGTGGATTGCCAACAGACTGGAGCTGCCGCTGGTACCGGTGATTTTCCCGACGCAACTGATCCTTCGTATTGAGTCGCTCGATGGTGAAATGTGGCTAATCAATCCATTCAATGGCGAAACGTTAAATGAGCACACGCTGGAAGTGTGGTTGAAGGGGAACATCAGCCCGGTCGCGGAGCTGTTTAACGAAGACCTGGATGAAGCGGATAACGCGGAAGTGATCCGCAAACTGCTCGACACGCTGAAATCATCACTGATGGAAGAGCGGCAAATGGAGCTGGCGCTGCGTGCCAGTGAAGCACTATTGCAGTTTAATCCTGAAGATCCGTATGAAATTCGCGATCGTGGTTTAATATACGCGCAACTCGAGTGCGAACATGTTGCGCTGACAGATTTAAGTTATTTCGTTGAACAGTGTCCGGAAGACCCGATCAGCGAAATGATTCGTGCGCAGATTAATACTATTTCGCACAAACAAATTGTATTGCATTGATTAATGACACTTTACCTACCGTTTAAGGCGATCCTATGAAACAAAAAGTGGTTAGCATTGGCGACATCAACGTGGCAAATGACCTGCCGTTCGTGCTGTTTGGCGGAATGAACGTGCTGGAATCCCGCGATCTGGCGATGCGCATTTGTGAGCACTACGTAACCGTTACTCAAAAGCTGGGTATCCCTTACGTGTTCAAAGCCTCCTTTGATAAAGCCAACCGTTCTTCCATCCACTCTTACCGTGGACCGGGCCTTGAAGAAGGGATGAAAATCTTCCAGGAACTGAAACAGACTTTTGGCGTAAAAGTGATCACCGACGTTCACGAAGCCAGCCAGGCACAGCCTGTTGCTGATGTGGTGGATGTGATTCAGCTTCCGGCATTCCTCGCTCGTCAGACCGATCTGGTGGAAGCGATGGCGAAAACCGGTGCCGTTATCAACGTGAAGAAACCGCAGTTTGTAAGCCCGGGCCAGATGGGCAATATCGTGGATAAATTCCATGAAGGCGGCAACGATAAGGTTATTCTGTGTGACCGTGGTGCGAACTTTGGTTATGACAACCTGGTGGTGGACATGCTGGGCTTCAGCGTGATGAAGAAAGTCTCCGGCAACTCACCGGTGATTTTTGACGTTACCCATGCGCTGCAGTGCCGCGATCCGTTTGGCGCAGCAAGCGGCGGTCGTCGTGCGCAGGTTACCGAACTGGCGCGTGCCGGTATGGCGGTTGGTCTGGCAGGTCTGTTTATTGAAGCGCATCCGGATCCAGCCAATGCGAAATGCGATGGCCCATCCGCGTTGCCGCTGGCGAAGCTGGAACAGTTCCTGACGCAGATTAAAGCGATTGATGACCTGGTGAAAAGCTTCGACGAGCTGGATACCGATAACTAAGTGAGTGTGACAGGCCGGAGTTTCCCTCCGGCCTGCTATTTGAAAAGGGTGTCAAGGTCGTCGTCAGGCACCAGACGCGCCATCAATTGTGTTATATCGGCAGAAAAGAAAACGGTCCTGAAGAGGACCGTGGGGTACGTCTAAAATAATAATCAGGCAAATATTGTCATCAGATAGGCGATAAACAGTGCCAGATGCGCTGCACCGTTAAGCACATTGGTGCGTCCGGTGGAGAAAGAGATCTGACACAGAACCAGTGATGAAACCATCACAATCATCTCTGGCGCCCCCAGCGCAAACATCAAATCATTCCCGGTTGCCCATGCAATCAGCGTCACCACCGGTACGGTCAGCGAAATTGTGGCTAACACCGAACCGAAGAATAAATTCATTGCCCGCTGTACCTGATTGCTCAGAACCGCTTTCAGTGCGCCCAGTCCTTCAGGCGAGAGGATCAGTAACGCGACCAGGAAACCCGTAAATGCGACTGGCGCATTCAGTTCAGTCAGCAAGGTCTCAAGCGGGCTGGCGTTCATCTTGGTCACGGCGATAACAGCGATCAGATGAATGATAAGCCAGGCGGCGTGCCACAGATTGCTGTGCGCTGACGGCTTACCGTGATGCGGGTCATCGTCGTCACCCTCGTCTTCATGCTCGTAAATGAACAGACTTTGGTGCGTTTTAGTTTGAATCAGCAAAAATACGCCGTACATCGCCGCAGAAATTAACGCCACCAACAGCGCCTGCGCGGTAGTGAAATTTGCCCCCGGCAACGCCATCGGGAATACCAGTACAATAATGGCCAGTGGGAACAGGGCGATTAAATACTGCTTAATACCAAATAGGTTCATATACTGAGTGGCAAATTTACGGCCACCTAACAGTAATGAAAAACCGACCAGACCCCCGGTTACGATCATAATGATTGAATACAGCGTATCGCGCATGAGCGTAGGTGCGGCATCGCCGGTTGCCATTAATGCGGAGATTAAGCTGACTTCAAGAATAACAACGGACAAACTGAGGATCAGCGACCCATAGGGTTCGCCAAGTCGATGCGCTAATACGTCCGCATGACGGACAACGCTGAATGCGCTGCTTAATATACCAATAAGGGCCAGCGCATTAATACCGATGACCACTGGTAGTGACTGACTGCTCCCCCAGAAGAACAGTACTACCAGCGCCAAAATCGGGAAGACGAGAGAGGTCTCCTTGTGGCGGGTTTTTACCGCCTCATGTGCTTGTGTCATTGCATTAATTCTCCATCTCTGCAGGTATTTATAATTATAAAAAGTATTAAAGAATGTAAAAAATAACAGAAAACGTGGTTTTGTAGGTGACATTTTACGAAATTTTACTACATCACCTGTTTTCCCTCTCAAAGCGGCCAAAAACCAATTTCTTGTTTATAGACTGTTTAATTAACAGAAGGTTAGGTAAAGAAAATTTTTAAAAATGTCCATTATTGGCGTCTCGCCGCATTGTTAACCACACTTAAGGTTTAGCCTAAAAAGAGGAGTTCACAATGCCCTATAAATCTAAAAGCGACCTGCCTGACAGCGTGCAGCACGTTCTGCCAGCCCATGCTCAGGACATTTATAAAGAAGCTTTCAACAGCGCCTGGGAACAGTATAAAGACAAATCTGACCGCCGTGACGATGCCACCCGAGAAGAGACTGCACATAAGGTGGCGTGGGCCGCGGTTAAAAATGATTACCAAAAAGGTGATGATGGTAAATGGCATAAAAAGACGTAACAGTATCAATTATAATGCCTTTATAAACTCGCTTGCATCAGGCGTTAGCGAATCGTGCTACGCCGCGCGGTTACTGGCTTGCAAGCGAGCGGTGAATTGCCTATTGTCCAGCTATTGGTTTCGAAATGAGCAGTAAAAAAGCCCGGAAGGCGTCAAAAAAGTTGTCGCAGGGAAGCAGCAGTGGCGGAGGTGTAAGGTGTTAACGCGTGATTTTTTATTGAATGCCGACTGTAAGACGGCATTTGGTGCTATTGAAGAATCACTACTCTGGTCAGCGGAACAACGTGCAGCCTCACTGGCCGCCACGCTCGCTTGTCGACCAGATGATGGACCGGTGTGGATCTTCGGTTATGGATCGTTGATGTGGAACCCGGCCTTAGAGTTTGAAGAGTCCTGTACCGGCACATTAGTCGGCTGGCACCGTGCATTTTGTCTGCGCCTGACGGCGGGGCGAGGAACGGCGTGTCAGCCAGGACGCATGCTGGCCCTGAAAGAGGGCGGACGTACCACCGGTGTGGCCTACCGCTTGCCGGACGCGTCGCTGGAACAAGAGCTTTCTCTGCTGTGGAAGCGAGAAATGATCACCGGATGCTATCTGCCGACCTGGTGCCAGCTGGCGCTTGATGACGGCCGTACGGTGAACGCGCTGGTGTTTATTATGGATCCGCGCCATCCGCTGTTTGAGTCAGACACGCGCGCGCAGGTGATCGCGCCGCTTATCGCCACGGCCAGCGGACCTTTAGGCACCAATGCCCAGTATCTGTTCTCGCTGGAACAAGAGCTGGTCAAGTTGGGTATGCAGGATGATTGTCTTAATGATCTGGTGATCACGGTCAAACGATTGTTGGGAGAGAACCTGCCGGAAGGCGTTATGCGGCCAGGGTTTGCCTGAACCCGGTGTGGAATTGCATGCCCGAAAGCCAGGTGCTTTTCGGGCATGTCACGCTTAGGCTGCAATATAACTTATTGAATGCTCAAGCGACTGACTGTGGCTGTCGATCAGCACGTTCCAGACGCCGGTATAGGGCACGGTCAACCATGCGTTATCACGATCCTGCACGCTTAAGATGTCGGACTGCGTGTCTTTGACGTGATTTTTTTCGCTCATCAGATGGATGTGACAGCGCTCGGAACAGCGCACAACCACCGTATCGCCACCAAATAACTTTAAACTTGCCTTCACTAATGCCATTTTTTACCCCGTTCTTGAAAACAACGTACTTTCTGTCGAAAGTGCTGCGTGATGTTGTTCACATTTCACTCATTGCATAACACCAAAGGGGGAGCAACAGGATGCTGATTTTGATCAAAAAATGGCATAACGATTAAACAAAAGTGACAAAACACCTCAAAAGGGTTGAACGGGCGTGTTAACGTTCAACGAAACCGCGCCCATCAAATATTAAATCCGGAAATTATCGACACTTTCAGTGCGCTTGCCTGAAAACGGTATATCAGAAGGTCAACACTTTATCTGCAGCCAGCGTCCATTGAGCCAGTTCTACCAGCGTGCCGACGGCCACTCCGTCAACTAACGGCAGCGCCGTGATCCCACGACCATCGGTGCAGGTTTTGCACAGTTTTACCGGAACATTTTGCGCTGTCAGGATCTCCAGCATTTGCTGAATATTGTAGCCCTCCGCGGGTTTCTGACCACGTAATCCTGCGGTTACGGCGTCAGACATTAAAAACAAACGCAGGTCGAGACCGGCTTCCTGTTCGCGCAGGGCGATAGCCAGACGCAGGCTGTTAAATAACGATTCGCTTCCATAAGCCGCTCCGTTCGCGACGATCACTATCTTTTGCATTTTTACTCCTGTTACTGCATGTAAGTGTTAATAACCGACACGTATGTTACACCTATTTCTCAATGCCAGGATAATCCCGAAAAAAGGGGGAGGGGCTGAAAATCAACGCTGAAAACGTTATGGTTTAAGATAACTATGCCACTGTGGCTAATTGATGTAAGAAACCACTAACGATTTGAGCCGTATTATCTGTTCTTCTCTTGCTGTATTCGCACTCTTGCCGCTGGCAGGCGGTACTGCTAACGCGCAGTCGTGCTTTGTGCACCAGGCTGAAAACCCTTTCGATAACAATAGTGATGGCTTGCCCGACCTTGGCATGGCCCCGGAGTCGCGGGCAGGCGAAAAGCATTTTGCCGAAATGGTCAAAGCGTTTGGTGAAGCCAGCATGACTGATAACGGGCTTGATACCGGTGAACAGGCGAAGCAGTTCGCGTTTGGCCAGGTGCGTGATACGGTCAGCGAACAGGTGAATCAGCAACTGGAATCCTGGCTCTCTCCCTGGGGAAATGCCAGCATCGGGTTGCAGGTTGATAACGAAGGCAGTTTTACCGGGAGTCGGGGAAGCTGGTTTGTGCCGTGGCAGGACAATCAGCGTTATCTTACCTGGAGCCAGCTAGGAGTGACGCAACAGGACGACGGCTTAGTCAGTAATGCGGGGATTGGGCAACGTTGGGTACGCGACGGTTGGTTACTGGGTTACAACACCTTTTATGACAACTTACTGGATGAAAATCTGCCCCGCGGAGGCCTCGGCGCGGAGGCATGGGGCGAATATTTGCGCTTATCCGCTAACTATTATCAACCGTTGTCTTCCTGGCAGGATCGTTTTGCAACCCAGCAACAACGGATGGCCCGCGGCTACGATCTGACCGCGCAAATGCGGATGCCGTTCTATCAACATCTCAATACCAGCGTCAGCGTGGAACAGTATTTTGGCGACCGGGTGGATCTATTTCATTCGGGAACCGGGTATCACAATCCGGTGGCGGTGAACCTCGGGCTGAGCTATACACCGGTGCCGCTGATCACGGTGACAGCGCAGCATAAGCAGGGTGAAAGCGGCATTAGCCAGAATAACCTCGGCTTAACGCTTAGTTACCGTTTTGGCGTGCCGTTAAAAAAACAGTTGATGGTCAGTGAGGTGGCGAACAGCCGTTCACTGCGCGGTAGTCGTTATGATGATCCGCAGCGTAACAATTTGCCGACGCTGGAGTATCGCCAGCGTAAAACGCTGTCGGTATTTTTGGCCACGCCGCCCTGGGATCTCAAACCGGGAGAGACGGTGGCGTTGAAGCTGCAGGTGCGTAGTTTGCATGGGATCCGCCACCTGACGTGGCAGGGCGATACTCAGGCGTTGAGCTTAACGGCCGGCAGCAATAACCGAAGCGCGCAGGGCTGGACGATTATTATGCCGAAGTGGGACAGCAGAGAAGGTGCGACGAACCGCTGGCGGTTGTCTGTGGTGGTAGAAGATGAGCAGGGCCAGCGTGTCTCTTCCAATGAGATCACGCTATCACTGACCGAACCGTTTACTAGCGTTTCGGAAAATGATCCTCGTTAACAATGACGCATGCGCGCGTTATCAGAAAATACGTTCCTGGTGCACCCATACCGCGGCTTCAACACGTGATTTGAGCTTCATTTTCTTCAGCATATGCTTCACGTGAACTTTTACCGTGCTTTCGGTGATGTCCAGGCGGCGGGCGATCATCTTGTTAGGCAGGCCCTGGGCGATGAGCTTAAGAATATCGCGTTCGCGCGGTGTCAGTTGGGTAACATCACGGTCGGACGTTGCGCGATTAGCGCGTAGGCTGGCGGCCAGAACCGGCGTTAAGGCTTCGCTCAGCACCATTTCACCGGCAGCCGCTTGCTGCAATGCTTTCAGCAAATCTTCCGGCTCCATATCTTTCAGCAGATAACCGTCGGCACCGCGCTTCAGTGCAGTAACCACGTCTTCTTCATGATTGGATACGCTAAACACGACGATACGGCCTGACAGTGATTTCTCACGCAGCTTGTCGAGTGTTTCCAGACCGTTCATGCCAGGCATGTTGAGATCAAGAAGGATCAGATCGGGATCAAGGGATTCTGCCAGCTCGATACCCTGCTCACCATTGCTGGCTTCGCCGACAACGGTGATATCGGGCGCCATGCTGACAAGCTGTTTTACACCGGTTCGCAGCATCGGATGATCGTCGATCAACAGGATGGTTGCCGGTTCCAGATTACTCATGGGTATCTCCTTGGACTTCTGTGAAGTTTGTTTCGGGAATAAAAGTGACAGCAACTTCAGTACCGCCTGTCTCGCGACGGCGTACACGGCAATCGCCGCGCAAGCTTTGCGCACGGTCGCGCATGATTATCATGCCGTAGTGGTTACTGCGTTCGGCGTTTTCCGGTACGCCGCAGCCGTTATCTTGCACTGTTAGTCTGACCTGCTTACCATTTTGCACCACCGTTACGACCACTTCATCGGCCTGAGAGTGTTTGAGGGCGTTGCTCAGGGCTTCGCGCGCAATTTGTAGCAGGTGAATCGCCTGATGCGAAGGGACCAGACGCGGTGGCAGCTGATAATCCAGCTTAACCGTAAAGCCAAAACGTGCGCTGTATTCCTGACAGCTGGCTTCCAGCGCCGGTCTCAATCCAGGTTCCGTCAGCTGTAAACGGAAGGTCGTTAACAGCTCGCGCAGTTGCGCCCAGGAGGCGTTTAGCTCGTTACGAATCTGACTGAGCAGCTCGCGGCAGTTATCTGAAAGCGCATCGCCCTGCATCTGCAAACAGCTCACCTGCATCTTCATACAGGAGAGCGATTGTGCAATAGAATCATGAAGTTCGCGCGCAATGGTGGCACGCTCTTCCATCACGATCAACTGCTGCTGACGCTCCTGATGCCTGTCGAGTGCAAGCGTTGCGGTCAGTTGCTCAACCAGGGTATCAACCAGTTGCTGCTGATCGTGGCTGAGATGGCGTCCGTACGGCAAAGTCGCGAGCAGGATACCATACTGGGTATGGGCGTCGGTTAGCCGCCATTTCAGCGTGATACCGCCGTCAATGGCGGGTAGCGTACCGCGCGGACACAACTGGCAGCCTTTCTCATCACAGCTGACATTGGACTGGCAGGTAAATTCCTGATGATTATCTTCATCTTCCAGGTCATAGACCCGCAGTTCAATATCATGCAGCAGGGTCAAATTTTGCAGACCGTTCAGTACCGGAGAGAGGCGTTCGCACAACGGCACCTGAGAGTGCAGACGGCGATTGGCTTGCCACAGGAAAGAGAGGATCTGATTTTTGTGCTCCAGACCCGCCGTTTTCTCCTGTACCCGCTGTTCCAGCACCGCGTAACTTTCGGCCAGTTCTTCCGACATATTATTCAGCGCCGAACCCAGCGCTGCCATCTCATTACGCCCACTGATATGTGCGCGTTGGGTAAAATCACGTTGACTGACGGCTCGCGCCATCGCCAGCAGTTGTTTCCACGGCTGTAACAGGCGCACGCGCAGCCAGATAATGGTGAAGACCAGCAGCAACGCCATAAATACGGCCATCAGGCGATGCAGCAAGACGACGCGTTCAATGCGTAACTCGGTGGTATGGTCAAAGGCGGTGACCAGCTTATCCAGTCCGCCCACAAAGCGCCTGACATCCTGCGCTACCGCATCGGGCGTTTGCGCATGCGCAAGCCCCGGTGCCAGTTTGGTGTGCCAGTAATCCTGTAAGGCTTTTAACTGCGCCTGTTGTCCGTCACGCTGCGCGGCACGCGTCAATTCCGGGCTAAACGCCGTTTGCTCCATTTCATCCAGCAGTGGTTGATCGTTGGCGTCCAGCGGTATGGCCGCCAGCAGGCGATAGCTTTGCATGCGTAGCGATCCCGCTTTGTTGATTGCATGCGCGCTACCCTGAACGCCCTGAACCAGCCAGCCAGAGACTGCCATACCCGCCACGCCGATGGCAGTAGACAATAAAACAATCAGCGCCACCTGGTTGACCAGCGTAAGCGGGGAAAGACAACGTTTAAACATGGTGACTTGTTCCTTCGGGTTTTCGTAAAGCCGAAAACCTTATTGAATGACGATTCTGCTGCAGGCAGTGGCGTTATTCTCGGCGATACACTGGAGTATACCCATACCTCAAACGGGCTACCCCTTAATTGCCGCCAGAGGGAGAGATCCTAAACGAGGGGGAGTAGGGGACGACAGAAGCGTGAAAAACCACATCTTTTTTACCGAAGTTATGTACTCATTTAGGATGATGATAAATTTCAGGCATCAATAATGACACCTTTTCCTTTGATTTATATCAACTTACCTCCAGCTGTAAACCCTAATGTGGCAGGCATCGAAACAAGTATCAGAGGTGTCTATGAGTCACTCATCTGCCCCGGAAAGGGCATCTGGAGCTGTAATTACTGAATGGCGGCCGGAAGATCCCGCCTTCTGGCAGCAGCGTGGTCATCGAATCGCCAGCCGTAACCTGTGGATTTCCGTCCCTTGCTTGCTGCTGGCGTTTTGCGTGTGGATGTTATTTAGCGCCGTGGCGGTGAACTTACCGAAAGTCGGATTTGATTTCACCACTGAACAACTGTTCATGCTGACGGCATTACCTTCGGTGTCCGGTGCGCTGCTGCGTGTACCGTACTCCTTTATGGTCCCCCTGTTTGGTGGACGTCGCTGGACGGCGTTCAGCACCGGTATCCTGATCATTCCTTGCGTATGGTTAGGTTTTGCGGTGCAGGATACCTCCACGCCATTTAGTACCTTTATCATTATCTCCCTGTTGTGCGGTTTTGCCGGTGCGAACTTTGCCTCCAGCATGGCAAACATCAGCTTCTTCTTTCCAAAACAGAAACAGGGCGGCGCGCTGGGTCTGAACGGTGGTTTGGGTAACATGGGCGTCAGCGTGATGCAGTTGGTCGCTCCGCTGGTGGTTTCACTGTCAATCTTTGCCGCATTTGGCAGCCAGGGTGTTGAACAACCGGATGGTACGCAGCTGTATCTGGCAAACGCTGCATGGATTTGGGTCCCGTTCCTGGCTGTATTAACGCTGGCCGCATGGTTTGGTATGAATGAACTGGCAACCTCAAAAGCTTCGCTGAAAGAGCAACTGCCGGTGCTGAAACGCGGGCACCTGTGGATTATGAGCCTGCTGTATCTGGCAACCTTCGGTTCATTTATCGGTTTCTCTGCCGGTTTCGCGATGCTGTCAAAAACGCAGTTTCCTGAGGTACAGATCCTGCATTACGCCTTCTTTGGACCGTTGATTGGCGCCCTGGCTCGTTCAGCAGGCGGCGCAATCTCTGACCGGCTGGGGGGGACCCGCGTAACGCTGGTGAACTTCGTGCTGATGGCTATTTTCAGTGCCTTACTGTTCCTGACGCTGCCATCAAACGGTGTCGGTGGCAACTTTATCGCCTTCTTTGCGGTGTTCCTGGCGCTGTTCCTGACGGCTGGTCTGGGGAGTGGTTCAACCTTCCAGATGATCTCTGTTATCTTTCGCAAGCTGACGATGGACAGAGTGAAAGCTGAAGGCGGTTCAGAAGAGAAAGCGATGCGCGAGGCGGCGACCGACACCGCGGCAGCGCTGGGCTTTATCTCAGCTATTGGTGCGATCGGCGGCTTCTTTATCCCGAAAGCATTCGGTACGTCCCTGGCATTAACTGGCTCTCCGGTCGATGCGATGAAAGTATTCCTGATCTTCTATGTCGCCTGTGTGGTTATCACCTGGGCGGTGTACGGACGTCATTCTAAAAAATAAAAAAGTAGTAACTGTTGATTATCCATTGCGCGGTGTTAGACCGCGCTTTTTTTTGCCCGCAATTAGTTACAACATACTTTTATGTTGTGGCACGACAACAGCCTGTTAGAACGGTGCTCGTAATATGCTAAACAGGGGGGATACCCCTTAATACCCACTTATAAAGAATTTAACATTTGTATGATAAGTGAGTTTAAAAAACTTAATAAAATTCAATATGTTGATTGATTTATCGATATCCCACTAAGGGGGTATGTGAAAATCGACCCTTAATTTTCATCCCTGCCTGCCTTGATCGTTATCAATTCTCACGCCCTTTCAGAGCGTTACCTTCGCTCTCAATCAAGCAATGTCGATTTATCAGAGAGCCGTCAGGCTCCTACAGGAGAAAACCGATGAGTAAATTCCTGGACCGGTTTCGCTACTTCAAGCAGAAGGGCGAAACCTTTGCCGATGGGCACGGCCAGCTTCTCAATACCAACAGGGACTGGGAGGATGGATACCGCCAGCGTTGGCAGCATGACAAAATCGTGCGTTCAACCCACGGTGTAAACTGCACCGGCTCATGCAGCTGGAAAATCTATGTGAAAAATGGTCTGGTGACCTGGGAAACCCAGCAAACTGACTACCCACGCACTCGTCCAGATATGCCCAACCACGAGCCTCGCGGCTGCCCGCGTGGTGCAAGCTATTCATGGTATCTCTACAGCGCTAACCGTCTGAAATACCCGCTGATGCGCAAACGTCTGATGAAGATGTGGCGTGAAGCAAAAAGACTGCACAGCGATCCGGTAGATGCATGGGCATCCATTATCGAAGACGCCGATAAAGCAAAAAGCTTCAAACAAGCGCGTGGTCGTGGTGGATTCGTTCGTTCTTCCTGGCAGGAAGTGAATGAGCTGATTGCCGCATCTAACGTTTACACCATCAAAACCTATGGTCCTGACCGCGTCGCAGGCTTCTCGCCGATCCCAGCGATGTCGATGGTTTCTTATGCGTCCGGCGCACGTTATATGTCGCTGATTGGCGGGACCTGCCTGAGCTTCTATGACTGGTACTGTGACCTGCCGCCAGCCTCCCCGCAGACCTGGGGCGAGCAGACCGACGTACCGGAATCTGCCGACTGGTATAACTCCAGCTACATTCTGGCATGGGGCTCTAACGTACCGCAGACCCGTACCCCGGATGCGCACTTCTTTACTGAAGTTCGTTATAAAGGCACCAAAACAGTAGCAATTACTCCGGACTACGCAGAAATCGCCAAACTGTGCGACCTGTGGCTGGCTCCGAAGCAGGGAACCGATGCGGCGATGGCAATGGCGATGGGTCATGTCATGCTGCGCGAGTTCCACCTCGATAACCCGAGCCAATATTTCACCGACTACGTACGTCGTTATACCGACATGCCAATGCTGGTGATGCTCGAAGAGCGCGACGGCTACTATGCTGCTGGTCGTATGCTGCGTGCTGCGGATCTGGTTGACTCTCTGGGCCAGGAAAATAACCCGGAATGGAAAACTGTCGCTATCAACAGCAACGGCGAAATGGTTGCGCCAAACGGTTCAATTGGTTTCCGTTGGGGCGAAAAAGGCAAATGGAACCTTGAGCAGCGCGACGGCACGTCCGGTGATGAAACCGAACTGCAGCTCAGCCTGCTGGGTAGCCAGGATGATATCGCTGAAGTGGGCTTCCCGTACTTTGGTGGCGAAGGCACCGAGCACTTCAGCACAGTCGAACTGGAAAACATTCTGCTGCATAAATTGCCCGTTAAACGCCTGCAACTGGCCGATGGCTCTACGGCGCTGGTGACCACCGTTTACGATCTGACTATGGCCAACTACGGCCTGGAACGTGGTCTGAACGATGAAAACTGCGCGACCAGCTACGATGACGTGAAAGCGTACACGCCAGCGTGGGCAGAAAAAATTACAGGCGTATCACGTTCTCAGATTGTGCGCATTGCCCGTGAATTTGCGGATAACGCAGATAAAACGCACGGTCGTTCGATGATTATCGTCGGCGCCGGTTTGAACCACTGGTACCACCTTGATATGAACTATCGTGGCCTGATCAATATGCTGGTGTTCTGTGGCTGTATCGGCCAGAGCGGCGGCGGCTGGGCCCACTACGTAGGGCAGGAAAAACTGCGTCCGCAAACTGGCTGGCAGCCGCTGGCGTTTGCTCTTGACTGGCAGCGTCCGCCTCGTCATATGAACAGTACCTCCTACTTCTATAACCACTCCAGCCAATGGCGCTATGAGACGGTGACTGCGCAGGAACTGCTGTCTCCGCTGGCAGACAAATCCCGCTATAGCGGTCATTTGATTGACTTTAACGTTCGCGCTGAACGTATGGGCTGGTTACCGTCTGCGCCGCAGTTAGGGACTAACCCGCTGTATATCGCGAAAGAAGCGCAGAAAGCAGGTATGACGCCGGTGGACTACACCGTTAAATCCCTGAAAGAAGGTTCTATTCGCTTTGCGGCAGAGCAGCCGGAAAACGGTAAAAACCATCCGCGTAACCTGTTTATCTGGCGTTCAAACCTGCTCGGTTCTTCCGGTAAAGGCCACGAGTACATGCTCAAGTATCTGCTGGGTACTGAACATGGTATTCAGGGCAAAGATCTCGGCCAGCAGAGCGGCGTGAAGCCAGAAGAAGTGGAATGGCAGGATAACGGACTGGACGGCAAACTGGATCTGGTCGTTACGCTGGACTTCCGCCTGTCGAGTACCTGTCTGTATTCCGATATCGTGCTGCCGACCGCTACCTGGTATGAAAAAGACGATATGAATACCTCGGATATGCATCCGTTTATTCATCCTCTGTCTGCGGCCGTTGACCCGGCCTGGGAATCGAAGAGCGACTGGGAAATCTATAAAGCCATCGCCAAGAAATTCTCTGAAGTTTGTGTGGGCCACCTCGGTAAAGAAACCGACGTCGTTACGCTGCCGATTCAGCACGACTCCGCCGCTGAACTGGCGCAGCCGCTGGACGTGAAGGACTGGAAAAAAGGGGAATGCGACCTGATTCCAGGTGTTACGGCGCCGCACATCATGACCGTTGAGCGTGATTATCCGGCAACCTACGAGCGTTTCACCTCCATTGGTCCGCTGATGGAAAAAATTGGTAACGGCGGTAAAGGGATTGCCTGGAACACCCAGAGCGAAATGGATCTGCTGCGTAAGCTCAACTACACCAAGGCTGACGGTCCGGCGAAAGGCCAACCGATGCTGGATACCGCAATTGATGCAGCTGAGATGATCCTGACGCTGGCTCCGGAAACTAACGGTCAGGTTGCCGTTAAAGCCTGGGCGGCGCTGAGTGAATTTACCGGTCGTGACCATACGCATCTGGCGTTGAATAAAGAAGACGAAAAAATTCGTTTCCGCGACATCCAGGCGCAGCCGCGCAAAATTATCTCCAGTCCGACCTGGTCAGGTCTGGAAGATGAACATGTGTCTTATAACGCCGGTTATACCAACGTTCATGAGCTGATCCCATGGCGTACGCTGTCTGGTCGCCAGCAGTTGTATCAGGATCACCAGTGGATGCGTGACTTCGGTGAGAGCCTGCTGGTATATCGTCCGCCAATTGACACCCGTTCGGTGAAAGCGGTGATCGGCGAGAAATCTAACGGTAACCCGGAAAAAGCGCTCAACTTCCTGACGCCGCACCAGAAATGGGGTATCCACTCCACCTACAGCGACAACCTGCTGATGCTGACGCTGTCTCGCGGTGGTCCGATTGTGTGGATGAGCGAAGTTGATGCGAAGGATCTGGGTATCGAAGATAACGACTGGATCGAAGTCTTCAACAGCAACGGTGCGCTGACGGCGCGTGCAGTTGTCAGCCAGCGTGTGCCGGCCGGGATGACCATGATGTACCACGCGCAGGAACGTATCGTTAACCTGCCGGGTTCTGAAATCACCCAGCAGCGCGGCGGGATCCACAACTCGGTAACCCGTATTACGCCGAAACCAACTCACATGATCGGTGGTTATGCGCAACTGGCATACGGCTTTAACTACTACGGTACCGTCGGTTCAAACCGCGATGAGTTCGTAGTTGTACGTAAGATGAAGAACATTAACTGGTTGGATGGCGAAGGCAATGACCAGGTACAGGAGAGCGTAAAATGAAAATTCGTTCACAAGTCGGCATGGTGCTGAATCTCGATAAGTGCATCGGCTGCCACACCTGTTCAGTGACCTGCAAAAACGTCTGGACCAGCCGTGAAGGTATGGAGTACGCCTGGTTCAATAACGTCGAAAGTAAGCCTGGCGTTGGCTTCCCGAATGACTGGGAAAACCAGGAAAAATGGAAGGGCGGTTGGATCCGTAAAATCAACGGCAAACTGCAGCCGCGCATGGGTAACAAAGCACTGCTGCTGGGTAAAATCTTTGCTAACCCGCATCTGCCGGGCATGGATGATTACTATGAGCCGTTTGATTTTGACTACCAAACGTTGCACAACGCCCCAGCAGACAGTAAGGCGCAGCCGATTGCCCGTCCGCGTTCGCTGATCACCGGTCAGCGGATGGATAAAATCACCAGCGGTCCGAACTGGGAAGAAATTCTGGGGGGCGAGTTCGAAAAACGCGCCAAAGACCAGAACTTCGAAAACATGCAGAAGGCGATGTACGGTCAGTTCGAAAATACCTTCATGATGTATCTGCCGCGTTTGTGTGAGCATTGCCTTAACCCGGCGTGCGTGGCGACCTGCCCAAGCGGCGCTATCTACAAGCGTGAAGAAGATGGCATCGTGCTGATCGACCAGGATAAATGCCGCGGCTGGCGTATGTGTATCACTGGCTGCCCGTATAAGAAGATCTACTTCAACTGGAAGAGCGGGAAATCTGAGAAGTGCATTTTCTGCTACCCGCGTATCGAAGCCGGTCAGCCGACCGTTTGTTCCGAAACCTGCGTAGGCCGTATTCGTTACCTCGGCGTACTGCTGTATGACGCAGATGCGATCGAAAGTGCGGCAAGCACGGAGCACGAGAAAGATCTGTACCAGCGTCAACTGGATGTGTTCCTCGATCCGAACGATCCGGCTGTTATTGAACAAGCGCTGAAAGATGGTATTCCGCTGAGCGTCATTGATGCCGCACAGCAGTCGCCGGTTTACAAAATGGCGATGGACTGGAAGCTGGCGCTGCCGCTGCATCCGGAATACCGCACGCTACCGATGGTCTGGTACGTGCCGCCTTTGTCACCGATCCAGTCTGCCGCCGATGCGGGTGAGCTGGGCAGCAACGGTATTCTGCCGGACGTTGACAGTCTGCGTATCCCGGTTCAGTACCTGGCGAACCTGCTGACCGCAGGCGACACTCAGCCGGTACTGTTGGCGCTGAAACGTATGCTGGCGATGCGTCACTACAAACGTGCGGAAACCGTTGACGGTAAAGTTGATACCCGTGCGCTGGAAGAGGTGGGCTTAAGCGAAGCGCAGGCACAGGAAATGTATCGTTATCTGGCGATTGCTAACTACGAAGATCGTTTCGTGGTACCGAGCAGCCATCGTGAACTGGCACGTGACGCGTTCCCGGAGAAAAGCGGTTGTGGCTTTACCTTCGGTGACGGTTGCCACGGTTCTGATACTAAATTCAATCTGTTCAACAGCCGCCGCATCGACGCTGTCGATGTGACCAGCAAAACGGAGCCGCACCAATGATTGAACTTGTCATTGTTTCGCGTCTGCTCGAGTACCCGGATGCTGCCTTGTGGCAGCATCAGCAGGAACTTTTCGATGCACTCGCGTCATCTGAGAACCTGGATAAAGAGGATGCCCAGACTCTGGGCATTTTCCTGCGCGATCTCACCGCGCAGGACATGCTGGATGTGCAGGCAAGCTATAGCGAACTGTTTGACCGTGGCCGCGCCACCTCGTTGCTGCTGTTTGAGCATGTACACGGCGAGTCCCGCGATCGTGGTCAGGCTATGGTTGACCTGATGGCGCAGTATGAACAGCACGGTCTGCAGCTCGACAGCCGCGAACTTCCCGATCATCTGCCACTGTATCTGGAATACCTTGCGCAGTTGCCGAAAAGCGAAGCATTAGGGGGGTTACAGGATATCGCGCCGATTCTGGCGCTGCTCAGCGCTCGCTTGCAACAGCGTGAAAGCCGTTATGCGGTGCTGTTCGATCTGCTGTTAAAACTGGCGAATACCGTTATTGACAGCGATAAAGTGGCTGAAAAAATTGCAGATGAAGCGCGTGACGATACCCCACAAGCGCTGGATGCGGTCTGGGAAGAAGAGCAGGTGAAATTCTTCGCCGATCAGGGGTGTGGTGAGTCGGAAATTTCCGCTCACCAGCGTCGTTTTGCCGGGGCCGTTGCGCCGCAGTATCTGAATATCACCACCGGAGGACAGCAATAATGCACTTCCTGAATACGTTCTTCTTTGACATCTATCCGTACATCGCGGGTTCTGTCTTTCTGATTGGCAGTTGGCTGCGTTATGACTATGGGCAATATACCTGGCGCGCGGCTTCCAGTCAGATGCTGGATCGCAAAGGGATGAACCTGGCGTCAAACCTGTTCCACATCGGGATCCTGGGGATTTTTGCCGGGCACTTCCTTGGCATGCTGACACCACACTGGATGTATGAAGCGTGGCTGCCGCTTGAAGTGAAACAAAAGATGGCGATGTTCGCGGGTGGTGCCAGTGGTGTGATGTGTTTGATTGGCGGCGTCCTGCTGCTGAAACGCCGCCTGTTCAGCCCACGTGTGCGGGCGACCACTACCGGAGCGGACATTCTGATCCTCTCCCTGCTGGTGATCCAGTGTGCGCTGGGCCTGCTGACCATTCCGTTCTCCGCCCAGCATATGGACGGCAGCGAGATGATGAAGTTGGTGAACTGGGCGCAAACAGTGGTGACCTTCCAGGGGGGGGCGTCTCAATATCTGGATGGCGTCGCGTTCATTTTCCGTATGCACCTGGTGCTGGGTATGACGCTGTTCCTGTTGTTCCCGTTCTCGCGTCTGGTACACATCTGGAGCGTTCCGGTCGAATATCTGACGCGCAAATACCAGATTGTTCGTGCGCGTCATTAATCGGTTATCTGTGTAAGACAAAACCCCGCTCCGGCGGGGTTTTTTTACGACTAATTGCCGGATAAGCATTGTGCATCAGGCAAATTGCCGACCCGAATTGGGCTTGATCGAGGGACATTACAGATGGATGGGATGCTGGTGCTTTATGAGGTGATGGTGGTGGGGGAAGGATTACTCAGCGCGGTGCGCTTCGCCCTTCGGGTCGTTGCCTGCGGCAACGCTTTCTCGCTAACGCTCGAATCGAACCTTAGTCGAGGCTTCTCATCCTTCCCGTCCGGGCAGAATATGAGGCATTACAGATGGATGGGATGCTGGTGCTTTATGGGGTGATGGTGGTGGGGGAAGGATTACTCAGCGCGGTGCGCTTCGCCCTTCGGGTCGTTGCCTGCGGCAACGCTTTCTCGCTAACGCTCGAATCGAACCTTAGTCGAAGCTTCTCATCCTTCCCGCTGGGGCAGAATATGAGGCATAACAGAGGGATTGGATGCTGGTGCGTTATGAAGTGATGGTGGTGGGGGAAGGATTCGAACCTTCGAAGTCGATGACGGCAGATTTACAGTCTGCTCCCTTTGGCCGCTCGGGAACCCCACCAGGGGTATACTAATTTTATGAATCTATCGAAATGAATGGTGGTGGGGGAAGGATTCGAACCTTCGAAGTCGATGACGGCAGATTTACAGTCTGCTCCCTTTGGCCGCTCGGGAACCCCACCACGGGGTAATGCTAGTTACTGGCCTGCTTCCGTTGGAAGCGGGGCGCATCATATCAAATGATGCGCCCCTGTAAAGTATTCCGTTGATAAAAAAGAACTGGTTGCCTGATTTTTACGCGTAAAGATGTAAAGGTAACCAATTCAATTATCAATCGATTACAGAATAATCGTTCGGTTACCGTAAACAAAGACGCGTTGAGCCAGAACCTGATACAGCGCGCGGCTTAATACATTTTTCTCAACGTCGCGACCCGCACGCATCATGTCTTCCGCGGTGTAGGTGTGATCCACATGAATTACGTCCTGCATAATGATTGGGCCTTCATCGAGGTTATCATTCACGTAGTGGGCTGTTGCACCGATGATCTTCACACCGCGCTCATAAGCCTGATGGTAAGGGCGAGCGCCAATAAACGCTGGGAGAAATGAATGGTGAATATTGATAATCTTATTCGGGAAGCGTGACACAAATGTTGGCGTCAGAACGCGCATGTATTTTGCCAGCACGACATAGTCAGGTTGGTGCGCGTCGATAGCGTCGGCCATTTTCAGGTCATGTTCGTCACGCGTTAAACCTTCGTGGCTGACCAGCTCAAACGGGATATCAAACCGCTCAACCAAAGGTCGCAGCGTCTCGTGGTTGCCGATCACAGCGGCGATTTCAACATCCAGCCCGCCATAATTGGCCTTCATTAACAGATCACCCAGACAATGTGCTTCCTTGGTGACCAAAATGACGATACGGCGGCGTCCTGCTGGCGTTAATTCACGAATGGAGCCATCTGGAAGGGCACTATCCAGATCGGCAAGCAGCGTGACGTCGTTAAAAATACCCTCCAGTTCGGTACGCATAAAAAAGCGCCCGGTACGGTGGTCCACGAACTCATTGTTCTGCACGATGTTCAGTTCATGCTTGTAACAGATATTCGTAATGCGCGCGATCAGACCTTTTTGGTCCGGGCAAATAGTACGCAGCACTTTTCGTTGTAATGAATGCATTTGCAGCGGTGATCCTGTTGAGAATGTTTGCAAAATTGATACTGTCGGGCGTTGATTAGCCGCAGCACTTTTTAAATTTTTTACCGGAGCCACAAGGGCAGGTATCGTTTCGTCCAATTTGAGGGCGTGTACCGTCTATATAGTACCACTGACCGTTTTCTTTTAAAAAACGAGAGCGCTCGATAATTGCACCTGTTTTACCTTGTTCAGAAAATCGCGCAACAAAGCTGACATAGCCGATATTTTCTGTGTCTGCCGTTTGTTGTTCAAAAACGGTCAGCCCGAGCCATTCGGTGTGGCTAAATCCTGCGATAATGTCGTCGCGAAACGCGGCTGCATGACAGTCCGGATGCCAGGTCTTGATAAGGTAATCTGCGTCTTTCATCACAAAAGCACAGTAACGAGAACGCATGAGGTGTGACGGCGTAGGTGCTACTTGCGCGCCGGACACATAACGGTAGCAACATAGGCTATACTCGACAGCGCTACCACAGGGACAAAGCTGAGACACAAAGTACTCCCTGGAATAAAAAAACGGCGTAAAAACGCCAGGGTAGCACTATGTTAACTGAGCGGTAGCGATGTTGCTACGTCTGCAAGCCAGGGGAAGTTTGTACGTACAATGAGAAAAATAAAAATTGGGCTGGCGCTAGGTTCCGGCGCGGCGCGAGGTTGGTCGCATATTGGCGTTATTAAGGCCCTAAAGCATATGGGCATTGATGTTGATATTGTGGCAGGGTGTTCCATTGGTTCGCTGGTTGGTGCAGCCTACGCATGCAATAAGTTACCTGCTCTCGAACAATGGGTTTGTTCTTTCAGCTATTGGGATGTCTTACGTCTGATGGATCTCTCGTGGCGCAGGGGCGGTTTACTGCGTGGTGAACGGGTATTCAATCAGTACCGTAATGTCATGCCGGTAGAAGCAATTGAGCAATGCACTCGCCGTTTCGCAACTGTGGCTACTAATCTGAGTACGGGTCGGGAGCTCTGGTTCACGGAAGGTGATTTGCACCTGGCTGTTCGGGCCTCCTGCAGTATTCCTGGTCTGATGTCCCCTGTAGCGCATAATGGTTACTGGCTGGTCGATGGCGCGGTGGTGAATCCCGTTCCTGTATCCTTAACTCGCGCGATGGGCGCTGATATCGTTATTGCCGTCGATCTGCAACACGATGCGCATCTTATGCAGCAAGATTTACTCTCCTTCAACGTCAGCAGTGATGCCGAAACGGGTGATGATGTCGACGCGCTTTCATGGCGTGCCCGACTGAAAGAGCGCTTGAGCAACATAACGGCCAGGCGTGCGGTAACCGCGCCGACGGCGATGGAGATCATGACGACTTCTATTCAGGTTCTGGAAAACCGTCTGAAACGTAACCGCATGGCCGGTGACCCGCCAGATATCCTGATTCAGCCGTTTTGTCCGCAAATATCCACGCTGGATTTTCACCGCGCCAGCGCAGCAATTGCTGCTGGACAACTGGCGGTCGAGAAGAAAATGGATGAACTTCTACCCCTGGTGAAAACCAACATCTAACGCATTTTTTATCAACACTTAAGCAAATTCTGACAGGCGTGAGTAGCAATAGCATGCCACTATTTACTAAAGCCAGTCAGGGGGGAGAATATGACGCAGCCATTGGTCGGAAAACAGATTCTTATCGTTGAGGATGAGCCGGTATTTCGCTCACTCATGGACTCATGGTTTTCCTCTTTGGGAGCGACAACGGCGGTAGCTGGCGATGGACTTGAAGCACTTGAATTACTCGGGCACTTTAACCCCGACCTGATTATCTGCGACCTGGCTATGCCACGAATGAACGGCCTTAAGCTAGTAGAGTATCTGCGTAATCGTGGCGATCAGACCCCCATCCTGGTGATATCAGCGACGGAAAACATGTCTGATATAGCCAAAGCACTGCGATTGGGTGTGGATGATGTGCTGCTAAAGCCGGTAAAGGACCTGAACCGCCTGCGCGAAACCGTCTTTGCTTGTCTGTATCCGAATATGTTTAATTCACGCGTGGAAGAAGAAGAGCGGCTGTTTCGCGACTGGGATGCGATGGTTGGTGATCCCGCCGCTGCAGCGAAGCTGTTACAAGAATTACAGCCTCCTGTGTCGCAAGTTATTTCACGATGTCGGATCAACTATCGTCAATTGGTAGCCGCCGATCAGCCGGGGCTGGTACTGGATATTGCACCGCTATCGGACCATGACCTTGCGTTTTATTGTCTGGATGTGACGCGGGCAGGGGATAATGGCGTTCTGGCAGCATTGTTACTGCGGGCGCTATTTAACGGTTTGCTGCAGGAACAGCTCGCGCATCAAAATCAACGATTGCCGGAGCTCGGTGCGTTATTGAAACAGGTTAACCATTTATTGCGCCAGGCTAATTTGCCCGGACAATTCCCTTTGCTGGTGGGTTATTACCACAGCGGATTAAAAAACCTGATTCTGGTATCAGCAGGGCTGAATGCGACATTAAATACAGGTTCCCACAATGTACAAATCAGCAATGGCGTTCCGTTGGGAACCTTAGGGAATGCGTATCTTAATCAACTGAGCCAACGTTGCGAATCCTGGCAATGCCAAATTTGGGGGGCCGGTGGTCGGCTGCGCCTGATGTTGTCTGCAGAATGAACAACCGAGTGGAGTGAGAATGAAATTGACTCACTCCCCTCATGCTGTGAGTGCTACTATCAGCGCCAGATTTATTCGTATTTATCTTAATTATACCGACGCGCGTCCTTTTCAGACCAGAAGCTTGTCGCGGTACTGATATACTTGGATGCGATACAGATTGATGAACACGTTCAATACATGAACAGTCCAGGAGAGTTTTAAATGGCTGCCCTTAATTCAAAAGTCAAAAAGGCCGTTATCCCGGTTGCGGGATTAGGAACCAGGATGTTACCGGCTACGAAAGCAATCCCGAAAGAGATGCTACCGTTGGTTGATAAGCCATTAATTCAGTACGTCGTAAACGAATGTATTGCTGCGGGCATCACTGAAATTGTACTTGTAACTCACTCGTCTAAAAATTCGATTGAAAACCACTTCGATACCAGCTTTGAACTTGAAGCTATGCTGGAAAAACGTGTAAAACGCCAGCTTCTGGAAGAAGTGCAATCTATTTGTCCGCCACATGTCACTATTATGCAGGTGCGTCAGGGACTGGCCAAAGGTCTGGGCCACGCGGTATTGTGCGCGCACCCGGTGGTTGGCGATGAGCCCGTTGCGGTTATCTTGCCGGACGTCATTCTTGACGAATACGAATCTGATTTATCACGCGACAACCTTGCCGAAATGATTCATCGTTTCGATGAAACAGGCAGCAGCCAGATTATGGTTGAGCCGGTAGAAGATGTTACCGCTTATGGTGTTGTTGATTGTAAAGGCGTTGAATTAGCGCCGGGCGAAAGCGTACCGATGGTTGGCGTTGTTGAAAAGCCGAAAGCGAATGTGGCGCCATCTAATCTGGCCGTCGTGGGGCGTTACGTCCTTAGCGCGGATATCTGGCCTCTGCTGGCAAAAACGCCTCCGGGAGCCGGTGACGAAATTCAGCTGACTGATGCTATCGATATGCTGATTGAAAAAGAAACGGTTGAAGCTTATCACATGAAGGGCAAAAGCCATGACTGTGGTAATAAGCTGGGCTATATGCAGGCGTTCGTTGAATATGGTATTCGCCATAATACTCTCGGCGCTGAATTTAAAGCCTGGCTGGAAGATGAGATGGGTATTAAGAAGTAACCTGCTGGTATTATCAGGTCTGAACGGTGCTGTTAATCCAGCACCGTTTTTTTATACCTAAACTGGGTAGGGACTGTGCGAAGTACAGGTAAAAAAAATCCCGCCAGTGGCGGGATTTTAAGCAAACTATTTCTGAATTATTCCTTGATTAAGAAATCGTCCAGTTGTTTACCTTGTTCTTCCATCGCTTTTTTGATCACTGCCGGCGTACGACCCTGACCAGTCCAGGTTTTAGTTTCACCATTTTCGTCAACATAGCTATATTTAGCCGGACGTGCAGCGCGTTTAGCTTTGGTGCCAGATTTAACAGCAGCCATGCTATTCAGCAGTTCGTTCGGGTCAATGCCGTCAGCGATCAGCATTTCACGATATTGTTGCAGTTTACGAGTACGTTCTTCAACTTCAGCAGCTGCAGCGCTTTCTTCTTCACGGCGCTCGCTAACAACAACTTCTAATTTTTCCAGCATTTCTTCAAGCGTTTCCAGAGTACATTCTCTTGCCTGCGCACGAAGAGTACGGATGTTGTTCAGAATTTTAAGTGCTTCGCTCATTGTAGTAATCTCAAACTTATATTGGGGGTGGTTTGTTGAGCTAATAATAGAGCGATAAATTCAGTTGTGCAATAGCCAGGAATGTAAGGAATTCAAAATTGCGCTTTATTTAGTATCAGAATTAATTTATCTGTCTTAAATTCACCGCGACGTTGGGCATAAAAAAGGCTTATTGGTGAGGGGGCTTCTCAGCAGCTGAGAGTAAAAATTCAAGATTCAGGTCACATTTCATGGTGTACAAATAGTATCTCTTTGCAGTGATTTCAACCTTTTGTATTAGTTTTGCTTACATGAATTCGCTAATACATGGCGACAGTGGGTAGATTCAATAACAATAAGGGAAGGGTTTCTTTATTGTCGTAAGAAGATAAGCGGTATGGATAAACTTCATGAGCACTATTTGTGAAAGAGTGTGTATATACCCGTCCAGTTTCAGGCTACCTGGGCTATGACTGGAGTGTACTAGCGCTCCCATGTCACTTAAAGGATCGGTTATTTAGGCGACACTGAGCGAGTCTGAACGCCTATTTATACGCCTATGCAGGCAACGCTACACCGACACGTTCGTGAAATATGGTACAATCCTGCCCATATTTATTTCCCCGGGTGAGGGCCTACGGTCAATGGCACAGCTATATTTTTACTATTCTGCAATGAATGCCGGTAAGTCGACTGCATTGCTGCAATCTTCGTACAATTATCAGGAACGTGGGATGCGTGCCGTGGTATATACAGCGGAAATTGATGACCGCTTTGGTGCTGGAAAAGTAAGTTCACGTATAGGTCTGTCGTCACCTGCAAAATTGTTTAACCAAAATTCATCATTGTTCGAAGAGATTCGGGCTGAGAATGAGCAGCAAAGAATTCACTGTGTACTGGTTGATGAGTCGCAGTTTCTGACTCGACAGCAGGTTTATGAATTATCTGAAGTTGTCGATCAGCTGGATATTCCCGTGTTGTGCTACGGCTTGCGTACCGATTTTCGTGGTGAGTTATTTGGCGGCAGCGAATACCTGTTGGCGTGGTCAGATAAACTGGTTGAATTAAAAACCATTTGTTTCTGTGGGCGTAAGGCCAGCATGGTGTTGCGTCTTGATCAGGCAGGACGACCTTATAACGAGGGCGAACAGGTGGTGATTGGCGGGAACGAACGCTATGTATCGGTATGCCGTAAACATTATAAGCAAGCACAGTCTGAGGGCTCTCTGACGGCGATACAAGAACGACACAACCACGACTAACTCTACGCGCTTCTGGGCGCTTATTAGCACAGGGTAGGCTGCGACATTCGCTAATGTTCGCTACCCTGTCAGACACTCTCCTGACGCTATTCTCGCATCCTCCTAAGCATCCTTTTACAGGTTCACCCTTTAAACGTCGCTGAATTGGTCATGTATCGATTCTGATAACGTAAGATGTAAAAAAACGGCCCCAATTCGGGACCGTTTATGGTGAAACTAAAACTTATCTGGATGAATTAAGCGGATTTCTTCGCTTTCTTCTCAGCTTTCGGAGCAGCTACTGCTTCAGTCTTAACGGCGGTTTGATCTTCGCTGTATTCACGACCGTAGTAGGTATCCATCAGGATCTGTTTCAGTTCAGAAATCAGCGGGTAACGCGGGTTAGCACCAGTACACTGGTCATCAAACGCATCTTCAGACAGTTTGTCCACGTGTGCCAGGAAGTCAGCTTCCTGAACGCCAGCTTCACGGATAGACTTAGGAATACCCAGTTCAGCTTTGATTTCGTCCAACCAGCCCAGCAGTTTCTGGATTTTTGCAGCAGTACGGTCGCCCGGTGCGCTCAGACCCAGATGGTCTGCGATTTCAGCGTAGCGACGACGAGCCTGCGGACGGTCGTACTGGCTGAATGCAGTCTGTTTAGTCGGGTTGTCGTTCGCGTTATAACGAATAACGTTGCTGATCAGCAGGGCGTTCGCCAGACCGTGAGGAATGTGGAACTGAGAACCCAGCTTGTGCGCCATTGAGTGACATACACCCAAGAAGGCGTTAGCAAACGCAATACCGGCGATGGTTGCTGCACTGTGTACACGCTCACGCGCTACCGGGTTCTTAGAACCTTCGTGGTAGGACGCTGGCAGGTTTTCTTTCAGCAGTTTCAGCGCTTGCAGAGCCTGACCGTCGGAGAACTCAGAAGCCAGCACGGATACGTAAGCTTCCAGAGCGTGAGTGACGGCATCCAGGCCACCGAACGCACACAGGGACTTAGGCATATCCATCACCAGGTTGGCGTCAACAATAGCCATGTCCGGAGTCAGCGCATAGTCTGCCAGCGGATATTTCTGACCAGTTGCATCGTCAGTAACAACCGCAAACGGAGTAACTTCAGAACCGGTACCAGAAGTGGTGGTGACGGCAACCATCTTCGCTTTTACGCCCATTTTCGGGAACTTGTAGATACGTTTACGGATGTCCATAAAGCGCAGTGCCAGTTCTTCGAAGTGGGTTTCTGGGTGTTCGTACATAACCCACATGATTTTCGCGGCATCCATCGGGGAACCGCCACCCAGCGCGATGATCACGTCTGGTTTAAAGGAGTTAGCCAGCTCAGCACCTTTGCGTACAACGGTCAGAGTTGGGTCAGCTTCCACTTCAAAGAACACTTCGGTTTCAACGCCAGCAGCTTTCAGCACGGAGGTGATCTGGTCAGCATAGCCATTGTTAAACAGGAAGCGGTCGGTCACGATCAGAGCACGTTTGTGACCATCGGTAATCACTTCATCCAGTGCGATTGGCAGAGAGCCACGACGGAAGTAGATAGATTTCGGAAGTTTGTGCCACAACATGTTTTCAGCTCGCTTAGCAACGGTTTTCTTGTTGATCAGGTGCTTAGGACCAACGTTTTCAGAGATGGAGTTACCACCCCAGGAACCACAACCCAGAGTCAGGGAAGGCGCGAGTTTAAAGTTGTACAGGTCACCGATACCACCCTGAGAAGCTGGGGTGTTAATCAGGATACGTGCGGTTTTCATCATCTGACCAAAGTATGCAACACGTTCAGGCTGGTTGTCCTGGTCGGTGTACAGGCAAGAGGTATGACCGATACCGCCCATCGCAACCAGTTTTTCAGCTTTAATAACGGCGTCTTCGAAGTCTTTCGCACGGTACATTGCCAGCGTCGGAGACAATTTTTCGTGAGCGAACGGTTCGCTTTCGTCAACAACTGTCACTTCACCGATCAGAATCTTAGTGGTTTCTGGTACGGAGAAGCCTGCCAGTTCAGCAATTTTGTATGCCGGCTGACCAACGATAGCCGCGTTCAGCGCGCCATTTTTCAGGATAACGTCCTGAACGGCTTTCAGCTCTTTGCCTTGCAGCATGTAGCCGCCGTGAGTCGCGAAACGCTCACGTACTGCGTCGTATACAGAGTCAACGACAACAACGGACTGTTCAGAAGCACAAATTACGCCGTTATCGAAGGTTTTAGACATCAGAACAGATGCAACAGCACGCTTGATATCAGCGGTTTCATCGATAACCACAGGGGTGTTACCTGCGCCTACACCGATTGCCGGTTTACCGGAACTGTATGCTGCTTTAACCATGCCTGGACCACCGGTCGCAAGGATCAGGTTGATGTCCGGGTGGTGCATCAGCGCGTTTGACAGTTCTACGGAAGGTTGATCGATCCAGCCGATCAGATCTTTCGGTGCGCCAGCAGCAATTGCTGCTTGCAGAACGATATCAGCCGCTTTGTTAGTGGCATCTTTAGCACGCGGATGCGGAGAGAAGATGATGGCGTTACGCGTCTTCAGGCTGATCAGTGATTTGAAGATTGCAGTAGAAGTCGGGTTAGTGGTTGGAACGATACCGCAGATGATACCAATCGGTTCAGCGATGGTAATGGTACCGAAAGTGTGGTCTTCAGCCAGCACACCACAGGTTTTTTCGTCTTTATATGCGTTATAAATGTATTCGGAAGCAAAGTGGTTTTTAATCACTTTATCTTCGACGATGCCCATGCCAGATTCGGCAACGGCCATTTTCGCGAGAGGGATTCGAGCGTCTGCGGCAGCCAGAGCGGCGGCACGGAAGATTTTGTCAACCTGTTCTTGAGTGAAACTGGCATATTCACGCTGGGCTTTTTTTACGCGCTCTACAAGTGCGTTAAGTTCAGCGACATTAGTAACAGCCATAATGCTCTCCTGATAATGTTAAACTTTTTTAGTAAATCATCTGCTCGATACGAGAGTATAGACAGATCGACGAAAATTTGTGTAACGTTTTGAAAATCAAACGGTTAATTAACGTCCACTTTACCTTGATTTACTAAAAGAGCTTATACGCTAGCGCCACTTAATTCTAACGCGCTACCTCCAGGTGGTGTAAGCAGATTACTCACTTCTGAGTAGTAATTGCGTGATCTGGATCAAAATTTCGCAAAGCTGACACCTTTCAGCAGGCCCTTTTAGCGTTTATCGGTAAGTGTTAATGAATTGGTGGGGTGAATGCTATTAACATTAGCATATTTAATACATATTAATAACACTAAGTATTAGAAGTGTATTTACGTAGATATACACAGATAGAAGGTGAAGTATGCTGACAAAAGGCGTATCTTCAGCGCGGATTTTATCAATTTTTATGACTCATTTTATCCGGCTAACGCTTCGGAGCTAACCGTGATCCAAACGCTATTTGATTTTCCTGTCTATTTTAAATTTTTCATTGGGTTATTCGCATTGGTTAACCCGGTCGGGATCATCCCTGTCTTTATCAGTATGACCAGCTATCAAACGGCTGCTGCGCGAAATAAAACCAACCTTACGGCAAACCTGTCGGTTGCCATCATCCTGTGGACTTCGCTGTTCCTTGGTGACGGTATTCTGCAGCTCTTCGGAATCTCGATAGATTCGTTCAGGATTGCCGGCGGCATTCTGGTGGTGACTATCGCAATGTCGATGATTAGCGGAAAACTGGGCGAAGATAAGCAAAACAAACAGGAAAAATCAGAAACAGCAATCCGCGAAAGTATCGGCGTAGTGCCGCTGGCATTGCCGTTAATGGCGGGGCCGGGGGCGATAAGCTCAACTATTGTTTGGGGTACGCGTTATCACAGTGCGATTAACCTGTTTGGTTTTTTTGTGGCGATTGCGTTGTTTGCCCTGTGCTGTTGGGGACTGTTCCGCATGGCACCGTGGCTGGTACGGCTGCTGGGCCAAACCGGTATCAACGTCATTACGCGTATTATGGGATTGTTGTTAATGGCCTTAGGGATCGAATTCATTGTGACTGGAATCAAGTCCATTTTCCCCGGTTTACTTGCCTGATATTCCTCTTCGGCATCAACGGAGCCTCTTTCGGCTCCGTTTCCTTTCGTTATTAGTAAAACTTCTCACTAAAGTTGAAAATCAGTATAGAAATATAAAAATACCTGATGGTTATTCATTGATTTATTCATCCATTTTATGGATATAACACTCAATGGTCCATCAGAGGGATCCCGATGTCACTGTTATTTTATTAACATCATACTCTGGGGCTTGCTGAAGGATTATCGAAATGTTATTAGTTATTTCAGCGTTTTTTTTAGATGAATGTGCTAATTAATAACCAATTGTTAAATTTATGTGTATTTTGGCGTGGTGTTGACACAGGACTGGGGGGTTAACACTGCGTGTGATGCAATATATTGATTTTTATCGTTTTATTGTCACAATCTTTCATTCGTAAGACTTTTTTAGTGAGATTTATTTCCAATAAAAGAGAATTGGTTAACAAATTTGTAAAATGTATTGGCGGTTAAGAAACGCATTTGATACTTTCCGGCCAGGTATTATGCAGAAGAATTCACGTTGATGAGAATCATTTTCAATTAGTTTCTCTCAACAGGGTAATAACGTGTTTCCGGCAGGGGAGGCACGTAGATAATCGACGCAAGGCGGTCATACGAATCGCCAGAAATAAATAAAGTCGGTGATAGCAAGCAGTAAAACAAGAAACTACCTGACGGCAGAAAATCTCCGGTGCCGTACAGGGATCCTGACAGGATTAACAGTCTGGTTAAAAAACCAGCCATAATAATGAGGGAGTACAAACACAATGACTAACATCACTAAAAAAAGTTTAGTAGCTGCGGGGATCCTAACTGCGCTAATCGCTGGGAATGTTGCTACGGCGGCAGTTGTGCCAGCAGGTGTGCAGCTTGCTGAAAAGCAGACTCTGGTGCGTAATAACGGTTCGGAAGTTCAGTCACTCGATCCACATAAAATCGAAGGTGTACCTGAATCCAATATCAACCGTGACCTGTTTGAAGGTTTATTAATCAGCGATGTCGATGGCAAACCATCGCCTGGCGTGGCTGAAAAGTGGGAAAATAAAGACTTTAAGGTGTGGACATTCCATCTGCGTAAGGACGCTAAGTGGTCTGACGGCACGCCTGTTACCGCGCAAGATTTCGTGTATAGCTGGCAACGCCTGGCTAATCCAAATACCGCGTCACCGTACGCCAGTTATTTACAGTACGGTCACATTGTCAATATTGACGATATTATCGCCGGCAAAAAGCCGATCACCGATCTCGGTGTCAAAGCTCTCGACGATCATACATTTGAAGTCACCCTGAGCGAGCCGGTTCCTTATTTCTACAAATTGCTTGTGCACTCATCCGTTTCTCCGGTTCCTAAAGCAGCGGTTGAAAAATACGGTGAGAAATGGACCCAGCCCGCTAACATCGTCACCAACGGCGCCTATAAGCTGAAAGACTGGGTGGTCAACGAGCGCATTGTACTTGAGCGTAACACCAACTACTGGGACAACGCCAAAACGGTTATTAACCAGGTTACCTACCTGCCAATTTCTTCTGAAGTGACTGACGTTAACCGCTATCGTAGCGGCGAAATCGACATGACCTATAACAACATGCCGATCGAGTTATTCCAGAAACTGAAAAAAGAGATCCCGAACGAAGTTCACGTTGACCCGTATCTGTGCACCTATTATTACGAAATCAACAACCAGAAAGCACCGTTCAACGATGTTCGTGTTCGTACCGCCCTGAAACTGGCGTTGGATCGTGACATTATCGTCAACAAAGTTAAAAACCAGGGGGACCTGCCGGCGTATAGCTTTACCCCTCCTTACACCGATGGCGCGAAACTGGTTGAACCAGAGTGGTTCAAATGGTCTCAGGAAAAACGCAATGAAGAAGCGAAAAAACTGCTGGCTGAAGCCGGGTATACCGCTGAAAAACCGTTGACCTTTGACCTGCTGTATAACACCTCAGATCTGCATAAAAAGCTGGCCATCGCTGCGGCATCTATCTGGAAGAAAAATCTGGGCGCCAACGTGAAGCTGGAAAACCAGGAATGGAAAACATTCCTCGATACGCGCCATCAGGGTAACTATGATGTTTCGCGTGCAGGCTGGTGTGCGGATTACAACGAACCAACATCCTTCCTGAATATGGTGCTGTCTGACAGCTCCAACAACACCGTCCACTATAAGAGCCCGGCGTTTGATAAGCTGATTGCGGATACGCTGAAAGTGACTGATGAAGCGCAGCGCAGCGAACTGTATTCGAAAGCGGAACAGCAGTTGGATAAAGATTCTGCGATTGTACCGGTTTATTACTATGTTAACGCCCGCCTGGTGAAACCATGGGTTGGCGGATACTCCGGTAAAGACCCGATGGATAATATCCACGTTAAAGACTTGTATATTATCAAGCATTAATGGCAAGACGTGGGGCAATCATTTTGCCCCACAGTGTCTTTTTTCTTCGAACTATTAACACCGCTTTACCTGAACGTCGGGCTAGAAGAGGTGTAAAGGCACACGCCAGAAGGTACGGGCAATGTTAAAATTTATATTACGTCGCTGTCTGGAAGCGATTCCGACGCTGTTTATACTTATTACGATTTCATTCTTTATGATGCGCCTTGCGCCGGGAAGCCCATTCACCGGGGAACGCGCGTTACCGCCAGAGGTACTGGCTAATATCGAAGCGAAATATCATCTTAACGATCCTATCTCGACGCAGTACTTCAGCTACCTCAAGCAGCTGGCGCATGGCGATTTTGGGCCATCTTTTAAATATAAAGACTATACAGTAAACGACCTTGTGGCCTCGAGCTTTCCGGTTTCTGCGAAGCTGGGAGCTGCGGCCTTTATTCTGGCGGTCCTCGTTGGCGTTAGCGCAGGGGTGATAGCCGCGCTGAAACAAAATACGCGTTGGGACTACACGGTGATGGGGGTGGCAATGACCGGGGTGGTTATCCCCAGTTTCGTGGTCGCTCCCTTATTGGTCATGATATTTGCTATAACCTTGAAATGGCTGCCCGGAGGCGGCTGGAACGGCGGGGCGTTGAAATTTATGATCCTGCCGATGGTGGCCTTGTCACTGGCTTATATCGCCAGTATCGCCCGTATTACCCGCGGTTCGATGATTGAAGTGCTGCACTCTAACTTTATTCGTACCGCGCGCGCTAAAGGGTTGCCGATGCGGCGGATTATTTTCCGCCATGCGTTAAAACCTGCGCTGTTGCCCGTGCTGTCCTATATGGGACCAGCATTTGTCGGCATTATTACCGGTTCGATGGTTATTGAAACCATCTATGGTTTGCCGGGCATTGGCCAGCTGTTCGTCAATGGCGCGTTAAACCGCGACTATTCGCTGGTCCTGAGCCTCACCATACTGGTAGGGACGCTGACCATCGTGTTTAACGCGATTGTTGACGTGCTGTATGCCGTTATCGACCCGAAAATTCGTTACTGATACTGGAGCTCGCTATGATGTTAAGTAAGAAAAACAGCGAAGCGCTGGAGAATTTCAGTGAAAAGCTGGAGGTCGAGGGCCGCAGTCTGTGGCAGGACGCGCGTCGACGCTTTATGCATAACCGCGCGGCGGTAGCAAGCCTGGTCGTGCTGGTGATTATTGCGCTGTTTGTGACGCTGGCGCCGATGCTGTCGCAGTTTACCTACTTCGATACCGACTGGGGTATGATGTCCAGCGCGCCGGATACAGAATCTGGACACTATTTCGGCACCGACTCGTCAGGTCGAGACCTGCTGGTTCGTGTGGCGATTGGCGGTCGCATCTCGCTGATGGTCGGCATTGCCGCGGCGTTGGTCGCGGTAGTTGTCGGCACGCTATACGGTTCTCTGTCGGGCTACCTCGGCGGTAAAATCGACTCCGTGATGATGCGTCTGCTGGAAATCCTCAACTCCTTCCCGTTCATGTTCTTCGTGATTCTGCTGGTCACTTTCTTTGGGCAAAATATCCTGCTGATTTTTGTCGCTATTGGGATGGTATCCTGGCTGGATATGGCGCGTATTGTGCGTGGGCAAACGCTGAGTCTCAAGCGCAAAGAGTTTATTGAAGCAGCGCAAGTGGGTGGGGTATCTACCGTGCGCATCGTTATCCGTCATATTGTGCCGAACGTGCTGGGCGTGGTGGTGGTGTACGCTTCGTTGCTGGTGCCCAGCATGATCCTGTTTGAATCCTTCCTGAGCTTTTTGGGTTTAGGGACGCAGGAGCCGTTAAGTAGCTGGGGGGCGTTGCTGAGTGATGGTGCCAACTCGATGGAAGTCTCACCATGGCTGCTGCTGTTCCCGGCAGGCTTCCTGGTGGTCACTTTGTTCTGTTTTAACTTTATTGGCGATGGCCTGCGTGATGCCCTCGACCCGAAAGACCGTTAAGGAGTGCAGCCATGAGCGTAATTGAAACCTCAACCGCGCCGCTCGCGCAACAACAGGCTAACGCACTGCTGAACGTTAAAGATCTGCGCGTGACGTTTGCCACTCCCGACGGCGATGTGACTGCGGTAAACGATTTAAACTTTTCTCTGCGAGCTGGAGAAACGCTGGGTATTGTTGGGGAATCCGGTTCAGGGAAATCGCAAACGGCCTTTGCCCTGATGGGCCTGCTGGCGGCAAATGGCCGTATCGGAGGTTCCGCAACCTTCAACGGACGTGAAATTCTGAATTTACCGGAACGTGAGTTGAACAAACTGCGCGCCGAGCAAATCTCGATGATTTTCCAGGACCCGATGACCTCTCTCAATCCGTACATGCGAGTCGGTGAGCAGTTGATGGAAGTTCTCATGCTGCATAAAGGCATGAGCAAAGCGGAAGCCTTTGAAGAATCTGTAAGAATGCTGGATGCGGTGAAAATGCCGGAAGCGCGTAAGCGTATGAAAATGTATCCGCATGAATTCTCCGGCGGGATGCGTCAGCGCGTAATGATCGCCATGGCACTGTTGTGCAGGCCTAAATTACTGATAGCCGATGAGCCGACTACCGCGCTCGATGTTACGGTACAGGCGCAAATCATGACCCTGCTGAATGAACTGAAAAGCGAATTCAACACTGCGATTATCATGATCACCCACGATCTGGGAGTAGTTGCCGGTATTTGCGATAAAGTTTTGGTGATGTACGCCGGACGTACCATGGAATATGGCAGTGCGCGGGATGTCTTTTATAAGCCCGTTCATCCGTATTCGATTGGTTTGCTGAATGCCGTACCTCGTCTGGATGCCGAAGGGGAAGAGATGCTGACTATTCCGGGCAACCCGCCGAACCTGTTGCGTCTACCAAAAGGCTGTCCATTCCAGCCGCGTTGCCCGCATGCGATGGAAATCTGTAGCAGTGCTCCGCCACTGGAAGAGTTTAGTCCGGGCCGCCTGCGCGCCTGCTTTAAACCGGTGGAGGAACTGGTATGAATGCGGTCACCGAACAACGAAAAGTGCTCCTTGAAATTGCCGATCTTAAAGTCCATTTCGACATTAAAGACGGTAAGCAGTGGTTCTGGCAGCCGTCTAAAACCCTGAAAGCGGTTGATGGCGTGACTCTGCGACTGTATGAAGGTGAAACCCTGGGCGTGGTCGGCGAATCAGGCTGTGGAAAATCGACTTTTGCCCGTGCGATTATTGGCCTGGTGAAAGCCACCGATGGAAAAGTCGCCTGGCTGGGTAAAGATTTGCTGGGCATGAAACCCGATGAGTGGCGGGAAGTGCGTAGCGATATTCAGATGATTTTCCAGGATCCGCTGGCATCACTGAACCCGCGCATGACCATCGGTGAAATCATTGCCGAACCGCTGCGGACTTATCATCCGAACCTGTCTGGTCAGGAAGTCCGCGACCGTGTGAAGACGATGATGATGAAGGTAGGGTTGCTGCCAAATCTGATTAACCGCTACCCGCATGAGTTTTCCGGCGGTCAGTGTCAGCGTATTGGTATTGCCCGGGCGCTGATCCTCGAGCCGAAGCTGATTATTTGCGATGAACCGGTTTCGGCGCTGGACGTATCCATTCAGGCCCAGGTGGTGAACCTGTTACAACAGCTCCAGCGTGAAATGGGATTATCGTTAATCTTCATTGCTCACGACCTGGCGGTGGTGAAACATATCTCCGATCGCGTGCTGGTCATGTATCTCGGACACGCGGTGGAATTAGGGACTTATGATGAGGTGTACCATAATCCGCTGCACCCTTATACCAAAGCGTTGATGTCTGCAGTGCCGATTCCCGACCCGGATCAGGAAAGGAACAAGGTTATCCAGTTGCTGGAAGGCGAATTACCGTCGCCGATTAATCCTCCTTCCGGCTGCGTGTTCCGTACGCGCTGCCCGATTGCCGGACCGGAATGCGCAAAAACCCGCCCGGTTCTCGAAGGAAGTTTCCGTCACGCAGTTTCCTGCCTGAAAGTAGACCCGCTATAATCCTGAGGGCTGACAAAGGTCAGCCCTTCTTTTTGGTGAGGTATATGTGTCAGGTTTAGTCTCTTCTGTCCGCCGCGCGCTCTATCGCAAATTATTCGATTTAAACACCCGTTCAGGGCGTCGCTTTGAAGGTATGTGTGCGCTGTTCGCCTTGCTCAGCGTTATTGTTATCTTCATTGAGTCCGGCGTCGGGACGCAATACCATTTAACCTTCGAGGAATGGCGCATTTTTGTCTGGCTGGAGGTCTTTATTACTCTGGTCTTTACTCTCGAATATTTTCTTCGCTTATGCAGCTGGGCCAATCCCGCTAAATATGTGTTTAGCTTCTGGGGGATTATCGATCTGGCCACCATTCTACCGCTATACGTGATGTGGCTATGGCCTGAAATCAGTTTGAGCTATGTCTTCGCCTGGCGAGCGATGCGTGTCCTGCGCGTCTTGCGTATTCTCAAGCTGCTGCGTTTTATGCCTTCTCTGCGAGTGTTCTGGTATGCGTTAAAAAGCGCCCGTCATCAACTGATGTTGTTCTATTCCTTTATTGCCATTCTGATGGTTGTTTTCGGCGCGATGATGTATCTGATAGAAGGGCCCAAATATGGCTTTACTACGCTGAATGCGTCTGTGTATTGGGCAATTGTTACGGTCACCACCGTCGGCTACGGTGACATTACACCGCACACGCCGTTGGGACGCATGGTGGCGTCAGTGCTTATCCTGATTGGATACTCTGTGATTGCGATACCGACCGGATTGATAACCACACACATGAGCAGTGCATTCCAACAGCGAGGATATCAGCGTAGATGCCCGCAGTGTCAGCAGGCGCAGCATGAACATAGTGCGCAGTTTTGTAACCGCTGCGGAAGTAAACTGCCGGGCTAAAAATGAAAAAAGCTGCGAGAGCAGCTTTTTTGTTTGTTACTCGCGCCAGAGAATATGGCAGAGTTTGTGATCTTTTTCGCGACATAATAAAACGCGCGCAAAAATATCGTTAATCTCGCCGTCTTCTGTATCTGCCAGACCAATCACCACTTCAGCAAAGAAGTCAGGGTTCAGGTCAAAATCAACATGCTCCTGCCAGTCTTCTGCAGGGTCGAATAACTCGGCACCACCGCGCTCTTCAAACTGTAAATTAAACAGAATGATGTCGGCTGGATCCAGGTTGTCCGCAGCCAGTTCGAGAAAAATATCGTAAGCCTGCTCAAGCGTTTCGTCTTCAGTCAGGCGATTGTTCAAATCCATATCCATAGTGACTACCTGTTTACTGTCTGATGGGCACGTTTTACAGCAACGGACTAAAGAAGTAAAACAGTCGCTCAGCGATCCGCTGCCAGAGTGGTCGTTTTACCCACAAACGGGCATCAAGCAGACGAGAACGTGAAATATAATCATCCTGTACTGCTGCGAGATCGCCACCGAATCCGGCATCATCAATGACCAGCGTGATTTCAAAATTGAGCCACAGACTGCGCATATCCAGGTTAACGGTACCGACCAGGCTCAGCTCGCCATCGACCAGTACGCTCTTGGTGTGCAGTAAGCCACCTTCGAACTGATAGATTTTAACGCCAGCCGCCAGCAGCTCAGTGAAAAAGGCCCGGCTTGCCCAGCCAACCAGCAGGGAATCATTCTTGCGTGGAAGAATAATACTGACGTCGACCCCGCGCTGTGCCGCCGTACAGATCGCGTGCAGCAGATCGTCGCTGGGAACGAAGTAGGGCGTGGTCATAATTAAATATTCACGTGCCGAATAAGCCGCGGTTAACAGCGCCTGATGAATCAAATCTTCAGGGAAGCCAGGTCCCGAAGCGATTGTGTGAATGGTGTGGCCGCTGGCCTGCTCAAACGGCATGATATTGACGTCTGGCGGCGGGGGCAGAATGCGCTTGCCGGTCTCAATTTCCCAGTCGCAGGAATAGACGATGCCCATAGCGGTGGCTACCGGGCCTTCCATTCTCGCCATCAAATCCACCCATTGCCCGACGCCTGCATCTTGTTTGAAGAAACGGGGATCGACCATGTTCATGCTGCCGGTATAAGCAATATAGTTATCGATCATGATCATTTTGCGGTGCTGACGCAGGTCCATACGGCGTAAAAATACACGCATCAGGTTTACTTTCAGCGCTTCAACAACCTCGATACCCGCGTTACGCATCATCGCGGCCCATGGGCTGCGAAAGAACGCCACGCTACCCGCGGAGTCCAGCATCAGGCGGCAGTGAATTCCACGCCTTGCGGCAGCCATTAATGACTCGGCGACCTGATCGGCCATACCGCCTGGTTGCCAGATGTAGAACACCATCTCGATGTTGTGACGCGCCAGTTGAATATCACGGATCAATGCCTGCATCACGTCATCTGAACTGGTGAGCAACTGCAGTTGATTTCCTTTAACGCCAGCGATTCCCTGACGACGCTCGCACAGCTTAAATAAGGATGACGCGACGCTGCTGTTTTCCTGCGCAAAAATATGCTTACAGGCTTTTAGATCGTTCAGCCACTTGGCCGTTGACGGCCACATTGCCCGGGCGCGTTCGGCGCGACGTTTACCAAGGTGGAGCTCACCGAAGGACAGATAAGCAATGATCCCTACCAATGGCAGAATATAGATGATCAAAAGCCAGGCCATTGCGGAGGGCACTGCGCGTCGTTTCATTAGAATGCGTAATGTTACGCCAGCAATGAGTACCCAGTAACCCAGAATGACCAGCCAACTCACCACGGTGTAGAAGGTTGTCATAAATTTAAAAATCCTTTTGAAAGCGTATTGTTAAGAGTTTACGCATCAGGATTAATCTGGCAAATAAAAACACGGGAAAACCACTGGTCTGCATTCGGTGTGGCGTTATAATGGCCGTTCAGTGACTGAAAGAGTAGTAAACATGAAGCGTAGTAGAACGGAAGTGGGACGCTGGCGGATGCTGCGTCAGGCTAGCCGCCGTAAAGCACGTTGGCTTGAAGGACAATCGCGCCGTAATATGCGTATCCATACCATCAGAAAGTGTATTCTCAACCATCAACGTAACTCGTTGCTGTTTGCGATCCACAACATCTGATCTCAAAAGGGCACCGCTGGCGGTGCCCAATGTCTGCTTTTCGTTTTGTTTTTAAAATACTTTTTTGTACGGTTTTACTGAGACCTGCGCATAAACACCTGCCGCTACGTAGGGATCGGCTTCCGCCCACGCCTGCGCGGCTTCTAAAGATTCAAATTCTGCGATCACCGTTGAGCCGGTAAAGCCTGCGGCGCCCGGGTCGTTACTGTCAACCGCTGGCATGGGACCCGCCGTGAGCAAACGGCCTTCGTCATGAAGGAGTTGCAGACGAGCCAGATGAGCAGGGCGTACGGAAAGACGTTTTTCGAGAGAGTCTGCGATATCTTGAGCGTAAATAACGTACAGCACGGGTAGAGCTCCTTGAACGGTAAAAGGTCATATTTACGTTATTGGAAAGGCCTGGTAACTGCAACGGAAAGATAACTAATATGTTAAGGCCATACTTTGAAAATGGTTTTTTATCATAAAATCGCGTTTTAAATGCCAGTTAGCTTCACGGTCTTATTGAATATGATTGCTATTTGCATTTAAAATCAGGGCCTGGTTTTTTTACTGAAACGATTATGACTTCAATGACCCTTGATTTACCTCGTCGCTTTCCCTGGCCTACGTTACTTTCTGTCGGCATTCATGGTGCTGTAGTGGCAGGTTTGCTGTATACCTCGGTACATCAGGTTATTGAACTGCCTGCGCCAGCGCAGCCGATCTCCGTTACGATGGTTGCGCCTGCCGATCTTGAACCGCCTCAGGCCGTTCAGCCGCCGCCGGAACCTGTCGTCGAGCCTGAACCGGAGCCAGAACCGATCCCCGAACCGCCAAAAGAAGCGCCGGTAGTGATTGAGAAACCGAAGCCCAAACCTAAGCCGAAGCCAAAACCGGTGAAAAAGGTGGAAGAGCAGCCGAAGCGTGATGTTAAACCAGCAGAGCCGCGTCCGGCATCCCCGTTTGAAAATACGGCGCCTGCTCGTCCAACAACCAGTACCGCTCCGGCAACCACTAAACCGGCGGTGAGCGTACCATCGGGTCCGCGAGCCTTAAGTCGTAATCAGCCTCAATATCCGGCACGTGCACAGGCGTTGCGCATTGAAGGCCGTGTGAAGGTCAAATTTGACGTGGCCTCGGATGGCCGGGTTGAAAATGTGGAAGTTCTGTCCGCACAGCCTGCGAATATGTTTGAGCGTGAAGTGAAAAATGCGATGCGCAGATGGCGTTATGAAGCCGGTAAGCCAGGTTCCGGGCTGGTGGTGAATATTGTTTTCCGCCTGAACGGCACAACACAGATCGAGTAAGCATCAGGCCGGATTTGGCGTTACGACGCCAAATCCGGCAGAATGATTGCCGGATGGCGATGCTTGCGCGTGCTATCAGGCTAGGGAGGGAATCGGCCGCGGTTTACCGTCTTTATCAACGGCAACGTAGATAAACAGGGCTTCGGTAGCTTTATAGCGCTGGCCGATAGGTTCTGAAGCGACTTTCTTCACCCAGACTTCAATATTAATGCTGATCGAGGTCGTCCCGCGTTTCACGCAGCGTGCATAGCAACAAACCACATCGCCCACGGCAACCGGGCGCAAAAAGCTCATTCCTTCAACCCGCACCGTTACCACGCGACCATGTGCGATCTCTTTGGCCTGAATAGCGCCACCTATATCCATTTGCGACATCAGCCAGCCGCCAAAAATATCACCGTTCGCGTTGGTATCGGCAGGCATAGCCAGAGTGCGTAAAACCAGTTCGCCCTGGGGAGTGTTATTCGTTGTTGTCATTGTAGAACCGACTATAGAGAAAGATTACAGGCGCGATGCTACTAGAATTTACGCGCTGAGAACAGAGGGGATGCGGCCTGCGGGGCGGAAGTAAGCCTGGTTGCTGGCAACAAGGAACGCGAAGGGATAAAAATTCGCCAGATCCGGAGATCTGGCGAGCATTTATTACGATTTATCTTCCTGCGGAAGGTGGCGGTAAATATAGACTCCGCTCAGTAACGTAAATAGTAAAGTCAGGGCGGTCAGGCCGAACACTTTAAAGTTGACCCAAATATTCTGCGGTAGCCAAAACGCGATATAGATATTCGCCAGACCGCACAGGATAAAGAAGACGGCCCAGGCGAAGTTAAGTTTTGTCCAAACCGGCTGTGGCAAGCTCAGCTCTTTACCTAACATGCGCTGAATCAGCGGCTTTTTCATTACCCATTGGCTAACCAGCAGCGCACCGGCAAACAGCCCGTAAATCACCGTTACTTTCCACTTAATGAATTCATCATTGTGGAAGAAAATGGTCAGGCCACCGAACACGGCTACCAGAACAAAAGTGATTAATGCCATCTTCTCGACCTTGCGATAGCGGACCCAGCTGTAAATCAAAACCACAGCCGTCGCAACAATCAGCGCCGAGGTCGCCGCGTAGATGTCATAGAGCTTATAAAAAGCAAAAAAGACAACCAGCGGTAAAAAATCAAGAAACTGCTTCATTCTTCGATTCCGTCATCAAAAGCACCGGGTACAAGCCCGGAATGCGTTCAGGGTTTATTGGCGAATTAGCATGTACAGGCGGAACAAATAGATCAGCAATACGGCGGAGATCATATTGCTCAGCGTATTCGCCAATACCGCGCCTACATTTGGCGTAAGTACCGCAAAACTTGGCGCAAAAAGCAACAACAACGTTTTTGCCAACAGCCAACCGATCACTGCTGGTGCAACCAGACGCATATTCGACCACGCCAGACGCATACTGTTGCGCATCGCGGCAAAGACACCCATTTTGTCCTGTACTAACATCACCGGTGCAAGTGCCAGCAGGATAGCCAGCAGAATACCGGGTACTACCACCAGCATAATACCGATTTGCACCAGCAGAGTAGTCAGAAAAATCAGAATAAACAGCTTCGGCAAAACCGGCGCGCTGGCACCGATGGCGCGTAACGCGCTGACCCGATGACCGGCTGAAATCAGCTGAATCATCAGGATAATGCCTCCGGCGAGGATGGCATTACCAATCAGACCGGAAAACGTCGACGCCGCGGAAGCGCGTAGCAAAATTTGCTGTTGCTCCGGGGTCATGTTTTGCACCAGATCGAACAATCCCACGCTGCTGGTTAACTGATCGCCTTCACTAAGTTGCGCAATTTGTGCGTCGGTGGGAGAAAAGGCATGCCCTAACACCACCGTGATAAACGCGCACAACAACGATACCAGCAAGATGGTAATGAATTGATTACGGAAAAAGTTTCCCGTGTCACGGTAAACGGATTTCGCCGTGATAGACATGCACTCTCCTTGAGTTTTGCAGGTGTTCATTTGTGGGCAATTGTACCCTGGATAACTCTACAGTGGCAGCATCGCGCGGTGTATGGAAAAGCATATCTTTGTAAAGCCCCGGTAATTTTTGACTATGACTTCAGCGTCATGCAAGAACGTTGGTTGTTCTCTGCGCATCACGAACAAATAACCATCGCTATTCTGCAACGGAGGTCAGGTACTTGCGTGGCGAAAATATATCAAAATTGATCTGAATTAGGTTAACCAGGATTTTGAATGCAAGTTCTAACTTAATCTGGATCAATAAATGTTAAATTATCAAAGTCAATGTGATCCAGGTTAGATCACTTATTACTCCAATGTGGGTATATTCGTTCCGCTTTTATAACCATAACGATGGAGCGGACATGAAAAAATTAACAGTTGCAGCAGTGGCTTTAACAACTCTTCTCTCTGGTAACGTATTTGCGCATGAGGCCGGAGAATTCTTTATTCGTGCAGGTTCTGCCACCGTCAGACCGACGGAAGGCGCGGGTGGTACGCTGGGAAGCCTGGGTGGCTTTGATGTCAGCAATAACACGCAGTTGGGTCTGACATTTACCTACATGGCAACCGACAATATCGGTGTTGAATTACTGGCAGCCACGCCGTTCCGCCATAAAATTGGCACTGCCACAACAGGTGATATTGCGACCGTTCACCATTTACCACCAACCTTAATGGCACAGTGGTATTTCGGCGATTCCAGCAGCAAACTGCGTCCGTACGTTGGTGTCGGTGTGAACTACACCACCTTCTTTGACGAAGGCTTTAACAATAACGGCAAAGAAACCGGTTTATCTGACCTGAGCCTGAAAGACTCCTGGGGCGCAGCAGGGCAAGTGGGTATGGACTATCTGATTAACCGCGACTGGCTGATTAACATGTCGGTCTGGTACATGGATATCGACACCACCGCGAGCTACAAACTGGCTGGCGCGCAACAGCATGACAGCGTCCGCCTCGATCCGTGGGTGTTTATGTTCTCCGCGGGTTATCGCTTCTAAGTCCGTGATTAAAATACGGAAAAGCTGATCGTTCCACGGTCAGCTTTTTTATTACCAGTTTATTTCTTCCTGCCTTTCTCCCCGTCGATGTAATGCTACTCTTTAAGCAAACTGGCTTTGAGGGTATTGACGATGATGTTGACTCGCCACCTGCTACAACAAAAAATCACACTTTTGGAACCTTTCACCGGAGATGAAACGGCAGAGTTCGCCGTGAGTGCCGCGCGTGATTTATTGAATTTTATGGATAAAATTGAAGTGCTGGAGAAACGCATTGCGACTCCGGTTAAACTACCTTATTGCAGCGCCAGTCCTGTTTGTGAGATCGAAGCGGGCTACGCTGCAGGCGTGAGCGATTGTCGTGAGGCCATTCGTCGGGCGGGGTATCCGATTGAGGGTGATGATTAGTTTGCATTTATGTTAACAAAAATGTGCTTTTATTGTATAAGTCTGTAACGCACACAACGGCGGGCTTCTAAGGCATCAGCTTAGGGACGGTTAACATTCTCAATCAACATACAGCGCAGTTATGCAACGACATAAACGGGTAACCGGTTTGGCAATATGTTAACTATCAGGGTGAACTCGTGAAGATTGTGCAGGACAAGCTCAGAAACAGGCAGGCACTGCTGGTATCAGGGCTCATTACGTTGATATTTACGTCGTTGTTTCTGTTTATAATTTATGAGCAGCGGATGGCTGCAGTCAGTGACGGTGTTAACCGCATGCAAGCGCGCATGATGGACATTTTTAACGATAATGAGCTGATCGCCGATGCGATTGGTGAGCGCTATCACCATATTAAATCGGGTGAGCAATGTGGCGATATTTCACAATTTGTTCCCCGCAATGAGATTGAATGGGGAATTAACGCCGACCCAAAGCGTCTGCATTCGGTAACGGGGACAATTATTGCCCAGCAAGCCAGCCACAACGCGCTGTGTATGTATACGGCGGCGGAGTTTATTCGCGGTATGGTTAACGAGCTAAATCCGGGCAGCTTCGATGCTCATCGTTATATTATCGCCAAAAATTCAGATTATTTTTACTGGTTTATGGCTTCCGATTCGCGCAACTTCAGTTTCTCAAATTCTGAAATGGCGCGGGATCTCACCAACTTTTTCTATCCGCCGGTCGATTTCTATACCCGACTGTTGCAAAAAAACGTCAAAAACAAAGCCCTTAGTTCAACGAACTTCTATACCGATAAAATTACCGGTGAAAAAGCTTACAGCGTGGTGAGCTATATCTACGATCTGTCTGGCAAAGAGATATCAGACCAAATCGTGGCCTATCTGGTTTATGACCATTCAAAGCCCGAATTGCAGGAAGCGTTGGCTCAAGCATTTGACTACCAGCTCCCACCAGAGCTGAATGTGGAATTGGTAAATTTGACCAACAATGAAAGTCTCTGTTTATCCGGTAAATGTACAGGTCAATCCCGTTTTTTAGTGCGCAATTTTTCGGAGAAATATGCGCTGCACTATTCGCTTTCATTAGGCCGTTTTATGACGCGCGATACCCATGCCGGGATCGTGATCCTGCTGGCGCCGTTCTTTTTCATCATGATTAGTTTCTCGCTAAAATCATGGCTGAACGAAAGCGACCTGAAGGTGTATATAGACACCCTGACTGGTTGCTTTAATCGCCGAATACTCGACATCATCAAGCGCCGAGATTTATCACACTGTTCGGTGGTGCTACTGGACTGCAATAAGTTCAAGGCCGTCAATGATACCTGGGGTCACGCGGCAGGCGATCGTGCGCTGCAAATTATCGCCAACAGGATGTTATCAAACACCCGCACCAGTCACGATATTGTGATTCGTACCGGCGGGGATGAATTTATGATCCTGCTGTTTCGCTCGCAGGCAACTGATGCCATCGCAATTGCTCAACGTATCAGCGGGCAGGTGACCAGCCATGTATTTGTAGTGGACGGTCATACCGTGCCATTGTCAGTATCGTGGGGGATTGCAGAGGTGAACGGTGAACTGGATGTGGCTATTCAGAATGCAGATAGCGCCATGTATAAAATGAAGCACACGAAAGAAGCGTAAAACCGCCAGAAGTCTCTGGCGGTTGTTTTAGCTTACTGCCGGGTGGCGGCTTTCATCGCGCTGACAAAAGCTTTCAGCTCAGCCAGCATCTGTTCCGGTGCCGCAACATTTTTCTCAATAATTTTCACAATTGCCGAGCCGGAAATAGCGCCAGCAGCGCCAGCGTCAATCGCGCCGGTTACCTGTTCAGGTGCAGAGATACCAAACCCCTGTAAAGAAGGCGGAGCATCATATGCTTTCAACTTTTCGACCAGGTGATGCAGCGGTAACGCCGCTCGATTTTCTGCACCGGTCACGCCCGCACGCGAAAGCAAATAGGTATAGCCGCGGCCATGAGAGGCTATCTGGCGCAGCAGTTCTTCATCAGCGTTCGGTGGGCAGATAAAAATTGGCGCAATGTTGTGGCGGAGCGCCGCAGCTCTGAATGGTGCGGACTCCTCAACGGGAACATCGGCCACTAACACGGAATCCACGCCCACTTTTTCACACTGGGCGTAAAACTCGTCAATGCCCTTGCTAAACACCAGGTTGGCATACATCAGCAAGCCAATGGGAATCGTAGGGTGCTTCTGGCGAATCAGCGCCAGCATTTCAAAGCATTGCGACGGCGTGACGCCGGTGGCAAACGCACGCAGGGTAGCTTCCTGAATGGTTGGACCATCAGCCAGCGGATCGGAGAACGGAATACCGAGCTCAAGGGCATCAGCACCGGCTTCAATCAGCGTATCAATGATTTTCAGTGACTGCTCAACAGACGGATCGCCCAGGGTTACGAAGGGGACAAAAGCACCTTCTTTGCGGTCCTTCAGCTGTGCAAACAGGTTTTCGTAACGTTCCATCAGATTTCCCCTCGCGCTTTCAGAATATCGTGTACGGTGAAAATGTCTTTGTCGCCGCGACCGGAGAGATTAACCACCAGTAACTGCTCTTTTTCCGGGTTTTCACGCATCATTTTCAATGCGTGAGCCAGGGCATGGGAGGACTCCAGCGCCGGAATAATCCCCTCGTGCAGACACAGCGTTTTGAAGGCCTCGAGCGCTTCGTCGTCGGTGATCGAAACATAATCGGCGCGACCAATGCTGTTCAGATACGCATGCTGCGGCCCGACAGACGGGAAATCCAGCCCCGCGGAAATAGAGTAAGACTCTTCAATCTGTCCTTCTTCGGTCTGCATCATCGGGGACTTCATGCCGAAGTAAATCCCGACACGACCATGCTTCAACGGTGCGCCATGTTCCCCTGATTCAATCCCATGGCCGCCAGGCTCGACGCCAATCAGACCGACGCTGGTTTCATTAATAAAGTCCGCGAACATACCGATGGCGTTAGAACCGCCGCCCACGCAGGCGATAACCGCGTCCGGCAGGCGACCTTCTTTTTCAAGGATCTGCGCTTTAGTTTCCTCGCCGATCATGCGCTGAAATTCACGAACAATGGTCGGGAAGGGATGTGGACCCGCCGCCGTACCGAGCATATAGTGCGCGGTATCGTAGCTGCCAGACCAGTCGCGCAGCGCTTCGTTACAGGCATCTTTCAGCGTTGCAGAACCGCTGTGAACCGGGATAACTTCAGCCCCCATCAGACGCATACGGAAAACGTTTGGCGACTGGCGTTCAACGTCTTTTGCACCCATATAAATACGGCATTTCAGCCCCAGCAGTGCGCTGGCGAGAGCTGATGCAACACCGTGCTGGCCCGCGCCGGTTTCGGCGATGATCTCCGTTTTCCCCATACGTTTCGCCAGTAATGCCTGGCCCAGCACCTGGTTGGTTTTGTGCGCGCCGCCGTGCAGCAAATCTTCACGTTTGAGATACAGCGTAGTGTTGGTGCCTTGAGTAATGTTCTGGCATTTGGTCAGGGCAGTTGGACGACCAGCATAGTTTTTCAGCAGGTCTGTAAACTGCGCCTGAAATTCAGGATCCTTTTGCGCGCTGACAAAAGCTTCTTCCAGCTGGCGCAGGGCAGGCATCAGAATCTGTGGCACATACATACCGCCAAATTCACCAAAATACGGATTGAGTAATGTTGTCATGTCCTTTTCCTTAATATGCGCGCAGCGTCTGAAAGACCGAAGCCAAAAGACGTGCATCCTTGATGCCCGGCTGTGACTCTACGCCAGAATTGAAATCGAGACCGGCACAGCCGGTTTTTGCCGCGTCAACGCAGTTATCAGCGCCGAGTCCGCCAGCCAGTAAAACGTTATCCAGCGATTGTCCGCCTAAAAGTGACCAGTCGAAGCGTTGACCGCTGCCGCCCTGACCATTGTCGAATACGTATTTATCGACGTGCTGATAATCACGAGCTGGCAACGTTTCGCTGACGCTTAAAGCCTTCCAGATTTGCACCTGTTCGGGTAGCGCGTCGCGCAGGGCGTCAACATAGGCCTGGTCTTCGCTACCATGCAATTGCACGGCTGTTAGCCCCAGAGCCACCGCTGTTTCACGCACGTCGGTGATCTCTGCGTTGCGAAATACCCCGACATATTGCAGCGGTGCGCCGGTCATGACCTCGCGCGCGTGTTCAATGCTGACCGCGCGTGGCGATGTGGACACAAAAATCAACCCGCCGTATATGGCACCCGCTTCGTATGCCGCGTTTGCATCCTGAGCCCGGGTTAAACCGCAGACTTTATTTTCGCCGAGCAGAACGCGACGCACGGCACCATGCAGATCATCATGCGACATCAACGCAGAGCCAATCAGAAAACCGTTGGCGAAGTGGCTGAGTTCTCGCACTTGACCATAGGTATTGATACCGGACTCGCTGATGACGGTTACGCCATGACCCAGTCGCGGCGCAAGTTGGCGGGTGCGATTCAGATCAATCGACAGGTCGCGTAAATCACGGTTGTTGATACCGACCACTTTGGCACCCAGTGCGATAGCACGCTCCAGCTCTTCATCGTTACTGACCTCGGTCAGTACGCCCATTTTCAAACTGTGGGCGACGGCGGCGAGTTGACGATATTGCTCATCATCAAGTACCGACAGCATCAGCAGACAGGCGTCCGCCTGATAGAAGCGCGCCAGGTAAATCTGGTAAGGATCGATAATAAAGTCCTTACACAGAATCGGTTGCGGTGCGATGCGGCTGACGATGGGCAGGAAATCAAAGCTCCCCTGGAAATATTTCTCATCGGTCAGTACGGAAATCGCGGAAGCATATTGTTTATATACGCCCGCAATCTGTGCCGGGTCGAAGTCATCACGGATCACGCCTTTTGACGGAGACGCTTTTTTGCACTCCAGAATAAAGGCGGTGCGTGCACCTTGCAGCGCATCGTAGAAATCACGAGAGCTGGGTTGAACATCATTCTGAAAGCTGGCCAGCGGTTGTTGCTGTTTGCGGGCTTCTACCCAAATCGCCTTGTCTGCGACAATTTTCGCTAAAACGGTTTGCATCATTTACCCTCTTGCTGCCAGTGCAGTGACACGGTCATAGGCCGCGCCGCTGCGCAGTACATTAATCACGGTTTGCGCATTGGCTTTTAAATCTTCTTCACCGTGCAGGCGCATTAACATGGCGACATTCGCGGCAACAGCAGCTTCATGAGCGGCTTCACCTTTACCTTGTAACAAGCGACTAAGAATGTCACGGTTTTCTTCCGGCGTGCCGCCAGCCAGCTGTTCCTGGTGGTAAGGCGTCAGGCCAAAGTCTTCCGCCGTCAGTTGATAGCTCTTGATTTCGCCATCATGCAACTCTGCCACAATGGTCGGTGCATGCAGGGAAACTTCATCCATGCCACCGCTGTGCACCACGGCTGCCCGCTGATACCCCAACACGCGCAGCGTTTCGGCAATCGGCAGCACCAGTTCCGGACTGTAAACGCCGATCAGCGCCAGCGGCGGATGTGCCGGGTTAATCAACGGGCCGAGGACGTTAAACAGCGTACGGGTTTTCAACTGTTGGCGTACCGGCATAGCATGGCGAAAACCGGTGTGGTATTTCGGCGCAAACAAGAAACACACACCGAGGTCGTCAAGTGCCTGACGGGATTTATCGGCGTTCATATCCAGATTGATGCCAAAAGCCGCTAACAGATCCGAAGAGCCCGACTTGCTGGAGACGCTGCGGTTGCCGTGTTTGGCGACTTTCAGTCCGCAAGCGGCCGCCACAAAGGCGCTGGCGGTGGAAATATTGATACTGTTGCTGCCGTCCCCGCCGGTACCGACAATATCGGCAAACAGATAATCAGGTCGCGGGAACGGGGCGGCGTTTTCCAGCAACGCGGTTGCCGCACCGGCAATTTCATTCGGGTGCTCGCCGCGAATTTTCATGCTCACCAGCGCCGCAGCCAGTTGTTCCGGCTTCAGTTCACCGCGTACCACGGCGGAGAACAGCTGGTGGCTTTCCTGCTGAGACAGCGTCTGTGCCTGATACAGTTTCTCCAGAATAGGTTGCAGGGTATTGGTCTGTTCGAGTTTCTGTTGCGCCCAGGCCAGCGTTTGCTCCAGCAGACGTGCGCCCTGGGTGGTGAGAATGGATTCTGGATGGAACTGGAAGCCACATACACGATCGGTATCGTGACGTACCGCCATCACCATGCCGTTAAAGTGGGCGTTGATGGTCAATCCGGCCGGAACGTTGCTGCCAACCAGCGAGTGATAGCGCGCCACCGGCAGCGGATTTGCCAGACCGGCGAACATTGCCTGACCATCGTGTTCAATGCTGGACGCTTTGCCGTGCAGGATTTCCCCCGCCTGTCCCACGTATCCACCATAGGCCTCAACAATGGCCTGATGCCCCAGACAAATGCCGATGATTGGCAGCTTGCCGCGCAGGCGGGTTAACAGCTCCGGCATGCAGCCCGCTTCGCTTGGCGCACCTGGACCTGGAGAGAGCATCAGCACCGGATTTTTCATGGTCGCTAAGCGGTCTATTAATGTCTGGGCCGGAATATGGTTGCGGTAAATCACCACGTTATGACCGTTTGTACGCAGCTGATCTGCCAGGTTATAGGTAAAAGAGTCGATATTATCGAGCAGCAGAATATCAGCCATTAGAAGGTCTCCTGTGCGTGGTGTGCGGTGGCGATAGCACGCAGAACCGCACGCGCTTTATTACGTGTTTCATCGGCTTCTGACTGCCCAACGGAATCCAGAACAATTCCGGCGCCAGCCTGTACGGTGGCAATACCGTCTTCCACGAGGGCGGAACGAATCACAATACAGGTATCCAGATCGCCATGGGCCGTGAAGTAACCTACTGCACCGCCATAGCTGCCGCGACGACGGCCTTCGGCCTCGGCGATAAGTTGCATGGCGCGAACTTTCGGCGCTCCGCTTAGCGTACCCATGTTCATACAGGCGCGGTAAGCATGCAGCACATCCAGATCGCTACGCAGCTCGCCGACTACGCGGGAAACCAGGTGCATAACGAAGGAATAACGATCCACTTTGGTGAGATCAGCAACGTAGCGGCTGCCGGGCGTACAGATGCGCGCCAGGTCGTTACGCGCCAGGTCTACCAGCATCAGGTGCTCGGAAAGCTCTTTATGATCGGTACGCATCTCCAGCTCAATACGGCTGTCGAGATCGCGGTCCAGTGAACCGTCCGCACGACGACCGCGTGGGCGGGTCCCGGCAATCGGATAGATTTCAATCTGCCGGCTGGTGGCATCGTATTTCAGCGAGCTTTCCGGAGAGGCGCCGAACAGTGTGAAATCGTTGTCCTGCATAAAAAACATGTACGGGCTAGGGTTACTTTTCTTCAGCACATAGTAGGCCGCCAGCGGTGACGGGCAGGGCAGCGAGAAACGACGGGATGGAACCACCTGGAAAATTTCGCCAGCGCGAATGGCTTTTTGCATACCACGAACCACGGCGGCAAACTCTTCATCGCTCTGATTGCATTCGCAGCGCATGTGCGGAACTTCAGTGACGGGCAGCGGCGGCGTAGGTTCGGTAAGCTGCTGGCTCAGTTGCGCCAGACGGGCATTAAGACGCTGTTTTTCTGCATCGCTGGGGGTAAATATGCTGGCCTGAATGCGGGTGCTTTTCTTCTGATGGTCGATGACCATGAGCGTTTCTGCCAGATAGAAGCAGTAGTCAGGGCAACGGTTGCCCGCTTCAAGCTGAGGTAAATCTTCAAAACCGGCAACCAGGTCGTAGGAAAACAGACCGCCGAAGAACATCGCTTCACGCTCTTGCGCAGGAACATGAACCAGCTCCTGCAATAAACGGAAGGCATCAAATACGGACAGGGAACATAAGCGGGCGTCTTCATCCAGCAGCGGGCTAACGGCAGGGAATCGCAGATGGCGACCATTCGGCTGTTGTTTGTTCTCAACACCCGCTGGCAGGGCAGCATCCAGCAGCGGCAGCAGCGATGCGCCGTTGGCGGATAATGCCTGAATGGTGACAGTGTCACCGATGGCGGTAATGCGTAATGCGCTGTCGACCAGCAGCAAGCTCTTCAGATCGTCTTTGCTGTCGATATCGGCAGATTCCAGCAGCAGCGTTGCCGGACGTGCGCCACACACCTGATGAAACAGCGCCGTCGGATTTTCACGGTAGGCGGCATCGCAGGCAAGCAGTTCAAGTGTCGGTTTTTGTGTTTGCATCGTTATTCTCATTAATTTTGTTCAAAAAAAAGCCCGCTCATTTGGCGGGCCGGGTATCTGGTTGCATATTGCAGACGTAAGACACTGCCCGAAATCAGGAAGTGCGCCACCAACCGTGCAGAACAAATGTTGCTTTCATCTCAGATACCTTCTTCATGTGAACTTGCGTACTAGTTAACTAGTTCGGTGGAATAAAGTCAACACCTGATTTCAGTATATTTGTCTAAACCGCTATGATGGGCGGGTTAAGACATTTAGTGAAACGGGAGCCGCATTGAGCGACACGAATTACGCAGTGATTTATGACCTGCACAGTCATACTACAGCCTCCGATGGGCGATTAACGCCAGAAGCCTTAGTACACCGTGCGGTAGAGATGCGAGTCGGTACACTGGCGATCACCGATCATGACACCACGGCGGGTATTGCGGCGGCAAGAGAAGAAATTTCACGTGCGGGTTTAGCGTTAAATTTGATCCCTGGCGTCGAGATATCAACAGTCTGGGAAAACCATGAGATCCATATCGTGGGTCTGAACATTGATATCGCCCATCCAATGATGTGCGAATTTCTGGCGCAGCAAACGGAACGTCGTCAGCAGCGCGCGCGCCTGATTGCTGAACGACTCGACAAAGCGCATATTCCCGGCGGGTGGGAAGGGGCATTACGCCTGGCTGATGGCGGGGCGATCACTCGGGGGCATTTCGCGCGTTTCCTGGTGGAATGCGGAAAAGCCAAAACCATGGCGGATGTCTTTAAAAAATATCTTGCTCGTGGGAAAACCGGTTACGTTCCGCCACAGTGGTGTACAATAGAACAAGCTATTGATGTCATTCATCATTCTGGCGGTAAGGCAGTTCTGGCTCATCCTGGGCGGTACGATCTTAGCGCTAAGTGGCTGAAAAGACTGGTTGCGCATTTTGCTGAACATCACGGCGACGCGATGGAAGTGGCACAGTGCCAGCAGTCTCCCAATGAACGCACCCATCTGGCGACGCTTGCGCGTCAGCATCAACTGTGGGCATCGCAAGGGTCTGATTTTCATCTACCCTGCCCATGGATTGAGCTGGGTCGTAAACTCTGGTTGCCCGCAGGCGTAGAAGGCGTCTGGCAACTTTGGGAACAGCCCGAGACCACAGAGAGGAAAGTATGAGCCAGTTTTTTTATATTCATCCCGAAAACCCACAGCAGCGACTGATCAATCAGGCCGTTGAAATCGTGCGTAAAGGAGGGGTGATCGTCTATCCAACTGATTCCGGCTATGCGTTGGGTTGCAAAATTGAAGATAAAGGCGCAATGGAGCGCATTTGTCGCATCCGTCACCTGCCGGACGGGCACAACTTTACGCTGATGTGTCGTGACCTGTCCGAACTGTCGACCTATTCGTTTGTCGACAACGTGGCCTTCCGTTTAATTAAAAACAACACGCCGGGCAACTACACGTTCATCCTGAAGGGGACGAAAGAAGTACCACGTCGACTGTTGCAGGAAAAACGTAAGACCATTGGTTTGCGTGTACCCTCGAATCCGATTGCGCTGGCGCTGCTGGAAGCGCTGGGCGAGCCTATGCTCTCTACATCACTGATGCTGCCGGGCAGCGAATTTACCGAGTCAGATCCGGAAGAAATCAAAGATCGTCTGGAGAAAGTGGTGGATTTGATTATCCACGGTGGATATCTCGGCCAGCAGCCAACCACGGTTATCGATTTAACCGATGATTCCCCGGTGGTATTGCGCGAAGGCGTTGGCGACGTTAAACCTTTCTTATAAGGGCGCGAACCGCTATACTACGCGGCCTTAAAATGGCGCTGACTGGCGCCGTTGATTCTCCTGTTCGACGCCTGTGAAGGCGACATCTAAAGGAAGCTCTATGAGCGAAAAGTTACAAAAAGTGCTGGCGCGCGCTGGCCACGGTTCTCGCCGTGAAATTGAATCCATAATTGCCGCGGGTCGCGTGAGCGTTGATGGCAAAATTGCCACGCTCGGCGATCGCGTTGAAGTTACGCCGGGTCTGAAAATCCGTATCGACGGTCATCTGATTTCGGTGAAAGAATCTGCGGAGCAAATCTGCCGTGTTCTGGCTTATTACAAGCCAGAAGGTGAACTGTGTACCCGTAACGACCCGGAAGGTCGTCCGACCGTGTTTGATCGTCTGCCAAAACTGCGCGATGCGCGCTGGATTGCCGTGGGACGTCTGGACGTGAATACCTGTGGTTTACTGCTGTTTACCACCGATGGCGAACTGGCGAACCGTCTGATGCACCCAAGCCGCGAAGTTGAACGTGAATATGCGGTGCGTGTGTTTGGTCAGGTTGATGACGCAAAACTGCGCGATCTGAGTCGTGGCGTGCAGCTGGAAGATGGTCCGGCCGCATTTAAAACGATCAAGTTCAGCGGCGGTGAAGGGATCAACCAGTGGTATAACGTCACGTTGACCGAAGGGCGTAACCGTGAAGTCCGTCGCCTGTGGGAAGCCGTGGGCGTGCAGGTAAGTCGTCTTATCCGTGTACGTTACGGTGATATCCCACTGCCGAAGGGCCTGCCGCGTGGCGGCTGGACGGAACTTGACCTCGCGCAGACCAACTATTTGCGTGAACTGGTGGAACTGAAGCCGGAAACCACCTCTAAAGTTGCCGTCGAGAAAGATCGTCGCCGTATGAAGGCAAACCAGATCCGCCGTGCGGTGAAGCGCCACTCTCAGGTTGGCGGCAGCCGTCGTCCTGGCGGTCGCAGCAACAACGGTTAATCATGAGTAGGCCTGATAAGCAACGCGCCATCAGGCGCGAGCGTGGAGCCGGATGCGGCGTAAGCGCCTTATCCGGCCTACTATCAGTAATCGATCCCCATCTGGGCTTTCACACCCGCTTCAAAGGCGTGCTTAACCGGCCGCAGTTCGCTGACCGTATCCGCTAACTCCAGAATATCGCGATGACATCCACGACCGGTGATAATGACCGTTTGATGGGCAGGGCGCGCGTTTAGGGCATTGATGACCTCGTCGAGCGGCAGATAGTCGTATGCAACCATATAGGTCAGCTCGTCCAGTATCACCATATCCAGCTCAGCGTCGGCCAGCATCCGCTTGCCGTGTTCCCATACGGCCATGCAGGCTGCGGTGTCGGACTCGCGGTTCTGCGTTTCCCAGGTAAATCCTGTCGCCATGACCTGAAACTCAACGCCGTGGGGTTCGAGTAAGTTTCGTTCACCGTTTGGCCACGTCCCCTTAATAAATTGCACTACGCCGACTTTTTTACCGTGGCCTACTGCGCGCGTGGCGGTACCGAACGCGGCGGTGGTTTTACCCTTACCATTTCCGGTGAACACAATAATAATCCCGCGCTCGTCTCTGGCGGCGGCAACACGGGCGTCAACCCGGTCTTTTACGCGCTGCTGGCGCTGCTGATAGCGTTCTTCACTCATTGGGCGATTCCTGGTTTACGGCCCGGCTGGGCATCGAAAGTCATACCGGTTTTACGGCGGCTGTCATCGCCCATCAGCCACAGGTACAGCGGCATAATATCGGCGGGGGTTTTCAATTTTTGCGGATCTTCCGTCGGGAACGCGCTGGCTCGCATGCCGGTACGCGTTCCACCAGGATTGATACAGTTTACGCGCAGGTGGCGGTGCTGATATTCATCAGCCAGAACCTGCATCATTCCTTCGGTAGCAAATTTGGAGGTGGCGTATGCCCCCCAGTTGGCGCGCCCCTGGCGACCGACGCTGGAGGAGGTAAAGACCAGCGATCCGGCATCGGATTTGAGCAACAACGACAGCAATGCCTGAGTCAGCATAAAGGTGGCGTTTACGTTTACCTGCATCACGTCCTGCCATACCTGCGGGTTTTGCTCGCTCATCGGGCAAATGTCACCGAGCAATCCGGCATTATGCAATACGCCATCCAGACGCGGGAAATGCGCGGCAATGCGCTGTGCGAGCTGGTGGCATTCGTCAGACGTACAGGTGAGCAGATCCAGCGTGAACCAGTGTGGTTGCGTACCTTTTTCTTCGGCGATGGAGCGGGCAACTTGACGCAACTTTTCTTCGTTACGCCCTAACAGAATCACGGTCGCGCCGTAACGCGCGTAGGTCTGTGCGGCTTCACGCCCGATACCATCGCTGGCACCGGTGACCAGAATAATGCGGTCCTGTAGAAGATCTTGTTTCGGTTGATAATGCACGGCTACTCCTCGGCGACGTCCTGGCCATCTCGTTCGCGATAACTTTTGGGCTTTATGCCTTAAACCCTGTTCTTTTTCAATCAGCCAAAGGCAATAACACCGCAAAATGAACGCGTTGTCATGCTTTTTACTGAATGGATGAAGCAAGACGGGTTAACAAGGCTGTTGTACACTGAGCGAAAGTAGCGTTGTTTAACCAAGGTGGGTCACGTGGAATTGTTGTCTGAATATGGGTTGTTTTTGGCAAAAATTGTCACTGTCGTGGTGGCTATTGCGGTGGTAGTTATGCTGATCGTAAACGCGACACAACGCAAACGTCAGCGTGGGGAATTGCGGGTCATTAATCTCAGCGATCAATATAAAGAGATGAAAGAAGACCTGTCGCTGGCCTTATTGGATGGGCATCAGCAAAAATTCTGGCATAAGGCGCAGAAAAAGAAACACAAGCTTGAGGCGAAGGCCGCTAAGGCAAAAGCGAAACTGGGAGACAGTACGTCATCTGATAAACCACGGGTATGGGTACTTGATTTTAAAGGCAGTATGGATGCCCATGAGGTCAGCGCATTACGCGAAGAGGTGACGGCAGTGCTGGCGGTCGTTAAACCCCAGGATCAGGTCGTGGTTCGTCTGGAAAGTCCGGGCGGCGTAGTACACGGCTATGGCCTGGCCGCGTCCCAGTTACAACGTCTGCGCGATAAGCAGATCCCGCTGACCGTTACGGTAGATAAAGTCGCTGCGAGCGGCGGATATATGATGGCTTGCGTGGCGGATAAAATTGTCTCGGCGCCGTTTGCTATTGTCGGCTCTATTGGCGTTGTGGCACAGATCCCGAACTTTCACCGCTTCCTGAAAGGGAAAGATATTGATATCGAACTGCACACAGCCGGACAGTATAAGCGTACGCTGACCTTACTTGGTGAAAACACGGAAGAAGGGCGGCAGAAATTCCGCGAAGACCTGAACGAAACCCATCATCTGTTTAAAGATTTTGTACAGCGCATGCGTCCGGCTCTGGACATTGAACAGGTTGCCACGGGTGAACACTGGTTTGGTCAACAGGCGCTGGCAAACGGGCTGGTGGATGAGATCAATACCAGTGATGAGGTGATCCTCGGACTGATGGACGGTCGTGACGTATTGAACGTACGTTATCTGCAGCGTAAAAAACTGATGGACCGTTTTACCGGCAGTGCCGCCGAGAGCGCCGATCGTTTACTGATGCGCTGGTGGCAGCGGGGGCAAAAACCGCTGATGTAAAATTGTAATTGCCGGATGAGGCGCAGCCGTCATCCGGCAAATCATTTCTCGTGTTAATCGATCAAGTGATACTTTTCAGAAAGTACGTGCGCCAGATGTTTAAACATATTAAACACCGCCGTACTTTTGGGCGTCGGTAGCCCTTGCTCGTCTAAAAAGTAATCTCCGCTGAAAACCAGCACGCCATTTCGCTGCGTTACGCCGGTGGCGACAATCCCCGCCAGCGTGTCCTCATGCTCACGAATGATTTTGTTGGCTTCAATCAGCAGTGTTTCGCGATCGATGGGTTGAGTGTCTTTATGCATTATTTACTCCTTAAACAAGGACATTAGTCTACGCCGAGCCCGGCTTATGGGCAAATATTCCCTGACTTAAATGAAGGTCTTACGTCAGTGTTGCAAGTGGCGAGATTTGTTTTTGCATGCTAATAAAGTTGCGTAACGCATTTTATCAGGTACAGTGTGACGCTTTCGTCAATCTGGCAACAGATTTGCTTGACATTCGACCAATACTCCGTCGTGCTATAGCGTTTGTGAGCGAAAAAGCCTGTTAACTCAGTTACATGAGAGTTACATTACAAGCGCGAATCAGTTTAAGGGTTGATATCCGCCGACGCAGAGACCATATCGATGTCTCGTCGCCAGTGGAAGGTGAATCAACGTGCGACGCATTCTGGAAGAATCAAATTAGGTAAAGGTGAATATGGGTAAAGCTCTTGTCATCGTTGAGTCCCCGGCAAAAGCCAAAACGATCAACAAGTATCTGGGTAATGACTACGTGGTGAAATCCAGCGTCGGTCATATCCGTGATTTGCCGACCAGTGGCTCAGCAACTAAAAAGAGCGCCGACTCAACCTCCACCAAAACGGCTAAAAAGCCCAAAAAGGATGAACGTGGCGCTCTCGTCAATCGTATGGGTGTTGACCCGTGGCACAACTGGGATGCGCGCTATGAAGTGCTGCCCGGTAAAGAAAAAGTTGTTTCTGAACTGAAGCAACTGGCTGAAAAAGCCGACCACATCTATCTCGCAACCGACCTTGACCGCGAAGGGGAAGCCATTGCGTGGCACCTGCGGGAAGTGATCGGCGGCGACGACACCCGCTACAGTCGCGTGGTGTTTAACGAAATTACCAAAAACGCTATTCGTCAGGCGTTTGAAAAACCGGGCGAACTGAACATCGACCGCGTCAATGCGCAACAGGCGCGCCGCTTTATGGACCGTGTTGTGGGCTATATGGTGTCGCCGCTGCTGTGGAAAAAAATTGCGCGAGGCCTGTCAGCAGGCCGCGTACAGTCGGTTGCCGTGCGTCTGGTGGTTGAGCGTGAACGCGAAATCAAAGCATTCGTTCCTGAAGAGTTCTGGGAAATTGATGCTAACACGACGACGCCAGGCGGCGACGCGTTACCGCTTGAGGTGACGCATCAGAATGATAAACCGTTCCGTCCGGTCAACCGGGAACAAACGCTTGCCGCCGTTAGCCTGTTGGAAAAAGCGCGCTACAGCGTTCTGGAACGTGAAGATAAGCCGACCAGCAGCAAGCCGGGTGCGCCGTTCATCACCTCCACCCTACAGCAGGCCGCCAGCACGCGTCTGGGCTTCGGCGTGAAGAAAACCATGATGATGGCGCAGCGCTTGTATGAAGCGGGCTACATCACTTATATGCGTACTGACTCAACCAACCTGAGCCAGGATGCGGTGAACATGGTTCGCGATTACATCAGCGATAATTTCGGCAAAAAGTATCTGCCGGAGAGCGCGAACCAATACGCCAGCAAAGAGAACTCGCAGGAAGCGCACGAAGCTATCCGTCCTTCCGATGTCGCCGTTCAGGCGGAATCGCTGAAAGATATGGAAGCCGATGCGCAAAAACTGTATCAGCTGATCTGGCGCCAGTTTGTTGCCTGTCAGATGACGCCTGCTAAATATGATTCCACCACGCTGACGGTGGGAGCGGGTGATTTCCGTCTGAAGGCGCGTGGTCGTATTCTGCGCTTCGATGGCTGGACGAAAGTGATGCCTGCGCTGCGTAAGGGCGATGAAGACCGCATTTTACCAGCGGTGGATAAAGGCGATACGTTGACGCTCATCGAACTGACACCTGCGCAACACTTTACCAAACCGCCTGCGCGCTTCAGTGAAGCTTCGCTGGTTAAAGAGCTTGAAAAACGTGGGATTGGTCGCCCATCCACGTATGCATCGATCATTTCTACGATTCAGGATCGCGGTTATGTTCGCGTTGAGAACCGTCGCTTCTACGCTGAAAAAATGGGTGAAATCGTCACCGATCGTCTGGAAGAAAACTTCCGCGAACTGATGAACTACGACTTTACCGCGCAGATGGAAGACAGCCTCGACCAGGTGGCAAATCACGAAGCCGAATGGAAGGGCGTACTCGACAACTTCTTCACTGATTTTACTCAGCAACTGGATAAAGCCGAGAAAGATCCTGAAGAGGGCGGTATGCGTCCGAACCAGATGGTGCTGACCAGCATTGATTGCCCAACCTGCGGACGCAAGATGGGTATTCGTACCGCCAGCACTGGCGTTTTCCTGGGTTGTTCTGGCTATGCGCTTTCCCCGAAAGAGCGTTGCAAAACCACCATTAACCTGGTGCCGGAAAACGAAGTGCTGAACGTGCTGGAAGGCGACGATGCGGAAACCAACGCTTTGCGCGCCAAACGTCGCTGCCAGAAGTGCGGCACGGCGATGGACAGCTACCTTATCGATCCTAAGCGCAAGCTGCATGTATGCGGTAATAACCCTACCTGTGATGGCTATGAGATCGAGGAAGGCGAATTCCGCATCAAGGGTTATGACGGTCCTATCGTTGAGTGCGAGAAATGTGGCTCTGAAATGCACCTGAAAATGGGACGTTTCGGCAAGTACATGGCGTGTACCAACGACGAGTGCAAAAATACCCGTAAGATCCTGCGTAACGGTGAAGTTGCTCCACCGAAAGAGGATCCGGTTCCGTTGCCGGAACTGCCGTGTGAAAAATCTGATGCGTATTTCGTGTTACGTGATGGTGCTGCAGGTATCTTCCTGGCGGCAAATACGTTCCCGAAATCTCGTGAGACACGTGCGCCGCTGGTTGAAGAGTTGTACCGCTTCCGCGATCGTCTGCCGGAAAAACTGCGCTATTTGGCAGATGCGCCGCAGACTGACCCAGACGGCAACAAGTCGATGGTTCGTTTCAGCCGTAAAACCAAGCAGCAATACGTTGCTGCGGAGAAAGACGGTAAGGCGACCGGCTGGTCCGCGTTCTTCGTTGACGGTAAATGGGTAGAAGGGAAGAAATAACAGCATTCCGGCTGAATTTCTCCTCAAAGGGTCGCGTAAGCGGCCCTTTTTGTTTCTGGCGTATTATTTTTTGTCATCCCTATACAGCTCACATAGAAATGATATAGTGGTTATAGTTAACACACTTTTTATTATTAAATCGTATTAGCAGCGCCAACGAGCCTGCTCTGAAACGATGATTTGATGGCGCAAATCGGGATGGCTTAACATGAAATTACAGCAGCTTCGCTACATTGTTGAGGTGGTGAACCACAACCTTAATGTCTCCTCAACGGCGGAAGGGCTTTATACCTCGCAGCCAGGTATCAGTAAGCAAGTTCGTATGCTGGAAGATGAACTTGGCATCCAGATTTTTGCCCGTAGCGGTAAGCACCTGACCCAGGTTACGCCAGCGGGGCAGGAAGTCATTCGAATCGCGCGAGAAGTTTTGTCGAAGGTGGACGCCATTAAGTCCGTTGCTGGCGAACATACCTGGCCGGACAAAGGCTCACTGTATATCGCCACCACGCACACTCAGGCGCGTTACGCTTTGCCGAACGTCATTAAAGGCTTTATTGAGCGTTATCCTCGCGTCTCATTGCATATGCACCAGGGGTCGCCGACGCAAATCGCCGAAGCCGTCTCGAAAGGGAATGCAGATTTTGCTATCGCGACGGAAGCCCTGCACCTGTATGACGATCTGGTGATGCTGCCTTGCTACCACTGGAACCGTTCGATTGTCGTTACGCCGGACCATCCGTTGGCGGGCAAATCCGCCGTATCCATTGAAGAACTGGCGCAGTACCCGCTGGTGACCTACACGTTTGGATTTACCGGACGTTCGGAACTGGACACCGCGTTCAACCGTGCGGGGCTTGAGCCGCGTATAGTTTTTACCGCGACCGATGCCGATGTCATTAAGACCTATGTACGCCTGGGCCTCGGCGTGGGGGTAATTGCCAGTATGGCGGTTGATCCTGTCTCCGACCCTGACCTGGTGCGCGTTGATGCCCATGATATCTTCAGCCATAGCACCACCAAGATTGGTTTTCGTCGCAGCACTTTTTTACGCAGTTACATGTATGATTTTATTCAACGTTTCGCGCCGCATCTGACGCGTGATGTGGTGGATACTGCGGTGGCGCTACGTTCCAACGACGATATTGAAGCTATGTTTAAAGATATTAAATTGCCTGAGAAATAATAACGGCTGTTACCTCGTCGGTATCCTCAAACATAAAGCGATACCGACGGCAGAGTCTGAATCTATTCAATATTTTTCCTCTATATATTAACCATATATTGTTTATGGTAAACACTTGCTAAAGTAGTTTCAAATTAGTAAGGTCGCCAAAAATCCCTCTCAAATATTTATAACCGATCAAATAATTAATTTATTTATCAGGTCGAGTATGAAAATTATCTGGCTTTTTTTGACCTTTTTTATTAGGATTCCTCCTATCTGATGATTAATTGTACCGATTGTTTGGTGCTTAAATGATAAGTGATTTCGATAGTATGAGGTTAGTGATGCCTTCAGGAAACCAGCCAGCACGCCGGGATCCCGTCATGAAACGTAAAGCCTGGTTCGCTGTGTTTCTTGGCTCTGCCGTGTTCTGGATTATTGTCGCGCTCGTGGCCTGGAATGTGTGGGGGTAGGTCATGTCCACACTGGAACAACGCTCCACCGTGATGCCATCTCCGGATGATCATGAACAAGAGAGTCAACGCAGCGCAGAGAATAAGCCGAATATTCCAGCGACCTGGAAACTCTCTCCTGAACAACGGGCGTTTATCGATCTGTTTGCGGATGATGATGAACAGAAACAATAATTGATACGAATTTTATAATTATTATTAGTCCGTTGTCTTGTACTGCAAATATTTTATTCCGGGCAATCGTGATAAGCCATGCTTATCACCGTATTAACCTTGACCGCTTAAACCTTTCTCCTCGCCAGATACTTCAGTTCCCCCTTTGTAGCTCTTCACTTTTATCAATTTGAGTTGTTATCAAAGCGTTACATTTTGTTTGTGTTATCTTTAATACTAACCCTGAGGAAAACCAGGGGATCCAACCCTGTCATTAAGGAGGAGCTATGTCGTCGACCCTACGAGAAGCCAGTAAGGACACATTGCAGGTTAAAGATAAAACCTACCGTTACTACAGTCTGCCGCTGGCCGCTAAATCACTGGGTGATATCACCCGTTTACCGAAATCGCTAAAAGTTTTGCTGGAAAACCTGCTTCGCTGGCAGGACGGTAATTCCGTTACCGAAGATGATATTCATGCGCTTGCGCATTGGCTGAAGACCGCCCATGCCGATCGAGAAATTGCCTATCGACCTGCTCGTGTTCTGATGCAGGATTTTACCGGCGTACCGGCGGTGGTCGATCTCGCCGCCATGCGCGAAGCGGTGAAACGTCTGGGTGGGGATACGGCAAAAGTGAACCCGCTTTCGCCAGTGGATCTTGTCATTGACCACTCGGTAACGGTGGATCGTTTCGGTGATGATGATGCTTTCGAAGAAAACGTGCGCCTGGAAATGGAACGTAACCATGAACGTTATGTGTTCCTGAAATGGGGACAGCAGGCATTTAGTCGCTTCAGCGTTGTACCGCCGGGTACGGGGATTTGCCACCAGGTTAACCTTGAATATCTTGGCAAAGCTGTCTGGAGCGAGTTACAGGACGGTGAGTGGGTGGCTTATCCCGATACACTGGTCGGTACCGATTCCCATACCACGATGATTAATGGTCTCGGTGTGCTGGGCTGGGGCGTTGGAGGCATTGAAGCTGAAGCGGCAATGCTGGGTCAACCGGTCTCAATGCTGATCCCGGATGTTGTGGGCTTTAAACTGGTGGGTAAACTGCGGGAAGGTATCACTGCCACCGACCTGGTTCTGACCGTCACCCAGATGCTGCGTAAGCACGGTGTAGTCGGTAAATTCGTTGAATTCTACGGTGATGGGCTGGACACCTTACCTCTGGCCGATCGAGCAACCATTGCGAACATGGCACCGGAATACGGTGCAACCTGCGGTTTCTTCCCGATCGATGACATTACCCTTGAGTATATGCGTCTGAGCGGGCGCAGTGAGGAACAGGTTGAGTTGGTCAATGCCTATGCCAAAGCGCAGGGAATGTGGCGTAACCCAGGGGATGAACCTGTGTTTACCAGTTCGTTGGAGCTGGATATGGGCAGCGTAGAGGCAAGCCTTGCTGGACCGAAGCGTCCGCAGGATCGGGTGGCGCTGGCTGATGTGCCGAAAGCCTTTTCGGCGAGTAATGAACTCGAGGTGAATAGCTCGCTGAAAGACCGTCAGCCAGTGGACTATACCATGAGCGGTCAGCAGTATAAGCTGCCGGACGGCGCGGTGGTGATAGCCGCTATCACCTCTTGTACCAACACCTCAAACCCAAGCGTATTGATGGCGGCGGGGCTGCTGGCGAAAAAAGCCGTCACGCTTGGTTTGAAACGTCAGCCATGGGTGAAAGCCTCGTTGGCGCCAGGATCGAAGGTGGTTTCCGATTATCTGGCAAAGGCTGGGTTCACTCCGTACCTTGATGAGCTAGGATTTAATCTTGTGGGTTATGGCTGTACCACCTGTATTGGCAACTCTGGACCCTTACCCGATCCTATCGAAACAGCCATCAAAAAAGGCGATCTTACGGTTGGGGCAGTGCTTTCTGGAAACCGTAACTTTGAAGGTCGTATCCATCCGCTCGTGAAGACCAACTGGCTGGCGTCTCCGCCGCTGGTGGTAGCCTACGCGCTGGCGGGGAATATGAATATCAACCTGACGAAAGATCCGTTAGGCCATGACAGAAAAGGCGATCCTGTTTATCTGAAAGATATTTGGCCGACAGCCAAGGAAATTGCCCGCGCCGTTGAGCAGGTCTCTACCGCCATGTTCCATAAAGAGTATGCTGAAGTCTTTGAAGGCACGCCAGAATGGAAAGCAATCCAGGTTGATCGCGCTGATACCTATGGCTGGCAGTCTGACTCGACCTATATCCGTTTGTCACCGTTCTTCGATGGTATGCAGGCTACGCCGGATCCGGTTCAGGACATTCACGGTGCGCGTATTCTGGCGATGCTCGGAGATTCTGTTACCACCGACCATATTTCTCCTGCCGGCAGTATTAAACCAGACAGTCCGGCGGGGCGTTATCTGCAAAGCCATGGCGTTGAGCGTAAAGATTTTAACTCCTACGGTTCGCGACGCGGGAATCATGAAGTGATGATGCGTGGTACCTTTGCCAATATTCGTATTCGCAATGAGATGGTACCTGGCGTGGAAGGTGGCATGACGCGTCATTTGCCGGGAACCGAAGTGGTGGCTATTTATGATGCGGCCATGCAATACCAGCAGGAGAACGTGCCTCTGGCGGTGATTGCCGGGAAAGAGTATGGTTCCGGCTCCAGCCGTGACTGGGCGGCGAAAGGCCCACGTTTGCTGGGCGTTCGCGTGGTTATCGCAGAGTCTTTTGAGCGAATTCACCGTTCTAACCTGATTGGCATGGGCATTTTACCGCTGGAATTCCCGCAGGGCGTCACGCGTAAAACGCTGGGATTAACCGGTGAGGAGGCGATCGATATTACGGACCTACAAAACATTAAACCGGGGGCGACAGTTCCGGTGAGTATGGTACGCGCAGATGGGCGTAAAGAGGTGATTCTATGCCGCTGTCGCATTGATACCGCGACGGAGCTAACGTATTACCAAAACGACGGCATTCTGCACTACGTGATTCGTAATATGTTGAATTAAAATGCAAAAAAGCCTGCGAGAGCAGGCTTTTTGATAGGCGGTGACAACGATTATTTGCCCAGCAAATGTCCCATCTTGGCGGCTTTGGTGTCCAGATAATGTTCATTTTTTGGATTACGGCCCACGATCAGCGGCACGCGTTCAACAATATTGATTCCCGCTTCGGTCAGGATTTCTACTTTCTTCGGGTTATTGGTCAGCAAACGTACCGCATCCACGCCCAGCAGCTTGAACATATCGGCACACAGCGTGAAATCGCGCTCGTCTGCCGCAAATCCCAACTGATGATTCGCTTCAACGGTATCATAACCCTGGTCCTGCAACGCGTAAGCGCGGATTTTGTTGAGCAGGCCAATGTTGCGTCCTTCCTGACGGTGATAAAGCAGAATACCACGCCCTTCTTCTGCAATGTGGGTGAGGGCCGCTTCGAGCTGGAAACCGCAATCGCAACGCAGGCTAAACAGCGCATCGCCAGTCAGACATTCGGAGTGGACGCGCGCCAGGACAGGTGTTTGGCCTGTGATATCACCAAAAACCAGTGCGACATGATCGTGTCCGGTTGCCAGTTCTTCAAATCCCACCATCAGGAAATCACCCCAGGGGGTTGGCAGTTTGGCTTCTGCCACACGTTTAAGCTGCATGTAATTCTCCAGATTATGCTGGCACTCGTCGTGCCTTCGCCTGTCGGCTTCTGTTCTGTATTACACTATTTTGCCATAAGGCAACGACGTTCACCTAATCGCGACCACGGATTCGCTTTTGGAATGGCACAAAATTGTCAATTTTCCCGACGTGTGAATTTTTCAGTTATGATTGTGATACTTATCGACGAAAGGAGAGGCAATGCTGTCTATTGCAAAGCGCACCGCAGTGGGGACCGGACTGCTACTTATCATGCCGGTTGCCGTATGGGTATCAGGCTGGAGCTGGCAGCCGGGGCACAATGTCTGGTGGTTAAAGTCCTTGTACTGGGTAACGGAAACGGTGACGCAGCCGTGGGGAATTATCACTCACGTTGCGCTTTGTGCATGGTTTCTGTGGTGCCTGCGTTTTCGTCTTAAAGCCGCGATAATGTTGTTTGCTATTCTGGCAGCGGCGATTTTAGTGGGACAGGGCGTGAAGTCCTGGGTAAAAGACAGGGTGCAAGAACCGCGACCTTTTGTCGTGTGGCTGGAAAAAACGCACCATATTCCGGTTGATGAGTTCTACACTTTAAAACGTAAAGATCGTGGGCATTTAGTCAAAGAACAATTGGCCGAACAGCAGGATATTCCAACGTTTTTACGCAAGCACTGGCAAAAAGAAACGGGTTTTGCCTTTCCGTCCGGACATACGATGTTTGCCGCCAGTTGGGCTTTACTGGGCGTAGGGCTGTTATGGCCGCGCAGACGAACGCTGACGATTGTGTTTTTGCTGATTTGGGCGACCGGCGTGATGGGCAGCCGCTTGCTGTTAGGCATGCACTGGCCCCGTGATTTGGTGGTGGCAACGCTGATTTCGTGGCTGCTGGTGACGCTGGCAACCTGGGTTGCACAGCGGGTATGTGGACCATTAACCCCACCAGTGCTGGAGAAAAAAGAAATCGCGCAGCGAGAACAAGAAAGCTAGCGATGATTGATTTTTCAAATTTTGCCCTCAAATCAGAAAGTGGAAAGCGCTTTTCCGTTTCGCACTCGTTGTGAAAATGGTAATTTAAAGGGCTCAACGCGGTAAGTTGGACACGATTTATTCGCTCAAACCACATAACGGGAAGTAATGTGAAATATTTACTCATTTTCTTACTGGTGTTGGCGATTTTTGTTATTTCGGTGACATTGGGTGCGCAAAACGATCAACAGGTTACGTTTAATTACCTGCTGGCTCAGGGTGAGTATCGTATCTCTACGCTGCTTGCTGTATTGTTTGCCGCAGGGTTTGCGATTGGTTGGCTAATTTGCGGCCTTTTCTGGCTGAAGGTTCGTGTGTCTCTTGCGCGCGCTGAACGTAAAATCAAACGACTGGAAAACCAGCTTGCGCCTGCGACCGACGTTGCGGTATCTGCCGATTCGTCGGTTGTGAAGGAATAATTATTTATGTTGGAGTTGTTGTTTCTGCTTTTACCTGTAGCTGCTGCCTATGGGTGGTATATGGGTCGCAGAAGTGCGCAACAAACCAAGCAGGATGAAGCTAACCGCCTTTCTCGTGACTATGTCGCCGGGGTTAACTTCCTCCTGAGCAACCAACAAGATAAAGCGGTGGATCTGTTCCTTGATATGCTAAAAGAGGACACAGGCACCGTTGAGGCTCATCTCACCCTCGGAAACCTGTTCCGCTCTCGCGGTGAAGTCGATCGCGCAATCCGCATCCATCAAACGTTAATGGAAAGTGCCTCGCTGACCTACGAGCAGCGTTTGCTGGCCGTGCAACAGCTGGGGCGCGACTACATGGCCGCAGGACTGTACGACCGCGCGGAAGACATGTTCAATCAGCTTACCGATGAAACTGATTTTCGGGTTGGTGCATTACAGCAACTGTTGCAAATTTATCAGGCCACCAGCGAATGGCAAAAAGCCATTGATGTCGCAGAGCGTCTGGTAAAACTCGGCAAAGACAAACAGCGTAATGAGATAGCCCACTTCTACTGCGAACTGGCCTTACAGCAAATGGGTAGCGACGATATGGATCGCGCCATGACGCTGTTGAAAAAAGGCGCCGCGGCAGACAAAAACAGTGCACGGGTATCCATCATGATGGGTCGCGTGTACATGGAAAAAGGTGATTACGCGAAGGCGGTTGAAAGCCTGCAACGGGTCATTTCCCAGGACAAAGAGCTGGTCAGCGAAACGCTGGAAATGCTGCAAAGCTGCTACCAGCATCTGGGGAAAAACGATGAGTGGGCGGAGTTTTTACGTCGGGCCGTCGAGGAAAATACTGGTGCCGCCGCCGAACTGATGCTGGCGGATATTCTTGAGGCGCGTGAGGGGGCTGATACCGCTCAGGTCTATATCACTCGTCAACTGCAACGTCATCCTACGATGCGCGTGTTCCACAAGCTGATGGATTATCATCTCCACGAAGCAGAAGAAGGGCGTGCCAAAGAGAGCCTGATGGTTCTGCGCGATATGGTCGGAGAGCAGGTACGCAGTAAACCGCGCTACCGCTGCCAGAAGTGCGGTTTTACGGCGTATACGCTTTACTGGCACTGTCCATCCTGCCGTTCATGGTCAACCATTAAGCCCATTCGCGGACTTGATGGGCTGTAATTTTCAAAAAAAACCTCATTTTAGTTACAACATACTATTGGTGTGTAATCGATCCATCCTCAACCTCCGCTGCCGGTTCGCCTGGCAGAAATGTAATCGCGCCTGTTAATTTTCTATTACCGCAGGTAGAATGCACGCCGTTTACCCATTTCGCGCCGCCGTGGGCGCCCATCCTCAAGAAGGTCTGGTCATGACGTTTACTGCTTCATCTTCTTCTCGTGCTGTTACCGATTCTCCTGTCGTTGTCGCTCTCGATTATTCTAATCGTGATAAAGCATTAGCTTTTGTCGACAGAATTGATCCTCGTGATTGCCGTTTGAAAGTGGGCAAAGAGATGTTCACGCTTTTTGGGCCTCAGTTGGTTCGCGATCTACAACAGCGTGGTTTTGACATCTTTCTTGATTTGAAATTTCATGATATTCCCAATACCACCGCGCATGCAGTTGCCGCTGCTGCCGAACTTGGCGTCTGGATGGTTAACGTTCACGCTTCTGGCGGGGCGCGTATGATGACTGCAGCCCGTGAAGCCTTAGTGCCTTTTGGCCAGGACGCGCCGCTGCTGATTGCCGTGACGGTTCTGACCAGTATGGAAGCCAGCGACCTCACCGATCTCGGCGTGACGTTGTCACCTGCGGATTATGCTGAAAGACTGGCGCGCTTAACCCAGAATTGTGGTCTGGACGGTGTCGTATGCTCAGCGCAGGAAGCGGTGCGATTCAAGCAGGCGTTGGGCCAGGCATTTAAGCTGGTGACGCCGGGGATTCGTCCTGAAGGCAGCGAGGCGGGCGATCAGCGTCGTATTATGACACCGGAACAGGCGCAATTAGCAGGTGTGGATTACATGGTGATTGGTCGTCCGGTCACCCAGTCGGCCGATCCCGCGCAGACGCTGAAGATGATCAATGCTTCCCTGAAACGAGGTGCGTAAATGAACGACTCAAACTCTCGTCTGGTCTACTCTACCGACTCCGGGCGTATTGATGAACCGAAAACAGCGCCTGAGCGTCCAAAAGGCGATGGCATTGTTCGTATCCAGCGCCAGACCAGTGGTCGCAAAGGGAAGGGCGTGTGCCTGATTACCGGTATTGATCAAGACGATGCCGAACTGACCAAATTAGCCGCAGAACTGAAGAAAAAGTGTGGTTGCGGTGGAGCAGTGAAAGATGGCGTGATTGAAATTCAGGGGGATAAACGCGACCTGATTAAATCGCTGCTGGAAGCTAAAGGAATGAAAGTTAAACTGGCTGGCGGTTAATAAAAAAGCCACGGAAAATTTCCGTGGCTTTTTTATAATACAGACCTGAAAAAGTAAACGTATTATTATATCGAGCCGTTTAACCGTAGATTATTTACCCACCTGGTGGCCAATAATACCACCTACTGCAGCACCACCCAGCGTACCCAGCGTGCTACCGTCAGTCAGGACTGCACCACCTATTGCACCTGCACCAGCACCGATTGCGGTGTTACGATCTCGTTTGGACCAGTTAGAGCAGGCACTCAGCGACATTGCCAGAGTAATCGCCAGAATGGCAGCGGTCATTTTTTTGCTCGTTACTAACATAATACTTTCTCCTGAATTATTGATTCACGGAATCCAGTGTTCTTTAAGGATAGCGTCAAATTAAGACTATCGAAGATATTTCCGTGAAACCGTTTAGCGAAGTCATTACAAACACTATCCTGAAGTTGGAGGTTCGTTCCTGTTATATCGCTAACATTAATTTTACGACTTTATCCTGTTAACGACAGGTAAAAAGTCTTAATTGGATTGTCAGATAACTCTCAGAGAGCAGATGATTTGTCTGCTGACAAACCATCTACTGAAGATTTTATGCGTGGGCATCAATGATATTGACGATTAATCCTGAATGTTCGAGCTGCATTTGTACGCTGGCGCTGAGTCTGGAGTCCGTTACTACGCGGCTGAATCGCTCTAATGGACCCAGCGTGTAAGGGTGAATGGCGTCGAATTTTGAGCTGTCGGTCAACACAATAACTTCTGCGCCTTTTTCCAGCACCGCGTTAACCACGTCAGAACGCATCATATCGCGTCCGGTAAAACCGGTATCAGCCTGCCAGCCGTCAATGCCGATAAAGGCCTTACTGAAGTGTACCTGCTGGATAAACTGGCGAGTTAAGGGGCCGACCATGCTCTCACTTTTTTTCTGGTAAATTCCACCGAGAAGAATCACTTCACAGGGCGTTTCTTTGAGCAGATGAGCAATGTAGCTGCTCACGGTGATGATGGTGACATCTTTTTGCTCGGCCAGCGTTCTGGCCAGAAGTGCATTGCTGCTGCCATTCTCAATGAATACGGATTCGCCTGGACTGACCAGAGATGCAGCGAATTCAGCCAGTTCACGTTTCAAAGTGAAATTGGTCATCATGCGCGTTTCAACATCATCGCTGTTCAATGAAACAGCAAAACCGTGGGCTCGGCGTAAGTAACTCTGTTTTTCCAGCGTGTTCAGATCCTGTCGAATCGTCACTTCGGAGACACCGGTGACTTTTGCCAGATCGGCGACGCTCATCTGACCTTTATCGGTCACCATCTGCAAAATAGATTGTTGTCGGGAATTCATAGTATTAATTTTATTGCGATATAGTATCGGAAATTAAACGGAAACTGCATTATCTGCAGTTTGCTGATAGCAGCGACATCAAAAGATCACTGTCATCAGATCTCCCATGGCGCCTTCTGCTTTTTCGCCAAAGATTCGGCATCTTCTTTGACCGTGTTTAACAGTTCAGCTTTCAAAATTTCAAGATTGTGGATGGCTGAGTGGTAATCACCTGCAACGAGGATATCCAGCACGGTATCAATACGTTCGGCCAGACGCTGAGCGTCGATATCAGACATGGTCGTCATCCTAATGGCAATAGAGTTTGAATTTCATGATGCAGAATTTCATGGCAAAAGAGAAGGGAAAAATAGTATTAACCTGAACGATTGAAGAATATTATATATTCTGTGATTACATGCGGATAGCGTCGTCATGTAATGTCCATTTATGGCTATTCATCACCTTCATTCCCTCTGCATTAGCGCATTTTTTTACTCAGATGGCGGCGATACCAACGTTCAAATGCGGCGGCTGGCATTGGTTTGGCGAATAAAAACCCCTGACGCTCATTGACGCCATTTTTGGTCAGAAACGCATCCTCTTTCGCGCTTTCCACGCCTTCGGCGATGACCTGCAGGTTGAGCGCCTGCGCTACCGCAACTATGGCCCGTACCAGCGATTGTGAAATGGGTTGTTTGTGGATCTCTCTGACAAAGGTCTGATCCAGTTTAATGGCATCTAGCGGGAAGCGGGCCAGTTGAGACAGCGACGAATAACCGGTACCAAAATCATCCAAATGGATTTGCGCTCCCAACTGGCTAAACTGCTGAATGACTGACAACGCCAGTTGCTCATTTTCTATCAAACTGCTTTCCGTTAATTCAACATCGATGGGGCAATACTCAAAGTTGAGCTCGTGAAGTACCTGCTTAAGTGCGGTAAAAAGCGTCTGATCGGCGAGCTGGCGGGCAGAAACGTTTACCGCCACGCGCAGGTTTATTCCCTTGTCGCGCCATTTCGCGACCTGGCGCACAACGTCGAGAATAACCCAACGCCCCAGCGGGACGATGAGCCCCGATTCTTCGGCGTAGGATATAAACTCCAGCGGTGGAATGAGGCCGCGTTCCGGAGATTGCCAGCGAACCAGCGCCTCCAGGCTGCGCACTTCACCGCGCCAGGTTATCTTTGGCTGATAATGGATAACCAGTTGATCGTTATCCAGCGCCTTACGCAGATTAGTATCCAGCCACAGATATTCAAATACCCGCTGATTCATTTCCGGAGAAAAAACACAAAACTGCCCACGGCCGCCTTCTTTCGCGGTGTACATGGCTGTATCCGCGTTACGAATGACGCTCTCGCAGTCCTGACCATGCTGAGGCGCGAGGGATATACCAATAGAGCATCCGGTATAGACTTCAATCAGACCGATGCGGAAGGGCTGGCGCAGGCGCGTCAGAATGCGCGATGCGGTGGCTTCCAGTGTGCCCTGGGATGTTTCGGTGGCAAGAACAATGAATTCATCGCCGCCAAACCGCGCCAGGATCTGGTTGTCTTCGAGGCAACTGAGGATTGCCAGCGACACGCTTTGTAGTAGCTGATCGCCAAACATATGCCCGTAGGCATCGTTTACCTTTTTGAAGTTATCCAGATCGAGGTACGCAATACCGACCTGCGTATCGCCCGCGTTCTCAATCGCATTGCTGATCAGTTCATGAATTGCGTTGCGGTTTGGTAATCCAGTGATGGAGTCGGTATTCGCCAACACCCGCAGTCGTTCCTGCGCGCGGCGTTCTTCAGTGATATCGGTCCCGGAACAGATCAGAAAAATTTCGTTCTTGCCGCTACCGTTATGCACAAATTTATTGCGAAAAAGAAACAGACGCTGGCCTTTGCAGGTCTTGACCCAGCGTTCAACCTCATACGAGTTACCTTCGCGAAAAAAGACCTCAATATTGCGCCGTGAAGCCGCCGCTTCACGACGGCTCATAAATAATGTGAATACACTTTGACCAATGACTTCACGTTCTTTGAGGCCGGTGTACTCCTCGCACAGGCGATTAAACCGCTGAATGTTGCCCATGCGGTCAAGAATGACAATAACGGAATTGGCTTCGGAAACGACTTGTTCGGCAAAAGAGAGGCCGTGGGCTAGATCGCGGGCGACGGAAGGGGTGTCATCCCAGGCTGATGCGCTACCAGCCCATTCGCGCTTATTGATTTTTCGACCGACCAGATGCACGGGAATGTCGTCATCTTCAATGGGCAACGTCATTAGCAGACTTGACGTGATCACCGTCAACTCGCGAATGCGATCGGCTTGTTCAGGTAATAATTCGATGGTCTGATCAGCTTCTGACGCTTCGTCGATAGAGAAATGCAGGATGTTGCAATCCTCTGACAAACGCCAGTAGGGGTTATGAGTGCCCACATAGCTATACAACGTAACCAGCTCCCGGACGTCTTTCATCATGTGTACTATCCCGTTTAAAGCGCATAGAGCCTCAAAAGTATGGGTAGCCATGATTCATTCGGGGTGATTATGGCTGAACGTATTGTTTTTTTTATATATTTATGTTTAATCCAGAATCCGTAAAAAGCAAAGCCAGCGGAACTGAAAAAAGTAAAAAAATAAAATTGACCGAATGAAAGAAGTGTAGTGCGGTGGTGGGAATTTGGGCGGGAAAAAGAAACGACCTTTCACAAAATGAGAAAGGTCGCTGGATTGATACGTGTTACGCGGCTGGACGCGCGATAACGCTGCGGGTTTCCATGCGAACTTCGGCGATGGTTACGTCAATCACATCCGTGACTTTGTAAACCACTTCACCTTTAATTTGCACCGTGCCGCTTTCCTGGCTGCATACCAGCTCGTCCCGAACGGCGTGCAGGAATGGGGCAGGAATAAATGCGACTGCGCCATTATCAACTAAACGTACGCGCATACCGCCGCGGCTGACGTCAATTATCTCGGCCGCAAAGCGGGTATCGGTCCCGGCTTTGTCACTCAGGAAACGGGCGTATAACCAGTCGCCCACATCACGCTCAGCCATCCGGTTCAGGCGACGACGTTCCGCCATTTGCACCGTGGTATCATCCCCAGGGCGGGCGATGGTTTCACCTTTGATGACGGCCTTAAGCAGACGGTGGTTAATCATATCTCCATATTTACGAATAGGAGAGGTCCAGGTGGCATAAGCCTCCAGACCCAGCCCAAAGTGCGGCCCTGGCTCGATACTGATTTCAGCGTAAGACTGGAAGCGGCGAATTCGGCTGTCGAGGAAACCAGAAGGCTGCGCATCCAGCTCGCGGCGCAGTTTGCAGAAACCTTCCAGCGTCAGGACTTCCTCGGCATCAACGTGCATACCATGGGTTTTTAGCAGCGCGGCCAGAGCGTCGGCGTTGGCCGGGTCGAATCCCATATGGACGTTATAAATCCCGAAGCCGAGCTTGTCGCGAAGCACGCGGGCGGCGCAAATGTTTGCCGCAATCATGGATTCTTCCACGATACGGTTTGCGATGCGGCGTGGCTCAGCGACGATGTCCAGGACTTCACCTTTTTCACCAAGAACAAAACGGTAATCCGGGCGATCTTTAAATACCAGAGCATGGTTATGACGCCATTCACCGCGGCTCAGGCAAATACGGTGTAGCAGACGGATTTGTTCAGCAATCGCGTCATTTGCAGGCTGCCAGTCACCGGCACCTTCCAGCCAGTCGGAGACGTTGTCGTAGACCAGCTTCGCTTTCGACTCAATCGTCGCTGCGAAGAAGGTGATGTTGTCTTCAATCGCGCCATCTGCGGTGATGGTCATACGACAAGCCAGAACCGGACGCACTTCGTTCGCGCGTAAAGAGCACAGATCGTCAGACAGTTCGCGTGGTAGCATCGGGATATTGAACCCCGGCAGATAGTTAGTAAACGCGCGAATTTTTGCTGTTTTATCCAGCTTGCTGCCTTCTGCAATCCAGGCCGTAGGGTCGGCAATGGCGACAGTTAATTGCAGTTTGCCGTCGGCCAGCTCTTCAGCATAAAGCGCATCGTCCATATCTTCGGTGCTGGCGCTGTCGATGGTGACAAAGTTGAGGGCGGTTAAGTCCTGACGAACCAGACCTTCATCCAGCATCTCAGTTGCCACACCGTCCGGCGCTTCTTTTTCGAGATTATGGCGTGCCAGCGTGACCCACCACGGGACAAAGTGGTCATCAGCAAAAGTGATAAATTGGGTTAACTCGGCATAGAAGGTGCGATCGCCTTTCAGCGGGTGGCGACGCATTTCAGCGACGGCCCAGTCACCTTCTTTAAAATCGTGCTCAACGCCGCGGGCGGCACGGCAAGGGATCGCTTCTTTCAGTAACGGATGATCCGGCACAATGGACAGACGATCATTTTTGCCCTGAACTTTACCCACGAAGCGCGTCAGGAAGGGTTCGATCAGTTCTTCCGGCTCGGCAGATTCACGATCTTTTTCTGTATGGATAACCGCAACAATGCGGTCGCCATGCATCACTTTTTTCATCTGCGGCGGTGGAATGAAATAGCTTTTTTGTGCATCGACTTCCAGGAAGCCAAAGCCTTTTTCCGTGGCTTTTACCACCCCTTCAGCACGTGGCGTCTGGGAATGCAGTTGCTGTTTAAGCTGCGCTAGCAGCGGGTTGTCCTGAAGCATAATTGTCTATTTTCGTGGCTAAAAGAGCGGCTGACAGTTTTACGCGATTCTCTCAGTTGCGGCAAGCGCTCTTTCAGTAAGTGGATCGGTTAATAAGTCTCGCCCAGCGCGATTTTCAAGCGATTCAACCATCCGCACAATCCGCTCCAGGCCAGCAGGTTAATCGCTTGTTCAGAAGAGATGCCCTGATCGAACAAAGGGGTTAACAGCGCGGCGCTAAAACGGTCGGGCGCTCGGGTTAGCCATTGTACCGCCTGCAGGGTGACGCGCTCAACCGGATGTCGCTGTTCCCAACGCTGTAATTCACGTTCCTCCTGGCGAAGCAGGGCGATAACGTTGGCTAATTCATTGGCTGTATGTGCCTGTTCATTAAAGCAGGCCACGCTGCCGTTAATCCGTGACGTCATTAGCGCCGCCAGTGAAAATGCCTGCACCGGTACTGCGCTGCGCCGGGTACTGGAAATCAGTGTCGTGAATAAATCTAAAATGACCGGTGAATGGATCAGTAATGGCACCAACGCTTGCAGTTCATCGGGAAAATGTCTGGCCGTCGTCTCGTCCTGATCAGGATATTTTTCGATTGGGAATGGCGCAGCGTGCCAGGTAGCGTTTGTTGCACTAAATGACGAAGCGTGAGCGAATTGCTGTATATCCAGCACCGGTATTCGGCGTACCGGATGTCCAAACCAGGCCTGAAACAGGGCCACGGTCCGGGCCTGAAAACCGACGAAGCCGATAATTTGATTCATCAAAATACTATCGCTGGTGGTCAGCCCGACCGCATCCAGATGCTGGCGATCGCGTGCGCCTATCACGTCAGGAGAGCTGGCAAGTTGGCGAGCATATTGGGTAATTTGCGCCAGCCGATGGTTACTTTCCCGTGACGAGTCAGGACCAGGAAGCGGTGTTAACCGCGCGGCATAGTGATTGCACAATCGCTGGACGCCATACACCTGAGCGACGGTTAGCGCCGTACTCATCCGTTCATAGGCGCTGAATGTGTGCATCTGATTCAGGTTTACGTGAACCGGGAAGAGAACCTGGGCAAGGTTACGGGCAGGGGTTAACCAGGATTGAAAAGGCAAAAGGGCGTCATCAGGTATCGCCAGATCCAGTAAAAAGCAGTCGTCGACATGAGCAGCTTCCGGCACCAGCGGCAGAATATCTTGCGGATGCTTGCTGGATTGCGTCTCATGATACCAGTGGCTTTTGCCTTCAATTCGGCGTTGTTCCATGGGCGGTCCTTGGTCTAAAAAGTGGCGACCCGGACACGTCGTCTACTACTACGCCGGATCGTTTGCGCTGCAATATCCTGACGTAAGCAGAAGAGTGGATGAAAGATTGTTCCGTGATAATAAATATCAGAAAAGCATATATGGCGGCGGGCAGAGGAGAGTCATGGGCGGGGCAAGACCGCCCATAGAAGACTTACGATTATTTCAGTTCCAGCTCGTTCATTGCCGCGATACTGAAGCCACCATCTACGTGAACGACTTCACCAGAGATGCCGGCAGCGAGATCGGAGCACAAAAATGCTGCGGAGTTGCCCACATCTTCAATGGTTACAGTGCGGCGAATCGGCGTAACCGCTTCACAATGCGCCAGCATTTTACGGAAATCTTTAATGCCGGAAGCGGCGAGTGTACGGATAGGACCGGCAGAAATAGCGTTCACACGCACCCCTTCAGGACCCATCGCATTAGCCATATAGCGGACGTTCGCTTCCAGTGAGGCTTTTGCCAGGCCCATCACGTTGTAGTTAGGGATGGCGCGCTCTGCGCCCAGATAGGATAGCGTCAGCAGCGCTGAGCCTGGGTTCAGCATGGAACGGCAGGCTTTTGCCATCGCCACAAAGCTGTAAGCACTGATGTCATGAGCAATTTTGAAGCCTTCGCGGGTGACTGCATTCACATAGTCGCCATCCAGTTGGTCTGCGGGCGCAAAACCAATGGAGTGCACGAAACCGTCGAATTTCGGCCAGGCTTTGCCCAGTTCGGTAAACAGTGCATCAATGCTGGCGTCTTCCGCCACATCACACTGCAGTACGATGCTGGAACCCAGTTGAGCTGCAAATTCTTCGACGCGGCCTTTTAGTTTGTCATTCTGGTAGGTGAGCGCCAGTTCAGCCCCTTCGCGATGCATTGCCTGAGCGATACCCCAGGCGATGGACAGTTTGCTGGCAAGACCCGTTACCAGAATGCGCTTACCGGAAAGAAAACCCATAGCTTTAATCCTTATGGTCATTGCTTATTTTTAGCAATCAATGAGTTATGATCACAATTTGAAGGTGTTTCGAAATGGGGCAGCAATTATATCCCACTCATTGTGCCTTGTAGAATAGTTATCATCCCTTACTGATAATCACTTTTCATTACACATGAGGGTTTTAACACTTTCCCTGGTTAAGTCTCATTCATTCTGCGAAGCGCGGGGGGATGGAGAAAATACAAGGCTTTAAAGGCATCTCAATGGTATTATTAACTGCTAGCTTATGTTTTAAAACATAGCAATGTAGGAACTTTCTTAAAACAAAAAATATGACCGTATTCAGTTCGTTATGATATATTGTTTTTATCGATCGATATTGATACATTGATCGTTATTATTGATTGATTGTGATTAAAAGTGCATTATCAGGAAGTTATGATCAATTGGAGTGGTCTTATGCACTATCATTTCATCGCGGAACCGATGAGAGACACAACTGATACGTTACTGGGTGTTGAGATGAGCGTCCGGTTTGCTTCAGATACGGTTTCGCCGATACATCCAGAGTTCATCATTTCAGCGTGGAATAGCGAACAAAAACGTAATTTCATGCTCGAGCAAATTCGATTAATTGCCGAAAAGCGTAATTGGTTTGAGAGCCACAACCTTTTCTGTACTCTGAACCTCATTGATGAAATGGCGCTGCTGGCAATTGGCGACCCGAGCGTCAAATCGGCGCTACATGCCATGCCTTTTGTTGCACTAGAACTTTCAGAGCGTTTTCTGACGAATACCGTATGTCTGAATAATCTGCTGATTAATTCACTTTGCGACGGTCCAAACGCATTATGGCTGGGCGATCTGGGCTCCGGCAGCATTGGGGCCAGTCCGCTGGTTTGCGGTCGTTTTGATGTTGTGAAGTTGGATCGTGGTTTTTTCCTGGATCAGGCTGAAAAACCGATGTTCCCGGTGCTAATTAAAAACATCCGCGAATATTGCGACCGCATTGCGGTGGAGGGCGTGGAAACCAAACAGCTTATCGACGAAGTAGGCGCGACTGGTGTTTGGGTGATGCAGGGATCCCTTTTCCCTTCGGTCGCGTTTAGCGAGGTTGATACACTGCTCTTACCAAATGTTTGTCACTGATTGCAAAATTGCCCTCCGGTTGAGGAGGGCTGCATCTGCTAGCGATCTTTTCGCCACGCGTCAGCGGTAAGCGCTTCGCCGAAATGACCGGCGATCAGGCGACGGGTCAACTCATGCAACGGCGAGGCCAAAACATCTGCTGTACTGCCGCGTTCAACCACTTCACCCTGGTGCATGACTAATACCTGATCGCTGATGTGCTTCATCATGCCGATGTGCTGAGTCACATAGATATATGAAATCCCCTGTTTTTCCTGTAGTTCCAGCATCAGATTGATGAGCTGCGAACGCATCGACATGTCCAGAGAGGCCAGGGCTTCGTCGGCGATAATGACTTTGGGTCGCAAAATGAGCGCTCGGGCAAGGCCCAGACGCTGTTTTTGTCCCGGAGCCAGCATATGCGGGTAATAACTCACATGGTCAGGCAACAGACCGACCATCCGCATGGTCTCGATGATCTGTTTGCGGCGCTGTTCAGGCTCGAGGTCGGTGTTCAGACGTAGCGGAAAATCGAGGATCTGCGAAATACGTTGCCGTGGGTTAAGCGACGTTGACGGATCCTGGAAAATCATACGGATACGCTGACTACGGAATGAATAATCACCATATTTTAACGGGTGATCGTCAATCAGCAGCTCACCGCTGGTGGGCTCAATCATACCGGCCAGCATCTTCGCCAGCGTAGATTTACCGGAACCATTTTCACCTATAACGGCGAGCGTCTGACGCTCGCGCAGGGTAAAGCTCAGGGGCTTAACGGCCTCAACGGTCTGACGGCGGAATAAACCCGTCCGGTAGCGAAAGGTTTTGCTCAGATTACGAACTTCGAGCAGGGTTTCTACCATCTCACTCTCTCTCCATGTTCAGCGGGAAATGACAGGCGTAGAGATGATTCTTTGCTCCGGTCAGTCTTGGGGTTTCGATACATTCGCGCTGAGCATAAGGGCAGCGCGGCCCCAGACGACAGCCTATAGGTAATTGTTCCAGCAATGGAATGGCTCCTGGCATGGTATTCAGGCGGCTTTTGTGCGGCATTGCGCTACCAAAATCAGGAATGGCGCGAATCAACGCTTGGGTATAAGGATGATGCGGAATAGTCACCAGTTCTTTACTGGGCGCAGTTTCCACCGTTTGCCCACAGTACATCACGTTAATTTTGTCAGCCCACTGGCTGAGCATTTGCAGGTCATGGCTGATCAACAAAATGGTGGTATTGCTGTTTTGGTTCAGTCGGGTCAGCAGGCGGAAAATTTGCGCCTGAGTGGTTGGCTCCATCGCGTTCGTTGGTTCGTCGGCAATCAGTAAACGCGGCTGATTAGCCAGGGCGATTGCGATCATCACTTTCTGGCATTCGCCGTCGGTCAGTTCATACGGGAAGCTGCGCATCGCATCTTTATGATCTTTTATCCCGACGCGGTGCAGGAGTTCAATCGCGCGGCGTTTACGCCAGCCGATACGCTGCCACCAGCGGCCTTTATAAGTCCATGCCGGAATATTTTGCATCAGTTGTCGTCCAATGCGCTCAGACGGATCGAGACACGATTGCGGTTCCTGAAAGATCATGGAAACGTTATGGCCGACCAGCTTGCGTCGTTCACGCGCGGAAAGGCGCAACAGATCGATATCATCAAAGCGCATGCGGTCTGCGGTTACGCGCCAGTTATCTTTCGCGACGCCGCAAATGGCCTTGGCGATCAGGCTCTTGCCGGATCCAGATTCACCAACCAGTCCGCGGATTTCACCTTCATTGAGGGTCATGCTGACGCGGTCAACCGCCTTCACCCAGTCGTCGCCGGTTCTGAATTCAATGGTCAGGTTGCGGATATCCAGTAATGGCATTATTCCACCCCCGCAATAATTGCCCGGCGCACGCCATCACCCAGCAGGTTAACCAGCAGCACGCTTATCATAATCGCCGCACCTGGCAGCATAACCGTCCACGGTGCGACATAAATCAGCTCCAGCGCGTCGCCAAGCATGGCTCCCCATTCTGGTGACGGCAACTGTGCGCCAAGGTCGAGAAAACCCAGCGCAGCGATGTCCAGAATCGCCATCGACAGCGCACGGGTGATTTCAGTGATAAGTCCGGCGGTAATATTGGGCAGAACGGCAAACCACAGGATATTGAGCGTGGTTGCGCCGTCCAGGCGAGCGGCGATAACGTACTCTTTTTCCAGCTCGTCATGCACCATGCTGTAGACGGAGCGTACCATGCGCGGCAGCAGCGCCAGCCAGACGGCAAACATCGCGTGTGTCAGATGCGGTCCGGCAAAGGCCACCACAATAATCGCCAACAGCAGCGAAGGGATCGAGAGCAGGGTGTCCAGAATGTGGTTCAGCACCGCGGAGCGCAAACCGTGCGTCGCGCCGGCAACCACGCCCAGTAACAGGCCACATAGTGTGGCGGCGAGGGTGACGACAAACGCGCCGCCAACGGTCGGGGCCGCGCCGCTGAGCAGGCGACTTAACACGTCACGCCCGAGATCGTCAGTTCCGAGGAAAAATGAGACTTCGCCATAGCGCGACCATGACGGAGGTAAAAGCTGATAGCCGAGAAACTGCTGGTCGATGCCATAAGGGGCAAACCAACCACCAAAAATACACAGAATCGCCAATCCTGCGCAGCCATACAGGCCGATCATCGCAGTCGCATCGCCGTAAAAATTGCGCCATGTGGTGCGCAGCGTACCCGGCGGGCGCTTTTCGCTGTAGACGCTATCGTAAGGCATACCATTCCTTATGTTTCAGAGGGTTAGCCATAGCACCCAAAATATCAGAGATGACGTTAACGATGATAACCAGTGAGCCAATCACCATGACGCCCGCCGAAATTGCCGCGTAATCCTGCTGGCGAATTGCGTTAATCAGCCAACGGCCAAGACCTGGCCAGCTAAAGACCATCTCGGTGATCATCGCCAGCGTCAGCATGGTGGAAAACTGTAAGCCCAGACGCGGGATCACCGGCGGAAGGGCGTTGTGCAGAACGTGACGGCGCAGAATGGTTAAGCGTGACAGACCGCGCGTGGCGGCCGCTTTAACGTAGTTTTGATCAAAGACCTCAATGGTGCTGATTCGCATCAGGCGAATAACTTCCGTGGTAGGGGCGACGGAAAGCGTCAATACCGGAAGCACCATGTGACGGATTGCGCTGACCAGCATTTCATCGCGCCAGGGCGAGTCGGAGATCCACGCATCAATAATGGCAAATCCGGTAACGGGCTTCACTTCATAGAGAAGATCAAAGCGTCCCGAAACGGGAAGCCAGCCGAGAGTCAGTGAGAAGAGCAACGTCAGCAACAGCGCCAGCCAAAAAACCGGAATGGAAAAGCCCATCAACGCTAAGGCGCTGATGCAGCGGTCCTGCCATTTGTTCCGCGTGATGCCAGCCAGCATACCAACGGGGATCCCAACCATCAGCGCAAAACCAAAGGCCAGAATGCACAGTTCCATCGTCGCCGGGAACACCTCCTTCAACTGTTCTGAAATCAACTGACCGTTAATACTGGATACACCAAAATCCCAGTGAATGAGGCCATTGAACCAGAATACCCAGGCGTTCCACAGCGATGCACCCTGTAACGGCGCATGAGGCGTGAAGTAGCTCAGGCTGAATCCAATAAAGGTCAGGAAGAAGAGGGTGACCAGCAGCAATAAAAAACGACGCAGGGTGAAGATAATCATGGCTTTTTCACCTCATCTTTCTTTTCCCTGGAAACCCCGGCAAAAGATGCATTGCCGAACGGACTCAACACCAGTCCTTTGATATCGTAACGATAAGCCTGTAGACGCAGTGAAGAGGCCAGCGGCAGGATCGGTAACTCTTTCGCGAGAATATTTTGCGCTTCGTCATAGGCATCAATTCGCGATGAGAGTTGCTGCGAAGAGAGGGCTTTGCGCAGAACACTGTCAAATTCCGGATTACACCAGTGGGCGAAGTTAGTCTGCGAGTTGATGGCGGCGCAGCTTAGCAACGGTCGGAAAAAACTGTCAGGATCGTTACTGTCCGTCGCCCAACCGGATAACGTTAGATCATGGTTCATATCCATTAATCGCGCCTCCTGAAAACGACCTTCAACCGGAATGATTTTAACTTTCACACCCACCTGAGCCATGTCAGCCTGAATCAGCTCGGCGGTTTTCAGTGGACTGGGGTTCCAGGCCTGAGAACTGGTGGGTACCCAAAGCTGTAATGTCAGGTTCTCCAGCCCCAGTGCTTTTAACTGCTCGCGCGATTTTGCCGGATTGTACTCTGTAATTTTAGCTTCGTTGTCATAAGCCCACGAGGCGCGAGGCAAAATAGATGCTGCGGTTTCCGCCGTCCCGTAGTAGATGGACTGCATCAGCCGTTGGTTATTAATGGCCAGCGCCAGCGCATGCCGCACGGCGGGATTATCCATCGGTGGTTTATTGGTATTGAATGCCAGATAGGCGATGTTCATCCCCGGGCGCAGGGTCAGACGCAGGCGCGGGTCATCACGCAAAATGCTGAGCTGACTGGCGGCAGGCCAGGCCAGAACATCACACTCACCGGTCAGGAGTTTCGATAGACGTCCGGTGCCACCAGAGCCGAGGTCCACAACCACCTGCGGCATCAGAGGAGTACCACGCCAGAATTTTTCATGGCGCTGCAGTCGAACATATTGCCCTGCGCGATTCTCCGAAAGCTGGTACGGTCCGGTGCCGACGGGTTGTCTGTCGAGCAGTTCCTGGCGATCCTGTTTTGCCAATTTAGCCGCATATTCTGCTGACATCACGGAGGCATAATGCGTGGCGAGGTGCCACATGAAGGAGGCGTCGGGCTGAGTTAAGCGGAACTCAACGGTGTTGTTGTCCAGCTTGCGTACGCTTTGGACGTTATCGGCGAACTGTAGGCTGTCGAAGTAGGGGAAACTGCTACCGTTTACATTGTGCCACGGATGCTGGCGATCAAAGATGCGCTCGAAGGTAAACACCACGTCGTCTGCATTCAGTTTGCGGGTGGGGGTGAACCAGGCCGTCTTCTGAAACTGGACGTCACGACGCAGATGGAAGCGGTAGGTTGCGCCGTTATCCAGCACCTCCCAGCTTTCAGCCAGCTCAGGCACCAGTCGATAGGTGTACGGATCGACATCGAGTAGTCGGTCATACAGCTGGGCTGCCAGGGTGTCGACGATAAGACCGCTGCTCGCTTTTTGCGGGTTAAACGTATTGACCTGCCCGCTAACGCAATAGACAAAGCCGCTGTCACGAATATCAGCATGCGAAGCCTGTTCAGGCGCGGCAGCAGCCTGACCACTCAGAAATCCAGCCATCACGATCAGAGATGATAAAACCAGGCGCATAATTTTAAAGGATTATAAATAAAGGGGCTATCTTACTAATATTTAATGACATTTGCCATTACCGTTTGTGTTTGGGAGTAACAGGCTCGATAAGCGCGAGTTCAACACCGCGACATGGTCAAAATTCATACCTGCTATCCACTTTGAATCTACTCTGTTAACTATCTTAGCATTTTCATGGCCCATCTGACTTGCTATAAACGCGGTGCAGGATGTGGACAGTTGGCGTAATTTGTTACGGTTTCCTCGCTGTGACAAAATGCATAAGCGATTACAATGCGTTAGTGTACGAATCAAAGGGAATATTTAATAAATGAGCAACTTAGCGGATTACGTCAATGCTATAAAAATAGGCAAAAATGTTATTTGTATTGAGGATGTCAGTAAACGGGATGACATGGCTGAAGTTGAGATTATAAATAAGACATGGCTTCATGATTCGGGAGTGGTTATTCGTTGTTCTCGCGAAAATGAATTGGTTATAAATTCATCAAGTTCCTGTCCAGAATGCAGCATTAGATGGCATGTCGTTGATGCGGCAGGTCAGGATATTTGTCCACTGGAGAAAACATTTCACAATGCTTGCCAGGAATCGTACTGGTTAAAAGTAAATCGTCAAACGCATCTCCCGGTGTAAACGCTGAGCTAACCAATCACAGCGATGCCAAGCCGCTCCATGAGCAACGATGCCTGGTAGTTGTCTAACTTAACGCCTTGTAAATCAACACCCCGAATATCTAAGTCACCTAACTCCGAATTGGTCAGATCGCAATGTGTGAAGTTTGCTGCTCGCCAGTCGAAAGTCGAAAACTCGCCGCCGGAGAGATCTGAACCACTGAACGTCGCACCCAGTACCTGAGTCCCCATCCAGCGGTTTTCCCATAGCTCACACTTTTCCAACACGACTTTCGAAAAATTGGCGTAGCTTAGATTGGTATTAGTGATATATGCGCTGCAAAACCAGGTGCGCGTGGTGATCATATTCATAAAGCTTGCACCGCGGAAATCTGCCATTGATAAATCACAGCTTTTGAAAATGGCATCTTTCAGCATTGCGCGACTAAAATTGCATCCTTTCTGACTTTCGCGATCATAGAACTGGCAGCCGATAAATTCAGTGCCGCTCAGGTCGGCACCTGAAAAATCGCAGTTAAAAAATGTACTATTTTCAACTTTCTCACCGGTGAAGCGATTTCTGTCAATTTTTTCGCCAACTAATGCCAGAGTCATATCTATGCCTGTGTTTTTATACAGTAATGACGCCATGGTAAACCTTATGACGTTATGCGTCAAACCCGCCAGTATGACACCTGCAAATGCGTATTAGATCTGATGTTTCTTAAGCAACGCGCGTAGCTGATGGTAAGTCAGACCCAGTAATTCAGCGGCTTTTTTCTGATTAAATTTCGCCTGCTGCAAACTGGTTTGTAGAAAGTCTTTCTCTTGTTGCTGCTGGAATTCACGCAGATCCAGCGGTAATGCTACAGATGTCTGCTTTGGTGGTGCTGCCTGTGGCTGCGCAACGTGGCGGCGGAAGGGGTCAATGATGATCTCATCCAGCGGGTAATCGCTGGTACCGTGCCGGTAAACGGAGCGCTCCACGACGTTTTTCAGTTCACGAATATTACCCGGCCAACGGTAATGGAGGAGGGTTTCTCTGGCCTCGGCGCTAAATCCAGGAAAAAGCGGTAACCCGATCTCGCGGCACATCTGAATGGCAAAGTGTTCGGCCATTAACATGATGTCGCTTTGACGCTCGCGTAGTGGGGGAAGTTGCACCACGTCAAAGGCCAGACGATCCAGCAGGTCCGCGCGAAAAGTGCCTTCACTGACCATACGTGGCAGGTCGGCATTGGTCGCGCAGACCAGACGCACGTTAACCTGCAAGGGCTGGCTGCCGCCGACGCGTTCCAGCTCGCCATACTCAATTACGCGCAGCAGTTTTTCCTGTACCAACATTGGTGCGGTCGCCAGTTCATCAAGAAACAGCGTGCCGCCGTCAGCGCGTTCGAAACGTCCTGGATGGCGTTTTTGCGCACCGGTAAACGCACCGGCTTCGTGACCAAACAGTTCGGAATCAAGTAAGTTCTCGTTCAGGGCCGCGCAGTTAAGCGAAATAAATGGGCCCTGCCAACGGCTGGAGAGGTAGTGCAGGCGGTTGGCAATAAGCTCTTTCCCCGTACCTCGCTCACCGATAACCAGTACAGGTTTATCCAGCGGCGCCAGATGAGAAACCTGTTCCAGCACTTCAATAAAGCTGTTCGCTTCGCCCAGAATATTGTCTTTGTATCCTGCCATGATGAAATTCACCACTTATTAGTGTTATTCACCAATTTACCCTAATTCCCCCGTCAGGTAAAATTAGATATTTACATTAAAATCAATCGTTTAAAAAGTTGGCACGCCAAGTGCATTACGAAAACAGCAGGGCATAGCCCGATATCAGAACAGTAAGTGAGGATTACATTATGGGTATTTTTTCTCGTTTTGCCGACATCGTGAACGCCAACATTAATGCGTTGCTGGAAAAGGCTGAAGATCCGCAGAAGCTGGTGCGGTTAATGATCCAGGAAATGGAAGATACGCTGGTTGAGGTGCGCTCAAACTCCGCACGCGCTCTGGCAGAAAAGAAACAATTATCTCGCCGTATCGAACTGGCCAGCGCACAACAGGCAGAGTGGCAAGAAAAAGCCGAGCTGGCGCTGCGTAAAGAGAAAGAAGATTTGGCGCGTTCTGCTTTAATCGAAAAACAGAAACTGACTGATCTGATTGCTTCTCTGGAGCATGAGGTGACGCTGGTTGACGATACGCTGGCGCGAATGAAAAAAGAGATCGGTGAGCTGGAAAATAAACTCAGTGAAACCCGTGCTCGTCAGCAGGCATTGATGCTGCGCCATCAGGCTGCGAGCTCTTCGCGTGATGTTCGTCGTCAACTGGACAGCGGTAAGCTGGATGAAGCGATGGCACGCTTTGAATCTTTCGAGCGTCGTATCGATCAGATGGAAGCTGAGGCCGAAAGCCATAACTTCGGTAAACAGCAGTCTCTGGATCAGCAATTTGCTGACCTGAAAGCAGATGATGAAATCAGCGAGCAGCTGGCGCAACTTAAAGCCAAAATGCAGCAAGATAAGCAATAATAACATCTGGCGGCGCCCGAACGCGCCGCCGCTCATCACCTGTAAGGAGTACTCATGAGCGCGCTATTTCTGGCTATCCCATTAACCATCTTTGTGCTGTTCGTTTTACCGATTTGGCTCTGGCTGCATTACAGCAACCGTTCCAGTCGTGGCGAACTGGCGCAAAGTGAACAGCAACGTCTGGTAGAACTCAACGATGACGCACAGCGGATGCGCGAGCGCATTCAGGCGCTGGAAGACATCCTTGATGCTGAACATCCAAACTGGAGGGACCGCTAATGGGAGGCGTTAATCTGAACAAAAAACTGTGGCGTATTCCGCAACAGGGCATGGTGAAGGGGGTTTGCGCAGGTATTGCGCATTATCTCGATGTGCCTGTGAAGCTGGTGCGGATCCTGGTGGTGTTGTCCGTCTTTTTTGGTCTGGCCTTTTTCACCTTCGTCGCTTACATCGTGCTGACGTTTGTGTTGGACCCGATGCCGGACAATGTGGTTTCCGGTGAGCAGCAGCCATCAAGCGGCGAGCTGTTGGATGCTGTCGATCGTGAGCTGGCGGCAAGTGAAAAGCGTTTGCGTGAAATGGAGCGTTATGTCACGTCTGATACCTTTTCATTGCGCAGCCGTTTCCGCCAATTGTGAGGATAGAAATGAACAATCGCTGGCAACGTGCCGGGCAAAGGGTTAAGCCGGGCTTTAAAATAGCAGGTAAGCTGGTGCTTTTAACTGCGCTTCGTTACGGCCCGGCGGGGGTAGCAGGGTGGGCGGTGAAGTCCGTCGCCCGACGCCCGCTTAAAATGCTGCTGGCGTTGGTCCTGGAGCCGGTTTTGAGTCGGGCAGCGGCAAAATTATCGAAACGCTATTCAGGTAATCAACCCTGAAATCCGAATCAGCAAAAGCAAGCAACAATTAATCAACATTCCCTCTGTTAATTTGCGGCAGCTCACAAATACGATTTTTTGGCTGCCGAAATTCTTTTATTATCCCCCTCCTGGCCACCTCAGCCGATTGACAGCTTATTTCCCGCAGAGTAGTCTCTTGACTCATGGGACCGCTACCACGAGAGTTGAAGGTGAACCAAAAAATCCAAAAATGCCTGGCAGAAGTTTATGGTGATACGTTTACTTCATGCCACTATGAAGCGCTGATTGCACGTTTAGAGAAATCACAGGGATTAATTAAAAAAATCCGTAAAGCGCATTGGGACGAGGGCGATGTAGTTCTTATTACCTACGCCGATCAATTCCACGGGGCAGGCAAAAAACCACTGCCGATGTTTAATCAGTTTTATAATGAATGGCTTAAGTCGACATTTTCTCATGTGCATCTTTTGCCGTTTTATCCGTGGTCATCGGATGATGGTTTTTCCGTAATTAATTACCATCAGGTTGCTGAAGAAACCGGTGACTGGAATGATATTAAGCAATTGGGTAAATCCAGTCGACTGATGTTTGATTTTGTTTGTAACCATATGTCAGCGAAAAGCGAATGGTTTAATAACTATTTGCAACAGCTTGACGGTTATGAAGATTTCTTTATTGCGATGGATCCTGATACGGACCTGAGCAACGTAACGCGTCCACGTGCCTTACCGTTACTGACGCCTTTTACGCTAAAAGATAACACCGTACGCTATTTATGGACGACGTTCAGCGACGACCAGATCGATCTCAACTATGCCAACCCGATAGTGTTACTGGCGATGGTCGATGTGCTATTGAGTTATCTTGAGCAGGGCGCTGATTATGTCCGCCTGGATGCAGTTGGCTTTATGTGGAAAGAGCCTGGAACGACCTGTATTCACCTGGAAAAAACGCATCAGCTTATCAAACTATTTCGCGCTATTGCTGACTGCGCGGCGCCTGGTACGGCGATTATTACTGAAACAAACGTTCCGCATAAGGATAATGTGTCCTACTACGGAAATGGCCGTGATGAAGCGCATATGGTGTACCAGTTCTCGTTACCGCCGCTGGTGCTGCATGCGGTACAACGCCAGGATACCTCAACCTTGTGCCAGTGGGCGCAATCACTGGAACTGCCGTCCAGTGAGACCACTTGGTTTAATTTCCTCGCATCGCATGACGGTATTGGTCTCAACCCATTACGTGGTTTGTTACCTGAAGACGAGATCGTGCGCCTGGTGACGGAATTACAACAGGAAGGCGCGCTGGTTAACTGGAAAAATAACCCTGATGGTAGTCGCAGTCCGTATGAAATTAACGTCACATATATGGACGCACTAACGCCAGGCAATTGTAGTGATGCCGAACGTTTTTCCCGTTTTATTCTCGCACATGCCATTTTGCTGAGTTTTCCGGGTGTACCTGCGGTTTACATTCAAAGCATTCTTGGGTCACGCAATGATTATAAAGGTGTCGAGGCGCTAGGTTATAACCGCGCGATCAACCGCAAAAAATATCAAATAAGCCAAATCGAAACGGAGCTGGCAGATGAAACCAGTTTGCGCCACGCTATTTATCATGAATTATCCCGATTAATTGTAATACGTCGTAGTAATAAAGCATTTCACCCTGATAGTGATTTTCAGATTAGCTGTGTTACACCGGCTGTAATGCAAATTAAACGTACGGCGGAAACAGGCGAAAAAATTACCGGATTATTTAATGTCAGCGGTCATACGCAAACCATTAGTATTGATGTTGAAAATGGATTTGATTTGATTAGCGGTAAAACTATTTCGGGTAAAGAATTAACGTTGAACGCCTGGCAGGTCATGTGGGTTAAGTAATAAAAAGGAACATTTCATGCTTAAAACTAAAATTGTGCTGATTTCAGCACTGGTTTCCTGCGCCCTGGTTTCCGGGTGTAAGGATGATAAAACGTCCTCTGTTGCGATTGAATTTATGCACTCTTCTGTTGAACAGGAGCGGCAGGCGGTTATTGCAAAACTGATTGAGCGTTTTGAAAAAGAGAACCCGGGGATCAGTGTCAAACAGGTTCCTGTAGAAGAAGATGCGTACAACACCAAGGTCATTACCCTGGCGCGGAGTGGTTCACTGCCTGAAGTCATTGAAACCAGCCATGACTACGCGAAAGTTATGGATAAAGAATCACTTATCGATCGTAAAGCCGTAGCGCAGGTCATCAACGCTGTAGGTGAAGGTACTTTTTATGATGGCGTGCTGCGTATTGTGCGCACTGAAGACGGTACTGCCTGGACCGGGGTTCCGGTTAGCGCCTGGATTGGCGGGATCTGGTATCGCAAAGATGTGCTGGCAAAAGCTGGGCTGGAAGAGCCAAAAGACTGGCAACAACTGCTGAGCGTGGCGCAGAAGCTAAACAATCCTGGTAGTAAGAAATATGGTATTGCGCTGCCCACGGCGGAAAGCGTTTTGACCGAACAGTCATTTTCCCAGTTCGCGCTCTCAAACCAGGCCAACGTTTTTGATGCGCAAGGAAAGATAACGCTCAACACACCTGAAATGGCGCAGGCGCTGCAGTATTACCGCCAATTGGCAATGAACACCATGCCGGGCTCAAACGACATCATGGAAGTCAAAGACGCGTTCATGAACGGCACGGCACCGATGGCGATTTATTCCACCTATATCCTCCCGGCGGTGATTAAAGAGGGCGATCCTAAAAATGTGGGCTTTATGGTGCCGACGGAAAAAAACTCTGCTGTTTACGGCATGCTGACGTCGTTAACCATTACCGCGGGTCAAAAGTCTGAAGAGACAGAAGCGGCAGAGAAATTTGTCACCTTTATGGAGCAGGCCGACAACATCGCGGACTGGGTCATGATGTCGCCAGGGGCGGCGCTGCCGGTCAACAAAGCGGTGGTGAATACCGCGACGTGGAAAGATAACACTGTCATCAAAGCGCTGGGTGAATTACCCGATCAGCTGATTGCCGAACTGCCGAATATCCAGGTGTTTGGTGCCGTCGGCGATAAGAACTTCACCCGCATGGGCGACGTCACAGGCTCCGGTGTTGTGAGCTCAATGGTGCACAACGTGACGGTAGGCAAAGCCGACCTCGTCACCACGATTGAAGCGAGCCAGAAAAAACTGGATGACCTCGTTGAACAGCGCTAATGGGGAAATGGAAAGCCGTGATGAATAAGTTCTTTTCAGGTCGATCTGATATGCCATTCGCCATGCTGCTGTTGGCGCCCAGCTTGCTGTTACTGGGCGGTTTAGTGGCGTGGCCGATGATATCTAACATCGAAATCAGCTTTATGCGACTGCCGCTGAATCCGCAAATTGAGTCTACGTTTGTCGGGCTGAGCAACTATATCCGTATCTTATCCGATCCCGGATTTTGGCATTCGCTGTGGATGACGGTCTGGTATACCGCGCTGGTTGTGGCAGGAAGCACGGTACTGGGGCTGGGCGTAGCGATGTTTTTTAACCGTGAGTTTCGTCTGCGGAAAACGGCGCGCTCACTGGTCATCCTCTCTTACGTGACGCCATCAATTTCGCTGGTGTTTGCCTGGAAATACATGTTCAACAACGGCTACGGCATTGTGAACTACCTCGGCGTGGATCTGTTGCATCTCTACGATCAGGCTCCGCTGTGGTTCGACAATCCCGGCAGCAGCTTCGCGCTGGTCGTGCTGTTCGCCATCTGGCGCTACTTTCCGTATGCCTTTATCTCGTTTCTGGCGATTTTACAGACGATTGATAAATCGTTGTATGAGGCGGCAGAAATGGACGGCGCGAATGCCTGGCAACGGTTTCGTATCGTCACGCTGCCAGCGATTATGCCGGTGCTGGCAACCGTGGTCACGCTGCGCACGATCTGGATGTTTTACATGTTCGCCGATGTTTATCTGCTGACCACTAAAGTCGATATTCTCGGGGTCTATCTCTATAAAACAGCGTTTGCATTTAACGACTTAGGCAAAGCGGCCGCTATTTCTGTCGTCCTCTTCGTCATTATTTTCGCTGTTATCCTGCTGACCAGAAAACGGGTGAACCTCAATGGCAACAAATAAGCGCACACTTGGCCGCATCGGCTTTTACTGTGGATTAATTGTCTTCCTGGGCATCACGCTATTCCCATTTTTTGTGATGCTGATGACCTCATTTAAAAGCGCCAAAGAGGCGATCTCGCTGCATCCGACGTTGTTACCGCAGCAATGGACGCTGGAACATTACATCGACATCTTCAACCCGATGATTTTCCCGTTTGTTGACTACTTCCGTAATAGCCTGGTGGTATCGGTCACTTCTTCGGTGGTGGCGGTGTTTCTCGGTGTGCTCGGGGCGTATGCGCTTTCCCGCCTGCGTTTTAAGGGGCGAATGACTATCAATGCCAGCTTTTACACGGTGTACATGTTTTCGGGGATCCTGCTGGTGGTGCCGCTATTCAAAATCATTACGGCACTTGGCATCTATGACACCGAAATGGCGTTGATTATCACCATGGTCACCCAGACGCTGCCGACCGCGGTGTTCATGCTGAAAAGCTACTTCGACACCATTCCGGATGAAATAGAAGAAGCCGCGATGATGGATGGATTGAACCGTCTGCAGATCATCTTTCGCATTACCGTGCCGTTGGCGATGTCCGGTCTGGTTTCGGTCTTTGTGTACTGCTTTATGGTGGCGTGGAATGACTATCTGTTTGCCTCGATTTTCCTCTCCAGCGCCAGCAATTTTACCTTACCGGTCGGTCTGAACGCGCTGTTCAGTACGCCTGACTATATCTGGGGACGCATGATGGCGGCATCGTTAGTCACCGCATTGCCGGTCGTCATTATGTATGCGCTTTCCGAACGTTTTATTAAAAGTGGTTTGACCGCAGGCGGCGTGAAAGGCTAAGCGGCCAGTTTAATTAAGGAGTTGTAAATGAAGAAGTTAGTTGCCACAGAACCGCGTGTTGCGGCGCTGGTGGAATATGAAGACAGAGCTGTATCCGCCAATGAAGTGAAAGTTCGCGTTCGCTTTGGTGCGCCAAAACATGGCACGGAAGTGGTCGATTTTCGCGCTGCCAGTCCGTTTATTGACGAAGATTTTAACGGCGAATGGCAAATGTTCATGCCGCGTCCGGAAGGGGCGCCGCGCGGGATTGAATTCGGCAAGTTCCAGCTTGGCAACATGGTGGTGGGCGATGTTATTGAGTGTGGCAGCGATGTGACCGAATACGCCGTTGGCGATTCAGTTTGCGGCTACGGCCCATTGGCAGAAACGGTTTTCTTTAATGCGGTGAACAACTACAAACTGCGCAAAATGCCGGAAGGTAGTTCGTGGAAAAATGCCGTGTGCTATGACCCGGCACAGTTCGCCATGAGTGGCGTGCGCGACGCCAATGTGCGTGTCGGCGACTTTGTTGTCATCGTCGGCTTAGGGGCGATTGGCCAGATTGCCGTCCAACTGGCTAAGAAAGCGGGAGCCTCGGTGGTCATTGGTGTGGATCCGATTGCCCATCGTTGCGATATCGCGCGTCGTCATGGCGCGGATTTCTGTCTGAATCCTATTGGCACCGATGTCGGCATGGAAATTAAGAAGCTGACCGGCAAGCAGGGCGCGGATGTGATTATCGAAACCAGCGGCTATGCGGATGCGCTGCAATCGGCGTTACGCGGTCTGGCCTATGGTGGAACCATCTCCTATGTCGCTTTCGCGAAACCTTTTGCTGAAGGCTTCAACCTGGGGCGTGAAGCGCACTTCAACAACGCCAAAATTGTCTTCTCCCGTGCCTGCAGTGAGCCAAATCCGGATTATCCGCGCTGGAGCCGCAAGCGTATTGAGGAGACCTGTTGGGAACTGTTGATGAACGGTTACCTGAACTGTGAAGAACTTATTGACCCGGTAGTGACATTTGCCAGCAGCCCGGAAAGCTATATGCAGTATGTCGATCGCCATCCGGAAAAGAGCATCAAAATGGGCGTGACGTTTTAATTAAGGAATGCAGAAGATGAAAATTGGAACACAGAACCAGGCTTTTTTTCCGGAAAATATTCTCGAGAAATTCCGTTACATCAAAGAGATGGGGTTTGACGGTTTTGAAATTGACGGCAAGCTGCTGGTTAACAACCTGGCAGAAGTGAAAGCAGCAATCAAAGAAACAGGCCTGCCCGTCACCACCGCCTGTGGAGGATATGACGGTTGGATCGGTGATTTTATCGAAGAGCGTCGTTTGAATGGCTTACAGCAGATTACCCGCATTCTCGAAGCGCTGGCCGAAGTCGATGGGCAGGGCATTATTGTACCCGCTGCATGGGGCATGTTTACCTTCCGCTTACCGCCGATGACCTCTCCGCGCAGCCTGGCGGGTGATCGTAAAGCAGTAAGTGATTCATTGATTTATCTCGATAAAGTTGCCGAGCGTACGGGGACGGTGGTGTATCTGGAACCGCTCAATCGCTATCAGGATCATATGATCAACACCCTGGCGGATGCCCGTCGCTATATCGTGGAAAACAACCTGAAGCATGTGCAAATCATTGGTGATTTTTACCATATGAATATCGAAGAAGACGATATGGCTCAGGCGCTGCATGACAATCGCGATCTGCTGGGACACGTCCATATTGCGGATAACCACCGTTATCAGCCGGGGAGCGGTACGCTGGATTTCACTGCGCTGTTTGATCAGTTGCGTGAAGATAATTATCAGGGTTACGTCGTGTACGAAGGGCGTGTACGGGCAGAGAACCTGCCGGAAGCGTACCGTCAGTCACTGGCCTGGCTGCGTACCTGCTAAGAGGATTTCTGTGAAAAGTGCACTGACAAGCTCTCCGCTACGCATCGCCATTATCGGCGCCGGGCAGGTGGCGGATAAAGTTCATGCTTCGTACTACTGCACCCGCAACGATCTGGAACTGGTGGCTGTCTGTGACAGCCGCCTGTCACAGGCGCAGGCGTTGGCAGAGAAATACGGCAATCCGCAGGTTTGGGACGATCCTCAGACGATGCTACGCGAGGCTAAGCCAGATATCGTCAGCATCTGTTCACCCAATCGTTTTCATTATGAACACACCATGTTGGCGCTGAACGCCGGATGCCATGTGATGTGTGAGAAACCTCCGGCGATGACGCCAGCCGAGGCGCTGGAAATGTGTAACACGGCGCGTCGAAGGGGGAAAGTTCTGGCTTATGATTTTCATCATCGTTTCGCACTGGATACGCAGCTGCTTCGTGAGCAGGTGATGGCCGGCGTGCTGGGTGAAATCTATGTCACCAATGTCCGCGCTTTGCGCCGCTGCGGCGTGCCCGGCTGGGGGGTATTTACCAACAAAGAACTGCAGGGCGGCGGGCCGCTGATTGATCTCGGCATCCATATGCTTGATGCCGCCATGTATGTGCTGGGGTTTCCGGCAGTAAAGCGTGTTAACGCACACAGTTATCAACGCATTGGCACGCGTAAAAACAGCGGCCAGTTTGGGAAATGGGATCCCGAGACGTATACCGTGGAGGATTCTCTGTTCGGGACGATTGAATTTCATAACGGCGGTATCCTGCGACTGGAAACCTCTTTCGCGCTGAATATCCCGGAACAATCGATTATGAACGTTAATTTCTGCGGCGATCTGGCAGGGGCGACGTTATTCCCGGCCCAGGTTTATACCGATCGTGAGGGGACGCTTGACGTACTGCTTCAGCGCGAAATGGCCGATGACAATCGTCATTATCGCAGCATGGAAGCTTTTGTGAATCATGTCCAGGGCGAGCCTGTCACTATTGCTGACGCAGAGCAAGGCGTCGTTATTCAACAACTGGTTGCCGCACTGTATCAATCGGCTGAAACAGGGACCTACGTAGACTTATGACGAGGCCAGTAATGCTAACTGAACCGGCTTTTTGCCCACACAACCTGAATAAATATGCGTCACTCATGACGACCGGTAACGGTTATATGGGGATTCGCGCCAGCCACGAGGAAGCCTACACCTTACAAACTCGCGGCATGTACATTGCTGGACTGTATCACCGGGCAGGGAAAGGCGAGATTAATGAACTGGTTAATCTGCCTGATGTGGTGGGGGTGGAGATTTCACTCAATGGTGAGATTTTCTCGCTCACCAGCGGCGTTATCGAAAGCTGGCAACGTGAACTGGATTTTGCCAGTGGGGAATTACGCCGTGCGCTTACCTGGCGTGCGTCTGGCGGGGCGCGTTTTGCCATTGAGAGCCGGCGATTTGTCTCGGCACAAAAACTGCCGCTGTTTGCGATGGAAGTTGTCGTCACGCCACTGGATGGCGATGCCAGCATTGGTATCTCGACCGGAATTGACGCCACGATGACCAATCATGGTCGTCAGCATTTGGATGAAACGCAGGTCCGGGTCTTTGGCCAGCATCTTATGCAAGGGATTTACACCACCCAGGACAACCGCAATGATATCGCTATCACCACGTATTGCGATGTAGACGGTGCAGCGCAGCGCTGCTTCACCGCGAAAGAACGTCGGCTGTTACAACACAACAGCGTGCAGGCGAAAGCCGGACAGCGCGTCACGCTGACAAAAATTAGCTGGGTAGACTGGGCGAGCGAACGCAGCCTGTCGCTTGAGACCTGGGGACGCCAGTCGCTGCGCAACCTGGAAGTGTGCGCGCAGCAGGGCTATGACGCTCTGCTGGCGGAGTCGGCTGCTAACTGGCATGCCTGGTGGCAAAATCGTCGCGTTCAGGTCACCAGCACTGATGCCAGCGATCAGCGAGCGCTGGACTATGCGCTCTATCATCTGCGTGTGATGACTCCTGACCACGATGAGCGCAGCAGTATTGCGGCCAAAGGTCTGACGGGGGAAGGGTATAAAGGCCACATATTCTGGGATACCGAGGTCTTTCTGTTACCGTTTCATCTCTTTACCGAGCCGAAAACCGCGAGAAGTTTGTTGCGTTACCGCTGGCATAATCTGTCGGGGGCGCGTGAGAAAGCCCGTCGTAACGGTTGGCAGGGAGCGCTTTTCCCGTGGGAAAGCGCTCGCAGCGGTGATGAGGAAACGCCTGAATTTGCGGCGATCAACATCCGTACCGGACTGCGTCAGAAAGTGGCCTCGGCGCAGGCTGAACATCACCTCGTGGCGGATATTGCCTGGGCGGTAATCAATTACTGGCATGCCTCAGGGGATCTAAACTTCATGTCCCGTGAGGGAATGACGCTGCTGCTGGAAACGGCGAAGTTCTGGATCAGCAGGGCGGTCATGGTTAATGATCGTTTAGAGATCCACGATGTGATAGGCCCGGATGAATACACTGAGCATGTGAACAACAACGCGTTCACCAACTACATGGCCTGGTACAACGTGGAACAGGCGCTGGGCTTTGCCCGTCGGTTGGGCTGCGGTGATGAGACGTTTATTCACCGCGCAGAGTATTTTTTACAGCATCTCTGGCGACCGCAAATTCAGCCCGATGGCGTGCTACCTCAGGACGATACCTTCCTGAGCAAACCGACTATCGATCTGTCACAGTACAAAGCCAAAGCGGGCAAGCAGACGATTTTGCTCGATTACTCCCGTGCAGAAGTCAATGAGATGCAAATTCTCAAACAGGCCGATGTGGTGATGCTGACCTACATGTTACCGGAGCAATTTTGCCCGCAAACCTGTCTGGCAAACCTGCGCTTTTACGAGCCGCGCACAATTCATGACTCCTCGTTGAGTAAAGCGATCCACGGGATTGTGGCAGCGCGTTGCGGTGATCCGGCACAGGGCTATCGGTTCTGGCGTGAAGGATCGCTTATCGATCTCGGGGAGGACCCACATAGCTGCGATGACGGCATTCATGCTGCGGCAACGGGCGCCATCTGGCTGGGCGCAATCCAGGGATTTGCTGGCGTGAATATTCGCCACGGGGAGTTACACCTTGCTCCTGCCTTACCGGCTCATTGGCAAACGCTGTCTTTCCCGCTGCGCTGGCAGGGCATCGATATGCAGGTAATCATTAATGCGGCTGAAATCCGTATTAACAGCACTGAGCAGATTGTCCTTTGGGTCAATGGTGAAAAGGTCTCCGTGCAGGGGGAAACCGTAATCCGCAATGACGCCATTATTTCGCCCACTTATGGGACCGCTACCACAAAAAGGGGCGATGAATGATACTCAAACCACAGGCCATCATTTTTGATTTGGATGGCGTGATTACCGATACCGCGCATCTGCATTTTCTGGCCTGGCGGCAGGTAGCCGATGAAATAGGGATTGTGATCGACGAAGCATTTAATGACAGCCTGAAAGGGATTAGTCGCGGCGAATCACTACAGCGTATTTTGCACCATGGTGGGAAGGCGGGGGCGTTTTCTTCCGGGGCCTGCGCACAATTGGCCGAGAGAAAAAACAGACTGTATGTCCATTCTTTGCGCCAACTGACGGTTAACTCGGTATTACCGGGAATACGTGAGCTGTTGATGACGTTGCGGGAAGAACGGATTCCGGTGGGGTTGGCCTCTGTGTCGCGCAATGCCCCGGCTATTTTACAAGCGCTTAATCTTAGCTCTTGCTTTGATTTTTGTGCGGATGCGGCATTGCTCACCCGCTCGAAACCGGATCCGGAAATTTTCCTGGCAGCCTGCGCGGGTCTTGGCGTTGACCCGCAACAATGTATTGGCATAGAAGATGCACAAGCGGGAATTGATGCAATCAACGCCTGCGGCATGCTTTCTGTCGGCATCGGTAAAGGGCTGAATGGGGCAGACTTGCTGCTTCCGGCAACCGAATTTCTGACGTGGCCGTGCTTATCGGCTTTCTGGCAACACGACAAGTAAAGGATTCAACATGGCACAGCTTTCGTTGCAACACATTCAAAAAATTTACGACAACCAGGTACACGTCGTTAAAGACTTCAATCTGGAAATTGAAGATAAAGAGTTTATTGTTTTTGTTGGACCTTCCGGCTGCGGGAAGTCAACTACGTTGCGCATGATCGCCGGTCTGGAGGAGATCAGCGGCGGCGATCTGCTGATTGACGGTAAACGGATGAACGATGTGCCGGCGAAATCACGCAACATTGCGATGGTTTTTCAGAACTACGCGTTGTACCCACACATGACCGTCTATGACAACATGGCGTTTGGTCTGAAAATGCAGAAAATAGCGCCTGCTGTGATTGAGGAGCGCGTCAACTGGGCGGCGCAGATCCTTGGTCTGCGCGATTATCTGCAGCGTAAACCCGGCGCGTTATCCGGTGGTCAGCGTCAGCGTGTGGCGCTGGGGCGTGCGATTGTACGTGAAGCGGGGGTCTTCCTGATGGATGAACCCTTATCGAATCTCGATGCCAAACTTCGCGTTCAGATGCGGGCTGAAATTAGCAAACTGCATCAGAAACTCAATACCACTATGATCTATGTTACCCACGACCAAACCGAAGCCATGACTATGGCGACGCGTATTGTGATTATGAAAGATGGCATCGTTCAGCAGGTTGGTGCGCCGAAAACGGTTTATAACCACCCGGCTAATATGTTTGTCGCCGGATTTATTGGCTCACCGGCCATGAACTTTATTCGTGGCGCGATTGATGGTGATAAGTTTGTTACTGAAACACTGAAATTAACGATTCCACAAAATAAATTAGCACAATTAAAAGCGCAGGGTTATGAACATCAGGCGGTCACTCTGGGAATTCGTCCTGAAGATATACACCCGCAGCTTAATAACGAAAATAGTATATCGGCAAAAATTAGCGTTGCAGAATTAACCGGCGCTGAATTTATGCTTTATACCATTGTTGGGGGGCATGAGTTGGTGGTCCGTGCTGGGGCAGTGAATGATTATCATGCAGGAGAAAATATCACTATTCATTTTGATATGGCGAAATGCCATTTCTTTGATGCTGAAACTGAAGTGGCTATTCAATAAAATTCCGGGGGGAATAAATCCCCCCCAAGCCTTGGGGCATTTTTGCGAGTATTTTAACAAGGAATAATAATGAAAACCCTACTGTCCGCTACTGCGCTGATTATGAGCGCAGGAATGGCCTGCGCGCAGGCTGCTGAAAATAATGACTGGCACTTTAATATTGGTGCTATGTACGAAATAGAAAACGTTGAAGGTCAGGGCGAAGATATGGATGGACTGGCTGAGCCGTCCGTCTATTTCAACGCATCTAATGGGCCATGGAAAATATCGCTGGCCTATTATCAGGAAGGACCGGTTGATTACAACGAAGGTAAGCGTGGTACCTGGTTTGATCGTCCGGAACTGGAAATTCGCTATCAATTTCTGGAAAGTGAGGATGTTAATTTCGGTTTGACCGGTGGCTTCCGTAATTACGGTTATCACTATGTCAATGAACCAGGAAACGACACCGCTAATATGCAGCGCTGGAAAGTTCAGCCGGATTGGGATGTTAAACTGACCGACGACCTGCGCTTTAGCGGTTGGCTGTCGATGTATCAATTCGTTAATGATTTGAATACTACTGGCTACTCCGATAGTCGTGTCGAAAGCGAGACCGGTCTGAATTACAGGTTTAACGAAACGGTGGGCTTAACGGTCAACTATTACCTTGAGCGCGGCTTTAACCTGGCTGATTCGCGCAATAATGGTGAGTTCTCAACCCAGGAAATTCGTGCATATTTACCGTTGTCTTTAGGCAATACCACCCTGACGCCGTATACCCGTCTGGGGCTTGATCGCTGGTCAAACTGGGACTGGCGAGATGATCCGGAACGTGAAGGCCATAATTTCAATCGTCTCGGTTTACTGTATGCATATGATTTCCAGAATGGTTTATCAATGTCACTGGAGTATGCCTATGAGTGGGAAGATCACGACGAAGGCGAAAGCGACAGATTCCATTATGCTGGTATAGGCGTGAACTACGCATTCTAAAATATACTGGGGCATTTATGCCCCAGTTTTTACACCAGTGAGTCGGCCAGCGATATTTGTGTGCTCACCGTGATATTTTGTAATCCTTTCTCGCCCGCAATCAGGTTAAATAATAAATTACAGCTTTGTTCACCCAACTGCTGGGTAGGCACATCAATTCCCCCAGGAACGGGCGTGAGCATAAAAGACAACAGCTCATTACTGTAGCCCACAACGGCAAGTTGTTGTGGGATGGTTATATTTTTCTCAGCCGCCACGCGATATAAGCTCATTAATTTCAAGCTGTCGGTGGCAAATACGGCGTCGGGTAACGGCTGCTGACTCAGTAATTTTCGTGAAGCAAGCAGGGCTGTTTCATGGGTATAGCCCCCGTCAACAATCCATTCATCGCGCATTTTAATATTATGCGCCTGAAGGCTGGCTTTATATCCGTTAACGCGATCGATAGAAACATGAACATCAAGCGGCGCGTGCAAACAGGCTATATTACGGTGTCCACTCTCAATCAGCGCATCAGTTAGCGTAATGCTGTCGCGATAATTATCTGTGTCTACAGAATAGACATTGGCGTAGTCGCCTTCAACCTTTCCAATAACCACAACCGGTACGTTGTATTTATCCAGCCTTGCAAAAAAAGATTCATCGGCGGGAGAACTCAGCATAATGATACCTTTGATCAATTTCTGCTTAATTTTGCTCTCACATTTTTGTAAATCATCTTCAGTGCTTCGCGACGTCTGTAATATGACATCAAAACCGACCTCTTCAGCCTTGGCAGTAATAGCATGCAGCACTTCAGAGAAAAACGGATTACCGGCGGTTGTTTTTGCTGAACGGGTAGATATCACCATTATTGCATCAAACCCGGAAGAGGTGAGTGCGCGAGCAAGTTTATTGGGCTGATACTGTAACTCATCAATAGCACGCAGCACTTTTTCAAGCGCTTCCGGCGAGATATTGGTTTGCTTATTAAGCACGCGCGACACCGTGGATTTTGATACGCCAGCGGCTCGTGCAATATCATAAATGGTAGGAGACATAGATCCCAAGCTCCGTCCGAGAGTCAATGGCGAACATATTATGGAGTTAATTGGCGAATGACAACAATATCGGAATGCGGGCAGAAAAATCAAAAAACTAACCGCAGTATGCGCAACCAGAGGAAGTCTCGTCCACGGGTGCCGAGGGTGATAATGCAATCGCAATATTTTCTTAAGAACTGGCGTATAGTGTGTTGGTTAAATCCAACTATCAGTCAGGAAGATATTATGTTGAAAAAAGGCGTATTAGCGTTGGCACTGGTCATCGGCATGCCGGTTTTTGCAGCCGAGCACTGGATTGATGTTCGCGTTCCTGAACAGTATCAACAGCAGCATATTCAGGGGGCGGTCAACATTCCATTAAAAGAGATGAAGGCGCGGATCGCTGCTGAAGTTCCTGATAAGACCGACACCGTGAAGCTGTACTGCAACTCCGGGCGTCAATCGGGGCAGGCGAAGGATATGTTGACGGAAATGGGCTACACGCAGGTGACCAACGAAGGTGGCATCAATCAGATAGCGCTTCCTAAAGTAGAGAATCAATAAACCGCCCGCATTCCTTCTGCACCAGGCGGTAAGAATAATGCCGCCTGTTACAGCTCAGGTAGTTGATAAGTAAGAATTGACCCCTATCTTTACTTCCTGTTTGTTATAATTTCTTCGGTTCCTTCAGCAAAACGGGATGGCGATGAAGCGACTTAAAAATGAACTCAATTCGCTGGTTAATCGCGGCGTAGACCGGCATTTGCGCCTGGCTGTCACCGGACTTAGCCGTAGCGGTAAGACGGCATTTATCACCGCGATGGTAAACCAGTTACTCAATATTCATGCCGGTGCGCGTCTGCCGTTGCTCAGTTGCGTGCGCGAAGAGCGTCTGCTCGGCGTTAAACGGGTTCCACAACGCGATTTTGGTATTCCGCGCTTTACCTATGATGAGGGACTGGCGCAGCTGTATGGCTCTCCGCCGACCTGGCCGACACCTACGCGCGGTGTGAGTGAAATACGCCTCGCGCTGCGCTACAAATCCAATGATTCTTTACTGCGCCACTTTAAAGACACCTCCACGCTGTACCTGGAAATCGTCGATTATCCGGGGGAGTGGCTGCTCGATTTACCGATGCTGGCCCAGGATTATCTCAGCTGGTCGCGGCAAATGACCGGATTATTACAGGGACAGCGGGGCGAATGGTCGGCAAGATGGCGGCAGTTATGCCAGGGGTTGGATCCGCTGGCGCCTGCTGATGAAAACCGTCTGGCGGAAATCGCTGCCGCCTGGACGGAGTATCTGCACCAGTGCAAGCAGCAGGGACTGCATTTTATTCAGCCGGGCCGTTTTGTTCTGCCTGGAGATATGGCGGGCGCGCCTGCGCTGCAGTTCTTCCCGTGGCCGGACGTTGATGCCTGGGGGGAATCGAAGCTGGCGCAGGCAGACAAACACACCAATGCGGGCATGCTGCGCGACAGGTTTAATTATTACTGTGAAAAAGTCGTGAAGGGATTTTATAAGAATCACTTCCTGCGCTTTGACCGTCAGATTGTGCTGGTCGATTGTTTGCAACCGCTCAACAGCGGGCCACAGGCGTTTAACGACATGCGTCTGGCACTCACCCAACTGATGCAAAGCTTCCATTACGGACAGCGTACGCTGTTTCGTCGGCTGTTTTCCCCGGTGATCGACAAACTGCTGTTTGCCGCCACCAAAGCCGACCACGTCACGGTCGATCAGCACGCCAATATGGTGTCGTTATTGCAGCAGTTGATCCAGGACGCCTGGCAAAACGCCGCGTTTGAAGGTATCAGCATGGATTGTCTGGGACTGGCATCAGTACAGGCAACCACCAGCGGCCTGATCGATGTGAAGGGCGAAAAGATCCCGGCGCTGCGTGGTCATCGTCTGAGCGATGGTGAACCGCTAACCGTTTATCCGGGGGAAGTGCCCGCGCGTTTACCTGGACAAGCATTCTGGGACAGCCAGGGCTTTCAGTTTGAAGCGTTTCGCCCGCAGGTTATGGATGTTGATAAACCCTTACCGCATATTCGTCTTGATGCCGCGATGGAGTTTTTAATAGGAGATAAATTGCGATGAGCGAGCCGTTAAAACCGCGTATCGATTTCTCAGGTCCGCTGGACGTGGAACAAAACGCGGCGTTTAAAGCGCAGCAGATGTTCAACGAAACGGAGGCGCAGACTTTTTCTCCGGCGACAGTGGATGAACCTCTGCAAGACGAAGGTCAGGCAGAAGCCGTCATTGATGCGGCCCTACGCCCCAAACGCAGTTTGTGGCGCAAAATGGTGATGGGCGGGTTGGCGCTGTTTGGCGCGAGCGTTGTCGCTCAGGGCGTACAATGGACCATGAACGCCTGGCAAACTCAGGACTGGGTCGCGCTGGGAGGATGTGCCGCTGGCGCATTGATTATCGGCGCAGGTGTCGGATCGGTTGCGACCGAGTGGCGTCGGCTATGGCGTTTGCGCCAGCGTGCGCATGAGCGTGATGAAGCGCGAGATCTGCTCCACAGCCATGGAACCGGAAAAGGTCGTGCATTTTGTGAAAAGCTGGCGCAGCAGGCGGGTATCGATCAGTCCCATCCGGCGCTACAGCGCTGGTATGCCTCAATTCATGAAACGCAGAACGATCGCGAAGTCGTCAGCCTGTATGCCCATCTTGTGCAGCCGGTGCTGGACGCGCAGGCCCGACGTGAGATTAGCCGTTCAGCGGCGGAGTCCACGCTGATGATTGCCGTCAGTCCGCTGGCATTGGTGGATATGGCGTTTATTGCCTGGCGAAACCTGCGGCTGATTAATCGCATCGCATCGCTCTATGGCATTGAACTCGGTTATTACAGCCGCCTGCGTTTGTTCCGCCTGGTGCTACTAAATATCGCTTTTGCCGGGGCCAGTGAGCTGGTGCGGGAAGTGGGAATGGACTGGATGTCGCAGGATTTAGCCGCTCGCTTATCGACGCGTGCCGCGCAGGGTATTGGCGCGGGATTATTAACGGCGCGTCTGGGTATTAAAGCCATGGAACTTTGCCGACCGCTGCCGTGGATCGATGACGATAAGCCACGACTGGGCGATTTTCGCCGTCAACTGATTGGTCAGGTGAAAGAAACCTTACAAAAGAACAAATCGCCGCGCGAAAGTTAGCTAAAAATTGGGCGCCAGTCGTTTAACTTTACGTCCCGGCGCCTGATTTTCCAGCGAGCTGTCAATATTTGTTGACAGAGTTCTTCCTGCAAACCCAATACTGTCTTATCATTTAATACATAATCCCTTGTCCAGGTGAAGGTTCCTATGCGTTTGGAAGTCTTTTGTGAAGACCGACTTGGTCTGACCCGCGAATTGCTCGATTTACTGGTGCTGAGAAGCATTGATTTACGCGGTATCGAGATTGACCCCATCGGGCGGATTTACCTCAATTTTGCGGAACTGGAGTTCACCAACTTCAGTAGTCTGATGGCTGAAATCCGCCGTATTTCAGGGGTTACGGATGTGCGTACCGTGCCCTGGATGCCTTCCGAACGAGAACATCTTGCGTTGAGCGCGCTGCTTGAGGCGTTACCAGAACCGGTCCTTTCTCTGGATATGAAAAGCAAAATCGAGATGGCGAACCCTGCGAGCTGTCAGCTTTTCGCGCACACTCAGGATCGGATGCGCAATCATACCGCCGCCCAGTTAATCAATGGGTTTAACTTCCAGCGCTGGCTCGAAAGCAATCCGCAGGATTCTCATAGCGAGCATGTCGTAATTAACGGACAGAACTTCCTGATGGAGATTACGCCTGTCCATTTGCAGGGTGAAAATCAGGAGCAGATGCTGACCGGTGCTGTTGTCATGCTGCGCTCCACCATCCGGATGGGGCGTCAGCTGCAAAATATGACTACGCAGGATCTGAGCGCGTTTAGCCAGATTATTGCCGTCAGCGCCAAAATGAAACACGTAGTGGAACAGGCGCGTAAGCTGGCGACACTGAGTGCGCCGCTGCTGATTACTGGTAATACCGGCACCGGCAAAGATCTCTTTGCCCATGCCTGCCACCTGGCAAGCCCGCGTGCGTCGAAGCCGTATCTGGCGCTGAACTGCGCGTCAATTCCTGAGGATGCGGTCGAAAGTGAGCTGTTTGGCCATGCCCCGGAAGGCAAAAAAGGCTTCTTTGAGCAGGCGAATGGCGGCTCGGTTCTGTTAGATGAAATTGGCGAAATGTCGCCGCGTATGCAGACCAAATTGCTGCGTTTTCTCAATGACGGCACGTTCCGCCGCGTGGGAGAAGATCACGAAGTTCATGTTGATGTCCGCGTGATTTGCGCGACGCAAAAGAACCTTGTGGAAATGGTGCAGAAAGGGCTTTTCCGTGAAGATCTCTATTATCGTCTGAATGTACTGACGCTAAATCTGCCGCCGCTACGCGATTGCCCGCAGGATATTATGCCGCTTACCGAACTGTTTGTGGCGCGCTTCGCCGACGAGCAGGGCGTGCCGCGTCCGAAGCTATCTGCCGATCTCAGCACGGTGTTAACCCGCTACGGTTGGCCGGGCAACGTGCGTCAGCTTAAAAATGCCATCTACCGGGCGCTGACCCAGCTTGAAGGCTATGAGCTGCGGCCGCAGGATATTTTACTGCCGGATTACGATGCGGCAACGGTTGCGGTCGGAGAAGAGGTGATGGAAGGATCGCTGGATGAAATTACCAGCCGCTTTGAACGCTCTGTGCTGACGCAGCTTTATATGAATTATCCCAGCACGCGCAAACTGGCCAAGCGCCTCGGCGTTTCACACACCGCGATTGCCAACAAATTGCGTGAATACGGCCTGAGCCAGCAGAAAAAAAGCGAAGAGTAACGCGGTAAATGAAAATGCCTCCTGGCCGGAGTAATACTTGTCAGTTAAGCATTATGGAGAACATGTGATTTCGGCTCAGGGTTCCGTTCACCTCAGTGGTATTACTTTTCTGAAGCGCAGATACCTGTGAACGTGCAAGGGAGGCTCACCGCCGCTTCCCTTGCAACCCAGGCTCCCGGCGGGAAAATCGTCGCTGCGCGATTCATTCGTCTTATGCCGTCTGCCTGTCGGGTCGGGGCCGAGCCTGCGTCCCTGCAGGCCGTCCCCTCTGCCCGCATCCCTGCGGGCAAACCCGGTCAGCCGTCAACGCCTCATCGATTTTCAGCCGGACGGGGTC